>JACCEN010000010.1 GCA_013416435.1 Alcaligenaceae bacterium | reverse complement strand
TGAACAGCGGCATCATGGATGGCGGCGTGGTCATGGAGCGGAACGAGGGCACGCCGCAAGGCGGTCCGCTCTCGCCGCTGCTGGCCAACGCACTGCTCGATGAAGTGGACAAGGAGCTGGAGCGCCGAGGCCATTGCTTCGTACGCTACGCTGACGACTGCAACGTTTACGTTCGCAGTCGCCGGGCGGGTGAACGGGTGATGGGATTATTGCGGCGGCTATATGCCCGACTGCGACTGAAGGTCAACGAGACCAAAAGCGCCGTCGCCAGCGTGCTCACCGACCGTAAGTTCCTTGGCTACAGCTTTTGGATGTCCCAAGGGCAGGTCAAGCGGGCGGTGGCGTTTAAGGCCCAAGCCACGTTAAACGCGGCACGACCATGTTCCGTGAATTGCGCACCTTGGGGGCATCGGCACGTGTAGCTCAACGCGTCGCTGCCAACTCGCGGTGTTGGTGGCGCAATAGCGACGGAGACATCAAGAGGGTGTTGACGATCGCCTACTTCGACAGCCTGGGATTACCCCGTCTCTCCTAACCTCAACTTCTCGAACCGCCCGGTGCGGACCCGCATGCCGGGTGGTGTGGCAGGGGCGCAGTTCATAAGAACTGCCCTATGCCGATTTGTGTCTGGCCTGGCCTGGCAACAGGAGAAAGCGCTAAGCACGAGGACTTGCGGGTGCTGACTGATGCCATCGTCGAGCGAGGCACACCGGCCACCGCCGTTCATGTCCGTGAAATCGTGCTTCGGGTCTTTCGCTGGGCAATTGAGCGTGGGCAGAAGGTCGAGGACCCGGTGGAACTGGTGCGGCCAATCAGCATCGCAAAGCCTGGTCGTCATGCGCTGGTGATCGACAGCATCACCAAAAAGGACACCATCATTTACCGCGCAGGGCAAAGCGCCGTTCGCGATGATGGCGACCGGCTGCAAGTTTCGACGGGAGCCGACCGAGCCGGTGTGCTGGAAGCCTTGAAGCTGGCCGTCGAGCGATACGGCGACCGTATCACCGTCAACGGCGCTACCGAGTTCAAGGCGCAAGCAATCCGGGCAGCCGCGTATGGCAAGCTGGCGCAAGAGGCGTGATCGGTAGTCCTTGATATGCTTGAATGCAGTTTGTAAAATTGATTTCACAGCAATCAATAGGAGGTTGCAGACATGAGAGCAGTAACGATAAGGAATGTGCCCGAAGAGGTGCATCGAGCCATTCGGGTTAGGGCAGCGCAGAACGGACGTACATTGCAAGCCGAGATGTGCGAAATATTGGCTGCCGCAGTGAAACCGGAAGGCCGGGTAAAGCTGGGTGACTTGCTAGCAAGCATCGGGCGTAAGGTGAAGCTTACCGACGAAGAAATGGCGGTTTTTGAACGTGACCATTCACCAGCCCGCGCAGCGAGTTTTGAATGATTTTGCTGGATACAAACGTTATATCGGAGCAGTTTCGAGCCGTACCCGATGAAACGGTGATTGACTGGTTGAATCGTCAGCCGCTGGAAACGCTTTATCTGGCATTCATGACCGTGGCTGAACTGCGGGCCGGTATTGCCCTGATGCCCGCAGGCAAGCGCCGGACAGTGCTTAATGACAGCATCGAACACCAGGTGTTGCCGGTATTTGTGGGCCGGGTGGTGCCATTTGATATGGCTTGCACACGCGCCTATGCCGAGGTGCTGGCAGCCGCCCGTAAGGCCGGCGGCGGCATCGAGGCGGCTGATGCCGTCATAGCGGCGATTGCCCTGGATAATGGTTTCAGCGTGGCTACAAGGGATGTAAGCCCGTTCCTGGCGGCCGGTGTGAAAGTCATCAACCCTTGGGAAGATCAAGAGTAAAGCAGTCATTCTTGCAGGGTTGCACGGCACACACCGACCCTCAACAAAAACGTAAGCCCGGCGTGACGGTGTCGCAAGGGCGGGTAAGCGAACCGATATGTCATGGTTCTCATGGCCTTGACGCCGATATTCTGGATTTATACTTTAAAGTGCATCCTGCGCCGCAAGAATCGTGGCGCTCCATGAGAACATGCCATGCAACAGCAGAATCTATTCGGCAACGCAGCGCTGCCTGTGCCGCGTCCCAATGAGTCTCGCAAGCCAGCCGCTCGAGTTTCTCACACGTGTTTCTTCGCGCTACGCCCGGGCCCTGAAAATGCGGCCCGCATCCACGAGTTCGCCGGGAAACTGCTGATGTCCTGCGGCATTTCGGGTAGTCGCATAACGCCGGAACGCTTGCATATCACTCTGGAGCTGGTGGGCCACGATGCGAACGAAACCGTGGTGGATGCCGCCTGCCGCGCGGCGGACGCTGTCCGTGTTTCTGCCTTCAAGGCGCAGTTCGACACTGCGGGGTCTTTCTTGGCGCCAAATGGGCCATTTGTCTTGGTGGGCACCGAAGGGATGGATCGGGTGCGAGTCCTGCGCACATCGCTCGGTTGCGCGGTGGCTGATCAGGGCTTTGCGCCGTCGCGTGCCTACCAGCCTCACATGACGCTTTGTTACGACCAGAGGCATCGTGTCGCTTTTGCACCCATAGCATCCATCGGTTTCCACGTCAGTGAGTTTGCGCTCATCAAGAGTCACATTGGACAGTCCCGCCACGAGGTGCTGCGCACTTGGCAGTTGGCGAGCTGAAGCGATATGCCCAACCCCAACCGCCACGCAAGCATTCCCGGGCCGCTGCCGGTGTATGTGGGATGTGCCGGTTGGGGGCTGTCTTCCAAGGTCGCTGCGCATTTTCCTGTCGAGGGCAGCCATCTGGAACGATACGCCCAGGTGTTTCCCTCGGTGGAGATCAACTCTTCGTTCTATCGTCCCCATCAGCCCAAGACCTATGCCCGATGGGCGGCGAGCGTGCCCGACGCGTTCCGCTTCAGCGTCAAGATCCCTCGTACCATCACGCATGAGCTCCGGTTGCGTGGCGCGGACGCCGCCGTACAGGGGTTCATCGATCAAGTTTCTTCATTGGGGGACAAACTCGGGTGTCTGCTGCTGCAGCTTCCGCCCAGCCTAGCGCTGAACATGGCGGACGCCACGAGTTTCTTTTCCACGCTGCGCGGCTTGACGAAGGTGCCGGTGGTTTGCGAGCCGCGCCATGCAAGCTGGTTTACGCCGGCGGCTGCGGAAGCGATGACGAATGCGGATGTGGCTTGCGTCCATGCGGACCCATCGCCGGTTCCCGGCATCGCGCCGGCCGGCGATGCTGCTACCCTGTACATTCGATTGCACGGCTCGCCTCATGTCTATTATTCGGCATATAGCGATGCTTACATCGATGCCGTGGCTGAAGAGATCTCCGACGCATGCGCGGCGGGCCGTCAGGTATGGTGCATTTTCGACAACACTGCGCAAGGCGAAGCCATACCCAATGCGCTGACGCTGATGGAGCGATTGCGGACTATGGGCGTGAGGAAATGGGTAAAGCAGCGATAAGATGGCGCAAGCGCCGACAGGCACACCACCACAAGGATACGTGATGACAAAGCGAGCATTGGGAAATACCGGAATATCCATTTCACCCCTGGTTTTTGGCGCCAACGTTTTTGGCTGGACGGCGGACAAGCAGAGATCCTTTCAGCTGTTGGATCGTTTTGCGGACGCCGGCTTCGAAACCCTGGATACCGCCGATGTGTATTCGACCTGGGTGCCCGGCAACCAAGGCGGTGAGTCGGAAACCATTGTTGGAGAATGGTTGAAGGCGCGCGGTGGCCGCGACCGCATGGTGCTGATTACCAAGGTCGGAATGGAGATGCCGGCGGAGGGCAAGGGGCTCGCTTCCGCCAGGATCCAGCGCGCCGTCGAGGAATCTCTACGCCGGCTCCAGACGGATCATATTGACGTCTATTTTTCGCATGTATTCGATGAAAGCATCCCGGTGGAAGAAACCTTGCAGGCGTATGACCGTCTGATCACTGCAGGCAAAGTGCGCGCAATCGGCGCGTCCAACCACTCGGCAGCGCAGTTGGCAGCGGCATTGAAGGCGGCGAATGACGCGAAGCTGCCTCGGTACGAGGTACTGCAGCCTCAATACAATCTTTACGATAGGGCCAGCTACGACGGCGACTTGCGCGATCTTGCAATGGCGGAAGGCCTGGGGGTGATTACCTACTACAGTCTGGCCAGCGGTTTTCTGACGGGCAAGTATCGCGGCCGCGAGGATCTGAAGAAGAGCCCCCGGGGCGGTCGCATCGAGTCCTATCTGGATGACAGGGGCATGGCCATACTTGGCGTGCTCGACGAGGTCGCCATGGCTCACAATGCCGAACCGGCGGAGGTTGCGCTTGCATGGCTGATCGCCCGCGAGGGTGTCACTGCGCCCATTGCCAGCGCGACCAGCCTGGATCAGCTCGAAAGCCTCATCCGCTCGACTCGCCTGTCGCTGTCCGTGGCGGATATCACGCGCCTGGACCGAGTCGGCGCGGTTTGAACGAGCTTGGGCACAGCTGGCGGCATCCTCAAGCAAGCTGCGCAATGAGCGACATCGCGGCACGAGGATTCGCAACCTTGTGTCCGCTGATCACGTACAGATACACATCGCGTGCGGCCTTGCGCGGTGGCTTAGACGAGAGTCGATCCAAGTCGTCGGGTGTCGTGCCTTCGGCCCAGACCTCTGCCCGCTTGGCCCACAGCGCGAGCTCCGACTTGGGGTAGCCCAGCGGCTCGCCTTCCCGCGTTCCCATCAGACGGACGTACACAAAGTCGGCGGTAACGTCCGTGATGAACGGGTGCTCTGAATCCGCAGCCATCACCACGGCGACGCCATATTGTTCGGCCAGCGCGGTGAAGTCAGGCCTTTGGAAGCTTGGGTGACGGACTTCGACGGCATGCCGCAAGGGCAGGCCGTCAATGCATTGGGGAAGCAGTTTCAGGAAGGCTTCGAAGTCGTCGGGATCGAACGTTTTGCTAGGCATGAATTGCCAGTTGATTGGCCCGAGCTTGTGCTTCAGTTCCGTCAAACCGCCCGTCAAGAAGCGCTCGATCGTTTCGCCGGCGTCGCCCAGCACTTTCCGGTTCGTCGCATAGCGCGGCGCCTTGACGGAGAAGACGAAGGTGTCGGGCGTTTCCGCGTACCACTTGGCATAGCCCTCGGGTTTCGGCGCGCGATAGTATGTGCTGTTGATTTCTATGGAAGTGAGCTGCCGGCTGGCGTACTCGAGTTCGCGCTTGCGAGGATGGCTTTCTGGGTAGAAGGTGCCTCGCCATGGGTCATAGATCCATCCCCCGATGCCGACCCGGACAATGCCGCTGCTTTCTTTTCGCACAAGGACTCCTTCATCGGCGATACGGGCGCGCCGCCTGACGGGGCACGCGGCGCGCCGCGCTAAAATCGTTGAATGTCAGGCATGCAATTACGGTGCCGTGAATCTTTTGGAAGTGATAAATGACAAATACGGCCAGCGGTATCATTCTCGTGGCGGCATTCGCAATCACCTTTATTATCGCGCGGCTCATCATGAAAAGGAGGGCGGCGCGCGCCGCTGCGCAAGAGCGGGCGCGCCTCGAATTCCTGCGGCGAAACATGCCGCCGCCCGAGCCTTCGAAAAATAAAGGCAAAAGGCGCCGGCAGCAACGCATGCAGGGCTGAGGCCTTGAGGGTCAGATAGCGGCAAGCAGTGCGATTTCCAGCAGAGCGCCTTGCTGCAAAACGGCTTGGACGCAAGAGCGGGCGGGCACACGGCCCGGCACGACCCATTGGTTCCATACTGTGTTGAATGCGGCAACGTCCCGATTGACGTCGTGCATCCAGATGGTTGCGGACAGGATCCGCTCCTTGCTGCTGCCGGCTGCCGCCAGCCGCTCATCGAGCTGCGCCAGGACTTGCCGGGCCTGGCCTGCGATGTCGGCCGAGCTGTCGAAGGGAATCGCACCGGAAACGTAGGCGATGCCATTGTGAATAACGGTATCGGAGCGGTGTTTCAGGTTGCCGGGATTATTGTATGTGATGTCCATGCTGTCTCTTGTAGATTGATGCGGCTGTGGCGACGGACGGGCATCCCGTGTCAACGCGTTATTGCGCCGTTTTGGGGCAGGGGATAGGTGCCGGTGTAGCCGAGTATTCTGGAGATCTCTTCGGCGCCTTGCAGCACGAGCTCCTTGAGCTTTCCCTTTTGTCGCAAGGCGCGGCTGCTCGGCGCTGAAATGGAAAGGCCTGCAACGATTTTCCCCGCCATGTCCATGACGGGCGCCGCGATCGAATACACGCCTTCCACCAGTCCTTCCTGGCTTGAGGAAGCCCCCGTGGCGCGGATTTCTTCCAGCTTGGCGACCAGCGCTTCCGTGGTTTCTATCGTGCCCGGGGCGTGCTTGACCAGCTTGACCGTGCTCAGATAGCGGTTCAGTTCATCTTCCGGCATATGGGCAAGCAGGATCTGGCCGCTTGCGGATCCATAAAGCGGATTGCTGCTGCCCGCCTTGCTGGTGAAGCGCAGTGGCTTGGTGGCGTCGATGACCTCGGCATATACGACTTCGAGCCGATTGTCTGTCAACGTTCCCAGAATGATGGTTTCTCCGCATTTGTCGGACACGGACTGCATCACGGGCACGGCGCAGTTCGGGAACTCTCGATTGCGGATGATTGCCGCGCCCAGCTTCAAGGTGGCGGAACCCATTTCGTAGCCCCCCGGGACGGCGATCACGTAATCACCGGATTCCAGGGTTTTCATGAGCCGGAAGAGGCTGATCGCATGGTCAGGATAGGCCGCGTGCGCGCCATGGCTGCCCAGCAGCAGGGCAGCGCCGGCGATCGCGGCAAACGACTTCAATGTGTTTTGAAGAAAATAGGGTTTCATGGATGTCTCCAATCGGGCTTGTTTTATTTCAAAAGTCCTGGCTCGTCGAGGGCCGGCGAGCCAGAGCGCATGGATGGATGCGTCGTTTATACGAACCGTCTAGGGCTGGGCGAACACGACTGTGCCGGATGTTTCCGTCTTGCAGAAGCGTGCGGGGCTTTGTACGGAATTGCGGTGCTCTTCGATGCTGTGCGCCGCGCAAAGGTCTTCCAGCAGGATCACTTCCAGGGTCGTGGAATAGAACGGGCTCACCCGGTGCTTCACGACCTGGATGTCGCCTTCGCGCTGCTCCAGGTCGGGGTGGATCTCCGTTCCCCATCCGCCCAGCTTGAACAGGCCATGCTGGGGCGCGGCGGAGAATACCTGCGAATTCGGCGGGCATTCCGGGTAGCCGGCCGAAAAACCGACGCGGACGAACCCGACCAGAATGCCCGCCTCGCGGGCTCGTTTGATGGCGCCGGCCGTCTTGGAAATGAGCGTGCGTTCGCGCACTTGTTCTCCAAGCGGTCCCTTGCCGTTGGGGCCATCGTCATGGACCAGGGCCAGTGCCGCCTGCCTTCTAGCGTTAACAGGCCCTAGTACACCGGCGCTTCGCCTTGCGGACGTCGCTTGAATCTCCGGTGTACCCAATAGTATTGATCAGGAGTTTCCCGTATGCGCGCTTCAAGAAACTGATTCATCGTCAAAGCGTCAGCCCGGACGTCGCCGCTCGGGAACGCCGCCAGGGCCGGATGTATCTGAAGCTTGTAGCCGCGATAGTCGGGGAGCACCTCTGAGACGAAGGGAACGACACGCGCGCCGCTCAATTGCGCCAGACGCGACACCGCGGTCAAGGTGCAGGCCTCTACGCCGAAGAACGGTACAAACACCGAGTCGCGCAGTCCGAAATCCATATCTGCGGCCAGCATTACGGGCTTGCCCGACTTCAGCACTTTAAGGATGTCACGGGCGCTGCCATGACGGGGAATCATTTCCGTGCCGAATCGCGAGCGCTGGCCTTTTGATATGGCATTGGTCACTTCATCGGACATCGGCGTGTAGAGGGAAGCCATCGGGTGCAATATCGAGTAGTACAGGCAGGCGGCTTCGATCGCGGCAAAATGGAACCCCAGGAATATGGTCGGCTGATCATAGCGGTCCTGGAGATCGATCGCGCTGTCCACCTGCACCAGCCGCGAGAGGGCTCGGGCGCTGCCATACCATTGCGTGCCTCGCTCAAGGTAGCTGCGTATCACGTGCTGGAAGCTTGTACGCGCCAAGCGGTCGCGCTGAGCGGCCGATTGTTCGGGGAAACAAAGCCGCAGGTTGGTGCGCAGGATATGCCGGCGCCTGCCGGGAATGAGGTACAGCAGGTAGCCAAGCGCTTCGCCCAGACGGGCGACCAAGCCATACGGCAGGACGGCAAAAGTGCGAAGAAGACCTGATATCAATGCGGTTTGGAGGTATTTCATGGGCGGGGCCGATCCTTTGCAGGGGGCCCGAGTCAGGTCAGGTAGGCATCCTAGCATGTCGGATCGACCGCCATGTAAATTTTTGCGCCCTAGCGTAAGCGCGAGTTCAACCGATGGCAGCCTGATAGCGGCGCGCGACTTCCGGCCAGTTGACTACGTTATAGAACGCGGCGATGTAGTCCGGGCGGCGGTTCTGATATTTCAGGTAATAGGCGTGTTCCCATACGTCCAGGCCCAGTACCGGCGTGTTGCCGGCCATCAGCGGGCTGTCCTGGTTGCCGGTGCTTTCCACGATCAGCTTCTTGTCCGGCGTCACGCTCAGCCAGGCCCAGCCGCTGCCGAACCGGGTCAGCGCCGCTTTGGTGAAAGCATCCTTGAATTTGTCGAGCCCGCCGAGCTGGCTGTCGATGGCCTTGGCAAGATCCCCTTGCGGAGTCTCGCCGCCTTGCGGAGACATGACGGTCCAGAACAGACTGTGGTTTGCGTGGCCGCCGCCGTTGTTTCGTACCGCTGCGCGCAGCGATTCAGGCAGCGTGTCGATATTCGCCACCAGCTCTTCCACCGGCGGAAACGGAAGCCCCGCACCCTCAAGCGCTGCATTCACGTTGTTGATGTAGGTCTGGTGATGCTTCGTGTAGTGGATCTCCATGGTTTGCGCATCGATGTGGGGTTCGAGCGCGTCGTAGGCATAGGGCAGGGGGGGCAGTGTGTAAGACATGAGTTATTCCCATTGAAAGTTCATGTGGCTGAGCGATAAGATCAGGAAAAGTGGCGGTACGCTGCTTGCTTCGCACCCAGCGCAAGCGCGGCCTGTGCGCGCGTATGATCGGGATGGCTGCAGACAAAACGCAGGCCGCGCCGAATGCGCTGTTGCCGCGTGCAATGGCCATACGCCACTGTTCCAAGAACGTGGCACTGCGTCTGGATGGGCTGGCTTTGCGGTGCGTTGCGGTTTGCATGCTGTTCTTCCGAGTTCCAGTATTTGTCATTTAAAACGCTATCGTAAATAATAATGATTTCTATTTTTAATATCAAATGTAGGCGCCGATGTCCTCGTTTTCACTTGTACGCGCGGTAGGCTGGGCGCTTGCCGCGCTCTTGGCGATGGGTTGCATGCCCGCCCAGGCAAAGAAATTCAAAGTCGTCACCACTTTCACGGTGATTGCGGATATGGCGCGCCATGTGGCAGGCGATGCCGCCGAGGTGATCTCGATCACCAAGCCGGGCGCGGAGATCCACGACTACCAGCCTACCCCGCAAGACCTGGTCCGGACGCAGGGAGCACAGCTGGTGCTTTGGAACGGGCTGAATCTGGAGCGCTGGTTCGAACGTTTCTTTCAGCGGTTCAAGGGCGTGCCTGGGGCAGTGGTGACCCGGGGAATCGACCCCATCGGCATCGATTCGGGACCTTATCAAGGCAAGCCCAATCCGCATGCCTGGATGTCGCCCGACAATGCCCTGATCTATGTCGACAATATCCGCGACGCGCTGATTCAGCATGACCCGGAACACGCCGACATCTACCGCGCCAATGCCCAGGCCTACAAGACGCGCATCCGCGAAGCCATAGATCCGATACGGGCGCGTTTTCAGGCCATCCCGGCCGAACGCCGATGGCTGGTGTCCAGCGAGGGGGCTTTCAGCTACCTGGCGCGCGATTTCGGCCTGAAGGAACTCTACCTATGGCCGATCAATGCGGACCAACAGGGTACGCCGCAACAGGTGCGGCGCGTGATCGACGCCGTAGTCGCCCACGGCATACCCGCCATATTCAGCGAAAGCACGGTGTCGGCGGATCCGGCCCGGCAGGTCGCTCGCGAAACGGGCGCCCGCTACGGTGGGGTGCTGTACGTCGACTCGCTCAGCCCGCCGGATGGGTCGGTTCCCACTTATCTGGATCTGTTGCGGGTAACAACCGAAACCATTGCCAAGGGGCTGGAATCTTGACCTCTGTGAACCAAGCTGCCGCCACGGAGCCCGCCGGGCTTTGCGTGGACGGCGCCAGCGTCACGTATCGCAATGGCCAACAGGCATTGCGCAATGCAAGCTTCGAGACTCCGGCCGGCTCGATCACCGCGCTGGTCGGCGTGAACGGCAGCGGCAAGTCGACGCTGTTCAAGGCCATCATGGGCTTCCTCCGGCTTGCGGACGGCCGCATCACCGTGCTGGGATTGCCGGCGCGCGAGGCCTTGCGGCGCAAGCTGATCGCGTATGTGCCTCAAAGCGAAGACGTCGATTGGAATTTTCCGGTGCTGGTCGAGGACGTAGTCATGATGGGCCGCTATGGGCACATGGGATGGATGCGTCGACCCGGGGCGGCGGACCATCAGGCGGTCGATACGGCGCTTGCACGTGTCGGCCTGCAGGCCTTGCGCACGCGCCAGATCGGCGAGCTTTCCGGCGGCCAGCAAAAACGGGTCTTTCTTGCGCGCGCGCTGGCGCAGGATGCGCGGGTCATCTTGCTGGATGAACCGTTCACCGGGGTGGACGTAACGACGGAAGACGCCATCATCGAACTATTGGGCCAGTTGCGAAGCGAGGGCAGGGTGATGCTGGTTTCCACTCACAATCTGGGCAGCGTTCCCGAGTTCTGCGATCGCGCGGTGCTGCTCAATCGCACGGTGCTGACCTATGGGCGCACCGCCGATGTCTTCACCCGCGCCAACCTGCAGGCGGCATTCGGCGGCGTGCTGCGCCATTTCGTACTCAGTGAAACGGATGAGCGGCGCGCCCAGACCGTCGGCATTTTCTCCGATGACGAGCGGCCGCTGGTGTTCTACGGAGACCAGGCAACCGCGCGCGAGCACCCGCGCGATGAGGATGAATCGGAAGCCAAGCCATGATCGCCCTGCTGATCGAACCCTTCGGCTATGACTACATGGTCAATGCCATGTGGGTGTCGGCCCTGGTGGGCGCGGTGTGCGCGTTCCTTTCCGCATATCTGATGCTCAAGGGCTGGTCCCTGATCGGTGACGCCTTGTCGCATGCCATCGTGCCGGGCGTGGCCGGCGCCTACATGCTCGGGCTGTCGTTTTCTGCCGGCGCCTTCCTGTCCGGCATGCTGGCCGCGGCTTCCATGCTGCTTCTGAACCAGCGTACGCGCCTGAAGGAGGATGTCATCATCGGGCTGGTCTTTTCGGCCTTCTTCGGCTTCGGCCTGTTCATGGCCTCGCTTGCACCCGTATCGGTCAACATCCAGACCATCATATTGGGCAACATCCTGGCCATCACGCCGGAGGACACGCTGCAATTGGCGATCATCGGCGGGGTCTCGCTGGCTGTCCTGCTTTTCAAATGGAAGGCGCTCATGCTGGTTTTCTTCGACGAGAACCACGCGCGTTCCGTCGGCATCAACCCGTTTTTCATCAAGGCGCTGTTCTTCGTGCTCTTGTCCGCATGCACCGTGGCGGCAATGCAGACCGTGGGCGCCTTCCTCGTGGTGGCGATGGTGGTCACGCCGGGCGCCACCGCCTATCTTCTGACCGATCGTTTCCCGCGTTTGCTGACGATCAGCGTGGCCATCGGCGCAGTCAGCAGTTTCGCCGGCGCCTATGCCAGTTATTTTCTTGACGGCGCCACGGGCGGGGTCATCGTCGTGCTGCAGACACTGTGCTTTCTGGCGGCTTTCGTGTTTGCACCCAAGCACGGCATACTGGCCAGCCGCCGCCGCGCCGCGTCCGCCGGGGGAGAAGCATGAGCGTGCCTGACATTCTGCTAGTGCCGCTGCAGTTCGATTTCATGCGCCAGGCATTGCTGATTTCGGCGCTCGTGGCGATACCGACTGCTTTGCTGTCGTGTCTGCTGGTGCTGAAAGGGTGGGCATTGATGGGCGATGCGGTATCGCACGCGGTGCTGCCCGGCGTGGTGCTCGCCTATATGGCGGGGGTGCCGCTGGGACTCGGCGCCGTCATCGCCGGCATGGTCTGCGCAGTCGGCACGGGCTATATCCAGGCCAATAGCCGACTCAAGCAGGATACCGTGATGGGCGTGGTGTTCTCTGGCATGTTCGGCCTGGGCGTAGTGCTTTATACAGCCATACGCAGCGATGTGCATCTGGACCACATCCTGTTCGGCGACATGCTGGGCGTGGGCTGGCCGGACGTGGCTGAAAGCGGCGCCATCGCTCTGCTGGTTGGCGGCATCGTGGCCGTCAAGTGGCGCGATCTGCTTTTGCATGCCTTCGATCCCGTGCAGGCGCGCACGGTCGGACTCAAAGTGAATCTGCTGCACTACGGCTTGCTGGCCATGCTTTCGTTGACCATCGTGGGCGCACTCAAGGCAGTAGGCATCATCCTGGTCATCGCGCTGCTGATTGCGCCGGGCGCCATCGCTTTTTTGCTCACGCGCAGCTTTGGCGCCATGCTGCTGGTTTCCGTGGCGATTTCCCTGGTTTCCTGCCTGACCGGCATATACCTGAGCTTTTTTCTCGACAGTGCCCCGGCGCCAACGATCGTGGTGACGATTTCGGCATTGTTCGTGGCGGTGCTGCTGCGTTCGTTGTGGCGTGGACGAAAACCAAGGGGTCAGACCCGAACGGGTCTGACCCCTCATCATGAGGCTGGGGTCGGACCCCGTACGGGGTCCGACCCCCTTTAGCCTACCACCGGTACTGCAGTCCGACCGAGAACGAGTTGGCGGTGGTGTTGTTGTCCACGGCCAGTTCGTAGCGTGCGAAGAAGCGCAGCTTCTCGTCGTTCTGCACCGACAGGCCGGCCGAGACCACCCCGATGTTGCGGCCCAGGCCGGTCGAGGTCACGGCAAAGCCGGGCGTGCTTGCCGGCGCGCCGATCAGCGCGGCGCGGGTGTCCGAGGTGGTGTCGCCTGCGTTGTAGTAGTAGCGGGCCGAAAGTTCGGGCGTGAGCGTGCGGCTGCCGTACTCGTGCGTGGACGAGACGCGCACGCCCACGGAAGGCATCACCAGGTTCAGCTTCTCGGATTTGACATGCAGGCCGGCCGCCCCGGCGCCGCTCTCGGTGAACCCGTCGCGCTTCAGGTGATACCAATCGAAGCCCAGGCTCGGCTCGACCGTCACGCCGGAGTACTGCAGGTGCAGGCCGGACTTGAGCGACAGGCCGAAGTTGTCACCCCGGGCCTTGCCGCGCGCACTGCGCGACATGTCGCCAAACTCCAGCGCGCGCTTGGTCTTGTAGTCGGCATAGCTATAGGCCACGGTGCCGTCCAGGAAGAGCTTGTCCTTGCGGGCCGAACCATAGAGCGAGATCTGGTAGACGTCGGCATCGGTGTTGCCGCCCTGGTCGCCGTCGACCGAGAAGTTGCCATAGCCGAAGCTGGCGCCGACCAGGTGTCGGCCAAAGGATTTGTCCACGCCGGTCAGCACGCCGAAGTTGGTCATGCTGAAGGCGCCAGAACCGCGAACCTTGCTGGGGCCGCCCATGGCGCGGGCCCAGACCGAGACCTCGTCTACGGAAGCGGTGGTGCCCGAACCGCCGGCGGCATTGGCGTGCGACACGGTGGAGGCTACGCTTTGCACAGCGCCGCCCAGGCCGTTGGAGCCCGAACGGGCCGAAATCGGCGTGGCGACCCCTTGCGAGGCATCGCGCCCGCCGCGCCGGGCGGCAAGCCGGTCTTCCAGTGCCCGGGTGAACTGCCCCTGCTGGATGGCGCCGGCGGTGAGCGCGTTGCCGATGGACTGGCCCGACAGGACTTCCAGCGCACGGCGCGCAGCCGGAGCCGTGCCGACTTCGTCCAGGGCGTCGAAGACCTTGTTCAGGTCGCCCTGGTCCTCTTGCCGGAAGGCGGCGTTCAGGTGGGCGGCCATGGCGTTCTGGTTGGCGTTCTCGGCCGGCCAGGCGAAGTCGCGCGAGAACGCGATGTCGACCTGTTGGCTGCCTTGTATCAGATCGGCCCTCAGGAAGGGGCTGACTTCAAGCGTCTCGTAGTCCAGGCCGGTGAGCGTGCCGGTATAGCCGAACAGCGGGTAGCGCTGGTCGGAGACTTTTTCCTCGGTCTCGACGTTGACCACGACGTCGCCGTCCATCACGACGTCGCCGGTGACGTGCAGGTAGTCGGCGCGGTGCGTGGCGGCCTCGAACTCGTAGCTGCCGCCCTCATGGATGACCAGGTCGCCCACGATGTTCAGCGTGCCGATGGAGTTGCCCGGCTGGGCCTGGCCCTTGATTTCGGTCTTGCCGACGATGGTGCCCGAGCCTTGCAGGAAGGCGTTCTGTTCCACGACGATTTTTTCGGATTGGTAGGGCGTGCTGGTGTTGATGGCCAACGTGCCCAGGTCGACCTGGGTGAGCTTGCGCGAGCCTTCGTCCTTGGAGCGGATGTCCAGTTCGCCCTGGCCCATCTTGCGGATGTCCCCGGTACCGGACAGCGTGTTGTCGGCAAGGGTGAGGACCACATTGGGGTCGACGTCGAAGGTGCCGCCGAAGACGGAGCCGCCGATCTGGCCGATGGATTGCGAGGCGTTGATCTTTACGTCACGGTCCATGGTCATGCTGCGCGAAGCCTGCAGCGCGCCGCCTTGCAGCGTGAGCGCGCCCGAACGCGCACCCAGGTTGGCGTTGGAGGTGACCTGCACGGTGCCGTTGTCGATGCGGGTGCCGCCGGCGTAGCTGTTGTTGCCGGCCAGTGTCAGCTTGGCCTCGCCCTGCTTGATGAGCGAGCCGGAGCCCGAGATGTTGCCGTTGAAGCTGCGGTTGCGCCATTCGATATTGGCGACATAAGGCTCGATGAAATTGACGTTCGAGCCGAATTCCAGCAGGTCGGTGTTGTGGGCGTAGCGGGCGATCATCTCATGGCCCTTGGCTGTGGGGTGGAACTCGTCCCAGAACAGGAACTGGTTGGAGTTGGAGCCCGAACAGCCATTGACATATTTACCGGTTTCAGCCGCCACGCAGTTTTTCTTGGTTTCGGTGAAGCCGAAAGCGGTCGGCGATTTGATCGCTTCCGCCAGCAGTGCGTCGAAGTCCACGACCACCAGACGGGTTTTTGCATTCTTGGCGGCGAATTCGTCGCCCAATTCGAACAGGCTTTTCTTCAGTTCGCGGTTGGTTTCCTTGATGACCTTGCCGTATTGATCCTGCAGGCTTTGAGCCATCACGTTGACCTTGGGCGTCTGGGCGATATTGGGTACCGTGGCCACATAGTAGGTGACGCCATCCCGGGCGATATCGCTGCGCGTGGCCAGGGTGTTGTTGATCTTGCGCAGTTCCGTGGGGACTTTGTCGAGTATGTCTTTCTTTGCCGTATTGGGGTCGCCCGGAACGTGATTCTGCCCGAACGGGAAGCTGTACGACCACCTGTCTTCCAGCTCCTGCCTGAAGTTGTTCCCGCCGATGGCGAACGTCACCAGTGGCTTCGAGCCTGTTTCATTGGCGGTGATGCGCCCCGCAAAACCCATAGGGTAGCGGATGTTTTCCCATATGCCGGAGGGTTTGACATTGCAGCTGAGCGCCCAACCGGCACACGACACTTGCCCGTTGATTATGGTGCCGAAGAAGTCCACCTGTTCCTGCACGTTGTTGATGAAAGGCCTCATTGTCAACGAGACCAGATCACCGATCACTGCGCCGCCGTAGGCCAGGTTGTGGGTCTGGTTGTATCCGAGGACCGTGGAATTGAGCTTGTGAAGGTTTTCCACCCAAACGGGGCCGCTGGAGAAACGCCCGTTGTAGTAAAGAGGCCCTTTCGGCGCCTGTTTGACGATGGTTACACCGCTTGAAACGTAGGTGCGACCCGTGTCGGAAAGGCTGTCACCGAATGACCATATCGAGGTGTAGTTGGGAGCTGCCGCTTGCGCCAGGGCGGTGCCTGAAAAGATAAATACGGTAGAAGACAGCAGAAGGTATTTCTTGACCATGCCCGGGTATCCATTGAACTCTGAAGTTTTCAGAATGTTACCAGTCCGGATCCGGCAGACCTATTTTTATTTGGAATTTAATGCGATCATGGTGCGCGCCTTGAGCAAAAATGTTGTTTTTTTGGAGGCGTGCAAGCGAGCAGGGCAGTTGTTCCTGAACAGATTCGAACAAGGATTTCCGCATGATTTCCCGTCGCGACTATCTAAGGCTATGCGCCGCCACGGGTGCAGGTGCCATGCTGGCACCTGCACTGTCATGGGCCGCTGGAAAACCAGGGTCGCTGATAACCCGCGCCATTCCTTCTTCCGGCGAGCGCCTCCCTGTGGTCGGCCTGGGCAGCTCCGCAACATTTTCCAGCGCCGCGGGCGGCGAAGGCAACGATGCACTGAGGCAGGTCTTCCAGGCATTCGTTGATCACGGCGGATCCGTATTCGATACGGCGCCCGGCTATGGTGCGTCGGAGGCGGTGGCTGGAAAAATCGTCAACGAGCTCGGTATTCGCAACAAGATATTCTGGGCCACCAAGCTCAACGTCGCCGGTTTCGGAGGCGGCAAGGCCGACGTCCAGCAAGCCAAGGCCCAGATCGCGGCGTCCTTTCTGGCGATCGGAAAACCGGCCATCGACCTGATGCAGATTCATAATCTGGGCGACCTGCCCACCCAGCTGCCGCTTTTGATGTCTCTGCGCGAAGAAAAGCGCATACGCTATCTGGGCGTGACAACCACCTTTCCACGCCAGTACGAGCAGCTCGAGCAAGTGATGCGCGACGAGCCCCTGGACTTCATCGGCGTGGATTACGCGATCGACAATCGTGTCATGGAAGAACGCGTCTTGCCGCTGGCTGCAGATCGCGGCATCGCCGTGCTGGCCTATGCACCGTTTGGCCGCACGAGGCTGTGGAGCCTGGTGAAAGGACACGAGGTACCCGATTGGGCGGCGGAAATGGGCATACGCTCCTGGGGGCAGTTTTTCCTGAAGTTCGTGGTGTCCCATCCCTCGGTTACGTGCGCGACGCCGGCCACCAGCCGGGCAAAGAACGTCGTGGACAACATGGGGGCTGCATTCGGCGACTTGCCGGACGCCGCCATGCGCGAGCGCATGGCACAGCACATACAATCGCTGGCGTGAGGCCTTCCTTGCCAAACCCGGGCTTGAGCTCTGTTCAGGGTTCGATGGCGATCTGCAAGGCGCGCTCCAGCGAGACCCGTATCATCTCGCCATGCCCATGCTGCGGGAAGGTTTCGTAGCTGACTTGGCCTTCGCCTTGCCTCAGGCCTTTGGCGATTTCCTCGATGGCGCCGCGGGTATCGGTCGAAGGACCCGGCGCCGGCCTGGCGGGGTCGCGAGGCTTGGTGCCTATCAGGATGGCGACCCGCTTGCCCGCGGCGCGTCCTTTTTCAAATGCATGCCATTCGCGCATCACCGCGCCGTCATGCCACCAGACCGAAGGGTCGCCCATGATGTAACGTGCGAACGCATCGGGCTGTGTAAACAGTGTATGCAAGACAAAGAGGCCGCCATAAGAATGGCCCCACAGGTATTCTTTCTTCGGGTCTATGCTTGCGCGCGCACGCGCCAATGGCTTGACCTGATTGTTGATGAACTCCAGAAAGACGTCCGCGCCGCCTCCGATGCGTCCGCGCACCACGGGCTGCACCAGCAGCTTGCCGTTTTCATACACGGGTGGCGTATAGTCGTAGGCGCGCGAGACGACATCGTTGCGGACCGGAACGTCGTAGCCGATAGCCACGAGCACCGGCGGATTATCGTGGGAAATCGACGCAAGATCCTGTTCTGTCAGGGTGTCCATTGCCGCATTGCCATCCAGCATGTAAAGAGCGGAATAGCCGCCCTCTGGCGCCGGCGTCAGCGGAATCGATAATTCGATCCGGTAACGCCGTGCTCTGTCCGCCGAGTCGATGGTGTGTTTTTCGAACCGGTACACATCCGAAGGCATGTCCGCGACGGTTTTGCCGATCGGACGGTCGGCCCAGTTCTGCGCGGGCGCGGCGGTCTGCGCCTGGGCGGCGATCTGTGCGCCGCATAGGCAAAACAGGAATAGCTTCATGAACAGCGTCAATCGCGGCACGGTGATCTTCTTTCTGAAATAGCGGATAAAAATGGCTCGGCGCTCAATATAACGAGAATGATTCTTGCTTGCAACGATAAAACCTTATACGAGGCCGCTGTTATCATCCAGGCTGGGCCTAGCAATGGTTCGCCTGTTTTTCTGTCCGGTACCGCAAGATATGACTGTTCCATCAAGTATTGGAAACTTCCTGCCCGACACGGCTGCCTGGGCGTTCTTCTTCGACCTGGACGGCACCTTGGCCCCTTTGGCCGAGCGTCCGGACCAGGTCCGTGTACCCGATACCGTGCTCGCCAGTCTGACGCATTTGCAGCGGGCGGCGGGGGGCGCGCTGGCGGTCATCTCCGGACGCCCGCTTGAAACCCTGGATCAGTTGCTGCAGCCGCTGGTCCTGCCCTTGGGCGCCGAACATGGGGCAATCATCCGGAATGCGGAAGGCCGGATCCAAACGCCCGCGAACCCCGCTGATGCCGTCCGGGACTTGGCTGCCTGGCTGGCCGGCCGGCTCGATGGTCAACCCGGCGTGCTGCTGGAGCCGAAGTCCTTCGGCGTGGCGGTTCATTACCGTCTGGCGCCGCAGGCGAAAGGTGCCGTGCAAGCGCTGATGGCGTCGGCGCGTGCACGTTTTCCCCAGTTCGAACTGCTGCACGGCAAGATGGTGATCGAAGCCAAGCTGCCGTCCGTCGACAAGGGGAGGGCCTTGCTGCGGCTGATGCAGGAGTCCCCATTCGCCGGCCGAAAACCCTTGATGGTCGGTGACGACACTACCGATGAAACGGCCTTTCGCCAAGCCAATGAAATGAACGGCAGCAGTGTCAAGATAGGCCCGGGCCCCAGCTGCGCAGCGTTGCGCCTGGACGAGCAAGGTGACTTGGAGGGATGGCTCGGACGTTTGAGGGGTCAGACCCCATGCGGGGTCTGACCCCAGTTTTCCAAGGGGCATATTTTCGAGGGGTCAGACCCCGCATGGGGTCTGACCCCGGGTTCGCACGGGGGTCTGGCCCCAGGCCTACACGCCCTTCAGGTCGTCCATGAAACGCTCGCGCCAGGCCGCCAGGCTGTTCTTGCGCAGGACGTCCATCATGATTTCGTGGCGATGCTTGCGTTCGCTTGATTCCATATCCAATGCGGTGTGCAGCGTCCTTGCCATGCCGGCGGTGTCGTAAGGATTGATCAACAGTGCTCCCTCGGCGAGTTCGTGCGCCGCGCCGGCAAACTCCGAGAGGACGAGCACGCCGGGATCGTCTTCGGGCTGGGCCGCGACATATTCTTTTGCCACGAGATTCATCCCGTCACGCAAAGAGGTCACCAGGCCCACCTGGGACGCGCGAAAGAAGGACATCAGCGTGGGCCGGTCGAATGAGCGGTTCATGTAGCGTATGGGCGTCCATGACAGCTCGGTCCAGCGGCCGTTGATGCGCCCCGCGGTTTGTTCCAGCGTCCGGCGCAGGTTGCGGTACCCATGCACGTCGGCGCGCGATGGCGGTGCGATCTGTACGAAGGACACATGTCCCCTGAACTTCGGCCGCGTGTCGAGCAGGCATTCGAATCCGCGGAAACGCTCGACCAGGCCTTTGCTGTAGTCCAGCCGGTCTACGCTGATGATCAGCCGACGATGTTGAAGGCCGGATTTGAGCTTGATCAGTTCGCGGCTGTTCCGATGCTCGCGGGACAGGCTTTGGATGTCTTCGGGGCAGACGCCAATGGGGTATACGCCCATGCGCGTTGCCTTGCCGTTCAGAACGACGGTGTCGTGGCTGGTGGAGGCCCCCAGGTGCCGCTCGTAATAATCGCGCATGGCCAGCAGGTCGTCGTTGGTTTGCAGGCCGATGAGGTCGAAGGCCGCCATGGCACGCGCCAGATCGGCATGATGGGGAATCGTCCGGAAGACTTGGTCGCTGGGAAACGGGATATGCAGGAACAGGCCGAATTTCTGCTGCATGCCCAACTCGCGGCAATGCTGAGCCAGGGGCAGGAAATGATAATCGTGAACCCAGATCAGGTCGTCGGGTTGTGCCACGCGCCGCAGCTGCTCGGCGAAAATTCGATTGACGCGCTTGTAGCCTTCGTAATCTTCGTCCCGATAGTGCAGCAAGTCGGTGCGGAAATGGAAAACAGGCCACAGGACGCTGTTGGCGAAGCCCCGGTAAAAAGTGTCGTAGTCATACTGGGACAGCGGCCAAGTGATCAACGAGAGTCCGCCACTGCCTTGTTCGGCGCGCGGTGTGCCGGATTCCCGGGCGATTTCGCCGCTCCAGCCCATCCATATGCCGCCGACTTCCTTCAGCGCGTCGAGCACGCCGACTGCAAGCCCTCCTGTGGCAACTTGCCCTTCCGCCAACGGCGCAACCCGATTAGAGACGACCAGAATCCGTGCCATGCGACTTCCCCGTTCCCAATGCATGCAATATAGCCAACCTGGCGCGGTCATGCAAAATTGCGCCCGATAGAGTCTTTGCAAACGGATTTCGACGGCGGCAACGGCTTGCTGCCGCGGACCGTCGATTCCGGCCTTCAGCGCTTGCTCAATTCCTCGCTGTCTGCGCTGGCGCCCAAATCCGGCTGCACGCCGCGGCGTATCCGTATCAGGTTCCGGACCTGGCGTATGCCGGCATGCGTCCCGGCGCATTGCTCGATGGCGTTACGATTGGATTCGTCCATGGTATCGCCATCGAGGGTGATGCGATCGTCCGCCACACTGATTTCGACGTTCGCGACGTCCAGGCCGCTTTGGTCTAGCCGTTGGCGGATGCTGTCGCGTATGCTGTCCTCATCTTCTATCCGGCGGCCGGTTTCCGTTTCATCGCCGCTCCTGCGATCCAGCTGGGCATTGTCGCCCTGACCATATTGCTGATTGCGGCTGTAGCGCTCATCCGCACCGGAAGGACCATCGTACTCCGCTTCCGGCTGTTTGGTCTTGGGGTCTTTGTCGGGCATGGCGTTCTCCTTGGCGTTCACGCGGGATTCGGCGCTTTCTTTGCAAGACTCGTGCCTGGCGCATCCTCGGCCCGCGGCCGCATGGCCAGGGGCACGGCATTTGCTGCCAGGGATTTCAACTTGTTTTTCGGCAGGAGAGAGACATGGCGAAATGCGACCAGTGCGGCAATGATTACGACAAGTCCTTCGATGTGACCGTCTCCGACGGCCAAACGTACACGTTCGACAGCTTTGAGTGCGCCATCCAGACCCTGGCGCCGCTTTGCGAGCATTGCGGCGTTCGCATCATCGGACATGGGCTGGAAAAAAGCGGACGCATGTTTTGCTGCAACCACTGCGCCGAGGGCGAGGGAGTGAAGGAGCTGCGGGATCGCTCTTGACGGGGCGCCTAGAAGTCAGGAATGGGGTCAGACCCCATGCGGGGTCTTACCCCTGCGCTCCAGTCGATACACGACGGTATCCAGGCGAGTGACGCCTTGGGACTGGAACTTCGGATCCTTATCGAGAATATCGCGCCGATCGATGACAATTGCATTGGAGTGCGGCGAGTAAAGGCGCTGGACTTCTTCGTCGACGACCGAGAAGGGGGGGCCGTCCAGTTCGTCTTGCGGATAGTCGAGCGTGAGCAGCAGCCCGCGGTAGCCGTCGGCAAGCTGTCCATAGACATGGTCGACATAGCGCGGGCGCATGTCGGCCGGCAACGCGACCAGGGCGGCTCGATCGTACACCCCCGCGCATCCGCGAAGCGTGGCGGCGTCCATATCGAAGATGTCGCCGCAAAGGATTTCGATACTGCCGGAAGCATAGTGGACGCCCATGTCGGAGCGGTGGGTGGCGACCGGCAGATTGTTTTCGGCAAAGAACTGCTGAACAGCCTGTTCCGCCAGTTCGACGCCCAGCACGCGAAAGCCCTGTTCGGCCAGCCAGAGCATGTCCAGCGATTTTCCGCAAAGAGGCACCATCACCGTAGCGCCGGCCGGCAGATCCAGGGACGGCCAGTATTTTTGCAACAGCGGCGTGATCCGCGTTTGGTGAAACCCGATGCGCCCGTCGCGCCACCGTTCCAGCCAGAATTCCGCTTCCATATCGTCCCTTTTATGCAATCCATTGCTGAAAGCAGCATTGTAGATAAATTCGCAATCCGCCGAATGTCGCTGGCCTCATCCGCTGAATATCGCGATGACAAGCGCCGCGCCTTGCGCCAAAGTATCGATGAGCGGGCAATTCCGTTCCAGACAAGCGAGGCGTAGCGCAATGCAAGACACGATGAACCGTCATGCCGTCCGCCGATTTACGGAGGTCGTGCTGAATCAGGGCGAAATAGATGCAGTGGCCCAGTTCTTCTGGGACGACGTCATAGAGCAGGAGCAAGTCTACCTGCCGATGCGGGGTCACGGCCTGCGCGGGCTGAAACAAATGCTGCGCGGCCTCAGGACCTCGTTCCCCGACATGCACTGGACCATCTACGAACAGATCTCCGAAGTGGACAAAGTCCTGTCCCGGTTCGAATGGACCGGCACGCATCATGGCATGTTCCTAGGCATACCGCCTACAGGCCGATCGGTAAGAGTCGGGGGAATGGCGGTGGACAGATTCGTCTTGGGGAAAATAAAGGAGACCCGCGTCATCATGGACACATTGGGCTTGATGATGCAGCTGGGCGCCGTGCCGCCGCCAAGGGTCTGAGAGCGCGGACGCATTCAGGTGGGAGGCGCTGCGCCGCCTAAGCCGTAGCCGTCCCGGCCACGGCCTCCGGCTCGGGCTCCAGTCCCCAGTCGCCGACGGTATACCAGTCATCGCCAAGGACTTCGGACGGGTGCATGGTCCGGTCCGAGCCGTTGCCACAGGCGAGGGCGTCCACCGGGCAGTATTTGTCGCAGCCCCAGCAAATGCGTTCCGGGTGAGAGGGATTGAGGGGAAACTTCTTGGCCATTTCCGTGCCCTGGAAAGCGTTCGATGAAATACCAGCATAGCGATCTTTTTTTATGGCGTAATTGATGTGCCTCAATGTTTTGAAGGGGTCGGACCCCGTACGGGGTCTGACCCCTCCGGTCCCGCTCAGCTTTTGGGGTCCGACCCCGCATGGGGTCCGACCCCTCCGGTCCCGCTCGGCCCTCCCTTATGGAATAATCCCCTCTTTCGGCGCCTGGCCAAAAGAACCAGCGGGGGGAAGATGGAGTCGATTTATATCGTGGCCGTCGTGGGAGCAGTGGCCGCCGCGTTCGTGCAGGGCTTGTCGGGTTTCGGCTTCGGCCTGGTGGCCATGTCCATCTGGGCGTGGGTGCTCGAGCCGCGCCTGGCGGCTGCGCTGGCGGTGTTCGGGGCTTTGACCGGACAGGTCATTGCGGCCGTGACGGTGCGCCGGGGGTTCGACCTGAAGCGGTTGGCGCCCTTCATACTGGGTGGCCTGCTTGGCGTGCCGCTGGGGGTGGCGCTGCTGCCCAAGCTGGATATCGTCTGGTTCAAAGCCATACTGGGCACCTTGCTGGTCGTGTGGTGTCCCGTCATGCTGATGGCCAGGCGTTTGCCTCACGTCGAGGCGGGCGGCCGGCTGCTGGACGGCGCGGTTGGCGTGACCGGCGGCATCATGGGAGGACTGGGCGGCTTTACAGGCATCGTACCGAGCTTGTGGTGCACATTGCGCGGACTGGGCAAGGACACGCAACGCGCGGTGATTCAGAACTTCAATCTTTCCATGTTGATCGTTACCATGGGAAGCTACATTGCCACCGGCATCGTGACGCGCGACATGCTGCCCGTGTTCGGCATGATGATTCCAGCCATACTGGTGCCCAGCCTGCTTGGCGCCCGGGTCTATATCGGCATCAGCGAGGCTGCTTTTCGGCAAGTGGTGCTGGGATTGCTCACGGCATCCGGGATCGCAATGCTGGCCGCATCGGTTCCGCAGATCATGGCGCGTTCGTTCTGACACGGTCGAAGGCGCCGGAGCAGGGCTCGGACTGTTATATTTTCCCGATCGCGGAGCGGTATGCAATGGACAAGATACGACTCGATAAATGGCTTTGGGCGGCGCGCTTCTACAAGACGCGCAGCCTGGCCGTGCAGGAAATCGGCAAGGGCAGGGTGCAAGTCAATGGCCAGACAGCCAAGCCGGCACGGGAGGTGTCGGCAAACGACATAGTCTGCATACGCAAGGAAGATCCACCCATCCACGTGCGCGTCTGTGGCGTGAGCGGTGTGCGCGGACCGGCCCCGGTGGCGCGTCTGTTGTACGAAGAGACACCCGAAAGCGTTCAGGCAAGGGAACGGGCGGCAGAAATGCGCCGGCTGGCGCCCGAGCCCGGGCAAGACCTGTCGGACGGCCGACCGACCAAGCGTGATCGCCGCTTGATCGACCGCCTGCGGGGCAAGTGAATCAGGGCCTGCCTCGCGCTTCGGCCAAGGCGATGGTCAGATGCTGCACTTTCTGTTTCAGTTGGTCGCGTTCGGCCTTGAGTTCGGCGAGCTGCAGCTGAAGGCGATGGATTTCGATGTCTTGCGCTGTGGGGTCATCCGGCAGCGGCGGAGCAGGCGGTTTGGGCGGCAGGCGCGCTTCGCGCAGCTGTTTCGCGACCGAGCGCAGCTCTTTTTTCCCGCCCTCGACCGCGGCCAGCTGCTTTTCTTCCGGCAGGCTTGCCACTTCGGCGGCGGCACTGATTGAAACCGTGCCCGATCTTACGGCTTCCACCAGTTTCGGCGTCGCTGTTTTTTGAATTCTTTCTATCTGGCCCAAGGTGGTGCCGCTGAGGCGTGCGACCCGCGCCATCGCCTCCCGTGTGAGCGCAAGCTTGGGCGCGGGCGCTTCTGTGTCTTCCGCGCTGGGCGTTGCGCCGGCCAAGCCGGGTTTATCCGACGCCTGGGCCAGGCGGGCGGCAAGAATCTCTTTTTTGCGCAAGGCGAGCACGCCACGCTGGAAATCCGATACGCTGCGCCGGCCCAGGTGGTTGTCGATCATCCATAAATAAACGTCGTCCAAGGATCTGAACGAGGTATTCTGGATTGTCTTGTAGGGAATGCCGTGTTTGCGGCAGATTGCATATCGGTTATGGCCATCCACCAGCAGATCTTCCCACAGTACGAGCGCATCTCGGCACCCTTCCGCGAGCAGGCTGCTTTCCAGCGCCGCATATTCGTCTTCGGTCAAGGGGTCGATGAAAGCGCGCAGCGCTTCGTTGATGATGATGGTCGCCATGGTGGAGTGGACAGGAGTGGCCGCGGCCGTAGTTTACTTCCCATTGAGTGTAAACTCATGGGTTTTTGATCTGCGGGTATGGCGCAAGAACTGCCCCGGCGCACGAACTTCAGCGGGCCGCCGCTCATTCGCTTGTTATCCCGGCTTCTTGATGCCGATGTCCAAGAGCCAGGGCAATTGCTGCCCGACCGCCTGAGCCAGTGGCTGGGCTGGACCCATGCGATCGATTTGGCATCGGCGCTGGGCGCGTCCCCGGCGGCGGGTGGGCGGACGGACTCCGCCCGTCAGGATATCGCCGAAGCGGAACAGGACTGCGCGCGTGTCAGGGCGATGCTCGAACGCGCGATAGCAGGCCTGGGCGAGCCGGCGCCTGCACGTGCTCGCGCCCGGCCCAAGGCCGCCATCCCGCGGGATGCCAGGCATGTGCCGCCCGTCGAGTATTCGATTTACCGCCAGCGCTATGTATCGTTGCAGCAAAATATGGAAAGCGCCATCACCGGCCTGAGGGCGCGCTTGAGGGGGATGCTTGCGTCCGGTTCGCCGGGCTCGGCGCGCTTGGCGGTGCTGGACGCGGTCATGGAGCAGGCGCTGAATGAGCGCGAGTACGAGTTGCTGTCCGCCGTACCGGGATTGCTCGAGCAGCGTTTTCTTCGCCTGCGCCCGGCCGGATCCGGCGCGGAAGAAGAGGGCGTCCCGGAACAGCCGCCGGCATCCGGCGACTGGCTGGGCGTGTTCTGCAAGGACATGCAAAGCGTATTGAGCGCCGAACTGGATCTTCGTTTACAACCCGTAGAGGGACTGCTTGGGGCACTGCGGGCCGACAGGCCTTAATTGAATCAGGACGATATGAATCGACTTCTACATTTTCTTGTGTTCGCGACCGGACTTGCGGCGGTAGGCTGGATCGGCGCTGGCTATGTGGGCAGCCATTTGCTCGCCCTGAGCGTGACGGTGCTGGTCGCGATCGTGTATCTGGCCGGTGCGTGGGAGCTGTATCGCTCCCGGCGCGCCGCGCTCACGCTTCGACAGGCCTTGTCCGAGCTGTCGGAGCCGCCCCCCGATCTGGATGCTTGGCTGTCCAGGCTTCACCCAAGCCTGCGCAATGCAGTGCGACTGCGAATCGAAGGCGCGCGCGTGGCCTTGCCGGGGCCGTCCTTGACACCTTATTTCGTCGGTCTGCTCGTTCTATTGGGCATGCTCGGCACCTTCCTGGGCATGGTGGCGACCTTGCGCGGCACCGGGCTCGCCCTGGAAAGCGCCACGGACCTCCAGGCGATCCGCGCGTCGCTGGCCGCACCGGTGAAAGGCTTGGGATTCGCATTCGGCACATCGATCGCCGGCGTGGCGGCTTCCGCGATGCTGGGCCTGCTGTCAGCGCTCCATCGCGCCGATCTGGCCGTGATCGCAAGCAAACTCGACTCCCGGATCAGCACGACCTTGCGCCGCTATTCGCTTGCGCACCAACGCGAAGAAAGCTTCCGGCTGATGCAGCGGCAGTCAGAGCTCCTGCCCGCCGTCGTCGATCGCATGCAGTCCATGGCCGAAGCGATGGAGCGGCATGCCCAGAGCCTGAGCGAGCGCTTGCTTGCCGGGCAGGCGCAATTGCATGAGAAAACGGAAACCAGCTACGCGAAGCTCGCACAGGCCCTGGAGCATTCCTTGAAGGAGAGCATGGTCGAAGGCGCGCAGGCGCTCAATGCCGCGGTGCAACCGGCAGTCGAGGCCACGATGGCCGGCCTGGCTCGCGAGGCCGACGTCCTGCACGGGACGGTGTTGCAAGCCATGGAACGCCAGTTGAAAGGAATGTCGACGAGTTTCGAGGCGACGGCGGCCGTCGCGGCGGACGCCTGGAAAAGCGCAGTCAGCGGGCAGCAGGCCGCGAACGAATCCTTGAGCGCTGAACTCCGTCTGGCGTTCGACGGCGTTGCACAAGGTTTCGAACAACGGGCGGCAACGCTTCTGGAGGGGGCCGCAAGCCGGCTGGATGACGCCGCAACGGCGATGTCCGAAAGCTGGAGCGGCGCGCTGTCCCGCCAGGAAGATGCATGGAATCGATCGCGGAGCGATCTGCTGCAGGCGGTGGCTGAGCAGGACGAGCAGCGGCTGAAGGCATGGACCGGCACCCTGGAACATACGGCGGCCGAGCTGGGCAGGGAGTGGGAAGCCACGAGCGCCCGGGCGGCGTCGCTGCAACGCGATATAGGAGAAAGCCTGGCGCTGACCGCAAGCACCATCTCGGCTGACGCCCAGGCGCATGCGGGCCGGACCATCGCCCAGATCGAACAGTTGGTTCAGACCGCTTCGGAAGCGCCCAGGGCGGCCACCGAAGTGGTCGTCGAGGCGCGCCGCATGCTGTCGGAAAGCGCGGCGCGCGACAACGATATGCTGGAAGAGCGCAACCGCATGCTGGCCGCGCTCGATACGCTATTGGCTGCCGTGAGCGATGCATCGACCGGGCAGCGCGATGCGGTGGACACGCTGCTCTCCCGTTCGGCAGAGGTGCTGGAGCGCGTCAGCGCGAACTTCACGCAGCGGATAGAGTCGGAAACAGGCAAGCTGACCGGCGTGGCAACCGCACTCACCGGTGCCGGGAGCGAGGTCGCGGCGCTGGGCGAAGCATTTGGCGGTGCCGTGCGGCAGTTCAGCGAGTCGAATGCCGCACTGATGGAACGCCTGAACGGCATCGAAACAGCACTCGACAAATCCATGGCGCGCAGCGACGAACAGCTTGCCTACTACGTGGCACAGGCCCGCGAGGTCGTCGACTTGAGCATCCTGTCGCAGAAGCAGATCATTGAAGAACTGCAGTCCTTGGCGGAACAGCGGGCATCTGCGGCCTCCAGCGCCTCATGAGGGACGAGATCGACGCCGAACTGGAGCCGACGACTCCCGTCTGGGCAGTCTTCGGCGACTTGATGTCCGTGCTACTGGGCGCATTCGTGCTCGTGATGGTGGGCGTCATTGGCCTTCAGCTGGAACTGTCGGTCAGGCTGGAGGAAGAGGTCGAGCAGCACAGGGAAGAAACGCAACGCCGGATGACGCTTGAACAGGCGCTGGCGCGCCCGCTGGCGGAAGGGCGCGTCACCCTGGTCGACGGACGCATCGGTATCAGCGGCAGCGTGCTCTTCGCCTTGAACTCCGCCGAGCTGCAAGCGGAAGGGCGCGATGTCCTTCAATCCTTGGTCGAGCCGCTGTCCGGCTATCTTCAATCAAACGATCTTGTGCTGATGGTAAGCGGCTTTACGGACGACCAGCAGGTACACGAAGGGAATCGGCGCTTTGCGGACAATTGGGAGCTGTCTGCGCAGCGCGCGCTGACCATCACCCGTGCGCTGATCGACGAAGGCATACCGTCGTCCTCCGTCTTTGCCGCCGCTTTCGGGTCCGAGCGGCCCGTTGCCTCGAACACGGACGAAGAGGGAAGGGCCAGGAATCGCCGGGTCGAGATTACGCCCGTTCCGAAATCGGCCACGATACAGGCTCCCGGCCATGAGTGACCGCGATCACCCGGAAACGCCCGGCGCCGATCCGGCCGACTCTGTCAGGCGTCATTCGGGGCCGCTGGAAGAGCTGCTGGCGCATATTGCCGCCCAGACCGTTTCCAGGGATGCTTATCCCGAACTGCCCGAGATGGAATATTTTCGGCGAGCCTGGGCAAAGTCGGGCACCACACGCCTGCTGCGCCATTCGCAGAAGCAGGTTCCGGAAAACGCCGGCCCGCTCAATTCGAGCAACCTGGTGCATCGCTCGCTGTCGCTCATGCGCGAACAGTCGCCGGCGTACCTGCAGCATTTCCTGGCCTATCTCGATGCCTTGTCGTGGATGGAGCAACTGAACTGGGGCGGCGCGCCCAGGAAAGGCGGACGGATCAAGGGGCGTTAGCGGCCTTCGGCCAAGACGGGCTCGCAACCCACGGGAAGATCGAGGTTGCGGATGAATTCCAGCACCATGTCGAACAAGGCCTGCGCCATGGGCGTCAGCCCGTAATGTGCATGCGTGATCAGGCACAGCGTGCGCTTGACCGTCGGCTCTTCCAGTAGCGTGTACGACAAGCCGTCGCCCAGCACCCTGTGTGCGGCCAAGGCCGGCAATACCGCTACCCCCATGCCGCTGTGCACCAGCGCCGCCTGCGACGTCGTGCTTGAGGCCTCATAGAAAGGCGCGGTCACGTCTCGCGGCAGGTCTATCCTGCTGCGCAGTATGCTGAGGATGCCTGTTTCGTCGACCAAGCCTATCTGTTTTCGGCCTATGAGCTGGCGCCATTGAACCCGGTCTTGTTTGGTGGGCCATTTTTCCGTCGACGGATAGATGAGTCCGAACTGATCGATGAGACAGGGCTGGAATACCAGCAACGGATCCTCGAGCCAGCGGCTGGTCAATCCGAAATCCGCAACGCGGGTGCTGACGCTGGTCTGGATGAGACGCGAATTGCTGTCATGCAGGTTGATGCGTATGCCGGGATACCGCTGGCTGAACTGATTGACGACGGGGGCCAGGATTTCGGTGACCGCCGATGGCGCGGCCGTGATCGTGACCTGCCCGCGCTCTAGCGCGCCATAGCGGATGACGTCGTCCACCGCGCCCTCGAACTCTTTCAAGACCGTAATGGCACGTGGAAGGAATTCCTGTCCGACCTGGGTCAGCACCACGCTGCGGCTCGTTCGCTCGAACAGCAGGCAGCCGAGCGACTGCTCCATTTGCTGGATGAGCCCCGTCACGGACGATTGCGTTTGACGCAACCGGTGCCCGGCCGCAGTGAATCCGCCCTCTTGCGCAACGGCAATGAAGGCGTGCAAATGCTTGAGTGTGACATGCTTGGGCAATCTATTCATTTCAAATCAAGATAGATGCATCGACTAAAACGATTTTACATGATTGATTGCCCCCACCATAATGGCGGCCAGCCAGGAGGGTCGAGTTTCGGACCTGAAGCAGACAACGGTAAAGAGGACGTACTTGGAATCGATCCAGACATTTGATATTTTGCTGGCCAACGGCTGGATCATCGATGGGACGGGGGCGGCGCGCCGGCGCGGCGACGTTGGTATCGTAGGCGATCGCATCGCCGCGATAGGCGAATTGAGGGCACAGGGCGCGAGCGCCAAGCAAACCATCGACGCGGCGGGCAAGGTGATCGCACCCGGCTTCATCGATACGCACGGGCACGATGACCTGATGTTCGTCGAGCGCCCGGATCTGGAATGGAAAACCAGCCAGGGCGTCACCACCGTCATCGTGGGCAACTGCGGCGTCAGCGCAGCGCCCAGACCCTTGATCGGCAACACCGCAGCCGCGCTGGCGCTGCTCGGCCAAACTGAATTGTTCGACTCCTATCACGCGTACTTCCAGCAGCTCGAGCGCCTGGACCCCATGATCAACGTCGCGTCGCTGGTCGGACACGCCAACTTGCGCCTGGCAGCGATGAAGAATCCGCTTGCGCGCCCGACCAGCGACGAGCTGGCGCGGATGCGGCAGCTGCTGGAAGAGGCGCTGGAGGCCGGCGTAGCCGGCATGAGCACCGGCTTGGCGTACGAACCGGGCTGTATGGCGGAGCGGGAAGAGCTACTGGCGCTTGCAAGCGTCGCGGCAAGGCAGGGGGCGCTGCACACCAGCCATATCCGCAACGAGGGCGACGAGGTCGTGGCCGCCGTGGACGAGGTGCTGGAGCTGGGGGCGGCATCCGGATGCGCCACCATCATTTCCCACCACAAATGCCTCATGCCCCGGAACTGGGGCGGCAGTGAAACAACGCTGCGCAATGTCGACCGGGCGCGTGAATCGGGCCAGGCAGTCGCGATGGACGTGTATCCCTACAATGCGAGCTCCACGATCCTGATCGCCGATCGCGCCGAGTTGATCGACGATATAAAAATCACCTGGTCCACCCCGCACCCGGAGTGCGGCGGACGATATCTGGCCGACATTGCAGCAGAGTGGGGCTGCGGGAGAAAGGAGGCGGCAGAAAGGCTCTCGCCGGCCGGTGCGATCTATTTCGCCATGGACGAAGCCGATGTGCAAAGGGTATTGGCGCATCCCTGCTGCATGGTGGGCTCGGACGGCTTGCCGAACGACGCCAATCCGCACCCCCGCCTGTGGGGGAGTTTCACGCGCGTGCTTGGCAATTACGTGCGCCGCTGCAGGCTGTTGTCGCTTGAAGAGGCCATATCGAAAATGACCGCGCTGCCAGCTTCCGTCTTTGGTCTGGCGGATCGCGGAACGCTGCGGGCCGGCGCGTTTGCGGATGTCGTGATTTTTGATCCCGACATCGTGGAAGACCGGGCGGATTGGGATCATCCCACGCTTCGGTCGGTCGGCATCGAGCATGTATTCATCAATGGAACAAGTGTTTTCCCCGAGCCGCCTTCGCGGCGGCCCGGACGCGTCTTGAAGCGCCATCAACAGCGGCGTGCGACGTAATGTCCATCTCATTTTTTTCAACGGAGACAAAAACCATGGTTACAGTCCGCAAGTTCATTGTGGCATCGATGATGATGACTGGCTTGGTCGTCGGCACGAATGTGTCAGCGGCCTATCCGGACAAGCCCATCACTCTTATTGTGCCGTTCTCGGCGGGCGGCCCCACCGATGTGGTGGGACGGGTGGTCGCCACCAAGGCAAGCCAGATACTGGGTGTCCAGGTCGTGGTCGAGAACCGGGCCGGCGCGGCCGGGGCGATCGGCGCCAATGCGGTCGCTCGTGCCAAGCCGGATGGCTATACCGTCGGGCTGGCCACGGTCAGCACGCATGGCACGGCTCCAAACCTGTATCCGGACCTTCCCTATGATGCCGTGAAGGACTTCACGCCGCTGACCAATCTGGTGGCGAGTCCGAACATCCTGAGCGTGCATCCCAGCTTCCCGGCCAAGGACCTCAATGAGTTCATCGCCTATATCAAGGCCAATCCGGGCAAGTACGGCTATGCCAACGCCGGGGCAGGCGGCATCAACGACCTGGGCATGATCTGGTTCCTGCAACGCATCGGCGGTGAAATGATCAGTGTTCCGTATCGCGGATCTGCGCCTGCGCTGACGGATGTGGTAGGCGGCAGCGTGCCCGTGATATTCGACAATTTCCCTTCGTCATTGCCTCATATTCAAAGCGGCAAGCTGCGCGCCCTGGCCATCACCGGATCCGAACGCAACCAGCAGTTGCCCGAGCTGCCTACATTCAAAGAAGCAGGGCACACGGACTACGATGTAACGGCCTGGTATGGCCTTATCGGACCGGCCGGCCTGCCCGACGAGGTGCGCGACACCCTATCGCAAGCTTTTGCGAAAGCGGTGAAGGATCCCGAGACCTCTGCGAAGCTTACCGAGGCCGGCGCCTTCCCGGTCGGCAACACGCCGTCGGAGTTCGGCGAGCAAATCCGGAATGAAATCGCGCGCTGGAGCGATGTGGTCAAGAAAGGCAATATCAAGCTGCAATAACGGACGCTTATGGGGGGTCAGACCCCGTACGGGGTCTGACCCCAGGGTTTCTACAGGGCCAGACCCCGCATGGGGGTCTGACCCCAGGGATTTCTACGGGGTCCGACCCCGCATGGGGTCGGACCCCAGCGTTTCGCGCTCCAGCAGTTCCCGCTTGCGCTCCACGCCCCAGCGATATCCGGACAGGTCTCCGTCGCGGCGCAGCACCCGGTGGCAGGGAATCGCGACGGCAAGGCGGTTGGCGCCGCAGGCGCTGCCCACTGCACGCACCGCACGCGGCGAACCGATGCGCTGCGCGATATCGCTGTAAGTAGCGGTGCTGCCTGGCGGGATTTCGCGCAGCGCTTGCCACACACGTTCCTGAAAAGCGGTGCCCTGGATATCCAGTGGCAGCCCCAGCCCCAATCCGGGCTCTTCGACAAATCCCACTACCTGGGCGACCAGGCGTTCGAACTGGCTGTCGCCCCCGATGAACTCCGCCTTCGGAAACATGTCCTGCAGATCGCGGACCAGCTTGTCGGGATCGTCGCCCAGCAGTATGGCGCAAATGCCGCGCTGGCTTTGCGCGACCAGTATGGCGCCCAGAGAGCATTGCCCCACCGCGAATCGGATCCGGGCATTGATCCCGCCCTGGCGATAGTCGCGGGGCGGCATGCCCAGCAGTCCGTCGGATGCTTCGTAGAAACGGCTGCTGGAGTTGAAGCCCGCTTCGTACAAGGTATGAGTCACGCTATCGGCGTCGTGCCTGCCCAGTTCGCGTCGCAGACGCTGGGCGCGGGCCGCGTCGGCATATGCCTTGGGTGTCAGCCCCATTTCGGCTTTGAACAGGCGGTGCAGGTGGAAGGGGCTCAGGCCCGCTTTTTCGGCGAGTTCGTCCAGCCGGGGCGGCGTGTCGGCCTGTTGGATGAAGGCGCAGATTTCGCGCAGCAGCGCGCCCCGATGGGCCTGAAGCGCGCCGTGGTCCGCCACGGCGCGGCGGCTGGCCCGGTAGCCCGCCGCCTCGGCCGCCTCGGGCGTATCGAAGAACTCGACGTTTTCCCGTTTCGGCCGGCGCGCCGTCGAGCTGGGGTGGCAATATACCCCGGTGGTCTTCACTGCATACACGAAGTGGCCGTCGGCCTTCGGATCGCGCGCCGTCACGGCTTGCCAGCGAGCGGCTTCCGAGGCGTAGGGCGCGCCCTGGGTGGCGGGCTTGAGTTCGGGGGGCAACATTACGGTGTCCATGGCGTGTCCTGAGTCTTTGTCCATAATATGAGGATTACGATAGCCGTGCCAGTTCGGGCCGGCATCTCGTTTCTTGCGGTCGAATTTCCGGCCTTTGGGCGTAAAATCAGGCCATCCATCTTCCACAGGAGCCGCGATGAACGCCCCCATCCCCGACGCATCCTTGCAGCCCGCGCTGGACCCCCGGGTCCTGCAGCAATATGTCGATGAAAAATGGGACAGCGACATCGTCCCCGCGCTTACCCACTATATCGCCATCCCCGCCAAGAGCCCGGCCTTCGACCCCGACTGGGACAAGAACGGCCATATCGAGCGGGTCGTGCGCGATGCCGCGCAATGGGTGCAGGCGCAGAAGGTGCATGGGCTCACGCTGGAAATCGTCCGTCTGCCGGGCCGCACGCCCGTCATCTATTTCGAGGCGCCGTCCACGCGAAGCGACAATGGCGATACCGTGCTGATGTATGGCCATCTGGACAAGCAGCCTGAATTCTCCGGCTGGCGCTCCGATCTGGGGCCATGGACGCCCAAGTATGACGATGGCCGCCTTTACGGCCGTGGTGGCGCCGACGACGGCTATGCCGTCTATGCCTCGCTGACCGCCATCATGGCGCTGGATCGGCAAGGCGTGCCACGTCCACGCTGCGTGGGGCTCATCGAAACCTGCGAGGAGTCCGGCAGCTACGATTTGCTTCCTTACGTCGACGCCCTGCGCCATCGGCTGGGCAATGTCGCATTGGTGGTCTGTCTGGATTCGGGTGCCGGCAATTACGATCAGTTATGGATGACGAGCTCCCTGCGCGGCATGGTCGCGGGCACGCTGGAAGTGCAGGTTCTCGACGAGGGCGTGCATTCGGGGGACGCCAGTGGCGTCGTGCCGTCCAGCTTCCGCATTCTGCGTCACTTGCTCGATCGGCTCGAGGACAGCGCCACCGGCCGCCTGCTGCCGCAAAGTTTCCATTGCGAGATCCCCGCCGAACGCATCGAACAGGCCGAGGCCACGGCGCGCATACTGGGCGATGAAGTCTGGCGGCGCTTTCCCTGGAGCTGCGGGGCGGACGGCGGGTTCGTGCTGCCCATGACCACCGAGCCGTGCGAGGCGCTGCTCAATCGCACCTGGCGGCCCACCTTGTCGGTAACGGGCGCGGAAGGCCTGCCGCCCCTCGGCAGCGCGGGCAATGTCCTGCGACCCAGAACCGCATTCAAGCTGTCGCTGCGGCTGCCGCCGCTCATCGACGCCGTCAAGGCGTGCCAGGAACTCAAGGCGCTGCTGGAGGACGACGCGCCCTACAACGCCAAAGTGCTGTTCCGCCCGGATCCCGGGCAGGCGACGGGCTGGAATGCGCCCGCCACGGCGCCCTGGCTGGCACGCGCGCTCGATAAGGCATCGCAGGCCTATTACGGCGCCCCTTGCGGCCACATCGGGCAAGGCGGCACCATTCCGCTCATCAATCTGCTGCAGGAAGGTTTTCCCAAGTCGCAGTTCATGGTCTGCGGCGTGCTGGGGCCGCAATCGAATGCGCACGGCCCCAACGAATTCCTGCATGTGCCCTATGGCAAGCGGCTGACGGCCGCGGTCGCGCAGACCATCGCCGCCATGCCGGTGTAGATTAGCGCGACTGGCGCATGTTGATGCGTTTCTCGATCCACTGGCTGTAGCGGGACATGCCGTAGCAGCACACCAGGTAGATCATGGCGATGAACAGATAGCCTTCGATGAAGAAGGCTTTCCAGTTCGGGTCGCCCAAGGCCAGCCGCAGGGCGCCGGTCAGGTCATAGAGGCTCACCACGGTGACCAGCGAGGTGTCCATGAAGGTGCTGATGAAGGTGTTCACCATCGGCGCCACCACGATGCGCAAGGCTTGCGGCAGGATGATCTTGCGCACGGTTTGCCAATATCCCAGGCCCATGGAGGCCGCGGCTTCATACTGGCCCTTGGGGATGGCTTGCAGCCCGCCCCGTATCGTCTCGGCAAGATAGGCTGCCGTGAACAGGATGATGCCTATCTGTATGCGCAGCAGGACGTCGATGTTGTACTGCGGCGGCAGAAAGAGCGGGAACAGGAAAGAGGCGGTGAACAGCACGGTGATCAGTGGTATGCCGCGAATGATTTCCACGTAGAACACGCAAAAGACGCGTATGGCCTTCAGCTTGGAGCGCCGCCCCAGTGCGATCAGGACGGCCAGGGGCAGGGCGAAGAAAAGGCCCACCACCGTCAGCATCAGGGTAAGGGGAAAGCCGCCCCAAAGATTGGTTTCCACGTAGCTCAGGCCGAAGACGCCGCCGCGCATCAGCACCAGGAAGGCGCCGAGCGCCGCAGCCCAGAGCAGCACCAGCCATTTGCGCCAGAAGCGCCGATAGCAGCTGATGACCAGCGCCCCGACCATGATCGCCGTGGCCGCGAGCGGGCGCCATTGTTCCAGATAAGGATACCGGCCGAAGAAGATGAGGCGCGATTTCTCGGCGATCATGCCCCAGCAGGCGCCTTCCCGCGCGACCGCGCGGCAGGCCATGAAGTCTGGTGCGAAGACGGCGTTGCCGACCGCCCATTGATAGATGTCCGGAACGATGCCGATGGCCAGCCAGAGGATGGCCAAGGTGACCAGCGTGCTTTTCCAGCCCGAGAACAGGTTGGCGCGCAACCAGCCCAGGGCGCTGGAGCGGACGACGGGTGCGGGACGAGGATGGGCGGTGGCGGGCGGAGGGAGAGCGGACATGTCGGCTTACCTCTCCACCAGCGCCACGTGGTTGTTGTACCAGTTCATGTAGGCGGCGATCAGCAGGCTGATGCACAAGTAGACGAGCATGATGATGGATATGCATTCAAGCGCCTGGCCGTTCTGATTGATGGCGGTGTTGGCCACCGACACGATGTCGGGGTAGCCCACCGTCACGGCCAGCGAGGAATTCTTGGTCAGGTTCAGGTATTGATTGGTCAGCGGCGGGACGATGACGCGCATCGCCTGCGGCAGCACCACCAGCCTGAGCGTCTGGGCCCGCGACAGGCCCAATGCCGAGCTGGCTTCGAGCTGGCCGGCGGAAACGGCGAGAATGCCGGCGCGGACGATTTCCGCAATATAGCTGGCGGTGTAGAGCGTCAGGCCGATCAGCAGAGCAAGGAATTCAGGGGTCAACGATACGCCGCCGCTGATATTGAACACCGTGACTTCGGGAACATCGAACTCGCTCGGCGCGCCGCCCAGCAGCCAGCCGATCACCGGCAGGGCGACGAGACACAAAGCGCCCATCAGGCCGCTGCGGGGCGCCTGGCCGGTGCGCTCCTGACGGCGCCGCGCCGCCCGTCGCAAGAGAAGGGCGCACGCCACGCCGGTCGCCAGGCCGGCGATCGCCCAGATCCAGCCGGCAGACCACACTGGCACGGGCAGTTGCAGGCCGCTTTTGCTGAGATAGGTATGCGGCAAGGGATGGAAGGCATCGTGTGCCGAAGGCAGCAGCTCGGTGATGATCAGGTAGGTCGCGAGCAGCTGGATCAGCAAGGGTATGTTCCGCAGGGTCTCCACGTAGGTATCGCAGAGCTTGCGCAACAGAAAGTTCTTGGACAGACGTCCGATGCCGACCAGCGTGCCGAGTATGGTCGCAAGCACGATGCCGACCAGCGACACCCGCAGCGTATTGCCGACGCCCACCAGGAACGCGCGCAGATAGGAATCGCTGGACACATAGGAAAAAATGGTCTCGCCAATGTCGAAGCCGGCGCGCTGCGACAGGAAGCCAAAGCCGGACTTCACCTGCATGGCATCGAGGTTGCGGGCGGTATTGGAAAACAGGTACCAGCCCAGCAACGCCAGGATGGCGACGGCAATGATCTGATAGATGAGGCCGCGGCCGTTTTCGGTAGACCATGAAAACGAACGCTTCGGTCTGTTGTGCGAGGGGGGCATTGCGATGGTTCCAAACACAGAAGGAACAGGCAGGCCTGTTCCTTCCGGCTAACGCATGAGTCGTCGATTTAGCGAATGGGCGGCGCGTACATCAGCCCGCCGTCGTTCCACAGCTTGTTCACGCCGCGCGGCAGCTTCAGCGGCGAATTTTCACCCATGTTGCGGTCGAAGCTTTCGCCATAGTTGCCCACCTGCTTGACGATGCGGTAGGACCAGTCCTTGTCCAGGCCCAGCAGCTTACCCATGTCTTCGCCGGTGCCCAGCAGACGCTGAACATTGGGATCCTTGCTGTCGGCCTTGATCTTGTCCACGTTGCCCTGCGTAATGCCCATCTCTTCGGCGTTCTGCATGGCGAAGAGCGACCATTTCACGATCGCGAACCATTCGTCGTCGCCGCGGCGCACCGCGGGGCCGAGCGGTTCTTTGGAGATGACGTCGGACAGGATGACGTAGTCGTCGGCGTTGGGGCTTTGGGTCCGGATGCCGGCGAGTTCGGACATGTCGGTCGAAATCACCTGGCAGCGGCCCGAGAAAAACGCCGTGTGAGCGGCCTCGGGAGAGTCGAACACCACGGACTTGTAAGGAATGCCGTTGGCATTGAAATAGTCGGCCACGTTCTTTTCGGACGTCGTGCCCGATTGCAGGCAGATTTCCGCGTTCTTCAGCTGCTTGGCGCTGTTGACGTTGAATTTCCTGGGCACCATGAACCCCTGGCCGTCGTAGTAGTTGATGGCGGTGAACACCGCGCCGACCGAAGCGTCGCGCGTCAGCGACCAGGTGGTGTTGCGCGCCAGCATGTCGATTTCGCCCGACTGCAGCGCGGTGAAGCGTTGCGGCGGATTCAAAGGTACGAATTTCACCTTGGAGGCATCGCCCAATACCGCCGCCGCAACGGCGCGGCAGACGTCCACGTCGAGACCATGCCATTCGCCTTTGCTGTCCGTGCCGGAGAAGCCGGGCGCCGAGGTGTTCACGCCGCACACGACCTGGTCCTTGGTCTTGACCGAGTCCAGTACCTTGCCGGCGTGCGCCGCGCCGCCCGCCGCCACGGCCATGCCGAGGAAGGCGGTGGAAAGAAGAGAAGTAGTTTTCATATTGGTCGCTCTTTTTATAATGGTTGCCGTGGTCGGGCAGAAGGCGCATTCGTGCGCTGAAAGGACGAATTATAGTGATTTGTGACCGCTTTGCAGCAACTGGAGCTTATGGGGTCAGACCCCATGCGGGGTCTGACCCCTTTGACCTTGGCTGGGGTCAGACCCCATGTGGGGTCAGACCCCTTTGACCTTCGCCGGGGTCAGACCCCGTACGGGGTCTGACCCCTCGGCCTTCGCTCTGTCCGGGGTCCGACCCCCTCAGCGCACGGGCAGGAAATTGAAGAACAGCAGCCCCTGCATGTAATTGATCCCCACGCGACGCAGGTTTTCGTCCAGCAGGTTGGCGATGAGATCCAGGCGGCCGATGAGCTGGCCGAACTCCCGCTCGAAACTCAGGTTGGTGGCGCCATCCGATATTTCGTTCGCCAGCAGCAGCGGACGGCCATCGCCCAATCGCTTGCTGGCGAGCAGCCAGGCCGCGATTTCCACGTTGCGCGCGGCGTTATAGACATGCTGGGCATTCAGGACGTCGGTCACGTAGAAGCGCGTCTTGCCGTCGTGGGCGTTGATGATGGTGCTTGCCATGCCGGCAACGAAGGCGCCCACCCGGTCGCCGCGGTAGTTGGGATCCAGCGCCACCGACAGGATCTCGATGTCGCGCAAGCCGGCCAGCTCGGGCGGCGCCCGTCCTTCTCGTATGGCTTTGCGCCCTTGCTCGATGGCGGTTTCAATATCGGGTGCGCCCGTCTTGCGCCACTCGGCCGGGTTGCGCCGGTAGAGTTTTTCGAGCAGGCGGGCCAGGCTTTCGAGATTGTCGCGCATCGCTACCGAGACCGTGCGGTTGAAGTCGGTCTGCGCGAATTGCTCGATGGAGAGCTCTTCGGTGGACGGCCGGGAAGATTCCGTCGCACCCTGGGGCAGGGCACAGCCCCCCAGCGCTGCCGCCGTGAAGAGAATTGCCGTGCACATGCGTATTCTTTTCATGCCGCATCGGAATCCGGCGAGGTGAGGGGCGGCAGGCGGCGCTTGACCGGCGTCGATTTGACAATGGAAGTGTTGGTTTCCGCCTGGTCGATGAGGGTATCAAGAATGGCATCGAGCTGTTCCATGGATCGAACGGCCAGGCGAGCCACGAAACAGTCCTCGCCGGTGACCTTGTCGCATTCGGTAAACTGCGGCGTTGCCTGGATGAGTCTTTCGACGGCGGGAAGGCGTCCCGGCATGGGCTTGATGCGCACGATGGCCTGTAGCTGGTAGCCGAATGCCTTGGGGTCGATGGTGACGGTGTAGCCGGTCAGCAGCCCCCGGGTTTCAAGGCGCCTGAGACGTTCAGCCACGCTGGGGGACGACAGCCCGCTGATTCGGGCCAGGTCTTTCAGCGTCCGGCGCGAGTCCTCGGTGAGCGCATTGATCAGGATACGGTCTATTTCGTCGGGCATGGGCTGATTGATAAAGTAAAAATCTGAATTGCTTTACAAGAAAAAAGCAGAATACCGATTTTGCCTTGGAATTGCTATGGATCGCGGGAAGAGAAAGGATCACACTTACGCCTGTCGCATCAGGAGCAGGAAATGGAAGAACAAGTAAAGCGCGGTTCGCTGGAGATGGCAAGCGCGATGCTCATATCGGGCACGATAGGCTGGTTTGTAGTGATGTCGGGGCAACCCGTCCTGGAGGTCGTATTCTGGCGCTGCCTGTTTGGCGCCGGCACCTTGCTCTTCATCTGCGGCGCCATGGGCCACCTGCGCCGCGGGATGCTCGATCGCACCGCGCTGGGCTGGGCCGTCGTCAGCGGCGTTGCCATCGTCGGCAACTGGGTCTTCCTGTTCGCGGCCTACTCGCGCGCATCCATCGGTATCGCGACCGCGGTATACAACACCCAGCCCTTCATGCTCGTGGCCCTGGGCGCCGTATTCCTGGGTGAGCGCATCACATCGGACAAGATGCTGTGGCTGGGGGTGGCATTCGCCGGCATGCTGGCCATTACGGTTCAGGAAGGGGCGCCGGCATACGGGGCGGGCGCCTACCTGGTGGGCATCATGTTGTCCCTGGGCGCCGCCTTTCTGTATGCCGTGGCGGCCATCCTGGTCAAGCACTTGAGCGGGGTGCCTCCACATCTGATCGCCTTGATCCAGGTGTGCACCGGCGTTCTGCTGCTGGCGCCCTTCGTGGGGCTCGGCGCCCTTGAATCCTCATCGCCGTTCACGTGGTTCACCCTGGTTTCAATGGGCGTGGTGCACACGGGTTTGATGTATGTGCTGTTATATGGCGGCATACAGAAGCTGCCCACGACCATGACGGGAGCCTTGTCCTTCATTTATCCGATTGTTGCGATACTGGTGGATTGGGCGGCATTCGGCCAGCACCTGCGCTGGCTGCAATGGGTCGGGGTGGCCGCGATATTCCTGGCGGTGACGGGAATGCGCCAGGGCTGGAAGCCTTTCTCCTCCGTCTTCGCAAGACCATGAAAGCGTCTATGGATTCGCGCAGCGCTCTGTGCTAGTGTTTGGCGCTGCGCCATCCATTCATGGGCCATGCTGACATGCCGGTACTGCTAGCCGTCTTTTCTCTGTTTTTCATGCAAATCGCGGGCGAGACGCTGGTGCGCCTGGCCGCGCTGCCCCTCCCGGGCCCTTTGGTGGGGATGCTGCTCATGCTTGTCGCCCTCATGGCATATGGGAAAGTGCCCGACGGCCTGCGCCGTACGTGCCAGCATCTGCTCAAGCACCTGATGCTGCTGTTCATCCCGGCGGTCGCGGGAATCATTGCGTATTTCGGCACGCTGCAGCGCGAATGGATATCCTTTCTTGCCGCCTGCATCGGCGGCGTGGCGCTCACCATCGCCGTCACGGCGCTTACGCTGCGCTGGATGATGCGGCGCAGTAAAGGATCAGGGCCCATTGACCTCACCAGGCCCTAGGCTCATGAGCACGGCGCTTCAAGAATCGTGGGCGTATCTCGCGGATTCCACCTTGTTCTGGCTGGCATTCACGGTCGCGGCCTACCTGATTGCGCTGAAGGCGTACCTGCGCTGTCGCGGCAATCCGCTGCTGCTGCCCGTATTGACGGCGGTGGCCATGGTGGTGGCGGTTCTATATGCCACCGACACACCTTATGAGGTGTATGCCGGGCATACCTGGTTTCTTACTTTCCTGATCGGGCCCGCCACTGTCGCGCTCGCGATACCGCTGTATGGCCAACTGGGCCGTCTCAAGCGGATGATGGCGCCGCTTTGTGTCGCGCTGCTGGCCGGCTCCGCCACGGCGATCGTGACGGGCATGGGCATCGCATGGATGCTGGGCGGCAGCCTGCAGACTCAATTGTCGATCGCTCCGAAATCGGCCACCATGCCGATTGCGATGGAGGTTGCGGCCTTGACCGGCGGCCTGCCTTCGTTGACCACGATAGCCGTTGCAGTGACCGGCATCGCGGGAGCGATTCTTTCGGGTTTCCTGCTGCGGCTGCTGCGTATTGCCGACCCGGCGGCGCAAGGATTTTCGCTTGGCCTGAGCGCCCATGCCATCGGTGTGGCACGGGCGTTCCAGGTGAATGAAACCGCCGGCGCGTTCGCCGCGCTGGGCATGGGCCTGAACGGCATCGCCACGGCGATCCTCATTCCCTTCTGGCTGGCGCTACTGGCGCTTTTCTAGGCGCGGGACTATCATTTTGTGTAAGCCCCGGCTGCCATAAGAACCACAGGAGACCAGGAATGTCCAGTATTTTCGACCGCGATTTGCCGCAAACTCCGGCAAACCATACAGCGATCACGCCGCTGTCCTTCATCGAACGCTCGGCTGCCGTGTATCCGGACCGGCTTGCGGTTGTCCATGGCTCCGGGCCGCAAGCCTTGCGCCGGACCTGGTCCCAGTTGTACGCCCGCTGCAGGCGCCTGGCGAGCGCCCTGGAACAGCATGGAATCGGCAAGGGAAGCACGGTGGCGGTGATGCTGCCCAACACGCCTCCCATGGTCGAGGCCCATTTCGGTGTTCCCATGGCCGGCGCCGTGCTCAATGCCATCAATACCCGGCTGGATCCCTCCACGGTCGCATACATGCTGGACCACGGCGAAGCCCGGCTGGTCATCGTCGATACCGAGTTTGCGCCGACCATGAAGAAAGCGCTCGAGCTCAGGCAGTCGCGCGAACCGATCACGGTCGTCGATGTCGTCGACCCTTTATATACCGGCGGCAACCCGCCCATCGGCACCCTCGAGTACGAAAGCCTCCTTTCCCAGGGCGACCCCGACTATGACTGGGCGCTTCCCGGCGATGAATGGGACGCGATTGCTTTGAACTACACCAGCGGCACCACCGGCAATCCCAAAGGGGTGGTCTATCACCACCGCGGCGCCGCGACCGCCGCCATTTCGAACATCCTTGAATGGGACATGCCCAAGCACGCCGTCTATCTCTGGACCTTGCCCATGTTCCATTGCAACGGCTGGTGTTTTCCGTGGGCGGTTGCTGCCCGCGCGGGCGTGAACGTGTGTTTGCGCCGGGTCGAGGCACAGGCGATTTTCGACGCCATCCGCGAGCACGGCGTCGATCATTATTGCGGCGCGCCCATTGTCCACAGCATGCTGGTCAATGCGCCGCAGTCGATGAAGGAAGGCATGCCGTCCGGCGTGAAGGCCATGGTGGCCGGCGCGGCTCCGCCCGCATCCATGATCGAGGGCATGGAGCGCATGGGCTTCGATTTGTTGCACGTCTACGGCCTGACCGAAGTCTATGGCCCGGCCACGGTTTGCGCCAAGCACGATTCCTGGAACGACCTGGACATCGGCGAACGCGCCCGCCTGAACGCGCGCCAGGGCGTCACCTACCATCTCGAACGAGGCATCGCCGTCATGGACCCAGCCACCATGCAGCCCGTGCCGGCCGACGGGCAGACCATGGGCGAGATCATGTTCCGCGGCAACATCACCATGAAGGGCTATCTGAAGAACCCCAAGGCCACGCAAGAAGCGCTTGCCGGAGGCTGGTTTCATAGTGGAGACCTGGCGGTGATGGATCCGGACGGTTACGTGAAAATCAAGGACCGCAGCAAGGACATCATCATTTCCGGCGGCGAAAACATCTCCTCCATCGAGGTCGAGGACGTCCTTTATCGTCACCCGGACGTACTCGCCGCCGCTGTCGTGGCGCGTCCCGACGAACGCTGGGGCGAGACACCCTGCGCCTTTGTCGAACTCAAGGAAGGCGCAGGCGCCACCTCGGACGCCATCATCGAGCATTGCAAGAAACACATGGCGGGCTTCAAGGTGCCGCGCACGGTGGTCTTCTGCGAATTGCCCAAGACCTCCACCGGCAAGATCCAGAAGTTCGAGTTGCGCAAACTGGCCGAAACGCTGGAACCCGCCAGCGCCGCCTGATTCCGCCACAGGCCGGCTTCGCGCCGGTCGGGTAAACTCGGTTTTTGTCGTTCTCGTATTCAAGGATTTGTTGTATGCCTTCGTTTGATGTCGTCTCCGAAGTAGACAAGCATGAGCTGAGCAATGCCATTGACCAGGCCAATCGCGAACTTTCGACGCGCTTCGACTTCAAGGGCACGAACGCTACCTTCGAGCTCGAAGGCTATGTGGTGACGCAGTCCGCGCCCAGTGTGTTCCAGCTGAACCAGATGCTGGACATCCTGCGCGGGCGGCTTTCCGCGCGAGGCATCGATGTACGTTGCCTGGACATCGGCGAGCCGCTGGAGAACGTCTCCGGCGCGCGCCGCAAGGTAACGGTGAAGCAGGGCATAGAGCAGGCGGTTTCCAAGAAACTGATCGCCGAGATGAAAAGCGCCAAGCTGAAAGTCGAGGCGCAGATCAATGGCGACAAACTGCGGGTAAGCGGGAAGAAGCGCGACGACCTGCAAACCGCGATCGCCCTGCTGAAAAAGACCGAGGTCGAACTGCCGCTGCAGTTCAATAATTTCCGGGATTGATGGGGTCAGACCCCGGGGATTGCTGAAGGGGTCAGACCCCGTACGGGGTCTGACCCCCCGCGCCTATCTCTTCAGCTTATACCCGGTCTTGAAGATCCATCCCACAATGGCCAGGCACAGTGTCAGGAAGACCAGCGTCATCGCCAGGCTGGTGTAGATGCTGACGTCGGCGACGCCGTAGAAGCTCCAGCGGAAGCCGCTGATCAGATACACGACGGGGTTGAACAGCGTTACCGTCTGCCAGACGGGCGGCAGCATATTGATGGAATAGAAGCTTCCGCCAAGAAAAGCCAGGGGCGTGACGATGAGCAGCGGGACCAGTTGCAGTTTCTCGAAACCGTCGGCCCAGATGCCGATGATGAAGCCGAACAGGCTGAAGGTGACGGCGGTCAGGATCATGAAGGCGATCATCCATAGCGGATGATCGATGCGCAGCGGCACGAAGAAGGCGGCGGTCACCAGGATGATGAGCGCCAGGATGATGGACTTCGTCGCGGCGGCGCCGACGTAGCTCAGCGTGATTTCCAGATACGAGACCGGCGCGGAAAGCACTTCGTAGATGGTGCCGGTGAATTTCGGGAAATAGATGCCGAAAGACGCATTCGAGATGCTCTGCGTGAGCAGGGACAGCATGATCAGGCCCGGCACGATGAAGGCACCATAGCTGATGCCGTCGATCTCGGTGATCCGGTTGCCGATCGCGCCGCCGAAGACGACGAAATACAGGGAAGTGGAAATGACCGGCGCGACGATGCTTTGCAGCAGCGTGCGCCACGCCCTCGCCATTTCGAAAACATAAATCGCGCGGATGGCGTGCAGATTCATTTTGCTTCCCGTACCAGTTTCACGAAGATTTCCTCCAGCGAGCTTTGCTTGGTGTGCAAGTCCCGGAATTCGATGCCGCTGCGCACCAGTGCGCCGAACAGTCCCGCTATATTGTGGTGGCCGCGCTGGGTGTCGTAGGTGTACACGATGCGGGAACCGTCGGCGTCCAGTTCCAGCCGATAGTCGGCCAGGGATTCGGGCAGGCTTTCCAGCGGGTGCTGCAGCTCCAGGGTAAGCTGTTTTTCGCCCAGCTTGCGCATGAGTTCCGCCTTCTTTTCCACCAGCACGATTTCGCCATTGTTGATGACCCCGACCCTGTCCGCCATTTCCTCGGCTTCTTCGATGTAATGCGTGGTCAGAATGACGGTGACGCCCGTGGCGCGCAGGGAACGCACGACCTCCCACATCTCCTTGCGCAGCGACACATCGACGCCCGCCGTGGGCTCGTCCAGGAACAGGATACGGGGCTCATGCGACAGGGCCTTGGCGATCAGCACGCGGCGTTTCATGCCGCCCGACAGCGTAATGAGCTTGTTGTCTTTCTTGTTCCACAGGGAAAGCGCCTTCAGCACCTTCTCGATGTGTGCGGCATCGGGCGGTTTGCCGAACAGGCCGCGGCTGAAACTGACGGTGGCCCATACCGTTTCGAAGGCGTCGGTGGTCAACTCCTGGGGGACGAGGCCGATCAGCGAACGCGCCTGCCGGTATTCCGCGATGATGTCGTGGCCGTCGGCCAGCACGGTGCCCGACGTGGGCTGGGCCAAGCCGCAGATGATGCTGATCAGTGTGGTCTTGCCGGCGCCGTTGGGACCCAGCAGGGCGAAGATTTCCCCGCGCTCGATGTCCAGGTTGATGTGTTTCAGGGCTTGCAGCCCCGTGGGGTAGGTTTTAGAGAGATTGCGTACGGAAATGATGGGTGGCATGGTGATTTCCAGGCGGCTCTGTTGCACAATAACATAATGACCATGACTTTATCCGAACGGGGCTGCGCCCTGCTGACGCCCGCCCAGATGGGGGTGGCGGACCAGCTCGCCGTCAAGGGCGGCGTGCACGGTGTCGCGCTGATGGACGCGGCGGGAGCGGCGGTCGCCAATGCGGTGGCTCAGCGCTGGCGCAAGTGTCCGGTGCTGGTGCTGTGCGGTCCCGGCAACAACGGCGGCGATGGCTTCGTCGCAGCGCGTCATCTTGGTTTGGCCGGATGGCCGGTACGCGTCGGCTTATTGGGCGACAGGCGGCTGCTGTCCGGCGATGCCGCCTATCATGCCGCGCAATGGAAGGGGCCGGTCGAGCAGATCGCGGTCGAAATGCTGGACGACGCAAAGCTGGTCATCGACGCCTTGTTCGGCGCCGGCATCAGCCGTCCATTGGCCGGCGTGGCCGCCGATCTGCTGAACACGGTCGTCGCACGCGGCTTGCCGCTGTGCGCGGTCGATGTGCCCAGCGGCCTGGACGGCGCCAGCGGCGAGGTCCTGGGCATGGCGCCGCGCGCCGACCTCACCGTCACTTTCTTTCGCCCCAAGCCAGGCCATCTGCTGATGCCGGGAAGGGCATTGTGCGGCGAGCTCGTCGTGGCCGATATCGGCATCCCGGACGGCGTTCTCGCGACGGTCCGCCCTGACACCTTCCATAATCAACCGGCGCTATGGGGAAACCGTTATCCGTGGCCGGCGATGGACGGGCATAAATACCAGCGCGGCCATGCCTTGGTGATTGGGGGGCAGCTCATGACCGGCGCGGCGCGGCTGGCGGCGCGGGCGGCAGCCCGTGTCGGCGCCGGGCTGGTGACTATCGCGGCGCCCGCAGCGGTGTGGCCGATTTATGCCAGCGCGTCGCTGAGCATCATGGTGCAGGCAATACGCGAATCAGGCACGATCGAAGATATTTTGTCGGATCCGCGCAAGAACGCCATCGTGGTCGGGCCGGGCGCCGGTGTGCTGGACATCACACGCAAGCATGCTTTGCAGGCTCTGGCGAGCAAACGCGCCGTCGTGCTCGACGCCGACGCCATCAGCGTCTTCGGATCCGACCCCGAGGCTTTATACAACGCCATTGCAGGTCCTTGCGTACTTACGCCGCACGAGGGCGAGTTCAATCGAATTTTCGCCACGCGCGGCAACAAGCTGGAACGCGCCCGGCGCGCCGCGGCACAAAGCGGGGCGGTCGTCGTGCTTAAGGGTACGGACACGGTGATCGCGGCGCCGGACGGCCAGGCCATCATCAACGACAACGCGCCGCCCGAATTGGCCACGGGCGGGACCGGCGATGTACTGTCGGGATTCATCGCCGGCTTGATGGCGCAAGGCATGGAGCCGTTTCTTGCGGCTGCGGCGGCGGTCTGGCTCCATGGCGAATCGGCCCGGCGCTTCGGGCCGGGGCTGGTCTCCGAGGACCTCCCCGAATGCCTGCCTCGCGTACTGCGCCGGTTGAAAAGCTCAATGCGATAGCAGCACCGGCACCGTCATGGAGCCGAGCAGGACCTCCGAGGCGCCGCCCATGATCCAGCGGCGCATGCGGCTGTGGCCGTACGCACCCATGACGATGAGGTCGCTGCCATGATCGGTAGCGGTATTGAGGATGACGTTGCCCACCCCTATGCCTTCGCTTTTCTTGATGGTCTCTAGCGGCTTGGGATAGCCGCGCGCCGCGCAGAATGCCGCGAAGTCGTCGGCTTGCACATCGTTGTAGCGCAGGTCGCCCGGTTCGTGGTCGACGCAGAGCACGACGAGTTCCGAGCACGATTCCAGGAACGGAGCGGCGTCCGCAAAGGCGCGCGCCGCTTCGCGCCTGTGATCCCAGCAGAAAAGGATGCGTTTGCCGATGCTGGGAATGGCGCCCACCGCGGGAATCATGAGCACGGGGCGGCCGGCCGCCATGATGACCGCTTCGGGCAGCGAAGCGTTGAATTCGTTTACCGCCTCTTTGCCGACCTTGCTCATGACGAGCAGATCGCAGTAGCGCGCATGCAGCGCCAGGGAGTCCTCGGCTGGCCCGCGTGGCGCGCGCCACTGGGCCTTCACGCCCGCCTGTTCCGTTTTCTCGGTGAAGAGGGCCTTCACTTCGGCCTCTACGTCGGCTTCCCGGTCGCGCAGCATTTTCGTCAGGGATGACGGGATGACCGGATCGTCGTAGCTGAGGGCTGACGGCCCGGCGGGATAGACGCCCACGAGTTCGGCGTTGTTTTGTCCGGCGAGCTTGATGGCGGTGTCCAGGCGCCTGGCAAGGCCCGCGTCTTTGCCGAGATGGATGGCGATACGTCCAAGCATGAGAGATCTCCTGGTTTGAATTGTGGATGAGGTTCTGCTTTGCAATGAGCCGTGTTGCTGCAGACATCATACCCGTCGAGCGAGGTTTGGCACAGGACAAGGACCATGCAAACCATGACCTATATCAATGTTCTCGGCGCCAATCCGGGTCCTGTAACGCCGGAGGCGGGGTCAGACCCCGTACGGGGTCTGACCCCGCTTTTAGGGTTAACAGGCCCTGGACAGGCTACACTTTCGTTTTTGAATATACGGCCCGAGCTTGCGGCGTCAGGCGAGTTTTTCCTCGTGTTCGCGGGCTCCGGAGAGTCGCTCAATGTCAGACGTTATTGCACTGGTTTTCGATTTCGACGATACCCTGGCTCCCGACAGCACGTCCGGTTTCCTGAATGAGATCGGCGTCGACGTCGAGGATTTCTGGTCGCGCAAGGTCGACCCCCTGCTGTTCGAGCAGGATTGGGACCCCGTTCCGGCGTTTCTGTATCAAATGATAGAGCTGTCACGGTCCGGGAAGCATGGCGCCATCACGCTCGATCGCCTGGAGGATTGGGGCCGGCGCCTGCCCCTGCATAGCGGTGTCGAATCGCTGTTCCAGCGGCTGCGCGTGCAGGTCGAGCGGGACCATCCCCAGATTAGACTGGAGTTCTACTTGATCAGCAGCGGCATAGGCGATGTCTTGCGCAATACGTCCATTGCCCATGAGTTCACCGATATCTGGGCATCGGAGTTCATCTACGATGGCGAAGGCGGCATCGAGTTCCCCAAGCGCGTGGTCAGCTTCACCGACAAGACGCGCTACCTTTTCCACATCCAGAAAGGGATTGTCGGCGCGTCATCGCGCAACAAGCCATTTGAGGTCAATCGCAAGATCCCGTCCGAGCGGCTGCGCGTGCCTTTCGAGCAGATGATCTTCGTCGGCGACGGCTATACGGACATTCCGTGCTTTTCGCTGATCCGCCGTTCCGGCGGAGTCGCATTCGGCGTCTGGGATCCCCGCCACCGCCACAAGCGCAGCCGGGCATGGGGATTCATTCAGGAAGGCCGTGTTTCCAACCTGAACCAGGCGCGCTACGACGACGAGGCGGAGCTGTATCAATGGCTGGAAGAGGCCGTGGAAAGCCTGGCCGGCCGTATCGCGCTCAAGAATCGGACCTACCGTGGCTGAGGGCGCCGATATCGCAGCCATGCGCCTGGCGCTGGAACAGGCGGTTCTGGCGCGCGAGGCGGGCGAAGTGCCGGTGGGTGCGGTGATCGTCGGGGCGGACGGCGCCATCCTGGGCGCGGGGTTCAATCGTACGATCACCGACCACGATCCTACCTGCCACGCGGAAATCGTGGCTTTGAGGCAGGCGGCGGCAGTCCTGCACAACTATCGCCTGCCGGGCGCGCGGCTGTACGTGACGCTCGAACCTTGTGCGATGTGCGTGGGCGCGTTGCTGCATGCGCGCGTCGCTCAGGTGGTCTATGGCGCTGCCGATCCCAAGACCGGGGCTTGCGGCAGCGTGCTCGATCTGCCCGGCATCGGGCACCTGAACCACCAGACCGAGTTCAGGGGCGGGGTGCTGGCCGACGAATGCGGCGAGATGTTGCGGGCGTTTTTCCGGGAACGGCGGCGCGCCCAGAAGTCGGAGCGTGTTCAGTCATAGGTCATGCATGCCGACCCACGGTGCATCGCATGTATACTTATACGCGCGTTTTTTTTCATATGCTTCCGAAGGAATGAGCATGAGCCACGCCGGCCACGAGCACGGTCCAGATTGCGATTGCGGCCATCAGCATGCCGCGCCATCGGGCATCTACCTGATCTCGCCTTCGGGCGCGATTCGAGATGCGGCCGCGCTGGCGCTGGCTCGCGAACGGCTGACGAGCATTGGCTTCAAGTCCGCCGTCGACCGCACGGCGCTGGCCGTGCACGAGCGCTTCGCCGGAACCGACAAGCAGCGCCTGGCGGCCATCCAGCGATCGCTGAAGCAGAAGCATCCCATCGTCATGGCAACGCGTGGCGGATACGGGCTGAGCCGTCTGCTGCCGTACATAGACTGGCGGGCGGTGGCCGACAGCGGCAAATTGTTCATCGGCCAGAGCGACTTCACGGCATTCAATCTGGCGCTGCTGGCCCAGACGGGGGCATACAGCTACGCGGGCCCCACGGCGATATTCGACTTCGGCAACAAGAAAATGGACGATCTCACCGCCGACTTGTTCGCAGAAAGCATGCGCGGCGAACTCGAGGTCCTGAGCTTCGAGTCCCCGGATTCCGATCCCGTGGATGCTCGCGGCATCCTTTGGGGCGGCAACCTGGCCATGGTATGTTCGCTGATCGGTACGCCCTATATGCCGGACATCTCCGGCGGCATCCTGTTTCTGGAAGACGTGGCCGAACACCCTTTTCGCGTCGAACGCATGCTGACGCAGCTGTGGCACGCCGGCATACTGGCGCGCCAGCAAGCGATCCTGCTGGGACGGTTCACCGATTATCGTCTCGCGCCGCATGACAACGGCTATGATTTTCCTTCCGTCCTGGCATGGCTGCGGGCGCATGTCAAAGTCCCGGTGGTCACCGGACTGCCGTATGGACATGTCAAGGTCAAGGCTACCTTGCCGGTGGGGCGGAAAGTGGGGATCGCCACCGAGGACGGCATGGCGTATCTGCTCATTCACGAGCACGCCTGAGGGGTCAGACCCCGTGCGGGGTCCGACCCCTCAGGCGCCGATGATATTGGGGGTCAGACCCCGTACGGGGTCTGACCCCTTCTTCAAAGATTTCCAGGGTCAGACCCCGCATGGGGTCTGATCCTTTTGAATACCAGAGCGCGTTTAATAGCGGCTTGTTAAAATACCAGGTTATTTTGACATCCTACGTGAAAACTCCTCTGTGATATCCACCGCAAATCTAACCATTCAGTTCGGCTCGAAACCCCTGTTCGAGAATGTCAGCGTCAAATTCGGCGAAGGCAACCGCTATGGCCTTATCGGCGCCAATGGCTCGGGCAAATCCACTTTCATGAAAATCATTGGTGGGGACCTCGAACCATCGGCCGGCAATGTGTCGCTCGATCCGGGCGTCCGGCTGGGCAAGCTGCGACAGGACCAGTTCGCCTACGAAGATACGCGGGTGCTGGACGTGGTGCTGATGGGGCACGAGGAAATGTGGCAGTGCATGTCCGAAAGGGACGCCATATATGCGAACCCGGAGGCCACGGAAGACGACTACATGCACGCGGCCAACCTTGAAGCCAAGTTCGCCGAGTACGATGGCTATACGGCCGAGTCCCGCGCGGGCGAACTGCTGCTTGGGCTGGAGATCCCCGTCGAGCAGCACGACTTGCCGATGCGCGAGATTGCTCCGGGCTGGAAGCTGCGGGTACTGCTTGCCCAGGCCCTGTTTTCCAATCCGGACGTACTTTTGCTGGACGAGCCGACCAACAACCTGGACATCAACACCATACGCTGGCTCGAGGACGTGCTCAACGGCTACCAGAGCACGATGATCATCATCAGCCACGATCGCCACTTCCTGAACCAGGTGTGCACGCACATGGCCGACCTGGACTACCGCGAATTGCGCATCTATCCGGGCAACTACGACGACTACATGCTTGCATCCACGCAAGCACGCGAACGCCAATCGGCAGCCAATGCCAAGGCCAAGGAGCGCGTGGCGGAGCTGCAGGATTTCGTGCGCCGTTTCTCGGCCAATAAATCCAAGGCGCGCCAGGCGACGTCGCGCCTCAAGCAGATCGACCGCATCAAGGCCGAGGCGGTCGAGGTCAAGCCGTCTTCCCGCCAGAATCCGTATATACGTTTCGAACAGAACAAAGTGCTGCACCGTCTGGCGGTTACGGTGGAAAACATCAGCAAAACCTACGATCGTCCGGTCATCAAGTCTTATTCGGCCATGATAGAAGCCGGCCAGAAGGTGGCCATCATCGGCGCCAACGGTGTGGGCAAGACCACCTTGCTGCGCATGCTGGCCGGCGATCTGCCGCCGGATTCGGGTACCGTGAAATGGTCTGATGCCGCGGATATCGGCTATATGGCGCAGGACGTCTCCGACCAGTTCCAGTCCTCCAAGAACCTGTTCGACTGGCTGTCCGATTACCGGCAGGCCGGCGATGACGACCAGGCGATGCGCTCGGTGCTGGGCCGCTTGCTGTTTTCGGGCGACGACATCAGCAAGGAAGTCCGCGTATTGTCGGGCGGCGAAAAGAACCGCATGAGCTTCGGCAGGCTGATGCTGGGCCGGCACAACGTGCTGCTGCTCGACGAACCCACCAACCACCTGGACATGGAATCCATCGAGTCCCTGCAGTTCGCGCTCGAACTTTACGCCGGCACGCTGATTTTTGTCTCGCACGACCGTGAATTCGTGTCCGGGCTGGCGACGCGCATCATCGAGATCCTGCCTAATGGCGAACTCATCGATTACCAAGGCAACTACGACGACTACCTGGCTTCGCGCGGCATCGAGGCCTAGAGGCCGTCAACGCTAAAAGGCAGGCGGCATGGCATACACCTTGGCCGGGCAGGCGACCTATCAGGAAGACATCAAGAAAAGCCGTTTCCTGGTTTTCGCCTCTCCGGTGCGGACGCCGGACGAAGCCATGGCGTTCTTCGCAGCGCACGCTGTCGGCGAAGCCACGCACAATTGCTGGGCGTACCGCATCGGAAACGAATACCGCTTCAACGATGACGGCGAACCCGGCGGCACCGCCGGCCGGCCCATCCTGCAAGCGATAGAAGGACAGGATTGCGACCGGGTTGCCGTGCTGGTGGTGCGCTGGTTCGGCGGTATCAAGCTGGGTCCCGGCGGACTCATTCGAGCCTATGGCGGCGCAGCCGCGCAGTGCTTGCGCCTGGCGGATAAAATCGAGATCGTCGACGAAGTGGAGCTCGATTGTTCCTGTGCCTTTTCTGACATGGCGCTGGTGCAGTCGCGCTTTGCGAGCGTCGAAATCAGAGTGCTTCATGAAGCATTCGATGCGGAAGGCGTGCAGTGGCGGCTGGCCCTACCGCGGGCCAGGGCGGACGAGTTTTTGCGTCTTTTCACCGACCTGACGCGAGGGCAGGGACGTTTGACGGGGTCAGACCCTGAATGGGGTCTGACCCCAGGGGGCTAGGCTGGGGCAGGAGCCTTAGGGGGTCAGACCCCATGCGGGGTCTAACCCCATCCTTGACCCCATCCTTGGGGGGACAGACCCCGTGCGGGGTCTGTCCCCTTACCGCGCCGGGGTCTGACCCCCACCCCAATGCTCGCGAATCAGTTCGATATGCTTGTCCTTGATGCGCGATTCATGCGCGGGCATCCAGATCAGGCTGCTGACCGACTTCCGATTGTGCTCGAAGTCCAGGAAGCGCAATCCAGCCAGGCGGCTGCGCGCCAGGCAGCGCGGGACGATGGATACACCGAGTTCCTGCGACACCAGTGTCGCGACGCTCAGCCAGTGGCGGGCCTCTTTTTTCACCGAAGGGAAGAACCCCGCCCGCAGGCACATGGAGAGCAGGGTTTCGTAATAGCTCGGTGAAAACAGCCTCGAAAAGAAAATGAAATGCTCATCGGCCAGAGTTGCCAGGTCGATGGAATCGCCACGAGCGAGGGGATGGCGTTCCGGCAGGCAGACCGAGAACGGCTCTTCGACGAGGGTCAGGCAGGCCATGCCTTCGGGCACAGGGTTGGCGTGGATGAATCCGATGTCCAGGCCGCCGCGCTCCACCAGTTGAATCTGTTCCGCCGAGTTCAGTTCCAGCAGCACGTGCTCCACCTTGGGGTAACGCGCATCGAAACGCTTGAGCAGTTCTGCCAGGCCCCGGTACAGCATGGAGCCGACGAACCCGATGCGGATCTGCCCCTGGGCGCCCGCATCCACGCTGCGCACCAACTGCTTGACCTCTGCGTTTCGCTGCAACAGGAACATGGCCTCTTTGTAGAGCGCGGCGCCCGCCGCGGTAAGCGCTACATTGCGGCTGTTCCGATCCAGCAGGCGGACTTCCAGAGCCTCCTCCAGCTGCTTGATGGCGTAGCTGAGGGGAGGCTGTGAAATATGCAGGCGTTCGGCCGCGCGGCTGAAGCTCAGCTCTTCGGCGACCGCTGCAAAGTAGCGCAGCAGGCGTGGGTCCAGGTCCATGGTCTATCTATACAAATCGTATATCAATGACAAGAAATTTGGTATTTGTGAATATTAATTCGGAAACTTAAGATGGATCAAATCAAACGAGGTGACCATCATGAACGCTCCCATGCCCGCTTCGGTTGCGGCCTCCAACATCCCCGATTCGAGGGGCATCAATCTGTTCGCCGCAGATCCTTATGCGGCGCCCATGCTGCAGCTGTATCTGCCGCCGGATCTTCATGCTCACTTGCTGCCGACCTTCGATGAGCTGGGTGGCCTGGCCGGCGGCAGCCTGGACGAACTTGCCGACACCGCCGACAAGCATCCCCCAACGCTGTCCGTACGCACGCGGGACGGCCGCGACCAGCCGGCGATCTCCAAGCATCCCGATTATGTGCAGCTGGAGAAGGTGGCCTACGCCAAACTGGGTCTTGCGGCCATGTCCCACCGCCCCGGTGTCCTGGGCTGGCCCGCGCCCATGCCGCCCGCGGCCAAGTACGCCCTGAGCCACCTGTTCGTGCAGGCGGAGTTCGGCCTGTGCTGCCCGGTAAGTATGACGGATTCCTTGGCTCGCACCCTGCGCAGGTACGGTGACGATGAGCTGGTGAAAAAGGTGTTGCCTCAGGTCACGGCACTCGATTTCGACGAGCTACGGCAAGGCGCCATGTTCATGACAGAGCAGGCGGCCGGGTCGGACGTGAGCGCGACGGAGACCCGTGCGGAGCAGGCGGCCGACGGCAGCTGGAGGTTGACCGGAGACAAATGGTTCTGCTCGAATCCCGATGCCGGCTTCGCCATGGTTCTGGCGCGCAGCGAAGCGAAAGCGGGACTGGGCGGCGTGTCCCTGTTCTTGTTGCCCAGGGATCTTCCGGGCGGCGGCCACAATCACTACCGCATCCTGCGCTTGAAGGACAAGCTGGGTACGCGCTCGATGGCCAGCGGCGAAATACGCCTGGAAGGCGCGTTTGCGTGGCTGGTGGGCGAGCGTGGGCGCGGCTTCCAGCAGATGGCCGACATGATCAACAACTCGCGGCTGTCCAACGGCATGCGGGCCGCGGGACTGATGCGGCGCGCTCTTACCGAGGCCGTGTACGTTGCGCGGCATCGCCGGGCATTCGGCTCGCGCCTGGTGGACATGCCGTTGATGCAGCGCCAGTTGCTGAAGATGCTGGTGCCCACGGAACAGGCGCGATCCATCATGTTCCAGACGGCGGCGGCGCTGGAGCGGGCCGACCAGGGCGACGAGGCATCGCGTGCGCTGGTGCGCATCCTGACGCCATTGATCAAGTTCCGTGCTTGCCGGGACGCCCGCAGGGTCACGGGCGACGCGATGGAAGTCCGTGGAGGCTGCGGCTATATCGAAGAATGGGTGGAACCGCGTCTGCTGCGGGACGCCCACTTGGGCTCGATCTGGGAAGGGACGAGCAATATCGTCGCCCTGGACGTGCTGCGTGCGATCGAGCGCAATGGCTGCCTGCCGGTGCTGCGGGACCACGTGCGCCGCCTGCTGGCGGAAGGGCGGGCTTGCCCGCCGGAACTGGCACCGCTGCAGGAAGAAACCCTGGACAAGGCATTCTCGCTGGCCGAGCATGCTGCGCATGGCCGGCACGCCGAACTTGCGCGTCAGGCCGCGAGCGCTTTGTACAACGCCCTGACGCTGGCTGCGCTGCGCTGGGAAGCCGCGCACGAGGGCCTGGAAACGCGCGGCGCCATCGCCGACCTGGTGCTGCGGCATCGGCTCGCTTCCCGCGATCCTTGCGCGCCGGATGCCGCCGGACCCGGACTCGACGCCCTCAGGACTCTGGTTTTCTGATCCTGCGCCGCAGGATTGCTTTGCCTATTCTCATAACGAAACGGAGACAATATGAACAAGCTTTCTTCACGTATCACGCTGGCCGCGGTCGGCCTGCTGATGGCTGCGCAAGCCGCAATGATGCCCATTCCCGCCGTGGCGGCGGATTATCCGGATCAGCCGGTGAAGCTGATCGTCCCGTTCCCGCCGGGCGGGCCGACCGACGCGCTGGCGCGCCGCCTGGCGCAAAGCTTGAGCGAGCCGCTGGGCCAGCCGGTGGTCGTCGAAAACAAGGCGGGGGCAGGCGGGAATATCGGTTCCGACTACGTGGCCAAGTCCAGGCCCGACGGCTACACCATCCTGTTCGGCACATCCGGCCCCCTTGCCATCAATATCGGCATGTACAAGAACCTGGGATACGATCCGCGCACCAGCTTCGAACCCATCATACGCATCGGCCACTTGCCCAACATCCTGGTGATCAATCCGCAAGTCCCGGCCAGGACGCTTCAGGAACTGATTGTCTACGCCAAGGCGAATCCGGACAAGCTTTCCTACGCCTCCTCAGGCAATGGCGCTTCCTCGCACCTCGCCGGCGTCCTCTTCAACCAGATGGCGGGCACTAGCATCCTGCACGTTCCTTACCGTGGCACGGGGCCGGCCCTGAACGACTTGCTCGGAGGGCAGGTGTCGATGTCCTTCACCGACATCCTCACTGCCTTGCCGCATGTGAAGGCGGGAACCCTCATACCGATCGGACTCGCGAGCGCGGAGCGTTCCGAGGCTTTGCCGGATCTTCCCACCCTGGACGAGCAGGGACTCAAGGGCTATGACGTCAGCGTATTCTTCGGCATCGTCGCGCCCAAGGGCACGCCGAGTCCGGTTGTCGACAAGCTCAACCGCGCGTTCGTTCAGGCCCTGCACGCGCCGGAAATCCGCGAAACGCTGGCCAAGCAGGGCATCGTCGAGGCGCGGGACCAGACTCCGCAAGGGCTGGCGTCCTTCATTTCGGCCGAAGTCCCCAAATGGGGCGCCTTGACCAAGGCGGCCAATATTTCCCTGGATTGAACGGAACCAAGATGAATCAGCAAACGAACACACCGGCCGGGGCCTTGCAGGGCTGCAAGGTCGTCGATCTATCCCGCGTGCTGGGCGGCCCATACTGCACGCAGATCCTGGGGGATCACGGCGCCGAGGTGTTCAAGGTCGAACCGCCGGCGGGAGACGAAACCCGCGGCTGGGGCCCCCCCTTTCAAGAGGGCACGGCGTCGTATTTTCTGGGCGTGAATCGCAACAAGCTTGGGCTCAGCCTTGATCTTTCAAGCGCGGACGGCCAGGGCTTTCTGCTGGCCCTGCTCGAAGATGCCGATGTCCTCGTCGAGAACTTCAAGCCAGGCACGCTTGAAAAATGGGGCCTGGGCGCCGACGTGCTGCAGCAGCGCTTTCCGAAACTGGTACATTGCCGCATCAGCGGCTTCGGCGCGGACGGCCCCCTGGGAGGCCTGCCGGGGTACGATGCCTGCGCTCAGGCCATGTGCGGGTTGATGAGCGTGAACGGTGAGGCTGACGGCGCCGCAACGCGTGTGGGCCTGCCCGTGGTCGACATGGTGACGGGGCTCAACGCCGCCCTGGCCATACTCATGGCCTTGAATGAAAGGCATCGCAGCGGCTTGGGCCAGTTCCTGGACATCACACTGTTTGATTGCGCGATTTCACTGCTCCACCCGCACGCGGCCAATTTCTTCCTGAGCGGCAAGGTGCCGCAGCGTTCGGGAAACGCGCATCCCAATATTGCGCCTTACGAAACCTTTCCCACTCGCTCGGGGGAAATTTTCCTGGCGGTGGGCAACAACCGCCAATTCCATCTATTGGCCGAAGAGCTGGGGCAGAAGTCTTTGGCGGACGACCCTCGCTACTCCAGCAACGCGGACCGCTTGCAGAACCGCGCCGCCTTGCGGGCCATGCTGACGGAGTTGCTTGCCGGGCACGAGGCCGCCGCGCTGTCGCAGCGGCTGCTGAAGAAAGGCGTACCGGCCGCGCCGGTCATGAACGTGGAGGAACTACTGGATCATCCGCACACCCGCCATCGTGGAATGGTCTTGAACGAGAATGGGTACCGCGCGATTGCCTCGCCCATCAAGCTCTCAAGAACGCCGGCCACCCTGCGCCGGCTGCCGCCTCGCTTCGGGCAACACAACGGAGAGGTGGCGGAAAAGCTCAAGGGGACGGATCCCATGTAGGGTCAGACCCCGTGCGGGGTCTGACCCTTTAAAGGTGGTGGGGTCAGACCCCGGATGGGGTCTGACCCCCTTCATTCTGCGCCGCGATTTCGGCGTGAACCTGCTCCATGTCCACTTGCTTGACTTGTTCCAGCAGTTCATTGAGCTGGCCTGCGGAAAGCGCACCGGCCTGCGAGAACAGCAGAACACGCTCGCGGAACACCATCAGTGTCGGAATGGAGCGGATGCCCATTCCGGTGGCGAGTTCCTGTTCTTCCTCGGTATTCACCTTGGCGAAGATCACGTCTTCGTGTTCGCTGGATGCGGCATCGAATACCGGGGCGAAATTTCGGCATGGGCCGCACCACGGCGCCCAGAAATCGACGATCAATGGCTTGTCGCCCTGTATGGCTTCCTGGAAGCTGTCCTTGTTCAGATCAATGGTGCTCATAAGCCCCCCTGTTAAACAAAAAAGCGGCTTGGCAAGCCGCTTGTGATGTCGTTTAAGTTAGTGCGTGAGTCCAGTGTACAGCCAATATCGCGATCTTGCGAGGCGGTGCGCGCTCAATGCAACAGAGTGCGACCGCGAGCTGGAACACGCCACCGTCACTCCGGAAAAGCCGCATACTTGACCACGAACAGCAGCGCGACCAGCAAGGTAGCCGGGTGGATGTCACGGTAGCGCCCGGTAACGGCCTTCAGCACCACATAGCTGATGAACCCGAAAGCCAGGCCATTGGCGATGGAGTAGGTGAAGGGCATGGTCATCGCGGCCAGTGCCGCGGGCGTGGCTTCCGTGACGTCGTCCCACTGGATTTCCGTGATCTCGCGCAGCATCAGGCCCGCAACGTACAGGAGCGCCGGCGCCGTGGCATAAGCGGGCACCGCGCTCGCGAGCGGCGAAAGAAAGAGCGCCAGCAGGAACAGCACGCCGATCGTCAGGGCTGTGAGCCCGGTACGGCCGCCCGCCTGTACGCCGGCGGCGCTTTCCACGTAGGCGGTCGTGCTGCTGGTGCCGAGCATCGAACCGGCCACGATCGCGCTGCTGTCGGCAAGCAGGGCGCGACCCAGGCGGCCGGGCTTTCCGGGCTGGATCAGGTTCGCGCGCGTGGCGACGCCGATCAGCGTGCCGGTGGCGTCGAAGACCTCGACCAGGACCAGGACCAGGATCACGTGCACGATGCCGGTTTGCAGCGCGCCCATGATGTCGAGCTGGAAGAAGGTGGGTGCCAGGCTGGGCGGAGCGGAGACGATGCCGTGGAACTGCGTGTGTCCGGTGAGAATGGAAAGAACGGTGACCACCAGTATGCCGATGAGGATGGCGCCGCGCACCTTGAGCGCGTCCAGCGCGGCAATGAGGAAGAATCCCAGGATGGCATACAGCGGCGGGGCGGTGGTGAGATCGCCCAAGGCCACTTTGGTGGCGGGGTTGGCCACCACGATGCCGGAGCTCACGAGCGCAATGATGGCCAGGAACAGGCCGATGCCCGCCGCGATGGCCGAGCGCAGCGACTTGGGTATGCCCGCGATCAGCCACGAGCGCACTCCGGTGACGGTAATGAGGATGAAAATCACGCCGGAAATGAAGACGGCGCCCAGGGCCTGCTGCCACGTATATCCCAGGCCGCCGACGACGGTGAAGGCGAAGAAGGCGTTCAGGCCCATGCCCGGCGCCATGCCGATCGGCCAGTTGGCCACGAACGCCATGATGAAGGTGCCCAGCGCGGCGGCCAGGCAGGTGGCGACGAACACTGCATTCTTGTCCATGCCGGTGGTGGACAGAATTTCGGGATTCACGAAGATGATGTAGGACATCGTGAGAAAGGTCGTGATCCCGGCAACGATTTCGCTGCGGGGAGTGGTCCCGTGTTCGCGTAATTGGAATAGTTTTTCAAGCATGTGTTTTCCCGAGGGATGTGGCGTGGTCCGAGATGAACGATAATGAAGCCTGAATTCTAAGTCCGTTTCACCTCCAAACCCTAGCGCCAATGATCATCATCGGATTCGAAAGTTCCTGCGACGAAACCGGCGTCGCCCTGGTGTGCACCGAAAGAGGCCTGTTGGCCCATGCGCTTCACAGCCAGATCGCCATGCACCAGGAGTATGGCGGCGTAGTGCCCGAACTCGCGTCTCGCGACCACATCCGGCGGGTGCTGCCTCTTACGCGCGAAGTCCTGAAAGAGGCGGGCATCGGCATGGAACAGATCGGCGCGGTCGCCTACACGGCGGGGCCGGGGCTGGCGGGCGCGCTGCTGGTCGGCGCCAGCGTGGCTCAGTCCTTCGCCTGGGCGCGCCGCTTGCCCGCCATTCCCATCCATCACCTCGAAGGGCATCTGCTTTCGCCACTGTTGGCGACCCCCAGGCCTGAATTTCCCTTCGTTGCGCTGCTGGTGTCCGGCGGGCACACGCAAATCATGCGGGTCGGCGGCGTGGGCGATTACGAGCTGCTGGGCGAAACCCTGGACGATGCCGCCGGCGAAGCCTTCGACAAAAGCGCCAAGCTGCTGGGCCTGGGCTATCCGGGCGGGCCGGCCTTGTCCAGGCTGGCGCAAGAGGGCGATGCCGGCCGCTACGACTTGCCGCGCCCAATGCTGCACAGTCGCGACCTGGATTTCAGCTTCAGTGGTTTGAAAACGGCGGTGCTTACGCGGCTCAGGTCCATCGAGAAAGAGTCGGGCAGGCTGGATGACCGGCAGCGCGCCGATCTGGCCGCCGCCACGGAAAACGCCATTGTCGATGTCCTGGCCGCCAAGGCCATCAAGGCCATCAAGCAAACCGGGTTGAAGCGCCTGGTCGTCGCGGGCGGCGTGGGGGCCAATCGCCACCTGCGCGCGCAACTGGTCGGCGCGGCCGCCAAACTGCGCTGCGAGGTGTTCTTCCCGCCTTTGGACCTATGTACCGACAACGGAGCCATGATCGCCTTCGCCGCCGCCATGCGGGTCAATGCCGGGCTGGTAAATCTCGACTCGGCGCATCACGCGTTTACGGTCAGGCCACGCTGGGACCTGGAAGACATTTGCGGGCCGGTGGCCGCGTCAGCGTGATTCGATTCTGGGGTCGGACCCCATGCGGGGTCCGACCCCGGTCAAAACGGTCTGTGGGGTCAGACCCCGTATGGGGTCTGACCCCTTTCAAAACAGATCTGGTGGGGTCTGACCCCTTCATTTCTTCGCCGAGCCGATGCGGCTTTCCTTGCCCGTCATCAGCCGGCTGATATTCGCTTTGTGCCGGAACAAGAGCACAACACTGATCACCACGATCGCCATTGCCATGGGCTTGTCCAGCGGCCAGGCGATGTTTCCGCCCAGCAGATAGAACAGCGGGGCGAACACGGCGGACAATATGGCCGCCAGCGAGGAATAGCGGGTGACATATGCAATGATCAGCCAGGTGGCCGCGGTGGCGAACGCCAGCCAGGGGCTGACCGCAAGCAGGACACCCAAGGCCGTAGCGACGCCTTTTCCGCCCTTGAAGCGCAGGAACACCGGAAATACGTGCCCCAGAAAAACCGCCAGCGCGCAGACGGCGACGACGACCGAGGGCAGGCCCAGGTCTTCCGCGATGCGGGCCGCAAAATAAACCGCCACCCAGCCTTTGGCCGCGTCGCCAAGCAAGGTAAGTGCCGCCGCCGCTTTGTTGCCCGAGCGCAACACGTTGGTGGCGCCGGGGTTGCCCGATCCGAACGTGCGCGGGTCCTTGAGCCCCATCGCCCGGCTGACCACGACCGCGAACGGGATGGATCCGATGAGATATGAGGTGATGATCAGGCCGAGCGCGGAGAGGGCGAGAAGGGCGGAAGACATGGGTTCCTGTGCTCCAAAGAGTTGTGCGGCGATTCTAACCACAGTCGCTCAAAAACCAAAACGAGCGGGTACAATTGGCTACGTTCAGTTGAATCTAAATGGAAGGCAATGCGCATACTGGTATCCAACGATGACGGCTACAATGCCGCCGGTCTTGAAGCGTTGGTGCAGTCCCTGAAAGGACTGGGCGAGCTTACCGTGGTGGCTCCGGAAACGAACTGCAGCGGGGCGTCCAATTCGCTCACGCTCAACCGGCCGCTGTCGGTGGGGCAGGCGGCCAACGGTTTCTATTATGTTAACGGGACGCCGTCCGATTGTGTGCATATCGCGCTTACCGGCTTGCTCGACTTTCGTCCCGACCTCGTGGTTTCCGGCATCAACAATGGCGCCAACATGGGCGAGGACACGCTGTATTCCGGAACCGTCGCCGCGGCCACCGAAGCCTATCTGTTCGGCATACCCGCCATTGCCTTTTCGCTGGTCAAGCGCGGGTGGGAACACCTGGACACCGCCGCGCGGATCGCCCGCCAAGTGGTCGAGCGCCACATCGAGAATCCCCTGGTGGGCCATGTGCTGCTTAATGTCAATGTCCCTGCAGTGCGCTACGACGCTCTGCAGGGCATACATGTCACGCGCCTGGGTAAACGCCATCCGTCCGAGCCGGTCGTAAAAAGCAGCACGCCCTATGGCGACACCGTGTACTGGATAGGCCCGGTAGGCAGCGTTTCCGATTCCGCCTCAGACACCGATTTCGGCGCCATCGAACAGAACGCCGTGTCCGTGACGCCCCTGCGCTTCGATCTCACGCACTACGAGCAACTGGAGCAGTTCCGTGATTGGACGGGCCCCTTATGCGTAAGCCGGTAGTCCCGTTCCCGTTTGCCACTGGCACGAGCAACCGGTTCGGTCGCTCCAGCCTGGGTGGCGGCCTGGCGGCCACCAACAGCAATGCGCGGGTGTATACGCAAGCCGTCCCGGCGCGCGCCGTTGTCAACGCAGCGCCAGGTTCGTCAACAATGGTCAATTTGGGTTTGAACTCAGAGCGCTCGCGTGGCATGATGATCGAGCGTTTGCGCCGGCAGGGCATACAGGATGAACGCGTGCTGGATGCCATGATGGCCGTGCCCCGGCATTTGTTCGTTGACGAAGGGCTGGCCAGCCGCGCATATGAAGACGCCGCTCTGCCCATCGGCTACAGCCAGACCATCTCCCAGCCCTGGGTCGTCGCCCGCATGATTTCCGTGATATGCGAAAATAAGGCGCCCGCCAAGGTATTGGAAGTGGGGGCCGGCTGCGGCTATCAGGCTGCGGTGCTGGCCCAGTTCATCAAAGAGATCCATGCCATCGAGCGTATTCGCGGCCTGTACGACATGGCGCGTGATAATCTCAGGGCATTGAAACTCTCGTCCCGTGTCCGGCTCTCGTTCGGAGACGGTATGGAAGGTTTGCCCGGCGTGGCGCCGTTCGATGCCATCATCATCGCTGCCGCCGGTATTAGAATTCCCCAGGCCCTGCTCGAACAGTTGGCGGTCGGGGGCCGTTTAATTGCCCCGGAGGGAACGACGGCGCAGCGTCTGATTCTGATCGAGCGCACCGGTGCTGCCAACTGGCATCGCGCAGAGCTCGAGTCAGTGCGTTTCGTGCCGCTCCGTGCCGGGACCCAGTCTTAAGCTTTCAGGAGAATCACATGCAGGCAGGGACGTTTCGGTCAGACGCAGCTTCGACACTAGAACCCCCTAAGCGCACGTCTCGTAAATTGATGCTGGCAGCCGTGGTTGCCAGCGCAGTCCTTGCCGGCTGCGCGGGCCGCGGCACGCAAGCGCCCGTTACAGATATGTCGCAGGGCACCACCACCGAGCCTGCCAAGGGCGGCACCTATATCGTCAGGCCGGGCGATACGCTCTACAAGATCGCGCAAGCAAACAACATCGAGCTTGCCGAACTCATCCGCCTGAATAACATCACGGATCCCAGTCAACTGCGGCCCAACCAGGTGCTGCGACTGGATTCCTCCACGCCCGCGCCCGCCGCGCCGGTTGCGGGTCCCGCCACGCCTGTCCCGGTCACGCCGGTCAAACCGGTGGAGCCCGTCAGCACGGCCAGGGCGAACGATGCCTCTCTCATCAGCTGGGGCTGGCCGGCTTCGGGCAAGATCATCCAAAGCTTCAATGCCAATACCAAGGGGATCGACATCGAAGGCAATGCCGGGGACCCGGTCCACGCTGCGGCAGATGGCAAGGTCATGTATGCCGGCAACGGCGTGCGCGGCCTGGGCAACCTGATCCTGCTGGGCCACAGCAACGGCTTCATCACGGCTTACGCCCATAACCAGTCCTTGCTCGTCAAGACGGGCGACCAGATCAAGAAGGGCGCCAAGATTGCGGCCATCGGCCAGACCGACACCACCTCGCCGCGGCTGCATTTCGAAATCCGTCGCCGCGGAACGCCGGTGAATCCCATGTCGTACCTGCCGGCCCGATGATCCCCACCCTCGTCTTCGACCTGGAAACCATCCCGGACGCCGAAGGGCTGCGCAAGCTGCATCCGGAATGGGATGCGGGGATGTCCGAAACGGAGGTCATCGAAGCTGCGTTGGCCGCCCGCCGCGAAACGCACGGGAATGATTTTCTTCCCCTGCACCTGCACAAGGTCGCAGTGGTCGGCTGCGCCTTTCGCGACGATAGCGGCTTCCGTGTGAAAACCCTGGGCGCGGCCGACGACCCCGAGCCCGCGCTGCTCAATGGGTTCTTCAAGACCATCGAGCGCTATACGCCCCGGCTCGTGAGCTGGAATGGCTCGGGCTTCGATCTTCCCGTGTTGCATTACCGCAGCCTGATACACGGCGTGCAGGCGCCGCGCTACTGGGACATGGGCGAGGACGACCGGGACTTCAAGTTCAACAACTACATCAGCCGCTACCATACCCGCCACATCGACCTCATGGATTTACTGGCCAAGTACAACGGCCGCGCCAACGCACCGATGGACGATCTGGCCAAGCTTTGCGGTTTCCCGGGAAAGCTGGGCATGGACGGCAGCCAGGTCTGGAAGGCCTGGTCGGAAGGGCAGGCCGACGACGTGCGCGCCTATTGCGAGACCGACGTGGTCAATACCTGGCTGGTGTATTGCCGCTTCCGCTTCATGAGGGGCGAGCTCGATCAAACCGCCTATGAGGCCGAAGTCCAGCTCGTGCGCGACACTCTTGCCGCCAGCGAGGCGCCGCACTGGAGGGAGTACATGGCGGCGTGGGGCTGAACGGCATGGGGGCCTGAGTCGCCGGGCTTCTGCTGAAATCCACTGAAAGAATCGGACTCGCGCTTGAAACAAGACCGAAATCGGCACGACGGCACAATGAGGCCTCCTAACCAGTCAAAAGGAATCCTCATGAAAACCACCAAGTTCTCTGTGCCCGCCCTCGTTGCAGCCACCGCAGCCGCTTTTGTCTTCAGCGCTTCGCATGCGGCGACGCCTGCCGCGGGCGACACGGCCGCAACCGCCGCACAGGAAAATTCGGTACAGGCTGAGAAGTCCGGCCAGCGTGGAGAGCGCCGCTTCCACAAGGAAGGCCATCATCACAAGCATATGAAGCACGGCCACGCGGACGCCGGTTTGTGGGTGCCCGGCTATGGGCCGGTCAGCAAGCGCTTCGTAGACACCCTGAGCCTGACCGAGCAACAAAGCAAAGTTCTGGACGAGGCACGCAGCGCGCAGAAGCAACTGAGGGCGGATCGCGGCGATGGCATGAAAGCGGCGTTCAAGGAAAAACGCGAACAGGTCAAGCAGGGCAAGATCGATCCTCGCGCGGCTCTGAAACAGGCCGACGCCAAGCATGAGCAGCTGCGCGCCGAGCGCCGCCAGATCGACGAGAAATGGCTCGCGGTCTGGGAATCGCTGGACCAATCCCAACAGGATAAAGTCGTGGCCCATATGAATGAGCGGGCCGAGAAGCTGGCCAAGCGCATGGAAGAACGCAAGGACCGCAAGGCGCGTTCCACGGAAAAAACCACGGAGAAAGTCGCTTCTTGATGCGCCAATCGTGGGGTCAGACCCTGTACAAGGGTCTGACCCCGGGTCGCTCGCGTCATCCCGGCTCGACTTACTTTCTCGGGAATGTCAAAATTCGGGGCTGATTTTCTGGATGCACGAATAATGACGTTCGAAGTTCTAAGTATTGAATCCCTGGATCTCGAGGCGCGTGGTGTCGCGCGCCGCGAGGGCAAAGTCGTTTTTGTCGACGGTGCGCTGCCCGGGGAACGTGTGCAGGTGTCCATCACCCGCCGCAAGCCTTCCTATGACACCGCCCGCCTTGAAAAAATCCTGAAGCCTTCTTCCCAGCGTGTACAGCCTCCCTGTCCGCACTTTGGCGTGTGTGGCGGTTGCGCCATGCAGCATCTGGATCCCGCCGCGCAGGTAGCGGTAAAGCAGCGCGTATTGGAAGATGCCTTATGGCATATCGGAAGACTGCATCCGGACCGCATCCTGCCTCCCATGCATGGACCTTCGTTGGGCTATCGCTATCGGGCGCGTTTGTCCGTGCGCGTGGTCCGCAAAAAGGGCGGGGTGCTGGTCGGGTTTCGCGAACGGCGGGGCAGCTATGTTGCCGATATGCGGGAATGCAAAGTTCTTCCCCCCCATGTTTCCGCCATGCTGATGCCGCTGCGCGCATTGGTCGAATCCCTGGCTCAACCCGATCGGATTCCGCAGATCGAGGTGGCGGTCGGCGACCAGACCACGGCATTGCTGCTGCGCCACATGGAGCCGCTGACCTCGGGCGATATCGTGCTGCTGAGGGAGTTCGCGGCGCGCCATCAAGTCTCATGGTGGCTGCAGCCCAAGGGGCCTGAAACCGTGCATCTGCTGGATGCCGCGGATGAGGGCAAGCTGGCCTACGCCTTGCCGGAGTTCGGCTTGCGCATGCCTTACCGGCCGACGGACTTCACGCAGGTGAATCACGCCATCAACCGCGTGTTGATTTCCAAGGCCTTATCCTTGCTCGAGCTTGCGCCCGAACACCGAGTGGCTGATCTGTTTTGCGGGTTGGGAAACTTCACGCTGCCGTTGGCCACGCGCGCCGCGCAGGTGGTGGGCATAGAAGGCAGTTCCGCGCTGACGGCACGCGCGCTGGAAGCGGCGCGCCAGCATGGCCTGGACTCGAAGACATCCTTCGCTACCCTGAACCTGTTCGAGGTGGATGCGGATTGGCTGCGGAAGCTGGGGCATTTCGATCGCATATTGATCGACCCGCCCAGAGAGGGCGCGGAAGCGGTGTCCTGCGCCCTGGCCTCCTTGGGGGCCGAAGAGCGCCCGGCGCGCATGGTCTATGTGTCATGCAACCCCGCCACCCTGGCGCGCGACGCCGGCATCCTTGTGCATGAGGGCGGCTATCGGCTGGAAAGCGCGGGGGTGATCAATATGTTTCCGCACACCGGCCATGTCGAGTCGATTGCCGTTTTCAGTGGGGGTCAGACCCCATCCGGGGTCTGACCCCAAGATCAAACAGGAGCCGGGCAGTCGGGGGTCAGACCCCATGCGGGGTCTGACCCCATACAACTCAAATCGGGGTCAGACCCCTTGCGGGCCTGACCCCTCGGTTTCATCCAATACCCGCTGCGCTTCTTCCCGGACGCGCTCCGGCGCGGTGCCGCCGACATGCTTGCGGGAGGCGACCGAGCCTTCCAGGGTCAGCACCTCGAAGACGTCGTCTTCGACGAGCTCATTGACGCCCTTCAGTTCTTCGAGGGTCAGGTCGGCCAGGTCGCAGCCGCGCTCGTCGCACATGCGCACGGCATGGGCGACGGTTTCGTGGGCGTCGCGGAAGGGCACGCCTTTCTTGACCAGGTAATCGGCCAGGTCGGTCGCGGTGGCGAAACCTTGCAGCGCCGCGGCGCGCATGGCTTCGGACTTGACGCGGATGCCGCCGACCAGGTCGACGAAAATGGTGAGCGTGTCGCGGATCGTGTCCGCCGAGTCGAACAGGCCTTCCTTGTCTTCCTGGTTGTCCTTGTTGTAGGCCAGCGGCTGGCCTTTCATCAGGGTCAGGAGCGCGATAAGATGCCCGTTCACCCGGCCTGTCTTGCCGCGCGCCAGTTCGGGGACATCAGGGTTCTTCTTTTGCGGCATGATGGAGCTGCCGGTGCAGAAGCGGTCGGCCAGGTCGATGAAGCCGACGCGGGGGCTCATCCACAGCACCAGCTCTTCGGACAGGCGCGAGACGTGGGTCATGATCAGGGCCGCCGCTGCGCAGAATTCGATGGCGAAGTCGCGATCGGAAACGGCGTCGAGGGAATTGCGGCATACGCCGTCGAAGCCCAGTGTGCGCGCGACGCGCTCGCGGTCGATGGGGTAGGAAGTACCGGCCAGGGCGGCCGCGCCCAGCGGCAGCCGATTGACGCGTTTGCGGCAGTCGGCAAGGCGTTCGGCGTCGCGGCCGAACATTTCGGCATAGGCCAGCAGATGGTGCCCGAACGTTACCGGCTGGGCGACTTGCAGATGCGTGAAGCCGGGCAGGATGGTGGCGGCATGCTTGAGCGCGAGCTCGGCCAGCTTACGCCGCAGTTCGCGCAGCAGGTCCACGGAAATGTCGATTTCGTTGCGCACCCACAGCCGGATGTCGGTCGCCACCTGGTCGTTGCGCGACCGGCCGGTATGCAGGCGTTTTCCGGCATCGCCGATGAGCTCGACCAGGCGCTTCTCGATGTTCAGGTGCACGTCTTCCAGGTCCAGCGACCACATGAAGGTGTCCGCATCGATCTCTTCGCGGATGCGGGCCATGCCTCGTTCGATGGAGATTCTGTCCCCTTCGGAAATGATGCCGATGGAAGCCAGCATCTCGGCATGGGCGAGCGAGCCTTCGATGTCGAAATGGGCCATGCGCTTGTCGAAATGGACGGAAGCGGTGTAGCGCTTGACGAGATCGGAGACGGGTTCGGAAAAACGGGCGGACCAGGCTTGCGATTTGTTGGCAAACTGGTCTTGGAGATCGGGTGCGGAGTTCTTGGTCATAGTGGCCGAATTATAAGGGACGTGGCAGCTACGTTATATTACCCGTTTACCATGGATGCACCAGGGACTGCGGGCAGGCTCGGGGCGGCGGAACAAGGCGATGCAAGAAGAAACACTGATCGAGCAATGGGTGGGCGAAAGCTGGATCGCGCACAACATGCCCGACACGCTCTGGGCTCAGATCGTGCTCGGCGTGGGGGTGCTGCTCGTGCTGAGCATCGTTACCGGCTGGATCGCATCCAGGGTGCTGTCCAGGCTCGCCCAGCGCACGCTGGATGCGGTTGGACGCGAGGACTGGGCCCGGGCGCTGTCGCGCCGGCGCGTCTTCCGCAGCATCAGCTATGCGGTGCCGCTGCTGTTCATCATGGCCAATATCGGGCTGCTCCCGATCGCGGATCCCTACCTGAGCTTCGTCGGCCGGATTTTCCTGGTGGCGGGCATCGTCTTCTTGTTCATGGCGCTCAATGGCCTGCTTGCCGCTTGGCAGGATATCTACGACGCCAGCCGGCGGGCGCAGACCCGTTCGATCAAAGGATACCTGGAGCTGGGCAAGATCGTGCTTTGGGCGGTCTGCCTGATACTGGCGATCTCCATTCTCGTGAACCGTTCCCCATTGCTGATGCTGTCCGGACTGGGCGCATTGTCGGCGGTGCTGCTGCTCGTTTTCAAGGACACCCTGCTGTCTCTGGTTGCCAGCACCCAAATGACGTCCAACGATATGCTGCGCATCGGCGACTGGATCGAGATGCCGCAGGCCGGGGCGGACGGTTTCGTCATCGATATTGCGCTGCATACCGTCAAGGTCCAGAACTGGGACAAGACCGTCACCACCGTCCCGACCTATAAATTGTTTTCCGAGAGCTATCGCAATTGGCGCTATATGTTCGAGTCGGGCGGACGCCGCATCAAGCGCACGCTGCGCATCGATGCGAGCACGGTCCGTTTCTTGACCGAAGAAGAGATTGAGGGCTTGAGCCGTTTCGCCCTGCTGAAGGACTACCTGGACGGCAAGCAGCGCGAGCTTGAAGAAACCAACAAGTCCATGGGCGAGCTTGCCGGCCTGCAGAGCAATCGCCGGCGCCTGACCAATATCGGGACGTTCAGGGCCTACGCGCTCGCCTACCTGAAGCGCCAGCGCGAACTCCATCAAGACATGCTGATGATCGTGCGCATGATGGAACCGGACGCGCAGGGCATCCCCATCGAGGTCTATTGCTTCGCCAACAACACCGCCTGGGTCGAGTACGAGCGCATACAGGGCGATATCTTCGATCATCTGCTGGCCATCCTGCCCGAGCTTTCCCTGCGCCTGTACCAGGCTCCCTCCGGCGCCGATTTTGCGCGAGCCTGGGATGCGGGGCGGGCGCAACCGGCGCCCGGCGCAATGTCCGAGCAGGCTCCCCCGGACACCGCCCGCGCGGAACACGCGGCCGTGCGATAATTTTTCCTTTATCCGTCTGGAGTCTGCAATGAAACTAGTAGCGGCCATCATCAAGCCGTTCAAGCTCGACGAAGTGCGCGAGGCGCTTGCCGATATCGGCGTCAATGGTCTGACCGTCACCGAGGTCAAGGGCTTTGGGCGCCAGAAAGGCCATACCGAGCTGTATCGCGGCGCCGAATACGTGGTCGACTTTCTTCCCAAGATCCGGGTCGAGGTCGTCCTGCCGGCCGCCATGGTCGATGCCGCCATCGATGCCATCATCAAGGCCGCTTTCACGGGCAAGATCGGCGACGGCAAGATCTTCGTGACCGCGGTGGAGCAAGCCATACGCATCCGCACCGGAGAAAGCGGGATCGACGCGCTCTAACATGGCGCTGCGCGCAACGATATTCAAGCTCGAGCTGCATGTGGCCGACATGCGGCGCGGCTACTACGGCAGCCACACGCTGACGCTGGCTCGCCATCCCTCCGAAACCGACGAGCGCATGATGCTCAGGGTGCTTGCATTCGCGCTTCACGCGGACGAGAACCTGGCCTTCACGCGCGGCTTGAGCACTACCGAAGAACCCGCAATCTGGCAGAAGGACTTGACGGGCGACATCCATGCCTGGATAGATCTCGGGCATCCCGACGAGCGCCGCCTGCTGCAGGCAGCGGGCAAGTCGCGGCGCGTGGTGGTGTTCTGCTATGGCGGGCATGCCAGCAAAGTATGGTGGCAAGGGGTTCAGGGCGCGGCCGCCCGCATGCGCGACCTGGCCGTGTACTCCGTCGACCCGGCCAGCGCCCAGGCATTGGCCCGGCTCGCGCAGCGCAGCATGAATCTCCACGCCACCATAGACGAAGGCTCGATCCTGCTGTCCTCGGGTGAAGACAGCGTGAGCGTGGAGCTGGAAACCTGGCGGTAGGGGGTCAGACCCCGAATGGGGGTCTGACCTCTCGGTCGCCGGATCAAATGGGGTCAGACCCTCTCAGCCAGGGGTCAGACCCCGCATGGGGTCTGACCCCTCAGCTCCGGCCAGAAACCAGAACTCAGGAAGAAAGCATTCCGCGACGAGCAAAGGCTGCCCGTGCCGCCAGAAGGCGGAGCAGCGCGCGACGAGGCGTTGCGGAGCCGGGCACTGCGGGCCGAGTATGCGCTGGCCGGTCTTGTAAAGGGGATTGTGCAGACCCGGCTGGCATGCCAGGAAGGGCGAGCGCGTGATTTCAGAGCTGTGGTACAGCATGTCGGCCAAAGGGCGGGTGCGCAGGCGGCGCATGCCTTGCCAGAGGCCATGAGAGGCGGCGAGCGGCGTGAAGCTGCGGGCGTAGACGCTGTCCACGCCGTCGATGGACATGATGATCTCGCGCACCCAGATCGGGCTTCGCGGCTTGAGGCCCAGCATCCATGCTTCGGACGGCAGCAGGCCGTCGGGATGCTCGGCCGTGACCCGAAGCTGTACATGGCCGATTCGGCGCAGGCCCGCGGTCAATGCACCGGGGCGGAAAAGCCAGTGTTTCTGCAAGCGGCTGAACGACGGCGCGGGCCGTGCCAGCCAATCGGTATGGTGAGGCGGATGTAATTCCATAAACGGTATTATCGCCAAAGTCATAAAATGCTGTTTATGGAAAAAATACGAATTTCAAAATTGATGGCCGAACAAGGCCTGTGCTCGCGACGCGAAGCAGACGCTTACATAGAGCGCGGCTGGGTACGCGTCGATGGCGTGGTGGTGCCCGAGCTGGGCAGCAAGGCGTGGCCGAATCAAAAGATCACGCTCGATAAGCAGGCGCGGGCGCGGCAGACCGCGCGGGTCACCATTCTGCTGAACAAGCCTGTCGGCTATGTTTCCGGCCAGGCCGAACAGGGATACCGGCCGGCGGTGTCCCTGATCACCGCCGCCAATCAGTATCGCGCCGGCAAGTCGGTCACGCGCTTTGACCCGGCCCACTTGCGCGGCCTCGCTCCCGCCGGCAGGCTGGACATCGATTCGCAGGGGCTGCTGGTGTTGACCCAGGATGGGCGTATCGCGCGCCAGTTGATCAGCGACGACTCCGACATCGAAAAAGAATACCTGGTACGAGTCACCGGCAAGATCGCAGGCAATGGGCTGGCCATGCTGAATCACGGCCTTTCCCTCGATGGGCAGCCGTTGCGGCCGGCCGAAGTCAGCTGGCAGAACGAGGACCAGCTGCGATTCATCCTGCAAGAGGGCAAGAAGCGCCAGATCCGGCGCATGTGTGAACAGGTCGGCCTCAAGGTGGTGGGCCTGAAGCGTGTGCGGATGGGGCGTATCGTCCTGGGCGACCTGCCCCCCGGGCAATGGCGCTATTTGAAGGAAGGCGAACGCTTCCTGTAATGAGGGGCAGACCCCGTACGGGGTCTGACCCCTCAGAGTCAAGCCCTGTAAATTGCCTTGTGGCTTGGATGGCGGGGGTCAGACCCCGTACGGGGTCTGACCCCTCAGGGTCAGTTGCCCTGTTGCTTGAGCGCGAAGGTGGCGCGGTCATCCAGCTTGAGCTTCTCGCTGAGCCAGGGTAGGGCCCTGGTCAATTCGGCATGCAGCGTCCAGGGCGGATTCAGAACGAACATGCCGCTGCCGTGCAGCCCAAAGCCGTCGCGCGCCGGCTTGCGCACAGTCAGCGAGGCATTCAGCCAGGGCGTCTTCAGGCGCTCCAGCGAGCGCAGCATTTCTTGCACTTCCCGGCGCTGGACCAGCGGATACCAGACGATGAAGCAGCCGGTGGCGAATCGTTTCAGGCCGTCGTCGATGGATTGCAGCGTTTTTCGGTAATCTTTCTTGTCTTCATAAGAAGGATCAATGATGACGACTCCGCGCCGGGGTGTCGGTGGCAATTGGCTCTTCAGGCCTTCAAAGCCGTCCGCCTCGTAGATGGTGGTTTGCCGCAAGGCGCCGCGCCCCTGGGACTGCAGATTGCGCCTGAGCACCTCTGCCTCGGATGGATGCATTTCAAACAGGCGCAGGCGGTCCTGCGGCCGCAGGGCACGCAGCGCCAGCCAGGGCGAGCCGGGGTAGAAGTTGGCAATGCCGTCGGGGTTGAAATGCTCGACTTCTTCAAGATAGCGTTCGATCAGCGGCGGCATCGGGTCCGCACCCAGCAAGCGGTCCAGGCCGTCGGCGAATTCGCCGTTCTTGAGCGCCCATTCGCTGCGAAGGTCGTATAGCCCCGCGCCGGCGTGGGTGTCGATGACCCAATAGGCCGCATCCTTGCGATTGTAGTGGTCCAGAATATGCACGAAGACGGCGTGCTTCAGGACGTCGGCGTGGTTGCCTGCGTGAAAGGCATGTCGGTAGCTGAACAAAAGAATTCCCTAAATAAAAACCAGTAACACGGCGAGGCGATCAGAGCGATGCGGCCCACTCGGGGTTGAGGGTGGCGACTTCGTCGGTGACGATGGCGTCGCAGCCCCAGTCGATAAGTTCTTTGGCGCGCGCGATGTCGTTGACGGTCCAGATCGCGAGCGTGAGGCCTGCCGCCTTGATCTGTTCGACCAAGGCTTTTCCAGTGTACTTGTGGTTCAGATTCAAGCCCAGGCATTGCAGCCGTTTGACACGTTCCGGCCAGTCTTGCGGGACTTCCTTTTCGATCAGCAGCGCGCGAGGAAGCTCGGGCGCTGCTTCGAGTGCTGCCTGCAAGGCCGCTTCGGAAAACGAGGAAAGCAGTGGGGGGAGCGCGGCGCCGGCCCAGAGCTGGCGCGCCAGCAGCGCGACCTGCCTGCCGGTTTCCGCTTCCAGACCGGGATGCGGCTTGATCTCGATATTGCTGTGTATGCCATTGGCCAGCGTGTAGGCGGCAATGGCGTGCAGTGTCGGTATGGGTTCGCCGGCATAGGCCACCGAGTGCCATAGGCCGAAATCCAGCCTGGAAAGCTCGGCCAGCGTTTTATCTGCCGCCGGCCCTTGCCCGTTGGAGCTGCGATCGACGGTGTCGTCGTGCAGCAGGACGGCGACACCGTCCCGGCTGAGCTTGACGTCGTACTCCATCATGCGAAAGCCGTACGACGCGCCCAGACGAATGGAGGCCAGCGTGTTTTCCGGGGCGAAGCGGCCGGCGCCGCGATGGGCGATCAGTTTGGGGTAGGGCCAGGAAGAATGCGTATGGGGCATGGCTTGTCGAATCGGATATGAGGGGCGCAGCGTCCTGCGGAGGGCTGCCCCGTATTTTATAGCGTGACCTGAAGACACTGAAAAATCAGGCAAGTGTGGTGGTAAACTCCATGAAATTTCGTGTTCTACTCGCGTTCTTTGTAATCTTGGCGATTCTTATCGCCTTTTTTGATTCAACCGTCGCGCAGTTCCGTCCGGGGCTGCGTGTCAGTGAGTGATTAATGTTCGATTTCATTCGCACGCATCAGCGTTTGATGCAATTGATTCTGCTGGTGCTGATTTTGCCGTCCTTCGTTCTGATCGGCGTCAGCGGCTACACCAATTATGTGTCCGGCGATCAAGATCTCGTAAAGGTGGGCGATTCTGCCGTGACCTTGCAGGATTTCGACCAGGCACGCCGCAATCAGTTGCAGCAATTGCAGCAGAACAGCCAAGGTGGATTCGATCCATCCGTGCTCGACAACCGCGAAGCGCGCAGCGCCTTGCTGGAGTCGCTGGTCGACCGTCGTCTGCTGGTCAATACCGCAACCAAAGAGCGCTTCAGCGTATCCGATGCCGTCTTGCGCCAGACCATTTCCTCCATGCCGCAGTTGCAGGAAAACGGCCAGTTCTCTCCAGCGCGCTATAACCAGGTTCTGGCATCGGTTGGCTTGACCACCCGCGACTTCGAACAGGGTCAGCGCGCAGAACTCTCTCTGGACCGCGTGCTCGGCCCGGTCGCCTTGACCGCCAATGTCCCGCCGTCCGTGGTCGGGCTCGTCGGGAAATCCCTGACCGAAGAACGCAGTGTCAGGCTCTTGGCCTTTCCGGCCGAAGACTATGTAAAGGATGTCGCAGTCAGCGAAGACGATATCAAGTCATGGTACGAGCAGAACAAACAGACGCTCGAATTGCCGGAGCAGGTCCAAGCCCAGTATGTGCTGCTGAACGAAGCGGCGGCCATGGCGAATCTGCCTGCGGTCGGCGAAGAAGACCTGCGGCGGTATTACGATCAGAACAAGACGCGCTATGTGCAGCCGCCTCGGGTCGACGTCAGCCACATCCAGATCAGCGTCGCGGCCACCGCGTCTGACGACGAACGGAAGAAGGCTCTTGCCAAGGCCGAAGAAATCGCGGCGAAGGCAAAGGCCGAACCCGCATCCTTTGCCGAGCTTGCCAAGGCCGAGTCGCAGGACGCCGGTACGGCCAAGGACGGCGGGCGGCTTGGCTGGATCACGAAGGGGTCATGGCCCGCCAACCTCGACCAGATCATTTTCTCGCTGGGCAAGGGCGACGTCTCCGACGTGGTCGACGGGCCTGGCGGTTTCCATGTTTTCCATGCCAACGAGGTCCAGGGCGAGCAGGGTGAGTCCTTCGACGAGGCCCGCGCCAAGGTCGAATCCGAAGTGCGGCGTCAGCTCGGGGCCGATCGGTTCGCGGAAATGGCCAGCAAACTCACCGGTCTGGTGTACGACAACCCGGCCAGCCTGCAGCCCGCCGCCGATGAACTCGGCTTGAAGATCAAGTCCGCCGCCGGCATCGCGCGCGACCGCTTGCTGCCTTCGGACCAGGTCCCGGCCGACGCGGCATCCGCCAGCGAGGATGCGGCCATACTCGACGACGTTCGCGTGCGCCGTGCACTGTTCTCGCCACAAGCACTGGCCGAAAAACAAAACTCGGGCGTGATCGAGATCTCGCCCGATACCATGGTCGCGGTCCGGGTCGAGAGGCTCATTCCCGCGCATGTGCCCGAGCTGGCCCAGGTCTCGGATCATATCCGCGAGCTATTGGTGCAGGAACGCGCGCTGGCGGCAAGCCAGAAAGCCGGCGAGGAAGCCTTGGCCGGCTTCCAGAAGGAATCCTCGTCCGACGCGCCCGAAAAATTCGGCTCGGTCCTGGCCATCAGCCGCATGAACCCCCAAGGCCTGACCAAGTCCATTACCGACGCGGCGCTGGCCATCGACAGCGAAAAGCTGCCGCAGTATCTGGGCGTGAACGTGCCTCAAGGCTATGTGGTGCTGCGTGTTGAAGGCGGCAAGGCCGGCGAGCTCGACGAGTCCATGCAGGCGACCTTGTCCTCGCAATTGGCCCAGGCCTGGGGCAAGGCGGAAGAACAAGCCGTGCTGCGCGAGATGAAGGTGCAGGCCAAGGTGACCATGCTGCCCGAAGCCGAAGAGGCCTTGGCGGGAGAGCGGGCGGAGTAATCAAGGGGTCAGACCCCGGATGGGGTCTGACCCCACAAGCATGTTTTGAAGGGGACAGACCCCGAATGGGGTCTGACCCCACGGATGTGTTTTGAAAGGGGTCAGACCCCATTCGGGGTCTGTCCCCAGCCCACGGGACTCATCGTGTCAGCATGGGTCCCAGTTTTTTCCAGACGTTCTCGGCCAGCATGGCTTGCGCCGCCTCATTGGGATGTATGCCATCGGCCTGGAAAAGCTCCATGTTCGTCGCCATGCCTTCAAGCAGGAAGGGAACGAGTTCCACGCCGTGCTGCTCGGACAGTTCGGCAAAAAGCCGCTGGAACTGTTCCGTGTATGCGCGTCCGTAATTGGGTGGAATCTGCATGCCCACCAGCAGCACTTCTGCTTTCCGGTCCTTGGCCTGTTCTATCATTTTGGCCAGGTTGTCGCGGGTGGCGCTCAGCGACAGGCCTCGCAGCGCATCGTTGCTGCCCAGCTCGATGACGACGATGCGCGGCTGATGGGTGGATAGCGCCGCGGGCAGGCGCGACAGGCCGCCGCTCGTGGTGTCGCCGCTGATGCTGCTATTGAGTATCTGGTATTCTGGCGCCTCGGCCACAAGCCGGTCGGCGATCAGCTTCACCCATCCGGTATCGCGCCGCAAGCCGTATTCGGCCGATAAACTATCGCCTATGACCAGAATGGCATTTTGCCCTCCGGCTTGAGGGGGTGCCGCCTGGGCGTTTGCCGCCACGACCTGAGAACAGCACAGCGCCATCGCTGCCAAATATCCGCGTATCCACATGAGTCAGCCATATTCCATTGAAGTCAGACAGTTGAGCCAGAGAGTCTCGGACTCCACCGGCTATCTGGATATTTTAGACAATGTCAGTTTCACGGTGGCCGACGGGGACGCGTTGGCCATCACAGGCAGCTCGGGGTCGGGGAAGTCCACGCTGCTCGGGCTGATGGCGGGCTTGGATGTCCCCAGCTCGGGCCAGGTGCTGCTGCTGGGACACGACCTGTTCGCCTGCGACGAGGAGCAGCGTGCCGCACTGCGCGCAGCCCACGTCGGCTTCGTGTTCCAGTCCTTCCAGCTACTGCCCAATCTGACGGCGCTGGAGAACGTGATGCTGCCGCTCGAGCTGGCGGGCCTGTCGGCGAAAGACGAGGCGACCGCCATGCTGGAGCGCGTAGGCTTGAAGGACCGCCTGCATCATTATCCGCGCACGCTGTCGGGCGGCGAGCAGCAGCGCGTATCGCTGGCCCGGGCCTTCGTGGTCAGGCCGCGCCTGCTGTTCGCCGACGAGCCCACCGGCAGCCTGGACACGCAGAACGGCGAGAAAGTCATCGACCTGATGTTCGCGCTGCATCGGGAACAGAACACCACGCTCATCCTCGTTACGCACGACCCGCAGCTTGCGGCGCGTTGCACGCACGAGATCAGGCTGGTGGGTGGGAGAGTGGGGGCGTTGGGGTCAGACCCCGTACGGGGTCTGACCCCTTGAATATCGGCCAGGGTCAGACCCCGCATGGGGTCTGACCCTTCGAACCGCGGCCGGGGTCTGACCCCACCCTAAGGCGCCATCTGCGCCGGCATCCAGGTGGCGATTTCCGGTATCGCGTAAATGATCAGCACCCCCAGTGTCGTCAGCAGGAACATGGGGAACGATACGCGTGCCAGGTAGGGCAGTTCCTTCTTGGTCATGCCCGAGAGCACGAACAGATTGAAGCCCACGGGCGGAGTGATCTGGGCCATTTCTATGGTGAACACCAGGAAGATTCCGAACCACAGCAGATCGATTCCGGCCGCGTTGACGGTGGGCAGCAGCACGCCCATGGTGAGCACCACGATCGAGATGCCGTCGAGGAAGCAGCCCAGGATGATGAAGAACACCATCAGCGCGATGATGAGCCCGAACTGCGACAGGCCCAGCGAGGCGATCCACTCGGCCAACGCGCGGGGCAGGCCTATATAGCCCATCGACAGCGTCAGGAACTGCGCGCCGGCCAGGATGAGCGCGATCATGCAGTAGAGCCGCGTTGCGCCCATCAGGGATTCCTTGAATACCCCCCAGGTCATAGACCCCTGGGCCGCCGACACGATCAGCGCGCCGACCACGCCCACGGCAGCTGCTTCCGTTGCGGTGGCAAAGCCCGTGTAGATGGTGCCCAGGACCACGGCGATCAGCAATACGACCGGGATCAAATGGCGGGACTGGTACAGCTTTTGCCCGAAGCTCATGCGCTCGTCGGCATGCGGGATGCGGTCGGGATGCAGCAGCGACCAAATGGCGATGTACCCCATGAACAAAAGGGCCAAAAGAGCGCCGGGCAGGATGCCGGCGATGAACAGCTTGGAGATCGAGACGTCGGCGGCGACGCCGTAAACGATCATGATGATGGAGGGCGGGATCAGCAGCCCCAGCGTGCCGGCGCCGGCCAGCGTTCCGATGATCTGGTCTTGCGGATAGCCGCGGCGGGTGAGTTCCGGTATGGTCATCTTCCCGATGGTCGCGCAGGTGGCGGCCGATGAGCCCGACACGGCGGCGAATATGGCGCAGCCCACGACGTTGGTATGAAGCAGGCGGCCGGGAATGCGGTCCAGCCAGGGTGCGAGGCCTTTGAACAGGTCTTGCGACAGGCGCGACCGGAACAGGATCTCGCCCATCCATAGGAAAAGCGGCAGGGCGGTGAGCGTCCAGCTGGATGCCGCCCCCCAGATGGTGATCGCCATGGCATCGCCCGCCGGCCGGCTGGAGAACAGTTCCATGCCCAGCCAGGCGGTGCCGGCCAAGGTCAGGCCGACCCAGACTCCGCAGGCCAGGAAACCGAAGATGGAGACGACGAGCAGCGTGATGACCAGTGCTTCATTCATAATGGGTTTCTTCGCTCTGGGATTCGAGCTTGCCCTGGAAGCGTCTCAGGGTTTCGTCGAGGACGGCGACAAAGAAAATGACGGTCCCCACCGCCATGGACAGCTGGGGGATCCAGAGCGGCGTTGCGTCGTCGCCGGTGGAGATGTCGTTGTAGGCGTAGGAATCGAGCACCAGCTTGATGCTGAACCAGCACAGGTTGCCCGCAATGGCGCAGGCCACCAGCAGTGCGAAGATATCGAGCCGCAGGCTGCCTTTGGCCGGCAGGGCCGACAGCACGAGCGTGACGCGGATGTGTTCGCCGCTTTTGAATGTATGGGCCAGCGCCAGAAAGCCCGCGGCGGCCATGGAATAGCCGGCGTAGGCGTCCAGCCCGCCGATGTGTATGCCCAATTGCCGGGTGGCGATGGACAGGATCACGGCGACCAGCACGCCTACGGTGAAGACGGCCGCAAGGCCGCCCGCCATCCGATACAGCGCATCGAGAAAGGCCCGCATTCTTAGTTGGCGGCCCGGTAGGTGTCGATGACTTTCTGGCCGTCAGGCCCCGCCCGCTTGATCCATTCGGCAAGCATGGTCTCGCCCACCTTGTCTAGCCCCTTCATGAGCTCGTCGCTGGGCTTGATGATGGACATGCCGTTCTTGGCTAACTGGTCCAGATACCATTGGGTCTTTTCCTGCGACAGCGCCCAGCCGGCCTTTTCCGCTTTCTCGCCGGCCTGCAGCACGGCCTTCTGGCTCTTTTCGCTGAGCTGGTCGAACGCCTTCTTGTTCATGATGACGGCGTTCTTGGGCAGCCAGGCCTGGGTGTCGTAGAATTTTTTGATGTACTCGTAGGTCTTGGTGTCCCAGCCGGTAGAGCCCGAGGTCATGAACGCTTCGACGACACCGGTGGCCATGGCCTGCGACAACTCCGACTGCTGGATGGTCACGGGCTGGGCGCCGACCAGTTCGGCGATGCGGGCCGTGACGGGGCTGTAGGCGCGCCACTTCACGCCTTTCAGGTCATCGACCTTGTTGATGTCCTTGTTGGCGAAGATGCCTTGCGGCGGCCAGGCCACCGAATACAGCAGCGTCATGCCTTGCGACGCAAGCTTCTTGTTCAGGAGTTCTTTCTGCGCCTGATAGAGCTTCCACGCCGCTTCGTAGCCCGTGGCCAGGAAGGGCAAGCCGTCGAGGGCGTAGATGGGGTCCTCGTTGGCGAAGTTGGTCAGCAGGATTTCGCCGATCTGCGCCTGGTTGCCCTGTACCGCGCGCTTGATCTCGGGCGCCTTGTACAGCGAGGCATTGTTGTGCAGCGTAATGTCGAGTTCCCCGCCAGAAAGCTCCTTGACGTCCTTGACGAATTGCTCCAGCGTCTGGGTATGCAGGTTCGATGCGGGATAGGCGCTGGGCAGGTCCCATTTGGTGGCGGCCTGAACGTTGAGGGCAAATGCCGCAGCGCCGGTAGCTGTCAGCAAGGCAAACATTTTTTTCATTGAAATATCCTTTGGTTGACAATACGCACGGGAACTCAGTGGTCGACTGATTGTAGTGTGCGAAGTCGCGCCTGCTTTGTCGGTGTGATCAATTTAGGGGTTATTCCTAGGGCATGTACGACCTGCGGCGTTCTTGCGGGTTCTATGATTGCGCAAGCTGTTACCAAAGGAGTGGACGAGCATGAAATGGCAGTTCTGGATCGATCGCGGCGGCACTTTTACGGACATCGTGGCGTACAGTCCCGAAGGGGATATCCTGAGCTGCAAGATGCTTTCCGACAATCCGGAGCAATATCGTGACGCGGCCGTCGCCGGCATCCGCCGGATACTCGGCGTCGCGCCGGGGGAACGCATACCGGCGGAACACATCGGCAGCGTCAAGATGGGAACGACGGTCGCAACCAACGCGCTGCTGGAACGCAAGGGCGAGCCGACCTTATTCGTCACGACCCGCGGATTTCGCGATGCGCTGCGCATCGCCTACCAGAACCGGCCGCGGCTCTTCGATCGCCACATCGTCTTGCCGGAGCAGCTGTACGCCGGCGTCATCGAGGCCGACGGCCGGCTGGATGCGGAAGGCAAGGAACGGCAGGCGCTGGATCTCGACGCCCTGGGCGACGCTCTGCGGCAAGCGCATGCCCAAGGGCTGCGGGCGGCAGCCATCGTATTCATGCACGCCTGGATCAATCCAGCGCACGAGGCAATGGCGGCTAAGCTTGCACGCGAGATCGGCTTCACGCAAGTGTCCGCCTCGCATGAAGTCAGTCCTTTGATCAAGTTCGTCTCGCGGGGCGACACGACGGTCGTGGACGCCTACCTGTCGCCCATATTGCGTCGCTATGTCGGCCAGGTGGCCGCGGAGCTGCCGGGCGTCCCGCTGCTGTTCATGCAATCCAGCGGCGGCCTGGCGCGCGCCGATCGCTTTCGCGGCAAGGACGCGATCCTCTCGGGGCCCGCCGGCGGCATCGTCGGCATGGCGCGAAGCAGCCAGCGCGCGGGTTTCGACAAAGTCATCGGCTTCGACATGGGCGGAACGTCCACCGACGTTTCCCATTTCGCCGGAGAGTTCGAGCGGGAGTTCGAGACCCAGGTCGCCGGCGTGCGCATGCGCGCGCCCATGATGCGCATTCATACCGTGGCCGCCGGTGGGGGCTCCATTCTGCATTTCGATGGCGCGCGCCTGCGCGTGGGGCCGGACTCGGCGGGCGCGAATCCCGGGCCCGCCTGCTATCGCCGAGGCGGCCCGCTGGCCGTCACGGATTGCAACGTCATGCTGGGCAAGATCCAGCCGGACTTCTTTCCCCGTGTATTCGGGCCGCAGGCCGACCAGCCGCTGGACGTCGACGCCGTGCGCCGTCAGTTCAGCGCCCTGGCGGATACCGTGACCCGCCAGACGGGCACGGTGATGTCGGCGGAGTCCCTGGCGGAAGGCTTCCTGTCCATCGCGGTCGGCAACATGGCCGAGGCGATAAAACGGATTTCCGTGCAGCAAGGGCACGATGTCACTCGCTACGCATTGACCGTCTTTGGCGGTGCGGGCGGCCAGCATGCCTGCATGGTGGCCGACGCGCTGGGCATGACCCGCATCTTCTCGCACCCGTTGGCGGGCGTGTTGTCGGCCTATGGCATGGGACTGGCCGACCAGATCGAGATACGCCAGCAAACGGTGGAGAAACCGCTCGATGCCGCACTGCTTTCCGAACTTGCCGATCTGGCGGCCGCGTTGTGGACGCAGGCGGCGGAAGGGCTGGGGGAACGGCATGGCGGGGAAGGGTTGGGGGAACGGCATGGCGGGGAAGGCGTCTTGCGAAAGGCGGCAAGGCTGCACTTGAAGTACGAAGGGACGGACACGGCGCTGGAGGTCGATCTGGGCACCGACTTGCCGTCCATGCAGGCGGCGTTCGAACAGACTTATCGCCAGCGGTATTCCTTCCTGATGCCCGAGAAGCGCTTGGTCGTGGAAGCAATTTCCGTCGAAGCCAGCCTGGCGGCACCTGATGTCGCGGAACGACCGGCCCGGTCCGCATTGCGCGCGGGGCCGCCCCAGCCAGGCGCGCGGCGCTCCATGTACTGCGCAGGGCAGTGGCATGAAACGCCCGTGTACGAGCGCGCCGCGCTGCAGGCCGGCGATGTCCTGGACGGGCCCGCCATCATCGCCGAGCCCAACCAGACGCTGGTGATCGAACCGGGCTGGCGGGCGCGGCTCGACGAGCGCGACCACTGGCTGCTGGAGCGTGTCGAACCACTTGGGGCGCGGAGCGATGTGGGGTCGGAAGTCAACCCCATCATGCTGGAAGTCTTCAACAATCTCTTCATGTCGATTGCCGAGCAGATGGGCGTGCGGCTGCAGAACACGTCATACTCGGTCAACATCAAGGAGCGCCTGGATTTCTCCTGCGCGGTGTTCGATGCCCAGGGTAATCTCATCGCCAATGCACCGCACATGCCGGTGCATCTGGGCTCGATGAGCGAGTCCATCAAGACCGTCATGCGGGAAAATGCCGGCGCGATGCAGCCCGGCGATGCCTATGTGGTCAACGATCCCTACCACGGCGGCACCCACCTGCCAGACGTTACCGTGATCACGCCGGTGTTCGATGCCGCGGGCAAATCCATACTGTTCTTCGTCGGGTCGCGTGGCCATCATGCCGACATCGGCGGCCTGACGCCGGGCTCGATGCCGCCCAATTCCCGCCGCGTGGACGAAGAGGGCGTGCTCTTCACGAATTTCCAGCTGGTCAGGCGAGGAGTGTTCCGGGAAGCCGAGGCCAGGGCCATACTGGGATCGGGTCCATGGCCCGCGCGCAATCCGGAGCAGAACCTGGCCGATATGCGCGCCCAGATCGCCGCCAACGAGAAGGGCGTGCAGGAGCTTTTGGCCATGTGCGAAGCGTTCGGGCTGGACGTGGTCCAGGCCTATATGCAGCACGTGCAGGACAATGCCGAAGAATCCGTGCGCAAGGTGATCACACAGCTGGCGGATGGCCGCTACGATTATCCGCTGGACAATGGCGCCCGGATAAAGGTGGCGATCACGGTGCATAAGCAGACGCGCAGCGCCACCATCGATTTCACCGGCACGTCGGCGCAGCTTGACAACAACTTCAATGCGCCCGCGTCGATCGCGGTGGCTGCGGTGCTGTACGTGTTCCGCACGCTGGTCGAGTACGACATCCCGCTCAATGCCGGATGCCTCAAGCCGCTGGACATCATCGTGCCGCCCGCGTCCATGCTCAATCCGGACCCGCCGGCAGCGGTGGTCGCCGGCAATGTCGAAACCTCGATGTGCATCGTCAATGCGCTGTATGGCGCCTTGGGAGTGCTGGCGGCCAGCCAGGGCACCATGAACAACTTCACCTTCGGCAACGCGCGCTACCAGTACTACGAAACCATATCCGGCGGAACGGGCGCGGGGCCGGAACGCATCGGCCGGCCTTTCGAGCAAGCGGGGGGCTTTCCGGGCACGTCGGTCGTGCAGGCCCACATGACCAATTCCCGGCTCACCGATCCCGAAGTCCTGGAATTGCGTTTTCCGGTACTGCTGGAGTCTTATGAGATCCGGACCGGCTCCGGAGGAAAAGGCCGTTGGCCCGGCGGCGACGGCGGCGTGCGCCGCATCAGGTTCCTTGAATCCATGACGGCGGCCATTCTGTCGAACAACCGCCGGCATGCTCCCTTCGGACTGGCCGGGGGAATGCCCGGCGAAGTCGGCCGGAACCATGTCGAGCGAGCCGGCGGCGCCAGGGTGGAGCTCGGCCCGCAGGACAGCATCGAGCTCGAAGCCGGCGACGTCTTCGTGATCGAGACGCCGGGCGGCGGGGGATATGGGGCGCCGAGGGGTCAGACCCCGGATGGGGTCTGACCCCAACTTCTGCTTTATGGGGTCGGACCCCATGCGGGGTCCGACCCCAGGCCCTCTCCAGGAACGGGGTCAGACCCCAGCTTCTGCTTTAAGGGGTCGGACCCCATGCGGGGTCCGACCCCCCCTAGACCCCCCTCGGCTCCGCTCCGAGTACGTTATCATTCCCCGCTGTGGAACAAAAGTGTGTCAGGCATGAGGCGATTCGGCTTAATTATTCTCGCAACCAGCATGTGCTTGCTTCCCCTGGCCACGCAGGCCCAGGGCTATATCGAACGCGTGCTTCACCGTCCGGTGCCCGGGGGGGTGGCTGTCCTGGGGCTCGGGTCGGGCGCTGCGCCGCCCAAGGCCTATTTCAAGGGCGATGAGGTCATGGTGCTGCGCGAGGGCGCGGGGCAGTGGATTGCCGTCGTGGGACTGGATCTGAAGACGCCGAAAGGCAGCACTCAGCGCATCGTCGTGGATGGCGAGCAGGGACGGCGCGAGATTCCCTTCCAGGTGGGAAGCAAAACCTACGCTTCCCAGCACATCAAGCTCAAGAACAAAAGCCATGTGAATCCGGATCCGGCGCAGACGCGGCGATTCGAGCGCGAGTACAAAGAACAGATGACGGCGTATGCGAATTTTCGCAGTACGGGGCCCAGCAACATCATCCTGGACAAACCGGTCGACGGCCGCCTGTCCAGCCCCTTCGGTCTGCGACGATTCTTCAACGGGGAAGAGCGGAATTCCCATTCCGGGCTGGACTTTGCCGTGCCGACGGGCACGCCGGTGAGGGCGCCCGCGGATGGTGTCGTTACCATCGTCGCTGACTATTTTTTCAACGGAAAAACGGTATTCCTTGATCACGGGCAGGGCTTCATCACGATGTATTGCCACCTGTCCGAGTTCCAGGTCGCCCCGGGCCAGGCGATCAAGCGCGGGCAGATCATCGGCAATGTCGGCGCAACCGGGCGCGCGACGGGACCGCATCTGCACTGGAATGTCAGCCTCAACAATGCCCGCGTCGATCCAGCCATTTTCATCAATGCCTTCAAGCCTTGAGGCGGCCCTGCCGGCCTTGCGGCCGGAAGGCGCCGTGTCCTTATGAGTTCTGCTTTTTTTCGAGGCCTGGCCGCCAGCCTGTCGATCGTGGTGGGCTATGTGCCGGTCGCCATCTCCTTCGGCCTTGCGGCGATTTATGCCGGGTTCTCCGCGCCTCTGGCGGTATTGGTTTCGGTGTTGGTCTACGCCGGCGCAAGCCAGTTCATCCTGCTGACCCTGGTGGCGGGCGGCGGTACGGCGGCCAGCGTCGTCGGCATCGTATTCCTCATGAATCTGCGCCACCTGTTCTACGGGCCCGCGCTGGCCCCTCGCCTGGGAAAACCCCGCCGCCTGCCCTTGCTGGCTTTGGCCTGGGGGCTGACGGATGAAGTATTCGCCACCGCGATCAGCAGGCTGGAGCGGCAAACGGAAAAGGACCGCGAGGCCTGGTATATGGGCCTGCAACTGGGCGCCTACTCGTCCTGGGTGGGTGGAACGGCGGTCGGAGCCTTTTTTGGCCAGGACTGGATCAAGGACTCCGAGATCCTGATGCAGACATTGGGATTCGTGCTGCCCGCGTTGTTTTTCGCATTGCTGCTGGAGATCATGCCCTTGGTCAGCCGTGGCGTGTTGTGGGCGGCCGGCGCGGTTGCGGTGCTGGCCTTGCTGGTGCTGCCCGCATACGGCGCCATCATCGCGGGCATGCTGGCAGGCGCGCTCTATGCATTGAGGAGGTCCTGAGCATGTTGAGCGGCAACGAGCTTGTCTGGGTGATTGCCTTGAGTGGTGTCGCAACCCTGTTGATACGATGGCTGCCCATGGTATGGCAAGCCCGCAATGCGGGGCGGCGCGAGCCCAACCAGCGCTTGCGCCGCTGCCTGGATGCCATCGGGCCGTCCGCCATCGTCGCGCTGCTCGCCGCTTCGTTCTGGGGCATGGTGGCGCCTCAACCGTCCATGAACGCGGTGCTGCCCATACTGTGCGGATTGGCCGGGGTTGCGCTGGGAAAGAAGGTGCTCAAGACCATCGCCTGGGCGACATTGAGCGGGGTGCTGGCGTACGGCCTGACCGTATGGGCCTTGGCCTAGGGCCGGCTAGCCTTTGATGCGCACGATCTTCTGCACCTGGGGCACATGCCGGATCGCGCGGATGACCTGAGCCAGATGCTTGCGGCTGTCGACCTGGATGGTCAGGTGCAGCAGCGAGCTTGCCGATGCGTCGTCCTGCATGGTCAGGTGCATGATGTTCGAATCGGCTTCCGTGATCTCGGCCGCGATGCGTCCGAGCACGCCGCGCTCGTTCAGCACCGTGATGTCCAGCCGCGTGGACAAATGGCGCGCGGTATTGATGTCCCAGGCGACCGGAATCCAGCGTTCGGGCTCGCGTGCGCGCTGGCGCTGCGCGACCGCGCACTCTTCCATGTGCACCACCAGGCCGTGGCCCAGGCGGATGCCGCCGATGATGGCGTCGCCGGGCAGCGGGCCGCAGCATGGAGCCAGCTGGACCGCCTGACCCTCGTTGCCATGAATGAGTATGGGGGTGTTGGCGGTCGAGGTGATTTCGTCGACCGCGGCAGCGGTGGTGGCGACCAGGTTGTTTTCGGGCGCGAAGCGCCGGGCGACCACAGCAGCCAGGCGCTTGCCGAGCCCGATGTCCGCCAGGATTTCATCGCGTGAACTGGCGCCGGAGCCTTTGGCGAGCTTCTCCCATTCGGGGTCGTCATCCGCAGGGTGGGGCAGGCGCAATTCGTCGAAGGCCTGATTGAGCAGGCGCTGGCCGAAGGCAACGGACTCTTCGTACTTGACCGTTCGCAGGTAGTGGCGGATTTCCGAACGCGCCCGCCCGGTGCGCACATAGTTGAGCCATTGCGCGCTGGGCCGGGAGGCGGGCGACGTGACGATTTCGACGGCATCACCGCTTTTCAGTTCGGTGCGCAGCGGTGCGAATTCGCCGTTGATCTTGGCGGCGACCGCCTGGTTGCCGATGTCGGTATGGATGGTGTAGGCGAAATCGACCGGCGTCGCTCCGCGCGGCAGGGACAGTATCTTGCCCTGCGGCGTGAACACATAGACGGCATCGGGGAACAGATCGACCTTGACGTGTTCCAGGAATTCGCCGGAATCGCCGGTCTGGCTCTGGATGTCGAGCAAGGACTGCAGCCATTGATGGGTGCGTTTCTGGAGGTCGTTGAGCGTGACGTCGTCGTCCTTGTACAGCCAGTGCGAGGCGACGCCTTCTTCAGCGATATGGTCCATGTCGCGCGTGCGGAACTGGAACTCGACCGGCGTGCCGTATGGACCCACCAGCGTGGTGTGCAGGGACTGGTAGCCATTGAGCTTGGGAATGGCGATGTAGTCCTTGAACTTCCCGGGCACGGGGCGGTACAGCTGATGCAGCGTGCCGAGCGCCAGATAGCATTCGGGCAGCGTGTGCACGATGACCCGGAAGCCGTAGATGTCGAGGACATCGGAAAATGACTTCTTTTGCTCGGTCATTTTCGTGTAGATGCTGTACAGCGATTTTTCCCGTCCGCTGACTTCGGCCTCGATGCCGGCGGCGGGCAGCGCGACCCGCACGGCGTCCGAGATCTTGCTGAGCACTTCGCGACGATTGCCGCGCGCGGCCATGAGCGCTTTATGCAGGACTTCGTATCGGTTCGGGTAGATCGCCTTGAAACAGAGGTCCTGCAACTCGCGGAACAGCGCGTTCAGCCCCAGCCGATGCGCGATCGGCGTGTAGATCTCCAGCGTTTCGCGTGCAATGCGCCGCCGCTTTTCGGGGCTGACCGCGCCCAGCGTGCGCATGTTGTGCAAGCGATCGGCCAGCTTGATCAGAATGACGCGGACGTCGCGGGCCATGGCCAGCAGCATCTTGCGGAAGCTTTCCGCCTGCTGTTCCGCCTTGGTCGCGAACTCGAGGCGGTCCAGCTTGGACAGGCCGTCGACGATTTCCGAGACATCGGCGCCGAATTTCTCGGCGAGCTCCTGCTTGGTGACTCCCTGGTCCTCGATGACGTCATGCAGCAGGGCGGCCATCAGCGAATCGGCGTCGAGCTTCCAGCCGGCGCAGATTTCTGTAACGGTGATCGGATGAGAAATATAGGGCTCGCCGCTGGCGCGGAATTGCCCGAGATGGGCCTGATCGGCAAAGCGATAGGCTTCTTTGATGCGTTCGATGTCTTTGGGATCGAGATAGCGGCTGACGATCTGCGTCAGCGGGGCCAGCGACGCAATGGTGTTCGGGCTGGCTTCGATCGCGGCAGCGGGGCCGGCGTTCTTGGATGGCTTGCGCCGGCGCAGGCGAGGGCCCTTCTTGAGTACCGCCAAGAGCCCGGAGGATGCACCGCGAAGACTGGAGAACGCCATTGCTGCCCCGGCGAGATCAGGTTGGCACTTTGCGCAGCATTTCCAGGCCGGTCACACCGGCGGCGATTTCACGCAGGGCGGTGACGGTCGGCTTGTCTTTGGTTTCCAGCCTGGGCTCATGACCTTGCGCCAGTTCCCGGGCGCGATAGGTGGCGGCCAGAGTGAGATTGAACCGGTTGGGGATTTTTTCCAGACAGTCTTCGACAGTGATGCGGGCCATTTTTTACCTATGAATCCGAGAAGTTAGGGGATTTCAGGCAACAGTCTTGCTGATGCCAAGTTGAGAAAAGAGGTCGGCATTGCGCGCAGCCTGGGTGCCGTAGCGCAAGCGGGTTGCCGCGACGATTTGCCCCAGCTGCAAGAGCGCAGTGCTAAAGTCTTGATTAATAATAACATATTGGCACTCTGAAGCATGCGACATCTCGCTTCCGGCAGCCAGCAGCCGGCGTGCAATGACGGTGGGCGCATCCTGCCCGCGCTTGGTCAGGCGCGTTTCCAGCGCTTCGATCGAGGGCGGCAGTATGAATACGCCGATGGCTTCGGGATGATGCCGGCGCACTTGGCGTGCGCCTTGCCAGTCTATTTCCAGAAGCACGTCTTTGCCTTCGCTCATGGCTTGTTCCACGCGGTCGCGCGGCGTGCCATAGAAATTGCCATGCACTTCGGCCCATTCGAGCAGGGCGTCGTCATCGCGCAACGCCTGGAATGCTTCGTGGGTCACGAACCGATAGTGCTTGTCGTGTTCCTCGCCGGGCCTGGGCGTACGCGTCGTGCACGAAATGGAGAGAACCAACGATGGATCCTGCGCCAGCAGGGCGTTCACCAGGCTGGATTTTCCCGCGCCGCTGGGTGCGACGATCATGAATATATTGCCAGAATAAGACGACATAGGGCTGATTGATCACTACAAGAGTGGCAAGGATAGCAAATCCTTGCCACTCTCACCGAAAATTCTTCTTTTGAAGCGCTCAGTTCAAGCGTTGCGGCGACGCAGAGCCCCCATCCAGGATCTCCTGGCCGAGTTCCTCGAGGGCGCTCAGGTAGGCTTTCTCATTGCCGCACAGGAAAATCGCGGCATCTCCCTGGTTCATGTTGAAGGCGATATCCTGGATCTGATCACGGGCTTCGGCCGGGTAGCTGATGGCGGTCACGTGCACGTCCCCGTCTTCTTCGAACTGCTGCTGCGGAACGAAATCGGCCACCAGGTTGATATCGGGCGGGCTGACGACGACATAGGCCCGGAACTGAAGGTCTTCCATGGTGACGTCCAGCACGACGCCGTGTTCCAGGGTATCGACGATGCGGCTAAGAGGAATGGTGCTCATGGCGTGGCGGCGTAAGTTTGCGTGTCTTGAATGAAAACGTCGAGATTTGGGCCGGCGGCAGGTTGGCCCAGACGGTAGCGGATCCGATTTCCTCGGCGCGCAGCAAGTCGCGCCAACCGGGGCGGCGCAAATTGTACGTGAATTGCACCGCGATTCCTTCATCGTTCAATAGTATGCGCCATTGCTCGAGAATGGCGCGGCTGATGGGAGCAGGCAGCGAGCACAAGGGCAGGCTCGAGACGATGGCGCGGATCCGTTCGCCTTGCGGAATGAGCTGGGCGAGCTCCGCGGCGCTTCCATGAACGACTCTTACATCGGGAAAGCGTTCCCGCAGCCGCTGCACGAAACTGCTGGAAAGCTCGACGACGATCAGGCGGTCGGCCGGGATGCCGCGCTTGAGCAGTGCGCGCGTAATGACCCCGGTACCGCCTCCAAGCTCTATGACAAGGCCGTCGCCATCGGGCACTTGCTGCGCCATGCGGCGCGCGAGATAGGGAGAACTGGGACAGATGGCGCCGATGGCGCCCGGCTTGGCGCAGAGTTCCTGGAGAAAGATGCCGGGGGCCAGGTTCTTGAAGTAATGCGCTACGCGCCTGGGATGCCCAAGCTTCAGTAATCGATACACCATGCTGCCATTGTCTCCATGAATGAAGTCTTACGTTAACAGCAGAGCGTTCAGAGCAAGTGTCGATTTGTAAAGCCCGGCTGCATTGGCTTCCGGTCGGCAGGTGTCGCGTTCTGCTTCTTCCGCAGTATATATTCTTCGCCGCGTGCCATGGCGGTCCTCAAGCAGGGGAGGATGCGAAATCGAGCGTCGCGATCACCGGGGCATGGTCGGAAGGCTGCTCGTTCGCTCTTGGCGCGCGATCGACAATGCACGCGGCGCAGTGGGGCCGCAACGCCTCGGACAGCAAGACATGGTCGATGCGCAGGCCGGCATTCCTGCGGAAGGCATAGCGGCGATAGTCCCACCACGTGAAGGTTTTTTCCTCTTGGTCGAACAACCGGAAAGCGTCGGTCAGGCCCAGGCCGATCAGGCCGCGGAACGCGCTGCGTTCGGGCTCGGAAACCAGGACTTCGCCTTCCCATTTGGCGGGGTCGTGCACATCTTCGTCCGCCGGCGCGATGTTGTAGTCGCCCAGGATGGCCAGGCGCGGGTAGCGCTGCAATTCCTGTTCCAGCCAGACGCGCAGGGCGGCAAACCATTTGAGCTTGTATTCATACTTGTCGCTGCCCACCGACTGTCCGTTGGGACAATAGGCGCTGATGACGCGGATGGCGCCGATCGGGCTGTCCAGCGTGGTGGCGAGCACACGCTGCTGCGGATCCTCGTAGTCGGGAATATTCCGTTGCACATCGGAGCATTCCGCCTTGGTGATGACCGCGACGCCGTTATACGTCTTCTGGCCGGCCCATTTTGCCTGGTATCCGATTTCGGTGAATGCGTCCAGCGGGAAATTGTCGTCCGTGAGCTTGAGCTCTTGCAGGCAGAGCGCCTCGACGGGGTTTTCCTGCAACCAGTCCAGGACTTGCGGGAGGCGTACTTTAAGGGAGTTGACGTTCCATGTGGCTAGCTTCACATCGATTCCATTGTATGTAAGTTATTGAGCTGATTGGATTTATTTCTGCTGATGGGGTACCCTGTATGAGTACGAGGGCGCACGGTGCGCCCTCTGCCTTTGTATTGCAAGGAGATTTAGCATGGCAACCAAACCGACTGCGAAAAGGCAGCCTTTTGTCATCGAGCCGCTCAATTGGGTGGCCCCGAGCGTGGCCCGCGATGAATCGGACAAGCGCACAGAGGATAAAGAACAACCCGCTCAGAAGAAAGAAGACCAAGAGTAACCCGGTATTCGAGCGGTATCGCAAATACGGCGGGGCCTGGCCCCGCCGTATTTTTTGCGCGTCGACCGGGCGCGCTACTATCTGACTCCTCATCTTACCGGATTTACTGGACGACGAAATGACCGAAGCGGAACCATGGCTGGACGATGAACCGACGCTCTCCGAGCTGGGCGGGATTCGTTATTTGCATTTCGGCACCGAATGGGTGCAGGGCGCGATGCGCATCTCCAAGCCTGCGGAACTGGTGCTCGCCTACACGCAGCAAATGATGGCATGGTTGCTTTTTCTTGAACCGACCAGGCGCGACAGCGTGGGCATACTGGGCCTGGGGGCTGGTTCCTTGCTGCGCTACACGCTCAAGCACACGCCGGCGTCCGTGCGTACTGCTGAATGGAATCCCGCCGTTACGGCGATATGCCGCGCGTATTTCCGGCTGCCGGAGACGGCGCGCTCGTCCATCGATCATTGCGATGCGGCGGCATGGGTGGAAGAGCCCGGCAACTTCGGCCGCCACATGGCCTTGATGGTCGACCTCTATGATGCGTCGGCGCAGGGGCCGGTGCGCGATAGCCTGTCGTTCTACGAAGGCTGCCACCGGGCGCTGTCCGACGTCGGCATCATGACGGTAAATCTTTTCGGCGACCATGCCAGCTTTCCCCGCAATCTCGAGAACATTCGCGCGGCATTCGATGGCAGGGTGCTCGAACTGCCGGAAATCGATGCGGGAAACCGGATCGTGCTGGCATTGAAAGGCCCGGTCCTGGACATTACCGCCGCGCAGCTGCTCGAACGCGCGGACATGCTCGAATCCAGCTACGGCCTGCCCGCCCGCCGCTGGGCGAAGGCACTGCTGTCGCGCCAGGGCTGGCGCGGCTCGTTCGCCGTGTGATGTCTGGGGTCAGGCCCCGTAATGGATGGGGTCAGACCCCGTACGGGGTCCGACCCCATCCAGGGATTTCCCTTGGGCCATTGGGCGGGCGGACGCGTTAGACTTACGCCCATCCGGGCGCGTTTGCGGGCGCGCCGTTTATTCTAAACAAGGAGTTACACATGAGGTTTAGCAAGTCGGCCAAACTGGCTTTGGGTGCCATGGCGGTCATGGGCGCGCTGGCGCATTCGTCGGTATTCGCCCAATCGGTGGCTGTCACCTCCATCGTCGAACACCCCGCGCTGGACTCCATCAAGGACGGCGTCAAAGACACGCTGAACAAGGCCGGCTACACCGAAGCCAAGGGCCTGAACTGGCAATTCCAGACCGCGCAGGGCAATACGGCCATTGCCGCGCAGATCGCGCGCAAGTTCGTTGGCGACAAGCCCGATGTCATCGTCGCCATCGCCACGCCTTCGGCGCAGGCGGTCGTTGCAGCCACCAAGTCCATACCGGTCGTCTATTCGGCGGTCACCGATCCCGTCGCGGCGCAGCTGGTCAAGTCCATGGAACCTTCCGGCACCAATGTCAGCGGCGTTTCCGACGCCCTGGCACTGGAAAAGCAGGTCGACCTCATCAAGAAGGTCGTACCGGATGCCAAGCGTGTCGGCATGGTCTACAACCCGGGCGAGGCAAACTCGGTCGTGGTGGTCAAGCAGATGCGCGAATTGCTTGCCAAGGACGGCATGTCGCTGGTTGAAGCCACCGCGGCCCGCACCGTCGACGTGGGCGCCGCGGCGCGCAGCCTGGTGGGCAAGGTGGACGTCATCTACACGAATACCGACAACAACGTGGTTTCCGCCTACGAATCGCTGGTCAAGGTGGGCATCGATGCCAAGATCCCGCTCATCGCCTCGGATACCGACAGCGTCAAGCGCGGCGCCATCGCCGCGCTGGGGGTCAATTACTACGATCTGGGCGTCCAGACCGGGAAAATGGTCATCAAGATCCTGAAAGGCCAGAAGCCGGGCGACATGGCGTCCGAAACCAGCGACAAACTCGAACTCTTCGTCAATCCGGGCGCTGCCAAGAAGCAAGGCGTGACGCTGTCCGACGCGTTCGTCAAGTCGGCCAAGCAGATCGTGGAATAAAATCGGGTCGGTCGTTTAAAATTCCAGTTCCGTTGAACAGGTGGGTTGTGGCGTACAGCCCGCCTGTTTTGTTTTTGCTTTCCTGACTCGAACATGTCTATATATTCCCTGTGGGGTGCGCTCGAAATCGGCCTGATCTTCGGTCTGGTCGCCTTGGGCGTGCTCATTTCCTTCCGCCTGCTCCGGTTTCCGGATCTCACGGTCGACGGCAGCTTTCCCTTGGGCGGCGCCACGGCAGCCACGCTGATTTCCATGGGAATGGATCCCTTCACGTCGACCCTCGTTGCCTGCGCAGCGGGCGCCGTGGCAGGCATGATCACCGGCTGGCTGAATGTGAAGCTCAAGATCATGGACCTGCTGGCCAGCATCCTGATGATGATCGCGCTGTACTCCATCAACCTGCGCATCATGGGGCGGCCCAACGTTCCGCTCATTTCCGAGCCGACGATCTTCACCGTGCTTCAACCCGAAGGGGCGACCGACTACATCATGCGGCCGCTCATATTGCTGGTCCTGGTGGTTGCCATCAAATTCATTCTCGATTGGTATTTCGCGACCAAGGCCGGCCTTGCCATGCGCGCAACGGGCTCCAATCCCCGCATGGCGCGGGCGCAAGGGGTGGCCACCGGCAACCGCATCCTGGTCGGCATGGGTATTTCGAATGCATTGTGCGCCTTGGCGGGTGCGCTATTTGCGCAATCCCAGGGCGGCGCGGACATTTCCATGGGCATAGGCACCATTGTCATCGGCCTGGCCGCCGTCATCGTCGGCGAAAGCATCATGCCGTCGCGCAAGATGGCCATCATCACGCTGGCCGTCATCGTCGGGGCGGTGCTCTACCGTTTCTTCATCGCGCTGGCGCTCAATGCCGATTTCGTGGGATTGAAAGCACAGGACCTCAACCTCGTCACAGCGTTGCTGGTCACCTTTGCGCTGGTCATTCCATTGCTCAAGCAACGCTTGCGCGGCAAGAAGGGGGGCTAGGGGCATGCTGAGCGCAAAAAACATCCACATTACCTTCAACGCGGGCACGCCCATAGAAACTCGTGCCTTGCGAGGGCTGTCGCTCGAGATACCGGCGGGGCAGTTCGTCACCGTCATCGGTTCCAACGGGGCCGGAAAATCCACTTTCCTGAATGCCGTGTCGGGCGATATTTCCATCGATTCCGGCTCCATATCCATCGACAATCAGGACGTTACCCGCCAGCCGGTCTGGGAAAGGGCGCGCCAGGTGGCCAGGGTCTTCCAGGACCCCATGGCAGGTACCTGCGAGGACCTCACGATCGAAGAGAACATGGCGCTGGCCTCCAGCCGGGGCGAACGCAGGGGACTGGGGCGGGCGGTCCGCGCCTCGATGCGCGACGAATTCCGCGATCGTCTGGCCACGCTCGGCCTGGGGCTCGAGGACCGGCTCACCGACCGCATCGGATTGCTTTCCGGCGGGCAGCGCCAGGCCGTAAGTCTCTTGATGGCCTCGATGCGGCCGTCCCGCATTTTGCTGCTGGACGAGCATACCGCGGCGCTCGACCCCCGCACGGCGGAGTTCGTATTGGAACTCACCACCCGCATCGTGTCCGAAAGCAAGCTGACCACCATGATGGTGACCCACAGCATGCGCCAGGCCCTGGATGTGGGCGAACGCACCGTCATGCTCCACCAGGGCAATGTCGTGCTCGACGTCTCGGGTGCTGAGCGTCAAGGCCTGGACGTGCCCGACCTGTTGCGCATGTTCGAGCGGGTGCGGGGCGAAAAACTGGCCGATGACGGGCTGCTTTTGAGTTGAACGGTTGAGGGGTCAGACCCCCTGCGGGGTCTGACCCCAGGTCAGTCGCAAGGACAGGCCCCGGATCGATGTGCGGGGTCAGACCCTGCAGGGGGTCTGACCCCTGCAGGCACGGTAGTTGCTGCGGTGTCACGAGGTTGACAGCAGCAGGTGCCATGACAAACAACAATTCCTCCCTCACCCTCAAGGTTCTGACGGTAAACACCCACAAGGGCTTTACCGTCTTCAATCGCCGTTTCATTCTTCACGAACTGCGCGACGCCATACGTCAAACGCATGCCGACATCGTCTTTCTGCAGGAGGTTCTGGGCGCCCATCATCGGCACGCCAGCGCGCTGGCTCATTGGCCCACCACCACGCAGTATGAATTCCTCGCCGATACCATCTGGGGCGATTTCGCCTATGGCAGGAACGCGGTGTATCCCCATGGACACCATGGCAATGCGCTCTTGTCCAAGTTTCCGATTGCACGCTATGACAATTTGGATATTTCGGTGGGCCGCCATGAGAAACGGGGCCTGCTGCACTGTGTGCTGCAGCCTCCGGGCAGGCCGGAGATTCACGCCATTTGTGTGCATCTGGGCCTGCGCGAACGCCATCGGGCGTATCAAATGGCTTATTTGTGCCGCCTGATCGAGGAAGAGATCCCCGCCGACGCGCCGCTGGTCATTGCCGGCGACTTCAATGATTGGCGCATGCGCAGTCAGAAAGCGCTGGCCCGCTGCAGCGGAATGATAGAGGCGTTCAAGTCGCGCCACGGACAGTTGGCCCGCACGTTTCCGGCACGATTCCCTTTGTTGAGACTGGACCGCATCTATCTCAGAAACGTCCGTGCCTACGAGCCGGTCGCACTGGCCCACCGGCCCTGGAGCCACCTGTCCGACCATGCGCCATTGGCGGTGGAGATCGAGCTATGACCGTGAAGTGGACGTCGGGCAACCAACTGGAGCTGTTGGAGAACGGCGAGGAGTTCTTTCCTGCGGTATTTGAAGCCATCCGCAACGCCCAGCGCAGCATCGTCCTGGAAACCTTCATCCTGTTCCAGGACAAGGTCGGCAACGCTCTGCAGGAAGTGCTCATCGATGCGGGCCGGCGAGGCGTCAGCATAGACGTGACGGTGGACGGCTATGGGTCGGCGGACCTGGAGCCGTCGTTCATCGAGGCCATGACGTCGGTGGGCATCCGCGTTCATGTCTTCGATCCACGGCCGCGGCGGCTCGGAATGCGTACCAATCTGTTTCGGCGGCTGCATCGCAAGATCGTTGTGGTGGACGGCGAGCTTGCGTTCGTCGGCGGTATCAACTTCAGTGCGGACCACCTGGGCGATTTCGGGCCGACCGCCAAACAGGATTACGCCATTTCGATTCGCGGCCCTCTTGTCGACGAGATAGTCCGCTTCGAGGCCGAGGTCCTTGCGCCGGTGCGTACCCAGTTCTCCTGGCGCAAGCTGCGCTGGAGGCGGCGAGGAGAGGCCCAGGTGGAAGGGGATACCCGAGCCGCATTGATCGTACGCGATAACGGTCGCCACAAGAACGACATAGAACTGTACTACCGCATCGGCCTGCGCGCCGCCCGCCATGACATCGTGCTGGCCAATGCATATTTCTTTCCGGGATACCGTTTCCTGCGCGATTTGCGCAATGCAGCCAAGAGGGGAGTGCGCGTCCGCCTGATTCTGCAGGGCGAGCCCGACATGCCTGCCGCAAGATTCGTGGCAACGATGCTGTATGACTATCTGCTGTCGGGAGGCGTCGAGATCTACGAGTATTGCGAACGCCCCTTGCACGGAAAGGTTGCCGCGGTGGACGGCGTCTGGTCGACGGTCGGGTCCAGCAATCTGGATCCCCTCAGCCTGGCGCTGAACCTTGAAGCCAATGTGATGATCTACGACCGCGAGTTCAGTACCTTGCTGCAAAAGCGGCTGGAGCGCCTGATCGATGATCATTGCCGGCTGATGGAACGCCAGCCGCGTCCCAGGCGGAAAATCCAGCGCGTATTCGTGGGTGTCTTCGTCTTCCATTTCCTGCGTCGGTTTCCCGCTTGGGCGAGGTGGCTTCCTCAGCGCAAGGCCGAACTGAAATCCGTGCCGGCGTCCGCCGACGAAACGTATGAGGGCAAGCCATGAGCGCCGGGCTGACAGGGTTGTTCCGGTGGGCAAAAGAACATTGGAAGGTGATCCGCAAGGTCGCGGGCGCCCTGTTCCTGGTCCTGGTGCTCGTTCTATTGAGCGTCGCGGTGACGCAAGTCTCCTGGAGCGACGTGCTGGCGGCGATCCGCAAGCTGTCGGGGCGAACGATCATGCTGGCAGCCTTGGTCGCGGCGAGCAGCTATTTGGTATACAGCTGCTTTGACCTGCTCGGGAAATGGTATACCGGACATGCGCTTGCCTGGTGGCGGTCCATGATGGTGGGATTCATCAGCTATGCCTTCACCATGAACATGGGTGCGCCCGTGGGCGGGGTCGGCTTGAGGGTGCGGCTGTATAGCAAGCAAGGGCTCCCGGTAGGCGTGGTGATGCGCGTCATGGCGATGAGCCTGGCGACCAATTGGCTCGGCTATGTCCTGCTTGCCGGCCTCGTATTCGTTTCCGGACAGTTTTCCCTTCCTTTCGGTTGGTCGCTGGGCGAACACACGCTGAAATTCATCGGCGCCGCCATGGTCGCCGCAGCGCTGGGTTATCTGTTGCTGTGCGGTTATTCCACCAAGCGCTCCTGGCAGGTCCACGGACACGAAATCGAGCTGCCGACCATAGGTTTGGCGGCTGCCCAGATGTGTATTGCCATGGTCAATTGGATGCTCATTGCGGCGGTGATCTATGTACTGATGCAGCAGCGCGCGCCGTACGGGCTGGTTCTGGGCGCGCTGCTGATAAGCGCCATTGCCGGCGCGCTGTCCCATATTCCGGGCGGACTGGGCGTGCTCGAATCCGTCTTCGTGGCGATGGTCACCTCGTCGTCTTTCACGCGACCCGAGGTGCTCGGCTCCATCCTCGTCTATCGGGCCGTGTATTACCTTGGTCCGTTGCTGATTGCCGGTACATGGTACCTGGGCGCCGAAGCCAGGATCAAGAAGCCGCGAGACGGGCAACTGGCGGGGCAGGAAAAGTCGCCGTAGGTTTTGGGGTCAGACCCCATTCGGGGTCTGACCCCTTTTCGCCCGCTTTCGAAGATCCGGTTGGGGTCAGACCCCATTCGGGGTCTGACCCCCTCTGAGCTTCCGCGGCATGTTTATTGCTGGATTGCCGTTGTCAAAATCCAGGAGATCGACCATGTCGCTGATCGTAGCCGCGCGTTTCCAGACCTTTGATGAAGCCGAGGGCGCCGCCCGGGCGCTCAAGGAGATTGGAATCATGGAAGACGCCTTGCACACTTTTTTTGTCAACCCTCCGGGCAGCCACGATCGATACCCTCTGGGCGGCGACAGGGCACACGATCCGGACTCCGCCGGTGCGCCTTTCGGTGCCGTCAGCGCGGGCGCCGTGGTCGGGTTGATCGGGGCGATCGTGGGCGGCGTGCTCGCCCTCGGGTTCACGGATTCGCTCCTGCCCATCATTGCGGGAGCAGGCGTCGGCGCCTATATCGGGTCTTTGATCGGCGCCGTCTTCGTTCTTGGAAGGAAACGGCCGCGTCGCAGCCTTCAAGAAGCACGTGACGCCAAGGTCAACCAGGGCAGGGCGTCGGGCGTGATGTTGGCGGTGCATACTTCGCCCGAGCAGCAGAAAGCCGTGGCGGACATCCTCCGCAGCAAAGGCGGCGTTGAGGTCGAGCGCGCGCATGGGCGTTGGGAAGATGGAAAATGGCGTGACTTCGATCCGCTGGTTACGCCAAATCTGGAGCAGCAAGGCGGGCAGCCTGTTTCAGGTGGGGTCAGACCCCGAATGGGGTCCGACCCCTTGTAAGGTGTTGAATAGGGTCAGACCCCGTTCGGGGTCTGACCCTTTTTGGATGGGATCGGACCCCTGGCCCGCATCACGGCTGCGCGAGCTGAAGATCAAAATCCACCTGCTTGACTCCCGCCACTTGGCGCGCCGCCTGGACCACGTTCTGGGCGGCGAGTTTGTCCTGGACCGTCCCCGAAAGCTTGACGATGCCGCCGTTGGTGTTCACTGACATCGAGTTCGCGTCCACCCCGGGTACGCCGGCGACAGCAGCCTGGACATTCGTGTTGACGGACGTGTCGTCGGTGTATTGTGCGGTATCGGCGCGGTTATGGTAGCCGCCGCAAGCCGTCAGCGCCGCGGTCGCGGCAATCAGTGTCAGCGCCTTCGAATATTGGATGATATGCATGGTGCTCTCCTTCTGGATTGGTAAACAAGCCTGGCTTGGCGAGCCTGTCATAGCAAATTGCGTGCCCCCGAGGGTACGGAAAATCGGGGTGCTTGCTGGCCGATGCAAGGAACTTCGCTTAAAATGCGCTGGTTACAAATAGGCAATTTACTTTATACTCATTGCTCGCCCGAACAAACAGAATCAACCGACCGTGCTCTGCCGGAGTGCGCGTTGCGTCAGGAGCTATCCCCATGTCTTATCTCGGCCTGCCCACGAGGCAGCAGTTCAAAGCCGTAGTGTTGAGTACCTTGTTGTTTATTGTTTCATGCAGTGACAAACCGCAACAACAAGGCATGGGCGGCGACATGAAAGTCCCTGTCAGCGTCATCACGGTACAGCCTACGCCCACTGAAATCTTCGTTGAGCTGCCCGGCCGCGTCGAGGCAATCAAGGATGCTGAAATCCGTGCGCGCGTCACCGGCATCGTTACGGACATCAATTTCGAGCAGGGCAGCGACGTCAAAGAAGGGCAGTTGCTGTTCACGATAGACCCGGCTCCCTACGAGGCCCAGCGCAACCAGGCGGCTGCGCAGTTGAAGGTGGCGGAAGCCGATGTCCGCAGCGCCCGTTTGTTCGCGCAGCGCAACAGCAAGCTGGTTAAGTCCAACGCGGTCAGCCGCCAGGAATACGACAATGCCGTGGCGCGCTCATTGCAGGCTGAGGCCAATGTGGCCGCGGCCCGGGCTGCGCTGCAGTCGGCGGAGATCGATCTGGGCTACACCAAAGTCGTGTCGCCGATCTCCGGTCGCATAGGCAAGTCCATCGTCACCGAAGGCGCGCTCGTCAGCGCCTCGGCGTCCACCCTGATGGCTTCGGTCCAGCAACTGGACGAGGTCTATGTCGACATCACGCGGTCTACCGCGCAGTTGGCACAATTGCGCAAGGCCATGGACTCCGGCATGCTCACCCGCTCGAACGACGGGGCCGCGCTGGCCCGTATCGTTCTCGAAGACGGCAGTGTGTATGCGCAGGATGGCAAGCTCCTTTTCTCGGGCGTCAGCGTCGACCCGTCAACAGGGCAGGTCAGCCTGAGAGCCCAGTTCAAGAATACCGATCAGATCCTGTTGCCCGGTATGTACGTGCGGGTCCGCCTGCAGCAGGGCGTGGACGAAAAGGCCTTGCTGGTTCCTCCGCAGGCCATCCAGCGGACGGCCGACGGCCTGAGCACGCTCATGGTGGTGAAAGAAGGCAAGGTGGCACCCATTGCGGTGCAGGTGGGCCCCGAAAGCAAGGGCAAGTCCATTATCTACAAAGGCCTCAATCCAGGCGACGTCGTGATCGTCGAAGGCTTTCAGAAAATCCGCCCAGGCGCGCCGGTACAGGCCATGCCCTGGAACGGCGAACAGAAAGCCGCCGGCGCGCCTGCGCCGGCTCAAGGCTGATTACCGGCTCAACGAGGCGGGCTCGGCTCGCCGCATCCATGCATAGACAAGTGAGCGCACATGCCACAGTTTTTCATTGAACGACCTATTTTCGCCTGGGTGGTTGCTCTGACAATCACCTTGGCGGGGCTTCTGGCCATTCCGAACATGCCGGTTTCCCAGTATCCCGAGGTCGCGCCGCCCACCATCAACATCAACGCCACCTATCCCGGAGCGTCCACGCAGGACGTCGCCAGTTCGGTGGCCAGCGTGATCGAGAACGAGCTCAATGGCGCCAAGGGGCTGCTGTATTACGAATCCGTCAGCGATTCTTACGGCCAAGCCCAGATCACCGCCACATTTGCGCCGGGCACGAATCCGGACCTGGCTCAGGTCGACGTGCAAAACCGCATTTCCAACATCACGTCCAGTCTGCCGGCAGCGGTCGTCCAGCAAGGCTTGAAGGTTTCACAATCGAATACCGGGTTCCTGATGGTCGTCACGGTGTCGTCGACGGACGGCAGCGTCGGGGAATCGGCGCTTGCAGACTACATCACCAGAAATCTCCAGAATCCGATCTCGCGCGTGCCCGGCGTCGGCAAGTTCCAGCTTTTCGCCGCCCAGCGCGCAATGCGGATCTGGGTCGATCCGGACAAGCTCGTCGGCTTCAAGATGAGCATGGCCGAAGTCAACAACGCCATCAGCCGCCAGAACGTGCTGATATCGGGCGGCATCATGGGCTCGCCGCCCAATCCGTCCGGCCAGCGGGTCGCCGCGCCCATCACCGTGAACGGCCAGTTGTCCACGGTCGGCGAATTCGAGAACATCATTCTGCGGGCCAACCTCGACGGCTCGACGGTCAAGCTTTCCGACGTCGCCCGGGTGGAGGTGGGCTCCGACAACTACCAGTTCGGCGCGCGGCTCAACGGCAAGCCGACCGCCGCCTTCGCCATCTCGCTCACGCCCAGCGCAAACGCGCTGTCCACCGCGCAGGGCGTGAAAGACAAGCTGGAGGAACTGGCTGCTTATTTTCCGGACAACATCCAGTACGCCATTCCTTATGACACCTCGCCTTACGTCGAGGTCTCGATCGAGCAGGTGGTCCATACCCTTTTCGAGGCAATGGCGCTGGTGTTCGTTGTGATGTTCCTGTTCCTTCAGAACGTCCGGTACACGCTGATCCCGGCGCTGGTGGTGCCGGTTGCGCTGCTTGGAACCTTCGCCATCATGCTTGCGCTGGGGCTCTCGATCAACGTGCTGACCATGTTCGCCATGGTGCTCGCCATCGGTATTCTGGTGGACGATGCCATCGTCGTGGTCGAGAACGTGGAACGCATCATGGTGGAAGAGGGGCTGCCCCCGAAGGAAGCGACCCGCAAGGCCATGCCGCAAATTAGCGGGGCGATCGTCGGCATCACGCTGGTGCTTACCACGGTATTCCTGCCGCTGGCCTTCATGACCGGCTCGGTGGGGGTCATCTACCGGCAGTTTTCGGTGGCGATGGCCGTTTCCATCATGTTCTCCGCCTTCCTGGCTCTGACCTTCACGCCGGCCTTGTGCGCAACCATACTCAAGCCCATACCGAAAGGCCATCACGAAAGCAAAAGAGGATTCTTCGGATGGTTCAACCGGGGTTTCGATCGCACCACCAAGCGCTACGAGTCCTGGGTCGGCCGCAGCCTGCGGCGCGGCGGGCGCATGATGTTCGTGTACCTCATACTGGTCGTCGCCCTGGGCTGGCTCTACATGCGCCTGCCCACTTCGTTCCTGCCCGAAGAAGACCAGGGCTACATCGTGGCCAACATCGAGCTTCCATCCGACGCGACGGCCAACCGCACCATTGAAATCATCGAGAAAGTCGAACATTACTTCCAGCAGCAGCCGCAAACCGAGAACATCATTGCGGTGCAGGGGTTCAGCTTCAACGGAAACGGCCTGAACTCGGCCATCGCCTTCGTACCGCTCAAGGACTTTTCCGAACGCAAAGGACCAGGCGACTCGGCCATGGCGGTCGCCGGCAAGGCGGTGCAGAACCTGCTGTTCGGTTTGCCGGACGCCATGGTGTTCTCGGTGGTGCCGCCCGCGATTTCATCGCTGGGTAATGCTTCGGGTTTCGACATGCGCCTGGAAGACCGCGGCGGCCGGGGCCACGACGCCCTGATGGCGGCAACCGACCAACTGCTGCAGAAGGCCGCGCAAAGCCCCATTCTGTCGGGCACACGCATCACCGGGCTGGGGCCGGGCTCGCAGCTCAGCATCACGCTCGATCGTGACAAGGCCGCGGCGCTGGGCGTGGATTTTGCCGAGGCCGCGCAGCTGATCTCAACGGCCATGGGTTCGTCTTTCGTGGGCAAGTTCACCAACCAGGGATGGGTGCAGAACGTCTGGGTGCAGGCGGAAGACGCGCATCGCATGAACCCGGACGACATACTCAAGCTCAACGCCCGCAACAGCCAGGGCGAAATGGTGCCGCTGTCTTCCTTCGTCAGCTACGAATGGCAACGTGGGCCCGTCCAGGTCGTGCGCTATAACAGCTACGAATCGATCCGTCTCGGCGGTTCGGCCGGTCCGGGCTATTCCACGGGCGATGCCATGGCGGAAATGGAGCGACTGGTGGGCGAGCTTCCCGAGGGCTTTGCTTTCGAGTGGACCGGCCTGTCCTATCAGGAATTGCAGGCGGGCGGACAAACGACCATCCTGCTTGGCCTGGCGGTCCTGGTGGTGTTCCTGGTGCTTGCCGCCCTGTACGAAAGCTGGGCCATTCCACTTTCAGTCATGCTGGCGGTTCCCTTGGGCATGCTGGGCGCCGTCCTGATGGTAAGCGGGCTGGGCATGTCCAGCGATGTCTACTTCCAGGTCGGCATGGTCACGGTGATCGGGCTCTCGGCGAAGAACGCCATCCTGATCGTCGAATTCGCCAAAGACACCTATGCCAGAGGCGGTTCCATCTATGATGCCACGGTCGAGGCGGCACGCCTGCGCTTCCGCCCCATTCTCATGACCTCGTTTGCCTTCATTCTGGGCGTCTTGCCGCTGGCGCTTGCCACGGGCGCCGGCGCAGCCAGCCAGAATGCGGTCGGCCTGGGCGTGCTGGGCGGCATGCTTGCGGCCACGCCGCTGGCCGTGCTGTTCGTTCCCACGTTTTTCGTGGTGGTCCTGACCCTCTTCAAAACCCGTCCCAAACTGTTGGGCGCGCATGCCGTGCACGCTGAACCCGTGCCTTCCACAGCGCCTGTTTCTCCGGCGGCGCCCGGTGCCGGCACGACCGAGGATCAAAAATGAGTCATGGATTTCATCTGAAGACGGCCTTGCCGGCCGTAGTCGCAGCCTTGCTTGCGGGCTGCTCCCTGGCGCCCGACTATCACCGGCCCGCGGCACCGGTGCCGGGGCAGTATCCCGACGCCGATGCGGTGAACAATACCGGGGAACGCAGCGCTAGCGCCGTAGCGCCGCAGGTGCAGTACAGTTCCGACCTGGGCTGGTCTGAGTTCTTCCGTGATCCGCAACTGCGAGCGCTGATCCGCCTTGCGCTGGACAATAATCGCGACATGCGTGTCGCCGTCGGCCGCGTCCAAGAGGCGCGCGCTCAGTACGGCATCGTGCAAAGCGACCAGTTCCCCACGATCGGGGCGGGTGCCAACACGCAGCATACGCGCAATCCTGAAAATCTCAGGGCCGGCGGACCCGACTCGCCCGGCATCACGCACTACTATCAGGCCGGGCTCGGCATGACGGCGTTCGAGCTGGATTTCTTCGGACGCCTGCGCAACCTCAGCGAGGCCGCCAACCAGCAATATCTGGCGACCGCGCAAGCCCGCCGTACGGTGCACATCAACCTGGTCGCGCAGGTGGCCGAGGCTTATTTCCGCCTGCGCACCGCGCAGCAACTCGATGGACTGATGCAAAGCACATTGAAGGCGCGGGAGCAAACCTTCAATCTCGTGCAGGCGCGCTACGACGAGGGCTTGGCATCCGCGCTCGACCTCAACCAGGCACGCGGGCAGCTCGAGACGGTCCGGGCGGATCTCGCCGGCATTCAGCGCACGCAATCGCAGGCACGCAATGCCTTGCAGCTGTTGCTCGGCACACCCATACCCGATGGCCTGCCCGAAGCCGCCGTCTTCGGACGCGACCAGATCCTCTCGGCCATCCCCGTGGGGTTGCCGTCGGACTTGCTGCAGCGCCGTCCGGACATCATGGGCGCCGAGAATGCGCTGCGGGGCTCCAACGCGAATATCGGCGCGGCGCGGGCCGCCTTCTTTCCGCGGATATCCATAACCGGACTGCTGGGCTTCGCCAGTCCGCAACTGGGCGGGCTGTTCGGGTCGGGTCAAGAGTACTGGCAGTTCGCACCGCAAGTGCAGATTCCCATCTTCCAGGGCGGCGTCAGCGGCAACCTGGCCTTGGCCGAGGCACGCAAGAACATCGCCGTCGCGCAGTACGAACAGACCATTCAGGTCGCATTCCGGGAAGTGGCGGACGCGCTGGCCGGCGAAGCCACTTATAGCGGACAGCTGGATGCCTTGCGCGCACTCGAGGCCTCGGCCGCCGAAAGCCTGCGGTTGGCCAACCTGCGCTACGAAACCGGCCTGGACAGCTTCCTGCAGGTACAGAGCGCCCAGGTCGACCTGTACAACACGCAGCGCACTTTCCTGCAGACCGGCATGGATTCATTGTTGAACCGTGTCGAACTGTATAAAGCGCTGGGCGGCGGGTGGCTGCAGGACTCGGCGGCGGGAGAGGGGTCAGACCCCATGCGGGGTCTGACCCCGGTGCAGGAAAAAGGATAGAACGCGTTAGGTGGGGTCAGACCCCGTACGGGGTCTGACCCCTAGCACCCTCCAGCCCGCCGGGACACAGCCGGGATAAAAGGGGATAATAGCCCTTTACCGTCATTGCTCGTAAGGAAGGGTGCCTGCCAAATGATTGAACTGGGTGTAAATATCGACCATGTCGCCACGTTGCGGCAGCAGCGTTTCACCTCTTATCCCGACCCGGTTCAGGCCGCCCTGCGCGCGGAAGATGCCGGCGCAGACCTCATTACCCTGCATCTGCGCGAGGACCGTCGCCACATTCAAGACGCCGACGTGGCCGCGATCCGTCCCGTACTGCGCACGCGCATGAACCTGGAATGCGCCGTTACCCCCGAGATGCTCGGCATCGCCTGCCAAGTCCGTCCCCAGGATGTCTGCCTGGTGCCGGAAAAGCGCAGCGAGCTCACCACCGAAGGCGGCCTGGACGTCATCGGGCATTTCGATTCCGTGCGGCAAGCCGTCTCACAGCTGCATGACGCCGGCATCCGCGTCTCTTTGTTCATCGATCCCGAGGCCGATCAGATCGACGCGGCCCAGCGCGCAGGGGCCACGGTCATCGAGCTTCACACCGGCGCGTATGCCGATGCGTCGGATGCATCGGCGGTTGAATTCGAACTCGCCCGCCTGCGCACCGGCGTCGCGGCCGGTGTTGCCGCAGGCCTGCGGGTGAACGCAGGCCATGGCCTGCATTACGAAAACGTTCAGGCCATATGCGCCATCCCCGGCATTGCCGAGCTCAACATCGGCCATGCGATCGTGGCGCGCGCCGTATTCGACGGCTGGGAAAAAGCCGTCCGTGATATGAAAGCACTGCTCAGGAAAGGATGAAGATGTCGTTCGTAGCCCCTATCGATTACCTCCATACCCGTTATTCGGTCAAGTTCGTCCAGCAGCCCGGCCCTTCGGACGAAGACCTCGACAGGATCTTCAGGGCGGCGATGACGGCGCCCGACCACGGCAGGCTCCGGCCATGGCGTTTCGCCTTGATCAGGGGCAATGCCATTGCGCGACTGGGCGAGCTGGCCATCTCGTCGATCAAGGCGGCCGGCGTGCCCCTTGCACCCGAGAAGGAAAACACCACGCGGCGCTGGCTCGACAAGGTTCCCTTGCTGATTGCCGTCGCCTGCCGGCTCGACCACACCAATACCAAGATTCCTGAACACGAACGCATGCTCGCCACTGGCGCGGCGGTCGGCAATATCCTCAATGCCGCGCATATGCTGGGCTACAGCGCGTTCTGGAGCACCGGACTGGGCACTTATGTGGATACGGTGGCCGAGGCCCTCGGGTTCGACGCCCTCGATTACCGCTTCATGGGCTTCGTCGCCATCGGCACCCCCATCCAGTCCATGGCACCGCCCGAAAGGCCGGATTACCGCCAGTTCGTCACCGAGTGGACAGGAGACTGACGCTCGTCCAGCAAGGAGCCATCATGAAACGCATCAACACCGACGTAGCCATCATCGGTGCGGGAACCGCTGGCCTGACGGCCTATCGGACGGTCAAGGCCGCGGGATTGCGGGCCGTACTGATCGAAAGCGGCCCTTATGGCACCACGTGCGCCCGGGTCGGCTGCATGCCGTCCAAGCTCTTGATTGCCGCCGCAGATGCCGCGCACGGGACCGCAACGGCGGCGGATTTCGGGGTGCACATCGACGGCAAAGTGCGCATCGACGGTCGCGAGATCATGGAAAGAGTCAAGCGCGAACGTGACCGCTTTGTCGGTTTCGTGCTGGAAAGCGTGGACAATATTCCTGACACCGACAAGGTCCGCGGCCACGCAAAATTCCTGTCCGCTACCGAGCTGCAGATTGACGACCATACTGTTGTACATGCCGAACGCACGGTCATCGCTACAGGCTCTTCGCCTGTGGTGCCGAAGGAATACAAGAAGATCGGCGACCGGGCCATTGTCAATGATGACGTGTTCGCCTGGGACGACCTGCCACGCAGCGTGATGGTCGTCGGTGCCGGGGTCATCGGCCTTGAGTTAGGCCAAGCCTTGTCCCGCCTGGGTGTGCGCACCCGCATTGTGAGCCGCGGGGAGGGCATAGCGGGGCTCAGCGATCCAGTGGTCCGGGACAGCCTGCGCGCGGCTTTGCAGGCCGAACTTAGCCTGCAGACCAGTACCCGCGTGCTTGGCGTCGAACGTATTGGCGATGAGGTCGAAGTCCGCTACCAGGAAGAAGGCCAGGCCGAACGCACGGAGCGCTTCGATTACATACTGCTGGCCACCGGCCGCAGTCCCAATCTCGATCTGGATCTCGCCAAGACCGGGGCGAAGCTGAACGAGAAAGGGATGCCCGATTACGACCCGGACACCTTGCAGGTGGCCGGTCTGCCGCTCTTCATCGCCGGTGACGTCAATGGCGTGCTGCCGCTGCTGCACGAAGCGGCCGACGACGGCCACATCGCAGGCAGCAATGCTGCGGCGTATCCTGACGTCAAGCCGGGCAAGCGCCGTGCACCGATGGCTGTGGTGTTTTCCGATCCGCAGGTCGCTGCGGTGGGGGTACGTTTCCGTGATCTTCCCCAACAAGGCGTGGCCGTCGGCGAAGTCGACTTCAATGGGCAAGGGCGGTCGCGCATCATGCTCAAGAATCGGGGCAGGCTGCGCGTATATGCTGGCCATGCCGACGGCAGGTTGCTGGGCGCCGAAATGGCGGGTCCTGCCATGGAGCACATTGCCCACTTGCTGGCATGGGCCGTACAGAAAAAATTGACCATCCCTGAAATGCTGGCGATGCCTTTTTACCACCCGGTCGTCGAGGAAGGTCTGCGTACGGCGTTGCGGCATGCCGCGATGGAGTTGAAGGCGGCCGAGCTCGAGCGCGTCAGCGAGGGCGAGCAGGCGGTCAACAACGCTTGATAGAGGATCAGCCTGGGGTCAGACCCTTAGGGGTCTGACCCCGCCGCCTCTTTTATGGGGTCAGACCCCTAAGGGTCTGACCCCGGCGAGCTGCGATCATCAAGAGGGGGTCAGACCCCGTACGGGGTCTGACCCCCTCAAAATCATCCCTGCGCCAAAAGGCGCTTGACACCCTCGCTCAGCACTTCGACGGACTCGGTGTCTGCCGCCAGCATGCGGGCGCGTCCCTGGCCATCGAATATATACACGCCGCGGCTGTGCGCGACTTCGTAGTTGTCGGGGTTGTCCTTGCTGGGCTTGGCGATCTGGTATGCCACGCGGTAGCGGCGGGCGACGTCGGCCACTTGCTTCTCGGTGCCGGTCAAACCGATGGCGTTGCTGTCGAATGCGTTGACATAGGCTTGCAGGATTTCCGGCGTGTCGCGATGCGGATCCACGCTGACGAACAGGATGCGTACTTTCGACGCATCGTCGCCCAGCGTTTCCAGCACTTGCGACAATTGCGCCATGGTGGTGGGGCAGATGTCGGGGCAACTGGCATAGCCGAAGAACATCATGACGGTCTTGCCCTTGAAGTCGTCCTGTGTGATGGTTTTCTCGCCTGGGCCGACCAATGTGAAACGGAGATCGGGCAGGAAGCCGCGCACGTTGTGCAGCGCGGTCTCGGCGGAGGCGAACGGAGCGAAGGCGAGCAGGAAGGCGGCCCCAAGGGCCGCGATGGCGCGAAACAATGTAGACATGGCAGTAATGCGAAAACGGATTGCGGCGGTATGGCCTGAGGCCATTATAGGTCTATTCCCCCAGTCCGCTATGGCGCAGCAAGGCCTCGATGCTGGGCGGCCGGCCGCGAAATGCCGCGAAGGACTCGCTCGCGGGGCGGGATCCGCCGACCGCGAGGATTTCTTTCAGGAAGCGCCGGCCGGTAAGCGGATCCAGCGTATCGCCGGCACCGGACGCCGCGCCTTCCTCGAAGGCCGCGTAGGCGTCCGCCGAGAGGACCTCCGCCCATTTGTAGCTGTAATAGCCCGCGCCGTAACCGCCCGCGAACAAATGCGAAAAGTTGTGGGGAAAGCGATGCCAGGCCGGTGGGAACAGAACCGCGACTTCCTTGCGGACTTCGTCCAGGGCTTCCAGTACCAGTTGAATCGACAAGCCACGCGCCTGATGGTGAATGTTCATGTCGAACAGAGAGAACTCGATCTGGCGCAGCATCTGCATGCCGCTCTGGAAGTTCTTGGCGGCCCGTAGCTTGTCGTACAGCGCACGAGGCAGGGATACGCCCGTGTCGACGTGCGCGCTCAGGGAAGTGACGACGCCCCATTCCCAGCAGAAGTTTTCCATGAACTGGGAAGGCAGTTCGATGGCATCCCATTCCACGCTGGAAAATGCCGCTGAACCCAGGTCGTCGACCTCGGACAGCAAAGCATGCAACGCGTGTCCGCTTTCATGGAACAGGGTGATGACGTCGTCGTGGGTCAGCAGCGCGGGCCTGCCGTTCTGGCCCTTCGAGAAATTGCAGGTCAGATAGACCACCGGCGTACGAATGGCGCCATGCCGCGCGCGCCGGTTGCGTTCGCCGTCCACCCATGCGCCGCCTTGCTTGCCTTGCCGGGCATACAGGTCCAGATACAGGATGCCCAGGATCTCGCCTGCCTCGGACAGCACCTCGTACGCCTTGGCGTCCGGATGCCAGGTCGGCGCGTCGCTGGCGCGCAGGCGGATGCCGAACAGCTTTTCCACCACCTGGAATAAACCTTGCAGCACTTGCGGCTCGGTGAAGTACTGTTTGACTTCATCTTCGGAATAGTCGTAGCGCTCTTCGCGCAGACGCTCTGATACGAATGCGACATCCCAGGGCTGAAGCTCGTCCAGCGCCAACCGGTCGCGGGCGAATTCGTGCAGCTCTTGCAGATCGCGCAAGGCGTAAGGCTTGGCCTTCCGGGCCAATTGACGCAGGAAATCCAGTACCTGGCCCGCATCGTCGGCCATGCGCGTTTCGAGCCGCAGCTCTGCGTAGCTGGCATAGCCCAGCAGCGCCGCTTCCTCGGCGCGCAAGGCCAGGAGCTGTTCGATGAGCGGCGAGTTGTCCAGCCTGGCGTCGCCGTGCTCGGAGGCTATGGTCGCGTAAGCGCGGTACATCTCCTGCCGCAAGCTGCGGTCCGTCGCGTACTGCATCACGGGCAGGTAGCAAGGCATCTTGAGCACCAGCTTCCAGCCCTCCTTCCCGTCTTCCCGCGCGGCTGCCTTGGCCGCGTCGACGACGTCGGGGGGCAGGCCATCCAGCCTGGAGGCATCATCGACGTACAGAGACCATCCGTCCACCGAGTCCAGGACGTTTTCGGAGAACTTCTGGGACGCCTGCGCCTGCTGGTCCGAGATTGCGGCGTAGCGCTCGCGATCGGCGCCTGCGAGCTCGACGCCGCTGAGCCGGAAGTCGCGGAGGGCGAGATCGATGATGCGCCGGCGCGCCGGTGCCAGGTCTTTGAAGGCGTCCGAGGCGCGCAGGCGCTTGTATTGCGCATACAGGCCCGTGTGCAGGCCCGACCAGGTGGAGAACTCGGTGATGAGCGGCAGGCACTGGTTATAGGCGGCCCGCAGTTCCGGCGTGTTGACCACCGCATTCAAGTGGCCCGCAACCGACCAGCTGCGCCATAGCTTCTCGCCCGCGTCATCCAGCGGCTCGACGATGTCGACCCAAGTGGCGGGAAGGGCTGGATCGGCGGCCTGTTCCACCGCAGAGCGGGCTTCCTCGATGAGGGTTCTGACCGCCGGCTCGATGTGCGCAGGGGAGATGGACGAATAGTCGATCAACGCCTCGATCGGCGCCAGAAGGGGATTTTGTGTCATGTGAATCTAGGGCTGTTAAGGTCGGAGGCGGGGTCAGACCCCATACGGGGTCTGACCGCTGGGTCGGCAGAGATAGGGTCAAACCCGATACGGGGTCAGACCCCGTATGGGGTCTGACCCCCGGCTGTGCTGCGCTCTGCGGCTTCCAGGGTGTTGACGAGCAGCATGGCGATGGTCATGGGCCCGACGCCGCCGGGCACGGGGGTAATCGCGCCGGCGACCTTGCTGGCGGACTCGAACTCGACGTCGCCGACCAGCTTGCCGGATTCGTTGCGATTGATGCCCACATCGATAACAGTGGCGCCCGGCTTGATCATGTCGCCGGTGACCATGCCGGGCTTGCCGGTGGCGACCACCAGCACATCGGCGCGGCGGGTCTGGGCGCCCAGGTCGCGCGTCTTGGAATTGCACAGCGTGACGGTTGCGCCGGCCGCAAGCATCAGCATGGCCATGGGTTTGCCGACGATGTTGCTGGCGCCGACCACGACGGCTTCGGCGCCCCACAGGGAAACGTTCTCGGATTCCAGCATCTTCATGACGCCGTAGGGCGTGCAAGGGCGAAAGAGCGGTTGCCCCGTCATGAGCAGGCCGGCGTTGCTGACATGGAAGCCGTCCACGTCTTTTTCCGCCGCGATCGTTTCGATGACTTTGCCGGCATTCATGTGGACGGGCAGGGGGAGCTGCACGAGTATGCCGTGGACGTCCGGATCGTCGTTGAGGCCGCGTACGACGTCCAGCAGTTGTTCTTCCGGAATGTCGGCGGGCAGGCGTATCACTTGGGAATACAGCCCGGCCTTCTCGCAGGCCGCGGCCTTGTTGCGCACGTATACATGGGAGGCGGGGTCGTCGCCCACCAGCACCACGGCCAGGCCGGGGGTGACGCCGCGTTGCTTCAAGACCTGAACGCGTTGGCCGACTTCGGCCTTGATCTTGTCGGACAGCGCCTTGCCGTCGATGAGGCGTGCGGTCATGCTGTACCTTCTGCTTTGGAGAGCGCGATCTTCATGAGATCGGCCACGGTGGTGACTTCGAGTTTTTCCATGATATTGGCGCGATGCGCTTCAACGGTCTTGATGCTGATGTTGAGATCGCCGGCGATCTGCTTGTTCAGCCGGCCGGCGACGATGCGCTCGAGCACTTGCTGTTCGCGCGCGGTAAGGCGGCTGAGGATGGCTTCGTGATTCTTCTGGGCCTGGGCCTGGCTGACGCGTTCGCTGGCCTGCTCGAGCATGCGCGCGACGATGTTGCGCAAGTCCGTTTCGTTGAACGGTTTTTCAAGGAAATCGATTGCGCCTTTCTTCATGGTGGAAACGGCCATGGGGACGTCGCCGTGGCCGGTGATGAAGACAATGGGCAAGGGCGCTTTGCGCGCGATCAGGGCTTCCTGGAGTTCGAGGCCGCTCATGCCGGGCATGCGGACGTCGGCGATGAGCACGCCTACCTGGTCGGGCTCGTAGGCATTTAGGAATTCTTCTGCACCACTGAAGCTGCGGACACGGTAGCCGTTGGCTTCGAGCAGCCAGCGCAATGAATCACGTACGGCTTCGTCATCATCGACGATGAATATTGTTTGCGGTGCTTGGGGTGTGGTCATGCATGCAACTCCTGATTGTCTTCTGTCGAGCTAGGCGCTTGTGGCGTAGCGCGCGGCAAAGTGAAACGGAAAATCGTGCCCCCTTCCGGGTTGGGATCGGCCCAGAGCCGACCATGATGAGACTCGATAATAGTACGGCAAATATTCAGCCCCATGCCCAGGCCTTCGGATTTGGTGCTGTAAAAGGGTTCAAACAAGCGTTCGGGATCGCGCAGGCCATGGCCGCGGTCGATCACTGCGATCTCGATCAGCGGCGACTGATCGGAGATGACCAGCGTCAGCGTGCGGTTCTCGCTTTTCTCCATGGCTTCTATGCCGTTTTTCAGAAGGTTCAGCAGTACCTGTTCGATGAGTATGGGATCGGCAAGGACGTCGGGAATGGTGTCGGGGACATCCAGTGCGATGTCGACCTGGCGCTTGTGGGCATCGATCTCGGCGAACCCTACGGCATTGTCGACGATGCGCGTGATCGGTACGGGCTGGCGGCGCGGCTCGCTGCGTTTCACGAATTCGCGGATCCGGCTGATGATCTTGCCGGCGCGTTCGGCCTGCATCGCGGACTTCTCCAGGGCTTCGAGCAGCCGCTCGGGATTCGGATTGCCGGCCTTGAGCATGGCGACCGCGCCCATGCTGTAGTTGGTGATGGCAGTAAGCGGCTGGTTGAGTTCATGAGCCAACGACGAAGCCATTTCGCCCATGGTCGTCAGGCGGCTGGTAAGCTGGATTTTTTCCTGCTGGACGCGCGATGCTTCTTCGTGCGTGCGGCGTTCGGTGATGTCGCGCGCGACTTGCAGGCGCACGCGGCGCCCGTCGGTCCAGGCCAGCGTGCGGTGATGGACTTCGAACCAGCGCTGAGCGGATTCCGAGAAGATTTCGACCGTTTCATCGGTGAATCGCCCGAGCCGTCCACCCATCAGTTCACCGTGGCCATTGGACTGGGCGCCGAAGAAGCGGCGATAGGTGCGATTGGCAAAAAGCAGTTCCAGGCCTTCGGTGGTGTCGGCCACGACCGAAATCGCGTCGTCCAGGCCTTCGAGCACCGTCATGAAGCGCTCGTGCGCGGCAGTCAGCGCTTCGCGGATGCGCTTGGGTTCGGTGATGTCGGTCATGGAGGTCATCCAGCCGATCTGTTCGCCGTTGGGATCCCGCAGCGGCGACACGTACATGCGGGCCGTGAAGCGGGACCCGTCGCGGCGCTGCGCTTCGACTTCCAGGCCGCTGCTGGGGGTCCGGCCGGAAAGCAGCAGGTCCAGGGTTTCCTGATGCTGGGCGTGGCGGCCGGGCAGCCAATAGGGAAAGGGCGTGGTGCGGCCGATCAGATCGGCCTCGTTCCAGCCTATCATCCGACAGAAGGCGGGATTCACATACGCAATGCGGCCATGCATGTCGAAGACGCGCATGCCGGTGGACATGGAGTTTTCCATGGCGCGGCGGAAACCGGTTTCGGCAATGAGCGCGGCTTCGGCGCGGGTGCGGAAACGCGTATAGCGCCACAGTGCCAGCAGGCTCAGGACGATCACGCAGGACAGGGCGACGATGACCATCATCAGCCGCTGCTGCCGGGTTTCCTGATCGATGGTCACGAACATGACGCTGTCGTTGTGCAGCTGCTGCAGCCAGATGAACACGCCCATCACGCAAATATAAAGAATGAGCACGATGACGGGCGTCAGCCAATAGAAGCCGCGACGCGGATGATTCGCCTGGTCGTAGAACGTCGTGGGAATCAGGGGTTTTTTTGAATGGCTCGCCATGGGTCTCAAAGTTGCATCATGATGCGAAGAGCATTTTAGTCGTTAACGCCGCCTAGTATTTTTCACATTATAAAAACTCATATCATAAAATGAAATTTTGCTTGAACATATGCCCAGTCTTTCCTAGAATGGGCTGGTTTGATATGACACGTCCCTTATAAACGGGCGGCCGCGCCATGATCTGGCGCCAAGCATAACGACTGCCACGGGCGGCGCTCGCGGCGGTGTGTCCGGATTCCACCTCTAACCAGGAGACAGCGAATGTCCTCTCTTGATCAAGTCAGCAACACGGCTCATGTCACCGACGACGATGCCCTTGAAACACAGGAATGGCTAGACGCGCTAGAAGCCGTGCTCGATCGCGAGGGGCCGGAACGCGCGCACTTCCTGCTCGAGCGCCTTATCGACCTGGCCCGCCGCTCGGGCGCCTATATTCCGTTCTCGCCCAATACGGCTTACGTCAACACCATTCCGCCCGGCCTGGAGCCGCCGCATCCCGGCAATATCGTACTCGAAGAGCGCATCCGCTCGTACGTGCGCTGGAACGCCATGGCGATGGTCGTCAAGGCCAACAGCCACCACCCCCACGATGGCGGCGACCTGGGCGGCCACATCGCATCGTTCGCGTCGCTCGCCACCATGATAGGCTGCGGCCAGAATCATTTCTGGCATGCTGAAGCCGAAGACCACGGTGGCGACCTGGTCTACTTCCAGGGCCACTCGTCGCCGGGCATCTATGGCCGGGCCTATCTTGAAGGCCGCCTCACGGCCGAGCAATTGGACAATTTCCGGCAGGAAGTCGACGGCAAGGGCCTGTCTTCCTATCCGCACCCCAAGCTCATGCCGGAATTCTGGCAGTTTCCCACCGTTTCCATGGGGCTGGGGCCGCTCATGGCCATCTACCAGGCGCGCTTTCTCAAGTACCTGCATGCGCGCGGCATCGCCGACACCAGCAAGCGCAAGGTCTGGGTATTCTGCGGCGACGGCGAAATGGACGAGCCCGAATCCCTGGGCGCCATCAGCCTGGCTTCCCGCGAAAAGCTCGACAACCTCATCTTCGTCATCAACTGCAACCTGCAGCGGCTGGACGGCCCGGTGCGCGGCAATGGCAAGATCATCCAGGAACTCGAAGGCGATTTCCGCGGCAGTGGCTGGAACGTCATCAAGCTGATCTGGGGCGGCTATTGGGACCCGCTCCTGGCGCGCGACAAGGAAGGCATCTTGCGCCGTGTCATGGAAGAATCCGTCGACGGCGAATACCAGGCATACAAAGCGCACGATGGAAAATTCGTGCGCGAGAACTTCTTCGGCAAGCATCCCAAGCTGCTGGAAATGGTCAGCCGCATGAGCGACGAAGACGTCTGGCGCCTGAACCGTGGCGGCCATGATCCCTACAAGGTCTACGCGGCCTTCAAGGCGGCGTCCGAGCACGCCGGACAGCCCACCGTCATCCTGGCCAAGACCATCAAGGGCTATGGCATGGGGCAGGTCGGCCAGGCCAAGAACCCCACCCACCAGCAAAAGAAGCTGGACATGGCCTCCGTGCGCGAATTCCGCGACCGCTTCAATATCCCGGTTCCCGACGACAAGCTCGAAGAGCTGCCTTACTTCAGGCCCGCGGACGACTCTCCCGAAATGGTCTACCTGCACGAACGCCGCAAGGCGCTGGGCGGCTACCTGCCGGCACGCCGCCGCAAGGCGGACGAGCACCTCAAGGTCCCGGCGCTCGACGCCTTCAAGGCGATTCTCGACCCCACCGCCGAAGGCCGTGAAATCTCCACCACGCAGGCTTTCGTCCGCTTCCTGAACCAGCTGCTGCGCGACAAGCAATTGGGTCCGCGCGTCGTGCCCATCCTGTCCGACGAGTCCCGCACCTTCGGCATGGAAGGCCTGTTCCGCCAGATCGGCATCTATTCGCCCGAAGGGCAGAAATACGTGCCGGTCGACAAGGACCAGGTGATGTACTACCGGGAGACCGAGAACGGCCAGTTGCTGCAGGAAGGCATCAACGAAGCGGGCGCCTTCAGCTCCTGGATCGCGGCGTCCACGTCGTATTCCACGAACAACCGCATCATGATTCCGTTCTTCATCTATTACTCGATGTTCGGTTTCCAGCGCGTGGGCGACCTGGCCTGGGCCGCGGGCGACATGCAGGCCCGTGGCTTCCTGCTGGGCGGCACCGCCGGGCGCACGACGCTCAACGGCGAAGGACTGCAGCACGAAGACGGGCACAGCCATATCCTGTCGTCCATGATTCCGAATTGCGTGTCCTACGACCCGACCTTCGCCCATGAACTGGCGGTCATCATGCAAGATGGCCTGCGCCGCATGGTCGAGAACCAGGAAGACGTCTTCTATTACCTCACGGTCATGAACGAGAACTATGCCCAGCCCGGCCTGAAGCCCGGCGACGAAGAGGGCATCATACGCGGCATGTACAAGTTCAAGACGGCAGGAGACGACAAGCAGCCCCGCGTGCAGCTGATGGGCTCCGGCACGATATTGCGCGAAGTGCTTGCGGCCCAGGACCTGCTGCAGCAGGATTGGGGCATCGCCTCGGACGTCTGGAGCGTCACCAGCTTCACCGAACTGCGCCGCGAAGGCCTGGATTGCGATCGCCACAATTTGCTGAACCCGGAATCCAAGACGCCCATGGTTCCCTACGTGACCAAGCAGCTGCAGGACGCCGGCGGCCCCATCATCGTGTCGACCGATTACGTCAAGGCCTTCGGCGACCAGATCCGCCCGTTCGTTCCGAAGGGCCGCGGGTTCTACGTCCTGGGCACGGACGGCTTCGGCCGTTCCGATTTCCGCTACAAGCTGCGCGAGCACTTCGAGGTCGACCGCCATTTCGTGGTGCTGTCGGCGCTGCGCGGCCTGGCCGACGAAGGCAAGCTGCCGGTGTCCAAGCTGTCGGAAGCCATCAAGAAATACGGCATCAACGTAAATAAAGCCAACCCGCATCACGCGTAAGGAGGGGCGCTGATATGAGCAATACGATCGAAGTAAAAGTTCCGGATATTGGCGACTTCAGCGAGGTCGAGGTCATCGAGATCCTGGTGGCCCCGGGCGATACGGTCGCGGCCGAACAAAGCCTGATCACGGTGGAGTCCGACAAGGCTTCCATGGAGATCCCTTCTTCGCAGGCGGGTGTGGTCAAATCAGTCTCGGTCAAGGTCGGCGACAAGGTCAAGCAAGGTTCGGTCATCGTCCAGCTTGAATCCGCAGGCGCCAAAGAGGGCGGCGACGCGGCCCAGCCTCAGGCCAAGCAGGCAGCGGCCGAGCCGCCCGCCGCGGCTGCCGATGCGGCGCCCGCAGCGGCCGGCCAATCCGAAGAACCGGCCGAGCCCAAGGGGCAGGCCCAGTCGGGCGGCCAATCGGTAACGGTGGCCGTGCCCGACATCGGTGATGCCACCGACGTGGAAGTCATCGAGATCATGGTTGCGGTCGGCGATACCGTCGCGGCCGAACAAAGCCTGATCACCGTGGAATCCGACAAGGCCTCCATGGAGGTTCCCTCGTCTCATGCCGGCGTCGTCACGGCGATCAAGGTCAAGCTGGGTGACAAGGTGAATCAAGGCTCCGACATCATCGAGCTGCGCGCGACCGGGGCGGCGGCCAAGGCCGAACCCGCCCAGGCGAAACCCGCTGCCGCGCCCGCGCGGACCGACGAACCCGCCGCGGCTGCGGCGCCATCCCAGGCCGAGCCGTCCAATGGCGCTTCCCTGGCTTCGACGCCGCCCGAGCGCCATTCCCCCACCGAAGCCTTTGCCGAGGCCGATGTGCCCTTGCGCAATCTGCCCCATGCCTCGCCTTCGGTGCGCAAGTTCGCCCGCGAGCTTGGCGTGAACCTGGCATCGGTGCGCGGCACCGGCACCAAGAATCGCATCACGCAGGACGACGTGCGCCAGTACGTGAAGCAAGCGCTGGCGGGCGGCGCCGGTGCAGGGGCGGCCGCCACGGCGCCCACGGCGGGCGGCGGGCTGAACGTCCTGGGCTGGCCCAAGGTCGACTTCGCCAAGTTCGGCGACATCGAAGCCAAGCCGCTGTCGCGCATCAAGAAGATTTCCGGCGCGAATCTGCATCGCAACTGGGTGATGATTCCCCATGTCACCAACAACGATCAAGCCGACATCACCGAGCTCGAAGAGCTGCGCCAGACGCTCAACAAAGAGAACGAAAAATCCGGTGTCAAGGTCACGATGCTGGCTTTCCTGATCAAGGCGGTCGTGGCTGCGCTGAAGAAGTTCCCCGAGTTCAACGCATCGCTCGATGGCGACAACCTCGTCTACAAGCACTATTTCCACATCGGTTTCGCAGCCGATACGCCCAACGGCCTGGTCGTGCCCGTCATACGCGATGCCGACAAGAAAGGCATCTTCGAACTCGCCAAGGAAACCGCCGAACTCGCCAAGCTCGCACGCGACGGCAAGCTGTCTCCCGGCCAGATGCAGGGCGGATGCTTCTCCATCTCGTCGCTGGGCGGCATCGGCGGCACCGATTTCACCCCCATCATCAATGCCCCCGAAGTCGCCATCCTGGGCGTGTCGCGGTCCACGCAGGCGCCGGTCTGGAACGGCAAGGAGTTCATCCCGCGCCTCATGCTGCCGCTTTCGCTGTCCTATGACCACCGCGTCATCGACGGCGCTGCCGCCGCGCGATTCAACGCCTATCTGGGCGCCTTGCTTGCCGACTTCCGTCGCATCGCCCTCTAGGAGCGCATATGAGCACAACTGAACTGAAAGTGCCCGATATCGGCGACTTCACGGAAGTGGAAGTCATCGAGGTGCTGGTGGCGAAAGGGGACACCATCCAGGCCGAGCAAAGCCTCATTACGGTCGAGTCCGACAAGGCGTCCATGGAGATCCCCGCAGCCAGCGCCGGGGTCGTCCAGGAAGTCCTGGTCAAGGTGGGCGACAAGATCGCGGAAGGCACGGCCATTGTACGGATCGAAGCGTCGGAGGGTGCAGGCAAGGAAGCCGCCGCGCCTGCGGAATCGCCTGGAGCCGTCAAGCCGCAAGCCGCGGTTGCCGAGGAACGGCCCGCGCAGGCGGCCGTGCCCGCCGCCGCCAGTTATACGGGCGAATCGGACGCGGAGTTCGACGTCCTGGTGCTGGGCGCGGGGCCGGGCGGCTATTCGGCCGCCTTCCGTGCGGCGGACTTGGGGCTGTCCGTGGCGCTCGTCGAGCGCTACGACACACTGGGCGGCGTGTGCCTGAACGTGGGCTGCATACCTTCCAAGGCGCTGCTGCACACCGTGGCGGTGCTTGAAGAAGCCCGCTCATTGTCGTCGCACGGCATCAGCTTCGGTGAGCCCAAGATCGATCTGGACGGCGTGCGCGCCTACAAAGACGGTGTGGTGTCCAAGCTGACAGGCGGCCTGGCCGGCATGGCCAAGGCACGCAAGGTCAAGGTGCTGACCGGCGTCGGCGCTTTTGCGGACCCGCATCACTTGTCGGTCACCGCGGACGGCAAGACGACGACCGTGAAGTTCAAGTCCGCCATCATCGCGGCGGGCAGCCAGTCGGTGAAGCTTCCGTTCCTGCCCGAAGATCCCCGTATCGTGGACTCCACCGGCGCACTGAGGCTCGCATCCATTCCCAAGAAGATGCTCATCATCGGCGGCGGCATCATCGGCCTCGAAATGGGCACGGTATATTCCGCCCTGGGTGCGCGGCTGGACGTCGTCGAAATGCAGGACGGCTTGATGCAGGGCGCGGACCGCGACATGGTCAAGGTCTGGGAAAAAATGAACGCATCGCGCTTCGACAACGTCATGCTGGAAACGCGCACAGTGGCTGCCGAGGCCCGCGACGACGGCATCTGGGTTACTTTCGAAGGCAAGAATGCTCCCAAAGAGGCGCAGCGCTACGACCTGGTGCTGCAGGCGGTGGGCCGCTCTCCCAACGGCAGGAAGATCGCCGCGGAGCAAGCGGGCATCGCCGTGACCGACCGCGGTTTCATCGAGGTCGACAAGCAGATGCGCACGAACGTGCCTCATATCTACGCCATCGGCGATATCGTCGGCCAGCCCATGCTGGCGCACAAAGCGGTGCACGAAGGCCATGTGGCGGCCGAGGTCATTGCGGGGCAGAAGAGCTTCTTCGACGCGCGCGTCATCCCATCGGTGTCGTATACGAATCCCGAAGTGGCCTGGGTCGGCCTGACCGAAGACGAAGCCAGGAAAGAGGGCATCGCAGTCACCAAGGGCCTGTTCCCCTGGGCGGCTTCGGGGCGCGCCATCGCCAACGGGCGCGACGAAGGGTTTACCAAGCTGCTGTTCGACGCGGAAACCCATCGCGTGCTGGGCGGCGGCATCGTCGGCACGCATGCCGGCGACCTGATCAGCGAGGTCGCCCTGGCCATCGAGATGGGCGCCGACGCGGTGGATATCGGCAAGACCATACACCCGCATCCCACGCTGGGCGAGTCCGTCGGCATGGCGGCCGAGGTCGCGGAGGGCAGTTGTACCGATCTACCGCCGGCCCGGCGCAAATAAAGTCCGTTACCCGGGCGCGGGCAAACGCCGTTGCATCAGCGGCAGGTGCTAATATCGGCACCTGCCGCCCGTTTTTTTACAGAAGCATCCATCATGTCCAGTCTTGTTCCCAACGAGTCTTCCGGTTTGCAGGAATGGCTCGGCTATCTTGAAACCTTGCACCGCAGCGCCATCGATCTGGGGCTCGAAAGAATAAAGGGGGTGGCCGACAAGCTTGGGCTCAAGCTGCCGTTCGTCAAGATCACGGTGGGCGGCACCAACGGCAAGGGGTCCACCTGCGCCATGCTCGAGGCCATACTGCTGGCGGCCGGCTACAAAGTGGGCATGTACACATCGCCGCACCTGATCGATTTCAATGAGCGCATACGCCTGAACGGCGACATGGCCGACGATGGCCAGATCATCCGCCAGTTCCGGGTCATCGAGCACGCCCGGGGCGACACCACCCTGAGCTATTTCGAATACACCACGCTCGCGGCGCTGATGCTCTTCGAAGAGCAACGCGTCGACGTAGCGGTGCTGGAAGTCGGGCTGGGCGGCCGGCTGGATGCGGTCAATCTCGTGGATACCGACTGCGCGGTCATCACCAGCGTTGACATCGACCACACGGCCTATCTGGGCGATACGCGCGAGAAAATCGGTTGGGAGAAAGCCCATATCTTCCGGCCGGGCAAGCCCGCCATCTGCGCCGACCCCATGCCGCCCGACACCATACTCGAGCATGCCAAGGACATCGGCGCAGACCTCTGGCTATTCGGCAAGGATTTCAATTACTCCGGTGATCGCCAGCAGTGGGCCTACGGCGGGCGCGGCCAGAGGCGCAGCGGGCTGGCGTATCCGGCGCTGCGTGGCGCGAACCAGTTGCTCAACGCTTCCGCCGCCCTGGCCGCCCTCGAGGCGCTGCGGCCGCAGCTGGTGGTGCCGCAGCAGGCGGTGCGCATCGGCCTGGCGCAGGTCGCCTTGCCGGGGCGGTTGCAGATACTGCCGGGCACGCCGACCATCGTGCTGGACGTGGCCCACAATCCGCACGCGGCCGCCGCGCTTGGGCAAAACCTGGACAACATGGGATATTTTCCGCATACGCATGCGGTGGTGGGCATGCTCAACGACAAGGACATGATCAGCGTCGTCGCCAAACTGGCCAACCGGGTGGACCGCTGGTACTGCGCCGGCCTGGAAGGTCCGCGGGGCACGTCCGGCGAAAATCTTGCAGCCTTGGTGCGCAAAGCGGTCCAAAGCGTGACGGGCAAGGAAACGCTCGAGCAGGCCAGCGTCGAGCTCAAGCGCATTCCCGAGCCGTCCCACGACGCGCCCGCCGGGCGGCCGGGTGTCAAGCCGGCCGCACGCCCCGTTCTGAACGCCGAGGCCGTAACCGTTTCCAGTTTTGATAATCCGGTACAAGCGTTTACGGAGGCACGGAAACAGGCATCCGAGAATGATAGAATTCTCGTGTTCGGATCTTTTTCGACTGTCGGACCCGTGTTGAAGGAATTGGGACGGCAGGTCACGTAGTTCAAGCTCGCCGGCTGGCCGCTTGTTTACCAGATAGGTTTTTTGCTCCATGGGATTGTTTTCTCGTAACGAGTCCGCTCCAGCGTCGGGACGGCGTTCGTCTCTTTCCAGTGAAGCTCAGGTCAACGAACTCCGCGGCCGGGCGCGTCGCCGCCTCATCGGCGCACTGGTGCTGGTACTGGCGGCCGTCATCATCGTACCCATGCTGTTCGACTCCACCGAACCCGTCGATCAGGCGGCGGGTCCACTGGTCGTGCCGGCCATCGTCGCGCCGGGCGAGGGCGGCCTCGCCATGGCACCGTCCCCGGTCAGCCCGGGGGCTTCGGGCACCATCAGTCAAACTCCCGAGCCCGCGCAGCCGGCCGAAGGCACTGCTGAAGCACCCGCCGATACCGGGACGGCCACGGTAGAGCCGCCTGCGCCGGCCGTGACCGAAGCTCCGTCGGAGCCGCCCCAGGCCAGCAAGCCCGAGCCCGCAGCCGAACCCAAGCCAGCCAAAAAAGAAGAGCCCAAGCCCAGGGAAACCAAGCCAACGGCCGAGCGTACGGACGACGGCTCGGTGGCCATTGCGCTGCTCGAAGGCCGCACGCCTTCAAAGCCGGCGCCCGCCGCGTCCAGCGCGGGAAGCTTCATTCTCCAGATCGCCGCCTATACCAACGACAAGGACGCGCAAGTACGTCGCGACCGCCTGGTTTCGGCCGGCGTGACCAACGCTTATGTGGAAAACGCAAGCTCTGGCGGCAAGCCTACCTACCGCTTGCGCGTCGGCCCCTTCCCGACGCGCGATGCAGCCCAGGCCGCGCAGGCGCGGCTGAGGGCGCTGGGTTACGACAACGGCTTCATTTCCACTAAGTGACCAGCTTCGACTACCTCGTCCTTGCCATCCTGGCCTTTTCGGCCTTTTTGGGGCTGCTACGCGGCCTGGTCAAGGAAGTGCTTTCGCTCGTCGCCTATATCGTCGCCTTTCTGGCCGCCGTCTGGTGGGGGCCGCTGATGTCGATCTGGCTGGCCGCCTGGATCGACAATGAATTGTTGCGCACCGCCGCCGCTTACGGGCTGGTCTTCATCGTTGTGCTGCTGCTGGTGGGGCTCGTCAACGTCACCCTGGCCACGCTGATCCACAAGACCGGCCTGACGCCGGCGGACCACGGCCTCGGCGCCTTGTTCGGCCTGCTGCGGGGCGTCGTCTTCGTGTTGTTGCTGGTGGTGATGGCCGGCTATACCGACTTGCCGAAAGAACCCTGGTGGCAGGACGCCCGTCTTTCCCGCAGCGCCATCCAGGGCGTGCAGCAGATCAAGCTGCTGCTGCCGCCCTCGCTTGCATCGTGGTTACCGTATTGATATTCACAGGAATATAGAAAATGTGTGGAATAGTGGGGGTAGCAGGCCGCGGCCCCGTGAACCAGTTGATTTACGACAGCTTGCTCCTGTTGCAGCATCGCGGGCAGGATGCCGCCGGCATTTCAACCTCGCATGACCAGTTTTTCAACATGCACAAGGCCCATGGCCTGGTGCGCGACGTCTTCCGTACGCGGAACATGCGCTCCCTGCCGGGCAACAGCGGCCTGGGCCAGGTTCGATACCCCACCGCGGGCTCCAGCGACAGCGTCGACGAGGCACAGCCTTTTTACGTGAATGCGCCCTTCGGCATCACCTTCGTCCATAATGGCAATCTGACCAATTGGCGCGAACTGCGCGAGGCGCTGTTCCGCGTCGACCGGCGCCACATCAACACCAACTCCGACTCGGAGGTGCTGCTGAATGTGTTTGCCCACGAGCTGCAGCAGGCCTCCAGCGGTGGCTCATTGGATGAGGACGCCATTTTCAAGGCGGTATCCGCGGTGCATCGCCGAGCGAAAGGCGCGTACGCCGTCATCGCCCAGATCGCGAACTACGGCATGGTGGCGTTTCGCGACCCCTACGGCATCAGGCCGTTGTGCCTGGGCTCCGTCGAGACGGAGCAGGGCACTGAATGGATGGCGGCCTCGGAATCCGTGGCACTGACCGGCTGCGGGTTCTCGCTCGTTCGGGACATCGAGCCGGGCGAAGCGGTCTTCATCGACCTGGAAGGCAAACTCAGCAGCAGGCAGTGCGCAACGAATCCGGTGTTGACGCCCTGTGTATTCGAATACGTGTACTTCGCCCGGCCCGATTCGCTGATGGACGGCGTTTCCATCTATGACGCACGCCTGAACATGGGTGAATACCTGGCCGACAACGTGGCCAAATCCTTGCGGCTGGGCGACATCGACGTCGTCATGCCCATTCCGGACTCATCCCGCCCTTCGGCCATGCAACTGGCGGCCAAGCTCAATCTCGGCTACCGCGAAGGCTTCATCAAGAACCGCTACGTCGGCCGGACCTTCATCATGCCGGGCCAGGCAGTGCGCAAGAAATCAGTCCGTCAGAAGCTCAGCGCCATCGACATGGAATTCCGCGGCAAGAACGTCCTGCTGGTCGATGACTCCATCGTCCGGGGCACGACCAGCCGCGAAATCGTGGACATGGCGCGGGCTGCCGGCGCCAACAAGGTCTATTTCGCATCGGCCGCGCCCGCGGTCCGCTTTCCCAACGTCTATGGCATTGACATGCCGACGCAGGCGGAACTGATCGCCTATGGCCGCGACACCGACGAGGTGAGCCGGGAAATCGGGGCGGACGGCCTGGTGTATCAGGAACTGGCCGATCTGGAGCAGTCCATCCGGGACAGGAATCCCGCCATGAAGCAGTTCGAATCGTCCTGCTTCAACGGCCAATACGTGACGGGCGATATCGACGCCGAATACCTGGAGCGCCTGAGCCGCACCCGCGGCCTGAGGCCGGCCGCCGGCGAGATGTCCACCAGCACCGCGCCGGAATAATTGGGCTTTTTGGGGGGTCAGACCCACGGGTCTGACCCCTAAGGCTTTGGTTTTTTTGGGGTCAGACCCATGGGTCTGGCCCCAGTGCGCTAGGGTCGGACCCCGCATGGGTCTGACCCTTCTGCGACATTACACGGGGTCGGACCCCATCCGGGGTCCGACCCCTATTTCAACGACCCTGGGGCCTGGCCCCGGCCATCACGCCCAGGACGATGACCGCCGCAAACAGGCCCATGCTCCACAAGGCATACTCCACGCCCAGCAGATCCACCCGCGCATCCATGCAGGAGGCAAAAATGCCGAAGAGCCAAGGCACGCCGGCGTCCAGTCCGGATGAAACCATGAAACGGTCGGCGAAGGTCATGTCGCAGGAAAACATCTGCGCCGCGACGGTGTATTGATACCAGGCGGCGACCACGCCGCCGATACCCAGGAGCGCCGCCAGCCAGGCGGCAAGCCGGCGCAGGCCGGGAATGGCGCGTCCGGCCAGGACGCCCAGCCAGCACACCACGGCGATGACCAAGAAGATCAAGCGCTGCAGAACGCACCAGGCGCAGGGTTGCATGTCGAACACGTGCTGCGAAACGAGCGCGATGGCCAGCGCCGCGACGCACAGCAGGGCAATGGCATGTAGGATTCTGTTGGTCGTCATGTTGTCCTTCGATGTATCAAGCGCGCCGGATGGAGGCACTGTCGTGAATGATGCCCATGATCAGTTCATGGAGGCCGTCCCAGACGATCTGCACGCCCAGGCACAGCAGGATGAAGGCGGACAGGCGCATCAGCACCGCCGTGCCGTTGGGCCCCAGCTTGTGCAGAAACTGGGCGGCGAAGCGCAGGCACAGATACACCACGAGGGCTGCGGCCGCGATTGCCGGCAGGGAGCCGGCGAACTTGAAGGCGGCGACCAGACTGCGTTCGTCGTGCAGGGTGGCCCCGATGGTGATCGCCGCCGACAGCGCGCCGGGCCCGCAGATCATGGGGAACGTCAGGGGATAGAAAGCCTTCGAGCGGATCTGGTCGAAGGAATAGGCTTCCGCCATGTCCTGGGCGTGCTTGGCATCGTAATCGGAAGCGCCGACCAGCCGCCAGGCGGTGGCGATGACCAGAAGGCCGCCGCCCACGCGGACCACCGGCAGCGATATGCCGAAGAATCCCAGGACCACATTGCCGCCGAACATGGCGATGGCGAGCATGATGAAAATATTGATGGCGACGCGCTTGGATAATTGCGTGCGCGCATTGGTGCTGGCCCCTTCGGTGAGGGTCAGGAAGATGGGCGCGACGGCGGGCGGATTGAGAATGGGCAGCAGGGTGGCCAAAGCAAACAGGAAGCTGCGGCCGAAGGTGAAGATCAAGTCGTTGAATTCCATGCCGTCCGTCGTCAGGAAGAATCAGGAGCCCGCGCCGTCGAGCGTCGCGAGGATGTTGCGCTCGAATTGTAGCTGGCTCCGGGGATTTCCGAGAGCGTCGCCTTCGATGATGAAAATGTCCTCGACCCGGTCTCCCAGTGTAAGAATCTTCGCCATCTTGAGATTGATGCCGTGGTCGACGAATACCCGCGCAAGACTGTAGAGCAGTCCCGGCCGGTCGGACGCCGTCAGCGACAGCCTCCAGGATGCGCTGCGCTCGTCCGGCTGCAGTTCGACATTAGGCACGATGGGGAACACCCGCGAGCGGCGTGATCCTTTTTTCCAGGGCGACGGAACAAGCGCCGGGTCGGCCTCGGGCGCATCGGGCAGCTTCAGCGCGGCGACGAGTTCGTGCTCGACCAGCGTTGCCTGCGAGCGGTAGTCTTTTTCGTGTGCCGGCAGCAATACGATGAAACTGTCCAGGGCCCATCCATGGCGGGTGGTGTGTATGCGCGCGTCCTGGATGCTGAAGGCGCGGCGGTCGAAATACCGGCAAATGGTGACGAACAGATCATCGCGATCCTGGGTATAGACCATGATCTGCAGGGCTTCGTTCTGCCCCACCACCCGCGCCTTGACGACCGGGTCCGGGGAGTTGACCCTGTGGTAAAGATGCCGGGTATGCCAGGCGATCTCGCTGGCTTCGTGGCGCAGAAAATAGGCGACGTCGAGCTCGTCCCAGAAAAGGTCGCGGCTGTCGTCCCGCAAGCCCATCAGGCGTATTTCGGTCGCCGCCGCCTCTTTGCGCATGGCCAGCACCGTGCCCGTGTCGCTGCGGCCGCCGCCCAGCGATACCAGCGTCTGCTGATAGAGGTTCTCGAGCAGCTTTCCCTTCCAGGAGTTCCATACCTTGGGACTCGTGCCGCGTATGTCGGCCACGGTGAGCAGGTATAGCGCCGTCAGCTTGCGCTCGGTGCCCACGCATTGCGCGAACCGGCTGACGACCTCGGGATCGCTCAGGTCTTTCTTTTGCGCGACGGTGGACATGACCAGATGCCGGCGCACCAGGAATTCGATGAGATCGGCGTCCTCGCCCTCAATGCCGTGGTCAACGCAGAACCGCCGCGCATCGATGGCCCCCAGCTCGGAGTGGTCGCCGCCTCGCCCCTTGGCGATATCGTGGAACAGGGCGGCAATGTACAGCAGCCAATGACGATCGAAGTCGGCCATGAGCTGGCTGGCCAGCGGGTATTCCTGGGCGTGTTCCGGCATGGTGAAGCGGCGCAGATTGCGTATCACCATCAGGATGTGTTGGTCGACCGTGTAGGCATGGAACAGGTCGTGCTGCATCTGGCCGACGATGCGGCGAAACACGGGCAGGTAGCGCGGCAAGATGTTCAGCATCGTCATGCGGCGCAAGGCGCGAACCAGGCCGCGCGGCTGCTGGAAGATCTGTATGAATTGCCGGCGATTGACCGGATTCTGGCGGAACTGGCTGTCGATGCGCCGCCTTGCATGCCACATGGCGCGCAGGGTGGGCGCCGAGATCCCGTCGATGTCCGCACGTTCCTGCATGATGAGAAAAGCGCGAAAGAGCAGCGCCGGATTACGCTCGAATGCGTCCTCGCGCTGGGTGGCAAGGCGCCCGCGCAAGACCGAGAAATCATCGTCTATCGCCTTGGCCTGGTCTTCGGGCAGGGGGAACAGCAGCTCTTCGATGCTCTGCAGCAGTATGGTGTTCAACTGGTTGACCACGCGGGCCGCCCAATAGTAGCGCTGCATGAGGATTTCGCTGGGACGCCGGTTCTTGGCCGGCTCGAAGCCATAGATGGCGGCCAAGCCGGGCTGCAGGTCGAACAGCACCCGGTCCTCGCGTCGCCCGGTGAGCAGATGCAGCTCGATCCGCAGGCGCTTGAAGGCTTTCTCGGCTCGCCGCAGCGCCCGGAACTCGGTGGGCGTCAGCAGGTCGGTCTGGGCAATTTCGTTCCAGGTGCCGCCCAGCCCGGCGGCATCGGCCATCCACAGCAGGACTTGAAGGTCGCGAAGCCCGCCCGGAGCCTCCTTGCAGTTGGGTTCCAGCGCATAGGGCGTGTCCTGGTGCCGGGCATGGCGCTGCTGCATCTCTGCGCGCTTGGCCTGGAAAAACGCCTGCGGATCCATTTGCTCGCGCATCGCCTTGCGCAGTGCCTGCAGCAAATCCCGGGATCCGACCAGCCAGCGCGCTTCCAGCAACGCGGTTTCGACGGTTACGTCGTTCGCCGCTTCGCGGCGGCAATCCTCGATGGTGCGCACGCTGTGGCCTGGCTCGATGCCCAGGTCCCACATCGCGGCCACCAGCGACTGGATGCGTTCCGCCTCTTCAATCGTCGGGGAATGCTTCAGGAGTATGAGGATATCGACGTCGGAGTATGGGTAGAGCTCTCCGCGTCCGTAGCCGCCCACCGCAGCCAGCGTCGACCCGGTGGGCAATGGGTGCAGGTGAACGAGCTCGCGCAGCGCCTGGTCGGTGATGCGCCGCAGGGCCGTCAGCAGGGCTTCGGGCCGGCGGTGCTCGCGGAATTCCCGTATGGCTTCGTCCCGCCGCGCGGCGAGCCGTTCTCGCAAAGGCATGACGAGCGGCGCGGACATGGCTTAGGGCTATGGTTTGCTGACGAAGGCGGGCGGCGCGGGCATGTTTTCCGATACGGTCAGGATCTCGTAGCCGCTGTCGGTGACCAGGATACTGTGCTCCCATTGCGCGGATAAGCTATGGTCCCGCGTGACGACGGTCCAGCCGTCGGCCAGCGTACGGATTTCCTTGCGGCCGGAGTTGATCATGGGTTCGATCGTGAAGATCATGCCGGGCTCGAGCCGCACGCCTGTATTCGGCTTGCCGTAGTGCAGGACTTGGGGGTCCTGGTGGAACTTGCGTCCTACGCCGTGGCCGCAATATTCGCGAACGACCGAGAATCCGTTCTTCTCGGCATGCTTCTGGATGGCATGGCCGATGTCGCCCAGCGTGGCGCCCGGACGAACCTGCTCGATGCCCAGCCACATGCAATCGTAGGTGGTTTCGGTCAGCCGGCGCGCCAGGATGGAGGGTTCGCCGATGTAGTACATGCGGCTCGTATCGCCGAACCAGCCGTCCTTGATGACCGTGACGTCGATATTCATGATGTCGCCGTTCTTCAGGACCTTGTCGCCCGGTATGCCATGGCAGATCACATGGTTGACGGAGGTGCAAATGGAGGCGGGGAAGGGGGTGTATCCCGGAGGGGCGTAGCCCACCGTGGCGGATTCGACCTTGAGCACGTTGGTGATGTAGTCCATGCACAGCCGATCGAGTTCGCCGGTGGTGATGCCCGGGCGCACGTGGGGCGCGAGGTAGTCCAGGGCGGCGGCGGCGGCCTGACAGGCTGCGCGCATTTTATCGAGGTCGGTGGGATCGGTAACGAGTGTGCTCATGTCAACTTGAATCTAACGGGCGAAAAATAGTAGAATTATAGGCTTTCCTGAATTTCAGGAATGACACTGCCGTTTGTAAAAATCGCGTGCCCTGCGCCTTAAGGGTGTTTCGACCATTGTAGCGCCCGTAAATTTCGGGCCCTTGGCGGGATGCAAGCTTGGGTACAAGACCTAACCCTTGGAGAATATTATGTCTTTGATGCGTGAAATGCTGGAAGCTGGTGTGCACTTTGGCCACCAGACACGTTACTGGAACCCCAAGATGGCGCCGTTCATCTTCGGTCAGCGTAACAAGATCCATATCGTCAACCTGGAACAAACCGTCGTCAAGTATCAGGAAGCGGCCAAGTTCGTGCGCCAGCTGGCTGCCCGTGGCGGCACCGTCCTTTTTGTCGGCACCAAGCGCGCCGCCCGCGAGCTCGTGGCTGCGGAAGCTGCGCGCTGCGGCATGCCTTATGTCGACAGCCGCTGGCTGGGTGGCATGATGACCAACTTCAAGACGGTCAAGACGTCGGTCAAGCGACTGAAAGAAATGGAAAGCCAACTGGCTGAAGGCGCGACCGAGCGCATGAGCAAGAAAGAAGCGCTCATGTTCGACCGCGAACTCGAGAAGCTCAACAAGGCGATCGGCGGCATCAAGGACATGAACAACCTGCCCGACGCCCTGTTCGTGATCGACGTCGGCTATCACAAGATCGCTGTGGCGGAAGCGCGTACCCTGGGTATTCCGGTTGTTGCAGTCGTTGATACCAACCACTCGCCCGACGGCGTGGATTACGTCATCCCCGGCAACGATGACTCGGCCAAAGCCATTGCCCTGTACGCACGCGGCATGGCCGACGCTGTGCTGGAAGGCCGCGAACAGAACCTCAACGGCCTGGTCGAAGAGATCACCGAAGGCGACGAAGAGTTCGTGGAAGTCGAAGAAGACCGCGAATAAGCCATGGGCCGGCTTTTGCCGGCCTGGCGCGCCGCCCATGGCGGCCCGCCGCATGATTGTTTCGCAGTTGCCCCGGCCCGGCCGGGGCGTGTTTTAAAGATTTGGAGAAAATAGTGGCTCAAATTACCGCATCCATGGTCAAAGAACTCCGTGAGAAAACCGACGCCCCCATGATGGAGTGCAAGAAAGCACTGACCGAGGCCGACGGGGACATGGCTCGCGCCGAAGAGATTCTCCGCGTGAAACTGGGCAACAAGGCCAGCAAGGCCGCCGCTCGCGTCACGGCCGAAGGCCTGATCGGGCTGCACGTTGCCGCCGACGGCAAGCGTGGCACCCTGATCGAAGTCAACTGCGAAACCGACTTCGTCGCCAAGAACGACGACTTCATCGCATTCATCAATCAGGTCGCTGAGCTGGCCACCGAAAAGAATCCCGCCGACGTCGCCGCCCTGAACGAACTTCCCATGGGCGAAGGCACGGTCGAAAGCACGCGCGCCGCGCTGGTGGGCAAGATCGGCGAAAATATCTCCATCCGCCGTTTCGACCGCTTCGAGACCGCTGACCAGCTCGCCAGCTACGTGCACGGCGGCAAGATCGGCGTGCTCGTCGAGTTCTCCGGCGCGGAAGAAACCGGCAAGGATCTGGCCATGCATATCGCGGCCACCAAGCCCAAGGCGCTGGATGCCAGTGGCGTGCCCGCCGCCGACATCGCTGCCGAGCGCTCGGTTGCGGAACAAAAGGCCGCCGAATCCGGCAAGCCCGCCGAGATCGTCGCCAAGATGGTCGAGGGTTCCGTCCAGAAGTTCCTGAAGGAAGTCACGCTGTTGTCCCAGCCGTTCGTCAAGAACGACAAGCAGACCGTCGAGCAAATGCTCAAGGAGAAGGGCGCGAAGATCACCCGCTTCTCGCTCTACGTGGTCGGCGAAGGTATCGAGAAGAAGTCCGAAGACTTCGCTGCCGAAGTCGCGGCGGCGGCAGCCGGCAACGCTTGATCGTTCATCAGGCGAAAGTCGAGCCGGCGCTTTCGCGTCGGCTCGACTCTGGCTTACACTTTCGTTGGATTGTTTACTGGGATACTACCTATGACCACCAGATCGTATAAGCGTGTTCTTCTCAAACTGTCCGGCGAAGCGCTGATGGGTGAAGACGCGTTTGGGATCAACCGCGCCACGATCTTGCGCATGACGGAAGAAATCGCCGAAGTCGCCACGCTGGGCGTCGAGCTGGCCATCGTCATCGGCGGCGGCAACATCTTCCGCGGCGTCGCGCCCGGGGCGCAAGGCATGGATCGCGCAACCGCCGACTACATGGGCATGATGGCCACCGTCATGAATGCGCTGGCCCTGCAGGACGCCCTCAAGCATCGCGGCATCGACACCCGCGTTCAATCGGCGCTCAATATCGATCAGGTCGTCGAACCCTATATTCGTCCCAAGGCCCTGCGCTATCTCGAAGAAGGCAAGGTGGTGGTCTTCGCCGCGGGCACGGGCAACCCTTTCTTCACGACGGACACCGCCGCGGCACTGCGCGGTGCGGAAATCGGAGCCGAGATCGTCCTCAAGGCCACCAAGGTCGACGGCATCTATAGCGCCGACCCCAACAAGGATCCGAATGCCACGCGCTATGCGCGCATCAGCTTCGACGAGGCCATCGTGCGCCGGCTCGAAGTCATGGACGCCACGGCGTTCGCACTGTGCCGCGATCAGAAGCTGCCGATCAAGGTGTTCTCCATCAACAAGGCCGGAGCGCTGAAAAGGGCGGTTTCGGGCGAAGACGAAGGTACACTGGTACACGTTTGATAAAGGAACAATAATGAGTCTTTCAGAAGTCAAGAAATCGGCTGAGCAACGCATGGGCAAGTCGATCGAAACGCTCAAAGTCAGCTTGTCCAAAATCCGCACCGGTCGTGCGCACGCAGGCATCCTTGATCACGTCATGGTCGAATACTACGGTTCGCCCGTGCCGGTCAGCCAAGTCGCCAATGTCAATCTGGTCGATGCCCGCACACTCAGCGTCCAGGTATGGGAAAAGAACATGGCGGGCCCGGTCGAAAAGGCAATTCGCGAATCCGACCTGGGGTTGAATCCCATTTCCATGGGCGACAACATCCGTGTTCCCATGCCGGCCCTCACCGAGGAACGGCGCCGCGACCTGACGAAAGTCGTGCGTACGGAAGGCGAAGACGCCAAGGTGGCGGTCCGCAATCTGCGGCGCGACGCCAACGACACGCTCAAGAAGCTGGTCAAGGAAAAGGAAATCTCCGAAGACGACGAGCGCCGCATGCAGGACGAGGTCCAGAAGCTCACCGACAAGCACGTTGCCGAGATCGACAAGCTGGTGGCGCAAAAAGAAGCAGAAATCATGACGGTCTAGCACGAGGTTCCGGACTCATACATGATCGACAGTTCCACCCTCTCGGTACCCCTGTGCACGGACACCCCGCGCCACTTGGCCATCATCATGGACGGCAACGGCCGCTGGGCGACCAAGCGATTTCTCCCCCGCACGGCGGGCCATGTGCGGGGCGTACAGGCGGTGAGAAGAGTCGTCGAGGCCTGCGGGCAGCGCGGGGTCGAATACCTGACCCTTTTTGCGTTCAGTTCCGAGAACTGGCGCCGGCCGCAGGAAGAGGTCTCGCTGCTCATGCGGCTGTTCGTGCAGGCGCTGGAAAAAGAAGTCGACAAGCTGCAAGAGCAGGGGGTCCGGCTGCGGGTGATCGGCGACCTGTCTCCCTTCGACGACCGCTTGCGGGAACTCATCCGCGATGCCGAACAAAGAACCGCCGGCAATAGCGCCCTGCACCTGACCATCGCAGCCAACTACGGCGGCCGCTGGGACATCCTGCAAGCGATGCGCCGGCTGCTGCGCGAACATCCCGAACTCGGAGACGACCCCGGCGCCATCGACGAACGTTTGCTGTCCCAATACCTGTCCATGGCTTTTGCGCCCGAGCCGGATCTTTTCATACGCACAGGCGGCGAACAGCGCATTTCCAATTTTCTCGTCTGGCAGCTTGCCTACACTGAACTCTTTTTTTCAGACGGCTTCTGGCCGGATTTCGGCGGAGAGGAAATCGATCGCGCCTTTGAGTGGTATAAAACCCGGGAGCGTCGATTCGGGCGCACCAGCGCACAGGTCGTGAATCAAACCTGACTTTGCAGGAGCTCCTATGTTGAAGCAGCGCGTCATCACGGCGGTCGCCCTATTGGCCATATTGCTGGGGACGCTGCTGGCGCCAAGCCTTTGGCCGCTGGTCGTCCTGCTTACCGTCACCGCCGGCTGTGCGCTTTGGGAGTGGCTGCGCCTGACCTGGCCAGAGCCTGACACCCGCTGGCCGGCCTGCCTGGCCATCGCGTCGGCGGTCCTCCTGTTTTGCATTGCCTATTTTTGGCTGGAAGCCGAGCCCGCAGGCTGGGCGTTCGCGCTGCAGGCCGGCATCAATCGCTGGTTGCTGCCCGCCGTCGTCGGCATCTGGGTATTCGGGGTCACGGCGCTGGTCATGCAGGGCCAATCCTCCAAGCGCTCCGGGGGGCTCGCGCTCAGCCTCTTCGCATTTGCCGCCATGATCGCGGTCTGGGCCGCGCTGGTGCAGATATTCATTGCGCGCGGCGCCTGGTACCTGGTTTCGCTGATGGCGCTGATTTGGTTTGCGGACATTGCCGCCTATTTCACTGGCAAGGCTTTCGGACGGCACAAGCTGGCGCCGCGCGTCAGCCCGGGCAAGACCTGGGAGGGCGCAGCCGGCGGCGTGGTCGCAGCCACGCTCTGGATCTGGATCAGCAGCTTCTGGGCGGGCAGCTTCGGCGCGGAGCTCTACCAGAAATGGCCATGGTGGGGCGTCGTGCTGGTGTCGGTGTTCCTGGCCGCCTTGTCCATCGTCGGCGATCTCTTCGAATCGCTGCTCAAACGCCGCGCCGGAGTCAAGGATTCCAGCCAATTGCTGCCCGGGCATGGCGGTGCGTATGATCGCATCGACGCATTGCTGCCGGTTGCGCCTCTGGCCATGCTCATGACGGGGATCTGAATTCCATGAAGTTTCAACGTGTATGCGTGCTCGGGTCCACCGGTTCCATCGGCGAGAGCACCCTGGACGTCATCGCCAGGCATCCCGACCTGCTGTCGGTCTACGCGCTGAGCGCAAACAGCCGGATCGACAAGCTCGCGCGTCAGGCTGCCGCCACGCGTGCCAAGGTCGTGGTCGTTCCCAACGATGCTGCCAGGCAGCGCTTCACCCGGGTCTGGCAAGGGGAAGGGGCGATGCCGGAAGTACGCGTGGGCCCGCAGGCGCTTGGCGAGACTGCGGCCGATGCCGAAGTCACGACGGTCATGGCGGCCATCGTTGGCGCCGCCGGCCTTCCGTCGGCGCTGGCCGCGGCCCGGGCCGGCAAAAGAGTGCTGCTGGCCAACAAAGAGGCCCTGGTTGCCGCGGGCGGCCTGTTCATGCGCACCGTACGCGAAAGCGGGGCCGAGCTCCTGCCCATAGACAGCGAGCACAACGCCATCTTTCAGTGCATGCCTCGCGGAGACGGCGCGCTGGCCCCGACCGACCCCGCCAAGGGAGTGCGGCGCCTGCTGCTCACGGCGTCCGGCGGCCCCTTCCGGACGACCTCGCTGGACCAGCTCGGGGCGGTCACGCCCGACCAGGCTTGCGCGCACCCGAACTGGAGCATGGGCCGCAAGATCTCCGTCGATTCAGCCACCATGCTCAACAAGGGTCTGGAGGTCATCGAGGCGCATTGGCTGTTTGCCATGCCGGTGGAGCGCATCCAGGTGGTCGTGCATCCGCAAAGCGTCGTCCACTCCATGGTGGAATACCAGGATGGTTCCATCCTGGCTCAACTGGGCCAGCCCGACATGCGGACCCCCATCGCCTATGGCCTCGGGTTTCCCGAGCGCATCGATAGCGGGGTGGGGCTGCTGTCCCTGGCGGCGCTGGGCCGCCTGGACTTCGAAGAGCCGGACTTCGAACGCTTTCCCTGCCTGCGCCTGTCTTTCGATGCGCTCAAGACCGGCCAGGCGGCCTGCGTAGCCCTGAATGCCGCCAACGAGGTCGCCGTCGATTGTTTCCTCAAGGAACAGATTCGGTATACTGAAATCGCCCACGTCATCGAAGACTGCCTCGAAAAGATAAACGGCATGTCCGTCAGCCGGCTCGATTCGCTGGACGACGTGCTCGCGCTGGACGCCCACACCCGCAAGATCGCGTCACAACGTTGCTCGATGCAGGCCTGATCGTCGTTATTTCTGGAATTTCATGCTTTTTACCCTCCTTGCGTTCGCCGTCGCACTCGGCGTACTGATCACCTTTCACGAGCTCGGCCATTATTGGGTCGCGAGGCTGTGCGGTGTACGGGTGCTCACCTTTTCGGTGGGGTTCGGCAAGATCGTCCTGCGCCGCCGCGACCGGCATGGTACCGAATGGGCATTGTCGGCCATACCGCTGGGTGGCTACGTGAAGATGCTCGACGACCCGTTGCCGAATGCCACCGCCGAACAGGCGGCACAGGCCTTCAACCGCAAAAGCCTGCGGCAGCGCAGCGCCATCGTCGCCGCAGGGCCCATCGCCAATCTTCTGCTCGCGGCGCTGCTTTACAGCGCCCTGAACATGGTGGGCACGAGCGAGCCGGCGGCCATCCTGGCCGCAGCGCCCGCCCATAGCCAGGCCGCGCAGGCGGGCGTCATGGCGGGCGATCGCATCATCGCGGTGAACGGGCATCCCGTGCAATCCTGGGGTGAGGCGCGCTGGCAGTTGCTGGATCCGCTCACGACAGGCGGCGAGGTCAGGCTGCAGGTCGATACGCGCGAGGGACAATCGCGCGAGCGTGTACTGCGCTTGCATGCAGTGGCCATCGAACCCGAGGGCGCCGATCTCATGGCGGAAGCGGGCCTGGCGCTTGCCATGCCGCAGCCCCGCATCAGCGGCGTCAACGCGGGGGGCGCGGGGGAAGCCGCCGGCCTGCGCGATGGCGACCTCATCGTCGCGGTCGGCGACCTCGATATGCCCAGTTCGGGCGCGGTGGTCAGGGAAATCCAGAAGTATCCCGGCCAGCCCGTCTCCGTCGTGGTGCAGCGCAACGGCGCGCCGCTGTCGCTCACCGTGGTGCCGCAGGCACATACCGGCGAGGACGGTGTTCAGGTAGGGCGCATCGGCGTGATGCTCGCCACCGATTTCCCCATGGTCACCGTCCGCTATGGCCTGCTCGACAGCCTGTACCGCGGCGTTGCCAAGACTGCCGATACGGTCTGGTTCTCTCTGAAAATGATGGGGCGCATGCTGACCGGCGACGTGTCCGTGCGCAATGTAAGCGGGCCCGTCACCATTGCGGACTACGCCGGTCAGACGGCGCGCGTCGGCGTGGCCGCATATATAGGGTTTTTGGCACTGATTAGTGTTAGTATCGGCGTGTTAAATTTACTACCTATCCCTATGCTGGATGGCGGACACCTTATGTACTACGCTTTCGAGGCCATACGCGGCAAACCCTTGCCGGAAAAATGGCTGGAAAGCGGGCAGCGCGTCGGGCTGGGGTTGCTTGCCGCTCTCATGGGGCTGGCATTTTTCAACGACTTTACGCGCCTTTTCAGTTAAAGGCTTTGTGCCTTACAATCCTCCACCATTTAATCGTCCAAGGATAGTCCAGGATGTCGTCTAGCCGGAAACCACCTTTTTCCAAGCGCGCCATGTCAGTATTGCTGGCTGCCTTGCTCGCGCCCAGCATCGCTTCAGCCTTCACCCCCTTCACGGTTCGCGATATTCAGGTCAATGGTATCCAGCGCGTCGATGTCGGCACGATATTCAGCTATCTTCCCGTCAAGGTGGGCGAACAGTTCACCGAAGAGCAGGCCGCCGAAGCCATTCAGCGCCTTTATGCCACGGGCTTCTTCAGCGATGTCTCCATCGACACCACCAACAACGTGCTGGTGGTCAATGTCCAGGAAAGGCCCACCATCGCGTCCGTCAGCTTCAACGGCATGCGCGAGTTCGACGACAAGGCCATCCTGAAGTCGCTGGCGCAGGTCGGATTCGGCCCGGGGCGCGTGTTTGACCGCTCCATGCTCGAGCGCGCCGAATTCGAGCTCAAGCAACAGTATCTGTCCAAGGGCAAGTACGGGGTCGAGGTCAGCCCCATCATCACGCCCCTTCCGCGCAATCGCGTGGGCGTGAGCTTCGATATTTTCGAAGGAGACCTCGCCAAGATCGGCTCCATCCGCATCATCGGCAACGAAGCCTTCTCCGAAAGCACTTTGCTCGACGAAATGGAGCTCACCAGCTCGGGCATGATGACCTGGTACACGGGCACCAACAAGTATTCCCGCGAAAAGCTCGAAGGCGACGTCGAGCGAATCCGCTCCTACTACCTGAACCGGGGCTTCCTGGAGTACACCGCCGAGCCTCCCCAGGTTGCGATTTCGCCCGACCGCCAAGACATCTCCATCACACTGACCGTGCACGAGGGCCAGCCCTACAAGGTTCGCAGCGTCAAGCTCGCCGGTGATCTCCTTGGGCTCGAAGACAAGATCCAGCCCATGGTCGCCATCAAGGAAGGCGAGACCTTCTCGGCGGAAAAGAGCAGTGCCACGGCCAAGGCCATCACCGATTACCTCGGCACGCTCGGCTATGCGTTCGCCAACGTCAACCCCAATCCCGTGCTCGATCGGGAAAGCCACGAAACGGATCTCACTTTCTATGTGGATCCGGGCCGCCGCGTCTATGTCCGCCGCATCCAGATCGGCGGCAACACCCGTACCCGCGACGAAGTCATACGCCGCGAAATGCGACAGCAGGAAGCCGCGTGGTACGACGCCGGCAGCATCAAGACTTCTCGCGACCGCATCGACCGCCTGGGCTATTTCAACGACGTCAACGTCACCACCGCGCCGGTCGCGGGCTCGACGGACCAGATCGACGTCAACGTCGATGTCAAGGAAAAACCCACCGGCCTCATCAACCTCGGGGTGGGCTATGGCTCCACCGACAAGCTGATCCTGTCGGGCGGCATCAGCCAGGACAACATCTTCGGCAGCGGCAACACACTGTCCTTGCAGCTCAATACCAGCAAGACCAACCGCGCCGTCGTGGTATCGCACACCAACCCGTACTGGACCCGCGACGGCATCAGCAAGACCACGTCCGTCTACTATCGCCGCACCACGCCTTACGATAGCCGCGATTCTTTCGGCGACTACCGCGTGACCTCCATCGGCGCGGGCATGAACTTCGGCGTGCCTATTTCCGAGTTCGACCGCGTCTTTGCCGGCTTCAGCTACGAGCACAACAAGCTGTCCGACCTCAGCCCGCAGTACACCCCGCAAGCCTACCAGGACTTCGTCAAGGAGTACGGCGAATCCACCAATGCGGTCATCTTCAACGTCGGCTGGTCCAAAGACACGCGGGACAGCGCCATTGCGCCGACCAAAGGCGGCTATACGCGCCTGTCGGGCGACCTGTCCGCCGGCGACCTGCGCTACTACATGCTCAGCGCTCAGCAGCAGTACTATCTGCCATTCGGCCGCGCCTACACGCTGGCGTTCAATGGCCAGGTCGATTGGGGCAAAGCCTTCGGCGACAAGACCTTCCCGGTCATCAAGAACATCTACGGCGGCGGCATCGGATCGGTGCGCGGCTTCGAAGGCGCTTCGCTCGGCCCGCGCGATACACTCACTAACGATTACCTGGGCGGCTCGCGCCGTATCGTGGGCAACGTGCAGCTATACTTGCCGTTCCCGGGCGCCACGCGAGACCGCACGCTGCGGTGGTTCGTGTTTGCCGACGCCGGCCAGATCCAGACGACCGGCAACAGCGTTTGCTACCGCGGCATCAACAATCAGTCCGCCGATCCTTGCGGCTGGAAGTATTCCGCGGGTATAGGCTTGTCGTGGCAATCGCCATTGGGGCCGCTGCAACTGTCATTCGCGCGCGCCCTCAACGCCAAAGAAGGCGACGACAAACAGGCCTTCCAGTTCCAGATCGGCACTGGTTTCTGATGTCGTTCAATTAATGGCACAATAACTCTTTTATCTCTGCTATTTCGCAAGGTAGATTTTTCATGAAGTCTCAATTCGCACTAAAACTTTCTGCTGTAAACCGCGCCATGGGCCGGGGCAATCGCGCCTTGGTGCTTGCCGCGGTGCTTGGCGTCGGCGCCATGGTGGCTGCGCCCGTGCATGCGCAGGCGACCAAAATCGGCTTCGTGAGCACCGAGCGCATCCTGCGTGATTCCAAGCCCGCCAAGGCTGCGCAGTCCAAAATCGAAGCCGAATTCAAGAAGCGCGACGATGAACTCCAGAATCTCGCCAACCGTTTGCGCAACGACGCCCAGAAATTCGACAAGGACGCCCCCGTGCTTTCCGAGTCCGAGCGCGTCAAGCGCCAGCGCCAGCTGGCCGACCTGGATTCCGACCTGCAGCGCAAGCGCCGCGAATTCCAGGAAGACTTCAACCGCCGTCGCAATGAAGAATTCTCCAGCATCGTCGAAAAGGCCGATGCAGCCATCAAGAAGATCGCCGAGCAGCAGAACTACGACCTGATCATCCAGGACGCCGTCACAGTCAGCCCCCGGGTCGACATTACCGACCAGGTGCTCAAGGCTCTGGGCGGCTAATTCAACATGCCGGTACTGTTAGCGCCTGAACAGGCGCCTGCCTTGCATGAACTCCTCAAACAGGCGAACGTTGCAGGCCTGGACTGTAAACCGGCCGATTCCAGCGACCAACCCGAACCCCGCATAAGGGGTTTGGGTTCGTTGTCGTCCGCAGGGCCGTCGGAAATCAGTTTCCTGTCCAATCCCAAGCTGCACGAGCAACTGCTCAACTGCCGCGCGGCCGCGGTCATCATGACGGAAGCCGCCTTCCAGGCGCTGCCCGCGGGCGACCGCGCTTATCGCGTCGTGCTGTGCAGCCAGCCCTACCTCATGTATGCCTTGCTGGCGCAATGGTTCGACCGGCATCGGCTCAACGGCCTCCAACGCGGCATACATCCATCGGCGGTCATCGCGCCCACGGCCGTCATCGGCGCCGGCGTCAGCATCGGCCCTCTTTGCGTGGTCGAGGACGGCGTGCGCATCGGCAAGGGCAGCCGGCTGGGGCCGGGATGCATCGTCGGCGCGAAGTCCCGAATCGGCGACGACTGCCTGCTGCACGCGCGCGTCACCTTGTATCATGATGTCAAGGTCGGTGACCGGGCCATCCTGCATTCGGGGTGCGTATTGGGCGCAGACGGTTTCGGTTTCGCGCCCGACCCCCGCAAGGACACCGGCGCGTGGGCCAAGATCGCGCAAATCGGCGGCGTCACGATTGGCGACGACGTCGAAATCGGCGCCAACACCACGGTCGATCGCGGGGCACTGGAAGACACCGTGCTGGGCAACGGCGTCAAGCTCGACAATCAGATCATGATCGGCCATAACGTCCATGTCGGAGACCACACCGCCATGGCGGCATGCGTGGGGGTGGCGGGGTCCACCGTCATCGGCGCGCGCTGCACCATCGCCGGGGCGGCCATGCTTTCGGGCCATCTGGTTTTAGCAGACGACGTGCACGTTTCGGGCGGAACCGCCATCACGTCCAGCATCGCCAAGCCAGGACGCTACACCGGGGTCTATCCGTTTGCCGAGCACGTGCAGTGGCAGCGCAACGCCGCGGTGCTTTCGCAGCTGGCACAGCTGCGCCGGCGCCTGAAGGCACTGGAAACGACAAAGTCTTAACTGAAGAAGCACGCAGGATACAAAAAAATGGAACTCGATATTAAACAGATCATGGAACGGCTGCCGCATCGCTACCCGATGCTGCTCGTGGATCGTGTCATTGAAATGGTTCCCGGCAAGAGCATCGTCGCCATCAAGAACGTGACCATGAACGAGCCTTTCTTCACAGGCCATTTTCCGCATCATCCGGTCATGCCGGGCGTGCTCATCATCGAGGCCCTGGCGCAGGCGGCGGCGCTGTTTTCCTTCGAGGGCGAAAATGACGTTACCCCCTCGGATCACAAGATCGCCTATTACCTGGTCGGGGTGGACGGCGCGCGCTTTCGCAGGCCGGTGGTACCCGGCGACCAACTGCGCCTGGAGGTCACGGCCGATCGCATCAGCCGTTCCATCTGCAAGTACACGGCGCAAGCCACCGTCGACGGGCAACTGGCCGCCGAGGCCAAGATCATGTGCGCGATACGCGTGCTGGAAGAGTAGGAATGGCGAGCCACATCCATCCTACGGCGATCGTTGCCCCCGGGGCCAGGATCGCCGGCGATGTAAGCATCGGGCCATACAGCATCATCGGTGATCACGTCGTGATCGGGGCGGGCACCACCGTGGGCCCGCATTGTGTCATCGACGGCCACACCACGATAGGTGCAAACAACAATTTCTATCGTTTCTGCTCCATCGGCGGCATTCCCCAAGACAAGAAATACCGCAACGAACCCACCCGGCTCGAGATCGGCGACGGCAACACCATACGCGAGTACGTCACCATCAATACGGGGACGGCGCAAGACGTGGGCGTGACTCGCCTGGGCGACGACAACTGGATCATGGCCTATGTGCATATTGCGCATGACTGCCAGATCGGCAGCCATACCGTCATCGCCAACGGCGTCCAGCTCGCGGGCCATATCCACATAGGCGATTGGGCCATCCTGGGCGGTTTGTCGGCCGTCCATCAGTTCGTGCGCATCGGCGCGCACACCATGATCGGCGGCACCAGCTCCATCCGCCAGGACACCCCGCCTTATCTGATCGGCGCGGGCGATCCCTTTCGTCCGGTGGGCATCAATTCCGAAGGGTTGAGCCGCCGCGGTTTCACACCCGAGGCCATTGCGGCGCTCAAAGAGGCCTACAAGCTTCTGTACCGCCGCAACCTGAAGGTCGAGGAGGCCTGCGAGAAAATGCGCGAGCTGCAGCGCGAAAAACCCGATGCAGCCGACGCCTTGCAGCCCCTGATCAACTTTCTTGCCGCCTCGACACGAGGCATCGTGCGCTCATGACCTTGTGTCTGGGCATGGTCGCCGGAGAACCTTCGGGCGACCTGCTGGCCGCCCGCATCATCCACGGAATCCAGGGGCACGTGGATCAAAGCCGGTTCGAAGGCATAGGCGGGCCCGCCATGCGGGCCCAAGGCCTGGATGCCTGGCACGATATGCGGGCGCTTACGGTCTTCGGCTATGTCGACGCCTTCAAGCGCCTGCCCAGCTTGCTGAACACGTATTTCGACGTCAAGAAGCGCTGGCTCGCGCGCAAGCCCGACGTCTTCGTCGGCATCGATGCGCCCGACTTCAACCTGAGGCTGGAACTTCAATTGAAGCAGGCCGGCGTGCCCACGGTGCATTTTGTGGGACCATCGATCTGGGCCTGGCGCTACGAGCGCATCCACAAGATTCGCGCCGCCGTGTCCCATATGCTGGTGCTATTTCCGTTCGAAGAGGAAATCTACCAGAAGGAAGGGGTTCCGGTTACCTATGTCGGCCATCCACTGGCCCAAGTCATTCCCATGCAGCCGGACCAGGCCGCAGCGCGCCGATACCTGGGTGTGGACGACCAGGCCAAAGTGTTGGCCGTGATGCCGGGCAGCCGGTCTTCCGAGATCAAGCTGCTGGCGCCCCGGTTCCTGCAGGCCGTGCAGTTGCTGACACGCCGAGACCCGGCTCTGCAGGTGCTCGTCCCCATGGTCAACAACGAACGCAGGCTGGAGTTCGAATCCCTGCTTCGCCAGTATCCGGTGCCCAACTGCCGGATCATCGATGGCGGCCACCGGGCGCCCGACGCTCATCCGGAAGGCCAGTCTTCAGCCCGGGCCGCCCGTCCCGCCGCCTGGAACGTGATGGAAGCGGCGGATGCGGTCCTGGTGGCCAGCGGCACCGCCACCCTGGAGGCCGCCTTGTTCAAGCGGCCCATGGTGATTTCCTACGTGCTGTCGCCCATGATGCGGCGTATGATGGAATGGAAGTCCGGGCAGGCCAGGCCGTATGTGCCCTGGGTCGGACTGCCGAATGTCCTCGCCCGGGATTTCGTGGTGCCCGAGCTTCTCCAGGACGACGCCACGCCGCAGGCGTTGGCCGAAGCGAGCTGGAAAGCCTTGATGGATGCGTCCTACGGTAGCCGGGTTGCCGAACGATTCACGCAGATCCACGAATCCCTGAACCGCGACACGCCCGCTTTGGCGGCGCGCGCCATCGTCGAGCAGCTTCAGCATGGAACAGGTTGACCTTTTTGCTCCGCTTCAAGTGCCCATCGACCGCATCGCGGGCATCGACGAGGCGGGGCGCGGGCCGCTCGCCGGCCCGGTATTCGCCGCCGCCGTCATCCTGGATCCGGGCCGTCCGATCCAGGGGCTGGACGATTCCAAGAAGCTCACTGCGGCGCGGCGAACCGAACTGAGCCTTGAGATACGCGAGTATGCGCTCGCTTGGTGCGTGGCCAGTGCCAGTGTCGAAGAAATCGACCGTCTGAACATATTGCAGGCGACCATGCTCGCCATGCGGCGTGCCTGCGGGGGGCTGGCCATTCACCCCGGAAAAGCGCTGATCGACGGCAACAGGCTGCCCCAGGGGCTTTCATGCCCCGCCGAGGCCATCATAGGCGGCGACGCCTCGCACGCTGCGATCTCGGCTGCGTCCATCCTGGCCAAGACGGCGCGAGATGCGGACTGCCTGCTATTGCACGAAGCCCATCCCGAATACGGTTTCGATCAGAACAAAGGCTATGGCACGGCGCTCCACCTGGAGCGGCTGCAGGCGCACGGCCCTTGTCTCGCGCACCGGCGCAGCTTCGCTCCGGTACGGCTGCTGCTGGGCTCGCCCGAAGAGGCGAGCAGGACTGCTCAACGCTAGTGTGGCATTCGCCGATGAAACTCATCAGTTCCCGCGACAATCCTCTGTATAAACGCCTGCTGCGGGTGGCGGACGGCAAGCGGGACCCTGCAGTCGAGCGCGGGCTCGAGGGCTATCGTGTCCTGCTGGAAGGCGTGCATCTGTGCCAGTCATGGCTGGAGCAGATGGGCGAGCCCGAGCTCGCCTTGTTCGATATACAGCGGTTGGAGGCCCACGAAGAGCTGCAGGCGCTTGCGCAGGCGCTGCATCCTGATTCCCGCATCAGCCTGGACCCCCGGCTTTCCTCAGGCTTGTCGCAAGTCGGACATGGGCAGGGCGTCTATTTCCTGGTATCCGCGCCGGCGCCCGAACTGCCGTCCGTGATCGACCATAACTGCCTCTGGCTGGACCGCATCCAGGACCCCGGCAACGTCGGCACGCTGTTGCGCACGGCGGCGGCGGCCGGGCTGCGTCATGCTTATCTGTCGCGCGGATGCGCCGCCGCATGGTCGGCCAAGGTGCTGCGCAGCGCACAGGGCGCGCATTTTGCATTGTCGATACACGAACACGTCGACTTGCCGGCAGCCCGCGGAAAGCTTCGCGTTCCGCTGGTGGCGACATCCCTGAGCGACGCGACCTCGCTTTATGATGCGGAACTGCCCCGGAACTGCGCCTGGGTGTTCGGAAACGAAGGGCAGGGCGTAGACGCCGAACTGCTCGCGCGCGCGGACCTCAAAGTGTTCATTCCGCAGGTGGAAAACGTGGAATCGCTGAACGTCGGCGTCGCGGCAGGCGTCTGCCTGTTCGAGCAGCGCAGGCGGGCGGGGGGCTTGGGGTCAGACCCCGCATGGGGTCTGACCCCAGTGCCTGAAGGGTCAGACCCGACTATCTGAATGGACAGACCCCGTATGGGGTCTGTCCCTATCCAACCTTATAGCCGTGGGGTCAGACCCCGTACGGGGTCTGACCCCTGCATCCCGTCAATACATCCGCCGATTGAGCCCGACCTCGTCCAGCACTTTGGACGAAATCTCTTCGATGGACTTGGTGGTGGTCGACAGCCAGGGGATGTTCTCCATGCGCATCAGGCGCTCGGCCTCGGCCACTTCATGCCGGCATTGCTTGATGGACGAATACTGGCTGTTGGGCCGCCGTTCGTTGCGGACCTCCGCCAGGCGGGATGGCAGGATGGACAGCCCGAACAGCTTTTTACGGAAGGGCATGAGCGTGGCCGGGAGGGAGCCTCGATCGAAATCTTCGGGGATCAAAGGGAAGTTCGCCGCCTTGACCGCATACTGCATGGCCAGGTAAAGACTGGTGGGCGTCTTCCCGCAGCGCGACACCCCGACCAGGATGACGTCAGCTTCCTCGAGGCCATGGACAAACTGGCCGTCGTCGTGGGCCAGGCTGAAGTTGATGGCTTCGATACGGTCGTGATATTGCTTGGTGAGCCCGCCCATGTGCGAACGGCCCACCGAATGGTTGGATTTCATGCCCAGCGCGGTTTCGATATGCTGCACGAAGGTGCCGAACAGATCGAGAAACGTGCAATTGGCGCTGCGGATTTCCTGCGCGATGTCCTGGTTCACCAGGGTGCTGAACACCAGAGGCGGCGCGCCTTGCTCGTCGGCGCAGCGATTGATGCGCACTGCGGCGGCCGCGGCTTTTTCAAGGGTGTCCAGAAAGGGCATGCGTATGGCTTCGAATTTGACCTGCTCGAATTGGGACAGTACTGAGTTGCTGAAGGTTTCAGCCGTAATGCCCGTGCTATCGGAAACGACAAAAACGGTGCGTTCGATCAAAGGTGCTGACATGGAATAAACTAAATGCAGAGTAGGCCAGAAAAGGTACAATCGCCAAAGATTAACAGTCACCGTACCAGCAGGCAAGGCTGGTTTGCTTAGTACGCTGCCACAAGGGGTCAGACCCCGTACGGGGTCTGACCCCGACAACACGGATGAGGGGGTCAGACCCCGCATGGGGTCTGACCCCCGGAACAACCTTCCACCGCAACATGGCGCGCATTAAGCAAACAAGCTTTCTTTATATTAGTCAAAGGTGACTTTATGTCTTATGTAGTGTCTTTCGAGCAGCTCCGCATGACGGACGTCGACTCGGTAGGAGGTAAAAACGCATCGCTAGGTGAAATGATCAGTCAGTTGGCAGGGGCCGGTGTCCGGGTTCCAGGCGGGTTCGCGACCACCGCTGACGCATTTCGCGAATTCCTGAAATCCACTTCCCTCGACCAGCGCATCGCCGATCGCCTCACGACGCTCGACTCCGAAGACGTGCGCGAGCTGGCCAGCGCGGGCGCCGAGATCCGTCAATGGATCATCGACACGCCTTTCCCCGCCGCGCTCGAACAAGCCATACGCAAGGCGTTCGCGGAACTCGATGCCGACGGCAAGGGTTCGTTTGCCGTGCGCTCGTCCGCCACTGCGGAAGACCTGCCCGATGCCTCGTTTGCGGGCCAGCAGGAAACCTATCTGAACGTGGTCGGCATCGAAGAAGTCCTGGAGAAAATCCGCCACGTCTTCGCGTCGCTGTATAACGACCGCGCCATTTCCTATCGCGTTCACAAAGGCTATGCCCATGCCGACGTCGCCTTGTCCGCCGGCATCCAGCGCATGGTGCGGTCCGACCGCGGCAGCGCCGGCGTGATGTTCACGCTCGACACCGAATCCGGCTTCAACGACGTGGTCTTCATCACCTCGTCCTACGGCCTGGGCGAAACCGTGGTGCAGGGCGCGGTCAACCCCGACGAGTTCTATGTCTTCAAGCCCACCCTGGCGGCCGGGCACTATCCCATCATCAGCCGGCGCATCGGCTCCAAGCTGATCAAGATGGAATTCGACCCCGAGCGCACTTCCGGCCATGCCGTGCGCACCGTCGACGTGCCCGTGTCCGAGCGCAACCGCTATTCGCTCACGGATGAAGAGGTCATCGAGCTGGCACGCTACGCCGTCATCATCGAAAACCACTACCAGCGTCCCATGGACATCGAATGGGGCCGCGACGGCATCGACGGCAAGATCTACATCCTTCAGGCGCGTCCTGAAACCGTCAAGTCCCAGCAACAGCATGCTGACGTCCAGGAACGCTATCGCCTGAAGGCCACCGGCGAAGTCCTGATCACGGGCCGGGCGATCGGCCAGAAAATCGGCTCGGGCAAAGTCCGCATCGTGGGCGACATCTCGGAAATGGACCAGGTCAAGGCCGGCGACATTCTGGTCACCGACATGACCGACCCCAACTGGGAACCGGTCATGAAGCTGGCGTCGGCCATCGTCACCAATCGCGGCGGCCGCACCTGCCACGCGGCAATCATCGCGCGCGAGCTGGGCATCCCTGCCGTCGTGGGCTGCGCCACCGCCACCGATGTGTTGACCAATGGCAGCGAGGTCACGGTTTCCTGCGCCGAGGGCGACGAAGGGCGCATCTACGATGGCCTGATCGAAACCGAGATCGAAGAAGTCCAATGGGGCGAGATGCCCGACATCGGCCTGAAGGTCATGATGAACGTCGGCAACCCGCAACTGGCTTTCGACTTCTCGCAGATCCCCAACGACGGCGTCGGCCTGGCCAGGCTGGAATTCATCATCAACAACAACATCAACGTCCACCCCAAGGCGGTGCTCGACTACCCCAACGTGGACGGCGAGCTCAAGCAGGCGGTGGAGTCGGCGGCCAGGGGCTATGCCAGCCCGCGCGCTTTCTTCGTCGAGAAGCTCGCCGAGGGCATCGGCACCATTGCCGCTGCGTTCTATCCCAAGCCGGTCATCGTGCGCTTGTCCGACTTCAAGTCCAACGAGTACCGCAAACTGGTGGGCGGTTCCCGCTACGAGCCCGAGGAAGAAAATCCCATGCTGGGCTTCCGCGGCGCATCGCGCTATGTATCCGAGGACTTCGCCGAGTGCTTCCGCATGGAATGCGAGGCGCTGAAGAAAGTGCGCGATGAAATGGGGCTCACCAACGTCGAGATCATGGTGCCTTTCGTGCGGACTCTGCCGCAGGCCGCCAAAGTGGTGGATCTATTGGCCAGCCATGGGCTCGAGCGCGGCCGCAACGGATTGCGCCTGGTCATGATGTGCGAAGTGCCGTCCAATGCGATTCTGGCCGAGCAATTCCTGCAGTATTTCGACGGGTTCTCCATCGGCTCGAACGACATGACCCAGCTCACGCTGGGCCTGGACCGCGATTCTGGCATGGAGCTGCTGGCCGCCGATTTCGACGAGCGCGACGAGGCCGTCAAATTCATGCTTGGCCGTGCCATCAAGGCATGCCTGGCTGCAGGCAAGTACGTGGGCATCTGCGGCCAAGGCCCCAGCGACCACGCCGACCTGGCTCAATGGCTGAGGGATGAAGGCATTTTGTCGATGTCTCTGAACCCGGACACGGTGGTCGACACCTGGCAGCGACTGGCCAAGTAGGACGGAAGGGCGCGCGCCGCGCGCCTTTCCGCCCCGGGGGGGTCAGACCCCGTACGGGGTCTGACCCCCCCCGGATCGCTTAAATAGGGGTCAGACCCCGTACAGGGTCTGACCCCACCTTGCCGTAAGTCTTCAAAAAAATGCCCACGATGCAGTCGGCCTTGCGCTCGATGCTGTCGGCAGCCTGCTCGCCGGACGCCCCCAGCAAGTTCGGAATCAGGTCCACCTCGCATAAGCAGCGCAAGTGCATGGCCATTACCGCTGGATCCGCATCGGCGCGCAAGGCGCCTGCCTGCACCTGCTGCTCCAGGGTGTTGCCGATGGTTTCCCAAACCCGGTGCGATCCCAGTTCATAGAAGCGCTTGCCGATATTCGTGCTGCCTCCCACCGAAATGGCCACGCGCAGGATCTCGGTGGTTTTCGGCGCGTTGATCAAACCCAGCAGCGATCGAACGAAGTCGCGCAGCTGCAAGGCCAGGTCTCCATCCGCCTGCAACAAAGCAAGGATATCCTCGGCATGTTTTCTGCCTGAGAAGAGCATGGCCTCGAGGAGCAGTTCTTCCTTTGAGGCGAAATAGTTGTAAAGCGTGGCTTTGGAGCCCCCGACCCGCGCTGAGATCAGCGACATGGAAGCGGCCTCGAAACCTAGTTCGCGAAATGTATCGAGGGCGACAGCCAATATCGCGTCGCGCCGCTCTTCGCTTTTCGTCCTCATGGTTATTCCTCATTAACTGAACTTATCCGTACAGTTTTGCTTGACGCTGGGTTTTTGTCAAGTTTAAAATGACCGTACCGTACGGTTATAATCTTCCCGGATTCCATCAATGAAGCAACAAAAGATATTTCGTCGCCTTGGGTCTCTGTCCGCCCTGGCGTTTGTCGCCGCGCTTGCCGGCTGCAGCGAGCCCGTCGCACAAAGCGGTCCGCCGCCCTTGCCCGAGGTCGGGGTCGTCACGACTCAGACGCAAACCCTGTCGATGACGACCGAGCTGGCGGGTCGCACCAATCCCTACATGGTGTCCGAGCTGCGGCCACAGGTCGGCGGCATCCTGAAAGAAAGGCTGTTCAAGGAGGGCGGCGAGGTGAATGCCGGCGATATCCTCTATCAGATCGACGACGCCATTTTCAAGGCGCGGCACAACAGCGCCAAGGCGGCGCTGGCCAAGGCGGAAGCGAACCTGAAAGTGACCCGCTTGACAGCCGGCCGATACAAGGAGCTGGTGAAGATCAATGCGGTCAGCAAGCAGGAGAACGACTCCGCACAAGCGGAACTGCTCCGGGCCCAGGCCGATGTGGCGGCTGCCAAGGCAGCCCTGGACATGGAGGCCATCAACTTGGCCTACACCCGTGTGGAAGCGCCTATTTCAGGACGAATCGGCCAGTCCAGCGTCACGCCGGGCGCACTGCTGTCGGCCAGTCAGCCCGACCCCCTGGCCGTCATTCAACAGCTCGATCCCATCTATGTGGATGTCACCCAATCGAGCGTGGAACTTTTGCGGCTACGCGAGGCGCTGGCTTCGGGCGCGCTCAAAAGATCAGACAAAGCGGCCGCCAGCGTCAAGCTGAAACTGGAAGACGGCTCGGTCTATGAGCACCCGGGAGAACTGCAGTTCTCCGAGGTCCGCGTGGAGCCCGGCACCGGCATGGTCACCCTGCGCGCCGTATTTCCGAATCCTGACAACAAGCTGCTGCCCGGCATGTATGTGCGCGCGCAGATCGAGGAAGGGCTGCGCGACGATGCGATGCTGCTGCCCCAGCGCGCCGTGATGCGGGACGGGAAGGGAACGCCGACCGCACTGGTCTTGAATCCGGACAACAAGGTCGAGCTGCGCGTGCTGGAAACGTCGCGCGCGATAGGCGATCAGTGGCTGGTCGAGCGCGGCATCAGTCCGGGCGAACGCCTGATCGTGGAAGGCGTGCAGAAGGTGCGCCCCGGCGCCGAAGCGCGTGCCGTGGAAGCCGGCGCGCCGGCGCCCTCGCTTGCCGCAACATCCGCCGCCGCGCAATAAGCCCCCCCGACCTCAGGAACAACACGACATGTCTCGATTTTTCATCGACCGCCCGATATTTGCCTGGGTGATCTCCCTGGTGATCATGCTGGCGGGCGGAATTTCCATCTTGAACCTGCCGGTGGCGCAGTACCCCGACATCGCGCCGCCGCAGGTCACCATCCGCGCGGCATACCCGGGTGCATCCGCGCAGACCGCACAGGACACGGTCACGCAGGTGATAGAGCAGCAGATGAAGGGCATAGACGGCATGAGCTACATGTCGTCCACCAGCGATTCCAACGGCAGCACGTCCATCACCATCACTTTTGCGGCGGGCACCGATCCCGATATTGCGCAGGTACAGGTGCAGAACAAGCTGGCAATCGCCACCCCGATGCTGCCACAGGAAGTGCAACGCCAGGGAGTCCAGGTAACCAAGTCCACCATGAACTTCGTGATGGTCGTCGGCCTGGTGTCCGAAGACGGCAGCATGAGCGGCACGGATCTGGGCGATTACGCCATGTCGAACTTGCGCGATCCCTTGAGCAGGGTGGAAGGCGTGGGCGAGATCGAGATCTTCGGCAGCCAGTACGCCATGCGCGTCTGGCTGGATCCGGACAAGCTCAATAGCTACAGCCTGATGCCGCAAGACGTTGCGGCCGCCATACGCGAGCAGAACGCGCAGGTGTCGGCGGGGCAGGTAGGGGCTTTGCCGGCTTTGCCGGGCCAGCAGCTCAATGCGACGGTCACCGCCCAGTCCCTGCTTCAGACGCCAGAGCAATTCGGCAACATCTTGCTGCGCGCCACACCCGACGGCGCCGCCGTGCACCTGCGCGATGTCGCACGCATAGAGTTGGGCAGCGAAAGCTATAACGTGTTGGCCCGCTACAATGGCCAACCGTCCGCCGGCATGGGCTTCAAGCTCGCCACCGGCGCCAACGCGCTGGATACGGCCGAGGCCATCAAAGCAGGCGTCGCGCAGCTGGAGCAATCCTTTCCACCGGGGATGAAGGCGGTCGTCGCCTTCGACACGACGCCTTTTGTGGAGATCTCCATCCAGGGCGTGATTTCTACCCTCATCGAAGCAATCATCCTCGTTTTCCTGGTGATGTATCTGTTCCTGCAGAATATCCGCGCCACCCTGATCCCCACGATCGCGGTGCCGGTCGTACTGCTGGGTACATTCGGAATCCTGGCGGCGTTCGGATATTCGATCAATACGCTGACGCTTTTCGGCGTGGTGCTGGCCATCGGCCTGCTGGTGGACGATGCCATCGTGGTCGTCGAGAACGTTGAAAGGTTGATGGCCGAAGAGGGGCTGGGGCCGCTCGAAGCCACCCGTAAATCCATGGATCAGATCACCGGCGCGCTGGTGGGCATCGGCCTGGTGATATCGGCGGTGCTGGTTCCCATGGCGTTTTTCGGCGGATCCACCGGCGTGATCTATCGGCAGTTCTCCATCACGATCGTTTCGGCGATGGGGCTGTCGGTGCTGGTGGCGCTCATCCTCACGCCTGCACTGTGCGCCACCATGCTCAAGCCCGTTTCCAAGGGACACCACGAGGACAAGAAAGGCTTCTTCGGCTGGTTCAACCGGGTATTCGACCGCGGCACTGCCAAGTACCAGTCGGGCGTCGGCAAGATGCTGGGCCGCGGAAAGCGCTATCTGCTGATCTACGGCGGCTTGGTCGTAGTGACGGGCCTCTTGTTCGTGCGCATGCCGACCTCCTTCCTGCCGGATGAGGACCAAGGCGTACTGTTCTCGCAGGCCATCCTGCCCGCAGGCGCTACCCAGGAGCGCACGGTTGCCGTGCTTGACACCATAGACCACCATTTTCGGGAAGTCGAAAAAAATAATGTGGAATCGGTCTTTACCGTCGCGGGTTTCAGCTTCGCCGGAGCAGGCCAGAACGGAGGGCTCGGCTTTGTCCGCCTGACCGATTGGGATGAGCGCAAAGGCGACGAAAATGGCGTGGCCGCGATAGCCGGCAGGGGCATGGGCGTGCTGTCTCAGATCAAGGACGCGATGGCGTTCGCGTTCGCGCCGCCGGCCGTCCTTGAACTGGGAAACGCCAAGGGCTTCGACTTCTACCTGCAGGACTTGAGCGGGCATGGGCACGAAAGCCTGACGGAAGTCCGTAATCAATTGCTTGGCATGGCGGCGCAGAATCCCTTGCTGGTCGCGGTGCGGCCCAACGGGCAGGAGAACACACCGCAGCTGGAGGTCGATGTGGACGAAGCCAAGGCGGGTGCGCTGGGACTGTCCATGACTGACATCAACAATACCTTGTCCTATGCGTGGGGCGGCGCCTACGTCAACGATTTCCTCGACAAGGGGCGTGTGAAGAAGGTCTACATGCAGTCGGAAGCCGATGCGCGCAAGGCGCCCGAGGACTTGTCCAAATGGCATGTCCGCAACAAAGAAGGCGACATGGTTCCGTTCTCGGCCTTCGCGACCATGCGGTGGACTTCGGGCTCGCCGCGCCTGGAGCGCTACAACGGTCTGCCCGCGATGCAGATCCAAGGCGAACCCGCGCCCGGTGTCAGTTCAGGCGACGCCATGGCGGCCATCGAGGAAATCGCCGCCCGCTTGCCCGAGGGCTTCGGCATCGAATGGACGGGCCTGTCCTACCAGGAACGAATGTCGGGTTCCCAGGCGCCCGCGCTGTTTGCATTGTCGCTGCTCGTGGTCTTCCTGTGCCTGGCGGCGCTCTACGAGAGCTGGTCCATTCCGCTGTCCGTGATGCTGGTGGTGCCCTTGGGCGTGCTCGGCGCCTTGCTGGCGGCCGGCGGCAGGGGATTGTCCAACGACGTGTATTTCCAGGTGGGACTGTTGGTGACCATCGGCCTTGCATCGAAGAACGCCATCATGATCGTCGAGTTCGCCAAGGACCTGACCAATCAGGGCAGGACAGTCGTCGAGGCGGCGGTTGAAGCGTCTCGCATGCGCTTGCGGCCCATCCTGATGACGTCGATCGCCTTCGGCCTTGGCGTGCTGCCGCTGGCGCTCTCCACCGGTGCAGGATCGGGCAGCCAGAATGCGATCGGAACAGGAGTGCTGGGCGGTACCATCGCAGCCACCTTCATCGGGATCTTCTTTATCCCGCTATTCTTTGTCGTGGTAAGCCGCTCCGGTTCCCGCCGACAGGCCCGGAAGCCTGAGGGACGGGCGGTCGACGGCCTGGCTGCGGAGGAAAGCTGATATGAAACGCAATATTTCGGCCCTCGCGGCTACGGTCTTGCTGCTGAGCGGATGCGTCAGCATGGCTCCCGACTATCAGCGCCCCGGCATGCCGGTGGCCACGGCATGGCCGACAGGCCCTGCCTATGGCAACGAAACCGGGCAGGATACGGCCGACAAGCCGGCTGCTTCGATAGGCTGGCAGGATTTTGCTTTGGATCCCAGGCTGCGCGCCGTGCTGGCCTTGGGGCTGGAGCACAATCGCGATCTGCGGGTGGCCGCGTTGAATATCGAACGCGCGCGCGCTCAATACCAGATCCGCAGCGCGGATACGCTGCCTTCCCTGGGCGCATCCGGTTCGACGACCACTCAGCGCGTGCCCGCCGACCTTGCTCCCAGCGGCGAGGCGGGCATCAGTCGGCAGTACTCGGCCGGGATCGCAGTCAGCGCGTACGAACTCGATCTGTTTGGCCGAGTGCGGAGCCTGAGGGACGAGGCGCTGCAGCGGTATCTGGCGACCGAAGAAGCGCGCAGGTCCGTGCAGCTGGGGCTGGTGGCGGAAATCGCCAATGCATACTTGTCACTGGGTGCGGACAACGAGCGCCTGGTCCTGGCAAGACACACGCTGGAGAACCGCAAGGCCGCCTACCAGCTCATGAAGCGGCGCCATGAACTGGGCACGGCTTCCATGCTCGACCTGCGCCAGGCGCAGACCGTCATGGAGGGCGCCAAAGTGGATGTCGCGCGCTTTACCAGCGATGTTGCGCAGGGCATGAATATGCTGACCTTGCTGGTGGGCGCCCTGGTGCCGCCGGACCTGCTGCCGTCGGAGCAGGGCGACGGCCGGCTGACGCTGGCCGGACTGGACGCCGGTTTGCCGTCCGAAGTCTTGCGGCAGCGTCCCGACGTGCTGGAAGCCGAGCATTTGCTGCAGGCGGCCAATGCCAACATCGGCGCCGCGCGTGCCGCGTTCTTTCCCAGCATCACGCTGACGGCTTCCGCAGGCACGGCAAGCAGCGCTTTGTCGAGCTTGTTCGATGCGGGGACCGGCTTCTGGAGCTTCGTCCCGCAGATCCACCTGCCGATTTTCGATAACGGCCGGAACCGGGCCAATCTCAGGGTGTCGGAAGCGGACCGCGACATTGCCGTGGCGACCTACGAAAAGTCCATCCAGAATGCCTTCCGCGAGGTCGCGGATGCGTTGGCGCGGCAAGGAACCATCGATGACCAGGTAGATGCGCAGAGCGCGCTGGTGGAGGCGGCGGGGGACTACCAGGCCTTGTCGCAGGCCCGATTTGAAAGAGGGCTGGACCACTACCTGAACGTGCTGGATGCGCAGCGCAGCTTGTACGCCGCGCAGCAAGGACTGATCGACTTGCGGCAAGCGCGTAATAGTAATCATATACTGTTGTACAAAGCGCTGGGCGGAGGCTGGCAGGGACCGTGAGGGGTCAGACCCTGCTGGGTCTGACCCCGGGTCCGTCCGGGGCGTCATGAGGGGTCAGACCCCGTACGGGGTCTGACCCCAGGTCTGTCCCAGTGCTTAGGTCAGGGGCCAGACCCCGCATGGGGTCTGACCCCTCAAGTCAATACAACAGAGACATCCATGGCATACCATGCACAGCTTGCCACATCACTGGGAACCATGCTGTTCCGGTCCGACGGCGAGCATCTAACGGGTCTGTTTTTCATCGGCCAGAAAGACTGCCCCAAACTTCCAGGCCTGCCGGCGGCGCGGCCGGAGCGTCGGGATCCGACTGCGGGTCTCATGGGAGGACGGCCGATCAAGAACATCCGCATCGGTTCCAGCCAGGGCGAGCTGCCTTTATGCGATGCGGAGTCGAACGGTGGCGTATCGTTTCAAGACTCGATCCCGCCCAAGCCATCGATCCCGCCCGGGTCGGAGCTCTTGCTCATGCAGGACGGCACGCCTTCCTCGGCGCTCGATCTGTTTCGCGCCTCGGCGGCAGAGCTGGCGGAATACTTTTCCGGTGAAAGACAGGTCTTCAGCCTGCCTTTGAAGCTGGAGGGCAGCGGTTTCCAGAAAGAGGTCTGGGATGCGCTGCTCGCCATTCCCTATGGCCACTGCGTTTCCTACAAGGACGTGACGCTGTCGGCAGGCAAGACCGCCCAGCATGTGCGCGCGGTAGGCTCGGCAGTGGGCCGCAACCCCGTATCCATCATCGTCCCCTGCCATCGCGTGCTGTCGAGCGCCGGAACGCTCAACGGCTACACCGGCGGCCTGGACCGCAAGTATGCGTTGCTGCAGCTCGAGGGCTGGGGTCAGACCCCATACGGGGTCTGACCCCGAAACCGTGATACCTGTGATGAACTGGGGTCAGACCCCATACGGGGTCTGACCCCTTGGACGACCTCTCGTCCCTTTAACCGTCCCGTCGGGCGTTCCGGGTGTCGTGCTTCATGATGCGTTCTTTTTCGCGCGCCCAGTCCTTATCGCGCGCAGTGTCGCGCTTGTCATGCAGTTTCTTGCCGCGGCCCAGGCCGAAGTCCAGCTTGATGCGCCCGTTCTTGTAATGCAGGTTCAGCGGCACGAGCGTATAGCCGCGTTGCTCCACCTTGCCGATGAGCTTATTGATTTCCTCGGCCTTGAGCAGAAGCTTGCGGGTGCGGGTCGCGTTGGGATGGATATGAGTGGAAGCGGTGGGCAGCGGGCTGATGTGCATGCCCAGGATCCAGAGTTCGCCGTCGCGCACAATGACGTAGCTTTCCTTCAGTTGAACGTGTCCGGCCCGGATGGCTTTTACCTCCCAGCCCTCCAGCACGAGCCCGGCTTCGAACCGTTCCTCGATGAAGTAGTCGTGCGTTGCTTTGCGGTTGTCGACAATGCTCATGAATCAATAAAGTTTTAAACTGTAAAATCAATACATTCTATCCATTAACTCCTTTCGATGCATAAAGTACAGCGTTCCGTCCTTGTTCCTCACAGCAATGCGCAGATGTTCGACCTGGTCGCCGATGTCGCCAGCTATCCGCAGTTCATGCCCTGGTGCGGCGGCGCCACCGTGCACCGGCAAGACGAACACGGTATGGAGGCCTCCATCACCATCAGCATTGCGGGCATCAAGCAAACCTTCACCACGCGCAACGAACACGAGTACCCGACGCTGATCACCTTCCACCTCGTCGACGGTCCTTTTTCCATGCTGACGGGCACCTGGGAATTCCTTGAGCTGGCTCCGGACGCCTGCAAGGTGGTTTACACCATGGAATACGCGTTTTCCAGCCGGGCGCTCGAAGCGGTAGTGGGGCCTATCTTCAACCGCATCGCCACCAGCTTCATCGACTCCTTCACGCAGCGCGCGCAAACGGTTTATGGCGGATGAAGCCGGTGGCCTTCGATGCAACGCAATGCCCATGGATACTATCCGGATAGAGCTCGTATATGCCGAACCGGCCGGCGTCTGGCTCAAACCACTGGTGCTGCCCCAGGGCAGCACGGTAGGGGATGCGATTGCCGCCTCTGATTTTTCCATCCGGTTCCCGGACTATCCGATGCAAGAGCTCAAAGTCGGAGTGTACGGACAGCTTTGCGACACGGAACGCCCGCTTTCGGATTCGGATCGCGTCGAAATCTACCGGCCATTGGTGTTCGACCCGATGGAATCACGGCGCCGCCGGGCGCTGCATCGCAAAGCCTTCATGACCAAGTCCAAGAATCGTCCGCGGCGTCGCAAGGCGCGCATCGCCGCCGGCCTGATTCCGGCCGACCCGGAATCAACAACGTAACGGCGACCGCTACGGTGCAGGCAAGATTGTCGCGCAACTGACAAATAAGCCTATGATATTGCGCTAATGTGCTTGCGGGGATATGCATGCCAACGACAAGGAGACCGCATCATGGATTTCCGTCTTAGCGACGAACAACAGGCTTTCGCCCAGGCGGCGCGCGATTTCGCGCTTGGCGAGCTCGAACCGCACGCGGCCCGCTGGGATGCCGAAGGAATATTTCCGCGCAATACCTTCGCCAAGGCGGGCAAGCTTGGCTTCTGCTCCATCTATGCGCCCGAGTCCATCGGCGGCCTGGGCCTTCCCCGGCTGGATGCCACCTTGGTCTTCGAGGAAATGGCGGCCATCGACCCCTCCACGACGGCATTTCTGACCATCCACAATATGGCAACATGGATGATAGGCACATGGGGCGGGCAGGGCTTGCGCAATGAATGGGGCCCAATGCTGGCCAGCGGAGAAAAACTGGCTTCGTACTGCCTGACCGAGCCGGGCTCCGGGTCGGACGCCGCTTCGCTGGCGACACGCGCGGAGAAGACAGGCGGCCATTACGTGCTCAACGGCTCAAAGGCATTCATTTCCGGCGCGGGCGATACGGATATCCTGGTCGTCATGGCGCGCACCGGTGCGGCCGGGCCGGGGGGCATCTCGGCTTTCGCGGTTCCAGCCGACACTCCTGGCATCAGCTACGGCCGCAAAGAAGAAAAAATGGGCTGGAACAGCCAGTCCACCCGTCCCATCACCTTCGATAACGTCCAGGTGTCCCAGGAAAACCGGCTGGGCGAAGAGGGCGAAGGTTTTCGCTTCGCCATGAAGGGGCTGGACGGAGGGCGCATCAACATCGCCACCTGCTCGGTGGGCGCCGCCCAGGGCGCCTACGATGCCGCCCGGCGCTACATGGGCGAAAGACGCCAGTTTGGCCGCGCCTTGTCGGAATTCCAGGCCTTGCAATTCAAGCTCGCCGACATGGTCACCCACATCGTCGCCGCACGGCAAATGGTCCGGCTGGCGGCCGCGAAGCTCGATGAGGAAGACCCGCAGGCGCCCAGCTATTGTGCAATGGCCAAGCGCCTCGCCACTGATTTGTGCTTTCAGGCCTGCCTCGATGCGCAACAGATACATGGCGGCTACGGCTACCTGAAGGACTATCCGCTGGAAAGGCTGGTGCGCGACACACGCGTCCATCAGATACTGGAAGGCACGAATGAAATCATGCGCGTCATCGTCGCGCGGCAGATACTGGAAAAAGGAGCAGACATCCGATGACTTCCCCTGTGCTTTTCGAGGAAATCGCCACCGCCGGCGGCCGGAAGGCGGGCCTGGCTGTTCTGAACAGCCCGCAAACGCTCAATGGCTTGTCGCTGGACATGTGCAAGGCGCTGGCGGCGCGGCTCGAGCGATGGGCATCGGATCCCGCCATCGCGCTCGTGATGCTGCGTGGCGCCGGAAACAAATCGTTCAGCGCCGGCGGAGATCTGCACGGCCTTTACAAAGCCATGCAGAACAATACAAGCGGCGACGCCTGGGCCAATGAAACGGCCCGGGAATTCTTCGACCTGGAATATAGGCTGGACTACCGCATACATACCTATCCCAAGCCCATACTGTGCTGGGGCAGTGGCATCGTCATGGGCGGCGGCGTAGGCCTGATGATGGGCGCCAGCCATCGGGTCGTGACCGACAGCACACGCTTCGCCATGCCCGAGATCTCCATAGGGCTCTTCCCGGATGTCGGCGGCACCTGGATGCTCTCGCGCCTGCCCGGCGGTGTCGGAAACTTCCTGGCGCTTACCGGCGCGCAGCTGGGCGCGGGCGATTGCCTGGCGCTCGGGTTGGCCGACTACATGCTGGGCAGCGAAGATTGGGATGCGTTGCTGATGCGCATACAGGCTGCGGCATGGCCGGATTCGGCGGACGGAGCATCCGAGCAATTGCGCGAACTGCTGCTTGAACTGGGAAGCGGCCACGCGTGGCAGGCCGGCCCGCTGCAACGGAACCTGGAAGCCATACGCCGCGCCTGCGACGGCGACGACTTCCTTGCGGTCTGTAGCGGCATTACAGCCTGGGCGCAAAGCGACGACCCCTGGCTCAAGCGCGCGGCGGACACTTTCCTGGCGGGCTCGCCGGGGTCCGCCCGGCTCAGCTTCACGCTGCTTCGCCGGGCACGCCTGATGTCACTCGCCGATGTCTTCCGGCAGGAATACATCGCGGCGCTCCAGTGCGGCGTGCAGGGCGATTTCCAGGAAGGCATACGCGCCTTGCTGATCGACAAGGACAAGCAACCGAAATGGAATCCTTCCCGCGTGGAACAGGCTTCAGAAACCTGGGTCCAGCGCTATTTCCAGCCGCCATGGCCGGAGGGGCAGCCGCATCCGCTGACTGATCTGGGCACATCGGCCGGCTGAGCACCGGTCAACATTCATCAACGCATCAAGGAGAGGGTATGAGCCGTATCGCATTCATCGGGCTGGGCAACATGGGCGCACCCATGGCCCGCAATCTGCTCAAGGCGGGACACGAGTTGGTGGTGTTCGACCTGGTGCCCGCCACCGCCAAATCGTTGATGGACGCGGGGGCTCGCGCCGGCGCCTCCGCTCAGGAAGCTGTGCGCGACGCGGAAGTGGTCATCAGCATGTTGCCTGCAAGCAGGCACGTCGAGGGCCTTTACTTGGGCGACCCCCCGCTCCTTGACCACATCGCCGAAAACACCCTGGTGCTCGAGTGCAGCACGATCGCGCCGGATTCCGCGCGCAAGGTCGCCCACGCGGCTTCGGAACGTGGCATCCGCATGGTGGATGCTCCGGTTTCGGGCGGCACGGCGGGTGCAGTGGCCGGCACGCTGACGTTCATCGTCGGCGGCGAGGTAGAGCACCTCGAGGCGGCCCGGCCCTATCTGGAAAAAATGGGCAAGAACATCTTCCATGCGGGCGCAGCCGGCGCGGGCCAGGTAGCCAAAATCTGCAACAACATGCTGCTGGGCATCCTGATGGCGGGCACGTCCGAGGCTCTGGCGCTGGGCGCGGCCAACGGCCTGGATCCCAAGGTGCTGTCCGACATCATCGCCAAGAGCTCCGGCCGAAACTGGGCGACCGAGCTCTACAATCCATGGCCGGGCGTCATGGACAACGTGCCGTCCTCCAAAGGCTATGCCGGGGGATTCGGCGTGGACCTCATGCTGAAGGATCTGGGGCTGGCGGCGGAAGCCGCCTTGGGCACCGGCGCCAGCACGCCTCTGGGTGAACTGGCCAGGAACCTGTATTCACTGCACAGCAAGCAAGGCCACGGCGGCCTGGATTTCTCCAGCATACTGACGCTATACCAGCGCCAGGCCGGGGGTTAAACCGGGGTCAGACCCCGTTCGGGGTCTGACCCCAAGCAAAAAGGGCCAGGGTCAGTCCCCGAACGGGGTCTGACCCTTCTGCACCTGCAGCGCAGGCCCCGCCGCTGACTCCAGCCGGAAGTCCGCCGTATCAAGGTCCGCCAGTTGCACTTCCATCAGCACGTGCAAGGCGCCGTCCGTATCGGTTGCCGCGTTGACGATACGCCCGCAGGGCGCATCGGGCCGATTGCCATCGAAGGTATCGACGCCGGCAAGGGCGGCGGCGTCGATACCGGAAGCTGCTTCCGCCACGGCATGCACCATGCGCCGCTTGACGGTACCCCGGTAATGGCTGCGCGCGACCACTTCTTGCCCTGGATAGCAGCCTTTGCTGAAGCTTACGCCGTCGATGAGGTCCAGGTTCAGCGTTTGGGGGATGAATACATCCTGTGTGGCGGCCTGCACCCACGGTAATCCGGCCGAGATATCGGCCACGTGCCATGGGCTGCCGTGGCCGGCGCTGGATTCCGGCAGGACTTGGGAGCCGGATATCAACCACCAACGCGCCCCGCCTTCCGCTGCAGGCGCGCAAATCCAGCTGCCATGCGTGTCATGCACGACCGTCCATGGCGCGGCTGGAGGCGGAAACCCGATCTGCACGCCGGAGCCCGAAGCCTGTTGGGCGGCATGCCCCGATGACAGGGGCGAAGCCGGAATGGCGCCGTGGATCTTCAGTGGCACCAAGCCAAGCTTGACCTTGGCGCGCAGCACGAACATGGACAAGCGCTTCAGCAAGGCCTCGGCCAAGTCGGTTTTCACCAGCATGCGTAGCGCGGTATCGTCAGGAGATTCGGCGCGCCATACCACCATGCTGGCCAGAAGCCTGCCCTTGGCGGTGCAATAGCCGGCCAGGCAGGCGCGGCCGCCATCCAGCGCGGAAACATCGTTGGTCAACTGCCCCTGCAGAAAGGCGACGGCATCGGCGCCGCGCGCTTCGATGACCGACAGATCGGGCAGGGGAAAAACGAAACCGGAAAATGAAGTCATGGATTGCAGCTCTTGTAAACAGGGTACGCTCGTAGCGTTTATGATAATGGCCTCATGAAAAAACTCAAATTCGCCATTCTCTTCCTGATTCTTGCCATCGCACTGGGCGCTACCGCCATATCCGGCTATGCCTGGTATTGGTCGGAGCATCCCGTCGAAATGGATCATGACCGTATCGACTACATCGTCGAATCGGGCAGCCGGCCGCGCAGCATCGCCCGCAGTATGCGGGAAGCCGGCATAGACATCCATGAAGACGGCTTCGTGCTGCTGTCCCGGCTGACGGGCAGCGACACGCTGCTGCAGGCGGGAGCTTACGAGGCGGTAAAAGGGGATACGCCGCGCACGCTGCTCGAACGCATGGCAAGCGGCGACATGACCCAGACGCGCCTGACGCTGGTCGAGGGATGGACCTATCAACGTATCCGCCAGACTCTGCGCGAACACCCCCAAGTGAAGCAGACGCTGGGGGACATTTCAGACGAGGAGCTGCTCAAGCGCCTGGGATCCGGCCAGGGCAGTCCCGAAGGGCTGTTCCACCCGGACACCTATGTGTTCGTACCGGGCTCCAGCGACTTCGACATCCTGCGCCGCGCCTACGAGGCGCAAGAAAGCATGCTGGGCAAAATGTGGGAAGAGCGCGACCCGGAACTGCCGCTCAAGTCGCCCTACGAAGCGCTCATCCTGGCGTCCATCGTCGAGAAGGAAACCGGGCACAGCGAAGACCGGCAACGCGTGGCCGGCGTCTTCATCAACCGACTGCGCGTCGGCATGCCCCTGCAGACCGATCCCACCGTCATCTACGGCATGGGCGAAGCCTACCAGGGCCGCATCCGTAAACGGGACTTGACCACCGACACACCGTGGAACACCTATACCCGTCCCGGCCTGCCGCCGACGCCCATTGCGAGCCCCGGGCGGGCGGCCTTGCTGGCCACCCTGCATCCCGAAGGGCACAAGTTCTTCTACTTCGTGTCCCGCGGCGACGGCACCAGCGAGTTTTCAACGAACCTGGCCGCGCATAACCGCGCCGTCGCCAAATACATCCTGAAACGGCCATAAGGCCTGGGGTCAGACCCCAGGCGGGGTCTGACCCCCACGGCTCGATGTTTCGGGGTCAGACCCCGTACGGGGTCTGACCCCAGCGTCATGTTCCTGGGGTCAGACCCCGCATGGGGTCTGACCCCTCGACCCGGCGCCAGGCTTCGCCGACCCGGCCGGCCAATTGATCCAGCGTGCCATTGTTGTCGATCACGGTGTCGCCCGGTGCGATGGCGATGCCGTGCTCGGAGGAATGGTCGTCGATGCGCTGGGTGCTGCGCCGTATATGCCAGACCAGGCCGCCGCGCCGGCGGATGTAGCTTGCTTCGTTCTCGAAACGGATGTCCTTGAGGACGAGGAAATCCGTATGCGGCGCAATTCGAGCGCGACGGGTCGGAGGCGTCACCGCACGTTCCATCCGGCGTTGAATGAAGTCCGGATAGTCGTCCAGCGCAAAACGGCGAAGCAGCTCGAACATCTCGTTCGGCGTCATGCGCCAAAATGCATCTTCACTATCGCCGGCTTCCAGGTTCCAGGCCTGGCGGCAGGACAGACCGAATATGGCCTCGGCGCCAAGCCTGAATACCGCATCCGGATCTTGCAGGCGCGAGCTGTCGACATCGCCCGCCCGCGCGGGGGCATTCAGTTCACGCTCGGCCCGCATCAGCCAGTGATCGGGATCGTGGCCCCGCATCCACTCGGTGCCCACGCGCTGAAAGAACTGGCGTGGGGAACGGCCCCAGAGCGCTATGTTGCTTTCCTTCCCATCGTCGCCCCAGGCCTGGTCGTCAGACAGGCCGAACAAGACCTGGCACCCCTCCTTCAGCGGATCCGCCAGGGCATAGGCGGCAACCCTGTCATGCTCGAGCAGCATGCGGGCGACGGTATCCTTGCCCGAGCGGGCGAGCCCGGCCAGACCGATGATGCGTTTTGACGAGGAGAGGGGATTTGCGCTTGTCATACCTGGCGTTTCCATACAGTGCCCGCCATTTTACCCAGTTGCGCTATCCATCCCTGTCGTTCCCGTCAGGGATGGATAGCGCGGACGGCGCAGCTGTCCTATAATTGTGCTGTACATATAACCAGCACTCAAAGATGCAACGCCTCCAGGCCTTCAAATATGAACTGATGCCCAACGGCCAGCAAGAACGGCAAATGTGTCGTTTTTCGGGTTCGTGCCGCTTTATCTTCAACAAGGCGCTGGCGTTGCAGAAGCAACGCCATGAGCAAGGCCATAAAAAGCTCGGCTATGCCGGTTTGTGCATGGAACTGACCGCTTGGAAAAGACAGACTGAAACCGATTGGCTGTCAGAAACGCCCAGCCAATCATTGCAACAGACGCTGAAAGATCTAGAACGTGCCTACGTCAATTTTTTCGAGAAACGCGCTGACTTTCCTCGATTCAAGAAGAAGGGTCAATCCGACAGCTTCCGCTATCCGCAGGGCTTCAAACTTGACCAGGCCAACAGCCGGATTTTCTTGCCAAAACTCGGTTGGCTGAGGTTTAGAAAAAGCCGGGAGATATTGGGTACGGTCAAAAACGTCACCGTAAGCCAATCGGGCGGCAAGTGGTTCGTTTCGATCCAGACTGAACGCGAGGTCGTTCAACCCTTGCCGCAGTCCACAACGGCAGTAGGCATCGACCTGGGAATTATCCGCTTTGCCACCCTTTCGGATGGCACCCATTTGGTCCCGCTCAACAGTTTCAAGCGACATGAATCAGCACTGCGCCGTGCCCAGCAGGCCATGAGCCGCAAGGCCAGGTTCAGCAGCAACTGGAAGAAAGCCCGCGCCCGCGTCCTGCGTATCCATTCCCGCATCGGCAATACCCGCCGCGACTACCTGCACAAAGCCACGACCACGATCAGCCAAAGCCACGCGTTCGTCTGTATCGAGGACTTGCAGGTACGCAATATGAGCAAATCAGCGGCAGGCACAATCGAAGCGCCGGGAAGAAACGTCCGTGCAAAATCTGGACTGAACAAGGCCATCCTCGATCAAGGCTGGTTCGAGTTCCGCCGTCAGCTGGACTACAAGCTGGCCTGGAATGGCGGCTATCTCATCGCGGTGCCGCCACAGAACACCAGCCGCACCTGTCCGTGCTGTGGCCATGCTTCAAAGGACAATCGCCAGACACAAGCGCAGTTCGAGTGCGTGGAATGCGGATTCGAGGAAAACGCCGATGTGGTCGGCGCGATCAATATTCTAAGGGCGGGACACGCCCGGTTCGCCTGTGAAGTGAGCGATGCGGTAAGGTCGCCAGCAGCAGGAACCCACCGAGGTGAGTCAGCCCCGGTGGGCTGAACACGGTAGGAATCCCCTTCTTTTGCGCCCTTTGGGCGGCGAGCGTTAGCGAGAGGAAGGGGAGGATGTCAAAGACCAAGAATATAATGGCGAGATGCCCATGAAAGCCCTGAACCCTAAACCGCGCGGTCTGCCATCCCGGAATCGGACGGTCCGCCGTGTTGCAACCATTCGCTCTAGCCGTGGATCCGCCGCCGGGCGCATCTTGTGCCCATGAGCGACCTCCTGCCTTTCCTGCCCTGGCAACAAGATATCGCCGAGACATGGCTGGGGCAACGCGACCGGTTTGCGCATGCCTGGCTGATCCACGGTCTTGCGGGCATTGGCAAGCGCCAGTTCGCGCTCGCGGCCGCTGCCAGCTTGTTGTGCGAATCGCCCCAGCGGGGAATGGCATGCATGCACTGCGCCGCCTGCCAGTGGCTGTCCAGTGGAAACCATCCCGACCTGCGTCGCATCCGGCCCGATGCCCTTGCGGCGGAAGAGGGCGCGGCCACTGCCGAGCAGGACACCGAAGGGCCAAAGAAAGCACCTTCCCGCGACATCCGGGTCGAACAGCTCCGCACATTGGGCAACTGGTTCAACACTGCCACCCATCGGGGTGGATGGCGCGTGGCCGTGCTGTATCCGGCCAGGGCGATGAACGTGATCACCGCCAACGCGCTATTGAAAGTCCTCGAAGAACCGCCGGCGCATACGGTGTTCCTGTTGGTCGCCGACGCACCCGACCTGCTTTTGCCAACCCTGGTTTCACGCTGCAGGCGTTTGCCGCTGCCCGTGCCCGGGGCCGAGCAGAGCTTGCAGTGGCTGGAGTCCGAAGGCATCGCGAACGCCGATCAATGGCTTGCCGCGGCCGGCGGAGCCCCTCTGCTGGCGCGCCAGCTTGCGCAATCCGGCAGCGGCCCGTGCCCCGACTGGCTTGCCGGCTTCATTTCGGGGCTGGCCGACGGCCGCGGGCAGGAGATAGGCACCTTGGCCGACGAGCTCGAAAAGGTCGCCCCGGAAATATGGATAGATGCCTTGCAACGCATCTTCGTCGATCTGTCGCTGGCGTCCGTGGGAACGCCGGTGCGTTATTTTCCGGCACTGGCGCGGCATACACAACGGGTTGCAGCGCAGGCTTCCGCGGCGCAGCTTTCGGAAATGGGGAAGTGGCTGGCGCAGCAGCGCGCAGTGGCCAATCATCCGCTGAACGCCAAGCTCTTCACGCACAGCGCATTGCAGCGCAGTGCGCTGGCTTGCCTGCCGTCGGGCTGAACGCAGCCGGCCTAAAATCGCTACACTGACACTTTGGATTGCGGACACCGGTGCCCGAGTCCGCACAGAACCATAGAACCCTTGAGATCATGTTTGTAGATTCGCATTGCCATCTGGATTTTCCCGACTTGGCCAACAAGCTTCCGGAAATAATCGACCGCATGGCGCAGAACCAGGTGACGCATGCGCTGGTAGTCAGCGTGAACATGCCCGATTGGCCCCGCCTGATGGAACTCGTGGCGCCGCATCCGAACCTCTTTGCGTCGGTGGGCGTGCATCCGGATTACGAGGACGCACACAACCCCAGCGTGGAAGAGCTGGTAGCGCGTGCTCAGTCGCCCAAGGTGGTCGCCATCGGTGAAACCGGGCTCGACTATTTCCGCATGTCCGAGCCGCTTGAATGGCAACGCGAACGCTTTCGCACTCACATCCGCGCAAGCCGCGAAGCCGGCCTGCCGCTGATCATCCATACGCGAGCCGCCAGCGCCGACACGCTGCGCATCATGAAGGAAGAAGGGGCGGACCAGTGCGGCGGCGTCATGCACTGCTTCACCGAGTCCTGGGAGGTCGCCCAGGCAGCCATGGAAATGAATTTCCTGATTTCGCTTTCGGGCATCGTCACCTTCAAGAAAGCAGAGGAGCTCCATGAGGTCGCGCGCAAGCTGCCGCTGGACCGGCTCCTGATCGAAACGGATTCCCCTTATCTGGCCCCGGTGCCTCACCGAGGCAAGACCAATGACCCCTCCCTTGTCATGCATGTGGCCGAGAAGATCGCAGAGCTGAAGGGCGTGCCCCTCAGCCAGGTCGCCGAGCACAGCACCCGCAACTTTTTTACGCTTTTCAGCAAAGCGAAGGAATAAGAACATGAAACGCGTCGCCTTAGGGCTGGCCGGCCTCTTGCTTTGTGCTGCGTCGTACGCGGCAGTGCCCAAGAGCTGGTGGAATGACATCGCCAACGACCGGGCCGATTCGGTTCAAACCATGCTGGCTCGCGGCACCGATCCCAATGCGGTGAGCCCGGAGGGCCAGCCGGCGATCATGCAGGCCATCCGGACCGGCTCATGGGACGTCTACGAAGTTCTGGCCAAGAACCGCAAGACGAACCTGAATATCGCGAACGCCAACGATGAAACGCCCTTGATGTACCTGGCGGTCGTGGGCGAGACCGCCCGTGCCCAGGCACTCATTCAGCGCGGCGCGCAAGTCAACCGCCTGGGATGGACTCCCTTGCAGTACGCCGCCTCCAAAGGGCATCTCGATACCGTGCAAATGCTGCTGGCCAACAAGGCGATCGTGAACGCGCCGGGGCCGGACGGCACGACGGCCCTCATGATGGCCGCGCTGTCGGGCAAGCAGCCCGTCGTCCAGGCGCTGCTCGATGCCGGCGCGGATCCCACCATGGTCAACCTGAAGAAACAGGACGCGGTATTCTGGGCCCGCTTGCGTAATCATGACGCTCTGGCGGAGAAGATCGAAGCGCTCACGAAGCGCATCCTTGCCGAGCGTCAGGCCCAGCGGGCAAGCGCCGGCGCAGCGGCCCAGGCATCTTCCACCGGCGTGGACCTGGACGCGCCGTCGCCCGAGAGCCTGAGGCCGGCCGCGCAAACCGACTCGTCCTCGTCCAAATATTTCGACCTGAAACGATTCGAGAGGGAATGAGGGTGGGGGGTCAGACCCCATGCGGGGTCTGACCCCGATTCGAGATGGCGGTAAAGGGTCAGACCCCATACGGGGTCTGACCCTGGCTCGAGGGCGCGGAAGCTGGAAGGGGTCAGACCCCGCATGGGGTCTGACCCCTTCAGCCCGGCATGTACTCCGGCCGGAGCACGCCCTGCAGCTGATCGTAGGGAATCACCAATTCCGGCTGACCGGAACTGTACGGTGCGATTTGATATGAGTCGTACTTGACGACAATGCCTTGATCGCTGAGGCCGAAGTTTTCGCTGGGCTGGAATGGCCATAGGCGGCGGAATCCCTCGGGGTCGCGCTGCGCATCCGGATGGTTCTGCAGCCACTGCGCGTGAACGCGCCGCAAGGCGGCTTCGAAAGCAGGCCGTGCGCCGTTTTGCAGCACGTCGTTCATGCCCAGCACCTTCTGATGGTCGTTGTCCCAATTCAGGAACTGGGTGGCGGACATGCCGTGGGCAGCGCCGGTCTTGTACATCCAGCTGTTCAGCTCAACCAGCGTGATGTGCCTGTTCCGGTAACGCGTGCGTGCCGAAAGCAGCGTCGAGTCGCGGGCCGCGGCGGTTCTCCAGAAGTAATCCTCGTAGCCGGCGATGGTCGAGTACGGCGGTGCGGAATTGCCGGCTATGTCGGTCATGGTCGCCAGGGCGTGATCGATGAGTTCGGTCAGGCGGGGAACGCCTGGAAATATGATCGAATCCAGCTCGAGCTTGGGGCATTCGCCCTTGCAGCCGGGCTTGCTCCGTTCCCACTTGATGGGTTGCGTAAAAAGGCCGTCCTTGCTGGTTTGCTCGGCGGTTTGAGCCGGGATCAAGGAGATGTTCTCGGTAGGCCCGCTGGCGCAGGCAGCCAGCACGGCGGCGAGGGCAAGCAATACGGCGCTGCGTCCGGCGCGCTTTGGAAGAAGCATGGCGTTCATCTGACTGTGCTGGCGTCCTGTCCGAACAAAAGCTTCCGGGCCGCTTCGTCGTGCGCGGTGGGTGCCGGGTTGATTTCCTTCACCAGCTCATAAGCTCGCCGCGTCGCCGGGCGGGCCGCGATGGTTTCGAACCAGCGCTTGAGATGCGGGAAGTCGTTGAGGTCTTGGCTCTGGCGCTCGTGGGAGACCACCCATGGGTAGCATGCCATGTCGGCGATGGAGTATTCCTCGGCGATGAATTCCCGGTCGGACAGCTGCTTGTTGAGCACGCCGTACAGCCTGCCGGTTTCCCGCACGTAGCGATCGATGGCGTAGGGAATTTTCTCGGTGGCGTAGGCATTGAAATGGTGATTCTGCCCGGCCATGGGCCCGAGCCCGGCCATCTGCCAGAACAGCCACTGCAGGGCGTCGTGGCGCCCACGCAGATCCTGGGGCAGGAACTGGCCGGTCTTCTCCGCCAGGTAGAGCAGGATGGCGCCGGATTCGAACAGGGAAATCGCGGGCCCGCCGTCAGCCGGATCGTGATCGACGATGGCCGGGATACGGTTATTGGGCGCAATCTTGAGGAAACCGGGCTGGAACTGATCGCCCTTGCCGATATTGATGGGAAATATCTTGTACTCAAGGCCTGTTTCCTCAAGAAACATGGTGATCTTATGCCCGTTCGGGGTAGTCCAGTAATACAGATCTATCATGCGGAGCCTTTTCAGTGTTCGACGAATAGAAGGACAATGAATCTACTTTACCATGGGGTCAGACCCCGTACGGGGTCTGACCCCTGAGCATCTTGGGTCTGACCCCGGACCGTCCTTGGAGTAATATGGCGCTTTCGTGACAACCATATGACAGCGATACGGCAATGAACAGGATCTATCATAATCCCCGCTGCGGTACCTCCCGCAGCGCTTTGCAAACCCTCCAGGATCGGGGACTGCAAGTTGAAATCATCGAATATCTGAAAACGCCGTTGTCCCGCGCCGAGCTGGCGCAATTGATCGCGGATGCCGGACTCACGGTCAGGGAAGCCGTCCGCGAAAAAGAGGACATCCACCGCGAACTGGGCCTGGACGACCCCGCCGTCGGCGACGACCGCCTGCTCGACGCCATGGCCGAGCATCCCATCCTGCTGAATCGGCCTTTCGTGGTCACGGAAAAAGGCACGCGACTTTGCCGTCCCGCAACGGTGATCGAAGAAATACTCTAATACCCGCCGGCGCCGCCGGCCGTTTGGCGGCACCGGACCGTAGCCCAATCGTTCCACCGCCCGCGTATCTGCGCAAAGACCGATGACCCTCGAAACATTCTTGCTGGTGATTTGCGCCGCCGGGCTGCATGCCACGTGGAACATCATATCCAAGAAGGCCACCGGCGCCGCCGGGCACTTCGTCTTTTGCTATCGCAGCCTGTCGGCGCTGCTGTACGCGCCCTGGGTCGTCTACATATTGCTGGTGGACGGCATGACATGGACCTGGCCCGCAGTGCTGTTCATTTTTCTGTCCAGCGTGCTGCACCTGGGATACAGCCTGTGCCTGCAATGGGGATACCAGGCCGCCGACCTGTCGGTGGTGTATCCCATCGCCCGGGGCACGGGCCCCTTGCTGTCCAGCCTTGCAGCCTTCGTCCTGCTGGGCGAGCCTGCGACCGTCCTGGGCCTGGCGGGCATCGGCTGTATCGTCGTCGGCATATTGCTGATCGCCTCCGGGGGTTCCTTGCGCCGATTCACGACGCCCCACGCGTGGGCAGGGGTGAAATGGGGGCTTTTCATCGGGCTGTTCATCGCCGCATACACGGTCACCGATGCGTATACGGTGAAAGTGCTCCTGGTGGCGCCCGTCGTGCTGGACTGGTTCTCTGCCACGGGCGGCGCTGCATTATTGGCGCCAAGGGCTTGGGTCCGGCGCCGCGAGCTTGTGCGCCAGATGCGCGGCAAATGGGGTTATGCCTTCGCCGTGGGCGCCTTGTCGCCCATGGCGTACATATTGGTGCTTTATGCGCTGCAGATGGGCGCCCACGTCAGCCTGGTGGCGCCGCTGCGCGAAACCTCGCTGATGATCGCCACGGTCGCGGGTTTCTTCATCCTCAAGGAGAAAGTCTCGGTTCCACGTGTCGCGGGATGCGTCATCATCGTCGCCGGGGTGATCCTGCTGGCATAAGGCCCGTCAGCGCTTAAACACGGGCGGCGCCGGCTGGAGCCGCTTGCGCGTCATGACGGGCACAGGTGTATATTCTGTTGCTTTCTCGACAAGACGGAGACAGCTCGATGAGCCTTTATGCAAAACTACAAAAGCGCGCGGCCGACAACCGGCCAATACGTGTCGGCCTGATCGGGGCGGGGAAATTCGGCGCCATGTATCTGGCGCAGATTCCGCGCACACCCGGCGTGCACTTGGTCGGTATTGCCGACCTTTCGCCGGATGCCGCCCGGACCAATCTTGGCCGGGTAGGCTGGGACAGCGCACGCCTGGAAGCGTCATCCCTGCAGGATGCGCTGCGCCGGGGCACAACCTGGGTCGGGGACGACTGGCGCGCCTTGGTCGGCATGAGCGAGATCGACGTCATCGTGGAATGTACCGGCAACCCCATCGCCGCGGTCGAGCATTGCCTTGCCGCATTTCACCATGGAAAGCACGTCGTGAACGTCACCGTCGAAGCCGATGCGTTCTGCGGCCCATTGCTCGGCCGCAAGGCCGAGGAGGCCGGCGTGGTGTATTCCCTGGCGTTCGGCGACCAGCCCGCGCTCATCTGCGATCTCGTCGACTGGGCACGGACTTGCGGCTTTCCTGTGGTGGCGGCGGGGCGCGGGCATAAGTGGCTGCCGCATTATGCGCAGTCGACGCCCGAAACGGTTTGGGGCTATTACGGGCTGACGCCCGAGCAAGCGGCTCGCGGCGGCCTGAACCCCAAGATGTTCAACAGCTTCCTGGATGGCTCCAAGCCTTCAATAGAAAGCTCCGCCGTGGCCAACGCCACGGGCCTGGCCGTGCCCTCCAATGGACTGTTGTATCCGCCGGCCAGCATCGAAGACATCCCTTATGTGACCCGTCCCGTGGCCGAAGGCGGGGTGCTGGAACGCAAGGGCATGGTCGAGGTCGTATCCTCGCTGGAGCCGGACGGACGGCGCATCCCGTACGACATCCGCATGGGCGTATGGGTGACGGTCGAGGCGGAAACCGACTACATCAAGAATTGCTTCGAAGAATACAACGCGCACACCGATCCCACCGGCCGCTATTTCACTTTGTACAAGCGCTGGCATCTGATCGGGCTGGAAGTCGGGATGTCGGTGGCGTCGGTTGCGCTGCGCGGCGAAGCCACCGGCGTTGCCGCGGCATGGCACGCCGACGTCGTGGCCACCGCCAAGCGTGATCTGAAGCCTGGCGAAATGCTCGACGGCGAAGGCGGCTACACCGTGTGGGGCAAGCTGTTGCCCGCAGGCAAATCAACCGGAATCGGAGGCGTGCCCCTGGGCCTCGCCCACAACGTCAAGGTGATACGGCCTGTGAAGGCGGGCCAGAGCCTATGCTGGGACGACGTCGCCATGGATACCGCCACACCCGCCTACAAGATCAGGCGGGAAATGGAATCGCTGTTTGGTCAAGGACGTTCCACCGGGCTGTAGCCCGCGTCGCGAATGGCGGCTTCGACGCGATCGGCGTTCGCAACGCCGCCTACTTTGACCGTGTGGGTCGCCAGGTCGATGTCGACGACCGCATCCGCCGCGACTTCCTTGATCGCTTTGGTGATGGTGGCTTCGCAATGCTTGCAGGTCATGTCCTGTACTTCGAATTCGATCATAAGATGCTCCTTGCTGAATTGATAAAATCATAAACCTTACAACTATGGTAATGTCAAACCGGGAGCACAGGGGTTCCCGTCCTCATTCCGGAGTGATCTCATGAACATCGGAGAAGCATCGGAAGCGTCCGCCGTGTCGCGCAAGATGATCCGCTACTACGAAAGCATAGGGCTCATACAGCCTGCGCGGCGCAGCGACGCCGGATATCGCAAGTACGGCGCGAACGACGTGCAGACGCTGCGCTTCATCAAACGATCGCGTGAATTGGGATTTTCCCTGGAGCGTATCCGGACGCTGATCGGACTTTGGGAAGACACGACACGCCAGAGCGCCGACGTCAAGCAACTGGCGCTGCAGCATATCGCCGAGTTGGACAGCGATATCGCCAAATTGCAGTCCATACGCGACCAGCTCGCGCATCTTGTGAGTTGCTGCCATGGGGATAGCCGGCCCGAATGCCCGATACTGGCCGACCTCGGGGCAAATCAGAATGGTTGAGGGGTCAGACCCCATGCGGGGTCTGACCCCAAATCTCAAAAGGTTAAGGGGTCGGACCCCGTACGGGGTCCGACCCCATGTCTCAGGGCCCTATTCACGTACTGGGGGTCAGACCCCGTATGGGGTCTGACCCCATCTCATGGCCCGGCTCACGCACTCAATCTGAACGCCAGGGCGGCCAGGGTCAGCAATAGCACGGGAAGGGTCAGCACAATGCCCACCCGGAAGTAGTATCCCCAAGAAATGACCACGCCCTTGCGCGCCAGCACATGCAGCCAGAGCAGTGTCGCCAGGCTGCCGATAGGGGTGATCTTGGGTCCCAGGTCGCTGCCTATCACGTTCGCATAAATCATGGCTTCCTTTACGACACCGCTGGCTTGGCTGGCATCGATCGACAATGCGCCGATCAATACGGTGGGCAGGTTGTTCATGACTGACGACAGCACTGCGGCTAGCACGCCTGTGCCCAGCGCCGCGCTCCATATTCCATGGGTCGCGAAGTAGTCGAGCAGCGCGGTCACCCAGGCAGTGAGTCCGGCATTTCGCAGTCCGTAGACGACGAGATACATGCCCAGGGAAAAAACGACGATATGCCAAGGCGCTTCCCGCATGACCTTGCGCGTGCTGATGCGATGCCCGCGTCCGGCCACCAGCAGCAGAATGATCGCGCCCAGGGCCGCGATGGCGCTTACGGGGATGCCGGTGTGGCTCAGTCCGAAAAAACCCGCCAGCAGTCCCGCCAGCACCAGCCAGCCGGCGCGGAAGGTAGGAAGGTCGCGGATCACGCTGCGAGGTTCCGCCAACCGGCCTTCATAAGTGCGAGGAATGAAACGGTCGAAATAGATGAGCAGTACGGCGAGCGTCGCACCGATGGAAACGAGGTTGACGGGCGCCATGACCGAGGCATAGCGGGCAAAGCTCACCCCGAAAAAATCCGCCGACACGATATTGACCAGATTGGAGACGACCAGCGGCAGGCTGGCGGTGTCCGAAATGAAACCTGCGGCCATGACGAACGCCAGGGTTGCGGCGGGGCTGAATCCAAGCGCCGACAGCATGGCCATGACGATGGGCGTCAGGATGAGCGCCGCGCCGTCGTTGGCGAACAGCGCCGAAACCGCGGCGCCCAACAGTATGATCAAGACAAAGAGCAGACGCCCGCTGCCTCGGCCCCAGCGGGCGACGTGCAAAGCGGCCCATTCGAAGAATCCCGCCTCGTCGAGAAGCAGGCTGATGACGATGATGGCGATGAAGGCGGCGGTGGCGTTCCAGACGATTTGCCAGACTACGGGGATGTCGCTGGGCGCGACTACGCCGGATAGAAGACAAAGCGCCGCGCCCAGGCAGGCGCTCCAGCCGATTCCCAATCCGCGCGGCTGCCAGATGACGAGCACCAGGGTCAAGACAAAAATCAGCGCTGCAATACTCATGTCCGAAGGAGTGGAAGGCGGGGGGAGAAACAGATGGCGCTTGCCGCGCATTGATCCCGCGTGCGGGACAGGCGCGATTATACGGGCTGCCGCTCAAAAAAGGCGGGAGGGAAGAACGGGAGAAGGGAAGCGTGTGGATCGCCGTTGGACGGCGGGTCCGCACGCGGACGAAAAGAAGCCGGGCCGGCCTGGAACAGCCGGTCCGGCTTTCGCCGATAAGATGGAAACGGTTTAGCCGCTCAGCTTCACGGTGCCGGTCATGATGGCCCAGTGACCCGGGAAGGAGCAAAAGAATACGTAATTGTCGCTAGCCGAAAGCTTGCTGGCGTCGAAGGTGACGGACGTGGACTCGCCGCCGCCGATGACCTTGGTATGAGCAATGACGCGATCATCGCCTTCCTTGACGTAGTCTTTGTCAAGGCCGGCGGTCATGCCGTCAGTGGCGACGCCTTGCTTGTCTGCTTCCTTGGTGATCACGATATTGTGGCCCATTGCCGCCTTGGGCAGTTGGCCGGTGTGCTTGAGATTGACGGTGAATTCCTTGCATGACTTGTCAACGACGATTTCCTTCGTGCTGAACTGCATGGCGTCATTGCTATCGACGGTGACGTCACACTGCGCGGCCAATGCAGGCAGGCTCATGGCTGAAAGCAGGGCGGCGAAAGTGATTTTAGCTAGCATAGAAATCTCCAAAAGGAAAAAGGGGAAAAGCGGGGGGCAATGATGACGTAATGCTTGCATTGCCCAACATGGAAATTAAAACGCATTACATCAAGGGCAGTCTTGATACGTATCAACCATAACAGTTTTTAGTCCACACTCGCAGCAAGGTCTTGCTTAAAAACGCATTGAGAAACGAGACCTTTCAATTCGTCTCGGGCGCTTACCGGCGAAAGGCCTGGGGTCAGACCCCATTCGGGGTCTGACCCCCTGCATGTTTCTGGGGTCAGACCCTATAGGGTCTGACCCCCGGGCGGCATGTTTCCAGGGTCTGACCCCTCAGACTTCATCAGCCCGCTCCCACGGAGCAGGCCTCCAGCGGCCCCGTCTGCACATTGAAGTGTTGCGCCAGTATTTCCACCGCCTCTTCCGCTTGCTCGACATGCGTGACCAGGGCGACGTCTTCATGACCGATCATGCCTTGATCCGCCAGAAAATCCAGATTCAAGGCCTGGTCCCAGAACTGCTTGCCGAAGAGCAGAATCGGTATGGGCGCCATTTTCCGTGTCTGGACCAGGGTCAGCACTTCGAACAACTCGTCCAGCGTGCCATAGCCCCCAGGAAAAACGACCAGGGCGCGCGCACGCAAAAGGAAATGCATCTTGCGCAGAGCAAAATACCGGAAATGAAAAGCGAGTTCGGGCGTGATGTAGGGATTCGGCTCTTGTTCATGCGGCAGGGTGATGTTCAGGCCGATGGACCGGGACCCGACCTCGAAGGCGCCGCGATTGGCTGCTTCCATGATGCCTGGTCCGCCCCCCGTGACCACCGCGCATTCGAAGCACGCATTGTTCTGGAAAAGCTCCGACATCAGGTGGGTGAACCGCCTGGATTCGTTGTAGTAGTGCGAATAGCGGACCTGGCGCTGTGCGTCGGCCATCATGCCGGCCGTCTCCGTGTCGCGTGGGTTGGCGTCCACCAGATCCTGCGCCTGAGCGAGATACGCCTGGGCCGTTTCGGGCGACATGATGCGGGCACTGCCATAAACGACCACCGTGCGAGTGATCTTGTGCTTGAGCAAGGCGTGCTCGACCTTCAGATACTCCAACTGGAGACGCAAGGCGCGCGTTTCATCGCTGTTGAGCCAATCGAGATCTTCGGTAGCCGGCAGGTATGCGCTTGCCTGCCGGATCTTGTCTATCAAAGATTGGCGCTCTTCGTTCTTCATCGTTGCCCTCGGATGCCGCGTAAATAAGCCCGAGTGTAGCGCGCCCGCCTTGCGCGCATCCGAGGGGGAGGGGATCAGGCGGCGGGCGGATCCGTTTCCCTGCCGAAATGGCGATGCTTGCCCAGCGCCTGGATGAAGCTGTCGGCCGAGGACGCATCGACCATGTCGGACACAATCAGGCCTTCGACGTTGCGCGCATTATGCGGGATCCCGGCGGCATCCAGCAGCAGGGATCCGGCCCCCAGCGCCAGCATGGCCTTGCTGTGCCGGAACTGATCGCGTACGAACTCCAGCGCCCGGCCATCCGCCGCCAATGTCTCCATACCCACGGCGCCATCTGGTATCACCATGCCGTCGAAAAGAGGCGAGGGACTGTTTTCCAGTGTTGCATCGGCATCCAGCACCAGGCCGTCATCGGCCGCGCATGGGCCGATCCGGCTGCCCACGAGGCGCACCACGGCGCCCGCGGCGATGAGCGCGTCGGCCACCGCCAGGGTCGTGGCGCCGGCGATATTGTCGGTGACGAGCACGGCGATCTTGCGCGTGGCGATGCCGCCGTCTCCCGGCCGCGCCATCAAGGACAGGGCGGGAGACGTCTGCACTTCGGGCTTCGGCGGATTTGCGATGGCCAAAGGCATGGCCTCGGGCAACGCCATGCCCAGGCCGCCGGCTACGCCACTGGCGAGCACCTCGGAAACATTGCGCAGCATGGAAACGATGCGTTCCCGAACGGCAGGCACGGTCACCTTGCTCAGTTCGAATGCGAAAGCCGAGATGATGTGCCGCTGCTCGGGCTCTGTCTGACTATTGAAAAAGAGCGTCGCCTGATTGTAGTGTTCGCCGAACTTTTCCGGCTTGCCACGGAGTTCGTCCCCCTTCACCGGCTCGGGGAAGGGCACGAAGCCCTGCATGCCGACCTGGAATGGGCAGCCGCCTGCGAGCGAGTTGGGTTCGTAAGATACGCCGCCGCGATGAATGGCTTGCCGATGCATGCCGTCGCGCTGATTGTTATGGACGGGAGCGAGCGGCGTGTTGATGGGCAGTTCGTGGAAATTCGGCCCGCCAAGGCGCGTGATCTGCGTATCGATGTAGGAATGGATGCGTCCGGCCAGCAAGGGATCGTTGGTGAAATCGATGCCGGGCACGACATGGGCCGTACAGAATGCGACCTGCTCCGTCTCGGCGAAGAAGTTGTCAGGATTGCGATTCAGGACCATGCGCCCGATGGGAGTGATAGGCACAAGCTCCTCCGGCACGATCTTGGTCGAGTCCAGCACATCGAAGCTGAAGGCGTCGGCCTGCTCCTCGGTGAAGATCTGCACGCCCAGCTCCCACTCGGGATAATTGCCCGAGTTGATGGCCTCCCACAGATCCCTGCGGTGGAAATCGGGATCCGCGCCGGATATCTTCACCGCTTCGTCCCAGACCAGCGAATGGGTGCCCAGCATGGGGCTCCAGTGAAACTTGACCAATACCGACGAGCCGGCATTGTTTACAAAGCGGAAAGTGTGCACGCCGAAGCCCTGCATCATGCGGTAGCTTCGCGGAATCGCCCGGTCGGACATCTGCCACATCAGCATATGTGTTGATTCCGGCATCAAAGAAACGAAATCCCAGAAGGTATCGTGCGCGGACGCGGCTTGAGGCATGGCATGGTGGGGCTCGGGCTTGACCGCATGCACGAGATCGGGGAACTTCATCGCGTCCTGAATGAAGAAGACCGGCATGTTGTTGCCGACCAGGTCCCAGATGCCCTCGTCGGTATAGAACTTCACCGCAAAGCCTCTTACGTCCCGAGCGGTGTCCTTGGACCCGCGCTCGCCGGCCACGGTGGAGAACCGTACGAAGACGGGGGTGATCTTGCCGGTTTCCTGGAAGGGCGCGGCGGCAGTCAGATCGGTCAAGGCCTTGTAGCATTCAAAGTAGCCATGCGCGCCCGAACCTCGCGCATGCACGACTCGCTCCGGGATGCGTTCATGGTCGAAATGCGTAAGCTTTTCGCGAAGGATGAAGTCCTTCAGCAGTGCAGGGCCGCGCAGGCCGGCTTTGAGCGAATCCTGGTTGTTGGGTACCCTGGCGCCCTGGTTGGTGGTCAACATCTGCCCGCTGCTGTCCGCCCGCACGCGCGACAGCTCTCCACTTGCGGCATTGAGCCCCTCGACCGCGGGTCCTTCGGTCTTGGCGGATGCGTTGCTTTCGGAAAGGGTGCTGGCAGTGACCAGGGAAGACGGAGGCTCGACGCTTTCCCCGGCAACAGGGTGGCGCGCATGCTCCAGGCCGTATTCGGTCTCTTTGGTCCGATTGTAAGGCCGAGCGGCGGCGGTTGCATTTCTGCCTCCGGCGAACTGCTCGGGTTCGGAATTACCAGTGGGCCCAGACGCGGGCCCACTGTCGGTGTTGATAAAAGCGGTGGGCACGGGGCCCTGGCGTGGATTCTTAGGGGGACGGGTAGCCATGAGAGGACTCCATTGCTTACAGGGTGTCCGGCCGGATTCGGCCGCTTCCCGTCACAGCAATATTCATGCCGAAATCTACTTGCGGTGGCAGAGCATCCCCAGCAAGAATCCCACGCCAGCGGCGCATGTAATGGCGTGCCACGGCCGCGTCTCTACGTAGACGTCCGCGCAATCCACCGCACGGCGCATGTAACCGCTCGCCGCATCGGCCGCAGTATCGACCGCGTCGCCAAGCGCGCCTCGGGCCACGGTGAGTTGTTCCCGCAGCCGCTGCCTCAGTGCAGCGATATCCGTCTGGCTCTCATCGTCCAGAATCGCATCCAGCTCATTCAGCCAGACAGCCGCGTCACTCCTTCCCCGCCGACTGCGCTCGCTGTAGGAAGAACCCCTGTCCGCCCGCGTGGTGCCCTCGGTTTCAAAAGAATCGTTCGGTGTTTCAGCCATGATCGCTCCCCAATAAGTCGGTTGGCCCGGCATTTTCCAGGCAGAGGCGGAGAAGCAATTGGCGTTCCCGGCCGAGCGCGTTACGTCGACTGATGACCCGGCATGTGGGCCAAAGCACCGAGAAGCGCTGGCCGTCCGAAGCTGCTAAGAGCAGGCAAAACTGTACAATTTTTTAAAATTAGCGGTGCTCTGCGGGCGTTCTTTCCTTCAGCTCAACGATATCCGCGCCCGCGCAGAATGCCTTGTCGCCGGCTCCTGTAAAGACCACGTCATCCTCGCCGATATCTCGATCGCGTCGAAGGACGCCCGTTTCTCTGACGGGCATCTTAAGATCGGCGTAGCGGCCGGCGACCATGCCACCATCATCTGGCCGTTGCTGTGCGGCATGGCCAAAGCCAAGTACTATCTGCTCACCGCGGAAAGCTTCACCGGCGAGGAGGCTAAGCGCATGAACCTGATCTCGCTTGCACTGGACGATACCGAAGTCGAGCACCGGTCGGTGGAAATCGCATCCCGTCTGGCTGAAAACGCGCCCGGGGCGACCCGTTGGACCAAATATGCGCTGAACAACTGGCTGCGCCAGGCTGGGCCCATCTTCGATGCATCGCTCGCAATGGAGTTCATCGGCATGGCCAGCCCGGAAGGCAAGGAAGGCATGGACGCTTTCCTGCAAAAGCGGTCCCCGCGGTTTCCCGACGACACCGCCTTCTGATCACATTCCATTGCTGCAAGGAGTCAACAAGCATTGAAGCAGAAACAAGTTTCCGAGGTCCATAACCGGCTCTTCTTCCGTCTGTTTCAGCTGGGCAACTCGCTGCAGCGGCAAGCCATCAAAGAACTGGGCATCACGACCGTGCAATGGGCGGTGCTGGGCGCCTTGGCCCGGCCCCAAGCCGACCAGGGGATGACGTTCGGGCAACTGGCTGACTATCTGCTCGTCAGCCGCCAGAGCCTGGATGGCGTCCTGAAGCGGCTGGAGCGCGACGCTTACGTGCGGCGCGTACCGCACGAAACCGACAAGCGCGCACGCGTCGTGATCCTGCTGCCGGCCGGCAAACAATTCTGGGATGATGCACAACCCCATATCTACGAGTTCTATGCCCAGGCGATGAAGAATTTTCGTTTCGACGATTCCGTGACCTTCGTGCACTTCCTGAATCGTTTGCAGCACGACTTGGGCGAGGTGGAATTATGATGCCGGTGCACAAAGAATTTCCTCATCTGCTCAGCCCCCTGCAAGCAGGCGCACTGACGCTCCCCAATCGCATGGTGATGGGGGCGATGCATACCCGGCTGGAAACGCTGGACCGCCCACAGCAGCGCCTGGCGGCTTTCTACACCGCCCGGGCTGCCGGCGAAATCGGCCTGATACTGACGGGGGGCTGCGCGCCGGCGCCGGAAGGCGTGATGGAAGAGGGCGCGCCCGTCTTGAATGGCGAGGCGCAGCTTCATGAGCACTTGCCCATTACATCCGCGGTACACCGGGCCGGTGGACGCATTGTCCTGCAAATCCTGCACGCGGGCCGCTATGCGAAAGTGCGCGAATGCGTCTCGCCGTCGGCGGACAAGGCGCGAATCAACGCCTATGCGCCCAGGCCGCTTGCCACCGACGAAGTCTGGAGCGCGATAGCCAACTTCGCCCATACGGCGGCGCTGGCGCAGCAAGCCGGCTACGACGGGGTGGAAATCATGGGTTCCGAAGGGTATCTCATCAACGAGTTCACCGCGCCGCTCACCAACAAGCGGGAAGACGAGTTCGGGGGAGACTTCGACGGGCGCGTCCGCTTTCCTCTTGAAATCGTCAAGGCAATCAGGGCGCGCGTCGGCCCTGGTTTCATGATCATCTATCGGATCTCGGCGATAGACCTGGTGGACGAGGGCATGACCGCGACGGAAGTGGCCGAGCTGGCGCGCCGTGTCGAAAAGGCCGGCGCCGATGTCATCAATACCGGTATCGGCTGGCATGAGTCCGCCGTTCCCACGATCGCTGCTTCCGTGCCGCGAGCGGCGTGGACGGACGCCGTACGCAATGTAAAGGACGCGGTTTCGATTCCCGTCATGGCCTCCAACCGGATCAACATGCCGGAGGTCGCCGAGGCGCTCTTGGCATCGGGCGCGGCGGACCTGGTGTCCATGGCCCGCCCGCTCCTGGCCGATCCCGAATTCGCCAAGAAGGTCCGTCTTGGGCGCACGGACGAAATCAACACCTGTATCGCCTGCAATCAAGCCTGCCTGGACAGAATCTTTACAGAGCGTACAGCGACCTGTCTGGTCAATCCCGCAGCCGGGCGCGAGCTTGAGCTCGGCGGCGGCCGCACGAACCGGCCTCGGCGCTACGCCGTCGTCGGAGGCGGGCCGGCCGGTCTCTCTTTCGCTATTCATGCCGCCAGGCGCGGGCACGACATCACGCTTTTCGAGGCGTCCGATGCGCTGGGCGGCCAGCTCAATCTGGCCAGGAAGATTCCCGGAAAGAGCGAGTTCAACGAGCTTTTGCGATACTTCGAGATCTCCCTGAAGCATGCCGGAGTGGCGGTGCATCTTGCCGCCGCGATGGACGCCGATCGCCTGAGCCAAGGCAAATACGACGCAGTGATTCTCGCCACCGGCGTGACCCCGAGAAAGCCGGAATTCGCGGGAGTCGATCACCCCAAAGTCGTCACTTATCAAGACGTCCTGACCGGCCGGGTCCAAGTGGGCGAGAAAGTCGCCATCCTGGGAGCAGGCGGCATTGGTTTCGACGTTGCCGATTTCCTGACTTCCGATCCGCAGGAGTCGCTCGATACCGCCGCTTTCCTCAAAGCCTGGGGTGTGGATCCGGCCATCTCCACGCCTGGCGGTTTGCAGGCGCCCGAAGCGCCGGAAAGACCTTCGCACCACATTCACATGTTTCAGAGAAAGCCCAGCTCCTTTGGCCGCAGCCTGGGCAAATCGACGGGATGGATTCTGAAATCCAGGCTGCGCAGGGCCGGTGTCACGATGACCGGCGGCGTCAGCTACGATGCGGTGGACGACGACGGGCTGCATTACACCGTGGACGGTGAAGCGAAGCGCTTTGAAGCGGATACCGTCATTTTGTGCACCGGTCAGAACGCGCAGCGCGATCTTCATGATGAGTTGCTGGCGCGCGGGATGCCCAGCTATGTGATCGGCGGTGCATACCAGGCGAGCGAACTCGATGCGCAGCGGGCGATCGACCAGGCGGTTAGGTTGGCGGACGCGCTTTAGTGTCCGTCAACAGGGGTCAGACCCCGAATGGGGTCTGACCTCATGCATGTCGCCGACGTGGGCTTGACTTGGGGTCAGACCCCGTGCGGGGTCTGACCCCTCAGCTCGTTAAGCAGGGAAGCCAGTTCGGACGCATAGCGTTCCGGGGCAACGGCGGCCAGCCGCTTGAAGGTGGCGCCCACCGAGTCCGCGATTTCATGGGCCGCTTCGCTGTCGAGGGCCATCTGGGCGTAGTATCCCAGGTCCTTGTTCGCATTGGCGAGCGTGAATCGCAAGGCGTTCGGATCCCGGTTCAGCAAATAAGGCTTGACGCGCTCCAGGGCGGCGCCGCCTCCGCCGCCTTTGGCAAGCACCTCGACCAGCACGGCCGGATCGATGTCGGCCCTGGCGGCGCATGCCGCGGCTTCGCCGAGCAGCGCCACCTGACCCAGAGACACGAAATTGTGCAGCAGCTTCATGCGATGACCGGAGCCCACCGGACCCGTGTGCGTGATGTTCTCGGCGAAGCTTTGCAAGAGCGGCAGCATTTCGTCGAACAGGGCGCGATCCCCGCCCACCAGCAGGTTCAAGCGGCCCTCGGCCGCCTCTTTGGGCGTGCGCGTCATCGGCGCGTCCAGGAACCTGCCGCCCCGTTCGGCGACCTGCCCGGCGATACGCAAGGTGGACGACGGAATCGCCGTCGAACAATCAATGATGACGCAGCCTTGGCGCAGCCCTTCGAGCACCCCATCCGGCTGGCAAAGAACCGCCTCGACCTGGGGGGAGCCGGTGACGCACAGAATGACGACCTCGGAATCGGCGGCCAGTTCGCGCGCGCTGCCATAGGCCGCCGCGCCCTGCGCGAGCAGACCGTCCAGGGGCTGGTTTCCGGGATGCTCCAGGACGCCGAGCGGATAGCCCGCCTTTCTGACGTTGGTGGCAATGCCGTGCCCCATCATGCCTATGCCGACCATTCCGATTTTCTTCATGTTGCTCCTTGATAGAGGATAGATGCGCCGCGCATCAGCACAGCTGATTGGCAGGTCTTGCGCCCGTGGACCAGGCCTGCAGGCCCGCGCACAACATCTCGCCCATCGCGATGCGCGTGCCGATGGTGCTGCTGCCGATATGCGGCAGGCCGAACACATTGGGCAGGCTGCGGTAGGCGGGATGGATGTCGGGCTCGCCCGCATACACGTCGAGACCGGCGGCGGCGATGGCGCCGCTTTGCAGCGCGTGGATCAGGTCGTCGTCGCAAATGATGTCGCCGCGCGCCACATTGCAGACGATGGCCTGGGCGGGCAGGCGGGCCAGGATGTCCGCATTGACGATGCCTCGGGTGCTGTCGTTGGCAGGGCAGGCGATGCAGAGGAAATCGCTATGGCTTGCCAGGGATTCCAGGCTCTCGTGATATTGGGCGCCGGCTTCCGCGTCGGGCGCCAGCCGGCTTCTGTTGTGGTAATGGACCTGCATGCCAAAGCCGAGGGCGCGCTTGGCGATGGCACGGCCAATGCGGCCCATGCCCAATACCCCCAGCCGCTTGCCCCATACATCGTGGCCGATCAACTGCTGCGGGGTCCATCCGGTCCATGTGCCATCGCGCACGAGCGCGATGCCTTCGATCGCCCGCCGGGCCGCGCCAAGCATCAGCAGCATCGCCGTGTCGGCGCAGGACTCGCTGAGCACATCCGGCGTGCTGAACACGGCGATCCCTTTTGCGCGCAGGGCTTCCAGATCGAGGTGGTCCGTACCGACCGAATAGGTGCAGATCGCCTTGACGGACGCGGGCAGTGCGGCCGCCACGTCTTTGTCGATGCGGTTGGTGACCGTGATCACCAGCGCGTCCATGCCCCGGGCGCTCGCGATGAGCGCTTCCGTGTCCAGCACCACGCCCGTGTCGTTGTAGGCCGCGCCAAAGCGCTGGACGAACAAGTCCAGCACCGGAGCGGGAAAAAGGCAGGCGACATAGACGCGCATGGTCTTACTTGCTCTTGGCGCCGGACGCCTCGACGATCGGCCCCCATTTTTTACGATCGCGCGCGATGGTTTCCGCGAACTCGGCGGAGGTGCCGCCCAACGGCTCTGCGCCTTGCGCGCCCATCGCCTTCTTCATTTCGTCAGTGGTGAGGATCTTGTTGACCTCTGCATTGACCTTCTGCACGATGGCGTCCGGCGTTCCGGCGGGCGCCAGCAAGCCGTACCAGACGGTGACATCGAAACCCTTATAGCCCAGTTCTGCAACGGTGGGGACATCGGGCGTGATCGCGCTGCGCTTGCTGGACGTGACCGCGAGCGCGCGGATGGAGCCTGCTTTCAGCTGGCCGAAGGCGGAGGGCAGGGAGGTGAACAAAATGGGGACCTGGCCGCTGAGCAGGTCGGCCATGGCCGGGGCCGAGCCTTTGTAGGGAACGTGCTGCAAGGTGATGCCGGCTTGCTCTTGCAGCAGCACGGCCGCCAGATGGGTGATTGTGCCGGCGCCGGGAGAACCATAGTCGATGCTGCCCGGTTTCTCTTTTGCGGCCTTGATCATGTCCTGCAAGGTTTTATAGGGCGAATCCGTGCGGGTCACGATGACCACCGAGGTGCCGGCCACGTTGACGATGGGCGCGAAGTCTTTTACGGAGTCGTAGGACAGGTTCGAATACAGCCAGGGCGCGACCGCCAGGTTGTCGACCTGACCCATCACGAGCTGGTAGCCGTTGGGCGTTCCACGCGCAGCGCTGGCGATGCCGATGGTGCCGCCCGCACCGGCGCGGTTTTCGGCGATCACGTTCCAGCCGGTCGATTGCGCCAGATGATTGCTGACCAGACGCGTCATGCTGTCGGTGCCGCCGCCGGGCGGGAAGGGCGCGATGATGTTGATCGGGCTTGTCGGATAGGTGTCCGCCATGGAAGGCGTCACGAACGCCAGGGGCAGCAAGGCAAGAAGTAGCTTACGTATCATGTCGTGTCTCCTGATTTGTTGTAGATGCTTTTTAAACGTTGATGCTGGGGGAGGAAATCACGCCGGACTGTTGCAGGCGTTCGATTTCCGCGGCGCTGACGCCTATGGATTCTAGAACGCTTTGGGTATCCGCGCCCAGTTCGGGCGCCGGCAGCCGGCATGAAGAGGGTGCTTCGGAAAACTTGATGGGAAAGCCCAGCATGCGCACGTCGCCATGGCCGGGCTGGTGGACGGTGATCGCCATCTCCTGGTCCTTGACCTGCGGGTCTTCGAAGACCTCGGCCAGGCCGAGCACCGGCCCGCAGGGCACGCCGAACTCATTCAGGCGCTGTATCCAGTATGCGCTGGATTGAGTCTGCGTGCGTGACTCGATGATTTCCTTGATTTCGTGCCGACGCTCCATGCGCCCCGCATTGGTGCTGAACTCGGGCATTTCGCGCACATGGGAGAGGCCGGTCGCGTCCAGCAGCTTGTGATAGACGCCGTCGTTGCTTGGGGCAATGGCGACTTGGCCGTCGCTGGTCCGGAACAGGCCGTATGGCGCCACGATGCCGTGATCGTTGCCGCTGCGCGCCGGTACGACGCCGCTGGCCAGGAAGTTGGACGCATGAAAGCTCAGCATGCTGACCATGCAGTTGAGCAGCCCGACATTGATCGAGTCGCCGCGCCCGGTCTGTCCGCGCCGAAGCAAGGCGGACGTGATGCCGAGGGCGCCATGCAGCCCGGCAATGAGGTCGCTGATGGGTGGGCCCGCCCGCAGCGGCGGGTCGTCCTCGGCGCCGTTGAGGCTCATGAAACCGCTCATGGCCTGCGCCACGAAATCAAATGCAGGGCGATCGCGGTACGGGCCGGTATTGCCGAAGCCGTTGATGCTGCAATGAATGATGTCGGGGCGCAGCGCCTTCAGGCGTTCCGGCCCGAAGCCCATCTTCTCCATGACGCCGGGCCGGAAGTTTTCAACGACCACGTCGCAAGTGGGAATGAGGCGAGCCAGCAGCGCCTTGCCTTCTTCTCCGTACAGGTCGATGGCGATCGACTTCTTGTTGCGGTTGTAATTGGCGAAGTACCAGCTGATTCCGTCGCGGATGACGCCTTGCTCGCGGACGGGATCCCCCGAGGTCGGCGCTTCGATTTTCAGCACTTCAGCGCCAAGGTCGGCCAGCAGGGCCGTGCAATAAGGTCCCGAGATGATACGGGTAAGGTCTAGGACGCGGATTCCGGAAAGAGGCATGGCATTCAAGGTTATGGTTCGACGGGGACTGCGGGCGGCCGGTCAGGGGCGAAGGCGCGGGATACGGCCTCAGCCCGTGGCGCAGGCGGCGTCTTCGTATTCATGCAGGCGCAGCCTGGGGCCCGACTTCATGACCTGACCGGGGAGGGTGCGCCCCAGGACCGCTTCCATGCGGGTGGCGACGGCGATGAGCTTATCGAGATCGATGCCCGTCTCGATACCCATTTCGTTCAACAGATAAACCAGGTCTTCCGTGCATATGTTGCCGCTGGCGCCGGGCGCGAACGGACAGCCGCCCAGCCCGCCTATGGAGGATTCGTAGCTGTCTATGCCGGCATTCAGGCCGGTCATGACATTGGCCAGGCCGATGCCGCGCGTGTTATGGAAATGCAGCGTCAGCCGCATGTCGGGGTAGTCGTCGCGGATGGCGGCAACGGTGTGCTCCACGAGCGCGGGTGTCGCCATGCCGGTGGTGTCGCCCAGCGTGAGCGCCCGGAAACCGACGGCATGGAAATGCCCGACGATGCGCATGAGCGCCGACAGCTCGATGTCGCCCTCGAAGGGGCAACCGAACGCGCAGGCGATGGCGCCTTTCTTCTTGATGTCGGCATGCTGCACTTGCGCGGCAATATTGGAGATATCGTCCAGCGACCGGTCGATGGAGCGATTCAGGTTCTTCCGGTTATGGCTTTCGCTGGCGGAAACGAAGACCACGATTTCGTCGGCTCCGGCTTCGATGGCGCGTTCGACTCCTTTCAAGTTCGGCGCAAGCACGGCGAACCGGGATCCCGAAGGACGATGGGCGCCCGCCAGGACGTCGGCGGCATCCGCAAGCTGCGGCACCGCGCGCGGCGATACGAAGGAGGTCGCCTCGATATGCCGGACGCCGGCGTCCATCAGGCCGTTGATCAGCGCGATCTTGGTGCCTGTGTCGACGAAATCGGACTCCATCTGCAGCCCGTCCCGCATGCCGACTTCAATCACTTCCACCTTGGTTGGCACGTTCATCTGCGTCTCCATCTCGCCGGAAGTCGAAAATCCGGCATTTAATGACTATGCCGCATCGTATCCAGCCATACGCATCGCGACAATTACCATTTGTTCGTGCAGGCATCGTGTTTCGCGATGGATGGGGTCAGACCCCGTACGGGGTCTGACCCCGGGTATGGAACGCCCAGACTGAGCAGGGTCAGACGCGACCCGCCAAATGGTCGAGCAGGCTTCGCGCCGCCGCCGAAAGCGTCTCGGCGGGGCGAACACACAGCTTCAACTGGCGCGATGCCCAGCCGTCACTGAGCGGAACGATGCATATGCCCGCACAGACATAAAGTTCCGTCGCCTTGACCGGCATGATGCCGATACCCAGCCCGGCATCGACCATGGAAACGAGCGCGTCATACGAGGTCACCTGGAACTTCAGCTTGAGCTGGCGATTGGCCGCTATCGCCTCGCGCGCCAAGAGCTTGTTGGCGGCGCTGCCCCGGTGCATGCCGACGTGGTCGTATTCCAGCGTGTCAAGGAAGGCGACGGATCTCCTGGAGGCAAGTGGATGATCGCGCGGCGCGATCAGCACCATGCGGTCCTCATGATAGGGAAAGGTGGTGAGCGCGTATTGTTCGTCGGCCTGGCTGTAGATGCCGATGTCGGCGGTGTTTTCGGCGACCGCCCGGATGACTTCGGTGCTCACCATCTCGGTCAGGTCGACCGTCACATCCGGGTATAGCGTCAGGAAGGCCTGCAACTCCTTAGGCAAGAACTGCGTGATGGACGAAAGATTGGCCGCTATCCGCACGTGGCCGCGCGTTCCTTGGGAATATCCCCCCAGTTCGCTGGCGAGGTCGTCGGCGTGATGCAGAAGATTTCGTGCGCCGCGAGCCAGGGCATGGGCCGCTTTGGTGGCTTCGACGCCTCGCGCGCGCCGGATGAACAGTTCGGTTCCCAGCATCCGCTCCAGTTCGGACAAGCGCTTGCTGAGCGCCGACGCGGCAATGTGCTCGCGCTCGGCCGCGGCTGCAATGCTGCCTTCTTCTACGACAGCAATGAAAAGCTGAAGCGTGTAAAGATCAAAACGATGGGACATGCCGCCTTCCTGCCTGCTTGAGGCTTCGGCGGCTCTCCGGTTTGCCAAGTCCACCGTGCTATGTGTCCAGAACGGTTTTCCCCGCATTCCAATGCAAGGGCCGCGCGCCCGCGACCGGCGAACGCCATGCTGAAACCCCCGTATTGAACAAACTGCCCAGGTAGGCGGTTTTCAGGTCCGGGCCGCCGAAGGCCACACTGGAAATATTGCGCAGGCTGTAGTGCCTGCCCGTGCTGATTTCTTCGAACGTAAAGCGATCGGCCGCAAAAGCGGCTTCTGCCGCGTCGATCGCGGCGTCGTCGCAATCTTCTATATGTACCGTACTGCGGCCGTCCTTGTCCACCTGGATCAAGCGGTTGCTGACGACGCTGGTCAACCAGACGCCGCCTTCCTCGTCGAATTCGAGTCCGTCGGGCCAGGTGCCGTGCCCGAACTCGCACACCAGTTCGCGGGGCCCCAAGGTGGGACCGGGAAGGATCTTGAAGCGCGACATCCGCCGCGCAATGGTTTCGTTCACATACAGCCAGCCGCCGGTGGGGTCGACACGGAGTTCATTGCTGAAGCCAAGGCCGCGTGCGACGATCTCCATTTTCCCGCCGGGCTTGACCACGCCAATCATTGCATCCGCGTTGTCATGCCGGAATGCCAGGCTGCGCGGTTCCAGCGAGGTGCACAGGGAAAGCCAGATATTGCCATGCTCGTCGGGATACAGGAAATTGAGCGGGCTGCGGGGCAGGCCCTGCGCTTCGGTCAGGTAGGGTTCGACCACGCCGGGCGCCACCAGGCGCCATGCGCCGCCACGCGGCCCGACGTTGGCAATCAGAAAAGTGCCGTCGTCGAGCAGGGCGATGCCATTGGCCACGAATTCGTCGGCCGGCCATGCGACTTCAGGCTGAGCGTCCGGCGCGACATCGACGCGCACGACGCCGCGTTCGCGGTCCGCCGCATACAGGCGCCCGTCGGCCAGCGCAATGACCGATTCGGGCCGGCTCAAGTGATTGCCGATGCGCGGCAGGGGACTGGCAAGAACTGACATGATCAAGAGCCTTCAATTGATGACGACGCGGGAATTCTTCACAATGGCGCCCCAACGGGCGTATTCCGCGACAAAGAACTCGCGGTATGCTTGCGCGCCCATGGTTTGCGGCAGCACGTACTGCGCAAGCAGGCTTTTGCGCACACCGGAATCGTTGACGGTAGCCGTGATTTCTTGATTGAGCTTGTCCAGAATGTCGGCCGGGATCCCCGCCGGCCCCAGAAGCCCGACGGGGCTGCGAAGGTCCATGTCCATTCCCTGCTCTTTGAGCGTCGGCAGATCGGGAAGCTCGGAGAACCGTTCAGGCGATCCCAGGCCCAGCATGCGGATCTTGCCGTCCTTGACGTAGCCATCGGTGATCTGCATGGGCAGAATCGCCGCGGCGACCTGGCCGGACGCAAGTCCCACCAGCTGGGGCGCCGTTCCCTGGTAGGGTACATGGAGCACGTCGAGATCATTGCGGATCTTGAAGTCTTCCATGATCAATTGCGCCGTGCTTCCGACCCCCCACGTACCATATGAATACTTGCCCGGCGACTCGCGGATCAGGCGAACGAATTCCTGCGCGTCCTTGGCCGGAAACGACGGGTGCACGGCCAGGCCGAATTGAAAGTAACCGATGGGCGCGATGCATGAGAAGTCTTTCAGCGTATCGTAGGGCACGTCGTTATAGAGGTGCGGAAAAATGCAGTGCGAATCCGGCGTGGCGTACAACAAGGTATAGCCGTCGGGCCGCCGGCGCGCGGCCGCGGCGCTACCTATCGTGCCGGTCGCGCCACCGCGGTTTTCAACGACGATTTGCTGTCCGACGCGCTTGGACAGTGTCGCGGCCAGCATGCGCACCACCACGTCGCCGCCGCCTCCTGCCGCCCAGGGCACGATCACGGTCAAAGGCTGGCTGGGAAAGCCTGCGGCGATTGCGCTGCGCAGGCCGGAGAGCCCGGCGGCCGCGCCCAGTCCCATCCCCAGCATGAGGCGCCGGCGCGAAAGCGACCGGGGCAACAGGGTGTCTTGCATACTTCATCCTCCGGAAATCGAAATGCGGCGGCGCTCTGCGGGCCGCGCATTCCGTATAATTTTTGAGTGGCGGGTGAAGGAATTCTAGCGTCATTCAATCGCGCTTCGAACTGGCGTTTTTTCTTGCGGGCATCGCCGATCACGATGCTTCGGTGTGTCCCAGGTCGGCCCCTTGATGGACAAGTTCGCGCTGGACTTCGGACGGCGCCACGCGTGCCGGCGTGATGCCCGCACGGGATGCAAGCGCCGCACACACGCCAGCGGCTTGTCCGGTCGCCATCGCGATCGTCATCACCCGATAGGAGGAATGCGCAAGTAGCGTGCCCGGCATTCAGCCTGCGCGCCGGGTAGGCGGTGTTATCATCAATGGAACAGGATTCTTTAAGGAGTAGTAGAGTGAAAGGCTTCGTACAGAACATCGAAAAACTGACCGTCGAGAACGACAATTTCCGTAAGGTGCTGTATACCGGCAAGCACATGCAGCTGGTTCTGATGACCCTGCAGGCCGGCGAGGAAATCGGCGCCGAAGTACACGAAGGCCATGATCAATTCTTCCGTATCGAAGAAGGCAAAGGCCGGGTCGTCATCGACGACAATACCTACGATGTGCAAGATGACGATGCCATCATCGTTCCCGCCGGTGCTCGGCACAATGTCGTCAACACCGGCACCGAGCCGCTGCGGCTGTACACCCTGTATGGTCCGCCCGAGCACCGCGAAGGCGTGCTGCACGCCACCAAGGCCGACGAAACGGAAGAGCATTTCGACGGCAGGACCACGGAGTAACCAGCCTTGCAAGGCGGCCGAGGCATACATGGCAAGGCACGACCCCCGGCCGCCTCGTTGCAAGGCTAGCCTTCCTTGGGAATGGCCGAGACGGCGCGTGTCTTGCCGTTCAATACGTGGCGCTTGAACGCCTGCCTTGCCCGCTTTATGTCGCGCGCGGCAATGGCCTGGACGATTTCATTGTGTTCTTTATTGGAAACGACCAGGCCTTCGGGTTGCATCAGGCTGCGATGCCGGTACAAATGAAGCTCTTTATCGGTCCCCTGAAACATTTCGATCAGGCGGGCGTTGCGCGTGCACTGCGCCAGGCGTGCGTGAAAGGCAATGTTCGACCGGTAGTATTCGTCGACGTCGCCGGCATGGGCCAAAGCATCCATTTGCCCGACCATATCGCGTAATTCGGCGATATCTTCATCGGTGGCTCGTTCGGCTATCAAGCCGCCCGCCAGTTCCGCCAGGGCACCGCGTATCTCATAGATGTCCAGAGCCTGCTGAACATCCACGCTGCGAACAAAGACTCCGCGATTCTTGATCACTTCAACCAGCCCGGCCTGTTCGAGCTTGCGGCATGCTTCGCGAATCGGGCTGCGGCCTACGCCCATTTGCTGGGCAAGCGCCAGTTCGTTGACGCGCTCGCCCGCCGCCAGCTCTCCGTTCAATATCATCTGCTCAATTTTGCCTTCGATAAGCGAAGGCAGGGACGCCGAGCGCAGGAAGGCAAGGGAACTGCTGTTGTCTAGGGTTGCGATGGACATATCAATTCTATGAGCATGGGACTCGATGACGCTGTGTAGCGGAATGCACGGCTAATCGGCAAAACCATAAAGCCGCGCCGGATTAGCGACGAACAGCTTCTTTTGCTCGTCCGGTGCTAGAAGCCGGCATGAGGGCGGCAGGAGCCGTAACGCAAATTGACGATGCACCCGACGAACTGCCTGCCGGCGATCATGCTCCGCTACTCCTGAATTGGCAACATGTGCAAGCGGACGGCTTCAAGCTGGGGCAGGTCACGCCTGAAAGCGGCCGCTTCATGCTCGACGGCCTGGCGCTCGGACTCAAGCTGTGCCGGGACGATGTCGCCGATGCCATGTGTGTTGCGCTGCTGAACAAGGCGGCGATGCGCGCCGGGGGCATGAAGCATCCTGACGAGATGCACTATTTTTGCGAAGTACTGGACTACTCCGGAAAAACGGTCGAGTTCAATGTCAATGACAAACTCTGGACATCGCGCGTTACGTCCCACGTCCCGCACAAAGACGTCAGCGGGATGCTTACTCCCGAGCGCATCGCCAACGGCATCGCCTTGCTGTGGGAAGGCCTGCGCGCTTCAGGGCTTGAGCACCCCAGGATCGCGGTTTGCGGACTCAATCGGCACAATGGCGACGGCGGAGCATTCGGACGCGATGAAATCGATGTGATTGCCCCCGGCGTGGCGCTGGCCGCCCAGCGGGGATTTCCGGTTGAAGGCCCATTCCCCGCCGACACCACCTTCGTGCGCGCCATCAACAAGGCGAATGGAGGAGGGTATGACGGCGTGCTGACCATGTATCACGACCAGGGGCAGATCGCGATGAAGCTGATGAGTTTCGGCGAAGGCATCACCGTGCATTACGGCCTGCCCATGCCCATCACGACGACGGCTCATGGCACGGCCTACGATATCGTGCACAAAGGCATCGCCATGCCTGGCGCCATGAAGAATGCCCTTCTCATTGCCGCCAAGATGGGCGCTTCCGCGCATGCAGCAAAGGTTTGAGCCATGGACATAAAATACGGATGCTCGACGACGCCCAGACCGCAGAACTGAACGATATTTTTCAACCCTGAATGACTTATGCCGAAATTTGCCGCCAATATCAGCTTGATGTTCCAGGAAGTGCCGTTTCTTGAACGATTCAAGGCGGCGAGCAGCGCCGGCTTCAAGGCCGTCGAATTCCTGTTCCCCTATGATTACAGCGCCGACGAAATCGCCGCGCATCTGCAGGAAAACGGCTTGGTGAATGTCCTGTTCAACATGCCTCCAGGGAACTGGGCGGCAGGAGAACGCGGCATGGCTGCATTGCCGAGCCGGCGCGAAGAGTTCCGGGAAGGAGTGGAAAAAGCAATTGGATATGCCAAGGTCCTGGGAACGCCCAATCTGCATGTGATGGCAGGACTGATTCCCGGCGGCCACACCGCCGAGCATCGGTCCGCGTTCATCGACAACCTGAAATACGCGGCGGGCAAATGCGCTGCGCATGGCATCAACATATTGATCGAACCCATCAATCAGCGCGATATGCCTGGCTACTTCCTGTCATTGCAGGCAAGCGCACATGCCATATGCGAAGAAGCGGGATGCCCGAACCTGAAGGTCCAGATGGATTTCTATCACGCCCAGATCATGGAAGGCGACCTCGCCACCACGTTCAGGAAATACCAGGCTCGTATCGGCCATATTCAGATCGCCGGCGTTCCCGAACGTCATGAACCCGACATGGGTGAAGTCAATTACCCTTATCTGTTCGATTTGCTGGACGAGTGCGGGTACGACGGCTGGGTGGGCTGTGAGTATCGGCCGGCCAAGAGCACCGAGGAAGGATTGGGCTGGCTGAAAGCGTTCGATCTTCGAGGAAGCTGAGCATAATCATGATTGCGTGAGCGCGGGCAAAACGGCCCGCGAGTCATGGATAAAATACGCATAATGTGTATTATGTAAAGTCACTGGTTTGGTAAATCGTCTGGAACGTTCCTGCCCCTCGGTCATCATGACACGTGCAGTTCCTGGGCTTGGCATCGGCGCGCGTCCACCACCTGCGGGTCGTTCAATAGAATATCGGCAAATTGCCTGACCAGCGCAGGCTGATCCCCTATCTCGGTACGTAGCACCAAATGCAAGGTTCGTTCAGCCCAAGGATCCGTCATGGGCAAGGCAATCAGTTGACCTTGTCCGGTGGCGGCCCGCGCAATGCTGGCCGGTACGATGGCGACGCCCACACCGGCCTGAACCATATAAAGCGCTGCACCGAAGTTGTGAACATGCACCCGCACTTTCATGGACTTTCCAGCGAGGCGTGCCTGATTGGACAGGAACAGGAAGTTGCTGCTTGCGCGTTGCACGGATACCAGATCATGGTCCAGGATCTCTTCAAAGGCTGTGCTAGACAGGCGAGCCAATGGATGCTCCGGCGCCGCCACGCAAACCAGCCGGTCCTGCGCGTAAAGCCGGCGCTCGAGGCTGGGCAATGGCTCCAGATCAGCGCCGATTCCGATGTCCGCCACGCCCTCCTCGATCGCGCTGCTGATTTTCAGGCTTTCTTGTTCTTTCAGATCGACATTGATGCCCGTATTGCCGATCAGGAACCTGGCAAGGCTGGGTATCAGAAAACCATTGAGCGAACTGCTATTGGCCAGTACCCTGATGGAGCCGCGCAAATTGCTGGAATAGTCGCTGAGCTCCGCATGCATGGTTTCGACGCCTGCCAGCAGCTTCTTGGCATGGCGGGCCAGAACTTCCCCCGCCGGTGTCGGCGTCATCCCCTTCGAGGTCCGAACGAACAGTTCGCCGCCCACCGTGTACTCGAGGTTCTTCAGCCGATAGCTGGCCGAAGATGCCGTCATGTGCATCGCCGCAGCCCCGGCCGAGAGATTCTGGGCCTGGACGATGGCAAGAAAGAGCCTGAGGTCTTTGAGTTCGTAGCGCACTATGCTCATACTGTTACTTAGATCGCTACGTAGTTTACTTTTTAATCGACATCTCCGTTGCCGCCTCGGACATAGGCCGTTTTCACCACTGTGAAAAACTCCACGGCAGATTGCCCTTGTTCGCGAGGCCCATAACTAGAACCTTTGCGGCCCCCAAATGGGACATGGAAGTCGACACCAGAAGTAGACATATTTACCGACACCAAGCCACTTTTTGCATGTCGTTTGAAATGCGAGGCGTGCTTCAAGCTGGTGGTGCAAATACCGCTAGCCAGTCCATACGCGGTATCGTTGGCAATGGCCAGTGCGTCTTCGTAGTCATGCGCCCGAATAACGCTAGTAACCGGCCCAAAAATCTCTTCTCGACATACCCGCGAGGTATTGTCCAGCTCAGTCACAATGCAAGGTTTTAAAAAGTACCCTGAAGCACTGCCCCGACTGCCTCCATATATCGTACCTCCTTCTTGCGCGGCTAGATCTATATAGAACAGATTCTTATTTAATTGCGCCTCATTAACTATTGGTCCAACTTGAGTCTTGGGGTCCAACGCATCACCTACCCGCAGCATCTCGGTACGCTCAATCAGGGCCTGCAAGAATTTTTCATAAATGCCTGGCGTTACGATGACGCGGCTGGACGCGGTGCAACGTTGTCCCGTGTAGAGAAAAGCGCTGTCTATCGCGCATTCGACAGCCACATCGACCTGTGCATCATCCAAAACAACCAATGGATTCTTGCCTCCCATCTCCAATTGCAACCTCTTTTGATGAGATATCGCCTCCAGCGCGATCTTGCCGCCTGTGGCAACTGAACCGGTAAAGCTGATTCCTACTACTTTGGGATGCGTCACTAATGCACTGCCTAGATTGGCCCCCGTTCCCAGCAACAGATTGAAAGCTCCAACGGGAATCTGTGCAGCTTGTATAGCTTGCGCCAGCAGGCATGCGGCTCCCGGCGTCACCTCTGATGGCTTTAGAACGACCGTGTTGCCATAAGCTAATGCCGCCGCAGTTTTCCAAGCAGGAATAACGATCGGAAAGTTCCATGGTGTGATAAGTGCAAACACTCCCAATGGTTCTCTAGTGACGTAAGCGTTCTGCGAACTCCATCTTGAATCGCGCCCGACCCTGTTAGAGCATACGTGTCCATCATTTTTATCGTGGACACGTATGCACCAAACATCCCAAGGGCGTCGCCACCGACGTCAACATTCCCCGCAATACAAGGCCGAACTGGTTCAACTTTGCTTGGCAAGTGGGGCGTCCCTGGCCTCCATCGCAATCGATCATGGTTTAAATCCGAACTTATTACGCCGCTGGGTTCAGGAGCACGAA
>JACCEN010000009.1 GCA_013416435.1 Alcaligenaceae bacterium | reverse complement strand
TCGTGCTCCTGAACCCAGCGGCGTAATAAGTTCGGATTTAAACCATGATCGATTGCGATGGAGGCCAGGGACGCCCCACTTGCCAAGCAAAGTTGAACCAGTTCGGCCTTGTATTGCGGGGAATGTTGACGTCGGTGGCGACGCCCTTGGGATGTTTGGTGCATACGTGTCCACGATAAAAATGATGGACACGTATGCTCTAACAGGGTCGGGCGCGATTCAAGATGGAGTTCGCAGAACGCTTACATATGAAGCAGATGGACGGGCGATCATGCTATGCGCATAGGCATTCTGGAGGGAATCGAATTGGACGTTCGAGTCATTAACTACTTTATCAGCGTGTACGAGGAAGGTAGCTTCACCAAGGCCGCTGAGCGAATGCATGTCGTTCAGTCCACGCTCAGCATGCAAATAAGAACGCTAGAGGATGAGTTTGACGCCTTGATGTTCGAGCGCACATCAAAAGGCCTGATTCCTACCATAGCTGGACGGCGTCTTTACGAATTATGTGTACCGATCGCACGAGACCTCGCCTTAGCACGGCAAGAGATCCGGGATCTCACTCAAGGAGATTCTATCGCTGGGACACTGAGAATCGGCCTTACTTCCGCCATGTGCCGCAATGTTCTGGGCGCTGTTATAGAACAGTTTTATCAGCGGTATCCAAAGATTGATTTGATGATGATGGAAGGGTACGCACGCGACGTTACCGAGCGGGTGCAGGATGGTTCATTGGATGTTGGTCTGGGTGCGCTACCGCTAGAGGAAAGCAGTCTATCGTGCAGACTAGGATTTACCGATGACTACGTTTTGGTGTCGGGACGCCCTATCAATGGACCGTCATTTACGCCTTGCAATCTATTCGAAATGATGGATTTAAAACTCATCATTCCCTCGGAACGGCACTTGTTGGGCGCCACAATGAAAGCCCATCTTGCTAGCGGAAGGCTGAAGCCCAGGGGATTAATGAAGGTCGATGGCACAGGAGCGACGCTTGAAGTGATTCGAGATTCTGATTGGGGTGCGATATGTCTTATGAATTCCGTGTCAGAGCGTATCGAGTGCCCGCATACCTTTATCTACCCGATCCAAAAGCCCACCCTTCAATTCGACCTTTACCTGCTGCACAACTTGGGCAGCCCTCTTGATTTGGCCGCGAGGGCATTCATTGACTTGTTCGAGACGCAATTGCGTGAGGTGCAAACACTGCGGCGCATCGTAGTTCCCACCCCATAACGGGCCTCGGAGGCCCGTTCAACTTCCTATTTTTATGCTTGCCGTTACAAGGAGACAGCAAATGGCGCTATCCGTAGATCTGCTGATTGTGTCGTCGGAAATCGAGTCGTCCGTTGAGGATGACTGGAACCATTGGTACGACACCGTTCATTTACCAGAAATTGCTTCATGCCCCGGTATCCGGTCCGCGCAGAGGTATGTCGCCACAGATGTTGGCGGTTCACGGCACTATGTCGCGATTTATGCCTTGGAGGGACCTGAAACCATCGAAAGCCTGGAGTTTTCCCAGCGCCGCGGCTGGGGGCCTTACGCGGACAAAGTGAAGTTCCAGACCCGCCTGTTCAAGCAGATTCGCCAGGTCGCATGAGGTGGCCATGAAATCAGATAACTGGTACTGGGAAAAAACTTGGGGCAACTTCAGAGCGGGATCTGTTCAATTGAGGATGATATGGGGCGAGTCTGAAGCGCTCATCGATTTATATACAGAGGGTGCGCCTGAGACCGCGTCGGCCTTCATGGAAAAACTGCCGCTGACGCTTCCAGTCGTACATGTGGCGTGGAGCGGGGACATGGTAATGGGTGCACAGCCCGTGCCACTGGGCGTTACCCGAGAAGAGAATCTTACTCGGCTCGTACGCCCCGGCGACCTCGCCTATGACCCCAAATATGAAGAAATCACCGTCACCTACGGGACCGCGGAGGCTCGCCTGCCCTCGGGTCCCAATACGCTGACTGTGATCGGCTCGGTCATTTCGGGGCTTGACCAATTCGCGAGGTGGGGCCGCGCAAGGCGTTTTGAAGGAAGCGGTTTGCTGCGCTTTGAAAAATTACCCTAAGCATTTCACTATATGGAGACAAATTATGTGGATTAAAACGTTTGCGGCTGTTATGGGATTGGCCTTATCACTCATGGGTGGTACCGTGCAATCCCAGAACTTCCCCATCCCGGGTAAGACTATGCGCATCATTGTGCCGTTCACCCCCGGAGGCCAAACAGACACACAGGCTCGATTTTTAGCACAACGGTTGACCGGAATACTTGATATCCCGGTTGTCGTAGAGAACAAGCCGGGCGCATCGACGATCATTGGGGCGATGGAGGTAGTGAAGGCTCAACCCGACGGCCATACGCTTCTGTACACCATTGCCGCAACAGCAATGCAGAATCCTCACTTATTTTCCAAGCTGCCTTATAGTGTAGAGAAGGATCTCACTCCTATCATGTTTGCAGCAACGTCACCGATGATCCTAGTGGCGTCCCAAAACGCGCCGTTCAAGACGTTCTCGGAAATGATGAGGTACGCAAAGGAGAACCCTAATACCGTCAACTTCGCATCGACTTCGGCGGGGGGTATTTCTCATCTGAACGGCGAACTATTAAAGAGCAATGGCGCCGTCGACATCGTCCACATCCCCTTCAAGGGCACCAGTGAAGCTATGACTGCGCTACTAGGTGGCCACGTGCACCTGTTGTTTGATGGGCCGGCCACCGCCATTGAGAATGCTAAAGCGGGCAAGGTGCATTTGCTGGCCATTGCCGACGAACGCAGAAGCAAGGCCGCTCCGCATGTGCCCACCTTAACGGAAGAAGGCGTTCCTGGCGTCGATATGCCGGGAGGCATGCAGTTCTTTGGTCCAGGGAATATGCCGCCAGATATCGCTGATCAGGTCAATGCGGCTCTTAAACGCGCAATCAATGTCCCAGAAATGCTGGAAATGTATCGAACCGGGGGGAATGAACCCATGCTCAGTTCGGCGGCACAACATAAGGAAATCATAGAGACGCAATCGAAACGTTGGGGCAAAGTAATTCGACAGCAAAATATCCGGTTAGATTGACATATAGCGAATTTAAGCGCTTCCGGTACCATTGAAGATGCAGCGTAGAGAGCCAATAAGGTGTTTGGACTCTTCCGATAAGCATTACTGGGGTTCCTGCCCTTACCGAGCCTTCTGGCGAGGCCTTTAATAACCCGTATGCATGACATGGAACTAGGCTCCAACGGGGTCAGCAGGCCCAAAAGGGCCTGCTGACCCCGTTTTATAACTGCCTTGGCCGCTACGCTGAGCTCATGGCTGGAGCCGATTGTGTGCATGTGGCGCTTGTCTAAAGATCCGAGCAACCACTTGGGGTCAGACCCAACGGGTCTGACCCCAGAATGTGGTCGGGGCGAGAGGATTCGAACCTCCGACTCCTACGTCCCGAACGTAGTACTCTACCAGGCTGAGCTACGCCCCGATTTTTGGCGTGTTGTTGTTGCCGCCGTCTTTAAAAAACAACCGGCAACTCGGGAATCAATGATCGCGGTTTACCGCGAAAGAACAAAATTCTAACAAAGATTTTTGATGAACGGAAATGGGAAAGCCGGAAAGGGCCTCGCGGGCGAGTTGCGCCTCGGCCACTGCGGCTTCCCGGGTGTATTCCAGGGCCTTGGTGTCCCGTATGGCCTGCGCGACCGCGGCGAAATCGGCCTCGCCTGTGCGTATGGCGTTCTGGATCAATTGCTTCTGATCGGGGGTGCCGACTTCCATGACCCGGATCAACGGCATGGTGGGCTTGCCTTCGCGCAGGTCGTCGCCCACGTTCTTGCCCAGGGCCTCGGCGTCGCCGCTGTAGTCCAGGACATCGTCGATCAGCTGGAAGGCCGTGCCGATATGGCGCCCATATGCAGCCGCGGCCGACTCCTGATCCGCCGTGGCGCCTGCGACAATGGCCCCCACCTGGGTTGCCGCCTCGAACAGCTTGGCGGTTTTGTATCGGACCACTTGTAGATAGCGCTCCAGCGAGACGTCGGGATCATGCACGTTAAGCAACTGCAGGACCTCGCCTTCGGCGATGACGGTGGTGGCGCCTGACAGGACCGTCATGGCGGGCATGGAGTCCGATTCCACCATCATTTCGAAGGAACGCGAGTACAGGTAATCGCCCACCAGCACGCTGGCCGCATTGCCGAACACGGCGTTGGCCGTGCTGCGCCCGCGCCGCAAGTCGGATTCGTCGACCACGTCGTCGTGCAGCAGGGTGGCGGTGTGAATGAATTCCACCACGGCCGCCAGCAAGTGGTGATTTCGACCCTGATAGCCGAGCGCGTTGGCCACCATGAGCAGCATGGCCGGGCGCATGCGCTTGCCGCCGGCTCCGACGATGTAATCGCCTATCGTGCGGATGAGCACCACTTCTGAATTCAATCGAGCGCGAATGACCGCATCGACGGCCTTCATGTCGTCTGCAATAGGGGCGAGTAACTCGGAAAGGTTCAAAGCGTGGTCCGGAACGGTTTAACAGGTTGGCAAGATTATACGTGACCCACAATGTGCGGGCGCGCGGCGAAGCGCGGACGGCAACGGACTGATCGCGGGCGCCAAATTAGCGATAATGCTGGTTTTCCCGATAAATTATTTGCTTTGGAGACAATTGTGACTGCCTACGATTTAAGCACGCTGATCGGTCGCGCCGAGCGGGTCTTGGCGCAGCTGGAAGCGTGGCTCCCGCCCGCCCCGCCGGAAATAGACTGGACCGCCCATGCCTTCCGTTGGCGCAAGCGGGGCGCCCGGGGCTGGCTCGACGCAGTGCGCAACGTATCCACGATCCACCAGGAAGATCTGCAGCATATCGAACGCCAGAAGGCGATCATCGATCGCAACACCCGGCACTTCCTGGACAAGAAGCCCGCCAATAATGTGTTGATGACCGGCGCCCGGGGCACCGGCAAGAGCTCGCTGGTCAAAGCCATGCTAGCAAGCTATGCCGACCAGGGGTTGCGCCTCATCGAAGTCGACAAATCCGACATGGCCGACCTCGGCGATATCGTTGAACTGGTCAGCACGCGTCCCGAACGCTTCATCATTTTCTGCGACGACCTCTCCTTCGAAGAAGGCGAAGCGGGCTACAAGATGCTCAAATCCGTGCTGGACGGCTCGGTCAGCGCCTCCGGAGACAACGTGCTGATCTATGCCACCTCCAACCGCCGCCATCTCATGCCCGAATACATGAGCGAGAACCTCAGCGCCAAGCACCAGAGCGACGGCGAGATCCATCCGGGTGAAACGGTCGAGGAAAAAATCTCTCTGTCCGAGCGCTTCGGGCTGTGGCTATCCTTCTATCCCTTCAAACAGGACGACTATCTGGACATCGTCTATTACTGGCTGGCCGAGCATGGCTGCTCGCCGGAAGACATCGAGGCCTCCCGCACGGAAGCGCTGCAATGGGCGCTGGAGCGCGGCTCGCGGTCCGGCCGGGTCGCGCGCCAATTCGCCAGGGACTGGGCCGCCCGTCATGTCTGAGTCGGCCAAGCCATTCATCCGCGTCGCGGCCGGCGTCATCCTGCGGCCGGACGGCAGCGTGCTGCTGGGCCAACGGCCGGCGGACAAGCCCTGGCCGGGCTGGTGGGAACTGCCCGGCGGCAAGCTGGAGCCGGGCGAAACCGTACTCGAAGCGCTGGCTCGCGAGCTGAAGGAAGAGCTGGACATCGAAGTCACCAACGCTACGCCATGGGTGACCTATACGCACGAATATCCGAAAAACATCGTGCAGCTGGCCTTCTGCCAGGTCCGGGGCTGGGTCGGCGAGCCTAAATGCATGGAAGATCAGCAATTGGCGTGGGTGGATCCCTCGCACGCTCCCCTGCCGATCGGCCCGTTGCTGCCCGCCACGGAACCGCCCATGCGGTGGCTGCAGCTGCCCGACCGCTACCTGATCACATCCATCGGCACCCCCGAAGGGCTGGCCAACTATCTCGTCAAGCTGGAAACCGCCCTCCAGGAAGGCGTCCGGCTGGTGCAGTTCCGCGAACCCGCATGGACGGGCGAAGACAAGGACGGCCAGGGCTTGCTTGCGGCATTCCAACAAGTCCTGCAGCTTTGCCGCCGGCATGGCGCGCGCTGCCTGGTCAACAGCTGCCACCCGGAAAGCTGGTGGTCCGAAGCGGACGGCGTGCATTTGCGGGCCGCCGATGCCCGGGACTGGGCCGCCCGCAAGCCGGGCTCGGATTCCGATGCCGTCCACCCGCTGAAATCGCTCGTCCCGGGCCTGATCGGCGCCTCCGCCCATCAAGCGGCGGACCTGGAAGCGGCCCGCGCCGTTTCCGCAGACTTCGCCGTGCTGGGCCATGTGCTCGACACTCCTTCCCATCCCGGCGTGCCGGGCATGGGCTGGGCCGGCTTCGCAAAACTGGCCGAAAACGCTGGGCTGCCGGTCTTTGCGATAGGCGGGCAGTCTGCCGCCACGCTGGCGGACGCGCGCCGCCATGGCGCGCATGGCATCGCGGGAATTCGGGGGGTGTAGGGTCAGACCCCATACGGGGTCTGACCCTTTTGTTTAATCTGGGGTCAGACCCCGTATGGGGTCTGACCCCTCATCAGCCAACCCCTCCCATCCGCCACCCAGCGCCGCGATGAGCTGGACGCTGGCGGCGAGCCGGCTGGCGACCAGGGCCAGGGCGGATCGCTCTGCGTTGAGGGCGGTGGTTTCGACCTGCACCACGCTGAGGTAGTCGATGAGCCCCGCCTGGTATTGATTCTGCGTCAGCCGCAGCGACTCCCTGGCGGCGGCCAGTGCGCGGCCCTGGACCACCTGCTCCTGGCCCAGCACCGTCAGTTGCACCAGATAGTCCTCTACTTCGCGCAGGGCCGTGAGGGCCGTCTGCCGATAACCGGCGGACTGGACGTCGTAAGCGGCCCGGGCCTCCCGGACCTGGGCTTCGCGGGCTCCACCGTCGAAGATGGTCAAGGCCAGCGCCGGTCCGAGCGACCAGAAGCTGGCGGGGGCCGTCAGCCACTGCGCCCACTGGCCGCTACGAAAACCGCCCTGTGCGGTAAGGGTCAGGTCCGGAAACCAGGCGGCCTGGGCGACGCCGATGCGGGCGTTCGCCTGCGCGGTACGGCGCTCCGCGGCAATGACATCCGGGCGCCTGAGCAGCAGCTCGGAAGGCAGCGCGACGGGCACGATGGGCACACGCGCCGCGACTGTGGTCTCGGGCAGAGAAAATTCCGCGGGCGCGCGGCCAAGCAGGACGGCGATGGCATTTTCCAGCTGTACGCGCTGCCGCTCCAGCGCCAGGGCCTGGGCTCTGGCATTCTCAAGCTGGGCCGTCGAGATTTCAATGTCGGCCTGCGCCGCGATGCCGGCATCGTAGCGATTCCGCGTCAAGGCCAAAGACTGCTCGTAAGCCTCTACGGTTTTCTGCATCAGACGGCGTTCTGCGTCCATCACCCGCAGTTCGAAATAGGTCTGCGCCAGGGCGGACTGCATGCTCAGTCGGGTCGCAGCCAAATCCGCCCCGCTGGCCTGCAACCCCGCCTCGCCGGCTTCGACCGTTCGCCTTACCCTGCCCCAAAGGTCGGGCTCCCAGCTAACGGTTGCGCTCAATGAATACTGGTTCCCGGCGCTGGATGCGTTCGAGGAAGTACCGCCGCTGCCCGCGCCCGAGCGGCTCATGGAGCTGGATGCGCCGACCGTGGGAAAGAAGCCCGAACGCGCGCCCTGCAATTGCGCCTGCGCCTGCCGATACTGGGCTTCCGCCTGAACGATGCTCAGGTTCGCGCCGATCAGCGCTTGCATCAGTTCCGACAACACGGGGTCGTTGAACAGCTGCCACCAATCGCTGCGCAGGACGGTTCCGGGCGCATTGGCCGGTATCCAGCCCGGATTCACTCCCGTTTGGACCGCTGCCGCCTGTTGCCTGGAAGAAGCATGTTTATAGGCATCGCCCACCGCCGCGTCGACACGCCGATAGTCCGGCCCCACGGCACAGGCCGAGAGCACCAGGGCCAGGCCCGTTACGGCGAAGCTGCGTATTGCGCGCAAGGAGCACGGCATGGACAACAACTCTTCTGTCATCATATGTTCCGAAGTTCTTGGGGCCCGCCCCCCGCCCGCGCCGCGCGCCGGCGCTTGGCCCAAAGGCTCAGCTTGTCCAGGTAAAGATACACGACCGGCGTCGTATAAAGGGTGAGCATCTGGCTGAGTATCAGTCCGCCCACGATGGTCAGGCCTAGAGGCCGGCGCATTTCCACGCCGGCCCCCGAGGCCAGCACCAGAGGAAGGGCGCCAAAAAGCGCTGAAATGGTCGTCATCATGATGGGACGGAAGCGCACCAGGCATGCCTGGTGGATGGCCTCCCGCGAGGATATGCCTTCCCGCCTTTCTGCCAGGAGCGCGAAATCCACCATCATGATGGCATTCTTCTTGACGATGCCGATCAGAAGAAACACGCCGATCAATGCGATCAGCGAGAACTCCTCGCCGACCAGCATCAGCGCCAGCAAGGCGCCAATGCCCGCTGAGGGCAATGTGGACAATATGGTGATCGGATGGATGTAGCTTTCATAAAGCATCCCGAGCACGATGTACATCGTCAATAGCGCGGCGAGAATCAGCCAGGGCTGCTGGGCCATCGATTGCTGAAGAGCCTGCGCCGTGCCCTGGAAGCCCGCCTGTATTTGCTGGGTCGGCAATCCGGTGCGCGCCACGGCCTCTTCCACCGCGCGGGTGGCCTGCTCGAGCGAGACCCCGGGCGCCAGGCTGAAGGAGATGGACTCCGAAGCGAACAGGCCTTCATGCCGCACGCTGAGCGGCGAATTGCCGACCTCGAAGCGGGTAAACGCAGACAGCGGGACGCGGCTGCCGTCGCCGGTCACCACTTCGACCTGCTTGAGCGATTCGGCATCCTGGGCGTAGCGCTGGTCCACGCCCATCACGACATGATATTGATTCAGCGGCCCGTAGATGACCGATATCTGGCGCTGGCTGAAGGAATTATTGAGCGTTGCGGCGATCATGGACATGTTCACGCCCAGACGCGTGGCCGCATCGCGGTCTATCACGAGCTCCACCCGCCTGCCCTTGTCCTCGATGTCGGTGTCCACGTCGACGAGTTCCGGCAGCCCCACCAAGGCCTGCTGCACCCGCGGCAGCCATTCCTTCAAGATGGAGAGCTCGCTGCCCAGCAGGCCGTAATCGTAAGAGCCGCCGCTGTCCATCCTGCCGCCCACGAAAATGTCCTGCTGCGGCACGAGCGTCAAACGCGCTCCGGGCACGCCCTGCAACTGGCCGCGCAAGCGGTTCACCACCTGGATGGCGCTGGCTTTTCTCTCTTCGAGCGGCTTGAGCTGTATCATCATGAAGCTGGAGTTGCTTCCGCCCCGGCCTCCGCCAAAGCCGGTGATGCTCGCGATCGCGGGATCCTTCAGCAATATGTTGCGGAAGTGCTCCAGCTTGGGCTTCATGGCATGGAACGACGTGCCCTGGTCCACCCGGAAGAAACCCAGCAGTTGCCCGGTGTCCTGCTGCGGAAAAAAGCCCTTCGGCACGACCGTGTACAAATAGACGTTCAGGCCTATGGTGGCCGCAAGCAACAGCATCATCGTCCGGCTGTGGCGCAGCGCCCATCCCAGCGAAGACTTGTAGCCATTCCAGAAGAAATCCCCCATGGAGCCCAGCATCCGCCGCAGCAAGCCCGCCCGGCGCCCCTTTCCGGCTTCCACTCGAAGCAGGCGCGCGCACATCATGGGCGTCACCGTGACGGAAATCAGCAGCGAAACCAGGATGGATACCGAAAGGGTGACGGCGAACTCCTTGAAAAGGCGACCGACAAGCCCGCCCATCAGCAGCATGGGTATGAATACCGCCACCAGCGAAAGGCTCATGGCCAGCACGGTGAAGCCGACTTCGCGCACACCGCGTATCGCGGCCCGCAGCGGCGACATGCCTTTTTCCAGATGGCGCATGATGTTTTCCAGGACCACAATGGCGTCGTCCACCACGAAGCCCGTGGCCACGATGAGCGCCATCAAGGAAATCGTGTTCAGCGTATAGCCGAACAGCAGCATCAGACTGAAGGTCGTGATCAATGAGGCCGGTACGGCAACCGCGGGAATCAGCGCCGCACGCAGATTGCCCAGGAACAACAGCACCACCAGCACGACCAGCACCACGGCAATGACCAGGGTGATCTCGGCTTCGTGCAGGGATGCCCGGATGCTGGGCGTGCGGTCCTGCGCAAGCGTGAGCGACACATGGGCGGGCAGCATGGCCTCGAACGCGGGAAGCTGGGCATGGATGGTGTCCACCGTTTCGATGATGTTGGCATCGGCCTGGCGGCGCACCGTCAGCAACACCGCGGGGCGGTCGTTGAAGAACCCCATGTTGAAAAGGTTCTCGACCGAATCCTCGACCGTGGCGACGTCGCTCAGGCGGATGGGCGAGCCGTCGCGCCAGGCAACGATCAGCGGCCGATACTGTTCGGCCCGCGTGAGCTGCCTGCCGGAACTGATTTGCCAATGGTGGCTGTCGTTCTCCACGATGCCGTTGGGCCTCATGGTGTTGGCGTTGGACAGCGCCGACCGCACCTCGTCCAGGGCGACGCCGGCAGAGGCCAACGCCTTGGGATTCAGGCTGACGCGTATGGCCGGCAAGGAACTGCCCCCGACCTCGACCTCGCCCACGCCCGTCACTTGGGAAAGCTTCTGCGCCAGCACGGTGGATGCCAGGTCGTACAGCTCGCCCTGGGTGGCGGTGTTTGAAGTCAAGGCGAGCACCACGATGGGGGCGGAAGACGGATTGACTTTGCGATAGGTCGGGTTGTTGCGCAGATTGGACGGCAAAAGGCTGCGGGCCGCGTTGATGGCGGCCTGCACGTCGCGCGCGGCGCTGTTGATGTCCCGGTCCATGTCGAACATCAGGGAAATACGCGTGGACCCCTCGGTGCTGCGCGAACTCATTTCGCTCAGGCCGGCGATGGAGCCCAGCGACTGCTCCAGCGGGGTGGCCACGCTGGACGCCATGGTCTCGGGGCTGGCCCCCGCCATGCTGGCGGTCACCGAGATCATGGGAAAATCCACTTGAGGCAGCGGCGAGACCGGCAGGAAGAAATAGGCCAGCGCCCCCGACATCACCAGCGCGAGACAGGACAGCGTCGTCGCCACGGGCCGCATGATGAAGAGAGAAAAGAACCTCATGGGTGCAACCCGTGGGGCGCGCCGGCCTGCGGTTCCCTGCGCCGCCGCGCATGGGCCAGGCGATCGAACATCAGGTATATGACCGGCGTGGTGAAGAGCGTGAGCACCTGGCTGCACAGCAATCCGCCCACCATCACGAGCCCCAGGGGCTGGCGCAGCTCGGCGCCGGATCCGGTCGCGAGCATCAGCGGGATGGCGCTGAACAGCGCCGCCAGCGTCGTCATGAGGATGGGCCTGAACCGCAGCAAGGCCGCCTCATGGATGGCGGAGCGCGGATCCAGCCCGCGCGAGCGCTCCGCATCCAGTGCAAAGTCGATCATCATGATCGCGTTCTTCTTCACGATGCCGATCAGCAGGATGATGCCGATCACGCCGATCATGTCCAGGTCGGCGCCGGTCAGCAGCAGCGCCAGCAAGGCGCCGATGGCGGCGGACGGCAGCGTCGACAGGATGGTGACGGGGTGGATATAGCTTTCGTACAGTATGCCCAGCACGATATACATGGTCACCACGGCGGCCAGCATCAGCCACAGCGTGCTGGACAAGGACGCCTGGAAGGCGCGCGCCGCCCCCTGGAAACGCAGGTCGACGGAATCCGGCATGCCCAGTTCCGCCTGCGCGCCGCGGATGGCCTCGACCGCGTCCGACAAGGCCGCGCCGGGCGCCAGATTGAAGGAGATCGTGGTGGCGGGGAACTGGCCCAGCCGGTCTATGGACAGCAAGGCGCTGTTCTGCTCGAAGCGCGCCACGCTGCTGATCGGCACCGGCGTGCCGCTTTCGGTGGGCAAGTAGATCTGCGCCAGCGCCGCTGGGCTTTGGCGATACTGCGGCGCGACCTCCAGCACCACCCTGTATTGCGCGGACTGAGTGAAGATGGTGGAGATGAGACGCTGTCCGAAGGCGTCGTAAAGCGCCTCGTCTATGGTCGAATTGCTGATGCCCAGGCGTGCGGCGGCATCGCGATCGATGACCAGCGTGGTTTCAAGGCCGCCGCCCTGCAGGTCGTCGACCACGTCCCGCAGGGGCGCGAGCTGCCTCAATGCATCCACGAATCGCGGTGTCCAAGACAGCAAGGTCCCGTGATCCGGATGCGAAAGCGTCATCTGATATTGCGTGCGGCTGACTTTGTCGTCGACCGTCAGGTCCTGCACGGGCTGCATGTACACCTGGATGTCGGGCAGGCCGCGCAGCGCAGTATTCAGGCGCTCGATGATGGCGCCGGCGGTATCGCTGCGCTGGTCCAGCGGTTTCAGCGCAATCTGCATGCGGCCCGTGTTCAGGGTGGCGTTGGTCCCGTCTATGCCGATGAAGGAGGTAACGGTTTCGACGTCCGGGTCTTCCAGGATGCGCATCACTGCCTGCTGCTGCCTCTGCGACATGGACGCGAAGGAAACGGTTTGCGGGCCCTGGCTGATGGCCTGGATCAGGCCCGTGTCCTGCTGCGGGAAGAATCCCTTCGGTACGGCAAGGTACAGCACCCCCGTCAGGGCGAGCGTCCCCAGAGCGAACCACAAGGTGATGCGCTGATGATCCAGTACCCATCGCAGCCCGCGATCGTAGGAATGCGTCAGGTCGTCCATCCATAGCCCCGCTTTCCGCTGGAAACGTCCGTAATGCATTTCGGATTCCGGCTTGAGCATGCGCGCGCACATCATGGGCGTAAGCGTCAGCGAAATGACGAGCGACAGCAGTATGGCCACCGACAGCGTGATGGCGAACTCGCGGAACAAGCGGCCGATGACGTCGCTCATGAACAGCAAGGGAATCAGCACCGCGATCAACGACAAGGTCAGCGACACCAGCGTGAAACCGATCTGCGACGCGCCCTTGAGCGCAGCCGTCAAGGCGCTCTCGCCCTCCTCGATGTGCCGCGCAATGTTCTCGATCATGACGATGGCGTCGTCCACGACGAAACCCGTGGCGATCGTCAGCGCCATCAGGGTCAGGTTGTTGACGCTGAAGCCGGCCAGGTACATGATGCCGAACGTGCCCACCAAGGAAAGCGGCACGACCACGCTGGGTATGAAGGTGGCGCGCCAGCTGCGCAGGAACACGAAGGTGACGAGCACCACCAGCGCTACGGCCAGCATCAGCTCGATCTGCACGTGGCGGATGGATTCGCGTATGGTTTCCGTGCGGTCCGCCGCCACGGAAATATCCACGCCCGCCGGCAGGGACTGCCGCAACGAAGGCAGCAGTTGCTTGACCCGGTCCACGACCTCGATCACGTTGGCGCCCGGCTGCCGCTGGACGTTCAGCAAGATGGCCGGCGTCGCGCCCATCCACGCCGCCTGCCGGATGTTCTCGGCGTCCTGCTGCGCGTCGGCCACATCGCGCAGCCGCAGGGGCGCCCCGTCCTGGTAGGCAATGATGAGCGACTCGTAATCCTCGATCGATTTCAGTTGATCGTTGGCATTGATGGTGGTCGACCGTTCGGGACCGTCCAGGTTTCCTTTGGGCTGGTTGACGTTGGCGCCGACGATGGCTGAACGCAGGCTGGCAAGGGTCAGGCCGCGCGCCGCCAGCGTGCCCGGATTGGCCTGTATGCGCACTGCGGGGCGCTGGCCGCCGGCGATGCTGACCAGCCCGACGCCGGAGATCTGCGAAAGCTTCTGCGCCACGCGGATGTCGATCAGGTCGCGCACCTGGTGCAGCGGCAAGGTCGGCGAGGTGACCGCCAGGCTGATGACCGGCGTATCGGCCGGATTGACCTTGTTGTAGATGGGCGGCGCGGGCAAATCATTGGGCAGCAGGTTCGACGCCGCATTGATGGCGGCCTGCACTTCCTGTTCCGCGACGTCCAGCGGCAGATCCAGATCGAACTGCAGAGTGATGACCGAGGATCCGCCCGAGCTCGAGGACATCATCTGCGTCATGCCGGCCATCTGGCCGAACTGGCGCTCCAGCGGGGAAGTCACCAGCGCGGTGACGACGTCCGGGCTCGCGCCCGGATACAGGGTGCTGACCTGTATGGTCGGATAATCGACTTGCGGCAATGCCGACACCGGAAGCAGGCGATAGGCCAGCATGCCGGAAATCAGCAAGGCGACCATGGCCAGGGTGGTGGCCACCGGACGGAGGATGAACAGGCGGGAAAGATTCACGGGCGGTTCCTGCGGGAAGACGGCGCCCCGCCACCCGTCGGCCGCGCCGCCGCCGCGGCCACCGGCTTGTCCGTGCCGGGCTCGGTGATTTCCACCGCCGCGCCATCGCGCAAGCGGTCGGTGCCTTCGGTCACGACCCGCTGCCCGGCCGACAGGCCCGACAGGATCTCGACGCGCCGCCCGTCGACGCGGCCGGTCGAGATCGCCTGTATGCGCGACTTGTTCTGCTCGTCGATCAAATAGACAAAGGGGCCGATTGAGCCCTGCTGGATGGCCTGGGTCGGAAGCACCAATGCCTGCCGCGTCTCGACCCTCAAGCGGACGTTGACGAACTGATTGGGAAACAGCGACTCGTCCTCATTGGCGAAACGCGCTTTCATCTTGACCGTGCCGGTCGCGACATCGATCTGATTGTCCAGGGACATGAGTTCGCCGTCCGCGAGCTTGCGGATGTCGTCTCGGTCGTAGAGCTCGACCGCAAGCGTGTTTCCCGTACGCAATTGGGCCAGGACGTCCGCCAGTTGTGCCTGGGGCAGCGTGAACAGCACGGAAACAGGCTGAGTCTGGGTGATGACGACGAGGCCGTCCGTGCTGGACGCATTGACGATATTGCCTTCGTCGACCCGGCGCAGCCCTAGCCGTCCCGAGATCGGTGCGACGATGTCGGTGTATTCCAGCTGAAGGCGGGCATTGTCCACCGCCGCCTGGTCGGAGGTCCGGGCGCCGATCAGTTGCTGAACCAGTGCTTCCTGGGCATCCACCTGCTGCCGTGCGATGGAGTTCTGCTTGTACAGAAGCTGATAGCGCTGCAAATCCTTCTGGGCATTCTTCAGCTGCGCCTCGTTCTGTTTTTGCTGCCCGAGCGCCTGATCCAGCTGAATCCGGTAATTGCGCGGATCGATGCGGGCAAGGACATCGCCTTTCTCGACTTTCTGGCCGTCCTGGAATTCCAGTTTAAGCAGCTCGCCGTCCACACGGCTGCGCACGGTAACCGTGTTGAATGCCGTTACGGTTCCGATGGCCTTCAGCGTGTAATCGATCTTGCCTTGTTCGACCACCGCCACTTTCACGGGTACGGACGCGCCCGCCATGGGGCCGCCGAAACGGCGAAAGCCGCCGGTGGACTTGCCTTGATTGACACTCCAGAACCAGTATCCCGCCGCCACCAGCAACAGCAGGACCAATACCCATGGCCAGCGCCGCGGACCGCGAGTGGAAAGATCGGAACTAGGATCCGACATGCTGTGATCTCCGGAGTCGAACGAAACAGGCGCTATTTTCGCCTATCGACGGCATGGCACACACCGAAAAGATCAATTTGAAATGGAACGCAACAACTGTGTAGAAGGTTCAGATATTGCAGCGTGCCAGCTTGAACGGGACATCGGAGGTTACCGGCTGGGGCTTGAGTTCGCGATCCTGGGCCGCAAAACGCACCCAGATCACGTACTTGTTGGCGCTCATTTCGGGGAAGATGGCGAGCGCGGTGTCGACCCAGACGCGCAGCAGCTGGAAAATCTTGCCGCCCAGCATTTCCTGGTAGGCGCCTTGGCGGGCGACGACGTCGACGACGTCGCCGGAGTCCCTAAGCAAGCGCAGGATAAGGGCCAGGCCCTTGTACAAGGGCATGAACGGAGTGATCCAGCGCTTGAGGTCGACGGAGCGCTGTTCCGGCGGTTTGAGCTGCCAGGAAAAATAAGAAGGCATGTCGACCTGGGACGACCCGCCGGGAACTGCGATACGGCCCCGCAGGCTGGCCAGCCATTCGTTGTCGCGGAGTTCCTGCCCGATGCGGCCCTGCGCGCCGAGGTCGGAGGAAGCACCCTGGATCTGGGCCAGCATCGCGTCCAGCGTATTGGGATCGACGCCCGGGTGCTGCCGCAACGCGCTGAGCGCAACGCGCTGACGTTCCAGGTCCTGAAGGACGGAACCCCTTAAATCGGTGCGGTCGCAGATGTCGAGCAGATCGAACAGGGTGGCTACCGATATCTGGTGGTGATGGACATCGACGCCTTTGGCGAAGAAAAACAGCCGGTCGAACAGATGCTCGACTCTTAAGAGAGACCTCACGCGTTCATTGCAAGGATATTCATAAAGAATCACGCGACCAAAAACCTTTTCATTGACCAGGAACCGCCCGCCCTCTGGTTGCAGAACGGCACCGGGGCCCCTACCTGAGCGGATCAGTCGGCCAGCTGCGCAAGCCTGCACCATTTTTCGTGCAAGGACCGCGTGCGGCCGATTAGCAGTTCGACGCTGGTATGGGCATCGTTGAGCACTATATCGTCGGCAACGGCCAAGCGCTCCTGGCGCGTGGCCTGTGCTGACATGATACGCGTAATAATTTCTTCCGTCAGCCCGCTGCGCGCACGTACGCGGTCGATCTGGGTGGCTTCGTCGCAATCGACGACGCATATGCGGTCCACCCGGTTTCGCCACTGCCCGGACTCGACCAGCAAGGGAACCACGAAGACAAGATAGCACCCCTGCGCGTCTTCCGCACGCTGCCGAACCACCGACTTTATCATCGGGTGAATAATGGATTCAAGTTGTTGCCGCGCTTCGGGGCTTTCGAAAACGAGTTCCCGCATGGCCTGGCGGTCGAGAGCCCCGGTGGGCGCAATGACATCGGGGCCGAAATGCTGCCGTATGGTTTCGATGGCGGCGCCTCCGGGCGCGGTGAGTTCGTGGGCGATGACGTCGGTGTCGATGACGGCCGCGCCCCATTCCGCGAGAAGGTCGGCCACCCGGCTTTTACCGGAACCGATGCCGCCCGTGAGGCCGATTTTGTACATAAGGCACGCTTCTGCTATGAAAACCACGAATGTACCGCAGTCCCCTGCATGAAAACAGCCATTCCGCCCAAAGCCAGGCTCGGGCCGAACGGATAGGCCCCGCGTGGAAGAAGGCGGCGTTGCCGCAGCATGGCGTAGGCAATGCCCAGGCTGGACGCCGTGAGCAATACCCAGGCCAGGTCCTGCCAACCGATCCATGCCCCAAGCGCGGCCAACAGTTTGATGTCGCCCCCGCCAATACCCTGCCGGCCGCGCAACCAGCGAAAGCCGTGCGCGAGCGCAGCCAGAAAAAGAAAACCCGAAACGACGCCGGCAAACGCGTCATGCAGCGATATGCCGAGCCCGGCCCATGCAGCAAGCAAGCCCAGCCACATGAGCGGCAGAGTCAGGGCATCGGGCAACAAGGACACGCGCATATCGATGCCGGCCAACAGCAGCAGCATGGCCGCAGCCAAGGCAAGCACCCAGAACGCCGGAACCAGGCCGGCCTGGCCATGCAGCGCCGACAACACAGCCCCCATGGCCAGGCTGCAAAAGAGCTTGCTTCGCGGCCGAGCCGGCGCCAAATGCCGGGATGGGCCCAAGCCTGAAAACAAGGCGAGATGGAGCGTGGAGCGATCCACGTTCCGGCCCTTTTCGATCAGGCCGGCATAGCGGGAGATCACCCCTGCGCACGCGCGGCCCGCCAGCATGCCCCCCACGCCGACCGCGAGGGCCGGCAGCACGCCTTGAACGGCGATCGGCATGTCAGCCATTGCGGCGCCACACCGGAAAGGCGTGCAGCGCGACGGGCCGCCGTGATCTGCAAAGACATGCGGCATGCGCATTGTCCAGAGGTTTCCCGACGGGACAATTAATGCGTAGAATGCTCGTATATTGTCTTTTGGACTTCCAGATCGCCATGCCCAGCCCCCTTCATTTACGCACCGTTTATTTGAAACCCCTGGGCGCCATGCTGCTTGCCGTCGGCTTGGCGGGCTGCGCACAGCAAAGCCGCCCGGGCTATTACGATGTACCGCGCGAAAGCACGCTTTCCGACGCGCAAAACCAGGCCCAGGGCCGCAGCGGCGCGCGCGCGCCATCCCAGATACAGCTGGGATTCGGGCGTCAGGAAGCACAGGCCCAGCCGGAAGCCGCCCAAGAGCGCGTCACCACAAGCAAAGCCAGGCCGCTGACCGAACCCAAGACCTTCCTGGGCACTGTGCCTTGCCCATCGGGCAACAGCGGGTGTTCGGCTGCACGCATTACCTTGACCCTTGCACCCGGTGGAGAATGGCGGGCACGAACCGCATTGCTGGGTTCCGCGGAACAAAAACCCCTGACCCAGCAAGGATGCTGGGATGTCACGGGAACGGATCCGCTGCGCATTGTGCTGATGCTGAAGAACAAGCAAGCCAGCAAAGCCAGCCTCAGCTTCGTCAATGACAACGTGCTGCGTATCGTCACGCTCGACGATGTGCAGCCGCTGGTGGAACACCGCCTGACCCGTCAAGCCGATATCGACGGCATTGATGAATTGTCGAGCGAACCGCTGAATTGCAGCCTGGCCGATACCGCGCAGCCTAGCTGAACCGCCCGCTTGATAAAACGCGGTGAGCCAGTTCGACCGCGTTCCTGACTTGCATTTTTTGGAAGATGCGAGCGCGGTGGGCTTCGACCGTACGCTGTGAAACGCCCAGTTCGGCCGCGATGATCTTATTGGGCTTGCCGCGCGCCACGTAGTCCATGACGTCGCGCTCGCGTGGCGTGAGAACCGAGAACGGCGAAACTTCAGGCTGGTGTGGTGGCCCCATGATTGTCTCCTCGTATCCTTGTTATTTCGGAGGCCATTCTGTCATAGACGGGGGTGCAAATCTCCTGTCACTTCTTACAGATTTCCAGGTTGTCGATCAGCCGGGTATTGCCCAGTTTGGCGGCGGCCAGGACGACCAATGGTTCGCCGCCCTCGATCTCTTCGGCGCTGGGCGCCAGCAGATCGCGCTGACGGCGCAGTGAAATGTAATCGACGTCCCAGCCCCGGCCCGACAGATGCTGCCGCGCGCCGCCTTCGAGCGTTGCGACATCCGCATTGCCCTTGAGCACCCCGTCCTGAACGGCGAGCAGGCTGGCATACAACTGCGGCGCTTCCGCCCGCTCGGCCGGCTGCAGATACATGTTGCGCGACGACAGGGCCAGGCCATCGGCATCGCGCACGGTTTCGTGCGCGAGGATGCGCACCGGAAGCTGGAACTGGCGGCACATGTTGCGCACCACCATCAACTGCTGGTAGTCCTTTTTCCCGAACACCGCCACCCTGGGCTGCACGCAGGAAAACAGCTTCATGACGACCGTGCTGACGCCATCGAAGAAGCCGGGCCGGAATTCGCCTTCCAGGATGCCGCCCAGGTCGGCGGGCGGCTGGATGCGGAAATTCTGCGGCTCGGGGTACATTTCCTTTTCATTGGGCGCAAACAATACATACACGTCGCGCTCGCGCTCGAGCTTCTCGATGTCCGCCGCCAGCGTACGCGGATATTGGTCGAAGTCTTCGTTGGGCCCGAATTGCAGACGATTGACGAAAATACTGGCGACGACCGGATCGCCATGCTGACGCGCCAGTTTCATCAGCGACAGATGCGCCTGATGCAGGTTGCCCATGGTGGGCACGAAGGCGACACGCAACTGCCCGCGCAACTGATCGCGCAACTCTTCAATGGTGTGAACGACTTTCACGAAAATCTCCGGTCTGGATTGCCGACAACTGCTTCAGGTGTCGGCTCTTGTGTAGGATAAGCGTACGTAAATAGGCGCGTATGGCTCTGCTTGCGTGATCTCGAGCAAGGATTCGCGGGCGAGCTCCAGCATGGCCAGGAAATGGACGACCACGATGGGCGCGCCGTCGCCCTGCTGGATGCGCTCGATGAACAGTTCGGTGAATTCCATGTAGCGGACGTCGCTGAGGCGGCGCAGGATCTGGCTCATGTGGTCGCGGACCGACAATTGTTCGCGCGTGATCCGGTGATGGGCATTCAGGCGCGCGCGGCGCATGATGTCCAGCCAGGCACTGCGCAAGTCCTCGGGGCAGACTTCCGGCAAGGCGTGTTCGATGGTGAGGTCCATCAGGGCATGGGAGCGCTGGAAGTCGCGGCCCAGCTGCGGCAGGGCATCGAGCTTCCGGGCCGCGAGCTTCATTTGCTCGTATTCGAGCAGCCGCCTGACCAGCTCGGCCCGCGGATCGTCGGGCTCTTCGCCCGTGTCGGTTTTCTTGACGGGCAACAGCATGCGCGACTTGATCTCGATGAGCATCGCCGCCATGAGAAGGTATTCCCCCGCAAGTTCGAGATTATGCTTGCGGATCTGTTCGACATACGACAGATACTGCTGGGTGACCTCCGCCATGGGGATGTCGAGCACGTTGAAATTCTGCTTGCGGATGAGATAGAGCAGGAGATCCAGTGGCCCTTCGAAGGTTTCCAGGAAGACTTCGAGCGCGTCCGGCGGAATGTAGAGATCCTGAGGTATGGCGAACAAGGGCTCGCCATACAGGCGCGCCAATGCCACGCTGTCGACGACATCGGGCGTGCTGTCTATGGGCGGATCGACGAGCGCGTTCAATTCGCCGGCGGAGCCCCGCGAAGCGGACATGCGGAAACGTCAGTCCGTCTGGTAGACATAGGGCTTCTGCGGAACCCGCCCGGCCCGGAAGCCTTCCTGGTATTCGGGATCGAGCTGCTTGTCCCACAGGCGGCTGCGTCCTTCGCGCTGGCGCGCTTCGGTGTCAGGATGTTCCGCCTTGTACTTTTTGATGAATTGAGTGATTTCCGACTCGTAATTCTTTGCCATAATGCGTCTTTGCCACTGCAAAAGATTGACCGATAAAAGTGAAGTTTACTTCACTCCCGCGCAATAAAAAGCCCTGATGCCGACCGAGACACCCGCAACGCCCGAAGAACCTCCGCTTTCCCATCACGAAAAACAGGCGGTACGCATGATACCGTTCATCGTGGGATGCGCCCTGTTCATGCAGATGCTGGACTCGACCGTCGTCGCCACCGCCCTGCCGGCCATGGCCGAAGCCCTGGACACCAGTGTCGTGCGCATGAACGTTGCCATCACCAGCTACCTGCTGGCCGTGGCGGTGTTCGTGCCGGTCAGCGGATGGGCGGCCGACCGTTTCGGATCCAGGCGGGTATTCCTGGCGGCCGTCGCGCTGTTCACACTCAGTTCGATCACCTGTGCCCTGTCGGAGTCCCTGACCCAGCTGATCGTCTCCCGGGTGGTCCAGGGCCTGGCCGGCGCCATGATGGTGCCCGTGGGCCGCATCATCCTGCTTCGGAAGATTCCCAAGAAGGACTTGCTCAAGGCCATGTCCTTTCTTTCCATGCCGGCGCTGTTCGGCCCCATCATCGGTCCGCCGCTGGGCGGCTTCCTGGTGACCTACTTTTCCTGGCATTGGATCTTCCTGATCAATGTGCCGGTAGGCATCGCGGGCATTTTCCTGATCCTGCGCTACATCAGCGATGACTATCCCGTCGCGCCGCACAAGCTGGACTGGCCGGGCTTCCTCCTGAGCGCCATCAGCATTGCCGCCCTGGTATCGGGATTCGAGGCCATCGGCCACCGGGCCCTGCCGCCGCTTCAACTGGTCGGCCTGATCATCATCGGCGTCGCTTGCGCCTTTCTGTATGTCCGCCACGCACGCCGGGCCGAACACCCCATCATAGACCTGTCCTTGTTGCGCACGCCCACCTTCGCCATTTCCACGCTGGGCGGCAATCTGTGCCGCTTCGCGGTGGGTGCGACGCCTTTTCTGCTGGCCATCATGCTGCAGGTGGGATTCGGCCTGTCGCCTTTCGCCGCGGGCATGATCACGTTCACCAGCGCCGGCGGGGCGCTATTGATGAAGCTCGCGGCGGCGCCGGTCATCGACCGCATGGGCTTCAAGAGAGTCCTGGTCGTCAACGCCTTGCTGACCGCCGTGTTCGTGGCCCTTTGCGCGCTGTTCCGGGCGGACACGCCGGTCTGGCTCATGGCGGTCGTGCTGGTCATCGGCGGCTTCTTCCGGTCGCTGCAGTTCACGGCCGTCAACACGCTGGCTTACGCCGACCTGTGCTCGGCGCAGATGAGCCGGGCCAGCAGCTTCTCGGCCACGGCCCAGCAGCTGGGCATCAGCGTGGGCGTGGCCTGCGCCGCCGTGACGCTCAACCTGAGCATGAGCTGGCGCGGCGGCGCGGAACTCGACCTGATCGACATCATGTGGGGCTTCGTCGTGATCGGCCTGATCACCGCCAGCTCGGTCTTTTCGTTCATGAAGCTGGATCCCGGCGCGGGCGCGAACTTGCGCAAGAACCGGTAAGCGGTTCGAGGGGTCAGACCCCATGCGGGGTCTGACCCCGTTTGCGCTGGGATCATGGGGTCAGACCCCGTACGGGGTCTGACCCCTCAATTCTCGGAGGCTCCGGGGTCTGCCCCCCTCACTCATCCTCCAGCAGCATCACCAGCTTGCAGTCCGGCCGTGTCGCCAGCCGGAAGGTGATCTGCTGGTACAGCAGGATGCCATCGGAGGGATGATTGAATTCCCGCAGGCCGCCTTCCCGATCCACCACCGTGTGGCGGATCCACCAATGCGCGAACACGGTGCTGGACTGTTGCAGCTCGTCGAGCACGGCGCGCACGTCGGGCTCGTCGGCATGCGTGCCCGCATCTGCCCGGAATTCGGCAACCACGCGGCTGGCGCGCTGTTCCCAGTCCACGACCAGGCTGCGGGCGGCCGGATCCAGGAAGATGTAGCGCAACAGATTCGGGGAAGCGTCGCGATCGGGCCAGCCATCGAAAAGGTGAAGCAAGGCATCGTTGCGCGCCAGCACATTCCAGCAACGATCCAGGATATAGGCGGGCGCGGTGATGCTGTGGACGCAATCCGCCAGCCGGGACGGCAAGGGCAGCACCGCATCGGAATCGTGATCGGGATCGGCGCAGTCCGCCATGCTGAAAAGATAGTGGCGCTCGGCGCGCGCCAGGTTCAGTACGGACGCCAGCCTGCCCAGCACCGCCGGAGACACCGACACATCGCGCCCTTGTTCGATCCAGGTATACCAGGTGGCGCTGATGCCGCACAGCTGGGCGACTTCCTCTCGGCGCAACCCCGGCGTCCGGCGGCGGCTGCCCGCCGGCAGGCCCAGGGACTCGGGCGTGACGCGGGCCCGCGCCTGCCTCAGGAAATCGCCCAGTGCCTTGCGCCGGTTCTGCATGGTCAGGCTAGGTGGCTCATCGAAGCACGCTCGCCAGGGTCCGGCGTACGTCTTCCTCTTCGCGTCCGCTGCGCCGGATGTAATCGGCAAGCTGGTCGCCGCCGATATTGCCTACGTTGAAATACTGCGACTTGGGATGGCTGAAATAGAAGCCCGATACGCTGGAAGCGGGAAACATCGCATAGCTGTCGGTCAGTTGCATGTCGATGTCCTCGCAGTCCATGACCCGGAACATCTCTTTCTTGACCACGTGCTCGGGGCAGGCCGGGTAGCCCGGCGCGGGACGGATGCCCTGGTATTTCTCGGCGATGATGTCCTCGTTGCTCATGGATTCGTCCGGCACATAACCCCACAGGTCGCGGCGCACCCGCGCATGCAGGCATTCGGCGAACCCTTCGGCCAGCCGGTCCGCGATCGACTTGAGCATGATGCTGGAATAATCGTCACCCTCGGCCAGGAAGCGCTGGTCGTGCTTTTCGATGCCCAGCCCGCCCGTGACGGCGAACATGCCGATGTAGTCCACCACGCCGCTTTCCTTGGGCGCGATGTAGTCCGCCAGGCATTTGTTGTCCACGCCTTCGCGCTTGGCCGTCTGCTGCCGCAGGTTGCGCCAGGTGAACAGGACCTCTGAGCGCGACTCATCGGAATAGATCTCGATGTCTTCCTGGTTGACCGTGTTGGCGGGATAAAAAGCGACCACCCCATTGGCGGTCAGCCAACGGCCATCAATGATCTTCTTGAGCATCGCCTGCCCTTCGGCGTGGACCTTGCGGGCCTGTTCGCCCACGACCTTGTCGTCGAGAATGGCCGGAAACTGCCCGAACAGGCTCCAGGTCTGGAAGAACGGCGTCCAGTCCAGGAAGTCGACGATTTCGGAAAGATCGTAGTTCTTGAAGGTGCGCCGGCCGATGAACTTCGGGCGAGGCGGTGTGTAGCTCGACCAGTCGATTTCCGGGCGATCCGCGCGGGCTTCTTCCAGGGAAATGAGCGGCGTCGCCTTGCGATTCGCGTGGCGCGTCCGCACCAGCTCGTATTCAGCGGCCACCTCTTCCAGATAGGTGGCCACCTGATCCGACATGAGGTTGGTGGCCACGCCCACCGAGCGGCTGGCGTCCGGCACGTAGATCACCGGCCCTTCGTAATTCGGGGCAATCTTGACGGCGGTATGGACGCGGCTGGTGGTCGCCCCGCCTACCAGCAAGGGCAGCTTGCGCTCGCGGAAGTATTCGTCGCGCTGCATTTCAGACGCCACGTATGCCATTTCTTCGAGACTGGGCGTGATCAGGCCGGACAAGCCTACAATATCGCAACCCTCTTCTTTCGCCTTGGCCAGGATTTCGGAACAGGGCACCATGACGCCCATGTTCACGACCTCGAAATTATTGCATTCCAGGACGACGGATACGATATTCTTGCCGATATCGTGCACATCGCCCTTGACCGTCGCGATCACGATCTTGCCCTTGGAGCGGACATCGCCGCCCGCCGCCGCGATCTGGCGCTTTTCCTCCTCGATGAAGGGAATGAGATGGGCCACGGCCTGTTTCATGACGCGCGCCGACTTCACCACCTGGGGCAGGAACATCTTGCCGGCGCCGAACAGGTCGCCCACCACGTTCATGCCGTCCATCAAGGGGCCTTCGATGACCTGGATGGGCCGCCCGCCCGCCGCGGCTATCTTCTGGCGGACCTCTTCGGTGTCCTCGACGATATAGGTCGTGATGCCGTGCACCAGCGCATGCGACAAGCGACCCTCCACCGGCTGCTCGCGCCAGCTGAGGTCCTCTTCCTTTTTCGCGCCGGAACCCTTGATCGTTTCCGCCAACTCGACCAGACGCTCGGTCGGCGAGCGCTCGTCGTCAGGATCCGTCTTGCCCAGGGGCGGCTCGCGATCCAGCACCACGTCCTCGACCATGTCGAGCACTTTCTTGTCAATGTCCTGGTACACGCCAAGCTGGCCCGCGTTGACGATGCCCATCGTCAGACCCTCGCGGATGGCGTGATAGAGGAACACGGCATGTATGGCTTCCCGCATCGTTTCGTTGCCGCGGAACGAGAAGCTGACATTGGAAATGCCGCCGGACACGCGCGCGTAGGGCAGGTTCCGCGTGATCCATCCGGTGGCCTCGATGAAGTCGACGGCGTAGTGGTTGTGTTCCTCGATGCCGGTCGCGATGGCGAAGACATTGGGATCGAAGATGATGTCCTCGGGCGGAAAACCGACCTCGTCGACCAAAAGACGATAGGCGCGCTCACAGATTTCCTTGCGCCGCTCCAGGGAGTCCGCCTGGCCTTGCTCGTCGAAGGCCATGACGACCGCCGCCGCCCCATACTTCCGGCACAGGCGCGCGTGCTCGAGGAAGGGTTCGACGCCTTCCTTCATGGAGATCGAATTGACCACCGGCTTGCCCTGCACGCAGCGCAGCCCTTCCTCGATGACCTCCCATTTCGAGCTGTCTATCATGATGGGAACGCGCGCGATGTCGGGCTCGGATGCGATCATGTTCAGGAAGCGGCGCATGCACACCGCGGAATCGAGCATGGCTTCGTCCATATTGACGTCGATGATCTGCGCGCCGTTCTCGACCTGCTGGCGCGCCACCGCCAGCGCCTCATCGTATTTTTCTTCGCGTATCAGGCGCAGGAACATCTTGCTGCCCGTCACGTTGGCGCGTTCGCCCACGTTCACGAACAAGGTGTCCTCGTCTATGGTCAGGGGTTCGAGCCCCGAAAGACGCGTCTTGACCGGAATGGTCGGGACGGACCGCGAAGGCAGGTCGGCCACTTTGCCGGCGATTGCCCGAATGTGATCCGGCGTCGTGCCGCAGCAGCCGCCCGCCATGTTGACCAGCCCCGCGCGCGCAAACTCTTCGAGCAGCGACGAGGTGTCGGCCGGCGTTTCGTCGAAGCCGGTTTCCGCCATGGGATTGGGCAATCCGGCGTTGGGATAGACACAGACGTAGGTATCGCAGATTTTGGAAAGTTCGGCGATGTAGGGGCGCATGAGGGCCGCGCCCAGCGCGCAATTCAGGCCGATGGTGATGGGCCGCGCATGGCGCACGGAATTCCAGAACGCCTCGACGGTCTGGCCCGACAGGATGCGGCCGGATGCGTCGGTCACGGTGCCCGAGATCATGACGGGCAAGCGTACGCCGCGTTCCTCGAACACGGTTTCCACCGCGAAGATGGCGGCCTTGGCATTGAGCGTATCGAAGATGGTCTCGATCAGGACGATGTCGATGCCGCCGTCCAGCAAGCCGTTCATCTGCTCGATATAGGCGTCGCGCAATTGCTCGAATGTTACGTTGCGGGCGCCTGGATCGTTCACGTCGGGCGAGATCGACGCTGTCTTGGGTTGTGGACCCAGCGCGCCGGCGACGAAACGGGGGCGATCCGGCGTGCTGTAGGCATCGCAGGCCTCGCGCGCGAGCCGCGCCGACTCCAGGTTCATCTCGTAGGCGAGCTCGGGCAGGTCGTAGTCCCCTTGCGCAATCGCGCAGGCTCCGAAGGTATTGGTCTCGATGACATCGGCCCCCGCTTCGAGGTAGGCGCGGTGGATCTCGGCAATGATGTCGGGTCGGACCAGGGACAGCAGTTCATTGTTGCCCTTGACGTCCTTGTGATGCTCGGCAAACCGTTCGCCTCGGAAGTCCGTTTCCCCGAGCTTGTATTGCTGAATCATGGTGCCCATGGCCCCGTCGAGGATCAGGATACGTTCTCCGAGCAATCGCGCAAACTCGGCGCCATGCGTATAGGAGGCAAGCGGATAAGGCAAAGTTGGATAGGACACGGGGCTACCTGACGATGAACAAGGCCTCCATTGTAAGACTTCCCGGGGGTCGGACTCCATTCGGGGTATGACCCGGCTTACTGAGGGGACAGACCGATCATCGGGTCAGTTTCGTCAGACCCCAATGGCACTACTTTAAGAAGTGGCGGAACCTGTATCTGCTTGATCCGGCACGGCTTGCGTCATTTGTTTTTAGTATCTAGCGCGGCCTGCCAACGGCTTATGGGGCAGTCGTGCTCCCGTGCACCGGTCCTGCTGGCGCAGGACTTCCCGTCCAAGGCCAGGCTGTCGGGGCGGACGCAAAACTCGCCCACTCGGGCCAGTGGCCCGAAAGCGTGGGCTCAAACAGTTGCGTCCTTGCTCCCCCGCCATCCTGGCCTTGGCCGGCGGTGCCCGAAAGTCGCCCTCCTCACCCCATAAGCCGCTGGCAGGCCTCACAGCTACTTGGGCTGTGGCGATGTCATGGGGTCAGACCCCATGCGGGGTCTGACCCCTCAGCCCTGGGCCGTCCAATCAGAGCAGGCGCAGGGCAGCTTGGCATATAGGGGCTGAGGGCGGTTTTCGGAGGCGCCGGTTCTGGCCCGGCTCCAGGGAGGCAAGGCCGGGGCTGTGTGAGTGCGCGCTTTCGGGCCACTGGCCCGAGCGCACGAGTTTCCCGGCCGCCCTGGAGCCGGGCCAGAACCGGGAAGTGATGGCCGACGGCCAGCACCGCCTACGACTAGCCCGATGCCCCTATACGCCAAGCTGACCGTGTTCAGTGACCAAAAAGCAGCCCGGAATGCTTAAGGTAGTGCCATTCAGGTCTGACCCCGCTCCAGCACCGTCACGCCCCCGAACGCGATATCGACGCGGCCGGCCGTCGCATGGCGCGCAATGGCGTCGATGACGCCGGCGCCATCTTCCGCGGGCGTTGGGGCGTGGACGTGGCAGGCGAGAAGCACGCGTATGGTGCCGGCGTGGCAGACGACGACACTGTCCTCGCCGGACGCCATCAGATCACGGTACGCCGCATGGACGCGCCGGGCCATGTCCCGCACGTTCTCGCCGCCGCCTGGGCGATAGTCGACGAGATCGTCCGCCCAGGCGTCGACTTCCGCGCGGGGGACATCGGTCCAGCCCAGCATTTCCCAGGCGCCGAAGTCCAATTCCCGCAGCCGCCGATCCGCTACCGGGCGGTCGCTTTCCAGCAGCTCCGCGAGGCGCCGCGCCAGGTCCGCGCAGCGCAACAAGGGGCTGGTGTACAAGGGCAGCCCGCGCGGCAGCGACTCCGCGAGCGCCAGCGCCACCCGTTCCCGCTCCGCGGCCGATACGGAGATGTCGGACGCCCCATAGCAAATTTCGCCCGGCAGATCGCGGCGGGGATGCCGGACGAGATACAGGCGCCCTTCCGTCCTCATGCCGCTTGCCAGGCCCCGCCGCCCAATGCGGCCACGACGCCCAGATAGAATGCGCATTCGGATGCCTGCTGGACGGCGCCAAGGCAGTCGCCGGTAAAGCCGCCGATGCGCCGCGCGAAAAGCCTGGCCAGCCAGGCCATTGCCAGGCAGGACAGCGCCAGCCCGATCACAATGGCGATCCACGGCAGCCAATCCAGCAGCCCGGCCGCCAGCAAAGGCACGCAGGCTGTCGCCATGGCCACCAGGAACTCCGTGGTCGTCATGCGTTCCGCCAACGGCTTTGCCTTGCCCTCATCCCGCGCATACGCCATGCGCCAGATCAGCGCCGCCGAAAGCAGGCGCGACAAGGGATGCGCCACCAGCAAGCAGGCCAGGACGGCGACAGGCTTAAGGGACACGAGGGCCGCGAACTTCAGGGCGAGCATCAGGCCAATTCCGATAGCGCCGTAAGCGCCTATCCGCGAGTCCTTCATGATGGCCAGGACACGGTCACGGGTATAGCCGCCGCCGAATCCATCGCATACATCGGCAAAGCCGTCTTCGTGGAAGGCACCTGTAACATAGATGCTTACCGCCATGGACACCAGCACCGCGGCCGCTTGCGGCAGGCATTGCGCCGCCAGGAAATAGCCGCCCGCGGCGATGCCGCCCACGATCAAGCCCACCAAAGGGTAGTAACGCGACGCCTGCCTCAGCCACTCGGGCTCATAGCCGACCCAGGCGGGAACGGGAATGCGCGTAAAGAACTGCAAGGCGATCAAGCACAGGCGCAGTTGATGCAGCGCCGGGCCGCGCCGCGCCGGCGCATCGGCCTCCATTCGTTCGCTCATGCGATGATCCCGTTTTGAGCAGCATCCATCTCGCTGATCCTTGCCGAATCGAAAGTGGCCATTTCATTCAGGATGGCCACAGCAGACCGCAGGATGGGCACCGCCATGGCGCAACCTGTGCCTTCTCCAAGACGCATGCCCAGGTGCAGCAGTGGCCGCCCCCCTAGAAACCGAAGCAGACGCCGGTGCCCATGCTCGTCCGAGCAATGGGAAAAAATGCAGTAGTCCAGCACGGACGGTCGCATGCGCGCGGCGGCAAGCAAGGCCGCTGTCGCAATGAAGCCATCGACCAGCACGGCCATGCGCCGTTCCGCGGCCCTGAGCATGGCCCCCGCCATCATGGCGATTTCGTATCCGCCGAAAGTCGCCAGCACTTCCATGACCGGCATGGCTCCAGGATGCTTGCGCGCAGCATCCCTGATGACCCGGGCCTTGCGCGAAATGCCTGCGTCGTCCAGACCCGTTCCTGCGCCGACGCAGTCCTCGATGCCCAGGCCGCTGAGCTTGTGCATGAGCGCCGATGCCGACGTCGTATTGCCTATGCCCATTTCGCCGAACCCCACCACGCCGCCCGTCAGGTCCTCGACGACGCCCGCACCGTATTGCATGGCCAGCATGCATTCTTCCAATGTCATGGCGGGCTCATGGGCGAAATTGCGGGTGCCCGGGCCGATCTTGCGATCCACCAGGCCGGGCCGCTCGCCGAATCGATGGTTGACGCCGGCATCCACGATCAGCAGTTCCACACCGTGCTGGCGCGCCAGCACATTGATCGCCGCGCCGCCGCGCAGGAAATTCTCTACCATCTGCCAGGTGACATCCTGCGGGTAGGCGGACACCCCTTCCGCCACGACGCCATGATCCGCCGCGAAAACCACGATGGCGGGCGCGTCGATGCGGGGCGTCAAGGTGCGCTGGATCATGCCCAATCGATGCGCCAGCCGCTCCAGCTGTCCCAGGCTGCCGCGCGGCTTGGTCTTGCCGTCGATGGCGGCCGACAACGCGGCGGAAAGCTCCGCGTCCTGGATGGGGATGGGATCTGGGAGGTGCATGGGGCAAAGAGAGGCTATGTTGGGTTGGGGGTCAGACCCCGCATGGGGTCTGACCCCATGCAGTATATAGTCACGGGGTCTGACCCCTCCGGCCCATGATATATTTCGATCCGTATGAGGTGCTTTCGGAACGTTGCCGCCACGGCGGCGGAAGCGTTCTGCGAAAGTTAAACGGGAAACAGACGTCGCCCCAGGCATGCCGGCCGCCACCGCGCCCTTGCCTGCCCTTCGACCAGACTGTGCTGCCCCCGCAACGGTGCGCATGCGATTCATGCCAGCCCGATACCGGCCTTGCTCGCCCTTTATTGGTTATTGAATCCGACGTGCGGGGACGCATGTCTTTCAGGGTCTATCATGCCTCTCATCTTGAACCGGCAAGCGCTTGCCGTCCTTTCCTGTTTCCTTCCGCTATCCAGCGCCATCGCACAATCCCCGCAAACCGTCGGCCGGCTCGACTCCATAGTCGTGACGGCAAGCCGCAGCGCGCAATTGCAGAAGGACGTGCAGGGCGACGTCACCGTGATCGACAAGCAGGAGCTTCAACGCGCGGGCCAAAGCAGCCTGGCCGAGGTCCTGGCACGGCACCATGATGTCCAGTTCTACAATAACGGCGGCCCGCAAACCGTCACCGGCGTCTTCCTGCGCGGCACCAGTCCGGCGCAGACGCTGGTGCTGGTTGACGGCGTACGCATCAACAGCTCCGTCAGCGGCTCGACGAATTGGGCGGCAATCGATCCCGCCGTCATTGAGCGCATAGAAATCCTGCGCGGCTCCGCCAGCGGCCTGTATGGTTCCGACGCCATGGGCGGCGTCATCAACATCATCACCAACCAGGCACAGGGCGGCGACCGCCCCCCGAGCGCGTGGGCAAACATGGGCATCGGCAGCTACGGCACCGTCAAGTCCAGCGCGGGCATCTCAGGCGCGCAGGACGGCTGGAACTATTCGATTTCGGGCAACATGGCGCGCAGCGACGGCTTCAACGCGACCAACAAGGATGCCGGCGCCTATACCTACAATCGCGACGCGGACGGCTATGACCTGCATGGCTTCAGCGCCAGCCTGGGATACCGCTGGAAGCCAGGCCACCACCTGGGCGTGACCGCGTACAACAGCTACATACGCTCCGATGTCGACGTCGGCGACTACCCGGAACATGCCTACGCCCTGACACGCCAGCAAGTCTACACGGCGACCAGCACCAACCAGTTGGCCGACTACTGGAACAGCACGCTGCGCTTCGGCCTGAGCAAGGAAACATCGGAGGATCGCAGCTGGGGCACGCGATTCTCCACGCTGCAACGGTCCTATACCTGGCAAAACGACTTCAAACCGGCCCCGGACCAAAATGTCAGCGCGCTTCTGGAGCGGCTGGAGGAACGGGTCGCCCACACTGGAAACTACACCAACAGCCAGCGCAACACGAACGCGGTGGGGCTGATCTATCGCGGCGACTTCGGCGCGCATCATCTGCAAGCCAATCTGCGCAACGACAATATTTCCTCTTACGGAAACCAGGTGACCGGCGGCCTGGCCTATGACCTGGACCTGACCGAGAACTGGAAAGTCGGCGTGTCGGGCAACACGGGTTTCCGCGCCCCCACTTTTTCGGACCTGTACTATCCGTACGACGGCGGATCCTGGGGCAGCTTCCAGGGGAACCCCGATCTCAAGCCCGAAAAGTCCCGCAACATCGAAGCCCGATTGAGCTATGAAACAGATACGACGCGATTGGGTGTGGTCGTCTTCCAGAACAAGATCCGCGATCTGATCAACGGCTATGTCTGCGACGTCAATTTCGACTGCACCGCCATGAACACCGAACGCGCGACGATACGCGGCATCACGCTCACGGGCGAACAGGTCTACGGCGACACCACGCTGCGAGCGAGCGCCGACTTCCTGGATCCACGCAACGACAGGCCGCGGGCGGGCGAAACGGGCAGCCGGCTGGTGCAGCGGGCCCGCCAGGTATACCGTTTCAGCGCGGAACAACGCTACGGAGCGCTGACGGTCGGCGGCGAATACCAGTTCACCGGAAAGCGGTACAGCGATGTCGCCAATCAAGTATTGCTGGGCGGCTATGGGCTGTTCAACATGACGGCGGCCTATGCCTTCAGCAAGAACGTCGAAGTCCAGGCGCGCTGGAACAATATCTTCAACAAGGAATACAGCAATACCTACGGCTATCGTAATCCGGGTTCCAATTTCTTCATCAACTTGTCGCTCCGGATGTAGGGCGGCATAGCGACAACCCATGGGCTCATTCACCAAGCGGTTTGCCGGACTCGCCGCGCTTCTTATGGCGCTGGCGGCCGCCCCGCCCGGCGCGCATGCGGAGGGGTATGCGGCCCGGGAGCCGGCGAGAACGCGCGCGGTGACGCTCACCCCGCACATCACCGAACTCGTCTTTGCCGCCGGCGCGGGCGACCGGATCGTGGCGACGGTCACCGACAGCGACTACCCGCCCCAGGCACGTGCGATTCCACGCCTGGGCACAGGCATACACGTCGATGTCGAGAAGACCGTCGCCGCCCGGCCGGACATCGTGATCGCCTGGCAGCCCACCGGCGCAGCACAGACACTCGCCCCCATGCTGAAGCGGCTGGATATCCCACTGGCCTACTCCCAGCCGAAAAAGCTGGAAGATATCCCGGCAGAGATCGAGCGATACGGCCGGCTGTTCGACACGGCATCCACGGCCCGGGCAAAGGCGTCCGAATTGCGTCGGCGGATCGCCCACCTGCGTGAGCGGTATTCCGGCCGGCCGCGGGTCGCCGCCTTCATTGAAATCGGCGGCTCGCCCCTTTACACGATAGGCAGCGACGTCTTGCTGAACGATGTCCTGGCCGCATGCGGGGCCGAGAACGTCTACGCCGCCACGGGCGTCGCCGCGCCACAGGTGGATCCGGAAAGCGTGCTGATGAAGGATCCCGGTGTGATCATCGTGCCCGCGCGCCCGGCCGAGAACGTCGGCGACACCTTGCACCGCTGGCGGACGCTGCAGCTGCCCGCCGCCATGGCGGGACACATATACGGTCTGGATCCGGACGCCCTGTTCCGGCCCGGCCCGCGCTTGGTCGATGCAGCCGAACAGCTTTGCGAATATGTGGAATTGGTACGCCGCTGATGTCGCAGTACACTTGCAAATCAGGCAACGCTCACCTTCTTCGCACTAACTATGACCCAGAACGACACGTTTACCCTTGCAGGCCGCAGCTATTCTTCCCGCCTTCTTGTCGGCACCGGCAAGTACAAAGATTTCGAAGAAACACGCCAAGCCATTGAAACCAGCGGCGCGGAAATCATCACGGTTGCGATAAGACGCAGCAACATCGGCCAGAATCCCGGCGAACCCAACCTCCTCGATTACATTCCGCCCTCGAAGTACACGATTCTGCCCAACACCGCCGGCTGCTTCACCGCCGACGAGGCCGTGCGTACGCTGCGCCTGGCGCGCGAACTGCTGGACGGGCACGAACTGGTCAAGCTGGAAGTCCTGGGCAGCCAGGACAACCTGTTTCCCAACATGCCCGAAACCCTGGAGGCGGCCCGCACCCTGGTCAAGGAAGGCTTTCAGGTCATGGTGTATTGCACCGACGACCCCATCCAGTGCCGCATGCTGGAAGACATCGGCTGCATCGCGGTCATGCCGCTGGCATCGCTGATCGGTTCGGGCATGGGCATACTCAACCCCTGGAACTTGCGCCTGATCATCGACAGCATCAAGGTCCCCGTACTGGTGGACGCCGGCGTGGGTACGGCCTCGGACGCCGCCGTCGCCATGGAGCTGGGCTGCGATGCCGTCCTGATGAACACCGCCATCGCCGGCGCCCGCAATCCCATCCTCATGGCAAGCGCCATGAAGAAAGCGGTACAGGCCGGCCGCGAGGCCTTCCTGGCCGGCCGGGTGCCGCGCAAGTTCTACAGTGCCGACCCCAGCTCCCCCACCGAAGGCCTGCTGGAACCTCGTCAATAAAACCAAAGAGATGATCCCCAATACCCTCACCATCGCCGGCGTGGATCCTTCCGGCGGCGCGGGCATTCTTGCCGACATCAAGGCCATGAGCGCGCTGGGCGCCTACGGCACCGCCGTCGTCGCCGCCCTGACGGCGCAGAACACCCAGGCCGTAACCGGCATTTCACCCGTGCCGGCCGACTTCGTCGCCGCCCAGATCGACACGCTGTTCGCCGACGTGCGCATCGACGCCGTCAAGATCGGCATGCTGGGCCACCAGGCGGTCACCCGCACGGTGGCCGACAGAATGGCCCACTGGAAGCCCGCGCACCTGGTCCTGGATCCGGTAATGATCGCAAAGAGCGGCGACCATCTCCTGGAGCGCGCCGCCGTCGATGAACTGCGCTCGAGCCTGCTGCCCCAGGCAACGATGCTGACGCCCAACCTGCCCGAGGCCGGCGTATTGCTGGACGCCGCCCCGGTGGACAATGTGCGCGACATGCGCCGCGCGGCCGAGAAGCTGCGCCGCCTGCTGAACGACTCCGGCGAACGCTGGGTCTACCTGAAGGGCGGCCATCTTCCCGGCAACGACACCATCGACGTGCTGCATGACGGCGACCGGATGCTGGAACTGCCCGGCAGGCGCATCGAAACACCCAATACCCACGGAACCGGCTGCACGCTTTCAGCGGCGCTGGCCGCGCTGCTGCCGCGCACCGGTGATGCGCCCGAGGCCGCCAGGCAGGCAAAGGACTACCTGGTACGAGCCATCGCGCGTTCGGGCGAGCTGCAAGTGGGATCGGGCCATGGCCCGGTGCAGCACTTTCACGCCTGGTGGCCAGCGCCAAAATAATCCAAATACGCTATAGTTAGCACGATGCGGCGGGCTTACCTTTGGTAGGTCCGTCGGTAGAATAGATACATCTTTACCGATTATTTGCAGACACCATGAACGTTACAGCGCTATCAGAAATCGAACGGGCTCGATTCAACATGATCGAGCAACAGATCCGCCCCTGGGATGTGCTCGATGCTCGGGTCCTGCAAGCTTTGTTCGACGTCCAGCGGGAACGCTATGTTCCCGCGCCCATGCAGGGGCTGGCGTTTTCCGACGTCGAACTGCCTCTCGTCATCAATTCGGTCGACACGCGCGAAAGCATGCTCACGCCCAAGGTTGAAGCGCGCCTGGCACAAGAACTGCAACTGAAGCCCACCGACTGCATGCTTGAAATCGGCACGGGCTCGGGCTACCAGGCCGCCCTGCTGGGCAAGCTGTGCCAGCAGGTCACCAGCGTCGAAGTCGACAGCCGCCTGTCCGCATTCGCCCTGCAGAACCTGCAGCGCAACCAGGTCGCCAACGTCAAGGTCGAAACCGGCGACGCGCACGCGGGCTGGGGCACCACCGAATACGACGCCATTCTAGTAACCGGCTCGGTCCCGGTGGTTCCCGACGCGCTGAAGTACCAATTGCGCATCGGAGGACGCCTGGTGGTGGTGGTGGGCCAGCCACCCGTCATGACCGCCTGCCGGATCACGCGCACCAGCGCGGCCAGCTTCGAGACCACCAGCCTCTTCGATACCGTCATCAAACCGTTGCGCGGTACAACCGTATCCAAATTCAAGTTCTGAATGCCAACTTCCCTGGGCAAGTTCTTCGTTTCGTGCGCTGCGCTGGTCTGTGCCGGCTTGCTTCCGGCTCACGGTCAGGACCTCCTGCAGGTCTGGCAGCTTGCCCAAGAACGGGATCCCATCTACGCGGCCAGCCGCGCCGGACGCGACGCAGACCAGGAATTCGTCAACCAGGCCAGGGCCAGGCTGCTTCCCCTGGTAACGGCAGACGCCATCGGTGAAGCCGAAGACGTGCGCCGGGCGCGCACGCTCAATGACCGGAACAGCTCGCGCCGGGCGGAATGGGCATTGACACTGACCCAGCCCCTGATCGACATCAGCGCCTGGGGCCAGCTGAAACGCTCGGAATACATCGCAGGCTCTGCCGATATCGCCCAGGCCCGAGCCTATCAGGACCTCATCCTGCGTGTATCGCAAGCCTATTTCGATGTGCTTGCCGCGCAGGACACGCTACGGGTCCTGCAAGCCCAGAAAGAAGCCGTACAGACCCAACTGAACGCCGCGACGCGTGGCTACGAACTGGGCGGCACCACCATCGCCGATGCCTACGAGGCGCAGTCCCGGCTGGACCTCCTGAAAGCCAGCGAGCTGCAGGCGCAGAACCAGCTGCAATTGAATCAGGACCAGCTCGCGCGCATCATTCACGAACGGCCGGGGGCGCTGGCGGAATTGGCCAACGACACACCGCTGCCCGCGCCTCAGCCCAACCGGCTCGACGCCTGGATCCTGCAATCGTCGGCGTCCAGCCTCGCCGTGGCGCAGGCGGCCCTGCAAACCAAGATCGTCGAGAAACAAATCGATATCGCCAAGGGCGAGCATTATCCCAGGCTTTATCTCGAAGCCCAGACCGGCACCGCTTCGGATCGCGGCTTGTACGGTCCGAACACCGGTCCGCGCTCGCTGGACAGCACCGTGGGCCTGCGTGTCGCCATCCCCATTTTCTCGGGCGGTGAAATTTCATCGGTGGTGCGCGAGCAGACCTCCCGCCTTCAGCAGGCGCGCTATGAACTCGAGAACGCCCGGCGCGAGGCCGTGCAGTCCACCCAGCAGCATTTTTCAGGGGTCACATCGGGCCTGGCACAGGTCGAAGCCCTGAGGGCCGCCGAGAAGTCCAGCCTGTCGTCCCTGCAAGCCAACCAGACCGGCTACGAGGTCGGCGTCCGGATCAACATCGACGTACTCAATGCTCAGCAGCAGCTGTACGAAACCCAGCGCAGCCTGGCACGCGCGCGCTACGATACGCTGATGAGCAGCCTGCGCCTGAAGGCCAGCACGGGTATCCTCACCGAGAACGACATCATCGCCGTCAACCAGTTGCTGACGAGGCCAAGGGGCTAGGCCTGTAGGCCCGGGGTCTGACCCCATCCAGGGTCTGACCCCGGCTCGGCGGTCCAAGGGGTCAGACCCCGTACGGGGTCTGACCCCGGGTCAATTCGGGGTCTGACCCCTGATCTTTCGGACCAGCGACGTCGTCGACCGTTCATGCTCGAACGGTATTGCCACGGCCCTGCCGCCCCAGCTTTTGACGCTTGCGGTTTCGGGCAGACTTTCCATGTCGTAGTCCCCACCCTTCACGATGACATCGGGTCGCAGGGCTTCGATGAGCGCCTGGGGCGTGTCCTCGTCGAACGAAGTGACCATGGTGACGCTGGCCAGGGCGGCCAGGAGGGCCGCGCGATCCGCCTCGGCATTGAGGGGGCGGTCATCGCCCTTGCCCAGGCGGCGAGCCGATGCGTCGGTGTTGACGGCCACGATCAGGCTGGCCCCGAGTTGCGCGGCCTCATCCAGGTAGCTGACATGGCCACGATGCAGAATATCGAACACGCCGTTGGTGAAGACAATGGGGCGCGGCAGCGCGCCGCTCCGCACTGCCGCGACGCATGCCTCGCGGGGCAGGATCTTGGATTCGAAACGGACCGTCATATGCGAGCCTGCGCGGTTCAGGCGACAGCCAGGCCCTTGGTCAGCTGCTTGCGGTAGCGGTTCAGATCCTGCACCGTATTGAAGGTGCTGTCCATCAGCAAGGACATATTGTGCAGGATGCGCGTGCTGACCTTGCCTTCCCATTCGTTGTCGAACTGAATCTGGTTGTCGAGCCAGTTTTCGAGCCAGCCGGGCGAAGGCAGTTTCGACTGCACCGTGTCCTGCGGATAGAGCTCTTTATTGACGTGCAGATTCGTGGGATGCAAGGCTTGCGGTGTCCGGTGCGCGGACGCCATCAGGACGCCGATCTTGGAGAACGCCAGCCTTGCGTTGTGGCCGAATTCCTTGCCGCGATGGACCAGCGCACGCTTCATATAGCGCAGATACGCGCCCGCATGCCTGGCTTCGTCCTGTGCAATGATTTTGTAGATGGCTTTGATGACCGGCTCGGTGTGCCAATCGGCCGCGCGCCGATACCAGTGGTTCAGGCGGACCTCGCCGCAGAAATGCAGCATCAGGGTTTCCAGCGCCGGCGCCGGATCGAACTCAAAGCGTACTTTGTGCAGCTCTTCCTCCGTGGGGACAAGCTCCGGGCGGAAGCGGCGCAGATACTCGATGAGGGCCAGCGAGTGTTTCTGCTCTTCGAAGAACCAGACCGACATGAATGCGCAGAAATCGCTGTCGTCGGCGTTGTCGCGCAGGAACATTTCCGTGGCCGGCAATGCCGCCCATTCGGTGATGGCGTTCATCTTGATGGTGTAGGCTTGCTCGTCGCTCAGCTTCGCGGGATCATAGTCCGACCATGGAATGTCGGTACCCATATTCCAGCGCACGGCTTCCATCGATTTGAACAATTCAGGGTAAAGCATAGTTCTCTCTCATTCATGGACCCGGCGATACCGTACAGCAGTGCCCGGGCGAACTCGTTGCATGCCGTCAGCATAGACGGCGCAGTTAACAGGATTATTTCAGCGAGACAACATGTGAAATAGGGATAGTCGGGCTAGTTTTGAGTCAATGCCCATACAGCCACACCCAAAGCCACCATGGCGATGGCGGACAACAACATCAACAAGCGATTGCCTTGCTGCTGAGCCTTGCGAAGGCGCGTCAGTTCCAAGTTTAACGCAGGGCCGTAATCGGGCCGGCTCAGGCGCGCGTGGACCAGCCTGGGAATTTCCGGAAGCAGCTGCGACCACTGGCCGGCTTCCTTGTCGAGCTGCTTGCGCAGGCCGGTAAGCCCAACCCGTTCATGCATCCATTTTTCCAGATAAGGCTTGGCCGTCTTCCAGAGATCCAGGTTGGGGTCCAGCTCGCGGCCCATGCCTTCCACGTTCAACAGTGTTTTCTGCAGCAGCACCAGCTGCGGCTGTATCTCGACATTGAAGCGGCGGGATGTCTGGAACAGGCGCAACAGCACCTGGCCGAGGGAAATCTCGGACAGCGGCCGGTCGAAATAGGGTTCGCAAACCGCCCGCACGGCGCCTTCGAGCTCTTCTTCGCGCGTATTGGGCGGCACCCATCCGGACTCGATATGCAGTTGGGCGACCCGGTGATAATCACGCCGGAAAAACGCCAGGAAATTCTGGGCCAGATAGTTCTTGTCGAATTCGGACAGGGAACCGACGATGCCGAAGTCCAGCGCAATATACCGGCCCAGCGTTTCGGGGCGGTCCGACACGAAAATATTGCCAGGATGCATGTCTGCGTGGAAAAAACCATCGGTGAAGACCTGCATGAAGAAGATCTCCACGCCCGCCCGGCCAAGTTCCTTGGTATCGATGCCGGCTGCCCGAAGGCGCTCGATCTGGCCTACCGGTATGCCGCTCATGCGCTCCATCGTGAAGACGGTGGTCGCGCAATATTCCCAGACGACCTCCGGCACCATGAGCAGGTGCTCTCGCCCTGTTTCGGGCGAAAAGTTCCGGCGCAGCTGGCTGCAGTTCGACGCTTCGCGTATGAGGTCCAGCTCGTCATGCAGGTAGTTGTCGAATTCTGCAACGACCTGGCGAGGCTTGAGACGGCGGCCATCCGCCGCCAGGCGCTCGATCAGGCCCGCCAGTACCCGCATGAGCGCAAGGTCTTTTTCGATGATGTCGCGCATGCCCGGACGCAGGACCTTCACGGCCACTTCCCGCCCGTCGTGCAACACCGCGAAATGGACCTGGGCGATGGATGCCGAGGCCACGGGGTCGACCTCGAAATGCTTGAACAAGGTATGGGGCGATGCGCCCAGTGCGGCCTCGATGCCGGCGGCAGCCTGGTCCGAGGGAAACGGCGGCACGCGGTCCTGCAGCAGGGCAAGCTCGATCGCGACGTCCAGCGGGATGAGGTCGCGGCGCGTGGAAAGAACCTGCCCGAATTTCACGAAGATCGGGCCCAGGGACTCCAGGGCGAGCCGCAGCCGGACCCCGCGAGGCGTTCTGGGCGGACGGCCGAAGCGCACGATGCGCAGCAGCGTATAGGCAATGGGATGCTTGATTCCCGACAGCACGAGCTCGTCGAGCCTGTAGCGCAGGGCGACAATGACGATTTTCAGCAAACGCAGCAAGGTAAACATCAGCGGCCGCCCATTTTGAGCCGCGTCTCCGGAACCGGGGGCAAGGCGCTGATCCTGGCATCCAGGCGGTCGAGCCGCTTGCGCATCTCGGCCAGCCTGCCCACCCAGTCATCGTAGGCCTGCCTGGTCGCCATCAGCCCGCTTTCCTCGGTCAGGTATTCCCCTACATTGCCGGCAAGCCGGATCGCCGCGCTCTGCATGCCGCTGGCGGCATTGCGCCCCAAGCTTGTCAGACGAGCGGCCGCCACATCACCCACGATGCGGGATAGATCGTCTTCGACGTCCCAGCGCAAATCGCGAGCCAGATCCGACACCACCTGGGCAAGGCCGGCGTCTCCCTGGACATGCATGATGGCCGCGATGGCAGCGGGATCGCGGGAACGCAAGACGGACGGGAGATCCGCAAAGCGGGCGGCCGGCACGGTCAGGATGACATCGGGCACCACGGCCGGGTCCGAAACCTGCACGTAGCCGTCGGACTGCAAGACAAACCCCGTCTTGAAAGCGCCAACGGCGAACCGCAGCGTTTTCCCGGCGTGCCGGCTAAGGCGTTCGCGCGCCCAGTCTTCCCGCCGCAGCAGCATATTCAGAATGCGCGCATGCATGAAGGCCGGATCGGGAAGCAAGGAAAATGGAAACATGGTGGCGTGCACGAAAAAACCGGTATGGCTCAGAACTTGTCAGTGCCCAAGTTTAACGGTTTTATACAAGGCGGATGGCCTGTTGCGCTGTGCCGCTGGCGGTGCAAGGAATGCAAACGGGAAAATCCGCAACGGCGCCCGGGAGGGCGCCGCCATGTTTGGAGCCGCTTTGGCCGGCCAAACAGCATGCCGGCCCGAAAGCATCGATGCGCGGGCCGGGCTTGCCCGCGCGCATCGCCGCGCTTAGCTGGCGTAGTCGATGGGGATTTGCTGGATGCCGGCCAGCAGCCAGCCCGCGCCTTCGCCCTTGTAGAGATTCCAGACTTCTTCGAAGCGGAACGCTTCTGCGCCCTTGGCCTCGCGCAGCATGCCCGAATAGCGCACGCTGGCCAGATGGCCGCCCGACACGGCCTCGATACCCAGGAGTTCTGCGTTCAACAGCACGACTTCCGTCACGTTGCCTTCGCCGCGCGCGAGGATTTCGGGCTTGACTTCGGCGACCAGGTCGTCGGTCATGTATTCGCGCAGACGGTCGAGATCGCCGCTGTCCCAGATGGCCTGGATTTCGATGAATTGCGCCTTGGCATTGGTCAGGAATGCGGACGTGTCGAAATCGCCGGGGATGAACCATTTGTCGTCCACCGGCGCCGCGGGAACCGGCGCAATGGCAGCGCTGGGCATGGCGGCCGGAACGGCCGGCGCTTGCGACGCGCCTGCTTGACCGGCGGACTGGCGGAATAGGTTCTGGGAACGGTCGGCGCTTGCGGCGCCGCCCGCTTGCTGCATGGCGGGGCGCGATGCGCCGCCACGCAACCTGCGCACGATGAAGATGACGCCGAAGACCAGTAAGGCGATGAGCAGCAAGCTGGACATCATTTCCAGGAAGGCGCCCGAAAGCCCCATGCTGGACAGCAGTGCGGCAATGCCAAGGCCGGCGGCGATGCCGGCTATGGGACCCAGCCAGCGCGACATGCCGCTCTTGGCCGCAGTGCTGGCGGCGGCGCCCGTGGCGGCTGCGCCGGCCGCCGGCGCTGCGGCGCGGTTCGTGGTCGAAGCCGCCGCGGGCGGTGTCACCGCCTGGCGCTGCTGGGTCACGTTGGACGACTGGCGTCCAAGGCTTTTTCCGCCACCCGCCCGTCGCGCTTCGGCGTCGAACGACACCGACAGCATCGCGCCGGCGGATACCGTCAGCATGGCGATGGCAAGCAGCCGAGAAATACGTTTAGACATCTAGTGATCTCCTTGAAGAGGGAGCGGGCTGGAAGACCCGCCACCGCTTATGTCTTTATCTGGATATGCAAGCATGACGCGGCGGCCGCAAAGCGCAGGCGTGCACGCCACAATACTTACTGGAAGCTGAACATTAGCATAAAGTAAGACAGGCGGCATTACAAAACGTTCATGTTTCCGCGAAAAATTGAAGAAACCGGGTGAATGGCAGCCTGGGGTCAGACCCCGTATGGGGTCTGACCCCGCCTCTGACCCAGCCTGTGAAGCCAGGGGTCAGACCCCATACGGGGTCTGACCCCACCCCGCCCCCGGCGTCAACAGATCCTAGCCCAGGTTGACGCCTTCATGCAGCGCGACCAGGCCGGCGCTGAGATTGAAATACCGTACCCGGGACAGGCCCGCGTCGGCCAGCATGCCGGCCAAAGTGCTTTGATCGGGATGCATGCGTATGGATTCCGCCAGGTAGCGGTAACTGGCCTCGTCGCCCGCCACCTTCTTGCCCAGCCAAGGCAGTACGTTGAAGGAATACCAGTCGTACGCCGGCGCCAGGGGCTTGGCCACCCGCGAGAACTCGAGAACCAGGAGCTTGCCGCCGGGTTTGAGCACGCGGCGCATTTCGGACAGCGCGCGGTCTTTGTGCGTCATGTTGCGCAGCCCGAAAGCCACGCTGACCCGGTCGAAGTACCCGGAAGGGAAAGGCAGGTTTTCGGCGTCGCAAACCGCCGTGGGCAGCAGCATGCCTTGATCCGTCAGGCGGTCCCGCCCGACGCGCAGCATGGAATCGTTGATGTCGGTCAGCCAGACCTCGCCCCGCGCGCCGGCGCGCTTGGCAAACGCACGCGCCAGGTCGCCCGTGCCGCCGGCGATGTCCAGGACTTTCATGCCCGGGCGGACGTCGGCCCGGCCTATGGTGAACGCTTTCCAGACACGATGCAGCCCGACCGACATGAGGTCGTTCATGATGTCGTAGCGGCCGGCGACGGAGTGAAAGACTTCGGCCACCTTGCCCGCCTTTTCTTTTTCGCTCACGGTCTTGAAGCCAAAATGCGTGCTGGCGCCGGCCTGCGCGCCGCTGTCCTGGCTGGAAGCGTCTGGTGTGGGGGAATGAAGGTTTTGCATGATTTCCTAATCGTACATCATTACCGGGTTAAGATTCGCAAGACCGGCGGGCTTTCACAAACCTGAAATATTTGCGCCATATTATTCAGGGGCATTACCCATCACCCAGAATACAAAGCTACCATGAGCACGACCATACTCGTTGTTGAAGATGAGCCCGCCATCCAGGAATTGATTTCCGTGAACCTGTCCTTTGCCGGACACAAAGTATTGCGGGCATTCGATGCCGAGCAAGCGCAGACGCTGGTACGAGCCGAACTGCCGGACCTCATCCTGCTGGACTGGATGCTGCCCGGAGCGTCGGGCATCACACTGGCCAAGACACTGCGCTCCGACGAGCGCACCCGCAACGTGCCCGTCATCATGCTGACCGCCAAAGGCGCCGAGCATGACAAGGTGGAAGGGCTGGAAGCCGGCGCGGACGACTACATCACCAAGCCTTTCTCGCCCAAAGAGCTGATTGCCCGCATCAAGGCCGTGCTGCGACGCCGTGCGCCGCAACTGACCGACGACGTGATCCAGATCGGAACGCTCAAGCTGGATCCCGCCACGCACCGGGTGACCGGCGGCGACGTGGCGCTCACCGTGGGGCCGACCGAGTTCCGCCTGCTACACTTTTTCATGACGCACACCGAACGCGTCTTTTCCCGCACGCAATTGCTCGACCAGGTATGGGGCGATCACGTCTTTGTGGAAGAGCGCACGGTCGACGTCCACATCCGGCGCCTGCGCAAGGCGCTGGAACCCAGCAAACATGAGAATCATATTGAAACGGTGCGCGGCGCGGGATACCGCTTCACGGCTCAATTGCCCCAGAACGCCTGAACCAAACTGAAGAATCGCCACCAGTTCCGAATGTCGTCATCATGATCAAAACCTTAATCTCTATTGGCCTGTGGGGCGTACTGGGGTGGGCGCTCGGCGCCTGGCTGGGCGCGGGCATCGGCTGGGCGACTTTCTCGTTCGGCCTGATCCTGATGATTCTTGTCAGCGGCATGCAGCTCTCGCGCATCTCCAGGTGGGTAAAGGATATCGAAGCCCCGCCGCCGCCTTCGGTGGGCCCCTGGGACGAGATCCTCGCGCCCATCTACCGCAAGCTGCGCCACAACCGGCAGGAAATCGATGCGCTCGATGAGCATGTGAACGGCATCATGCTCGCCGCCGAGGCTCTGCCGGACGGCGCGATCACGCTCGACCAGGCCATGCAACTGACGTGGTGCAACCAGACCGCCAGCGAACACGTCGGCCTGAACCTGGAGTCGGACCGCAACCACAGCATATTCAACATTCTTCGCGCGCCGGAATTCGCGCGCTATGCCCGGCAGACCGAGTGGCCAGCGCCGATCCTGCTCCATCTGAATACCGATGGGCAAGACCGGGCCCTGCTGGTGCAGCTCACCCGATACGGCCTGGACCAGTACCTGGTCGTCACGCGCGACGTCACCCAGATGGAAAAGCTGGAAACCACGCGCAAGGACTTCGTGGCCAACGTCTCGCACGAGCTGCGCACCCCGCTCACGGTCCTGTCGGGATTCCTTGAGACCCTGCGCGACATGCCGGAAGGCTCGCTCAGTAGCGAGCAAAAACAGCATTACCAGGCGCTGATGCTGGAACAGGCGCAACGCATGCAAGCCATCGTTGCCGATCTTCTCACGCTCTCCACGCTCGAATCGTCTCCCAATACCGAAGGCGAGCCAGTGCAAGTCGCGCAACTGGTGCAAACGGCGCTGGCGCAAGGGCGCATTCTTTCAAACGATCAGCACATCTTCGTCGAGAACGTGGACGAGAACCTGTGCGTCATCGGCGTCGAAACCGAGTTGGCGTCAGCGGTATCCAACCTGCTGACCAACGCCATACGCTATACCCCGAAAGACGGAACCATAACGGTCAGCTGGTACATCACGGAAGCCGGGCAGGCCTGCTACTCGGTCCAGGACACCGGCATCGGCATCGCTTCCCAGGACATCCCGAGGCTCACCGAGCGCTTCTATCGCGTGGATCGGGGCCGCTCGCGCGCCACCGGCGGCACCGGCCTGGGCTTGGCCATCACCAAGCATGTGGCGATGCGCCACAATGCTGAACTGACCATCCATAGCCGTTTCGGCGCCGGCAGCCTGTTCTCCGTGATTTTCCCGCCCTCCCGCGTGGCAAGGATCGACTAGTCTCCGCACGGGGTCAGACCCGGTCAGGGGTGGGGTCAGGGCTGGGGTCAGACCCCGAACGGGGTCTGACCCCGGAAAACGGGGGGGACAAGCGCGCAAATATCATTAAAATAGCCATTTGCCGCCTTGCCCGACGCAGGGCTGAAATCCATACGGAGTCCCACGATGTCCACTGCGCGCACCCTTCCCCCTTTCCACCTCGCTTTCCCTGTGCGCGATCTGGCCGAAGCCCGCGCCTTCTATGGCGATCTGCTCGGCTGTCCCGAGGGCCGCTCCTCGGACGAGTGGGTGGATTTCGATTTCTACGGCCACCAGATCGTTGCGCACCTGTCGCCCGAGGAATGCGGCCAGGTCCGGACCGGCAGCGTAGACGAGCACAATGTGCCCGTGCGGCACTTCGGTGCCGTGCTCGACATGGACGCCTGGGAAGCGCTGGCCGGGAAGCTGAAGAACGCAGGCACCCGCTTCGTGATCGAACCCTATGTAAGGTTCAAGGGACAGCCTGGCGAGCAGGCCACCATGTTTTTCCTTGACCCGTCCGGCAACGCGCTCGAGTTCAAGGCATTCAAGAACCTGGATTCGCTCTTCGCAAAATAACCAGGCCCGGCCGATGCCTGAAAACGTTTCCGGCCCCGACACGGCCTGGACCATCACTCCCCAGGGAGACCGCTGCCTGCTGCTGGCGTTCGGAGACGGCATCGACATCGAAACCGGCAGGCTCTGCGGAAAAGCGGCGTCGGCTTTGCGCGCGGCGGGTCTCGCGGGTGTCAGCGACATCGTGCCCGCTTTCAACTCGGTAGCCGTCCACTATCAGCCGCGCCTGTTCCGGCCCCGCGGCGCCTTGCAGGAGCTTATGGATCAGATCCGGCTGATCCTCGCCGATGCGCTATCCGGCGGCAAGCCCGCCGAAGACGCCAGGCAGGTGGACATCCCGGTATGCTACGGCGGCGAGCACGGCCCCGACCTGGAAGACGTCGCCCGGCATTGCGGCCTCAGTCCGCAAGAGGTCATACGGCTGCACAGCGGCACGCCTGCCTATGTGTTCATGCTGGGATTCGCGCCCGGTGCGCCCTATATCGGCATACACGACCCGAAGCTCGCCATCGGCCGGCGCGACACGCCCCGGACCGTCGTGCCCGCCGGGTCGGTCGCCATCGCCAATCTGCAAACCGTGATCTATCCCAACGCCTCGCCAGGAGGCTGGAACCTGATCGGCAGCACCCCGTCGGTACTGTTCGATCCGGCCAGAGAACCCGTCACGCTGCTGGCGCCGGGAGACACGGTCAGGTTCGTGCCCATCGGCCCGGACGACTACCTCGCCTTGAAGCGCGCATCGAAATGAGCATCACCGTTCTCAAGCCCGGCATGCTGTCGTCGTTTCAAGACCTGGGACGCCATGGCTTCCAGCACCTGGGCGTCCCGGTGGGCGGCGCAATGGATGAGCGCGCCCACCGTCTGGCGAACCTGCTGGTCGGCAACGAGGGCGACGAAGCAACGCTGGAAATCACGCTGTCCGGACCCAGCCTGCGCTTCGAGGCGCCAGGCTGCATCGCCATTTGCGGCGCGCAACTGAACCCCACCCTCAATGATGCGCCCATTCCCAACAATCGTCCGATCATCGCCCAGGCCGGCGACCTACTGGCTTTCGGTGCGCGCGATGCGGGCTTGCGGGCCTATATTGCATGGCATGGCGGCGCGGACCTGCCCGCCGTGCTGGGCAGCCGCAGTACTTATATCCGCGGCGGCCTGGGGGGCTACCAGGGCCGTGCACTCAAGAAAGGGGATGCCTTCGCCATGCAGGCGGATCTGCGAGGCCGCGATCTCGACAAGCTGTCCGACCGGCTTCGGGACATCAGGGTGTACTTGCCCGCCATCCTGGGCATGCAGCCGCGCACCGCGATACGCACCGTAAAAAGCGCCCATGCGGCGCTGTTCACGCCCGCCGCCGTCCAGGCGTTCTTTTCGGGCGATTATCGTGTCAGCCCGCAATCCGAGCGCATGGGATACCGGCTGGCAGGTCCGAAACTGGAACTGGCGCATACCGCTCAGCTTTTGTCCGAAGCCACCAGCTTCGGCAGCGTACAGGTTCCCCCGGACGGTTCCCCCATCGTGCTGATGGCCGACCGCCAGACCACCGGGGGCTACGCCAAGATCGCTCACGCGGCGTCGGTGGACCTGCCCATCATTGCGCAAAGCATGCCCGGGGACATCCTGCGGTTCGCGGAAATCAGCCTGGAACAGGCACGGGCGCTGGACCAGCAGCGGGAAGATGCTTTTGGCAAGCTTGAACTTGCCCTGGCGCCGCTGCGCGCCCTGTTCGACTGACGCCTTGCTTAAGCTTAAGCGGCGGACAGCCGGGCCACCGCCGTGCCGCGGTCTTCGACCACCGTGAGTATGGCCAGGAAACCGCTGATGTCGAACACTTCGTGCACATGCGGCTGCAGGCTGCACAGTATCAGTTGCCCGGAGTTCTGCTTCAGGCGCTTGGCGAGCATCAGGACGACCCTCAGCCCGGCGCTGGAGATATAGTCCAGGCCGCTGAGGTCCAGCGCGCACAGGCGCTCTCCTTGGTCGACATAGGCCAGAAGGTCGGATTCCACTGCCGCGGCATTTGCGCTATTGATCTGGCCCGACGCCGAAATCACCAGAACCTCGCCGATTTTTTCGCTAGAAAGACTCATGAGGCAACCGTTGTATTGAAAGTAGCTGATTGTAGCGACTTAAGGGGCGAGCACCAAGAAAAGCCTCCATGAAAGTCCACCATGGCCTTGAATATCTGATTGAGGCTGCGATAATCGCGCGGCCATAGACGCACTCCTTGCGACTCCAGGAATTCAAGGGGCTGCGCGACGAAGGCGGCGCGCAGGCTCGGATGCCTGCCGCACTGGTCGAGCGCGTCGGACAGCGACACCGATGCCTGGCCGCCGCTTTCATACAAGGATGCCGGTCCCGGCTCCCCGGCTGCCGTGGCGCCCATGGCGCCGAACACATCCGCTGAATGCCCGGCCTGGCTCAGAAGCCCGGACACCCTCGCCAGGCATTCCGCCCAGTCGTCGAATACCGCCTGCCGGATCAGCCGCATGCTGCGATACAGCGCGGTTTCTTCACTGTCCAGGCCCCAGCGCCAGCTGCAGGGCTTGCTGAGCAATGTCCAGACCGGTACGCCCAGCGCGCCGGCCACATGGGCCGGAGCGCTGTCTATGGTGATGAGCAGGTCCAGTCCCGCGATGACTTCCGCAAGGTCGGCGACGTCGCGCACCGTGCGCCCGCAGCGCTCGATATCCGAAGCCCAGCGCCTCGCGTCCAAGGCCGCCTCGTCGTCCCCCCATTGAACGCTGACCCATGAGATCCCGGGATGATCCCCGACCAGGCGTTCGAGCAAATCCAGCGGGATCGACTTGATGTCCCTGGCCACCCCCCTCCGGTTCGCCGACCAGTTCAGCCCCACAAGCAGTCCGGGATGGGAGCGGCGCGCCAGGTTCGCGGCCGACCGGGTGACGGCCAGGTAGGCGTCGCCGCGGCAGGGGTCGGAGCACAGCGCGCCCATGCGCATCAAGGGCACGCGCACCTTGGGCGGGTCGGCCAGCGCCTGATCCGGCGTCACCGGCTCGATGGCCAGGTCCTGCTGACGGATCAGGCGATGCAGTTCGGGGTTGCATTGGATCCGCACACGGCTGAATTGCGCCGCCACCGGCGGCACATAACGCAGTTGCTGGATGATGTCGCCGATGCCCTGCTCCGCCACGATCAGGAGATCGCGCTCGCGCTCCACGGGCGAAACGGACATGATGGTGCGCGACCTGGGATCGCGGCGCACGAGCCCCCAGGGCGTGTTGGCGTCCCAGAGCATGAATTCGCCCTCGCCGGTCGACGGACGCCAGACATCGACATCCAGGCACCAGACCTGACCGTTCGAAGGCGGTCCGGCGCAGACATGCAGATCGTTCACCAGCCAGTGAAAATGCAAGGGAAACGGCGTCATGGCTGCGGCATTCCTTTCTCCATGCCGGCATCGTTGATCTGCCCCATCAAGGCATCGAGCTCATCCTGTGAAAACTCCATGCCCGTGAAGTCGGACGGCGTATACACGGCCGAGGCCGATTCGACGCAGGCCGCCGACAAGCGCAGCGCCATTTGCCGCACGGATTCCAGCAAGGCGTCGACCGTTGCTGCCTCGTGCCTGGGGGAATGCCGGCATGACAGGACGATGGAGCCTTCTTCCAGCCATGCATCGAAAGCCAGCAGATGGCGCCGGCTTGCGGCCGCCGAACGCTCGGTGCCGGGCGCGAGCCGCTGCAAAGCCAGGCCTTTGCTTCCGAACTGCTTGATTTCCCCGACGAAGTTGAAGGATGCAGGAGGCTCGGCCCGCAGCACCGCATGTCCGCCGTACCGCAGCAGGCCGTAGCTCAGGCCGCCGTCGGGTATGCTCCTCAGGCGTTCCTTCAGAGCGATGACCCATGCCGGGACATCGTCGGACGCCGCCGGCATCGCGAAGGGATAGCGGGTGGTGAACCATCCGATGGTCCGCGAAAGATCAATGGACGAATCAGAGGGCTGACGGCCATGTCCCTCCATGTCTAGCAGACATGCGCCTCCCGCCCACGAGGCCATGCCCAGCCCCACCGCCGCCAATACCGCCTCGTGCGGACGCAGGCCGAAAACCGACGCCATGCCGTTCAGCAGATCGGCGGACGCCTGGGCCGGCATCACCAGCTTTCTGTCCGCCGCCTCGCCTTCGGTGTTGGGAAGACCGGGATGGTCCACGGGCAGCGGAACATAATCGGCGGCCAGGCTCAGCATGTCCTTCCAGAGTTCCAGGGAAGCGCTCGCCGCTTGCACGCGGTCCGGCAGCTTCTTTGCCCACCACGACCACGAAGTGGACGCGGCGCGTATCGATGCGGAGCCGGAGGACAAGCCGGCATCGAGATCCTCGGCAAGAATGGACCAGGACACCATGTCGGACACCGCATGATGGACGACGACGACGAGCCTGGCGTGCTCCGCCGAAACCTGTAGCGCGCCAAGCGCAAAGACACGGCCTTCAGCCAGGTCCAGGCTGTCCATCAGCTCGTCGGCCAGCGCATCTTCGCGAATCGCAAGGTCCGGGCCGCCCAACCCTTCCGCCTGCGCCACCCGCACGCAGGGATCGCCGGCCGCGGCCACTTGCTGCGCAACGCCGTCGGCTGTCGGCATCCAGCGCATGCGCAAGGCATCGTGCGTGGACTGGAGCGCGCGCGCCACATCGAGCAGGCCGGGTTCGCCGACCCTGCCCGCATAGCGGAACACCGCGGCCAGGCACCAGCGATTGCGGTCGGGCATCGGTGTCTCGTTGAACCATTGCTGGATGGGCGTGAGCGGCACGGCTTCCTGCACGGGTTCGCGCCCCGCCATGCCGCCCACCGGCATCGCCAGCTGCGCGAGGCGCCTGGGCGTCGGCGCCTGGAATACCTGTGCGGGAGTCAGCGCCCATCCCAGCCTGCGGGCTCGCCCGACGATCTGGATGGCCATGATGGAATCACCGCCCAAGGCGAAGAAATCATCATCGGGTCCCAGCGAGGGCGCTTCGAGGATCTCCCGCCACAACTCGCAAATCTGGTCCAGGACGGAGCCGTCGGCAGCGGACGCATCGCCGTCGGCATCGCTGCCGGTTTGCGCCGCCGCCATCGGCGAAGAAGCGAGCAAGGCCTGGCGATCGATCTTGCCATTGGCGGTGAGGGGCAAGGCGGGAAGCGATTGGATGCGCTGAGGCACCATGGCCGCCGGCACGCGCTCGGAAAGCCAGGCCCGCAATGCGTGGCCATCCACATCGCTCGCCACCGCAGCCAGCAACACCGGTTCTCGGCCGTCGCGCCTGTCGACGAGCACGACCGCGTCGCGCACGCCCGCATGGGCGCGCAAGGCCTCGGCCAGGCCGGCCGGCTCGATGCGGTGGCCGCGTATCTTGACCATATCGTCGCCGCGTCCGATGAAGTCGATGCATCCGTCCGGACGCCTGCGGCCAAGGTCGCCGCTGCGATAGCTGCGCATGCCGTTTTCCGAGCGCCGAAAGCGCTCGCTGCCCGCCGGTTCCGGCCGGGTGTAGCCGGCGGCCACCGCCGGGCCGGATATGACGATCTCTCCTTCGCTGCCGTCGGGCATGGGCCGCTCGTCCCCATCCAGGATGGCGACGTCGTAGCCGTCCAGCGCACGGCCGATGGGAACGGCATGATCGCCATCCCTGCGCAGTTCCGGCAGCGCCTCGGTCATGCAAGCGCCTATCGTGGCTTCCGTGGGCCCGTAGTGATTGAAGATCCGGCATGTCGCGCCCAGCGACCGCAGGCGATCGACGAGGCGCCATGCCAGGACGTCGCCGCCCATGATCAAGCCGCGGCGCGGCAGCAGTTCCTTGGCATTGGGCGCATCCAGCAAAGCCGCCAGGTGCGCCGGCACGATTTTGAGCACGTCGTAAGGCGTTTGCACGGACCACGACGCCAGGGCTTCCGGGTCTCTTGCGGTCTCCGCATCGATGGCGTGCAAGGCGCCGCCGCTCCAAAGCGCGCCGAACACCGAGGTATAGCCCAGGTCGGCGGCAAACGACGACACCATGGCGAAGGACATCGGCCCCGGCATGCCGAGTCTCTGGAGCAGGGCTGGCACGTATGTCGCGATGGCGCCGTGCGGAACCATCACGCCCTTGGGCCGGCCCGTGGAGCCGGAGGTGTACAGGACATAGGCCAGGTCCCGGGCGGAAACACGCGCGGGTGGAGGCATGCGGCCGACGGCCTTTTGACCGCGCCGCCAGGCCAGCACGGCGACACCATCGAACGCCGCGCGCGCACCCTCTTCGATCACCAGGACTTTCGCACCGCTGTCCTCAAGCACATAGGCGTGATGCGCGTCGGGGTGGTCCTCATCGAGCGGCACGAACGCCGCCCCCAGCCGCATTGCCGCGAGCATGGCCACGGCGGGACCCAGTCCGCGCGGCAGGCGGAAGGCCACCCGGTCTCCGGCCACGATCCCCGATCCGGCCAGCGCCTGGGCCAGCGCATGGGCTTCGGCATCCAGCGTGGCGTAGTCGACGGCGCCCCGGCCGTCGCGCAGCGCGAGGGACGACGGCGTCTCCAGGGCGGCATGCGCCACCCGCTCGGCCAGGCTCTGTATGTCGCCCGCCTCGGTCGCGGATGCCGGAGACGCGGCATCCGCGTCGCCCTGCACGAAGGCTTCGAGGATGACGACGTACTGCCGCAGCCAGGATTCGACCCGTCCGGCATCGAAGAGATCGCGGTTATAGAAAGCGTCGATGTGCAGGCCATCGGCATCGGCCAGGATATTCCAGTTCAGGTCCCAGCGGACCGCCCCGTGCGCATTGGCGTCGATGCATGCATCCAGGCCATCGAAGCGCGGCAGCGCATCGACACGATCGAGGTTGAAGGAGACCGACGCCAATGGCGGCCGTGACGGATCCCTGCGTAGCTTCAGTCCCTTGAGCAGCCGCGCATAGGGATAGTCGCGGTGCGCCATACCCTGGACCACGGCGCGCTGCGCCTGGGCAATGAGTGCCGCCTGCGGCTGCGACTCATCCATGTCCATGCGCAGCGGAAGCACGCCTACGCAGTAGCCCACCAATGCGGGCGCGGCAAGCTCGGGCTGTCCGGCGGAGAAGATGGCGATCGCCAGATCGCGCCGGCCCGACAAGCGCGCGAGCAATTTTCCGTAGGCGGCCAGGCATACGGAAAACAGGCTGCATCCGGCCTGACGCCCCAGGGCTTCCAGCCTGCTGCGCAGATCCAGCGGGACCCGCAGGGAAGCGCGGGCGCCCGCATAGCTTTGCAACGCGGGGCGCGGGCGGTCCGCCGGCAGATCCAGCGGCGGCGGCACAGTCCGGTACAGTTCGTGCCAATAGCCGGCGGGCTCGGCGTCCTCGGCGCGCCGCCTTGCGTGGGCGGCATATCGGCGATACGGAACGGCCTCCGCCAGATCGGGCGCGCGGCCCCGCAGCGCCGCGTTGTACAGCTCCGCCAGTTCAAGGGCGATGACCTGCATGGACCATCCGTCGACGATGAGATGCGGCATGATCAGCACCAGACGATGATGCTCCGGTTCGAACTCGACCAGCCAGGCCGTCAGCATGGGGCCGTGTTCGAGGTCCACGGGGACCAGCGCGATGCCGTCCAGCCAATGCTGGAATACGGTCTCGGCATCCGTCCAGCGCAAAAGGCGAAAATCGGGCGCCAGGTCGGCGTGGACGACTTGCGTCTCGCCGTCTTCGGGAAATGTGCTGCGCAAGGCCTCGTGCCGCCGGCAGACGGCTTCCAGTGCTGTTTTCAACGCGGAGGGCTCCAGCTCTCCCCGGAGATCGAAAACCAGAGTCTGATTGTAGGCTGCCGAGGCTTCCGGGCTGAACGCGGCAAGCATCCGCAAGGCGGTCTGCCCCGGCGCGGCGGGCAGATGCTCCGGCCCCCGAAGCAACGCAGCAGGATCTGGTCCTGCGGTCGAGGCCGGCGGTGCCAGCATGCCTCGCGCGCGCATTCCCCTGACGGAATCGCGCACCGCGCTCTCGATCTTGTCCAGATCTTCGGCGCTATGCGCCGTGGAGAGAAAGCAGGTGCGCCCCTCCCATACGTAGACGCCGTTCTGGATCATGTGGTTGTAGAACAGATCGCTGGCGCCCACGAAGCGGAACAGGGAAGAGAAGCTGTGTACCGATATGCCGCCGCCTTCCTCCTCCAGCACGCGATTCAATCGTTCGACGAATACCCGCGTGCGTTCATTGAGGGTTTCCTGCAGGCCGGGGCCTGCGGATTCCAGGTATTCGAGCACGGCGAGGGACGCGGCCATGGCAAGCGGGTTCTTGTTGAACGTGCCGGCAAAGAACGTGCGCCCGTCTCGTGGCGCGCCTGCGCCGTCCAACGGCCATGCGCCGCCATCCAGCGCATCCAGATACTGGGCATCGCCCGCCACGACGCCTATGGGCAGACCCCCGCCCACGATCTTCCCGTAAGTGACCAGATCGGCGCGGACTCCCGCCCATGCCTGCGCGCCGCCCAGCGCGACCCGGAAGCCCAGCAGCACCTCGTCGAAGATGAGCGCCGTGCCGGTCGAACGGGTCAGCGTCCGCAGACGCTGCAGGAACTCCCGCGGCTGCCGGTCGGGACGCCGACCCTGTACAGGTTCGACCAATACGGCGGCCAGCGATTGCCCTTCGCGCGCGAGGATCTCCAGCGCTCCGGCTTCGTCGCCGTAATCCAGCAGCAGGATGTCCTCTGCCATGCCGGGAGGCGTGCCGCCCGCCATCGGCACGGCGTTGCCATCGGGGCCCAGTTGCGCAAGCACCCCGTCGAAATGCCCGTGGTACGACCCTTGGAATATGGCGACTCGCTGCCGCCCCGTCGCATGCCGGGCCAGCCTGAGCGCCGTCATCACGGCTTCCGTGCCGCTATTGCAGAAAGCGGCACGGGCATTGCCGGTGAGGCGGCACAGGCGCTGAGCCACCTCGCCGGCCAGATGCGCCTGCGGGCCGATGAACATGCCGCGATCGCCCAAGTGCCTGCTGACGGCCTCGATGATGAAGGCCGGGCTGTGGCCGAAGAGCTGTACACCGAACCCCATTGCGATATCGACGTAGCGATTGCCATCCACGTCGAACAGCTCGCTGCCTTGGGCGCGAGCCCCCACGATGGGATACAGCATGCCCTTGGTTTCCGGGCGGAATCCCGCCACCGCCCGGCTGTCGGCCAAATACTTCCCAAAGCGGCTGCGCTGTTCGCGTGAGGCCTGGCTGCGCCGTATATAGCCCTCGGAAAACTCAGCGAGACCGTTCAATTGCGCCGGGGTGAGGGTTGAGGGGTCGGATCCCGGGTTGCCGGGGTCAGACCCCGTACGGGGTCTGACCCCTCCAGACAACGCCGCCGACTTGTGGTTGGGGTCAGACCCCATGCGGGGTCTGACCCCTCGGGCCGCGCCGGCCTCCGCGAGCACGTGCTCGATCAGACGCAAAGGGGTGTTCAATGACTCAAACAAAGCGCGTCGCGGAATCGAAATGCCCCATTTGCGCTCCATGGCCGCAACCGCCTCGGTCAGCGCCAGGGAATCGACTCCCATTTCCAGGAAGCCGCGATCGGACGACTGGTCGGCCGCCGGAAGCTGCAGGGCGCGCGCCATGAAGGCGGCGACGTCCGCCTTGTTCAAGGGGCCGGAGGGGTCGGACCCGTAGGGTCTGACCCCATCAGTCATCGCAGTTGCGGCATCGGAGGGGTCAGACCCCGTACGGGGTCTGACCCCAACGCCAGCACCCTCAAAGGGGTCAGACCCTACGGGTCTGACCCCGACATCCATCAACGGAATCCAATGGCTCCTGGGCTCGAAGGGGTAGCCCGGCGCTTCGCGGCGCTCGGACCGGTCGTACAACGCTTCCCAACGCAGGGGCACGCCGGCCACGTGCAGTTGCGACAGCAGGTTGCCCAGCGAGCGCCAGGCGGGCTGATTGCGGCGCAAGGTCGGGACCAGCGCCGGCGGCGCATCGCCGAAGTCGGGGCAGCGCCCTGCGGAGCCGATCAGGTTGGGCGCGGCGCCGATTTCGATCAACACATTCGCGCCCATGCGCGCGAGCGCGCCGACTCCCTCGGCGAAGCGGACCGGCTGCCGGATATGGTCCGTCCAGTACCCGGGCGTATCGAAAGCGGCCTCCGCGGAGCCGGTCGAGTTGGAGATCAGCGCAAGCCGCGGCCGCGCCAGCTTCGTGCCGGACAGCACCCGGGCGAACGGTTCGAGCGCGGGCTCCATGAGACGCGAATGGAAGGCATGCGATGTGCGCAAAAGCTGGGATGCAATCCCCTGGCGTTCCAGGGCATTGCATACGCGGCCGATGGCATCGGACGCCCCCGAGATCACGCATTCGTCATGCGCGTTGACGGCGGCCAGGTCGATACTGGCCGCCAGGCCGTCCGGCAACCCCTCCAGGCATGAGGGCGGCGCGAACACGGCCGCCATCGCCCCGCCTTCCGCGGCCGCCCCCATGAGGCGTCCGCGCTCGGCCACCAGCTTCAGGGCATCGTCCAGGGAAAACACCCCTGCCCGGCATGCCGCGATGTATTCGCCCAGACTGTGCCCGATGACGAACTCGGGCTCGACGCCCCAGGCCGCCAGCCGTTCGGCCAGCGCATAGCCCAGGGTGAACAGCGCGGGCTGCGCGATGCGCGTATCGGCCAAGGACGGACCGTCGCGGGGCTCATCGAACATCAGGCGGATCAGCGAATCGCCGATCAGGGGATCCACCACCGCCGCGCAATGGTCGACCACTCGCCTGAAGACGGGATCGTCTTCATACAGGCCCTTGCCCATGCCCGGCCACTGGCTGCCCTGGCCGGTAAAGAGAAAAGCGATTCGCGGCGCGGCCTGCATGGCTGTCCCGCGAGCGCCGCCCGCCGGGGTTTGTCCGGCGGCGACGTCGTTCAGGCCGGCCACGAGCGCGTCCAGGTCATCTCCTGCGACTGCGGCCCTGACCGGGAGGCCATGGCGTCCCAGGGCAAGACTGGCTGCGACACCTCGCGGGTCGGCGTCGCCGCTTGTCATCCAGTCGGCCAGCCGTTGCCCCATCCGTGCCAGGCCCGGCTCGTCGGGGGCCGACAAGGGAAGGACCAGCGGACCGCTCCGCCGCGTGGCCGCCGCGGAGGAATCGCGCGCCGGCGCGGCTTCCAGAATGAGATGGGCATTGGTGCCGCTGAAGCCGAAACTGCTGACCGCAGCACGCCGCGTGGGCGCAGCGGGCCAGGGTTGCGCGCGGTCGACCACCCGCAAGGGAAGCTTGTCCCACGCGATGCGAGGGTTGGGCGACGATTGGTGCAGAGTCGGCGGCAACTGGCCGGATTCCAGCATCAGCACGAGCTTGATCAAGCCGGCGATGCCCGCAGCCGACTCCAGGTGCCCGATATTGGTCTTGACCGCGCCCAGCAAAAGCGCGTCTGCGCGATCTGCGCCATATGCGTCGGCCAGCGCCTGCGCTTCGATGGGATCGCCCAAGGGGGTGCCGGTGCCATGGCATTCCACCACCTGCACATCGGCGGGGCGCAGATCGGCATCCTTCAGTGCCGCGCATATCAAGGCGGCCTGTGCCGATGCATTGGGCGCCGTCAGGGAACTGGCTCGCCCATCGTGATTGACGGCGCCGCCCCGAATGACCGCCCTGATCCTGTCGCCGTCCCGCAAGGCGTCCGGCAAGCGCTTCAGCACGACGAAGCCGGCACCCTCGCCCCGCACGTAGCCATCCGCGGCGGCATCGAATGTGCGGCACGCCTGGCTGGGACTGAGCATGCCCGCCGCGGCAAATCCGCGTGTCCATGCGTCGGAGACCAGCGCATTGACGCCGCCGGCGATCGCCATGTCGGATTCTCCCGCCTGCAGGCTGCGGCAAGCCGCATGCACCGCTACGAGCGATGAAGAGCAGGCGGTATCGATCGCCAGCGCAGGGCCGGTGACGTCGAGCAGGTGTGCCAGACGGCCTGCGGCGGCGCTGGCCGAATTGCCGGTCGTCGCCTGCGGCGTGAAGCCCTGCCCGGGCGCATGGAAGCGCGCCTCATAGTCGTGCGTGCTGATCCCGACGAACACACCGGTCGATCGCGGACGGCGTGAAGCGTCGGCCACGCCGGCGTCCTCAAGCGCATGCCACGCGACCTCGAGCATCAGGCGGTGTTGTGGATCCATGTGGGCGGCTTCGCTGTCCCGCATGCCGAAGAAGGCGGCATCGAAACGGTCTATGCCCTGGACATAGCCGCCGCGCGGCAGCGCATCGCGTTCGGGCCGATCCAGCGGCGGGTCGCCGATCGCATCGATGCCTTCGCGCAGCAGGCGCCGGAACGCCGCGGCGTCATCGGCGCCCGGAAACCTGCAGCCCAGGCCGACCACCGCCACCGGCGCCACATCGCCCCGGCCCGATTGTTCGGCGCGCAATGTGTCGATGCGCTGCTGCAGGCCGGTGACCAGCGCGACGACCTGGTCGGCGTCCAGCCGAGAAATGCGCTCATGCAGCGCTTGCCTGGCTTGATCGTTCATGGCTCGCCCCTTTCGATCGCGCTCAGCAGGTCCTCGAGATCCCCGCCGACCGGCTGCGGCATCGGCACCGGCGGCCGCGTGTCTTGCGGACGGAAGGCCGCCGCATCGGGCGCAAAGTGCGCGACCAGCCGCGCAATGGTCGGGTGATCGAAGGCGATGGTTTCAGGCACTTCGACGCCCAGCAGCTCTCCCAAGGCCAGCGCCAGTTCGGCCGAACCCAGCGAATCGAGGCCCATTTCGGCAAAGCCCCTGCCCGCATCGATGGCGCGTGCCGGAAGCCCAAGCCGGCCGGCCAGCCAATCCGTCAGCCACGCGGTGAGGGAGGCCGCTGCCGGCTTGCCGGTATCCTGAGCGGCCGGCGGCGCCTGGCTCCGCGGCGGCTCCAGCCCCATGCGCCGCCAGCTTGCGACGACGGGCAGACCGCCTTCCAGGAAAGCGCGCTTGTTCGCCAGGCGCTGGATCTTGCCGCTGGAGGTGCGCAGCACGGAACCCGGCATCACCAGCGCGACGTGCGCCAAGGGCAGTTCCAGGTTTTGCCATACCGACTCGACGATGGCCTGGATGATGGGCTCGGGCGATTCTGAGCGGCGCGAGCGCTCGAGCTCCTGCACCAGCACGACCTGCTCGCGTCCGCCATCCACATCGTCGGAAGCGATGGCAAAGGCCGCGCCGTTGTCGCGGCGCAGCGCGGCGTGCGCGTCCTGCGCGACCCGTTCGATATCGTGTGGATAGAAGTTGGCGCCCCCCAGGATGATGAGGTCCTTGATGCGCCCCGTCACGAAGAGTTCGCCGTCCTCGACGACGCCAAGGTCGCCCGTCCGGAGATAAGTTCCCCCATCGGACTCTCCGGCAATCCGGGCACCGAACGTTTCCTGGGTCGCGTCCGGCCGCTGCCAGTATCCTTCGGCGATGGTGGGCCCTCCCACCCATATTTCTCCGACCTCGTGCGGCGCGCAGCGCGTCAAGGTTTGAGGATCGACGATGGCAATGGGTACGTCCGGCAAAGCCTCGCCGCTGCCCGGCATCACACGGCCGCCCTCCGCGCCGTCCCGCAGGAGACGCGCCTGGCCGCGCTCCAGGGCCGCAACGTCGAAGGTGCGCAGGACGGGCACCGCGCCGATCGGGTTCGCCGTGACGGCAAGCGTGCTCTCGGCCAGGCCGTAAGCGGGCGCAAAGGCCTCGCGGCGGAAGCCGCAAGGCCGGAAGATGAGCGAAAATTCGTCCAGCACGGCGGGATTGATCGGCTCGGCGGCGTTCATGGTCATGACCAGGCTGCTCAAGTCCAGGCTTGCCCGGTCTTCCGGAGAGATCCGGCGGCAGCAGAGATCGTAGGCGAAGCTCGGCGCGGCCGAGTGCGTGCCGCGGTGGCGGGTGATCGCCTGCAGCCACAAGGCGGGTTTCTGCAAAAAGGCATTGGGCGCCATCTGCACCGACGCGCATCCCGAAAACAGCGGCTGCAGCAAGCCGAAGATGAGTCCCAGGTCATGGAAGGCCGGCAACCAGCTGACCATGACCGATGACGGATTCAGGCCCCAGGCATTCTGCATGCGCGCCATGTCCTGGACGAGGTTGCCATGGCTGACGCGCACGCCTTTGGGCGAGCCGGTCGAGCCCGAGGTGTACTGAAGAAAAGCAATATCCGTGGCCAGGAGCTCCACAGGGTCCAGTCCGTCCGATTCGGGAAGGCCGTCGGTCGCGATCCAGTCCAGCGCGCCCAGATGCCGGCTGGACTCCCGCCATTCGGCGATGGAGTCCATGAGGTCGCCGCTGGTCAACGCCACCCGCGCCGATGAGTCGACGGCGACCGCCTCGAGCCGCTCGATCAGGCGATTGCGGCGGGGCGGATTGATGGGCGTCGCCAGGCGTCCGCTCCAGAGGCAGGCCATGAAGGCCGCGAGAAAGGCGGGGCCGGCCTGGAAAACCAGCAGCACCGGCTCGCCCGGCTCGGTGGCCTCGATGAGGCGGGACGCAATGGCCCGGGCGCGCGCTGCGAGTTCGGCGGCGCTCCAGCGGCATTGCTCGCTGCCCTGGCTGTCCAGGAACGCATAGGACCAGCGGTCCGCCGGATCTGCAGCCCGCTGCGCGAGGATGCGCGGCAGCAGCGCGGGTTCGACAAGCGGTGTGGGCGTCTTCACGATATCTCCTTGAATTCAGTCGGCGGGCTGGGCCTTTGTCTCCGGGGCGGCGGATTGCCGCAGGGCCAGGCGGCGGCTCATGAGCTCGTCGAGCTTGGCATCCAGCCGGCGATCCAGGGTGGCGGCGATCTCTTTTTCGAGATCGGATTGCTCGCTGGTGCTTCGGTGCAGGTCGGCAATATGGCGCAGGTCCTGCCGGCTCAGCGACAGCAGCAGGCAGGGATGCCGCGTCCGGCATGTGGTGGGGTTGGGCAGCCCTTCGATCAGGGCGAATTCTCCGAAGAAATCGCCGACCTCGAGGATCTCCATGGTCAGCGAGCTGCCATCGCCCAGCAGCACCGAGCTTTCGACCGTGCCGCGCGCAATGATGTAGAAGCGTCCGGCGGTGGTGCCCTCTATGCTCAGCACCGTGTCCGCCTCGACCTCCTCGACGCGCAGCTTGCCGCGTATGCGCTCCAGATCGGCCTCCGGCACGTTGGCGAACAGAGGGATCTTGCGCAGTCGATCCACGGTGATCTCGACGTCCTGGCCGGCATTCGCGATGGAGATATCGGACTGCTTCTCCCACATCCCCGCATAGACGCCGCCCTGCCGCAGCAGTTCATCGTGCCTGCCCTGTTCGACCAGCCTGCCGTCCTGGAATACGCAGACGAGGTCCATGTCGGGGCATGACGCCAGCCTGTGGGTGACGGAGAACAGCGTGCGGTCGGCGCTTACCTTGGCGAGCGTGCTGTTGATGGCCGCCTCGGCTTCCGCATCGAGCGCCGACGTGGCCTCGTCCAGGAGAAGAATCTGGGGATCGCGCAGCAATGCCCGCGCGATCACGATGCGCTGGCGCTGCCCGCCCGACAACAGCTTGCCGCCCTCGCCCACGTTGGTGTCGTAGCCCGCCGGCAGGGAAACGATGAAACTATGGATTTCCGCCGCCTTGGCCGCGCGCTGGACTTCCTCGTCGCTGGCGTCCATGCGCCCGATCCGGATGTTATAGGCAATGGAACCTTCGAACAGCGTGGTGTCCTGATTGACGACAGCCATCAACGACCGCAGCGATTGGTTGCCGATATCCCGGATATCGGTATCGTTCAGGTAGATGCCGCCGCTCAGTGCGTCATAGTTCCGGGACAGAAGATTGATGACGGTGCTCTTGCCCGATCCGGACGGACCGACCAGGGCGACGCGCCGCGGCGTGGGCGTGTCGAGCGACACGTCCTTCAGGTTCAGGCGGTCGCCTGCATAGCTGAAGGATACGTTGTCGAACGCCACCCGCTCCAGGGGCGCATCGAACGAGGCGCCGCTTGCCGCCTCGGGGATATCGTCGGGCTGGGCGAGCACGGTCGTCACGCGCTGCCAGCTGCCCACCGCCTGTATGGCGGGCGGCAGCAGCGCCGCGATGGCGCCCGCAGAACCGCCGAAGGCCAGCAGCAGGCCAATGTAGGCGACCACCACGCCGCCCGACACGGTGCCGTTGAGCGACAATACCGCGCCAAGGCCGATGATGCCGAGCTGGGCGGCGCTGATGAAGAACACCGTGACGCGCCCCGTGAGTTCGCCCATCAGAAATTGCTTGTAGCTTGCCCGGTAGATGTCATCGATATGGCCATCGAATTGTTCACGGCGGTGCGCGCCCACGTCCAGGATGCGGATCACCGGCAGCAGTTGCACCGTCTCCCGGATGAAGCCCGCCAGTTTGCCGTCCTCGACCTTGCGGGCATAGGCGGCCCGCACGGCAAGACGGCCCACTTGGCGCGGCGCCCAGAACGCGACGACCAGAAGGGAAATCGTGGCGATCGCCATGCGCCAGTCGAGAATCACCGCCGTGATCAAGGAGCCCAGCATCAGGAAGGCTTTCGATACGATGCCGGGCACGGCCCGGACGATCGCATTCTCGATGACCTGCATGTCCGCCGAGAACATGGAGACGATATCGCCGCTCTTGAAGTGGTTGAGCGAACGCGACGACAAGGCGAGCAGTTTGCCGAAAACCTTCGTACGCACATCGTTCAGGGCTTTGGGACCCAGGGTGGAAACGCTGAAATCGATGGCCACCCCCGCGGCGGACGTGACCAGGAAGCCGCCCACCAGCAAGGCAAGCGTGCGCCAGATGACGCTGGCGTTCTGGGCCGTGATGCCGTCGTCGAACAGGTCATTCAGCCAGATCGGCATCATGGTCGCGTAAGCCGTCTGGATGAGTATGCCCACGACCAACAGCGCGCAAAACAGGCGGTAGGGCCGCAGCAGCCCGATCGTCCAGAGCACGAAGGGCCATAAGCCCTTGGCGGGTTGCTCCCGCGACAGCGTTTCGCCCCACTGGAGCTCCAGCATGGCCAGCGACTTGCCCGTCGCGCCGCGCGCGACCTCGTCCAGCGATGCGCCCTTCTCCATGCCGCGCGCAAATGCCAGCATGCCCTCCAGCCCATAGGCGTCGAGCAGGAAGCGCGTGAACGCCCCCGCCCTCAAGGCGTCCTCGGGGCCGGCGGCCTTGAGATCCAGCCGGCTTGCGAGCCCTTCCACATCGCCGATCTTGTCCAGCGCGACGTGGCGGGCCTCTTCGGACTTGTGGGTGATCAGGTGCAGGATGCCCACGCCGAAGAGGCCCAGCGCCCGCTGGGGGCAGGCAAGGCGTTCGGAAAGCAGGTGCTGAACGAGATCCAGCGCAGGGTCGTGCTCGGCGCGGCCGGCGGCGCCGGACCGCAGGTTCAGCGACAGTCTTTCCTGCGGCGACTCGGGCGGCGGCAGCCCCAGCAAGGCGCAGGCTTCTTTCTCGACCCGGTCCAATCGGCGGACATTCGGCCTGAGCCCGCCATGTAGTAAATCCCGTAGCTGTTGTTTCACGGTAGGCTCCACCTAGGGTGCGTAAGTCAGATGAATCAGTGTGCGGGCGATGAGTTCCGGCGACTCGGCCCAGGGAAAATGGCCCATGGCGCAATCCGCCATGCGCAAAGGAACGCAAGTGACCGACTGCCATGCCCGGAGGTCTTCCAGCGACGTGGATGTATCGCGCGTCAAGCGCAGAACGTCGATAGGCAGTGGAAGCCGGCCGTGGCGCGCGTGCCGGTAGGTATCGCAGGCCTTCAGGTCGGCACGCAAGGCCTCTATGCCCGGCATGTCGTCCCACTCGGCCGCGTCGGCATCCTGTGCGCCGCCGTAGCGCGCGCTGAGCTCGGCGCGCAGCTGCGGCAAAGGGAGACGGTACAAGGGTGGATCGGCAGGAGGCAGGACAGGAGAACGAAAGCCGGAAACGATGAGGCGTTCGGGCGAAAGCGCCGCTTCCAGCAGCCGCCAGGCGGTTTCGTAGGCGAGCAAGGCGCCATAGCTGTTGCCGACCAGCACCAGCCTGGGCGCCGTGGTTTCTTGCTCGTACAGGGATGCCAGGCCTTGCGTCAGGCCTTCGGCCGCGAGCTCCGCCTGGTCGGGCGGTGTTCCGTCGTCAAGGCCGCTGCCGCGGGGCAGATCGGCCACGATCGCGCCCACCTGGGGCGGCAGGGCAGTCAGGAGACGACCGATCGACAAAGGTGTGGCGCCGGCATGGGGAAAGAACACGAATGTCGGTTCCTCCGGCCGCGCAGGGCGGATACGCAGCATCCACCGCGCCCTTTTCATGCACAACCCTTCCGGTTTTTTTTCCACATATGGCACATATTTCCCATTGTGTTAACAAGTTGTAGCAATTACAGTTCATTCTATCAGCGAAGGACAATTATCACATTTTTATATAAATTTGGATACAATTTATTTCAAATTTGGCTATACTTTGCTCACAAGCGGACATGCAGAACTTCCGTTTCCGGTTTCATGCTGCTACTCCAAGGAAAGACACGATGGCGATACGCCCCGACTATCTGGACGACTACCATGCGCACGGCGTGGCCTGCATCCGCAAGGCCTTCTCCGACGAATGGGTCGAGCTCGCCCGCAGCGGCATAGAGCGCAATATCCAGGCCCCCAGCCCTTTCTTTCGCAAGCTCGACAATGGCAACGGCGCATTCCTGTCCGATAGCTGGTCGCGACGGCATATTCCGGAATTCGAACACTTTTGCCATGCGTCTCCGGCGGGCCGCATCGCTTCGCAAGCATTGGGTTCGCACCGTATCCGGCTGGCGCAGGACACGTGGTTCGTCAAGCAGCCGGGCACGTCGGATCGCACGCCGTGGCATCACGATACCGTCATACAGGGGCCGTTCTGCTCCATCTGGGTGGCGCTGGATCCCATACCCCGCAGCGCGACCCTGGAGTTCGTTCGCGGTTCACATGCCTGGGGCAAGATCCTGATGCCGAAATCCTTCTTCGCGGATGCCTCGAAGCACTCCGCAGCGGACAGCTACTATGCGGAATTCCATGGCGACAAGTCCCGTCTGGATGCCTCGCTGTTCGGCGAGGTCCCCGATATCGAAGCCGACCGCGATGCCTACGACATCATCGGCTGGGATATGGAGCCCGGCGATTGCGTGCTCTTCGATGCGCGCACCGTTCATGGCGCGCCGGGGAACCAGACTTCCCGCGTCGCGCGTCGTTTCGTCACGCGATGGGTGACCGACGACGCCTATGTTGCGCCGCATGCCCAGGAAATGGTCGACGCGCTGGAAAAATTCGGCCTGGAAGCCGGGTTGCGGGTAGGTGGGCCGATCCGCGGCGAGCTGTTTCCCGAATTTATTTTTTGATCCATATCAAAGGGTGGCCCGCAACTGTAACTAGATGATAAAATTCTTTTCAAGCGTTGGTCGAAACTGATCAACGCGAATACACTGCCGATGTGCCAAAACCGGATACAGAAGTAACAATCAGTTCCTTCTGTTCCGCCCGCTCAAACAGCAGCTAGGCATGCGCAGTCCTCCCCTCGTTGTTCCTCTCTAAACCTGAAGGAGTATCACTATCATGGCTGGAATGTTTCTCACCATCACGCGCGCTAACATCAAGGCCGGAAACGAAAAGGAAGCAAGGTCGCTGCTCGAAAAATCCTTGCTGCCCAATGACGGCTCCAAGCCAGGCGACCATATTCCGGGCCTAATCGGCTTCGGTCTGATGCGCTCCAAAAAAGACCCGTCCATGTTCGGCCTGGCCACCGTCTGGAAAGACGAAGCTTCGTTCGATGCTCTGGCAAGCAATCCCAATGCAAAGACGGGCGGCCACTGGGTTGAAAAGTTCATGAAATTCACCGATGGCGAAGTCAAAGGCGAAGGCTTCTACATAGAAAGCCTGTAACAGTACGACGAGAGTACGGCGCATGCTCGCCCGCCGCCTCGGCCAAGGGCGTGCGGCGCCGTCCCTCTCCTTGCTTCTCCAAGATTTCCACCGCCAAGCCGGTTGCGCATGCTTATGACCTCTCCCTCCTCGAACGCAAGTTCCGCGCTGCGCCCCATCGAAGACGCCTATCCCCTTACCCGCATGCAGCAGGCGCTGTTGCTGCGCTGTCTCACTTACCCTGACCAGCCGCTGTACATGGGCCAGTGGTGGGCCATGCTCGAGGGCGAACTCGACGCCGAGGCGTTCCGCCGGGCCTGGCAAGGAGCCGTTGATCGCCACACGGCGCTGCGCAGCGGCTTTCACTGGGACCTGAAGGATCAGCCTTTTCAGGTCGTGCATCGGCAAGCGGCATTGCCCGTCACGCAATCCGACTGGACGGATACCGGCAACTGGCAAGCGGCGCTTCAAGAATTTCTGGCGCGGGACCGCGACACGCCTTTCGACATCAAGAAGCCGCCGCTCATGCGCGTGGCCTTGCTCAGGCTCGCGCCCACCCGGCATATCGTCGTCTGGACCCGGCACCACCTGACCGTCGACGGCTGGTCCCTGGGCATTCTTCTCGACGAAGTCTTCACACAATACAAAGCCCTTTCGAGCGGCCAAGCGCATGGCCTCAAGCCGGCCCCGGCGTTCAGGAGCTATGTCGAATGGGAAACGTCCCGCAGCCCGGACCGCGCCCGCGAACATTGGCGCTCGGTCCTGTCGGCCATGCCCGACGTCGACCTTTCCATGCAACGCCCCTTGTCGCTGAACGACACACGCCGTCCCGACATCCACAGCAGCGTGCGCCAACTGCAGGCTGGGCCTGCGGCCCGGTTGCATGAGCTCGCGCGCGCCGCGCAGGTCACCGTAAGCACCGTCCTGCAGGCGGCATGGGCCCTGGTGTCCGACCGCCTTTCGAACCAGGACGCCGTTCTCTTCGGATCGGTGGAGACCATCCGCCCTCCCCATCTTGAACAGGGAAATGGCCCGGCACTGGTAGGCATTCAGATTCAGGTCCAGCCCGTCCTGGCCCGCCTCGATGCCACGCCGCTCGGCGCCTGGATGCACGCCTTGCAATCGGCGGCAAGCCTGGCGCGCGACGCCGGCCCGTTGGGCATGGACGACTTGCGCCTGCTGCTTTCGCTGCCGACCGACAGCCTCCCCTTCGACAGTCTCGTGGGCTTTCAGAACTATCCGCTGGACGAAGCCGCCGCGCTGCAAGGCAGCGGGCTGTCCATGACGGACTGTGGCGACACCACGCTTCCGGACATGCCGCTCAACCTGATGGTGGAACGGCAGGCCGATGGCGGCCTGAGCCTGCAGCTGATGGCCGACCGGCGGTACGTGAGCGCCGAAGAAGCGGCCCTGCGCCTGGACATGCTGGCGCACACCCTGGCGCTCATGCCGGATGCAATACACACTCCCGTCACGCAGATCGATGCGCTGCCGCCCGCCGTAACGTCGTCATTGCTGCATGCGGCGCCGGCCGCCCAAGTTCCCGCAGCGCGCCCTTCCGTCATTGCCACCATCGCCGGCCTTGCCGCCGCGCATCCCGATGCGCCGGCCGTGGTCCATGGCGAAGAGCGTCTCACCTATGGCCAACTGCTGGCGCTGGCCGGCGCCGTCGCGCGCAGATTACAGGCAGGCGGCGTCCGGCCGGGCGCCCGCGTGGGGCTGCACATCGAGCGCAGCCCGCTTGCCATCGCGGCCATGCTCGGCATCATGCTGAGCGGGGCCGCCTACGTCCCCATCGACCTCAATGCGCCCGAAGACCGCAAGGCCTTCATGATCGCCGAAGCCGGCCTGACCGCCATGGCCACCGCCGAGCCCGGATCCATTGCCGGCAAAGCGGGGATCGCGCTGCGGGACCTCATGCCGGCAGCCCTTGCGGAGCCGCTTCCTGCGCATGCCGAACACCCATGGCCGGCGAGTTCCGATGAAGCCTATGTCCTTTTCACGTCGGGCTCTACCGGTCGCCCCAAGGGCGTTTCGATCACGCATGGCAATCTTTCCTATCACGTGGATGCCCGCAAGCAGGCGCATCCGGGCCTGCCCAACCGCAGTCAGCTGCTTACCTTCCCGCTGATCTTCGACGGCTCCGTCACATGCATATTCGGTGCGCTGTCCGTGGGCGGCAAGCTGGTGCTGCCCCTGCCGGACGAGGCCAACGATCCCGACCGCCTCGCCGCTCTCGTGGCCAGGGAAGGCGTCACCCAGACCATCATGATCCCATCGCAATGGGCGCTCATGCTGTCCTGCAGCCACCCGGACAAACTGGCCGGCCTGGAACTCGCCATCGTGGGCGGCGAAGCCTGCCCACGCGAACTGGTCGAGCAGCACTACGCCGTATTGCCGGACACGCGATTCTGCAATGAATACGGGCCCACCGAAACCACGGTCTGGGCCACTTACGAGCTCTGCCGGCCGGGGGACACGGGTCCAGTCGCCATCGGCCGCCCCATACCCGGAATGCGCACTTACGTCGCGGACCGCCGCGGCAGGATCTGCCCGCCCGGCACGATCGGCGAGCTGCTCATCGCGGGCCCCGCCGTCGCCAAGGGCTATGCCGGACGGCCCGAGCTGACCGCCGAGCGCTTCGTCGCCAATCCCTTCCAAGACGACCCCGCTTATCAGACCGTCTACCGCAGCGGCGATCAGGTCGCCCTGGGTTTCGACGGAAAATTGCGCTTCCAGGGCCGCGCCGACGACCAGGTGAAGATCAGCGGCTACCGCATCGAGCTCGATGAAATCAATGCCTGCCTGCGTGGTTTCGCCGGCGTGTCGGAAGCGGCAACCATCGTCCACCAATCCGGGCGGCACGCCATGCTGGTGTCCCATGTGGCCGGACATGGGCTTGATAGCCGCGATGCGCTGCTGGCGCACGCCCGGGGCGGCCTGCCCGCATACATGGTGCCGCAGGACATCGTGCTGCACGATCGCCTGCCTCGCACGCCCACCGGCAAGCTGGACCGCCGGCAACTGCCCGCTCCAAGCCTGGCCGAAACCGCCGTGGCCGCACCGCAAGGCGAAACCGAATCGCTCATCGCCCAGGTGTGGCAGTCCGTGCTCTCTCGAGCCAGCGTGGGCCGCCATGATGACTTCTTCGCCATCGGCGGACGCTCCCTGGACGCCATGCAGGTGGTGTCGCGTCTGCGGCGTGAGCTCAAGGCATCCATCGATCTCATCGACCTCTTTGAAACGCCCCGCCTGTCTGACCTGGCGGAACGGCTGCTCGAGCGCCAGGCCGCGCCCGCGGCGCCCGCCATACCGAAGCGGCAACGCGCGCGCATCGACCTGGCGGCGGCGACGGACACCCGCTCATGAGCAGCGGGTACATCGCCGCGGCATCCTTCGCGCAACGCCAGTTGCGTTACCTGGACCTGCTGCAGCCGGGCAAGTCCGACTATGCCGTGCCTTTCCTGGTCGAAATCAGCGGCCCCGTCCACGAAGACGCCCTGCGCGCCGCGTTCCAGGCCGTCATCCAAAGACATGACAGCTTGCGTGCCAGCTTTCCCCTCATCGACGACACCCCCTGCCAGGCGGTGCGCGACGACGTGCACATCGCGCTCGACACGGCGACGCTGCCCGCCGCCACGCCCCAGGCGTGGCGAGACGAACTCGGCGCCGCCATGTCGGCGCTGGCCGCTTGCCCCTTCGACCTGGAGCACGGGCCCGTGCTGCGGGCCCGCTTGTACAGGCCCGACCACGCCGAAACGGCCGGATGCGCTTTCGCCCTGGCTGTCGTGTTTCATCATGCCGTCGCCGATGGCTCTTCGCTGCCCGTCTTTCTTGCCGATCTGGTCCAGGCCTACGATGCGGCCCGGGCCGGCTCGAATCCCGAATGGATGGAATTGCCGCTGCAATACCCCGACTACGCCGATTGGGAGCAAGAGCAGTTCGGCGCGCCCGACTCGCCCGCGCTGGCCGAAGCCCTGGGCTACTGGCGCGAACAGCTGCATGATGCGCCTTCTCCCCTCGAACTCCCGCTGGACCGTCCACGCAGCGCGCAGACCGCGCACGGCGCCGGAGCCAGTGTACGGCTCGTCTTGCCCGCAGCCGTCGGCACGGCCCTCGCCGAAGCCGCCAGGCAACGCGGCGCCACACCGTTCATCGCCTTTCTTTCCGTTTTCTTTGCGGTGCTGCATCGCTGGAGCGGGCTCGAAGACCTCCTCGTCACCGTACCGGTCTCCAAACGCACACGGCCCGAGCTCGCGGGATTGGTGGGGCTTCTGGTCGACACCCTTCCCTTGCGGGTGCCGTGTACCGCAGACACCCGCTACGATGCCTTGCTGGACGGCGTGCGCTCGGCTTTCCGCGAGGCCCTGCGCCATCGCGACGTGCCGTTCCAGCGCATCGTTCAATCCATAGACATAGAACGCCGTTCAGGCGCCATGCCGCTCATGCAGGTCCTGTTCGGAAGCCTGGAGTCGGACACCGCTCCGCCGGCGGCCCGGGACGGCGCTTGCTTCCGGGTGCTGGACGATCAGACCGAACAAGCGGCGAAATCCGATCTTTCCTTCGTCTACCGCCAGACCGACAAGCACCTTGAACTCTGGTGCCGCTACGAACCGGCGCTTTTCGATCGCTCCACCGTCGAGAACCTGCTTTCGTGGTTCGGCACACTGGCCCAGGCGGTTGCGCTTGCTCCCGGCGAATGCGTTGCCGACCTGCCCCTCATCGGCGAAGCCGAAGGCCGCGCGCTCATCCAGCGCTTCAACGCCACCGCGCGGCCCTATCCCGCAGAGCAATCCGTCATGCAGCTGTTCGACGAGATCGCCCTGCAATACGCCGATCGGCCCGCCATCGAAGAGGGCGAAGAACACAGCAGCTATGCCCAGCTGCGCGCGTCATCGGCGCGCCTGGCGACCGCGCTCGTCCGCGCCGGCATCGGCCCCGGCGACCCCGTCGTGCTGGTGCTTTCACCGTCCACCCGCTTTCTGACGCTCGTGCTGGCCATACTGCGCACCGGCGCCGTCTATGTTCCGCTGGATCCGGCCCACCCCCATGCGCATCGGCAGCGGCTGGCAAAATCCATCGGTGCCCGCGCGGTGATACTCGCCGCCGGCGACGACGGCGACTATGGCGAAACACAGGTCCTCGACGCCTCCACGCTCGAGGCCGATGCCGCCCGCCTGCCGGAACTGCCGGCGCACCCGGCAACGCCGGACGCCACCGCCTACATCATGTTCACCTCGGGGTCCACCGGCGAGCCCAAAGGCGTCGCCGTGCCGCATCGCGCCATCATCCGGCTGGTGCGCAACACCGACTACACCCGCTTCGGCCCACAAACGCGGGCGGCGATCTATTCCAATCCCGCCTTCGACGCATCGACCGTCGAGACCTGGGGACCGCTGCTCAACGGCGGAACGGCCGTCGTGATCGAGCGCGCCGCGATGCTGGACATCGCCCTGCTCAGGCGCGTGCTGACCGACCATGCAATCAGCTATTTCTGGATCACCACCGGGCTGTTTCACGAGATGGCCGCCATCGATCCGACGGTTTTCGCCGGACCGCGCACCGTCATGACGGGCGGCGACACCACCAGCGCCGACTTGGTCCGCGCCGTGCGCGACGCCTGCGCCGGCTCAGGCCTTAAGCTGCTGCATGCCTACGGCCCCACTGAAAATACGACGTTCAGCACTTGCTTCGATGCCGATGATCTCGGCCCCCGAGATGCCATCATTCCCATCGGGCCGCCCATCGCCAACAGCACGGCTTACGTCCTGGACCGGCGCGGCAAGCCTCTTCCGGTGGGCGTCAACGGCGAAATCGTCGTCGGCGGCGACGGCATCGCCCAAGGCTACGTCGGCGACCCTCAGCGCACGGCATCCTCTTTCCTGCCCGACCCCTTCCTGAACGAAGGCCGCCTCATGTATCGCACGGGCGACTTCGGCCGCTGGCGGCCCGATGGCGCGCTGCTGTTCGCCGGTCGCTCCGATGACCAGGTCAAGGTGCGCGGATTCCGCATCGAGCTCAACGAGATCGCGGCCGCGCTGGGCCGCCATCCGGACCTGCGCACGGTGTATGTCGCGGCGCCTCGGCAAGACAAGGCGGAAAGACAGATCATCGCCTATGTCGTGCCCGACCGGATGCCCGGCCCCAGCCCGACCGAGCTGCGCCAGTTCCTGCAAAGCCGGCTCCCGCCGCATATGCTGCCGCATGCATACGTCACGGCGCCCGCGCTGAAACTGAACCTGAACGGCAAGGTGGATCGCAAGGCACTGCCGCCGGTCGAAGACCACCATTACGACCGGTCCGGGCTGCTCATCGAGCCCCGCAGCGAGGAGGAATCCAGCTTGCATGCGCTCTGGAAGGAGCTCCTTGGCCTGGACGCCATCGGCGTCACCGAGAATTTCTTTCACATCGGCGGGGACTCCATCCTGGCGATACGCATGGCTGCGCGCGCCAGCAAGTCAGGCTTGCCGATTACGCCTTCCGACGTCTTCCAGTTGCAAACCATCGAGCGCCTTGCCGAGCTGGCCGGCGCGTTGCGGCCCCGGCAGCGGCGCAGCGCCGACCGCGTCTTCCCGGCGGAATTGCTGCCCGAGGCGGACAATCCGGATAAGTCGTCGGCCTTCCTGATAGCCAGCCTCGTCCTCGAGGACCAGATCGGCGCGGTGGAGCTTGCCCTGGCGGTGCACCGGCTGGCAGACCGGCACGATGCACTGCGTCTGCGCTGGGTCCATGACGGGCAGGCCAAGCACATCGAGATCGCGGCCTACGTCGGCCGCCTGCCTATCCGCATGGTGGAAGCGCCCGACCTCCCCGATGCCAAACTGGATGCCTGGATCGACGAACATGCCGCTCGCATCGGACGCGGGCTGGACACCCGCCACGGCGTCACCCTGGCCACCACGCTGGTCGACCGAGGGCCCGCCATGCCGCCGGTGATCGTCGTGGCCCTGCATCCGGGCGTTGCGGATTACGCCGGCGCGGCGCTCTTGCTGACCGAATTGCATACGACTCTGACGAACGGCGCCGCGGCCCTGCCGGCCCTGGATGACGCGCCGGCTTATGCAGACTGGCTGAGCTGGCTGGAAACACACGCCGACCTGCAGGCCGCCGGGCCCGGCCTGGCCGCCCTGGAAACCGCCGAAATGCGCGGGGCGTCTCTGCCCGTGCAGCGCGGCGCCACCGGCGGCACGCTACCTATCGTTGCCGAGCAGTGGCTGGACCCCGCCCTGGGCGCACGGCTCTATCATCACGTGCCGGCCAGGCTGGCCGTTGCGCCTCTGGACGTCCTGGCGAGTGCGCTGATGTCCGCCGTCCAGTCCTTCGATGCCCGCGGCGCGCTGCTTATCGAAGCCATCGACACCGAACGCCGGCTGCCGCCGGATGCACCGGATACGGCGCGGCTCATCGGCAAGATGGACGGCGTGCTGCCCATTCTGGCCACCCCCGGCGCCGGAACGCCGGCCGAAAGACTGCAGGCCGTCAAGTCCGCGCGCCAGGCGGTCGCCGCCACGGCACCCGTCTACCGCACGCTGGGACAGACGTTCGACCTGCCCGCTTCCGCCCTTGGCCTTGCCTGGCCCGCGCCGAGCCCGGCACAGGCCATACGGATGCATACCGCCCCCGGATTCGGTCCATCCGTCAAGAGCGCCTTGCTGGCGCAGTTGTCCGACAGGGGACTCAAGCTGGCCTGGGCCGGCGACGAACCGCCCGGCGGAGCAGCGGCCCTGCTCGAACGCATCGCCCATGCGCTGGAAGAGATCGCGGCATTCGCCGATCGGGAAAGCCGCCCGCTCTATACGGCAAGCGACTTTCCCCTCGTGGACCTGCCCGGCGATGAGCTCGCGGCCCTGCTGGCCTCGGCCGAAGACGTGCAGGACGTCTATCCACTTTCGCCGATGCAGGAAGCCATGCTCGTCCATACGCTGGCAGCCTCCGGATCGGGCGTCAATTTCGAGCAAAGCTGCATGCGTATCCGTGGCCCTCTGGATCACGAGGCTTTCCGGCACGCCTGGGCGACGGTGTTCGAGCGGCACGACGTACTGCGCACCGCTTTCCATTGGCGCGGCCTGTCCCGTCCCATGCAGGTGGTGCATCACGACGTCCCCCTGCCCTTGTCGACCGAAACCTGGCCACGCTTCGATGCGGACCGGCTGCAGAGGTTCCTGGCGGCCGACCAGGCTCGCGGGTTCGAACTCGAGCGGGCGCCGCTGGTACGGATGACGCTGATCCAGGTTGCGCCCGACGACGTCTATCTGGTTTCCAGCTTTCACCACCTGCTCATCGACGGCTGGTGCCTTGGCAAGCTCGAACGCGAGGTCCGTGCCGCCTATGAAAGCCATCTCAATCGTCGCGCACCCGTTTTCGACGCACCGATCCCTTATCGCGACTACATCGCCTGGCTGCAACGCAGCGACCAGACGGACGGGCGCCGCTTCTTTGCCGAGATGCTGCGCGAACTGCCCGAACGCCGCGCTTTGTTCATGCCGCCCACGACCGTGGCGCGCGGTTTCGCCACGCAGCGCCGCACGCTCGACAAAGAAGCCAGCCGCGCCCTGCTCGCCTTTGCACGGCGCCGAGGGCTGACCCTGGCCTCGGTCATGCATTTCGCCTGGGCAGTCTGGCTCTCGGCCCGCCTGGGCGCACAGGACGTCGTCTTCGGCACCACGGTTTCAGGCCGGCCCGCCAGCATACCCGGCGTGGAAAACATCGTCGGCATGTTCATCAACAACCTTCCCGTGCGCGTGCGTGTGCCGCAGGACGCCACACCCGCCCGGCTGTTGGCCGACGTCCAGGCGCTGCTGGGGCAGTTGCAGCAGCATGCGCATCTCGCGCCCGCCGAGGTCGCGGCCATTGCGGGCAAGCAAGGGCAGGCCGGCGCCCTCTTCGATACACTCGTCCTCGTCGAGAACCTGGCGTCCGGCACGAGCGCCTGGAGCGGTGCCGAAGCGCTGACCGTCGAGTCCATCCACTCGCGGCTGAAGACGGCATACGACCTGACCTTCATTGCGATTCCGGGCGAGTCCATTGCCCTGTCGGTGGTTCAGCCCGACGACGGACGCGAACTGGAAGACGGAGAGGCCTTGCTGGCGTCGATTGCGGAACTGCTCGTCGCCCTGCCGGAACATGCCGATAGCCCGCTGGAACGGCTTCCACGGCCGGACGAGCGCCCCGCCCATGGCGGCGAACGCAACTCGCCTGTTTTGCCGCTGCGCTTTGCCACCCGGCCGCGCAGCACGCTCGAAGCCTGCATCGCCGATGCCGTCGCCGGCATACTGGACAGCGCGCCGGCCGCGGCGTCCGGCCCGAGCGCCACGCTGGATACCGATTTCTGGCAATTGGGCCTGAATTCGCTGGGGCTCACTCAATTGGCGCTGCGGCTGGAAGAAAGCCTGGAGCGGCGCGTGCCCATCTCCCTGTTGCTGGAGCACCGCTGCGTTGCGGCACTGGCCCAAGCCCTGGCGTCCGGCCAAAGCTGGAACCCCATCGTGCCCATGAACCGGTCCAGCGAAGGCCGCTCCGCTGATCCATCCCTGCCGCCTTTCGTCTGCGTCCATCCCGTGGCGGGCGATGTCAGCGTCTTCCTGGAACTGGCGCGCGCCATGCCGGCCTCGATTCCCTTCTGGGCCATACAAGCGCCCGGCCTCGAGCAGGGCCAGGAGCCGCTGCGCAGCATCGAAGACATGGCCGCCTGCAATCTCCGGGCGCTGGCGGAGCGGGGCATGCCACAGCCACGCTGGCTGGGCGGCTACTCGTTCGGTGGCCTCGTCGCGTTCGAAATGGCGCGCCAGCTTGCATTCGCCGGCACAACGCCCGAGCGCGTGGTCCTCATCGACACGCCGGCGCCGCTGGAACGAGTCTCCATTCTGGAGCCCGACCCCGACCACGCACACGCTCAGTGGCTGGTCCGGATGGCCGAAGTCCGCGCCAGGTTTCAAGGGGTGCAGCCCGTGCTGTCCCGGGACGATCTGCAGCCCTTGGCGCAGGCCGACCGCTATGCCTTTGCCGCCGCCCGCCTGCACGACGCGGCCTTGCTGCCGCCGGCCGCCGACGCGGATTGGCTGGCGCGCGCACATCGGACGAGTCTCGCGCAGTACGAAGCCTACCTGAGCTATCAGCCGCCCATCCACGCCCATCCCGACATCGCCCTGGCCTTGGTCCGCGCCGACGCGCCGCGCGACGCCGATCTTGGCGACATGGAAAACCGGCAACTGGCCATTCCGGATATGGGCTGGCGGGCATTCAGCGCGCAGCCTGTCGAATTGCGATATGTGGCCGGCGATCATGTCACGATGCTGGCGGGAGACAGCGCGCGCGAGGTGGCCGCGGCGATTGCAGGGGTCAGACCCCGTACGGGGTCTGACCCCAAATCCTGAATCGGGTGGTCTAAGGGGTCGGACCCCGTACGGGGTCCGACCCCATGGTGCTACCTTGGCCCCATAAAGCAAGCGCCGCCGCATACCCTTCCGGCGCCTGCACACGGAACACCCGGCACTCTCCCAGACCGGCGGCTTTCATCCTGAACTCGTCGTCCGGCGCCCCCTCCATGGGGGCGCCGAGCTCGACTTCCGGCAAGCCCAGGCCCAAGCCGCGGCCCACCGCCTTGACGACGGCTTCCTTGGCCGTCCATGACTCGAAAAACGCCCGCATGCGGGCTTGCGGCGCAAGCGACAGCCATGCCTCGTGCTCGCAAGCTGAAAACACCATCGCCGCCAGCGCATCCATATCCGACGTAAGCCGGCATTGTTCGATATCCGCTCCGACGTCGACGCCGTCCGCCAAGGCCAGCAGCGCGTAGCCACCGGAGTGCGCAATGTTGAAATGCAGGCGGCCGCCTTCCTTCAGGACAGGTTTGCCATAGGCGCCGTAGTCGAACGCCAGCGCTTCCGGAGCGCGGTCCAGGCATTGCCCCAGCAGCAAGCGCAGCGCCGCCCGCGCCTGCACGAAATGACGATAGGCATTCGCCGCCGCGAATCGCCCGGCCCGCTCGCGCTCATCGGTCGATAGCAGCTCGAAGCAAGCCTGTTCGATACGGGCGTCATCGGCAAAGGCCAGGGTCCAGGCCCGGGCTTGCCCCTTGCCTGGCACCGTCGTACCCTCGGCGAGCGAGAGGCGGCCGTCCAGGCGCCGCAGTGTAAGAAGATCCGGAATCATCATTTTCTGGGCCGGTTGACGCTGAAAGCCGTGTGATGGGGTCAGACCCCGTACGGGGTCCGACCCCGAATCGCTGACCCCGAACCGCTTAAGGTAGTGCCATTGGGCACTGCCCCTAGACTTTCCCTAGATATGCACCGCGTGCGTTTTCGGGTGTAATCCAAGCTGACCGCCTGCCTCGCAGCGCTTATCATTTAGTTACCAATTCATATAATAAACGACGTGTCATTCGCTGAACACGAACCACAAGGTCTCCCAACATGCCCTTGCTCTCTCGATTCACCCTGCCGCCCACTCCACCATTCAAGCGGCCGCACGACCTCCTCTATGCATCCAACGAGCTCCCGCCCGCCGTGCCACTGGCCGGCCTGGCCTTGCAGCATGTCGCCACCGCGCTCGCGCTCATCGCCTATGTACTGGCGTCCGCAAAAATCGGCGGCCTGGACTCCGAAGCCACGCGCAGCATGGTCACCGCCACCATACTCGGCATGGCGATCTCGACCTTCCTGCAATCATGGGGCGGTCGCTTCGGCTCGGGCACGCTGCTGGTGAACATTCCGGATCCGCTGCTGGTTGTCATATCGGGCACCGTCGCGGCGGAATTCGGCCTCGGAGGGCTGGTGCTCGTCGGCATCGTGAATGGCGCGGTCGCGCTCGGGGCCGGCTATATCGTGCCACGTCTCAGGGCAGTACTGCCGCCGTCCGTGGCGGGCATCGTCGTTTGCGTGGCGGGTATCTCCCTGGTCGCGCCCGCCTTGACCCACATGAGCGACATGGACAGCGCGGGCGCCATGAATGTCTACGATGTCATCATCGGTCTCGTTACGCTCGGCATCATCATGGGGCTGTCGATCTGGGGAAGCCAGCGCGTGAAGCTGTTCGCCCTGCTGGCCGGCCTGATCGCCGGCGTCATACTGGCCGCCCTGCTCGGGGAACTCGAAGGCGTGGAGCAGCTCGCCCACACACCGGTGTTCGGCCTGCCCCGCCTGCCTGCCCCGGCGTTCAACGTCGACCCGGGCGTATTGATCGCCGTCGCCTTGCTGGCGCTGATGACCCAGCTGGACACCTTTGGCTGCGTGGTGCTGCTGCACAAGATGAATGACGCCGACTGGCGCCGCGCCGATATGAACATGGTGGGCGGCGGCATACGCGCCAACGGACTGGGCAATCTGCTGGCGTCCTGGCTCGGTGCCTACCCCAGCGCGACGTCGTCCGCGAACATCGCCCTGACCCACATCAGCCGCTCGACTTCCCGCTGGATCGGGCTGGCCGCAGGGCTATTGCTCGCGCTTACCGCGTTTCTTCCGCAAGTGTCGCTCGCGCTCACCCTGACGCCCACCGCGGTGATCGGAGCCGTCGAAGTCTACGCCGCCGCCTACCTCATCGTGTCCGGCATAGAACTCATTGCCTCCCGCGCCATGGATTCCCGCGGCATATTCATGGTGGGCCTGTCTTTCATCGCAGGAACGGGCGTGATGTTTCTTCCGAGCCTTGCGAACCTGGCGCCCGAATCGTTCCGGTTCCTGGCGGAAAACGGCATCATCGTGGCCGGCCTGACCGCCATTCTGCTCAATCTCCTGTTTCGCCTGGGCACGGCGCAACGGGCCCGGCTTGTCCTGGATGCGCAAAAGACCAGGGCTGAAGCGGCGCAGGACATCGTGACCTTCATCGAGGCCCAAGGCGCGGCATGGAACGCGCGGCGCGATGCCGTGCGCAGGGCCGCCCTCGCCGCGCTGGAAGCCGCCGAGGCCATACAGACCAGCCCGGAACGCCGGATCCATGAAGTCCACGGCAGCTTCGATGAATTCAACCTGGACATCGAACTCCTTTACAGCGGGCCTGCGCTCGTCCTGCAAGCCAAGCCTGCGGCCGGGGCGCCGGCCCTGCTCGACGTCGACGATCAGGCTTTCGAAGCGGCGCTGGACCAGGCCCTGAGCAATGTTTCTCAAGTCCTGCTTCGGCACATGGCAGACAAGGTGGCAAGCGGAAAACGTGGCGAAAATTCTTACCTTCGATTACATTTTGATCATTGATTCCCTGAAGGCTTTGCCATGCAAACGATAGGCTCCCTATCACTCGTCCCCGGGCCCGACACCGTCACGCAGGCGCTCGGCTGGCTCGAAACGCTTGCCGAACGACTGCAATGGCCGCCTCGTCTGGGCTTCCAGCTCGGCCTGTGCCTGGACGAGGCGCTCACCAATGTGGTGCTCTATGGCTTTCAGGACCGTGCGAAAAGTGCCAATGACGCCGAAGTACGGATCGTGCTGGCGCAGCGGGGCGCCGACCTGCTGGTGGATATCATCGACAATGGAACCGCCTTCGACCCGACGCGGCAAGAGGCGCCGCCCTTGGCCGCCTCCCTGGAAGACGCCGACATCGGCGGCCACGGACTGCGGCTGATGCGCCACTATCTGCAAGACATCCAGTACCGCCGGGAAAATGGACGCAATCATCTGCGCATGGTCGCAAGGCTGGACCCGTGAGCGGACCTAGCAGCATGACCGAATATCGTTGCGGCGCCGCGTTGATCGACCCACAAGCCATCGTGCACAACCTGAGGCAACTACGCCGCTTGCTTGACCCGCCCGGCCCGCAGGCCGCCCCCCGCATCTGGGCCGTGGCCAAGGCCGATGCGTATGGCCATGCTTTGGAGCACGCGCTGGCGGGCCTGGGTGAGGCCGACGGGCTGGGCGTGCTGACGCTCGATGATGCGCTGCACAGCCGGCGCCTGGGTTGGAATGGGCCGATACTGGCGATGGGCGCGGGCAGCGACCTTTCAGCGCTGGAAGATCCCGCCCTGCATTCCCTGCACCTGATCGTCGACCAGCCGGACCAGCTTGCCGAGCTCTCTCGCCTGCAGCCACTCCAAGCGCCATATGTCTGGCTGCGCCACTGCGGCGAGCTGCATCACGCCGGCTTGCAGGCGGATGAATACCGGAAGGCGTACCATGCACTCCATGCCGAGGTTCAGGCAGGCCGGCTTGCGGGCCTGGGCCACCTGCAGCATTACGCCGGCGCCGAAAACCCCGAGCAACTGCGGAAAGAGCGCCTGGCGTTTCACGAACTGATTTCCGCCATGCCGGGCCCGGTGTGCACGGAGAACTCCGCCGCGGTATTGTCGGACCACGTGTCGGCGCGCGCAACCGACTGGGTGCGCTGCGGTATCGCCCTTTATGGCATCAGTCCTTTGCATGGACGCACCGGCCGGTCGCTCGGACTGCGTCCCGCCATGACCTTTCAAGCCCCCATCTATGCGACACAAAAGCTTTGCGGCGGGCAGGGCGTGGGCTACAACGGCATCTTCCGGGCGAAACGGGACATGCGCATCGGTCTGGTCCGCTGCGGCTATGCAGACGGATATCCGCGCGGCGTGCAGGGCCGGTGCGTGGTCGGCATCCATGGCCGCATGGCCGCCATCGTCGGCAGGGTGTCGATGGACACCCTTACGATCGACCTGAGCGGGCATCCCGAAGCAGTGCCGGGCGATGTCGTGACGCTATGGGGGCCAGGCGGTCCCGACATAGAATCCGTTGCCGGATGGGCCGGCACCATCTCCGCACATCTGTGCGTCGGCCTGACGGCGCGCGTGCCCCGGATACTGAGGGGTCAGACCCCATGCGGGGTCTGACCCCGGCAAGAGAAGCAGGGTCGGACCCTGTGCGGGATCCGACCCTGGCAAGAGGGTCGGGGTCAGACCCTATCGGGTCTGACCCCTGGCGCGACCAGGAAAAACGCCAGCGTGGCCAACAGATAGAACGCCCCGGTCACCGCCAGCCCGCCTGAGATGCCCATGGAGGCAAACAGCCCCCCCACGGCAAGCGGCCCCAGCATCTGGCCGAACTTGTCGGCGGCGCGCATCACGCTGGTGGCGCCGCCCGGGCCATATTGCTGAACATCATTCAGCGACAGCATGTAGGCGGTCTGGGCTCCGCCCGCCAGGCAGCTGGCCAGGGCAAGCAGCACCACCGCCACGGCCGCCGCGTAGACGCCGGTGGCGAAGTACAGCGACAACAACCCCACGCTGCCCACCAGCCCTCCCAGCGCGATCCAATGCTTCTTGTTGGCGCTGCGATCCGCGAGCCGCCCCATCCACGGGCCGATATAGATCACGCAGAACCCGTAAAGCATCAGGACGCGGCCGACACTGGCGGCGGTCCCGCCCTGGGCCTCCATGTACAGCGGCAGCGCGTAGGTCAGCAGACCCACCTGCGCAATCGAGAACGGAACGATGCTGCCTATGAGCAGCATCCCGAAATCGCGGGTCGCCAGAAGGCGAGCCACGGACGACCATGAACGGATGATGGGGCCGGCCGCGACGCTGGCGGCCTTCTGCCCGGCGATATGCCGGTACGGCCACATCAGGGTGAAAACACCCAGCGCCGGCAGGACAAGCAGGAAGGCCCCTACGGAGAATACCGCGCTGGGCCCGACCTGCTGAGCCAGCATCGCTCCCACCGCCGCGCCGGACAAATGGCCTGCGAACAATCCCGCGATGACCGTCGCCATGTTCCTGCCTCGGTAAGCGGCCGGGCTGCGTATGACGATAAAGCCCTGCAGCCCCATCCATGTGAGTCCATAGCCCAGGCCCACCAGCGCACGCGCCAGCGTGAGTTCCGCCAGCGAACCGGCAAGCGCGCAAGCCAGGTTCCCCGCCACCGATACCGCCAGTCCGGACAGCACCGGCCATTGCCAGCCACGCCGGTCGGCGAGCCGGCCTGCCAGCAATGCCGTCAATAGTCCGCAGCCCATTTCAACCGCGATGGGCAGCGCCATGAGCAGCGCGGCTTCCTGTCCCGGGTCCGCCGACGACAGCAGGGAGCGCGCATAAATGGGCAGGAAGCTGAGCGGCAGCGCCATGGCGAACAGGAAGCCGAACATGACCGGGCGCACCAGGGCGCCCACTTTGCTCTGGTCATCCAGCCCAAGCGGATCGCCGGACGTTCTACGCGCCGGCACCGCGAAGGCGCGATCCATCATCAATGCAAGCAAGAGCAGCAGCTCGATCGCCGCCACCATGGCAACCGCGACGACTGTCGCCGCATCGAGAATGCGCGCCCTGACGCCATCTGAAATCCGGTCTTCGTCCAGGAAGACCTCGAGCGTGGCCGACGCCGGCCCTTGCCCATCGGCGCTCAGGGGAAATGCCAGGCGCTGCCCTTCCGGCAAGGGCTCTTCGACGGGCAGGCGCCCATGGGCATCGGCCCGGTTCAAAACCGTCCCTTCCCGGGATAGCAAGCGCAGTTCGGAAATCACCGGAAACGACGCTGCAAGCCGCGCCATGGGCTGCTCCACGCCGCGCAGGGAGCCGGGGGCAACGCCATAGCCCAGGACCCGATTCAAGTCCTGCTGCAGCCCGCGGCCGACGATCCGGGTGTTGTCCTGTGTAACGTCCATCCAGACACTGCGGAAGGTATTGACGGTGTAGGCCGCGTACACGCCCTGCGCGAGCAGCAGGATCAACAGCGGAAACACCATTCTTGCGCGGCCGGCGGACGCCAGCTCATGCAGGGGCATCGCATACCGGAATATCAGGGCGAGCAACAGCGCGGCGGCCAATGTGATGCCCACCAGCACCCGGGCATTCTCCAGCATCAAGCCGGCCTGGCGCATGTCCCGAGGTGCAACCTGCAGCACCACGGCACCGCCCACGCTCGCATCCGCCAGCCTGAGGGGCACCGCGACCACGACGTCTCCGGCGACTGTCTTGTGAACCGCGCCCGATGCCGTCCGCGACACTCCGGCAGGCTGCGCGGCCGGCACGGACCATGCACCCAGCATGTCCTGAAACCCGGCGGGGTCGCCAATCGAATCCAGCAAGGTGCCGTCGGCCAGCACCACGGCCGCTGCGCGGAAATCGGGAACCTCCTGCCGGAGTTCGTCCAGCAAGGCGCTCAGCCCGAAGAATTGCGCCAACGGCTTGCCCAGGCTCATGCCCATCTGGATCTGCGCGGAAGTCCGGCGCGCGAGCCGCTCGACGCGCTCCGCCGTATTGTCCGCGGCAAGATGCTTAAGCGCGGACAGGCTGAGCGCGCCGATCAAGCCCTGCGCCAGCAGCAGCACCACCATGCATGCGAGAAGGACATCGCGCAGCGGCCGGCGTTTGCGGGCTGCGGTTGCGGATCCGGAAAGAGCGGTCATCGTCATGTGCCTGGAATCAGTGCGGAGAAAGGCGCGCGGCGCGCGCAAAGCCGTCGCCGAACGTTGCCGCGTGCCGGAAAGGCCAGCGCAGATATGCAATAGTAATTTACAATCCCATGCAAATGAATACCGAGCCGGTGCCCTTTATGCGACTTGCCTCGCTGCGCAGCAAAATATTTCTGCTTGTCGGCCTCACCTTGTTGATGGTCGCCGTCGCGGTGCTCCTGGTCACCCAGCGCAATGTCACGCGCACCGTGGTCGCCAGCGAAGAACAAGCCGTGCGCAACGTACTCAATCTGCTGGTGCGCGATAGCGAGGCGCGATGGGGCGCGCTGCTCAATGACAAGATCATCACCGTGCGCAACGGCAGAAGCCACCTGGTTCAATTGGGCACGACGGTGCGTTCCGTGCTCGACATGTTTGCCGAACAGGTGGAGCGCAGGCAGATCACCACGACCGAAGCCGAGGACCTGGCCAAGCAATGGATCAACGGCCTGGCCCTCGACAAAGACCGCTACGCCTTCATTTTCAATCACGACCTCATCACCATCGCAAGCGGCAAGCGCGAGCTCCTGGGCATGAACCTGTCCGCCCTCAAGGACTTCAAGGGCCACGACCTCGCCGCCTCGGCCTACCAGGAAGCACGCACGACCGGGCAAAGCTTCGCCATCTACCGCTGGCCCTCCAGCGCCAACGACGGCAAGGGAGAACTGCGCTACGCCTATTTTTCCTATTTCGAACCGTGGGACTGGATCTTCGCCATCACCGACAACGCGCGCGAGGTCTCCGAACAGTTCGACCTTCGACGCGCCGAAATGGAGAATGCGGTCAGCGAAGCGCTGGAAACCTTGCGCCTGGCCGACTCGGGCTTCGCCTTCATCGTTCAGGACAACGGCGAACTCGTCTCCCCCTTGCCGGCGGAGCATGCCGGCCTGCTCGACGAACGCGAGCCGGAAAGCGGGTCGACGCTGCGCGACATGCTGCTCAAGGTTCCCCCCAGCGGAGACATCGCCACCTTCACTTTCGACAGCCCGTCGGAAAAAGGCGACTGGGAAGTCAGCGCCGCCCGTTTCAAGCCTTTGGGCTGGACCATCGTGGCGGCGGTTCCCACCGATGACCTGACGCGCCCCGCCACCGTCCTGCGATTCCGGCTGGGCACGATCTTCCTGGGCGTGCTGGCCATTTCACTGCTCGTGGCATGGGCCATGTCGGCGCGCATCACGCGGCCGCTGCAACAGCTCAGCGATTTCGCCCGCAAGCTGCCCGAACAGGACTTGAGCGCGGCCGCCGACATCCCCGATCACATCGCCCAGCTGCCGCGCAAGCAACCGGATGAGGTCGGAAGGCTGGCCTCCACCTTCATCTTCATGGATGAACAGCTGCGCGAAAAAATCGCCAGCCTCGTGCAGGAGACTTCGAGCCGCGAACGCCTGCAAAGCGAATTGAGCATCGCCCACGACATCCAGATGGGGCTGCTTCCCGTTCCGCTCGACCGAACCATCCTGGACAAGGTCGACCTCTACGCCACCATGCTGCCGGCCAAGGAAGTGGGCGGCGATCTTTACGACTACTTCCTGCTCAACAACGGCAAGCTCTGCTTCGTCATTGGCGACGTCTCCGACAAGGGCGTGCCGGCCGCCCTGTTCATGGCCGTCACGCGTACGCTCGTCCGGGCTTGCGCCGAAGACGAAACCGACCCCGCCCAACTGATGGAACGCGTGAACAATCGCCTGTCCGAAAACAACCCGAACCTCATGTTCGTCACTCTGATTCTCGCGGTGATAGACCTCGAAACGGGCGAACTGGCCTGGGCCAATGCGGGCCATCCACCCTTGTGCGTCCTGCAAGGCAACGGTGAACTGCGCATGCTGGAAGGGCGCAGCGGCCCTGCCTGCGGCGTCCAGGACGGCCTGCCCTACCGGCGCTTCACCGCCGTGCTGGAACCCGGCGAAACGGTGGTAGGCTATACCGACGGCGTCACCGAAGCGCTCAATCCGGCCGGTGAACTGTACGGCGAACAACGGCTGTTCGAGTTTCTTGCACACCGGGCGCCGGCCAATGCCCAGGCCACCACCGACGCGCTGATCCGGCATGTGCGCGAGTTCGCGCACGACACCGATCAATCGGACGACATCACGGTCATCGCAGCCAAAAGAGCCCTTTCATGATTTCACGCTACTTCGCCGCCGCGCTCCTCGCCCTGGGCCTGTCCGGCGTGCCGCAAGCCCAGGCAGCCGGCGGCACGTCCGCCGCGCCGCCCCAGGTATTCATGACCTCGCCGACCAGCAAGCCCGACGGCACCCGCTGGCGCCTGGGCTACGTCGAAAGCGGCGAATACAGTGAATACCCGCGCACCCTCGGCGCCATCGTCGGAGGGCTGCAGCGCCTGGGATGGCTCGGGCTCAGCGAAGACATTCCCACCGGCATGACGGGCCGCGAACTATGGTCCTGGCTAAGCCGGAACGCGCGAAGCAGCCAGCTCGAATTCGTCGAGGACGCCTGGTGGCAGCCCGGCGATTTCGATGCCGACAAGCGAGCGCCCATGCGCGAGGCCATCATGCATCGCCTCGACCAGAAGAAAGACATCGACCTCATCATTGCGATGGGCACCTGGGCCGGCCAGGACATGCGCGCGCTCGGGCCTCCCATACCGACCATCGTGGGCTCGGCCAGCGATCCCATCGCGGCCAAGATCTCCGACAGCGCCGCCGACAGCGGCCGCGACAACCTGCATGCCCGGATCGAGCCTGACCGCTACCAGCGCCAGGTTCGCCTCTTCCATGAGATCGTGCCCTTCAAGAAGCTGGGCATCGTCTACGAAGACAGCGATGCCGGCCGCAGCTACGCCGCCGTCGCCGCCGTCGAGCAAGTGGCGGAAGAGCTAGGCTTCTCGGTCGAACATTGCCATGCGCAGTCGAACAGCATCGCCACCGAAGCCGCCACCGAAAACGCGCTGAACTGCTATCGCCAGCTGTCGAGCAAGGTCGACGCCGCCTACGTTACTTTGCATCGAGGCATCACCAGCGCCTCGATCAAAGACTTGGCGCACATCCTGGAAAAGGCAAAGATACCCAGCTTCTCCATGGCGGGGTCGCAGGAAGTCGAGCAAGGCATATTGCTCAGCCTGGCCCAGGCGGACGTCTCCTACGTAGGATTGTTCCACGCCGAAACCATCGCCCGGATCTTCAATGGCGCCAAGCCCCGGCAACTGAGCCAGTTGTGGGTGGATCCGCCCAAGATCGCGCTGAACCTGGGCACTGCCCGCATCATCGGTTTCGATCCGCCCGTCGATATCCTGCTGGCGGCCGACGAGGTCTACGAAAAAGCGCCTTGAAGCCGGTATCCAGGGGTCAGACCCCATGCGGGGTCTGACCCCGCGGACCGCGGCGATGTCATGGGGTCAGACCCCGTACCGGGTCTGACCCCGCCGCTTTTTGCCCAGGGTCAGACCCGGTATCGGGTCTGACCCTCAAAGACGTCGGGATGCAGCGCCGCGTGCCTGCCCAATACCGCCCGCATCCGCGCTTCCGGTCCGCCAACGGCGGATACCCAGGTGTCCAGCATGCGATCCGCGGCGCTTCGGCCGGTAGCCAGCACGAACTCGGGATAAGCCAGCCAGCGCCGATCGCCGGCGTCCAATCCGTCCCGTGCGATGGCCAGGACCTCTGCGCACAAGCTCCTGACTCCTTCATGCGCCAGGCCGAATCGCATCGCCGGTTCGCGCAGGGCGCCCAGGCCTTCCCACGTCCGGTTTTGCAGCAGCCGGCAGGCCTCGTCCAGGTTGCCCAGCAAACCGGCCTGCAAGGCCGAAGGCGCAGCGATCACGCTGCGTGCCGCCTCGTCCCCCGCCTCTTCCAGCAAATCCGCGTCTGCGAAGGCGGCGCCCGGCCCGCGGGCCTCGATGTAAGCGTCGGCGCCGCATTGCTCGAACAGCGCTTCCAAGCCGCCATCCTGTTCCCAGGCCCGCAAGATATCCGCAAGGGAAGGCGGCGTGTGCAGCTTGTAGCGCAGCCTGGCATCGAGAAACTGGCCGATCTGCGAATACTCAAAGTGCTGCGCGTGCGGAACGAGATCCACTCCTTGCCCATTGTCCATGCGCCGGGCGGGCCAGCGCGCGGCACGCAGGAAGTCTTGCAGGCAGGGGTCGCCTTCCGGCAAAGCGGTCGGCGCCGCCTTGTAGTCGTCGGAAAGCTCCAGCGGCAGGCCGCGTGTGACCGTGCCGGGGCCGAACATCCAGTGGAAGAAGTCGGCAAGATCGCGAAAAGGGCGAGCCGGATACCGGCTCAGGTACAGGTCGCCGGGAAAGCGGGCCGGAGCGAACACATGCGGCCACAGCCTCATGCGGTTCTCCTTGTAGCCCGAGATCCGCCCCGATTCGATGGGGCTGTTGGCAAACAGGGCGATGCTGGCCGGCGCCAGCGCGACCGCCACGTTCAATGCGCGAATCGCATCCCGGACCGGAACCGACGTATTGGCGCCATTCTGTGCCTTGGCGTCTATGCCTTCCCAATGATGCCAGCCACGATATTCGCGCAGTTCACGATAGATGGGCCTGGACACGCAGACCCGTCGATACCACTCGGCGTCGCGGCCGCAGGTAGGGTGCTGCGATGCGCTCAACACGCATGCCCCGTCCACCTGCAAGGCGCTCAGCGTATCCGCCAGTTCGGCATTTGCCGCAACAGCCAGCCGCTCCAGGCCGCCCTTCCCGCCCTCTATCGGTGCCAATGCGGTTTCCAGCAGATTGAAGCCATTGTCCAGACCGCAATCCGCGCGAGCCGTGCTCAGCCCCACGCAACGCCCGTCGAGATAATAAGGCTCGCAGTCGACGCCCTTGCGCCGCTTCACCGCGGCAAGCGCTTCAAAATAGCGTCGTACGGGCAGGCTGGCGCCGGACTGCGCGTCGGCAACCACCATTTCCATCTCCAGCCCCAGGCGGGGCCGGTAGGAGAACGGCGCGCCGTTTTTACTAGAGGAAGAGCCGGTACGCGGGGTTATCGCTTTCATTCCAGTATGGATAGCCCAAGCCGTCGAGGAAGTCCTTGAAGGCCTTCTTGTCCGCGGGCGGCACTTGTATGCCGACCAGGATCCGGCCGTAGTCATCGCCTTGATTCCGGTAGTGGAAGAGGCTGATGTTCCAGTCCGGGCTCATTGCGCCCAGGAACTTCATCAACGCGCCGGGGCGCTCGGGAAACTCGAAACGGAAGAGCATTTCATGATCGGCCAGCGCCGAGCGCCCACCCACCATGTAGCGCAAGTGGGTCTTGGCCATTTCATTGCTGGTCAGGTCCAGCGTGGGGAAGCCCTTCTTGCGGAAGTTCGCGGCCAGCTTCTCGATTTCGGCCTCGGAACTGATTTGCAGGCCGACGTAGACGTGAGCTTGATCCGCATCTGAAATGCGATAGTTGAACTCGGTGACACTGCGATTCCCGACTGCCTCGCACAGCTTCAGAAAGCTTCCCCGCTTCTCGGGCAGCGTCAGGGCGAACAGCGCTTCGCGCGCCTCGCCGACGTCGGCGCGTTCAGCCACGAAACGCAGCCTGTCGAAATTCATGTTCGCGCCGCAAGCGATCACGACCAGGTTCTTGTCCTTCCATTTGTTCGCCGCCGCATAGCGCTTGGCGCCCGCCAGCGCCAGCGCCCCCGCGGGTTCCAGCACGCTGCGCGTATCCTGGAAGACATCCTTGATGGCCGCGCAGATGGCGTCGGTGTCCACATGCACATAGTCATCGACGAACTCGCGCGCAAGCTTGAAGGTCTCGAGCCCCACTTGCTTGACCGCCGTGCCGTCCGAGAACAGGCCCACGTCGTTCAACGTAACCCGGCGCCCCGCTTTCACGCTGCGCGCCATGGCGTCGGAATCGAAGGTTTGTACCCCGATCACCTTGATGTCGGGCCGCAGCTGCTTGACATAGGCGGACACGCCCCCGATCAGCCCGCCGCCGCCGATCGCCACGAAGATGGCGTCGATGGGACCAGGATGCTGGCGCAGGATCTCCATGCCTATCGTGCCCTGCCCGGCAATGACGTCGGGGTCGTCGAACGGATGGACGAAGGTGAGCTTCTCTTTCTTCTCCAGCTCCTTGGCGTGCTCGTAGGCGTCGGAGAAGCTTTCTCCGGCCAGCACGACCTCGCCGCCAAAGCCGCGCACGGCGTCGATCTTGACCTGCGGGGTCGTGATCGGCATGACGATGACGGCCCGGCATCCCAGCCGACGCGCCGACATGGCGACGCCTTGCGCATGATTGCCGGCCGAGGCCGCGATCACGCCGCGCTTGAGCTCGGTCGGGCTCAGGTTTGCCATCTTGTTGTAGGCGCCCCGCAACTTGAAGCTGAAGACGGCCTGCGTGTCTTCGCGCTTGAGGTAGACGTTGTTATGGATACGAGCGGAAACCTGGGGGGCGAAATCAAGAGGGGTCTCGACGGCCACGTCATAAACCTTGGACGTCAGGATGCGCTTTAGATAGTCAGTCGACATGAGAGGAGAGTGCGGTGATGCGAGGGCGGAAAATACGGCAAAGTTGTAGCAAAAGGATACCATAGCGCGATCCCCTGGCCATTGCCGTTTCGGCGATAAACTAGCGCCACCGCATCGCGATGACATGTTATGGAAGCTTGGCTGCAACACTCGATACACTGGCTGCTGCTCACCCTGGCCCTGCCCAGCGTGGGCCTGAGCGCCATCTTCGTGGTGAGCCTCGTGTCGGCGACCCTACTGCCCCTGGGATCCGAGCCGGCCGTCTTCGGATATCTGAAGATGGCGCCCGACATGTTCTGGGCCGCCATCGCCGTGGCCACGGCGGGGAACACGATAGGAGGCGCAATCAGCTACGGCATGGGGCTGGGCGCGGAAAAGGCCTATGAAAACTGGCGCGAGACACATCCACACAAGATCAGGAACAAGGCCGGCGGCCGCTGGCACGACTACATCAGCTACTGGCTGCACCGGCTCGGCCCGCGTGCGCTGCTGTTCTCCTGGATGCCTCTGCTGGGCGACCCGCTGTGCGCGGTGGCGGGCTGGCTGAAGCTGCCCTTCTGGCCTTCGGTGATGTACATGGCCATCGGCAAGTTCCTGCGCTATGCGGGCATGACCAGCGCCTTGCTGTGGTTCTTTCCCGGCAATCACTGAAGGCGGGGCACGCGTTCTGGTTTAAACTCAACGTAATCCCTTACACTGTGTCTTTAAGGGCCATCCTTTTTTCCTGTCATGAACGCCCCCGTAGCCAGTCATCTGCTTGCCGCCCAGGCACCGCTTGCCACCACACCGCGCCTGCGCGAGATCCCATACAACTACACCTCCTACTCCGACCGCGAAATCGTGCTTCGCCTGCTTGGCGATGAAGCCTGGCAGATGCTGTCCGAGCTGCGGGGCGAGCGGCGCACCGGCCGGTCCGCGCGGATGCTCTTCGAAGTGCTGGGCGATATCTGGGTGGTACAGCGCAACCCCTATCTGCAGGACGACTTGCTGCACAACCCGAAGCGCAGGCAACAACTCATTCAGGCGCTCAATCACCGCCTGAACGAAGTGGACCAGCGCCGCGACACGAGCAGCACCGAGCGCGACGGCAAGGTCGCGAAGCTGCTGGGCGCCGCGCGCTATGCCGTGGCCGGCTTCGAAGAAGAGTTCGTCAAGACGACGGAGTTGCGGAAGAAGGCCATCAAGCGCCTGGGCCGCATCACGCACAAGGACAACATCAAGTTCGACGGCCTTTCCCGGGTATCGCACGTTACCGATGCCACGGACTGGCGCGTCGAATACCCCTTCGTGGTGCTCACGCCCGATACGGAAAACGAAATCGCGGCGCTCGTCCGCGCCTGTATCGAACTGGGCCTCACCATCATTCCGAGGGGCGGCGGCACGGGCTATACCGGCGGCGCCATCCCGCTCACCGCGCGGTCCGCCGTCATCAATACCGAAAAGCTCGACGCCATGAGCCCGGCCGAGCCCACGCAACTGCCCGGCGTCGCTGAACCCGTGTATACGATACTGACCGGCGCGGGCGTGGTCACACGACGCGTCGCCGAAGCGGCCGAAGCCGCCGGGCAGGTTTTTGCGGTGGACCCCACCTCGGCGGATGCGTCCTGCGTGGGCGGCAACGTCGCCATGAACGCGGGCGGCAAGAAAGCGGTGCTGTGGGGCACGGCGCTCGACAACCTTGCCTGGTGGCGCATGGTCGACCCGCAAGGAAACTGGCTCGAGGTCACGCGCCTGGAGCACAATCTCGGCAAGATCCACGACGCCAAGGAAGCCCGCTTCGAACTCAAATGGTTCGACGGCAAGCACGCCCCGGGTGCCGTGCCGCTGCGCAACGAATTGCTCGTCATCGAAGGCTCGCGTTTCCGCAAGACCGGACTGGGCAAGGACGTCACCGACAAGTTCCTGGCAGGTCTGCCCGGCGTCCAGAAAGAGGGCTGCGACGGCCTGATCACTTCGGCCCGCTGGATCGTGCACCGGATGCCGGCGCATACCCGCACCGTCTGTATGGAGTTTTTCGGCCAGGCGCGCAATGCCGTACCGTCCATCGTCGAGGTCAAGGGCTACCTAGACGGCCCGGGCAAGGCGCTGGGAGCCATCCTGGCCGGTCTCGAGCATCTGGACGAACGCTATCTGCGCGCCGTAGGCTATGCCACCAAAAGCAAGCGGGGCGTCCTGCCCAAGATGGTCCTGATCGGCGATATCGTCGGCGACGACGCCGATGCGGTGGCCAAGGCGGCCAGCGAAGTCGTGCGCATCGCCAATTCGCGCCACGGCGAAGGCTTTGTGGCGGTCAGCGCCGAGGCCCGCAAGCGCTTCTGGCTCGATCGCGCACGCACCGCCGCGATCGCGCGGCACACCAATGCCTTCAAGATCAACGAAGACGTCGTGATTCCCCTGAACCGCATGGGCGAATACACCGATGCCATCGAGCGCATCAACATCGAGCTGTCCACGCGCAACAAGCTGCGGCTGCTGGACCACATCGAAACCTTCCTGCAGGGCGACCTGCCCATCGGCAAAATCGAAGACCACGACGACGCCGAACACACCCGCGAGGAGATCCTGGCGGGCCGCACGCGCGACGCCCTGCAAAGCCTGAGGACCGTGCGCGAGCGCTGGCGCTGGCTGCTGGACGGCCTGGACCTGCCTTTGGCGCAGAATATCGAGACGCTCTGCAGGCTCGGGCTGCAGTCCATGCGTCCGGTGCTCGAAGAAAGGCTGCGTGAACAACCCGATGCAAGCATCTTCGACCTCGTGCAGGACCACACGCTGCGCATTTCCTGGAAGACCGAAGTCCGCGCGCTGATGGAGCGCTATTTCGCGGGCGCGGACTGCGCGGCGGTCCTGGCCGAAATCCAGGCCATCCACGACCGCGTGCTCAAGGGCCGTGTCTTCGTGGCCCTGCACATGCATGCGGGCGACGGCAACGTCCACACCAACATCCCGGTCAATTCGGACGACTACGACATGCTGCGCGAGGCCAACGAAGCGGTGGCACGCATCATGCAGATCGCGCGCAGCCTGGACGGCGTGATTTCGGGAGAGCACGGCATCGGGCTCACCAAATACGAATTCCTGACCGAGGAAGAGCTCGCGCCCTTCCAGGATTACAAGCGCCGCATCGACCCCAACGACCACTTCAACGCCGGCAAGCTCATGCCCGGCGCCGACCTGCGCAACGCCTGGACCCCCAGCTTCAACCTGCTGGGCTACGAGTCGCTCATCATGCAGCGCAGCGAGATCGGATCCATCTCGAACGCCATCAAGGACTGTCTGCGCTGCGGCAAGTGCAAGCCAGTGTGCGCCACGCACGTGCCGCGCGCCAACCTGCTGTATTCGCCGCGCAACAAGATTCTGGCGACCTCGCTGCTCATCGAAGCCTTTCTGTACGAAGAGCAGACCCGGCGCGGCGTGAGCCTGAAGCATTGGGAAGAGTTCGAAGACGTCGCCGATCACTGCACGGTCTGCCACAAGTGCTACAACCCCTGTCCGGTCGACATCGATTTCGGCGACGTTTCCATGGAAATGCGTTCGCTGCTGCGTCGCATGGGCAAGAAGTCCTTCAATCCCGGCACGACCGCCGCCATGTTCTTCCTGAACGCCAAGGATCCCGCCGTCATCAAGGCGACCCGCAAGGCCATGATAGACGTCGGCTACAAAGCGCAGCGGCTTGCGCACGACGTGCTGGCGGGCAGCTCGCGCAAGCAGGTTGCGCAGCCTCCGGCCACGCAGGGCAAAGCGCCCATACGCGAGCAGGTGATCCATTTCATCAACAAGAAAATGCCCGGCGGCCTGCCCAAGCAGACCGCGCGCAAGCTGCTGGACATCGAAGACGCCGACTACGTGCCCATCATCCGCAATCCGGCGGGCACGTCTCCGGACACCGAGGCCGTGTTCTATTTCCCCGGCTGCGGCTCCGAACGGCTGTTCTCGCAAGTGGGCCTGGCCACGCAAGCCATGCTGTGGCATGCCGGCGTCCAGACCGTCCTGCCCCCGGGCTATCTGTGCTGCGGCTACCCGCAACGCGGCAACGGCATGACGGACAAGGCCGAAAAAATCATCACCGACAACCGGGTGCTGTTCCATCGCATGGCCACCACCCTGAACTACCTGGACATCAAGACCGTCGTGGTCAGTTGCGGCACCTGCTACGACCAGTTGGCCGGCTATGAGTTCGAGAAGATCTTCCCCGGCTGCCGCCTGATCGACATCCACGAATACCTGCTTGAAAAGGGCATACAGATCAATGGGGTGCAGGGCGTGCGCTACATGTACCACGACCCCTGCCATACGCCCATGAAGCTGCAGGACCCCATGAAGACCGTCAAGGCGCTGGTGGGCGACGAAGCCATCAAGACCGACCGCTGCTGCGGCGAATCCGGCACACTGGCCGTATCACGGCCCGACATCTCGACGCAAGTGCGCTTCCGCAAGTCGGAAGAACTGGCCAAGAACACCCAGGCCATACGCGCCGACGGCTATGCCGGCGAAGTCAAGATGCTGACCTCCTGTCCGTCATGCCTGCAGGGATTGTCGCGCTACCAGGGCGAAACCGGCATGGAGGCAGACTACATCGTGGTCGAGATGGCCCGCCACATTCTGGGCGAGGACTGGATGCAGAACTACGTGCGCGACGCCAATGCGGGCGGCATCGAGCGCGTACTGGTTTGAGTGATGGGGTCAGACCCCATGCGATTTGAATGATGGGGTCAGACCCCATGCGATTTGAATGATGGGGTCAGACCCCGTACGGGGTCTGACCCCTCGTGCTTTAGCCTTCGTTGAAATCGCAAACGGTATAAATCGGCAGGCCGGTTTCCCTTAGCGCTTTCGACCCGCCAAGATAAGGCAGGTCGATGATGGCGGCGGCCTCGATCACGTTCGCACCCAGGCGCTGCAGCAGCCTGGACGCCGCCACCATGGTTCCGCCGGTGGCGATGAGATCGTCGATCAGCAGCACGCGCTGCCCGGGACGCACCGCATCGGTATGCATCTCGACCGCGGCATTGCCGTATTCCAGGGAATACTCTTCGGCCACGGTCCGGTAGGGCAGCTTCCCCTTCTTCCGGATGGGCACGAATCCCAGGTTCAGCTCATAGGCCAGCACTGAACCCAGGATGAATCCGCGAGCGTCTATGCCCGCCACGAGATCCAGGCGCTGCCGCATATAACGGTACACGAACAGATCGATCAGCACCCGGAACGACCGGGGATCTTGCAGCACCGGGGTAATATCGCGGAAAGTGACGCCGGGTTTCGGCCAATCAGGCACGCTACGGATCGCGCCGCGCACGTAGCTCACAGGATCAATATGCATGGAATTTGTGACTAAAGCAAAAAAGGCCCAGCGCTGAGTATAAGCGCTTTCTATGCGATTAAAATCGGCGAATGGAAACACCACCCAACCCCGACCCACGCGAGGCGCTGGCTTCCGCACACCGTACTTTCGCCACGGAAATCCAGGCGCTGCAAGCGCTTGACCGTCGCCTGGATGCCTCGTTCAGCCTGGCCGTGGACATGATCCTGAACTGCGACGGCCGCGTCGTGGTGACCGGGATCGGCAAGTCCGGACACATCGCCAAGAAGATTGCGGCCACTCTGGCCTCCACAGGCACGCCCGCCTTTTTCATGCATGCCGCCGAAGCCATACACGGCGACCTGGGCATGCTGACCGCCCAGGACATCGTTCTGGCCATTTCATATTCGGGCGCCGCGAACGAACTGCTCACGGTGCTGAGCGTCGCCAAGCGCATGGGCACCCGCATCATCGCCATCACCGGCCACCCGCGATCCGATCTGGCCCAGAATGCCGATCTCCATCTGGATGCCCACGTGGCCCAGGAAGCCTGCCCGCTCAATCTCGCACCCACGGCGAGCACCACGGCCGCCCTGGTGCTGGGCGACGCCATCGCCGTTGCCTGCCTGGAAAGCCGCGGCTTCAGCCGCGAGGATTTCGCGCGCTCCCATCCGGGCGGCGCGCTGGGGCGCAAGCTCTTGACCCTGGTGCGCGACGTCATGCGCACCGGTGCCGCTCTGCCCCTGGTGCGCACGAACACGCCCATCGCCGACGCCCTGGCCGAGATGTCGTCCAAGGGCATGGGCATGACCATCGTCGTCGACGACGCGCAGCGCCCCGTCGGCATCTTCACCGACGGCGATCTTCGCCGCCTGATCGCCAGGCATGGCGACATCCGGCCGTTGACGGTCGAAGCAGGCATGACGCGCGGCCCCAAATCGGTCGCGCCCGGCGCGCTGGCCATCGAAGCGGCAGCGCTGATGGATTCCGGCCGACTCAGCCAAATGCTGGTGGTGGACGATAGCGGGCTATTATTAGGCGCTTTACACATGCACGACCTGCTCGCCGCCAAGGTTATCTGACCATGAACCTGCCCAAACTGACTCATCCCGCCGAAGCGCTGATCCTTGCGAAAGTGCCTCCCGCCGTCATCGAAAGAGCACGGCAAGTACGCCTCATGATTTTCGACGTCGACGGGGTGTTGACCGACGGCCGTCTCTGGTACAGTGAACACGGCGAACTCATGAAGGGCTTTCATGCCCTGGACGGGCATGGCCTGCGCCTGATGCGCGAAAGCGGCGTCGACGTCGCCCTGATGACGGGGCGCGAAGGACCCATCGTGGCGCGAAGGGCCGCCGAACTGGGCATTCCTCTTGTCTTCCAGGGCGTGCGCGACAAAGGCCAGGCCATATCCCGGCTGGCTCAGGCACAAGGCCTTGAACTGTCCGAGGTAGGTTATATGGGCGACGACATCATCGACATGGCCGCATTGCAGCGGGTTGGCTTCGCGGCCAGCGTGCCCAATGCGCCCGCCTACGTCAACCAGATCGTCCATTGGGTCTCCAGCCGGCCGGGCGGATCAGGCGCCGTGCGCGACTGCTGCGACGTCATCCTTGCGGCGCAGGGCCGGCTTGGCGGCTTCCTTGCCAGCGGAACCGCCCGCCTCAGCGGCGCCATCCAGTAAAGCCCATGAAAGAACGCGCGCCAGCCATCGTCGCCATCCTGCTGCTGCTCACCCTGGTCGCCGGCACCTGGTGGGCGGCCGACTATGCCCGGCGATCCATACCCATCGATCCGCCAAGGCGGATCACGCACGAGCCGGATTCCTGGGCCACCCAGTTCACCATGGTGCGCACCGATGCGAAAGGCTACGCCATCAATCGCCTTGAAGGCGACCGCATGCAGCACTATCCGGACGACGATTCGTACGAGATCACTCAGGCCCGGGCCGTGGGACAGCAGCCCGGCACGCCGATCACCGTGGGCACGTCGGACACCGCCGTCATGGATCAGGACGGCGACCGCATCATCATGAAAGGCAACGCGCATGTGCGCCGCCAGCCCGGCCAGGACACCCCCGTGCTCGACGTCAAAAGCGACGAGCTGACCTTGCTGCCCGACCAGGACCTGGTCTTCACCGATCTCCCCGCCCTGGTCGTGCACGGAAAATCCGTCATGAACGGCACGGGCATGCGTTACGATAACAAGACACGGCAGCTCCAAGTGTTTTCGTCCACCGACGTCAAAATTTCCGGCGAAGAGTCCCGTTCCAGACGCGGCACAGCGCCCGAGCAAACAGAAAAAAAACCATGAATCCACAAAGACCCTCATTCCTCGCCGCCCTTCTGCTCGCTTCCGCCGCCATGCTCGCGCCGGCGCTTGGCCTCGCCCAGCAAAACGGCGGCAAGCCGGCCGCTCCCGCGGAAGAACCCGACACCCTCATTCTTTCCGATACGCTCAACTACGACGACGCGAAGAAGGAAAGCGTCTTCACGGGCAATGTCATCCTGACCCGCGGCCCCATGACCCTGCGCGCCGACAAGCTCGTCATGCGCGAAGACGCCGACGGCTTCCAGCATGGCACGGCCACGGTCGAGCCCGGCAAGCTCGTGTTCATCCGCCAGGAAAACCCCGAAAAGTTCGAGATCCTCGAGGCCAAGGGGCTGCGCGCCGTCTACAACGGCAAGTCCGAGGAAATCGAAGTGATCGGCCAGGCGGTCATCACGCGCTTCATCTGTGGCAAGCCCTTCGACAACATCCAGGGCGAGCGCGTCATATATCGTCAGAAAACGGAAACCTATCAGGCCTACGGCGGTCCAAACTCCGCAGCCCAGGGCGGGCGTGTACGCTCCCTGGCGCAACCGCGCGCCAAGGCCGATGCGGCCGCCGCGGCATGCAAACAGAAATCCGCGTCAGGTGGATAGCATCCGCCTCGCATACCGAAGACGACGTTTATGTTTCATTCCAACAAGCTGAAGCCGGGTGGCGGCCGTCCAGCGACGGCCCGCCCTCCCCGTTCAGCACAAGGCAGCCTGCGCGCCACAGGCCTGCGAAAAACCTATGGCAAGCGAACGGTCGTCCAAGACGTCTCGCTATCGGTCGACAGCGGCGAAGTCGTGGGCCTGCTGGGCCCCAATGGCGCAGGCAAGACCACCAGCTTCTACATGATCGTGGGCATCGTCCCCACGGACGCCGGACGCATCGAAATCGACGGCACGCCCATCACCAGCATGCCCATGCACAAGCGGGCGCGGCTGGGGCTGTCCTACCTGCCTCAAGACGCCTCGGTCTTCCGGCGCCTCACCGTCGAGGAAAACATACGCGCGGTGCTGGAACTGCAAACCAACGACGTCGGCGCCACCCTTAGCTCGGCCGAAATCGGCGAGAACCTCGAATCCCTCATCGATGAACTGCAGATCAGCCACATCCGCAACAATACGGCCATCTCGCTGTCGGGCGGCGAGCGCCGGCGGGTGGAGATCGCCCGCGCCCTGGCCACCCATCCGCGCTTCATCCTGCTCGACGAACCTTTCGCCGGCGTCGACCCCATCGCCGTCATCGAAATCCAGCGCATCGTGCATTTTCTCAAGAGCCGGAACATCGGCGTGTTGATCACCGACCACAACGTGCGCGAAACCCTGGGCATCTGCGACCGCGCCTACATCATCAGCGAAGGCAAGGTGCTGACCGACGGCCATCCCAACGAAATCATCGACAACGAAGCCGTCCGCAAGGTCTACCTGGGCAAGAACTTCAAGATGTAGCGGCCAAGGGGTCAGACCCCGTACGGGGTCTGACCCCAACACTTGCGGGATCCTCCCCTCCGGCCGTTTGACTTAGCTCAATCCCCGGCCATTTAGCACCCCGTAGGGGTCGAACCCTATGCAGGGCCCGACCCCAGCCACTTGATTTCGTCCACATAATCTATACACTGGAATCATGACAAACTCGTTTAAAAGGAGCCCAGCCATAAATCAATAACGCGCATTCGCGCATCATGTTTTTTCTAGCAAGGAGAGCCCAATATGAACCTGAGCATTAGTGGTCGTCACCTCGAAGTAACCCCCGCAATTCGCGAATACGTACTCAACAAAATGTCGCGGGTATCGCGCCATTTCGACAACGTCATCGACACACAGGTCATACTCTCGATCGAACGTCTCAAGCATACGGCTGAAGTCACCATGCGTCTTCGCGGCAAAGACATACACTGCGCCGCTTCCGACGAAAACCTCTACGCCGCCATAGATCTCTTGGCCGATAAAATCGACCGTCAGGTCATCAAGTACAAAACCAAGGTTCAGGATCACTCCCACGAGCCCGTCAAACGGCAAAGCGTACCCGCCGTCGAGTAGCACTCATTCCCATCGCGCCCGGTTGCGGCAGGCCTGATACGCCCGCTTGAAACTTCGCTGCCGCCGATGGCATCCGGCCTCAATCGCCCTGCGTGATTGGGGCCTTAGTTATGCCTTTTGATACAAAAGAGGCAAAGCTCATATAATTACCCCATGAACCTAATGTCGCGCATCCTGCCGTTGTCCAATGTCGTGCTCGATCTTGCCGCCACAAGCAAAAAGCGCGCCTTCGAACAAGCGGGCCTACTCTTCGAGAATCATCATGGTATCGCCCGCACGGCGGTTTTTCACAGCCTCATCGCCCGCGAGCGCCTGGGCTCGACCGCATTGGGGCATCACGTCGCCGTGCCCCACGGCCGCATCAAGGACTTGAAGGAACCTTGCGCCGCCTTCATCCGCTTGGCCGACCCGGTGCGATTCGATGCCACCGATGGGCGCATGGCCAGCCTGCTGTTCATTTTGCTGGTTCCGGAAACCGCCACGCAGCTGCACCTGGACCTTCTGGCGGAGATCGCCCGCCTGATGTCCGACCCAAGCCTCCGCCAGGCGCTGTCCACAGAAACCGACCCGGCGGTGATACACCGGCTCCTGACCGGCGGCGAACACTAGTAGGGGCCTGTTCCAGCATGCTTACCATCCAAGACCTCGTCAGCGACAATGCGGAAAAAATCCCATTCGCATGGGAAGCTGGCCTGGAAGCAGCCCAGAGACTCATTCCGGATATCGGCGAATCGGGTGCCGACCTCGTCGGGCACTTCAACCTCATACACCCGTCCCGCATTCAAGTCTTCGGATCCGAAGAGCTCTCTTTTTACAGGCGTTCCGATGCCGACCGCCGCCAGCAATTCCTCCAGGACCTGCTGGCGGGAAACGTGCCCGCCATCCTGATCGCAGAAGGCCAGCCCATTCCTCAAGAGGTCCTGGCGTTCTGCAATCAGCAGCAGATACCGCTGCTGTCCACCCCCATGGATGCCGCGCGCGTCATCGACCTGCTGCGCATCTATCTGGGCAAGCGCCTTGCACCGAAAACCACCGTCCACGGCGTCTTCATGGACGTCCTGGGCCTGGGCGTCCTCATCACCGGCGAATCGGGCCTCGGCAAAAGCGAGCTCGCCCTGGAACTCATTTCCCGTGGACACGGCCTGGTGGCCGATGACGCGGTCGAGCTCTCGCGCACCGCTCCCCACATCATCGAGGGGCATTGCCCGCCCCTGCTGCAGAACCTGCTCGAAGTCCGTGGATTGGGCCTGCTCGACATCCGCACCATCTTCGGCGAAACCTCGGTCCGGCGCAAAATGACCCTGAAGCTCAAGGTTCAGCTGGTGCGCTCCAATACCGACACCTTCGAACGGCTTCCCGTCCAGGACCAGACCGAGGAAATCCTCGGCCTTCCCATCAAGCGGGTCATGCTGCAGGTGGCGGCGGGCAGAAACCTGGCCGTGCTCGTCGAGGCCGCTGTGCGCAACACGATCCTGACATTCCGCGGCATCGACACCATGGGCGAGTTCATCGAGCGCCAGGCGCTGGCCATCATGGAGAGCAGCCGGCAAGAATAACGCCCTGTCGGCCCCACGGCGCCACGCGGCCATCTATCGTTTTTCGGGAGCCACGCCGCCCATCGGATGTCCTCCCACCAAGTGGAACCTCTCTCGACATGCTCAAAATTGTGCTTATCACGGGAATATCCGGCTCGGGCAAATCCGTAGCCCTGCGCCTGCTCGAAGATGCGGGCTATACCTGTGTCGATAATCTGCCTGTGCGATTTCTGCACGATTTCATCGCCAGTACGAGCGAAAGCGGACTGGAGCGTGTCGCCGTTGCCATTGATGTCCGCTCTCCCGGCGAACTGGACGACCTTCCCGGCGTCATTACCAGCCTGCGGGCCATGGGCATGGCTTTCCGGGTCATTTTCCTGGATGCCAACGACCACACGCTGCAACAGCGGTATTCGGAATCCCGCCGGCGGCATCCTCTTACCGACAGGCTTCAGAAGGACGGCAAATCCCCTTCCCTGCAGGAGTGCATCGACACCGAACGGGAACTGCTCGCGCCACTGCGGGAACAGGAACACGTCATTGATACGTCGGACCTCACCCCCGGACAATTGCGCGCCTGGGTGCGCGATCTGGTTCAGGCCGACCGCGCGCCCGTCGTACTGACCTTCGAATCTTTCGCCTACAAGCGCGGCGTCCCCGGAGACGCCGACCTCGTCTTCGATGTGCGCTGCCTGCCCAATCCCCATTATGACCAGAATCTCAGGCCGCTCACGGGCCGGGACGCCCCGGTGGCGGAATGGCTGTCGCAGTTCGGCAGCGTCGAAGCCATGATCGACGACATCGCCGGCTTCATCCGCCGCTGGCTGCCGCTGTACATGCAGGACACGCGCAACTACCTGACCGTCGCCGTCGGCTGTACGGGCGGCAAGCACCGCTCGGTCTATGTCACCGAACAGCTCGCCCTGCGCTTTGCCGACCACTCACCCCTGTTGATAAGGCACCGAAACCAGCCGCCGCCCGATATTCCATGACCCGTTTCCGCACACCCGTCTATTTTTTACTGAGTTTCGCGTTCGCCGTGCTGGCAGGCTGTTCCAGCACCGGAGGCTCGGGTGGCGGGCGTGGCGGCTACTACAAGGACGATGGGCCCGGCTCGAACATCCCGGCCAACATCGAAGCGATTCCCGATGCGCAGCCCAGGGTCGAGCGACACGCGCCGGCCAACTTCAGGCCCTACGTGGTGTTTGGCAAGCGTTATGTTCCGGTGAGCGACGGCCGCCCCTTCCGCCAGCAAGGCACCGCGTCTTGGTATGGACGCAAGTTCCACGGCCAGAAAACGGCCAACGGCGAAACCTACGACATGTACGGCATGACCGCTGCGCACCCCACGCTGCCCCTGCCCAGCTATGCGCGCGTGACGCATGCCGGCTCGGGCCGGACGGTCATCGTCCGCATCAACGACCGCGGGCCTTTCCATAGCGCACGCATCATCGACTTGTCTTATGTGGCGGCGGCCAAGCTCGGCCTGATCGGGCCGGGCAGCGGCCAGGTCATCGTGGAAGCGATCACCAACGACGACATACGCAGCGGCCGGTTCACCCGTCCGGCAACCAAGACACCCGCTCCTGCTGCGCCCGCACCGGCGCCGCTGGAACCCGCGCCGGTACCCGATGCGCCCATACTCATCGCACGGCAATCCGGCCCCGCCACCCCCAACGCCCTGGATGCCCTCAAGCATGATACGGCCGGCGGCACCGACGACGTCGGTGCCATGACGGCCTCTTTGCAGTCCCCAGACGCACCGCCGACAACGCGCGACGCGGCGCCGGGCGCCGAAGTATTCCTGCAATTCGGCGCATTCAGCGCCGCCCAGACCGCCGTCAGCCTTGCCGGCAAGCTGAACCAGCAGATCGGCCCCTTCGAGCCGCGGCAGGCCTATGTCCAGGAAGGAGACGGCCTGCATCGCGTCCGCATCGGCCCTTATCCTTCGCGCACGGCCGCCGTCAACGCTTCTTTGCGCATACAGCAGGAAACCGGCTTGCAGTCTTCAATGGCCCTGCGCTGACGCCTGCCTGGCCAGGGCGCGTGCATACAGCACGTCGCGGGGCAGGCCCGTCACCTTCGCGGCTATCCTGGCCGCATCCCGCACGGAAACCGTTTCCAGCAAAGCGTCCAGCAACGTCAGGGCGGCAGGATCCATCTCGTCGTCCGTGTCACGGGATTCGGATTCGTGGATGATCAGCACGAACTCCCCCTGCCCGTGATGGGAGTCCCCTTCCAGCCAGGCCAGCGCGTCTCCCAGGGCCACGGTATGCACCTGCTCGAATCGCTTGGTCAGTTCTCGCGCCACGGTCAGCTTTCGCTCCGCGCCGCAGACTTCCAGCATGTCGCGGATGGAAGCCGCCAGCCGATGCGGCGACTCGAACATCACCACCGGGGCCGGCACCGCGCACCAGCGTTGCAGCCACTTCTGCCTGGCACCCGATTTCGGGGGAACGAAACCAGCGAATATGAACGCCGGATTCTCGTCCGACGTTGCACCGCTGGCCATCAAGGCCGTGATCACGGCGCTCGCCCCGGGTATGGCGGTCACCCCGTAGCCTGCTTCGCGTACGGCGCGGACGATCCGGGCTCCTGGATCACTGACGGCGGGCGCGCCGGCATCGGAAACCAGCGCCACGCGCTGGCCCTGCGCCAAGCGTTCCAGAATGGTTTGCGCGGCCTGTGCCTCGTTGTGCCGATGCGCGGCGACCAGCGGCGTCTCCACGCCCCAGGCCTCGAGCAGGGCCCGGCTGATCCGGGTGTCTTCGGCGGCAATCACATCGCAGCGCCGCAATGCCTGCCAGGCCCTCAGGCTGAGGTCGCCCAGATTGCCGATGGGCGTGGCCACCACGTAGAGCGTCGACGCCGGCCAATGCTGCGCGTCGACGCGTTCGGCGAGACGTTTCCATGACGGAAAGGGGTCGGAAAGATCGGGGGCTTCGGTCATACTGGGCAATGAGACTGGCTCAACGGAAGTGAAAGGCAAAAGAACATGATAGACGAAACCGTTCTGTACGCACTGGCTGCTCGCGCTCAAAAACAGGCGGTCAAGGCCAGGCGCCGCAGGGCCGCGCGAACCGCGGCCGGGCCGGCCTCGGCCGGCTCCGTTCCGGACGCCCATGCACAAGCGCGCTATTCACCCACTCAAAAAACGGGCCGCCGCTTCGAAGAGCTGGCCATGCGGCATCTGCAGACGCACGGGCTCCTGATCCTGGACCGCAACCTGGCTTGCAGGGCGGGCGAGATCGACCTGGTGGCGCGCGACGGTCCTGTACTGGTATTCATCGAGGTCAGGCACCGCAGTTCATCCCGTTACGGCGGCGCTTTCAGCAGCGTAGACGGCCTGAAACAGGCCAAGCTGATGCGCTGCGCCCGCTATTTCCTGCCCACGCTGGTGCGGCGGCATTTCGGCGGACGCATGCCCGCCTGCCGGTTCGATGTGGTCAGCGTGGAACCAAACGCGCTGGAATGGATCAAAAATGCTTTCACCGAGACCTGAAGCGCGCGGCGCGGCGCCACGGCGGTATTACGTTCTTCACATCGTTCCAATACGAACATGAGATAATCCTCCTCATGGATATGACCTCCCACATGGCATCGCATTTCGACGATGCAATCGACACCTTGAAAGCCAGTTCCCGCGAACTGGCCGAACCGCTGTCCGTGGCGGTCGACATGCTGTTCGGCGCCTTGGCCAACAATGCCAAGATCCTGGCCTGCGGCAACGGCGGTTCGGCCGCCGATGCGCAGCACTTCATTGCCGAACTCGTCGGCCGCTTCGAGCGCGACCGCCTCCCGCTCGCGGGCATCGCCCTGAACACCGACACATCCATCCTCACGGCCGTGGGCAACGACTATGGCTTTGACGCCATCTTCGAGCGCCAGGTCAATGCGCTGGGCCAGCCGGGCGACATCCTGGTCGCCATTTCGACCAGCGGCAATTCGCCCAACGTCGTCAAAGCCATCGAAGCCGCCCACGATCGCGAAATGTCGGTCATCGCGCTCACCGGCAAAGGCGGCGGCAACATTGCGGGCCTCCTGCATGAAACCGACATCCATCTGTGCGTCCCCCATGATCGCACCATGCGCATCCAGGAAGTCCACATCGTCCTGCTCCATGCGCTGTGCGACGGAATCGACGCCTTGCTCCTGGGAGACACCCTGTAATGCGCAAACCACGTAACACGCAACGATTCCTGCTGGCCGGCCTTGCCCTGGCCGGGCTCACCGGCCTGGCGGGCTGCGGCGCCCTGGTCGTGGGCGGCGCGGCGGCCACCACCGCCGTCGTCGCAACCGACAGGCGCACGACCGGCGAGCAAGTCGAAGACCAAGCCATCGAAATGAAGACCGCTGCCGAAATGCGCCGTCTCTTCGAAGACAAGGCGCGCGTCAACGCAACCTCCTACGCCGGCCTGCTGCTGCTTACCGGCGACGTCCCCACGGCGCAAGACAAGCAGAAGGCCGAAGAGGCCGCCAAGCAGGTCGAAAAAGTGAAACGCGTCGTGAATGAATTGCGCGTCGGCGACGTCACGCCGGTCAGCGTGCGCACGAACGACACCTGGCTGACGTCCAAGGTACGCAGCACTCTCATCAACACCAAGGAAGTCCCCAGCCGCACCATCCTCGTCACCACCGAAAGAGGCGTGGTCTACCTGCTCGGCAAGGTGACCGACCCCGAAGGCCAGCGCGCCGCCAAGGCCACCGCCTCGGTAAGCGGCATCAACAAAGTAGTAAAATTGTTCCAGATCGTCTCGCCGGAAAGCATTGCCGCGCCTGAATCGCCCGCTGTGGTCGAAGAAGCGCCGCCCGCCGGCGCAACCCCCGCAACGCCCGACTCCAGCATGGGCGGCGCTGAAACCATACCAGTCCAATGAAGAAGATACTCCTTGGCGCAATCGTCGTCCTGGCTGTGGCCGGAGCAGGAGTCTGGCAGTTCTCCGGATCCGCCAAGACGGCGCCCGACGTCACCTTCACGACCCTTACGGGCGAGCAATTCACTACGCAAGACCTGCGCGGCAAGGTCGTGCTGGTCAAGTTCTGGGCAACCAGCTGCGTGACCTGCATCGCGCAAATGCCCGACAACATCAAGAATTACAACGAACTCTCGCCCAAGGGCTTCGACACCATCGCGGTTGCCATGCAGTACGACCCGCCCAACTATGTGCAGAACTACGCCGAGACGCGCCAGCTTCCCTTCAAGGTGGCAATCGATGCGAAAGGCGATATCGCCAAGGCATTCGGCGATGTGCAGCTCACGCCGACGGCCTTCCTGATCGACAAGGAAGGCCACATCATCAAGCGCTACCTGGGCAACTACGATAAAGAAGCCTTCCTCAGCATCGTCAACAAGGCATTGGCCAGTTAAAAGTCATGACCATACCCAACGATTCATCCCAGCATTCATCGACCGTCAAGGCAGACGTCCTCTCCGAGGCCCTGCCCTACATCCGCCGGTTCCACGGCAAGACGGTAGTCATCAAGTACGGCGGCAACGCCATGATCGAAGAAGAACTGCAGCGCAGCTTCGCGCATGACGTGGTGCTGCTCAAGCTGGTTGGGCTGAACCCGGTGGTCGTGCACGGCGGCGGCCCGCAGATCAACGCCGCGCTCAAGCGCATCGGCAAGGAAGGCGAATTCATCCAGGGCATGCGCGTCACCGACGCCGAAACCATGGAGGTCGTCGAGTGGGTGCTGGGCGGGCAGGTCCAGCAGGACATCGTCATGATGATCAATGAAGCCGGCGGCAAGGCGGTCGGGCTGACCGGCAAGGACGGCGGCATGATCCAGACCAGGAAAAAAATGCTGGCCGACAAGGACAGGCCCGGCGAATGGCTGGACATCGGCTACGTGGGCGATATCACCCAGATCGAACCCGCTGTGGTCAAGGCCTTGCAAGACGACCAGTTCATTCCGGTGATTTCCTCCATCGGATACGGCGAAGACGGGCGCGCCTACAACATCAACGCGGATGTCGTCGCGGGCAAGATGGCCGAAGTCCTGGGCGCCGAAAAGCTCGTCATGATGACCAACACGCCCGGCGTGCTCGACAAGAACGGCAATCTGCTGCGCAGCCTTTCCGCGCAAACCATCGACGAGCTCTTCGAAGACGGCACGATTTCCGGCGGCATGCTGCCCAAGATCTCTTCCGCGCTGGACGCGGCGCGCAACGGCGTAACGTCGGTGCACGTCGTCGACGGACGCGTTCCGCACTGCCTGCTGCTCGAAATCCTGACCGACCGCGGCGTCGGCACGATGATCACTTCCAGCTGATTCCATGCGGCCGCTGCGCCATGCCGTTGCCCGGCATCGTCCGCCCCTGCCCGCGGACACCGGGAAAACGGTCTGGCTGTTCGACCTGGACAATACCCTGCACGATTGCTCCAAGGGCATCTTCAGCGCCATAGACGGTGCGATGTCCCGTGCCGTGGCTTCCAGCCTGCAGCTGTCGGCGCAAGACGCCGACGTGCTGCGCAAGGAATACTGGAGGCGCTATGGCGCCACCGTCATCGGCATGGTGCGCCATCACGGCATCAAGGCCGGCACTTTCCTGCACCTTAGCCATGACTTCGACGTCGCTTCGCTGGTTCATTCCGAATACGGCCTGGCGCGCAAGCTGCGGCGCTTGAACGGGCACAAGATACTCTTGACCAATGCACCCACCGAATACGCGCGCACGGTATTGAAGACGCTGGGCATACTGCATCACTTCGACGGAATCTGGACCATCGAGCACATGGCGCTGCAGGGCCGCATCCGCCCCAAGCCTTCACCCGGACTCATGAAGCAGGTGCTGGCCCGCTTGCGCGTACCCGCGCGCCGGGTGGTCCTGGTGGAAGACACGCTCAGAAACCTGAAAAGCGCACGACAGGCGGGCATGCGGACCGTACATGTGTACCATCCCGGAACGCCGTTCTCGGCGCTGCATGCCGGCCGTGCGCTTTACGTGGACGTGCGCGTGAATTCGGTGGGAAGGCTGGCTGGGGTCAGACCCCATGCGGGGTCTGACCCCGCAGTTGCTCGGACCGTGGCGACGTAATGGGGTCAGACCCCGTACGGGGTCTGACCCCTTCAATCCCTCGTTGAACACACCGGACACTCGGGGTCCCGCTTGAAGCGTATGCTCTGCCATTGCATCGCCAGGGCATCCAGGCACAGCATGCGGCCTATCAGGGGCTCCCCCATGCCGGCAAGCACTTTCAGCGCCTCCGCCGCCTGCATGCTGCCCACGATGCCCACTAGCGGTCCCAGCACGCCAGTCGTGGCGCAACGCAGCTCTTCGACATCGTCGGCTTCGGGAAACAGGCAGTGATAGCACGGCGTGTCGGCGCGCCGCAGATCGAAGACGCTGACCTGGCCCGCAAAACGGATGGCCGCGCCCGACACCAGCGGCTTTCGGTGCTGGACGCAGGCTCGATTGACGGCGTGGCGCGTGGCGAAGTTGTCGCAGCAGTCCAGCACCAAGTCCGCCTGAGCCACCTGCTCGCCCAGCGATGCGCCCATCAAACGGTCGACCACCGCGTCGACACGGATGCCGGGATTGATTTCGTTCAGGACTTGCCGGCCCGATCTTGCTTTCGCTTGACCCACGCGCGCCGTGGTATGAAGAATCTGCCGCTGCAGATTGCTGAGCTCGACATCGTCGTCGTCGGCCAGCACGATGTGGCCGACTCCCGCGGAAGCCAGATACAGGGCCGCCGGAGACCCGAGTCCCCCGGCGCCGATGATCAGCACGCGCGAGGACAGCACGCGCTCCTGTCCTTCTATTCCGAACTCGTCCAGCAGCACATGGCGCGCGTATCTGAGCAGTTGCTCGTCGTTCATGGCTTGACAGGCACCACACCCTGGGGCGTGATCCTGTACCGCAGCACTTCCGTCGCTTCAGCGGGTTTCACTGGAGTTTTTTTTTCAGCCCCGGTTGAATTTCCTTTTGCATTGCCTTGCGGCTTATCGACGGGCTTGTCGGCCTTGGCGACCATTTCCGGATCGCTCTTCTTGACCGGCCGGCCTTCCAGGAAGTTGACGGCCTGCATCAGCTGGTAGTCGTCGCCGCCGCCGAACTCGAACATCTTGGGCTGCGGCTTGCCGTCGTCGGCTGCGGATTCCTCGGCCGGATCTTCGATTACGCCGCTGTTGATCAAGTGGCGCTGCAGGTCGACCTCGCGCGGCAGACGGAAAAGATTGCCTTGCGCGGTGTCGTCCACGATGATGTCCGGGTCGACGCCGGTGACCTGGATGGAGCGCCCCTTGGGCGTGTAATACCGTGCCGTGGTCAGCTTGATGCCCGTGTCTTCGCTGAGAGGAAGCACGCTTTGCACCGAACCCTTGCCAAACGTGCGGTTGCCCAGGATCTTGGCGCGGCCGTGATCCTGCAGGGCCCCTGCCACGATCTCCGAAGCCGATGCGGAACCGACGTTCACCAGCACCACCATGGGGATGGACTTGACCCATTCGGGCAAGCGCACACGGTTCGCCGGTTCGCCGCTGATCGGGTTGCGGGTGAAGCCGACGGGCTTGGAGAAATATTCGCGGTTGGACGACGGTATGCGGCCTTTCGTGGAAACGACCAGGACATCGGGCGGCAGGAAGGCCGACGAAACGCCGATCGCGCCGTCGAGCAGGCCGCCGGGGTCGTTGCGCAAGTCGAGCACGAGCGCTTTGAGCGGCTTCTTGCCGCCGAGTTCGCTCAGTTGCCGGGCTAGGTCTTCGACCGTCCTTTCCTGGAATTGCGCAATACGGACATAGCCGATGTCGTTGTCCAGCATTTTGCTGCGCACGCTGCGCACCTTGATGAGGTCGCGGACAATGGTGATCACCAGCGGTTTTTCGACCCCTTCGCGCTTGATGGTCAGCACGATGGAGGTCTTGGGCTCGCCGCGCATGAGCTTGATGGCGTCATTGAGCGTCATGCCCTTGGTGGGCTTGCCGTCGATGTGGGTGATGAGGTCGCCCGACAGGATGCCCGCCCTGGCGGCGGGCGTGTCTTCGATGGGCGAAATGACCTTGGGCATGCCGTCTTCGCTGCCGATTTCAATGCCCAGACCGCCAAAGCCGCCCTGCGTGATGGCTTCCATTTCCTTGAACGCTTCGGCGTCCAGGTAGGTGGAATGCGGGTCCAGGTCGCTGAACATGCCCTTGATGGCGTCATTGATCAGCTTGTCGTCCGCCACGGGCTCGACATAGCTGGCCTTGATAGCCGCAAAGACATTGGCGAACTGCTGCAGCTCTTTGAGCGGCAAGGGCTCGCCCCGCTGGGCGGCTGCCGTGATGCCAAGGCTGATGAGCACGCCGCCTAGCGCGCCCGCAACCACCAATCCAAATCCGCGTAACCTGCGAGTGCTCATGCACGTTCCTGATGAAAGACAAAATCCGATGCCGGTCGGCATCAGGTAAATAGTACCGAAATTACGGCCTTAACCAAAGCAGGGGATTCACAGGGGTACCCTGATGCCGAATTTCAAAGTATAGACCCGGGTCGACCTGCCCGCCGGTGGCGCCCACGGTCGCAATGGTGTCACCGCCACGGACGATGTCGCCCACCTGTTTCAGCAGGCTCTGGTTGTAAGCATAGACGCTCAGGAACTTGGCGCCATGGTCGACGATCATGATGTTGCCGAATCCGCTGAGCCAATTCGCATAGACCACTCGCCCTGCCTCGATGGCCCGCACCGCCGTTCCCTCCGGAGACCGCAGCACGATGCCGCGCCATAAGCCCCCTTCCGGCCTCTGCGCGCCGAAGCGGCCGAGCACTTCGCCCTGCACGGGATGCGGAAGCCCCTTGCGCAAGCCCTTGAAGCCGCCGGCGGGTTCCGTCCTGGTCTGCCGGCTGGCTTGTTCACGCGCCGTTTCGGCCTGCTCGGCGCGCCTGGCCTGTTCCCGGGCCTTTTCCACTTGCAGCCGGGCCGTCTCCGCCTCCTGACGCTTGCGCTCGCGCTCGGCCCGCACCTGGGCGTTGCGCGCTTCCTCTTCGGCCTTGCGCGCGGCCTCGCGCTGGCGCGCCAGCTCGGCGGCGCGCCGGGCGGCCTCCGCCTTGCGTTTTTCTTCCGCGATCCGTGCCTCTTCGGCCTGGCGGATGATGGCTTTCTCGAGGCCGGCGACCAGGTCGCCCAGGCGGGCGTCATTGCGCGCCAGCCGCTGGGCCTGGCCGCGCTGCTCGGCAAGGCGCGACTCGATGCGCGCCAACACCTTGCTTCGCTCTTCCTTCTGCTTTTCGAGAGTAGCCTTCTGCTCGGATGTTTCTTCAAGCAGGAGCGCCAGTTCTTTGCGTCCGGCCTCGGTCCTTGCCTGCAAGGCATCCAGATGTGCCAGTGCTTCGCGCACGGCCTGCACCGCCGCCGCCTGCGCCTGCGTGACATAGCCCAGGTAGCTCAGTTCCCGGCCGATCTGCTGCGGGTCATCCCCCGAGAGCAGGGCCGTCCAGGGAGAGAGGCCGCTGGCGTACTGGGCGCGCAACTGCTCGCCCAGCTCGTGCTGGCGTTTGGCTAAAAGACGCTTCTGGTCTTCCGTCTGCCTGGCCAGGGCCTTCAGTTCGCTCTCGGCGTGCCGGCGGCGCTCGGAGAGTTCCGCCAGCCGGCGATTGATGGCCGAGATGGCCGATTCGGATTCTTTCAGCTCGCCGGCCGCGTCGCGGCGCGAAGACTCCTGGCTGTCTATTTCCTTTTGCAGCAGTTCGATCTGCTCTCGCAGCTCGTTCTGCTGCTTCTTCGCCGCCGCCTGCTTTTCAGCCAGCGTCGGCTCCGCGGCCATGGCCACGCCGGTTCCCAGGACGAACACCAGCAAGCCGGCCGCAATCCTCATGCTTATTTGCCTGCCTTGCCCTGATTGGCGACAGCCGCCATCGCCGCTTCGATTTCGGCGGGATCGCCAAGATAATAATGGCGGATGGGGCGCAGATCGTCGTCCAGCTCGTAGACCAGCGGCTGGCCGGTGGGGATGTTCAGATGAACGATGTCGTCGTCGGAGATGCCGTCCAGGTGCTTGATCAGGGCGCGCAGGCTGTTGCCGTGCGCGGCGATCAGCACACGGCGGCCGGCGCGTACGGCGGGTGCGATCGATTCATTCCAGAAAGGCAGGACGCGCGCCACGGTGTCTTTCAGGCACTCTGTGGCCGGCAGCTTGTCGGCGCCGATCTTGGCATAGCGCCGGTCGAAGCGGGGATGGCGCGGATCATCGAGTTCCAGAGGATCGGGTGCGATGGCATAGGCGCGGCGCCAGATCAGTACTTGTTCATCGCCGAACTTGGCAGCCGTCTCGGCCTTGTTCAGCCCTTGCAGTGCGCCGTAATGCCGTTCGTTCAGCCGCCAGCTGAGTCCGACCGGCGTGTACATGGCGTCCATGGCATCGAGCGCGATCCACAACGTGCGGATGGCCCGCTTCAGAACGGACGAATAGGCCAGGTCGAACTCGAATCCCTTCTCCTTGAGCAGCTCGCCGGCCAGGCGCGCCTGCTCACGCCCGCCCTCGGTCAAGTCGACGTCGGTCCAGCCCGTAAAGCGGTTTTCAAGATTCCACTGGCTTTCGCCGTGGCGCATCAGAACAAGTTTATGCATGACAAAAATCGCCTAAAAGTTGAAATTCTTCGTCCATTTTATAATCCCCGGATTCAGCCCATTTTCCAAGGGCCTATTCGGGATACATCGTGGACTTTTTTCTTGACCAGAACAACCTCATACTCGTCTTCATCGCCATCGCCGCGGCGGTCATGCTGGCCTTGCCGAACCTGCTGAAAGGCGGCTCGAAAACCGTAGGCGTCAACGAAGCCGTCAAGCTGGCGAACGACCAGCAGGGCATGTTCATCGATGTGCGCAGCGCCGAATCGTTCAAACACGGCAGCATACCGCAGGCACGCAATATGCCCGCATCGGATATCTCCGCCAAGCAGGCCGCCTTGCCCAAGGACAAGCCCATCATCGTCGTCTGCGACCAAGGCCGCGACTCGGCGCGCGTTGCGGGCGCGCTACGCAAGCAAGGCCACGCCGGCGCCGTAAGCCTGGAAGGCGGGCTGCGCGCATGGCTGCAAGCCGGCCTGCCGCTGACCAAAAAGAACTGACCTCTTTGTACCGGTAAAGGAATCCCATGGCTACCGTAACGATGTACTGCACCGCAGTGTGCCCTTATTGCGTACGCGCCGAAATGCTCTTGAAGCAGCGCGGCGTCAGTGAAATCCAGAAGATCCGCATCGACCTGGATCCCGGCCAGCGCGCCGTCATGATGGAACGCACCGGTCGCCGCACCGTACCTCAGATCTACATCGGCGACACCCATGTCGGCGGCTTCGACGACCTTGCCGCACTGGACCGCGCCAACGGCCTGCTGCCCTTGCTGGCCGGCTGACCCGCGTCCGTCGCACCCTGGGGCCGGTCAACGCTGAAAGGCCCCGGGCTTACACTCACGTTTCATCTTATTCTAACCAGGACACAAAAATGGCCGAGAACCAGAACAGCCACGACCAGCAAGCCAGCAACGATCCCAGCTTCAGCCTGCAGCGCACTTACATCAAGGACTTGTCGGTCGAAATGCCCAACGCTCCCGAGATCTTCCTGGAGCAGGAAGGTCCCACCGTCGAGGTGTCGATCAACGTCGGCGGACAGCGACTGGCCGAGACCATCTTCGAAGCCACCGTCACGGCTACCGTGACCACGCGCATCCAGGACAAGGTCCTGTATCTCGTCGAGGCCACGCAGGCAGGCATCTTCGAAGCGGCCAACATTCCCGCCGAACAGCTCGACCCGCTGATCGGCATCGTCTGCCCCACCATGCTCTACCCCTACCTGCGCGCGAACGTGGCCGACGCCATCAATCGCACCTCGCTGCCGGCCCTGCATCTGGCCGAGGTCAACTTCCAGGCCCTGTACGAACAGCGCATCGCCCAGCTCGCCGAAGAGCAGAACCAGCAGCAGGACTCCGGCATCATCCTGCCCCCCGGCGCAACACGCCAGTAAACGCCAAGAGCCGCCTCATGAGCGCCGTACCGCCCCCCGTCCGCGTTTCCGTCATTGGCGCTGGAAGCTGGGGCACCGCGCTCGCGGCGCTGGCCTGCAAACAGGCCGGCGCAGTACTCTGGGCCCGCGATCCGGCGCTGGCGCTGGACATCCAGAACGCGCGTTGCAACAGCCGATATCTCCCAGACATCCGCCTGCCCGAAACGCTCGAAGCCACCTCCGACTTCAATCACGCGCTGATGCATGCCTGCGCCGACCCCACACATGGGCTCATCGTGCTGGGCGTGCCGGTGGCCGGCCTGCGGGACACCTGTCTTCGCCTGGCCGACGCATTGCGTCATCTGCCCCATGCCGGCCTGAGCATCGTCTGGACCTGCAAGGGCTTCCAGCCCGAAACAGGCGAACTGCCGCATGAGATCGCACGCGCCGCCTTCAAGGCGCTGCCGGCCGTCGGGCTGGGTGTGCTCTCGGGCCCATCATTCGCGCATGAGGTCGCCAGAGGCCTGCCCGTGGCCCTGACCATCGCCACCCTTGAACCGCGCACAGTCCAGGCGGTCACCGCGGCCATGCATGGCAATAGCGCACGCATCTACAACAGCGAGGACATCGTCGGCGTGGAAGTCGGCGGCGCCCTCAAGAACATCATGGCCATCGCTTGCGGCATTGCCGACGGCCTCGAACTCGGCACCAATGCGCGTGCCGCCCTCATCACGCGCGGGCTGGCAGAAATGCAGCGGCTGGGCGTGGCGCTTGGTGGCCAGGCGGAAACCTTTTCCGGGCTTACCGGCCTGGGCGACCTGGTGCTGACAGCCACGGGGCCTCTGTCTCGTAATCGGCAAGTCGGGCTGGCCATCGGGCAAGGCCGCAGGCTGGACGAGGTCCTGGCCGGCGGCATGACTGCCGAGGGGGTGCGCTGCGCGCAGGCCGCCAGGGACCTCGGCCGGCGCCATGGCGTCGATTTGCCCATTACCGAAATCGTGTGCCAGGTATTATTCGAGGGTCTCGCGCCGCAGGAGGCGGTCACCGGCCTGCTGTCCCGCGTTGCCCGATCCGAATCACCGCTCGCTCCGCGCTAGGGCCTGGGGTCAGACCCCGTACGGGGTCCGACCCCTCACCACCCGTGCGAATGACCTGGGGTCAGACCCCATGCGGGGTCTGACCCCTCCCCTTTATTACAGCGTAGTCTTCTTTTTTCTGAAACAAGGATATCCCATGTCACGCTCTCCCTCCACGCGCCGCTTGCGGGCGTCCATCCTGGGCCTGGCCGCTGCAGGACTGTTCGCCCTGTCCGCCGCCGCCCAGGCCGCCTGGCCAGACCGCCCCATCCAGATGATCGTTCCCTTCCCGGCCGGATCCTCGCCCGACATCCTGGCGCGAGCAATCGCCGAGCCCTTGTCGGCCGATCTCGGCCAGGCAATCGTCGTCGACAACAAGCCCGGCGCGGGCGGAAACATCGGCACCCGCTTTGCCAGCAAGGCCAAGCCGGACGGCTACACCATTCTGCTCACCATCAACGGCCCCATGGTGACGGCCCCAACGCTGTACAAGAAGACACTGGGCTACGACCCTTTGAAGGACCTTGCGCCCATCACCCTGGTCGGCACCAGCCCGAACGTGCTCGTGGTGCCCGCCAACTCTCCCGCCACTAATGCGCAGGAATTCGTCGCCATGGCGAAAAGCAAGCCGGGCGAGCTGAACTACGGCACCGTGGGTCCGGGCAGCTCCTCGCACCTGGCAATGGCCATGCTGGAACACCAGGCCGGAATCAAGCTGCAACAGATTCCCTACACCGGCTTCCCGCAGATCATCACCTCCATCCTCGCAGGCGACATCCAGGCGGGCTTCATGGTGCCCGGCATTGCAATGAGCCAGGTCAAGGCAGGCAAGGCGAAGGTCCTGGGCATCACCAGCCTGCAAGCCAGTGACGTGCTGCCGGGCCTGCCGACCATGGCCGAGCAAGGCTTCAAGGATTTCGAATCGATTTCCTGGGACGCCATCTTCGTTCCGGCCGGCACGCCTGACGACATCGTCCAGAAGCTCAATTCCGCCATCCGCAAAGTCATCGACCGCGATGAGGTCAAGGCAAAGATGGCGGCACTGTATTTCACGCCCGCGGCCTCCACGCCCGAAGAACTGACCACGCTGGTGGTCAATGAAAAGAAACGCTGGGATGAAGTCATCAACCGACTGGGCCTGTCTTTGGATTGACCTTGTCGGGGGTCAGACCCCGAATGGTCTGACCCCACCACCCGTCTACCCAAGGGGTCAGACCCCATGCAGGGTCTGACCCCGACATCCGTCGCCTCAAGGGGCCAGACCCCGTACGGGGTCTGACCCCGGCTCAACCCCGGCTCACTCAAACGCCGCCCTGGTAGCCTGCCTGCCGCCAGGCCTCATAAACCGTCACGGCGACCGCATTGGACAGGTTGAGGCTGCGCTGCGCGGGCATCATGGGCAGCCGCAAGCGCTGTCCGTCGGGAAACAGCGCCAGTTGTTCCGCCGACAGACCGGCCGTTTCCCGCCCGAACACGAACACATCGGCGGGTCGCAATGGCACTGCACCGATCAGGCGCGAACCTTTGGTCGTCATCGCGAAACAGCGCATGGGATCCCCGCCGATGCGGTTCAAGGCGGCCTGCAAGTCGTCATGCACCTGGACGCGCGCCCATTCGTGATAATCCAGGCCCGCCCGCTTGAGCTTCTTGTCCTCGAGCTCGAAGCCCAAAGGACGAACCAGATGCAGGTCCGCCCCCGTATTCGCGGCCAACCGGATCACATTGCCGGTGTTCGGCGGAATCTCGGGCGATACCAGAACGATATGAAACATGAACCATCCGTCAAAGAATCAATAAGGCGTGCGCGCCACGACCAGCCCGCACACCGAGGCCGCGCCTGCCTCCTTCAGGGTAAGCGCGATGCTGTGCAGCGTGCTGCCCGTGGTGAGCACGTCGTCCACGATCGCGACATGCAGCCCCGAGACATCGCCCGCGCAGCGGAACAGCGAGCGCGCATGCAGGCGGCGTTCACGCCGGTTCAGGCGGGTCTGGCTTTCGCCGTCGCGTGTCCGGACCACCCATTCGGGACGGTAGGCGAGCCGCAATCGGCCGGAAAGAGATCGCGCGATCTCGGCGGCGGGGTTGAAGCCCCGCCGCAATACGGCGGCTCGGCTGGACGGCACACAAACCAGGATTGTAGCCTCGGGAAGGCATGGCTCGGCATCCGCCACCGCATCGGCCAGCAGTCCCGCCAGAACGCCGGCGCACATGAATCGTCCCCGGCTCTTGAAGTAATGAATGAGCAGATCGCCCGGTGCCGCGTAATCGAAGGCGGCGATCACGCGGTCGAAAGCAAAACCGCCGTTCAGGCAGTCGGGACAATGCATGCGGCCATCCAGCCGAAGGTGGCAGACCGCGCAACGTGCACTGCCGTCCGTCATGGGCGCAAGAAGCAGGGCTCGACAGTCTTCGCAGAGTTGGCCCGCCTTCGAGGTGTCCTGGCATAGATCACATAAGCCGGACGCCATAGCGGGCAGCTGGCGCCACAGCATGCGCGGCATGTGCCGTAGAAGCGTGCCGCCCGCCGCTGCCGATTCGCGCAGGAAGTTCAGATACGCCATAATGATATCTACCGTTGCGGCCACCAGGCCTGTTCGCACCGACAGGCCTCACGCCTTTGGTCCCGCATCTGAGCACGAATCCCGTTTCAACGCCATTGTCCGCTAGCCATAAATGTCCCAGCCTCCCCGATTGCGCGTCAGCGCGTCTCATGTCAACCAGCAATTCGCCCGCCGCAGCCCCCTGGACGCGGCGCAGTTTCTGTACGGTGAAATCGCCCAACGCATGCTGCAGCGCCTGAGCTACATACGCATCAAGCCCATAAAGGTGCTGGATGCCGGTTGCGGCGCCGGGCACGCGCTCGAACCGCTGCGCGCGCAATATCCCGATATGGACTATTCCGGACAGGACGCCTGCAAGACTTTGCTCAACGTGGCGCGGGACCGCTATGTCGCCAAGCCCGGCTTCTGGCAAAAGCTGCGCAACAAGCCGACGCCGCCGGTCCAGTTCCTGGAATCCGACATGGCCGACTCGGGCCAGCCCTCGGAAAGCATGGATCTGGTCTGGTCGAATATGGCGCTGCACTGGCACCCGGAACCCCACAACGTTCTTGCCGAGTGGCGGCGCATCCTGAAGCCAGGCGCGCTGGCCATGTTCTCATGCCTGGGGCCTGGTTCCCTGGCAGAACTGCGCGCCGCCGTGGAAGACGCGGGCCTGGGAACGCAGACGCCGCAGTTCGTCGATATGCACGACTTTGGCGACCTGCTGCTCGGACGCGGTTTCCTGGATCCCGTGATGGATCAGGAAATCATCACTCTGACCTATCGCACACCCGAAAAACTGCTGAACGACATGCGCATCCTGGGCGGCAACCCCAGCCTGGACCGCCGGGCAGGCCTGCCCGGCAGGCAATGGATGAAACGGCTGCTCGCGGCGCTCGAGTCGCAGCGCCATCAAGACGGCACCATACACCTGAGCCTGGAAGTCGCCTATGGCCACGCCTGGCGCTCGGCCGCACACCGCACGCCGGCCGGTGAAACCCGCATTTCCGCCTCGTCCATAGGCCGCGCAAGCGACGCGAACAGCCCACGCCCCACCGTCAGGCCGCGCAAACCCGACGAGCTTTAATGAGTGAGGGGGTCAGAGGGGGGGTCAGACCCCGTACGGGGTCTGACCCCATGATTCCCTGCGCTTGCGGGGTCAGACCCGTGGGTCTGACCCCTTACCCTTCAGCGCATGCCGAATGACGTGTTCAAAAAGATGGCGTTCCGGCCGGCGGGCAGCGAGCGCCAGTATTGCGGCGGGGCTTCCAGCTGCGCGCCCAGCTCGGCGGCGGCATGCCAGACCCAGCGGGGGTTGTACAGCATTGCCCGCCCCAACGCGACCATGTCCGCCTGGCCTGCTGCCACAATGCCTTCGGCCTGTATTGGCTCGGTGATCAGGCCGACGGCCATGGTTGGAACGCCCACCTGCTTCTTGACGGCCTCTGCCAGATGAACCTGGTAGCCGGGACCCACAGGGATCTTCTGGCGCGGCGACACGCCGCCGCTGGAAATATCCAGCCAATCGACCCCGCTCTCCTTCAAGCGCAAGCCAAGCTCAACCGTCTGATCTATGGTCCAGCCCGGCTCGTCGTCCAGCCAGTCCGTGCCCGACAGACGCACACCGACCGGTATCGTGCCGGGCACCGCAGCCCGTATCGCATGGAAGACCTCAAGCGGAAACCGCATGCGGTTTTCGAGGCTGCCCCCGTATTCGTCGTTGCGCTGGTTGGAAACCGGCGACAGAAACTGATGCAATAGATAGCCGTGCGCCGCGTGCAGCTCGATGGCATCGAAGCCCAGCCGTATGGAACGCTGAGCCGAAGCCACGAAAGCATCGCGGACGCGCGACAAGTCGCCGGCATCCATTGCCGTCGGCACAGCCTCGCCGGGCTTGTGCGGCACGGCGGACGGCCCCATGGGCTGCCAACCGCCATCGGACTCCGCCAGAAGCTGGCCCCCTTGCCATGGCGGCGCACTGGACGCCTTGCGGCCGGCATGACCCAGCTGTATGGCGAGCTTCACCGGGCTCGCCGCCCTGACGACCTTCAGCAGCCTCGCCATGGCGGCTTCGTTCTCGTCGGACCAAAGCCCCAGGCAGCCCGGTGAGATCCTGCCTTCGGGCGTCACCGCGGTGGCCTCCAGGCACAACAGGCCCATGCCGCCCAGGGCAAGGCTGCTGAGATGAGCGACATGCCATTCATTGGCATTGCCGTCCTGCGCCGAGTACTGACACATGGGAGAAACAATGACGCGATTCGGCAGAACCAGCCCGCGCAAGGCAATGGGATCAAAAAGTTGAGCCATCAGTTGTTGGAACTACTGTGCTTCTTGCGCGAGGAGTCGATGCCCAGCTGCTTGAGCTTGCGGTACAAGTGAGTGCGTTCCAGGCCGGTCCTTTCGGATACGCGCGTCATGCTGTGATTTTCGCGTCCCAGATGGTATTCGAAGTAGATCCGCTCGAATTCGTCGCGCGCATCGCGCAGCGGCTGATCGAGCGAGATACCGCCCAGCAGGGAATTATTGAGTTCCGCCGCGGGCTCGGCGACGGGCGCCAAGGCTTCGGTGGTCAACGGCGGAAGATGGTCGGTGCGGCGTTCCGGCAGCCGCGCGACGCCGGTTGGCGAGGGCGTGACGACCGGCTTGGCCAAGGCCGCCGCAATGGTCTTCAAGAGCTTCTGCAGCGTGATGGGTTTTTCAAGGAAGTCGACTGCGCCGATGCGCGTGGCCTCGACCGCCGTATCGACCGTGGCGTGCCCGCTCATCATGATGACGGGCATATCGAGCAGGCCTTGCGAGCCCCATTCCTTGAGCAGGCTCACACCGTCCGTATCCGGCATCCAGATGTCGAGCAGCACCAGATCGGGCCGCGCCCGCAACCGCGCCGCACGCGCCTGCGCGGCGTTCTCTGCGAGTTCGACCGAATGTCCTTCGTCGTAAAGGATTTCGGACAAAAGCTCACGGATACCAATTTCGTCGTCAACAACCAGAATTCTGGCCATAAAGCGTCACCTACCTTTTTTCCGCATTATCGTTCCCTTGCCTTTCTTCGTCCAGCGAAGACGCTGGTTCGGCAAGGCGCGTCAAGAGGATGGATATGCGAGCCCCCCCTTCGCGACGGTTAGAAATATCGATGCGACCGCCGTGTTCTTCGATAATTTTTTTAACTATAGCAAGTCCCAGGCCTGTCCCGCTCGCCTTCGTCGTCACATAGGGCTCGAAAACCCGCGCCAGCACCTGCGAAGGGAACCCGCAGCCATTGTCCGTGATCGTGAGCCGCACGCCCGAACGCTGGCTTTCGCCCTCGGTGCCCGAATGCGTGAGCTTGGTCTGCACGTGGATACGGGCATCGGCCAACGGCTGGTGCTGCGAGGCCGCGTCCCGCGCGTTGGCCATCAAATTATGGATCACCTGGCGCAGCTGGGTGGGATCCCCCTCGATGTCGGGTACGTCGCGATCGAAGTCGACATCGACATGCACGCTCTGGCTATCGTCGCGCACCATGCCGCCCGCGGGATCCCATCCGTACAGCGCCAGCACATCGGCAATCAACGCATTGATTTCGATGCGTTGCATCTGCGCGGGGGGCGTGCGCGCATACTCGCGGAAATCATCCACCATCTGCTTCAGCGAAGCCACTTGATTGACGATGGTGGTGGTCGACCGCATGAGCATCGCCGCGTCGTTATCGTTCAGCTTCCCCGCCAGCTTCATGGCAAGCCGTTCGGCCGACAGCTGTATGGGCGTCAGCGGATTCTTGATCTCGTGCGCGAGCCTGCGCGCAACTTCGCCCCAGGCAACCGTTCGATTGGCGGAAATCACCTCGCTGATGTCGTCGAACACGACCAGATAGCCGTTGCCTCGTCCATCGACCCGCAAGTGCGTTCCCCGCGCCAACAGGGTGACGATGTGTTTTTTCTTTTCGTTGTCGTCCGCCGCCTCGAGCTCCAGCTCGAACTGCTGTTGCCAGTATTGACGCTCGGAGCCGACGGCGGCATGGGCGGCAAAGGCCTGGCGGATGAGCTGGGACAGCGCGAAGGCACCATCGGCGGTCTCCAGCGGCCTGCCCTTCACCGAGCGCAGATCGGTGCGCAGAATGCTTTGCGCACCCTGGTTGAACATGCTCACCCTGAACATTTCATCGAACACCAGCACGCCCGAAGAGAGGTTGCTCAGGACCGACTCGAGATAGACATTCGACCGCTCCAGCTGCTGCCGATTGTTCTCGACCATATGCCGGGCCTCGTCGAGCTGGCGCGTCATGGCGTTGAAAGAGCGGGTCAATTGTCCCACCTCGTCTTTCTCCGGCGGCTCGGGCAAGGGCCGATAATCGCCTACGCCGACCGCCTGGGTGCCGGCAGCCAGCGACAGCAGCGGCCGAACGAGCCTGCGCGACACCGACAGCGCAAAGACAATGGCCGCGAAAACCGCCAGGATGAGCGCCAGGGTCAGTGTGATGCCGTACAGCTTGCGCAGCCCCAGGCGCGACAGGGCCAGTTCCTGGTAGTCCCGGAACCCTTGCTGGACCTGGTTGGCATTGCGCGCGATCTGCTCGGGCACGGGCTCGATCACCTGCAGCCAACGCGCATCGGGCGCCATGCCAAGCAAGGATGAAAACCGCTCCACCGTGTTGATGGGCAGGACCACGCGCAGGTGCAGCCCGGCCTGCGCCGCGCCCTCCCCATCCGGGCCTTTCGCCGCTTCGTCGACCTCGTCGGCCTCGGCCGCCGAATAGTAGCGCGCCACCCTCAGCTGATTGATGACCGACGCAGGCGGCAGATCGGGCAGCAATTGCCCGTAAGCCGAAGAACTGAAGGCGATCAGCCGCCCATTGCCGGTGAAGATAAGCGCTTCGGCCACGCCAGAGGATTCGCGCAGCCGGGAAATGACCAGCGACATTTCGGCTTCATTGGCATTGCCCAGCTTCGCCGACATTTCCTTGGCGCGGGCATTCAGGTCGTCGAGCTGGGAATCGAGCGCCGCTCGACCCAGGTTCAAGCCCGCTTCGAGCGCCGTATCGACACGCACGTTGAACCAGGACTCGATGGACCGCGACATGAACTCGACCGAGAGCACGTATATCAACGCCCCCGGCAGCACGCCGATCAGCGCGAAATACAAGGTGAACCGGGCAGTGAGCCTGGCGCCGAATTGCCTGCGCCGGATCTGGCGCAGCAGCCTTGCCGACAAGGCCAGCACCCAGAAGATCAGCGCGACGGCAAGTATCCCGTTGAGCACCAGCAGCGTGTCGTACTGCTGCGCATAGCGCGACGCGTTGCCCGTGGACCATACCAGCAAGGCAAGCAGCGCCAGCGCGCTGAGCGCCGCCACGACCAGCGCTGCCCGCAAGCCCCAGCGTATCAACGCTGAGGCTCGGCCACCGAGATTGAAAAATTGAAGTTTTTCCATGGAGTAGCAAGCGACCATGCGCTGCTGTTCAAGGCGTCGACCTGAAATGGCCGCGCTAGAAGCGAAGTATCGAGACGCACCCGGATGCGGCCCTCGTATGGCTCATCGTGCTCCAGGTCGCCGATGTCGGCGACCGCCCAGCCGCGAATGTTCCGCACCAGCGACAAGGCATTGTCCAGTGACGATTCGGGCAGCGAGAGCTCTCCGGTACCCACGCGCCATTGCCTGGTCAGCGCGTTATACACGATGCGCCATGTCAGTTGCTCGTCGACGACCACCTTGTCGAACCACCACCATCTTTTCGAAACGATCTTGAGATCGGCCGTAAAGTAAATGGGCACGCCTTTCTCGGCGGCATTGCGCAAGTCTCCCGTTACGTCCAGCTGGACATCGGCATCGATATAAAGCTTGCCCTCCCGAACCTGCGGTTCGACACGCAAAACGCGCTCGCTCGTCTCCTCCGTGCTGACCTCGGCGCACGCAGCCCCTGCCAAAGCCAGGGAAAGGAAAACGGAAAACAGCAATCGCAGCATTCAGGGCCTATTAACGCTCAATAGGAAGATAGGGTCGATCATTACACATCGGCGGATGTGAAATCGTCATTTTTGACGAGTCACGCTTTCTTGGCAAACAAAGCATAAAAAAAGCCGTCGTGCGCCATTATGGGCCGTTCGGCCAGGGGCAGCATTTGGCCGGGTGCTTCCAGGCGCAGGGCATCGGCGTGGCGGTGCTGAAAATGCTGTGCCTGCTCTTCGCACTCTTCCGGAAAAATGGAGCAGGTGGCATACAGAAGATGGCCGCCCGGCCGTAAGGCGCCCCATAGTGCATCCATGATGCGGCGCTGCAGGGCCGAGGTCTTTGCGATGTCGGCCTCGCGGCGAAGCCAGCGGATATCGGGATGGCGGCGCACCACGCCGGAGGCCGTGCAGGGAACATCGGCAAGAATCGCGTCGAAGGGTACGCCATCCCACCATGATTCGAGTTCGGCGGCATCGGCCTGCTTCATGGAAACGTCGCCGCGGTCCAGCCCGAGCCTGGCAAGGTTTTCCCGCACGCGCCCGAGCCGGGTGGCATCGGCATCGATCGCCAGCAAGCGGAGGTCGGCTCGTTCAAGCAAGTGCGCGGTCTTGCCGCCGGGAGCGGCGCAGGCATCGAGCACGCGCATGCCCGGCGTCAGGGGCAAAAGGACGCCCGCCTGCTGCGCGGCGTAATCCTGAACGGAGAACCAGCCCTGATCAAAGCCGGGAATGTCCTGCACCGGGCGGGGCGTGCACAATGTGATGGCGTCGCCGCCCCGATGAAAAGCCGGCATGCCCGACGCATCGAGGGCGTCCAGCATCCCTTGAACGGTGGTCCGCCGCGCATTCACGCGCAGTGTCATCGGCCCCGGCTCATCGGACGCCTTCAGCAAGGCTTCCCATTGCTCGGGATAGGCCTTGCCCAGGCGCCTGACCCACCAGTCCGGAAAATTGAAGCGGGCTTCGAGGGAATCCTTCGCCTGCGTTAAAATGGCATCGCGCTCTCGAATGTAGTTCCTGAGCGTTCCATTCAACAACGCTTTGTAGGCACGCATTTTCGGTTGCGCCGACACCGCAGTCACGGCCTGGTCGACCACGGTGTGCACGGCATACACGGGCAAGTGGCGCGTAGCGGGTTCGTCCTTCTGTGCCTCGTGCTCCACAGCGGTTTCGAGCAGTGCCAGCGACACCAGCAGCAAGGCATCGAACAGCGGGTTGGGCGGCGTGCGGCTGACCAGAATCCGCCTGGCATGGCGGGCCTGCCCCAATTTGCGCATGGCATGAAATGACACCGCCTGCGCCGACGCCCGCAATTCGGCCGGCGTTGCGGCAAGGCTGTCCGACAACGACCTGCCGGCCAGCACGTCGCGCACATTGCGGGCGCTGGCCAGCAGGGTGTCGGATAAGCTGATGCTTCGATGCCTGGAAGAATTAAGATGCACGACGGCAAAAATCAGTATGAGTGGCTTTGAATCGGACTTTATCATCAAAAACGGGCGCGGCCGGGCCATGGCGGAGCCGGCAACCGTTAAAATTCTTTTCTTTTCCGGGGCACGGCCCCCACGAGGTTATTCATGAGTTCCCCAAAAGTCGGCTTCGTCAGTCTGGGCTGCCCGAAAGCGCTGGTCGACTCCGAGCGCATCCTGACGCAGTTGCGCACGGAAGGCTATGCCATCACCCCGGACTACGACAATGCGGACGTCGTTGTCGTCAATACCTGCGGCTTCATTGACAGCGCCAAGGCCGAATCCCTGGAAGCCATCGGCGAAGCCATTGCCGAGAACGGCAAAGTCATCGTGACGGGCTGCATGGGCGTGGAAGAAAACCTCATCCGGGAAGTGCATCCGGCCGTGCTGGCCGTCACCGGCCCGCAGCAGTATGAACAGGTCGTGCGCGCCGTGCACGAGGCGGCCCCGCCCAGCATCGAACATGACCCGTATGTCGATCTGGTGCCCCCGCAGGGCATCAAGCTGACGCCGCGGCATTATGCCTACCTGAAGATATCCGAAGGCTGCAACCACCGCTGCAGCTTCTGTATCATCCCGTCCATGCGCGGCGACCTGGTCAGCCGCCCCATAGGCGACGTCATGGGCGAGGCGGAACGCCTGGTCAAGGCAGGCGTGAAGGAACTGCTGGTGATCTCGCAGGACACCAGCGCCTACGGCGTCGACGTCAAGTTCCGAAGCGGCTTCTGGAACGGGCGCCCCATCAAGACCCACATGACGCAGCTCAGCGAAGCGCTTTCGGGTTTTGGCGCGTGGGTGCGCTTGCATTATGTGTATCCTTACCCGCACGTCGATGAAGTGATCCCGTTAATGGCGGACGGCAAGATCCTGCCTTATCTGGACATTCCTTTCCAGCATGCCAGTCCTCGTGTCCTGAAAGCCATGAAGCGGCCCGCCTTCGAGGACAAAACGCTGGCACGCATCAAAAGCTGGCGCGTAGCCTGTCCGGACTTGACCCTGCGCTCTACGTTCATCGTAGGGTTTCCCGGCGAAACCGAAGAAGACTTCCAGTACCTGCTGGACTGGATGACCGAAGCGCAACTCGACCGTGTCGGCTGCTTCCAGTATTCACCGGTGCAAGGCGCCAAGGCCAACGAGCTTTCCGATCACGTCCCCGACGAAGTCAAGCAAGACCGCTGGAACCGTTTCATGGAGCATCAGCAGCGGATTTCCTCAGAGCGCCTCGCGCAGAAGATCGGCCGTGAAATCGACGTGATCATCGACGAGATCGACGAGGACGGCCCTATCGGCCGGTCCAGCGCCGATGCGCCTGAAATCGACGGCAGCGTGTTCGTGGAGACCGACAAGACCCTCGCGCCGGGCGATATCGTGCGGGTGCGCGTCACCGACTCGGACGAATACGACCTGTACGGTACGCAGGTTTAGGGGTCAGACCCCGTACGGGGGTCTGACCCCAACAACTCTGCCCAAGGGGTCAGACCCCGTACGGGGTCTGACCCCCCGCCCCCCCCGGCTTGCCAGCCCTGCACGAAGGCCGACACGGGCTGGCGCTTCCCGCCGGCCTTTTGCAGTTCCAGAAGACGCAACACGCCGTCGCCGGTCGCAATGTCCACGCCTTCGACCCCGACCGACAGGACATCGCCCGGCCGCCCCGCCGGCTTGCCGGGAAGCGCCGCCGCCCGCCAGACCTTGACCGGGTCGGCCAGGCCGGGCAGGCGCATGGTCGAGCCCGGCACCGGATCGAAAGCGCGTATGCGCCGCGCCAGTTGCACTGCCGGCAGCGTAAAATCCAATGGCGATTCCGATTTTTCCAGCTTGGCGGCGTATGTCGCGCCCTCGGACGGTTGCGGCTCGGCATGCAACGCGTTTGCCTCGGCGGCTTCGATCGCCTCGACAATCGCCCTCGCGCCCACCCGCGCCAGATCATCGTGCAGACTGGCGGCAGTGTGCTCCGGCGTGATGGGCACGACACGGGTCAGCAGCATGTCGCCGGTGTCCAAGCCTTGGTCCATCTGCATGATCGTGACGCCGGTCTGCGCGTCGCCCGCTTCGATCGCGCGCTGTATGGGAGCGGCGCCACGCCAGCGCGGCAAGAGGCTGGCATGGATATTGAAGCAGCCGCGGGCCGGAAGATTCAGCACCCATTCGGGCAGGATGAGTCCGTATGCGGCCACGACCATCAATTCGGGCTGCGCGTCGAGCAATGCCTGGCGCGCAGCAGCGGCATCTTCGGGATACTTGCCATCGAGCCGAAGACTGCGCGGCTGGCAAAAGGGAATGCCCGCCGCCAGCGCACCCTGCTTCACGGCGCTGGGCATCAGCTTCAGGCCCCGTCCGGACGGGCGGTCGGGCTGGGTCAGGACCAGAGGCACCTGGTGCCCGGCCGCCAGGATGGCATCAAGCGCAAGGCGGGCGAATTCAGGGGTTCCGGCAAATACGATACGCATAATGAAAAAAGGCCGATGCGCTGAAACGAACCGGCCATCATGAAAAAGTGGATGGGGAGCGGGATCAAGCCCTGAGCGCTTCGCGCTCCTGCTTGCGCAGCCGCGTCTTGATGCGGTTTTGCTTGAGGACGGAAAGATATTCCACGAAGACCTTGCCCAGCAGATGGTCGAGCTCATGCTGCACGCAGACGGCAAGCAGGCCTTCGGCGTCGAACTCGTAGGTTTCGCCCTTTTCGTTCAAGGCCCGAACGCGTATGCGCGCAGCGCGCTCGACCTCGTCGTAGACGCCGGGCACCGACAGGCAGCCTTCTTCATAGACTTGCTTTTCATCGCTCTTCCAGATGATTTCCGGGTTGATGAGCACGATGAGCTCGTTGCCTTCTTCAGAGACGTCGATGACCACCACGCGCTCATGCACGTCGACCTGGGTCGCGGCAAGGCCCACGCCCGGCGCGGCGTACATGGTTTCGGCCATGTCGCGCACCAGTTGGCGGATGCGGTCGTCGACCACCTGGACCGGCTTTGCAACCTTGTGCAAGCGGGTGTCCGGATAGCGAAGAATGGGGAGTAAAGCCATGAAGAAAATCTCGGGATTCGTGTAAGCCTCTATGATAAAACAAAGTTTTGACTATGACCATTCAAGGCGCCGGCTTCCCGCTGAACCCGGCCTTGTGTCAAACTAGGATATGCCCCTGACCCTGCCCACAGACGAACTCTCCTCCTGGATACGGCTATCGCTCGAGCCCGGCCTCGGCCCGGCGCAAGCACGCGGCTTGTTGGCCGTCGCCGGGCTACCCCAGGACGTCTATGCCTCTTCGATCAGCCAGCTGACGAAGCTGCTGCCCCCGCCTCTCGCCCAGCAGCTCAATGCCGCGCCCACGGAAGACGTCCGGGGCGCCATCGACGCCGCCCTGAAATGGCTGGACCATCCCCAGCACCACATCCTGACGCTCGCCGACCCCGGCTATCCAAGGTCTTTGCTGGACATCCATGATCCGCCCCTGCTGCTGTACGTAAATGGCGCCGTGTCTCTGCTATCCCGCCCGGGCATCGCCATTGTGGGCGCGCGCAGCGCGACGGTGGCCGGCACGGACAATGCCCGGGCGTTTGCCCGCTATCTTGCTGAACAAGGCTGGAGCATCGCCAGCGGCCTCGCTCTCGGCATCGACGCCGCCGCACACGAAGGCGCGCTCGCCGCAGGCGCTCGTGGCGGAAGCACCATTGCGGTGCTGGGCACCGGCATCGATATCGTCTATCCGGCACGCAATCGGGAACTCGCCCACCGCATTGCGGGGGAAGGCGCGCTGGTCTCCGAATTTCCGCTGGGCACCCGCGCCTTGCCTTATCAATTCCCCAAACGGAACCGGCTGGTCGCGGGGCTGTCTCGGGGCGTCCTCGTGGTCGAGGCCGCGCGCCAAAGCGGCTCGCTCATTACCGCAAGGCTCGCCGCGGAAATGGGGCGTGAAGTCTTCGCCATTCCGGGCTCCATCCATTCGCCGCTGTCGCGGGGCTGTCATGCCCTTATCCGACAAGGCGCCAAGCTGGTCGAATCGGGGCAGGACATCCGCGAGGAATTGGGCGCGCCGGGCCTTGCGTCCTCCACGCAGGCGCCGCCGGCATCGAACAATGCCTCTTCTTCCTGTGCGGCATCCGCGCCGCCCGACGGCGATGCCGCGCGGCTGCTGGAGACGCTCGGCTACGATCCGGTACACATCGATCAACTGGCGGCGCGCAGCGGCATGGACCTGCCCCGGCTCAATGCCTGCCTGCTGGAACTCGAACTGTCAGAACATGTTTTCCGGCATGACGATGGCCGCTTCCAGCGGCGTCGGACCGCAGTGGCGCCGGCGGGTCAAAGGCTTTATGATGACCGGCAATCCTCATGAATTCATCGCGAACGCCCCCATGTCCCTGCCCAGCAAAGTAAAGATCGTGGAAGTCGGCCCGCGCGACGGGCTGCAGAATGAAAAGCAGTTCATCGACACGGCCGTCAAGATCGAACTGGTCGACCGGCTCAGCGCCGCCGGCTTTCCCAATATCGAATCCGCCTCGTTCGTATCGCCGAAATGGGTGCCGCAAATGGCCGACGGCACAGAAGTCATGCAAGGCATACAGCGCAGGCCGTCCACCATCTACTCGGCGCTCACGCCCAATATGCGCGGCTTCGAGGCGGCGCTTGCCGCCGGCGTCGACGAAGTGGTCATCTTCGGCGCGGCCAGCGAAGCCTTTTCCCAGCGCAACATCAATTGCAGCATCGACGAATCCCTGATCCGGTTCGAACCGGTCGCGCAGGCGGCAAAGTCCGCGGGCGTGCTCCTGCGAGGCGCCATCAGCTGTGCCCTGGGCTGCCCCTACCAGGGCGAGACCCCTGTGGCCTCCGTCGTCAACGTCGCCCAGCGCCTGATCGCCATGGGCTGCGACGAAATCGACGTGGCGGACACCATCGGCACGGGTACGGCACGGCGGGTGGACGAGGTCATGCGCGCGGTCACCGAAGTCGTCGACCCGGCGCGCGTTTCCGGCCACTTTCATGACACCTACGGCCAGGCGCTGGCCAACATATTGGCCGCCATGCAGGCCGGCATCACGATTTTCCACAGCTCGGTCGCCGGCCTGGGAGGCTGTCCTTACGCCAAGGGCGCCACGGGCAACGTCGCAACCGAAGACGTGCTGTACATGCTTCATGGCATGGGCATCGAAACCGGGGTCGACCTCGACGCCGTCGCCGACATCGGCCAATGGATCTCCGGCCAATTGGGGCGCAAGTCGTCCAGCCGTGCCGGCTCGGCCCTGGCGGCCCGCAAGGCGGCCGCATGAATCTGCTGGGCCACCAATGTCCCAGCGCCGAAGAACATGCCCAACTGATGCAGGAACTGGGGCCTCTGCCCCTCAGCGGCGTGGCCTGGCCTAAATGGATCAAGGTGCTTGCCTGTGCCGTCCTGGTGTTCATCGGCGTGCAAATCGCCATCACCGCGGCAGGGCCCGTCGGGCAAAACATCAGTCCCATGGTGGCAGGCAGCATCATGCTGTGCTTCGTCGGCCTGGTGGTGCTTGCCCGCTACATGCTGGTGTCGGTGACCACCATCACCACCGAAGGCATACGCCAAACCTGGCTCGGCCGCCGGGAGGTCGACTGGCAGGACATCAGCTTCGCCAAGTTCGTTCCGCTGCTTGCATCGAAGCGCCTGATCTGCTTCACCAGCCGCGGCCGGCCGGTGGTCTTCCAGGCGGGTACCCGCGAACTCCAGATCGCGTTTGCGCGGATTGCGTTGGTGTACCGGCGGCGCAGGTAGCTGCTCGATCGATCACAGCTTGCCCCATTTGCTTTTTAGTATCTAAGGCGGCCTGCCAGCGGCTTATGGGGCAGTCGGACTCCCGTGCGCCGGTCCTGCTGACGCAGGACTTCCCGGCCAAGGCCAGCCTGTCGGGGCGCCCGAAAGTCGCCCTCCTCACCCCATAAGCCGCTGGCAGGCCTCACAATTGCGTGGACTGTGGCGGTGTGATGGTGGGGTCAGACCCCGTGCGGGGTCTGACCCCTAGGCCTTGGGCGGCCCAGTCAGCATTGATGCAGGACAGCCAGTCGTATAGGGGTGGAGGGCGGTTTTCGCAGGCGCTGGTTTTGACTGAGATCCAGGGAGGATAGGCCGGGACTGTTCGAGAACGCGCTTTCGGGCCACTGGCCCGAGCGTTCGAGTTTCCCGGCCGCCCTGGATCGCAGACAAAACCAGGCAGTGATGGCCAACGGCCAGCACCGCCGGCGTCTAGCCCGAAGCCCCTATACGACTGGCTGGCCGTGTTCAGTGACCTAAAAGCAACCCAAAACCCTTAAGGTAGTGCCATTGGGGTCTGCCCCCTCCAACACTTACCTTATCGGTAACGCATACATCAGCCCGCCGTCGGTCCATTGCGCATTCAGCCCGCGCCGGATCTTCAGCGGGCTGCCCTGGCCAACGTTGCGCTCGAAGCTTTCCCCGTAGTTGCCTACCTGTTTGACGATGTTGTAGGCCCATTTTTCGTTCAGGCCCATGTTCTTGCCCGAACCTTCCGTCACACCCAGCAAGCGCTTGATGTTCGGATTGTCGCTCTTCAACTGCTCATCCACGTTACTGGAGCTGACCCCCAGCTCCTCCGCGCCCACCATCGCGTGCAGCGTCCATTTGACGACGTTCAGCCAGGCATCGTCCCCCTGGCGCACGAAGGGGCCGAGAGGCTCCTTGGAAATGATCTCGGGCAGCACTTGGTAGTCATCCGGATTGGACAGCTTCGAAATACGTATGGAGGCCAGGCCGGATGCGTCCGTCGTGAAGACGTCGCAGCGCCCCGCGGCAAAGGCATTGACGACCTCGTTGAACTGCTCGATGACCACAGGCTTGTAGGTAACCTTGTTGGCTCGCGCCCAGTCGGCCATCGTGTTCTCGTTGGAGGTGCCGGTTTGCATGCATACCGAAGCGCCATCGAGCTCTTTCGCGCTCTTGACCCCCAGCGACTTGGACACCAGGAAGCCTTGGCCGTCATAGAAGTTCACGCCCGCCGAGATCGCGCCCAAGGCCGTATCGCGCTGCTGCGTGACGGTGGTGTTGCGGGCCAGCAGGTCGATCTCACCCGACTGCAAGGCCGTGAAGCGCTGCTGTGAATTGAGCGGAACGGCCTTGAATTTGGACGCATCACCGAGAACAGCCGCCGCCACCGCGCGGCAGACGTCGACATCCAGCCCCTGCCATTCGCCCTTCGAATCGGGCGCCGAGAAGCCGGCGAAGCCGGTCGTCACTCCGCACTGCACGACGCCGCGCTTTTTGACGATGTCCAGCGTATCGGCCTGCGCGGCTTGCGCCACGGCGAACACCGCCATTACACCGAAGGCGTACTTGAACTTGCGCATAACATTCCCCTGTAAGAAACAACGTGGATTTCCGCTGCATCTTACTGCAAAGCCGATGGGGGCCACACCTCATATGCTTATGGGATCATTCGTAACGGCGTATGTCGTCGATGACCTTTCCATCATTGGGCAGCGTGCCCGGTGCGACCGGCTCGATATCGGCGCGCAGCTTGGTAAGCTCACGGACTGAAGCGGCCAGTTGATCGAGGACTTCCTGGCGAGGTTCCGGCAGTTCGACTTTCAGTACCATGACATCGCTGCCCGGCGAACCGCTGACCACCAGCCTTAGCCGCCCGACCTCGGGATGCCGCTTGAGCACACCAGCCACCTGCCCGGGATGCACGAACATGCCTCGCACCTTGGTGGTCTGGTCGGCTCGGCCCATCCAGCCCTTGATGCGCAGATTGCTGCGGCCGCAAGGCGACTGCCCGGCCATCAAGGCGGACAGGTCGCCCGTGCCGAAGCGCACCAAAGGGTAGTCGGGATTCAGCGTCGTGACCACGACTTCGCCCACTTCCCCGGCAGGCACGGGCTGGCTCGTGCCCGGCCGGACGATTTCCAGGATGATGTCTTCGTTGACGACCAGGCCCTCACGCGCAGAGGTTTCGAAAGCGATCATGCCCAGGTCTGCGCTGCCGTAGGCCTGGTAGCCGTCGATTCCGCGACCCGCGAACCAGTCGCGCAGCGATGGCGGAAAGGCCTCGCCGGAAAACAGCGCGCGCTTGAGGGAGGGCAGCTCGACGCCTTGCTCATCGGCTTTCTCCAGGATGATCTTGAGAAAGCTCGGCGTACCCGTATACCCGGAAGGGGCCAGATCGGCGATGGCCTGGACCTGTTGCTCCGTCTGCCCCACGCCACCCGGAAACACCGTGCATCCCAAGGCATGGGCCGCCGTCTCCATCATCGAGCCGGCCGGCGTGAAATGATAGGAGAAGCAGTTGTAGACCAGATCGCCCTTGCGGAAACCCGCCGCATAGAGCGAGCGGGCGAACCCCCAATAGTCCGGACGGGCGCTTTCGGGCTCGTAGATGGGGCCGGGCGATGCGAAGACTCGCAGGGCGTCGCCCCACCCTATGGCGGAAAACCCACCGAAGACCCGGCTTGAAGAAGGCTGCCCCGCCGGCCCGCCCTGCTGCCTCATGGCCAGCTGCGCCTGCAGCAGCTCGCTCTTGCGTATGACAGGAATGCGTTCCAGGCCGGAGCGGCTGCCGGCCGCCTGCGGATCCACGCCCTGCAACTGCTGCGCGATGGCCGGCGCCCGGGAGCGGGCACGGGCCAGGAGAGCCGGCAGTCGGGAAAAAAGCTCGCGCTCGCGTTCCTCGGGGGAGATCGCCTCGCGATCCTGATAGTATGGATTCATGACAGGCCCTAAGCCAGCCAGCGCTTGCGCCGCCGGTAGAATTTGGTGTCTCGGAAGCTCTTGCGTTCGCCGCTGGACACGCCCAGGTAAAACTCCTTGACGTCTTCGTTCTGGGCCAGTTCGGATGCCCGGCCGTCCATCATTACACGGCCGTTCTCCAGAATGTAGCCATAGTCGGCGTAGCGAAGGGCGATATTGGTGTTCTGCTCGGCCAATAGAAAACTGACGCGCTCCCGCACATTGAGGTCGCGGACGATCTCGAAGATTTCCTCGACGATCTGCGGAGCCAGCCCCATGGAAGGCTCGTCGAGCAATATCATGGTGGGATTGGCCATCAGCGCGCGGCCGATGGCCGTCATTTGCTGCTCACCGCCCGATGTATAACCCGCCTGGCTCCCGCGCCGCTGCTTGAGCCGGGGAAAGTATTGGTAGACTTTTTCCAGTTCGGCGTTGAGATCGCCGCGGCTCAATGATCGCGTGTAGGCGCCCGTCAGCAGGTTTTCTTCTATCGTCAGGTGTGCGAAGCAGTGGCGGCCTTCCATGACCTGCACCACGCCCCGCTTGACCAGATCGGCCGGCGTGAGTTTTTCGATGCGTTCGCCGCGATAGTCGATGCTGCCCTTGGTCACGTCCCCGCGCTCGGCCCTCAACAAATTGGACACCGCACGCAGCGTCGTCGTCTTGCCTGCGCCGTTCGCGCCCAGCAAGGCCACGATGCGGCCTTGGGGCACGCATAGCGATACGCCCTTCAGGACCAGGATCACGTGGTTGTAGATGACCTCGATGCCGTTGACGTTCAGGAGAATGTCCGGCACTTGGGCCGTAGCCGCTTCGTTCGTACTCATGATGACCGCCATGGTTGGGGCCGGGCCGGCGCAGACGCCTTGCCGGCCCGATGCACAATCAGCCCGCGCAGTTGCGAACTTCCAGCTTCTTCTCGGCGGCGTACTTGGCGCCTAGCTCTTTCACCAGCGGCTGGACATAATCCTTGTTGGATTGATACCAGTCGGAGACGATGTTGAACTTCGCGCCGTCCCATTGGATGATGCGCGCCCAGTCGTCGCCCATGTGATTGCTGCAACTGGTCTTGACCGGGCGCATCAGCTTGGCGAAGCCCAGTTCCTCAAGGCGTTCCTGCGTGATGTTCAGGTTCTCGAAGCCCCATTGCACCTGTTCGGGCGTCATGTGCTTGCCCTTGCCGAATTTTTCCTGCGCGGTACGGATGGCTTCGACCTGCAGCATCGAGATCATCATGCCGCGGGTATGCGCGATACTGCCCACGTACTTGCCCTGGGTGTCGGAGCCCTGGCCTTTGTCGTACACATGCTTCTTCAGGTCTTCGTGCACGCGGCCATGGTCGGCGCTGTTGTGTATGGTGATTCCGTTATACCCTTTCGCGACCTGCCCCAGGTCATTGAGGTCGGTTTCAGAGCTGGCCCACCAGATGCCATACATCTTGTCGCGCGGATACCCCACGGCCTGTGCCTCGCGCACGGCGGTGGGCGTCATGATGCCGGCGCTCCAGAGCAGCAGGTAGTCCGGACGGCTCTGGCGTATCTGCAGCCAGGTGGACTTCTGTTCGACTCCCGGCGCGGTCACCGGATACAGCAGCAGTTCGAATCCATTGGCCTTGGCGCGCGACTGGAGCAGGACGATTGGCTCCTTGCCGTAGGGCGAATCGTGATAGACCAGTGCGATCTTCTTGCCCTTGAGCTTGTCCTCGCCGCCGACTTTCTTTGCGATGTCCTGGATCATGACGTCGGCCGCCGTCCAGTAGGTGCCCAGCAAGGGGAAGTTCCACTTGAACACGGATCCATCGGCGGACTGCGACAGACCATAGCCGACCGTTTCAATGGAGACGCCATCGACGATCGCCTTATCGGTCAGGGCGAAAGTGATGCCGGTGGACTGCGTATCGAAGCCCGATGCGCCGCCATGCTTGGCCTTCAGGCGTTCATAGCATTCCACGCCCTTGTCCGTCGCATAAGCGGTTTCGCATTCCTCGTAGACGATTTTCACGCCGTTGATGCCGCCGTCGCGCTCATTGACCAGCTTGAGGTAGTCCATTTTCCCGTCGGCCCACGGAATGCCCAGGGGCGCGAACGAACCCGTGCGATAGGCCAGCAACGGTATGAATTGCTCCGCCGCCGCAGCGGGAAGCGAAGCGGCGGCCAGCGAACCGGCGACCGCTGCCATGGCAACTGCGTATTTAAGGGAAACCTTCATCTCCTACTCCTCCGTGGTGTCTGAATGCACCGTTGTGTTTCAGCGTAGCCAAAACAGGCCAGCCGCCTCGTCATTCCGCTTCCCGCCCTTTGCCCGCATTGCCGCCTTGACGGCGCAGGCTGGACGGATGGTGAAACGGAATCAGCCGATTTCCCGTTCTGATCAATGCGGAAACGGCCAGATCCTGAGTTTTTCCTTGCCTATGCTCCAAAGCCGTGCCAAGCCATGTGGCTCGACAATGAGAAAAAATACGATCAAGGCGCCGAAGACCATGTGTTCGATGTGCGAAGCCGTGTCCACCGCCAGGGAAAGGCCGAAGAAATGCGGCACATTGGTGAGGAACACCGGCAACAGCACCATGAAGGCCGCGCCGAAGAAACTGCCGATGATGGAACCCAGGCCGCCGATGATGACGATGAACAGCAGCTGCAGCGAACGGTTCAGGTCGAAGGCCAGGGGTTCCCAGGAACCCAGGTGGATGTAGGCCCACAGGGCGCCCGCCACGCCGATGATGAACGAGCTGACCGCGAAAGCCGTGAGCTTGGCGTAGACGGGCCTTATGCCGATGACGGACGCTGCGACGTCCATGTCGCGTATGGCCATCCATTGCCGGCCGATGGCGCCGCGCACCAGGTTCTTGGCCAGAAGCGCGAAGACCACCACGAAAGCCAGGACGAAGAGATAGCGCTGCACCGGCGTCTGGACCGGCAGGCCGAAAGCGGACAGCGCCGGCACCGACACGTTGCCGGACGACGAGTAATTGGTGAAATAGGGAATGCGCAGGAAGGCCCAGTCGACGAAGAACTGCGCCGCCAGCGTGGTCACCGCGAGGTACAGGCCCCGTATCCGCAAGCTGGGCACGCCGAACACCACACCCACCAGGGTTGCGAAGACGCCGCCCAGAAGAATCTGCACCACCAGTGGTGTCGCGGGCAGCCGCACGCCGAAATTCCAGGCAGCGTAGGCGCCCACCGCCATGAAGGCTCCCGACCCGATGGAGATCTGCCCGCAATACCCCACGAGGATATTCAGGCCGATGGCCGCCAGCGAGAGGATCAGGAAGGGCGTGAGTATGGCCTGCAGGAAATACGGCGTGGCGAGCAGGGGGACCGCCACGACGGCGATGGCAAGCATCCCCAGGACGAACACCCGGTCCTGGCGTATGGGGAAAATCTGTTGATCCGCCCGGTACGTGCTTTTGAACTGGCCGTTTTCACGATAGAACATAGTCTTTCCGCCTCATCCTCTATGGCCTGTTAAACACGGTCTATGATTTTTTCGCCGAACAGGCCCTGCGGCCTGAACAGCAGGAACACCAGAGCCAGCATGTAGGCGAACCAGATTTCGATGCCTCCGCCCACGAAGGGGCCCAGGTAGACCTCGGAGAGTTTTTCACCCACCCCGATGATCAACCCGCCGATGATCGCCCCCGGCACCGAGGTCAGCCCGCCCAGGATCACGACCGGCAAGGCCCGCAGCGCAGCGGTGGACAATGTGAACTGAACGCCGAACTTCGAGCCCCAGATGATGCCGGCCACCAGTGCGACCAGCCCGGCGACGGTCCAGACCACCACCCATATCCGGTTCAGGGGTATGCCGATGGACTGCGCCGCCTGGTGGTCGTCGGCCACGGCCCGCAAGGCGCGGCCCACGCTGGTGTACTGGAAGAAGAAAGCCAGCGTGGCCACCAGCAAGGCTGCGATGACCGCCGCGGTAAGGTCTTCCAGGCTGATCAGCAGGCCGCCTTCGAAGACGCCGTCCAGGATGAAGGCCGGATCCTTGGGCATGCCGACGTTGATGGAATACACGCTGCTGCCGAACATGATCTGGCCCATGCCGTCGAGGAAATAGCTGATGCCTATGGTGGCCATCAGCAGTGTCGTGCCTTCCTGGTTGACTAGGTAGCGCAGCACCCAGCGCTCGATGATCACCGCAATCAGCCACATGAACAGCGCGCTGACGACGAAGGCCAGGAGATTGCCGAGAATCATGCTTTCGATGCCCAGCCACCGCGGTATCCATTCGGAGAACCGGGCCATGGACAAGGCGGCGATCAGCACCATGGCGCCCTGCGCGAAATTGAAGACGCCCGAGGCCTTGAAGATCAGTACGAAGCCCAGCGCCACGAGGGAATACAGCATTCCCGTCATCAAGCCGCCAAACAGTGTTTCCAGGAAAAATGCCATGCTTGCGGTCCTTTTCTAGGGTGGGGTCAGACCCCGTACGGGGTCTGACCCCGGGGCTTCTGACCTCTGGATCGAAGCCGGAGTTGGGGTCGGACCCCGCACGGGGTCAGACCCCTGGCTTGCCGTTTCACCCGCCCCGAGATATGCCTGGATCACCTCGGGACTTTGGCGGACGTCGTCCGGCGTTCCGTCGCCGATTTTTCGCCCGTAGTCGAGGACCACCACGCGATCGGAAATATCCATGACCACGCCCATGTCGTGTTCGATCAGGACGATGGTGGTTCCGTATTCGTCGTTCACATCGAGGATGAAGCGGCTCATGTCCTGCTTTTCTTCGATGTTCATGCCCGCCATGGGTTCATCGAGCAGCAGGATGCGTGGTTCCATGGCCAGGGCACGGCCCAGGTCCACCCGCTTCTGCAATCCATAAGGCAGCCGGCCGACCGGGGTTTTCCTGTGCGCCTGGATTTCGAGAAAATCGATGATGTTCTCGACGAATTCACGGTGCGCGATTTCTTCGCGCTCCGCCGACCCCAGACGCAGGGCCTGGGCAAGGATGCCGCTTTTCATGCGCAGGTTGCGGCCGGTCATGATGTTGTCCAGCACGCTCATGCCCTTGAACAGCGCCAGGTTCTGGAAAGTGCGTGCAATGCCCATTTCCGCCGCGCGGCGCGAATTCATCCTGGAAAACCGGGCGCCGTCGAGCAGGATCTCGCCCTTCTGCGGGGTATAGACGCCATTGATGACGTTCAGCATGGAGCTCTTGCCCGCGCCGTTGGGCCCGATGATGGCGCGGATCTCGTGTTCGCGGATATCGAAGGAAATATCGGTCAGTGCCTTGACGCCTCCGAAGGACAGGGAAATGTTCCGCAAGTCGAGGACGACTTCGCCTATCTGACGGTTCTGCATGCCCTGGGTCATTTATGCGGCCTTCCTGGAATTGACGGGGTAGGTCTTTGCCGGAATGATTTGCAGGTCGGCTGAAATCCTGCCGCTGCGGCCGTCCTCGAATTTGACTTCGGTCTCGATGAACTGGCTGGCCTTGCCGTTGAACATCGCGTCGACCAGTATCTGGTATTTCTCGGCGATGAACGCCCGCCTGACTTTGCGCGTACGGGTGAGTTCGTCGTCGTCGGGATCGAGCTCTTTATGCAGGATCAGGAAACGCGCGACCTGCGATCCGGCAAGCTGAGGGTCGGTGGCCAGGTCCGCATTGACCTGGTCCACGCATTCGCGGATCAGCTCCGCGACCTGAGGCTTGCCGGCCAGGTCTGTGTAGCCCGCATAAGGAAGACCGCGGCGCTCGGCCCAGTTGCCCACCGCTTCCAGATCGATATTGACGAAGGCGCAGACTTCGGAGCGCCCCGCGCCGAACGCCACTGCTTCTTTGACGTACTGAAAGAACTTGAGCTTGTTCTCGATATATTTCGGAGCGAACAAGCTGCCGTCCGCCAGCTTGCCGACATCTTTGGCGCGGTCGATGATCTTGAGCTGCCCGTCGGTGTCCAGATAGCCCGCGTCGCCCGTGTGATACCAGCCGTCTTCCGTATAGGACTCGGCCGTAGCGGCCGGGTTTCGGTAATAGCCTTTAAACAGGCCGGGGCTCTTGACCTGGATCTCGCCGCTGTCGGCCACCCGGATCTCCACGCCCTTCACGGGCGGCCCGACGGTGTCGGACCGGACCTGCCCGTTCGCCTGCACGCAGACGAACACCGAGGTTTCGGTGGAGCCATAAAGCTGCTTGAGGTTGATCCCGATGGACCGGTAGAAGATGAACAGGTCGGGCCCGATGGCTTCGCCCGCGGTATACGCGACACGTACACGGCTCATGCCCAGGGCGTTGCGCAAGGGTCCGTAAACCAGCAGGTTTCCCAGGGCATATTTGAAGCGGTCCCAATTGCCCACTGTGGTGTCCCGGTCCAGGATGCGGACTCCGACGCGGCGCGCAAGCTTCATGCATGCGTGAAACAGCTTGCGCTTGATGGCGCTGGCGTCTTCCATGCGGATCATGACGTGCGTCAGCAAGCCTTCGAGGACGCGCGGCGGGGCGAAATAATAGGTGGGACCGACGTCGCGCATGTCGATCGCCACGGTGTCAGGGGATTCGGGATGATTGACGGTGAAGCCCGTGACCAGGAACTGCGTGTACGAGAACATGTTCTGGCCTATCCATGCGGGCGGCAGGTAGGCCAGCACGTCTTCGCGATCGGTCAGTTGCTCGAATTCCTGTATGGCCAGCGCCCGGTCGATCAGGGCGTGATGGCTCAGCATGACCCCTTTGGGCTTGCCGGTGGTGCCCGAGGTATAGAACATGGCGGCCGCATCGTGAGGATCGATGGCGGCGATGGCGTGGTCGACATAGTCGGGATGCGCGGCGGCGTGCTCGCGCCCAAGCTCGAGAACGCGGCTAAACTCCATCAGCCTGTCGTCTTTATAGTTGCGCAGGCCGCGCGGGTCGTCGTACACGATGCGCGTAAGCCCGGGGTACTGGTCGCTGGCTTCCAGCAGCTTGTCGACCTGCTCCTGGTCTTCGACGACGGCCACGCTGATTTCCGCATCCTGCAGCACGTACAGCATTTCCTGCGCCACGGCATCCTGGTACAAAGGAACCGGGATAGCGCCTACGCACTGCGCGGCCATCATCGCCAGATATAGGCGCGGACGGTTCTCGCCTACAATGGCCACGTGCTGCCCGGCGCGCAGTCCCAGCGCGGCCAGCCCATGGGCAAGCTCGCGTGCCTGTTGCGCAACTTCGGCCCAGGTAATGGTTTGCCAGATGCCAAGGTCCTTCTCGCGCATGGCGGGGCGTGCGCCACGCACTTTGGCATGGTGCGACACCAGCGCAGGGAATGTCATCCCTGCTTCGGCGTTCGGCGAAGCGAGGTTTTTCGCCACGTTGTCTCCTCCGGTCGGTAGATTTCCTAGTGCTTGCGCACCTTCCGAACGTTTTATTATTGAGCTGTGTATAAGTTATAGACTCGTCATCGCGCCAACTGTCACGAATGTGACATTCCTGCTTATTCTAGGGTTAATCCTCATGCTCATGAAAGACTCCCTGCAAGACGCAGCCGCCTGGTTCAAGCTGCTGGACGGCGAACAACAGGAGCGCGTACAGCGAGACGTTTCCATCACGCACTATCCGGCCGGCGCCATGATTGAACGCAAGGGCGAGCATGCCCATGCGTGGCTGGGCGTCGTCAGCGGCCTGATCAAGGTCTCGGTGGGAAACTCCGACGGCAAGGTTGCGTCTTTGATGGGCGTGCCCGCGGGCGGCTGGCTGGGCGAGGGCTCGCTCCTGAAAAATGAAGCGCGCAAGTACGACGTCGTCGCCTTGCGCAACACCAGCATCGCCCGGCTCCCGGACCAGACATTCAATTGGCTGCTCGATCGCAGCATTCCGTTCAATCGCTATCTGCTGCATCAACTGAACGAGCGCGTGGGGCAGTTCGTGGGCAAGGCCGAATCCGATCGCCTGCTGGCGCCCGATGCGCGGGTCGCCCGGTGCCTGGCGGAGCTCTTCAATCCCCTGCTGTACCCCAGCCGCAACATGCGCCTGGACATCACACAGGAAGAAGTCGGATATCTGGCGCGCATATCGCGCCAGCGCGCCAATCAGGCTCTAAGCAAGCTGGAATCCGCCCAGTTATTGAAGGTCGAGTACGGCGCTTTGCAGGTCCTGGACCTGGAAGGCCTGAAGCGCTACGGCCAGTGATGAACGCGCCATGGCCGCAAAAGCCAGGGGTCGGACCCCGTACGGGGTCCGACCCCTCACCGACTGGCTGGCCTCAGATGTAATGGGGTCAGACCCCACACGGGGTCTGACCCCCGCCCCTACCTACTAATCCAGCTTGATGCCGGCGTTCTTGATGACCTCGGCCCATTCGGCCCGCTGCGCATCCGAATAGCTCTTGAATTCGGCGGCCGGCATGGGCAGAGGTTCGACGCCCATGCTCCGGATCTTGGAATCGACCTCTTCGGACTTCAACGATGCCTGGAGCTCGGTGCTGAGCTTGTCCACGACTTCGCCGGGGAGGTCGGCGGGGCCGACGAGCCCTTGCCATGCATACGCGGTGAAGTTCTGGACACCCGCTTCCGCCATGGTGGGCACCTGCGGCAGCAAGGCGATGCGCTCGGGCGTGGCGACGGCCAGCACCCGCAGCTTGCCCGCCTTGATATTGGCCAGCGCAGACGCGGAATCGACGAACCCCAGGCTCACCTGGCCGCCCAGAATATCCTGCAAGGCGGGGGCTGCGCCCTTATAGGGCACGTGCTGGATCTGCACCTTGGCGCGCTGCTTGAACATCTCCAGGGCCATGTGGTGGGGCGAGCCCGCCCCGGCCGACGCGGAAGTAAGCTGCCCGGGTTCCTTGCGCGCCGCTTCCAGGACATCGCCAACCGACTTGAACGGGGAGTCTTCCTTGACCGCCAGCATCAGCGGAAAACGCGCCAGACCGCCGATATAGGTGAACTTGGCCGGATCGTACTGCAAAGAGGAATACAAGGAAGGGTTGAAGGCCAGCGTTCCGGAATCGGCCGTGCCCACCACGTAGCCGTCGGCTTTGGCGCCCTGTATGTATGTGGCGCCCACGATCGTGGCCGCACCGGGCTTGTTTTCCACCACGATGGTCTGCCCCAGCCTTTTTTCAAGGCTGGACGCCACCACACGCCCGATGACGTCGGAACCGCCGCCCGCGGGATAGGGAATGACCCACTGCACGGCCCGCTCGGGCCACGCGGCGGCTTGACTAAGGCCGGCAACACTCAGGAGCGATGCGGCCGCTATGGACTTCAAAAGTTTAGACATGGAACTTTGCCTCATTGAATTTATAAATTTGAATATTTCCCGCGCTTGATTATGCATTCAAATATCCGATAATGAAATCCGGGCCGGCCCTCGTCATCAGGGCATACGCAGCCCCGGTCGGGCGGGGCCGCATCCGCCTCGTTGCCCCGGCATGCCCTCGCGTTCCGTCCCCTTTTTAGTGCCCACCGACGAAAAAAAGGGACGCTACCCTGGCAAGGCACTAAAATATCCGCATTCCCAATACACCGCCCGCGCCGGCGGGCGCTACACCCTCACGTTTAAGGCCTCTTTCACATGTCAGAAAATCCGACGCACCCGCTCCCTTCGTACCTGCACGCAGACGACCTTGGCCCCTGGGGCATATACCTTGAGCAGGTAGAGCGCGTTACGCCATACTTGGGCAAGCTGTCCAAATGGGTAGAAACCTTGAAGCGTCCCAAGCGCACCCTGATCGTGGACATCCCCGTCGAGCTCGACAACGGGACCATTGCCCACTTCGAAGGGTATCGCGTGCAGCACAATACCAGCCGCGGCCCGGGCAAAGGCGGCGTGCGCTTCCACCAAGACGTCACGCTGTCGGAAGTCATGGCGCTGGCGGCCTGGATGTCGGTCAAATCGGCGGCCGTCAATCTGCCGTTCGGCGGCGCCAAAGGCGGTGTGCGCATCGATCCGCGCAATTATTCCCGCGCCGAACTCGAACGCATCACCCGGCGCTATACCAGTGAAATCGGCTCCATCATCGGGCCCAACAAAGACATCCCCGCACCCGACGTCAACACCAATGCCCAGACCATGGCCTGGATGATGGACACCTATTCCATGAACGAAGGCGCCACCACCACCGGCGTGGTCACCGGCAAGCCGGTCGCCCTCGGAGGCAGCCTGGGTCGGGTCGAAGCCACGGGCCGAGGCGTCTTCGTGGTGGGCACCGAGGCCGCCCACGATGCCGGCATTCCCATCGAAGGCGCGCGCGTCGTCATACAAGGCTTCGGCAACGTGGGCGGCACGGCCGCCCGCCTCTTCTACGAAGCAGGCGCGAAGGTCATTGCCGTCCAGGACCATACCGGCTGCGTCCACCACGCCGGCGGGCTCGACGTGCTCGGCCTGACCAAGCACGCCGAAGAGCACGGCGGCATCGCGGGCTGCCCGGGCACCGAACCGCTTTCCCCCGCCGAATTCTGGTCGCTTGAAACCGAACTCCTGATTCCCGCAGCCCTGGAAGGCCAGATCAACGAGAAGAACGCGGACAGCATCCGCGCGAAAATCGTGATCGAAGGCGCCAACGGCCCCACCACGCCCGAGGCGGACGACATCCTCACTTCCAAGGGTACCTTGATCGTTCCCGACGTGCTGGCCAATGCGGGCGGCGTAACGGTCAGCTATTTCGAGTGGGTCCAGGACTTCTCCAGCTTCTACTGGACCGAACCCGAAATCAACCATCGCCTCGAAGCCATGATGCGCAGCGCCTACAGCTCCGTATCCGCCGTGGCCAAAGAGCACCGGGTCAGCCAGCGTACCGCGGCCTTCATCACCGCGTGCACGCGCATTCTGGAAGCACGCGAACTGCGCGGCCTTTATCCCTGACCGGAGTCATGGGGTCAGACCCCGTACGGGGTCTGACCCCCCAACATCCCAGAGGGGTCAGACCCATGGGTCTGACCCCGCCCGGGTCTGACCCCATCCTTCAAGCCTCGACCAGCAGCGCCACGGGCAAGCCTGCCAGCAGGCCGGCGACATCGAGCACGCCGCCCGTCCCGCCGCCCAATCGTTCGCCGGTCAGCGCATCGCTCAAGGCAGCGCCCGCATACCGCGACGGCAGCACCAGCCTGGTGCCCCGCCAGTAGGTGGCGGGCAGCATGGGGGTGGAAGCGCCCAGGCCTATCGCCTGCGCACACAAGCGCGGAACCACGACGATTGCATGCTGCTCGCCCAGCACACGCATGAAGGCCAGCACGTGTCCGGACCGCGGCCCGTCGATCCTTAACGGCACATATTCGCCCTTGCGGAACAGCTCCGGCATGCTGCGCCGCAGCGCCAGCGATCGAGTCAGCACCGACTGCTTGACCGCCCCCGACCTCCAGTCCCGTAGCAGCGCGGACGAGTCCTTTCCATCGAGCTCTTCCAGCAGGCGAGAACGCGGCTCGTAAGCCACTGCGCGCCGGTTGTCCGGATCCACCAGGCTGAAGTCCCATAATTCCGTGCCTTGGTACAGATCGGGGATGCCGGGCGACATCAGCCTCAGCATCAGTTGCGCCAGGCTGTTGACGACGCCGGCGGGCGCCACATCGTGAGCGAATTCACCGATCTCCGTCAGCAGCGCATGGTTGGGTCCGCCGACACGCAGGCTGTCGATGAACTCGGCGGCCCGCGCTTCGTAGGCCTGGTCCGGCGCCATCCAGCTGCTGCCCTGCTTGGCCTCGCGCAGCGCCTTGAGCTGCCATGTGGCTATCCTGTCCAGATAGGCCTGCCGGCCGGATGCCGCATCCGGCGCCAAGTCCAGCGGCCATGCGCCAACCAGCATCTGGAACAGCATATAGCGCTCTCCCGCCCGGCGGGCGCTGCCCACTGGATATTCATGCTCGGCATCACGCAGCCATCCACCCGCCTTGCGCCCCCACTGCAGCGGTATCTCGCTGAGCACCGCCAGACGGGCCCGGACGTCCTCTCCGCGCTTGTGATCATGAGTGGCCGTCGCGAGCATCGACATATTGCCGTAACGGGCCCGCCAGGCATTTTGCTGGTGAAAATCATCCACCGATAAAGAAAACACCGCAGGGTCGGACCCCACCTCATTGCGCGACAGCAGGCGCCCGTATCGATAGAATACGGTGTCCTCCAGAGACTTTGCCGCAAGCGGGGGCGTCAACTGCTGGAAGCGGTTCAGCGCGGCTTTCCGTGCATCGCCGCCGCCCGGCGCATCCGGAATGGCGACGCTTCCGCAAGGCTTGCCGCCCAGCCAGCCGTCCAGGCAGGCCAGCAATTGCCCGCCCTCGTAGCGCTCCAGCTCCAAACGTTCGGCCACTACCGGCAGCAAGCGCTTGAACAAGTCGGCATCAGCCTGCCGGCGCCCGCTTCCGTCAGCATAGGTGCGATACACCGAAAAATCGATCAACAGCTCGTCCATGACGCGGCCGATGGCTTCAATGCTCCAGTCCCGGCCTTCCAGCCCACGCTGCGCCACGTCGCGCAATGCTTCCAGCAATGCCTTCCGTTCTGCCACGAAATAGCGCTGCAACATCAGCGCCCGCGCCTGGCGCACATGCTCGCGGACGTCGCGGCCATCCTGTGCCACGGCGCTCCATGCGGATGTCAGTGCGGCCTTGCCTCCCGGATCGTGCAGCACGGCGCCCACTTGGTCCATGAAGTCATATCCCGTCGTCCCATCCGCCTGCCAATCGCCATCCAGCGTTTCACTGGGCGCGAGGATCTTCTCGACGACGATCCAGGCGCGGTCAGAGCCTGGGCCCGCCGGGCGGCGCGAAGCGCGCTCGTCAAGTGCGGTGCGCAATCGGCGGCAGTATCCCAACGGATCGGCAAGCCCGTCCACATGATCGATCCGAAGACCATCGATCAAGCCGTCCTCATACAGGCTCAAAGGCAAAGCGTGCACCGCCTCGAAGGTTTCTTCCATCTCAACGCGCACGCCGATCAGTTCGGTGATGTCGAAGAACCGGCGCCAGTTGATGCCGTCGGCCGCGCTGCGCCACCAGGAAAGCCGGTAATGCTGGCGCTCGAGCAGATCGTGCAGGCGCTGGCGGCCGTCTGCATGATCGCCGCTGAAGAGGCTCTGGGACTGGGCCGGATCCAGTCCCAGGCCCGGCATCGTGCCTTCGGCAATGGGATAGGGATTGCCGCAGGCTTCTATGCGCCAGGCTGCGGCCTGGCCATCGTAGGCGAGCCGGATGTCGCCGTTTGCAAGGCTTTCCGCGTAAGGGCGCGCAAGAAAGGGAGCCATGACCTTGCCGCGCAGTTGCGGATCCGCCGCCTGCCAGTTGATGTCGAACCATGCCGCGTAAGGACTTTTCACGCCGAGCTCAAGCACGCTCCACCACCAGGCATTGTCGGCATGGACCGCCATGTGGTTGGGCACGATGTCCAGGATCAGGCCCATGTCGTGCTCATGCAGGCGCTCCGCCAGCCCGATCAGGCCTTCTTCCCCGCCCAGCTCCCCGCTCACGCGTGTAGGATCGACCACGTCATAGCCATGGCGGGAGCCGGGGCGCGCCCGGGTGACGGGCGACAGGTAGAAATGCGAGACGCCCAGGCGGGAGTAATAAGGCACCTGCTCGCGCGCCGCGTCGAAACCGAACTCGGAATGCAATTGCAGGCGGACGGTGGACAACGGTGTCATGGAAAGACTCTCCTGATCATGGTTGGCGCGCCCTGGCTTTATTGACGGCTTCGATTGTTTTCCGGACGCGTTCGCTCGACCACATGGCCTCGATATCTTCGCCCAATGCCTGCATCCAGCTGGGGTAGCGCCCGGCCTCCAGCCCGGCCCGGCTTCCGGGAATATTGGGCTGCTCCTCGACGCCCAGCAGATCCTCCAGGGGCAACATGAAAAGCGGCGACGGCGCCTTTGCCACAAAGGCCAGTATTTCCGCCAGCGGCGGCTCCGAAGGGGGCGGCTTCCCGGTCAACGGCGAGACTTGCCGCCACAGCTGGACGCGCTCCAGCGCCCTTGTATTCGTCTCGCTTTCACTAGCGCCCGCGGCGTCGGCATGGACGTCTTCCACGCCTTCCGGCGGGAACAGAAGGCGGCGCCAATGAAGATCTCTGCCCTTCCACCAGCCCGCCACAGTGGGAAGATCGTGCGTGGTGCTGGTGGCCATGGTCCAGTCGGGCCATTGATCGGCGGGGGTAAAACCGGGCGCCCCATCCTCGGAATGTTCACCGTTCGACCGCTCGAACCAAAGAACGCTGGTGCCCATGATGCCCCGGCGTTCCAGCTTGTCGTTGAAGTCTTCCGGGACCGTGCCCAGATTTTCGCCGATGACGACGGCTCCGCTACGCCACGCTTCCAGCGTGAGCAGGCGCAGCATGTCATCCAGCGGATAGCGCAGGTAAACCCCGTCCCTTGAATCGGCGCCCTCTTCGATCAGCCACATCCTGCCGTAACCGAGTATGTGGTCGATGCGCAGCCCCCCCGCATGAGCGAAACCGGCACGCAGGGTTTCCAGGAAGCCCGCATAGGACTCATCGGCAAGCGACCAGGGCGAAAACGTCGAAAGTCCCCAATTCTGCCCCAACGGCTGATAGATATCCGGCGGAGCTCCAACCGAGGCGCCAACGAGCATTTCGGACTGCCGGCTCCAGACCTGGCTGCCGCGCGCGTCGACGCCGATTGCCAGGTCGGCGATCAGGCCGATATCCATTCCGGCATCCTTCGCAGCGCGCTGCGCGCCTGCCAGGCCGCGGGAAGCCTGCCACTGCAGGAACATATGGAAATCCACGTCGAGCGCATTTTCACGGGCGAAATCCTGTGCCGCCCGCCCCTCTGGATCATGAAGCTCGGCCGGCCAATCCCGCCATCCGCAGCCTGCACCCAATGACGCCGAATAGTGCGCGTGCAACGCCTCGTAGCAGGCATGATGCCTGAGCGCGTGCCCGCCCTGACGGCAAAACTCCGCCAGCGCCCGCCTTTGTTCTTCAGTCGCCCGGTTCCGGAATAGACCGAACAGCCGCCTCAAGATGCTCAACCGCGCGGGCAGGACACGCTCCCAATGCACATACCGGGAATCCGCCGCCATGGCACCGCGCCCATCGGCCGCCGGCGCATCACGTGCTTCGGCTGCGGCATCCGGCCCCAGGACACGGGAGGGCTCGATATGCGCCACATTCAAGAACAGGCGGCTGGAGGGCGAATAAGGGCTGAAGCGCGACGGGTCGGCACTGAACATGGCATGTGCGGGACTGATCGCCAACGCGCTGGCGCCGTTCTTCGCAGCCTGTCCGGCCAGGCCTGCCAGTTGCGCATAAGCGCCCAGGCCGGACAAGCTGTAAAGCTGCGCGCCGATGCCCCATGGCCGTATGCCGTGTCCCGCCTTCCTGTCTTCGACCGTCGGGCAGCGCAAGGGACAGACCGCGAGCGTCAGCCGCCGCTCTCCGATCAGCAGGCGGTGGTATCCGGGCCTGCGGATGGCGGGGATGGCGACCGACCCGTCCGCGCCGGGATTCGCCGTGCCGAACAGCATCTCGCCGGACTCCAGCTCCACCTTGTACTTCAGCCCCGTCACGCCGCGCAGTTCGATGGACCTTCCGGCATCCGCGACCACCAGCGGCCGGCGCGCCGTGTCCGCCTTGGATTCGAGCTTGTGCAGGCTTTCCCGCAGATCGTCCGTGGTGCCACAAGGAAAACCCATGCGCTCCAGCATGCCTGCCAGGACCTCCGGCGCAACCGTACGCGGCGCGCCGAAGGCATCCCGCCATTCAGGCAGCAAGCCCGCAGCCCGCGCAAGGCCATGCAGCGCCTCCGCCTCCGGGCGGCTCATCGCCTTCTCCGAGTCCGGACGGGCATGGAAGACATCGACTCGATCGTGGCGACGGTGCTCTCCGCCGGCAGCCGCCCTTTGCGCAGCGCGGCGTCCGATTGCTTGGCGCTGGCAAACACGATGACTTCGTTGGCGGAAACATCGTCAGGCGTCGGCGCGTCCTCTCGGGATAAATTGCAATACAGCCTCAGTACGCTGCCGTTGCCCAGCCTCCAGGCCGCCACCACGGCAAACTTGCCCAATTTCCGCACACCAATGGATCGAACGCCTTCCAGCTGCGGCGTCAAGAACTGCTTGCGGATTTGCAGCAAGCCGCGGTAGTAGGCGCGCCAGCCCTTGGCAACCGAATCCGCGCAATGCAGCGAGCCGGGACGCGACATCTCCCAGGTCTGCACATCGTTCGGATCCGGAATGCGCGCCCGTTCCTCCTCATCGGAGAACGCGGAGAAGCCCGCGAACTCGGCGCGCCGCCCCTCCCGCACCGCGGTCGCCAGCGCCCGGTCGAGGAAGCTCGTGAAATACAGAAAGGGCTCCCGCGAACCGCATTCCTCTCCCATGAAAAGCAGCGGAATATGCGGCGTCAGCAATTGCAGCGCAATGGCGGCGCGCAGCGCCTCCGGCCTGTCGGCGCACAGGCTGCTCAAACGCTCTCCCATGGCCCGGTTGCCGGTCTGATCATGGTTCTGAAGGAAGAACACGAAGGACAGGGGCGAAAGACCAGCGCTGGGCTGGCCGCGCCTGGCGCCCTTGCGCCACCGACTGGCCTGTCCCTGGTAGACAAAGCCCTCGGCCAGCAGCTTGACGAGATCCGCCGTGGCATCTTCCGAATAATCCGAGTAATACCCTTCCGCCTCTCCGGTCAGGATATGGTGCAGCACATGGTGGGCGTCGTCGTTCCATTGGGCGTCGAATCCCTGCCCCAGCAAAGCGGCGCTGTTATCGTCATTCTCCAGAATCAGGTGCACATGCCGGTCAGGTCCGATCCGGTCCCGCAGGAAGCGCGCCATTTCCGGCAGCCAGCCCTCCGCCTGGATGGCATGCACGGCGTCGAAACGCAAACCGTCCATGCGGTACTCCTCCAGCCAGTACAAAGCGTTTTCGGAAAAGAAGCGCCTGACCTGAGTCTTGCGAAAATCGATGGCCGATCCCCAGGGCGTCTTCACATCGCTCCGGAAAAAATCGGAAGCATATTCGCCAAGATAATTGCCGTCCGGCCCGAAATGGTTGTAGACCACATCCAGAAAGACCTGCATGCCCATCCCGTGCGCGGTGTCGACCAGCGACCTGAGATCATCGGGCGTACCGTAGGCGCTGTCGGGCGCGTACGGCAGCACACCGTCGTAGCCCCAATTGCGGGGCCCCGGAAAATCGGCCACAGGCATGAGTTCGATGGCCGTGACGCCCAGGTCCTTCAGTTCCGCCAGCTTCTCCAGCACCCCGCGGAAGCCGCCGGCCAAGCCGGCATGAATCTCGTAGATCACGCTTTCTGACCATGGCAGGCCGCGCCAATCCCGGGTCTGCCATTCATAGGCGGTGGGATCCACCACGATGCTCTGGTCGTGGACGTCGCCATCCTGGCGGCGCGAGGCCGGATCCGGCACGCACAGGTTCTCGTCGATGCGGAAACAATACCGCGTACCCGCAGCGCAGGGGCACGTCAGCTCATGGAAACCATCGGCCGCCGTGCCCATCAGCATGGATACCTGCCCCTCCAGCTCCAGTCGGACCTGACGAGCATCCGGCGCCCATAAGCGGAAACGGGTATGGCTCTCGTTGACCGGCACCGCGCCGAATCCGTAGGCGTATGCGCTGTCTTCGGCGATAAACCCACGCCGCTCAGCCATGGCCGGCCCTCGGTTCATGGGTGGCGGTCAGCACCATGAGGGAATGAGCGCGCAATTTCAAGGCCTCGCCGCCATGAGGCTCGGCAGCGGATCCAGGGTTCGCGGTGTCCAGCCGCAGCGTCCAGTCGAATGCGGGTTCGGGCAGCTGGAAGCGCACGTCGTCGCCGCCACCATTCAGAAGCAGCAGGCTCAGGTCGACGAGCCCTTCCGCCGTTTCGGCGGCACGGCGCAGGCCCAACACCCTGCCGGGTGCGTAATCCCAAGCTTCGGGGCTCATGGGGCCGCCGTCCAGATCGAACCAGCTCACCCGCGTCAGGCCGGGAAGCAGCTCATGGTTGCCATCCACGTATCGCGCAAAGCGCAGCGACGGATGCGCGCGGCGCAAGGCGGCAAGCTTCGCCACGAACGCCGTCAGCTCGCGTCCCTCGGCCGTAGCGGCGCGGGACCAGTCCAGCCAGGAAATTTCATTGTCCTGGCAATAGGCGTTGTTGTTGCCCTGCTGGCTGTTGCCGAACTCGTCTCCGGCAAGCAGCATCGGCGTGCCATGCGACACGAATACCGTCGCAAGCATCGAACGCAGCACACGTTGGCGCAAGGCCTGGATGGCGGGATCGTCGATGGGGCCTTCATGGCCCCAGTTGCCGCTGAAGTTGTCGCCGTGCCCATCCTGGTTATCGTCGCCGTTCGCTTCGTTATGCTTTTCCGCATACGTGACGAGATCATTCCCGGTAAAGCCGTCGTGCGAAGCCAGGAAGTTGACGGACGCCCACGGACGGCGATGCCGGCTGTCGAAGAGCTGCGGCGATCCCATCAACAGGCCCGCGGCCTCGCCCCGCATGCCTTCCTCGCCCGCCCAGAAGCGCCTGACGCCATCGCGGAAATGGCCGTTCCATTCGGCGAAGCCGGGAGGATGGTTTCCCAATTGATAGCCGTCGGGTCCAATGTCCCAGGGTTCGGAAATGAGCTTGAGCCGGGACAGCACCGGGTCCTGCAGGATGGCGTCGAAGAATCCGGATCCGGGATCGAAGCCCGTTCCTTCGCGCCCCAAGGTGACGCCCAGGTCGAAGCGGAAGCCGTCGACCCCATAGCTTTCGACCCAATAGCGCAAGGAATCCATCACCATCTGCAGCACGCGGGGATGCGAAAGGTTCACCGTGTTGCCACAACCCGTATCGTTGATGTAGTAGCGCTCGTCGCCCGGCACAAGGCGATAATAGCTGGCATTGTCCAGCCCCTTCCAGGACAGCGTCGGGCCCAGCTCGTTGCCTTCGCAGGTATGGTTGTACACCACGTCGAGCAGGACTTCGATGCCTGCGCTGCGCAACCGGCGGATCGCCATGCGCAGGTCGTTGTTCATTCCACTCTGAAGATACGTCGCCTGCGGCGCAAAGAAGGAAAGACTGTTGTAGCCCCAGTAGTTGCGCAGCCCCCGTTCGAACAGGAAGTGGTCCTGCAGGTGGGCATGCACGGGAAGCAGCTCTATCGCCGTCACGCCGATCTTCAGCAAGTGGTCGATCAGCCTGGGGTCGGCGAGCGCGCCGCTCGTTCCCCGCAGCTCTTTGCGGATGTCGTCGCGCATCATCGAAATTCCGCGCACGTGGGCTTCATAGATGACCGTCTCCGCCCAAGGAGCAACCGGTTTGTTCAGCTCACCAGGCTTGAAGCGCGTGTCCGTGACAATGCACTTCGGCACCAAGGGTGCCGAATCCCTCCGGTCCAGACTGAGATCGGCCCGGGGATGCTGCACCCGGTATCCGAACAGCGCGTCCGACCACCGCAACTCGCCCTGCAGCTTGCGTGCGTAGGGATCGATCAGCAGCTTCTGAGGGTTGAAGCGGTGGCCCCGCTTGGGATCATAGGGCCCGTAAGCGCGGTATCCATAGACCAGCCCGGGCCCCGCGTCGGGAAGATATCCGTGCCAGATTTCATCCGTGCATTCGGGCATGGGCAGCCTTTTCAATTCCCTGCGCCCTCGCTCGTCGAAGATACATAGCTCGATTTTCGTGGCGTTGGCCGAGAACACCGCGAAGTTGACGCCAAGGCCGTCATTGGTCGGCCCCAACGGATAAGGAAGGCCGGCGTCCAGCCGGTCGGGCAAAGTCATCATGTGAGACACTCCTGCGGTACAAACATCAACGTTGCCAAAGGCGGAATTCGAAGGGAAAGCGAATGCTCGTGCCCGTGCGCCGAAACGGGGGAAGTCCATGCCTCGCCGCCGTTGCCAACATTGGACCCGCCATAAGCCGCAGCGTCCGTATTCAATAGCTCGCACCAGCGGCCCGGGACGGGCACGCCCAGCCGATAACCCTCTCGCGGCACCGGCGTCATGTTCGACACCACGAGCACGCACTGCCCGGCATACCACCGGGTATAGGCATAGACGCTGTTTCGGGCATCGTCGCCGACCGCCCACGCAAAGCCGGTGGGATCCGAGTCTCCGCCATGCAGGGCGGGCAGGCGCCGGTACAAGGCATTCAGCTCGCGCACCAGCTTTTGCATGCCCAAGCGCATGCCGGCGTCGGGATGGTCCGGTTCGAGGCCGGACCAGTCCAGCGGCGCCTCATGGTTCCATTCGGCGGGCTGCGCCAGCTCTCCCCCCATGAACAGCAGCTTTTTTCCGGGATGACCCCACATGAAGCCCAGGTAGGCCCTGAGATTGGCATGGCGCTGCCACGCGTCCCCCGGCATCTTGCCGTACAACGACCCTTTTCCGTGCACCACCTCGTCGTGCGAGAGCGGCAGGATGAAGTTTTCGGAATAGGCATAGACCATGCCGAACGTCATTTCGTGATGGTGATAGGTTCGATGTATGGGATCACGCGCCATGTAGCTCAGCGTATCGTGCATCCAGCCCATGTTCCATTTGTAATGGAAGCCCAATCCGCCGCTGCTGACGGGCGCCGTGACGCCAGGCCATGCCGTCGATTCTTCCGCGATCATGATGGCGCCCGGGCAGCGCTCGGCCACGAGCCCATTCAATTGCTGCAAGAATGAAACCGCCTCGAGGTTCTCCCGGCCGCCGTAGCGATTCGGCGTCCATTGCCCGGGCTCCCGGCTGTAGTCCAGGTACAGCATCGATGCAACCGCGTCCACTCTCAAGCCGTCGACGTGAAAGCGCTGCAGCCATTCCAGGGCGCTCGCCATCAGGAAATTGCGGACTTCGGTACGGCCGAAGTTATAGATCAGGGTATTCCAGTCCGGATGGAACCCCTGTCGCGGATCGGCATGCTCATAGAGCGCTGTGCCGTCGAACCAGGCGAGCCCATGCGGATCGGACGGGAAATGCGCCGGCACCCAATCCAGGATAAGCCCCAGCCCCGCCGCATGGCAGTCGTTGACGAATGCGGCGAATTCCGCCGGGGAGCCATATCGCGCCGACGGCGCGAACATGCCCAACGGCTGATAGCCCCACGAACCGCCGAAAGGGTGTTCCATGATGGGGAGCAGCTCCAGGTGGGTGAAGCCCATTTCGCGGACATAGGCGATCAGCCGCGGCCCCGTTTCTTTCCAGACGCGCCCCGGTGCCGCATCGCGTGCCCAGGAATCCAGATGCGCCTCGTAGATCGCTATTGGGGCATCGATACGATGGTGCCGCCCCCGCTCCGCCATCCATGCTTCGTCCGTCCAGTGAAAGGCCTCGCGCTCCGCCACCACCGACGCCGTGGCGGGAGGCAGTTCGCTTTGCCGCGCCATCGGGTCCGCCTTCAAGGCCAGCATGTCGCCATTGGGCGCTTGCAGCTCGTACTTGTAAAGCGCGCCGGCCCCTACGCCCGGCACGAAACATTCCCAGACACCGCACTCGCGTCTCAGGAACATGGGATCGCGCCGCCCATCCCAGTCATTGAAATCGCCGACGACGGACACTTTCCTGGCATTGGGCGCCCATACCGCGAAACGCACTCCTTCGACGCCGTCCACCATCATGGCCTGCGCGCCCAGGCAGTCGGCCAACTGCCAGTGCCGTCCCTCGGCCATCAGGTGGACGTCCAGTTCGCCGAGCAGAAGGCGGTGTCCTCCCTCCTGGTCAGGTGTCCTCGCCTTGGCGTCCGTGGGCTTCATGATGCTCCTTCTTCCAGATCGTCGCTTTGCAGCAAGCGCCGCGCAACCCTGTAGAGTCCGCCCAGGGGTATGGGCACCCAATCCGGCCTGTGCGCGGCCTCGTAGCGGATTTCGTAAGCCGCCTTTTCCAGCAACGCAAGTTCCAGCAAGGGTTCGTTCCCGCTGTCTTCCGCGGCGGGCTCTTCCACCGCGTCGGGGCTCTCCCGGTCTGCGCGCATTGCACTTTCATAAGTCGAGCGATAGGCTCGGAGAAATGCATGCGAAGCGCTTTCACAAAATTGATCGAGCAGTGCCTGCCGCTGCTGTGCCATGACCGCCGCCGCCGAAGCGCCGGACGCGTCCACATCGCCCGCCTCGGGCCGCGCAACGGGCGTGGAAGATGAAGCGAATACCGCGCAGGCATAATCGAAAGAGCGCAGCAATCCCGCAACGTCGCGCCAGCGCGTGCTCTTGGCTCGGCGCTCCTCCAGCGAACGCACCGGTTCGCCCTCAAAGTCGATGAGGTATACGTCGTTCTGCGCGATCAGGATCTGGCCCAGGTGGAAGTCGCCATGAATGCGCGTGCGCTCGGTCCCGCGCATTTCGGCGGCCAGCGCGTCGATGCGCTTGCGCAAGGCCTTCCGGGCATTCCGGAGGGCCTTCAACTGCTGGGCGGACGAGTCGGGCAGCGCGCATCCATCCGCGGCCGCCAGGGCGTCATCGAACATGCCGCCGACCTGGGCGGCCCAGGATTGCGCATCGCGCGCGCTTGCGGGGTCCGGCTGGAAGGCAGGATCGTCCGTAGGCAGCGACAGCGCCGCATGCAGCTGCGCCAGCCTTTCGCCCATGATGCCCGCCACCGTGGTGTAGCCGCGCAGATCCTCTTCGAAGTCCGCCCGGCTTTCGCCCGTCAATGCGGCATTCTCCAACGTACGCTGCAAATAATCCCTGGTCCATGCCCAGGCGTCTCCCTGGTTCGGTATCCGCGCATGGAGCAAGGCCAGCGTATGCGGCCGCCCGGCTTCGTCAACCCGCTGCAGCTCGCCCAGGAGCGCGGCGGAGTTCGCATACCCGATCGAAGTAAGGCGGCGTGTCATCTCGGCTTCGGGATGCTCTCCCGCCACCACCCGGCGCAACAGCTTGAGGACGGCCTTGTCCGAGATGGACACCGAGCTGTTGGACTGCTCGCCGGGAAACCAATCCAGATTCAGTTCTTCGCCCCAGTCATAATCGGCGAATCCCGGTTCGGTCCTGAAAATCAGGCGTGAGCGGCCCGATGCGGTTTCAACGTCGATTTCCCGACCTGCTTCCCAGCTTGCCAGCAGCGCCCGCGTGAACTCCGGCAAGGTCAGTGCATCGGTTGCCCAACCCACCTCGGCGGCGCGCCGGACGCGGGCCAGCGCGTACTGCGCCGCCATGCCGGACAGCTCTTCCTCCCAACGCAGCCCCACGGGCAAGAAATAGTTCGCCGGCTCGGCGTCCTTGCCGGCGCCGACCTCGAATTCCGCGAGGAAGAACTCCACGCCCTGGGCATCGCCTGCCGCCGCAAGCGGAACGACGTATGCGACACCCACGCCCTCCTGTGGCTGGGCACCGGCAAACCAGCGCTGTCTTTCCAGGTATAGCGGCAGCACCTCCCGGCTCAGTGCCCTGCGGGAGCCTTCCATCAGAAGCAAGGCCCCTCTTCGCCTCAGCACCAGCGTCAAGTATTCGGGCATCTGCTGCGGGCCGCTCGCATGCCAGGCCGGCGGTGCGGCGTCTTCGCTCAGTTCGAACCAGTAGAACCCGTAGGGAGGCAACGTCAGCAGGTAAGGAAGCGTGCCTATGGTGGGGAACGGCGTTCCGCCCAGCATTTCGATCGGCACGCGCCCTGCCATGGCCGATAGATCGAGCTCGACGGGTTGAGATGCATTCGACAGATTGACGACACACAGCAGCACCGTCCCTTCGTACTCGCGGACATAGGCCAGGATCTTGCGATTGCCGGGATACAGGAAACGCAGGCTGCCCCGTCCGAAGACATGGGTCTGCTGGCGCTTGGCAAGCATGCGCCGCGTCCAGTTCAACAGCGAATGCGGGTCGCGCAACTGGGATTCGACGTTGACCGCCTCATAGCCATACAACGATCCCATGAGCACCGGCAACGACAATTGCTCCGCATCCGCCCTGGAAAACCCGCCGTTCCTGTCTGGACTCCATTGCATGGGTGTCCGGACTCCGTCGCGGTCCCCCAGGTGGATATTGTCCCCCATCCCGATTTCGTCGCCGTAGTAGAGCACCGGTGTTCCCGGCATGGAAAGCAACAGGCTGTTCATCAATTCGATGCGCCGGCGATCCCGCTCCAGCAAGGGAGCGAGACGCCTGCGTATGCCCAGGTTGATACGCGCACGACGATCGGCCGCATAGACGTCCCATAGATAATCCCGCTCGCTGCTCGACACCATTTCGAGCGTCAGCTCATCGTGATTGCGCAGAAAGATGGCCCATTGGCATGGCTCGGGGATTTCGGGCGTCTGCTGCATGATGTCCACGATGGGCAAGCGGTCCTCGCGCGCAATGGCCATATACATGCGCGGCATGAGCGGAAAATGGAAGGACATATGGCATTCGTCTCCCTCCCCGAAATACTCCTGCGCGTCTTCCGGCCACTGGTTCGCCTCGGCCAGCAGCATGCGGTCGGGGTAATCGCGATCGAGCGCCGCGCGTATCTGCTTGAGGACGGCATGTGTCTCCGGCAGATTCTCGTTGTTCGTTCCCTCGCGCTCCACCAGATACGGCACCGCGTCCAGCCGCAGGCCGTCGACTCCCATGTCCAGCCAGAAGCGCATGATGCCGATGACTGCCTTCAGGACACGCGGGTTGTCGTAGTTGAGATCCGGCTGGTGTGAATAGAAGCGGTGCCAGAAATAGGCGCCGGCGACCGGATCCCAGGTCCAGTTGGACTTCTCCGTATCGCAGAAAATGATTCGGGTCCCGCTGTAGGCCTGGTCGTTATCCGACCAGACGTAAAAGTTGCGGGCCGCGGATCCCGGCTTGGCCCGGCGGGCGCGCTGGAACCAGGCATGCTGATCGGACGTGTGGTTGACCACCAGCTCGGTGATCACTCGCAAGCCGCGTTCATGCGCCGCACGGATGAACCTGCGCACGTCCGCCAGCGACCCGTAATCCTCATGCACGCCGCGATATTCGGCAATATCGTAGCCGTCGTCCAGACGGGGCGAAGGATAGAAGGGCAAAAGCCAGACCGTGTTGACGCCCAGGCCGGCGATGTAATCCAGTTTCTCGATCAGGCCCGCAAAATCTCCCTGGCCGTCATTGTTCGCGTCGAAAAACGACTTGACATGCAACTGATAAATGACCGCATCCTTGTACCACTGGGTCTCCATCATGCCTCCGCGGAAGAAAGCCGCCAGATAAGGAAGGGCTGCTCAGGCGTCAATTCGACGTGGCGCCAGGGGTCATAAGCGGTGAAGTGTTGATCGCTGAGCAGGTCGTGCAGCGGCACCGGACGCCCGCTCAGCCCCCAGGCTTCCAGGGGCAGCTCCAGCCTCCCGGTTTGCCGCGCATGAGGATCCAGACTGATCGCGACCAGTACGACGTTATCCCGGTCGGGAGTGCTCCGCGTGAAAAACAGTATCTGCTCGTTGTCGACGGAGTGAAACGCGAGCCCCTGCTGCATCTGCAAGGCGGGATTGATCCGCCGGATATGATTGAGCCGCGCGATGGCCTGCACGATGTTGCCGGGCCGGCCCCAATCCCAATGGCGTAATTGGTATTTCTCCGAGTCCAGATATTCCTCTTTACCGGGAACGGGCCTGGCCTCGCAGAGCTCGAAGCCGCTGTACATGCCCCATAAGCCCGACGTCGTGGCCGCCAGCGCGGCCCGGATCAGGAAACCGGCTCGGCCCGACTCCTGCAGGAAGTAGGGATTGATGTCCGGGGTATTGACGAAGAAATGCGGCCGGAAATAATCCGACACGGGCGGCCGTGATACCTCGAGCAGATAATCGGTCAGCTCCTGCTTGCCGTGCCGCCATGTGAAGTAGGTATAGGACTGCGAGAAGCCCAGCTTGCCCAGGCGATACATCAGCTTTGGATGCGTGAATGCCTCGGAAAGAAAAATGACGTCGGGGTGCGCGCCCTGCACTTCCGCAATGAGCCATTGCCAGAACGGCAGCGGCTTGGTGTGCGGATTGTCGACGCGGAAGGTGCGTACGCCCTGGCTTGCCCAGAACAAGATAACGTCGCGCAAGGCCCTCCACAACCCGGCCTTGCCCGGTGCAACGTCGGAACTTGCATAGAACTCGGGGTTGACGATGTCCTCGTATCGCTTGGGCGGGTTCTCCGCATAGCGCAATGTGCCGTCCGGGCGCCAATCGAACCATTCGGGATGCGCCTTCAGCCACGGGTGATCCGGCGAGCACTGGATCGCGAAGTCCAGCGCCACTTCCAGGTGCTGGGCTTGCGCGGCGCTCACCAGTTCCTGGAAGTCTTCTATGGTGCCGAGCTCGGGATGCACGGCATCGTGCCCGCCCTCTTCGGAGCCGATGGCATACGGGCTGCCCGGGTCGCCGGGCTCGGCCCGCAGGGCGTTGTTCCTGCCCTTGCGGTTCGCCAGCCCGATCGGATGTATGGGGGGCATGTACAGCACATCGAACCCCATCATCCGGATATACGGCAGGCGCGCAATGACGTCCTGGAAGCTCCCGTGCCGATCGGGCTCCGGCGCCTGCGAGCGGGGAAACAATTCATACCAGGACGCGTACCCCGCCTCGCGCCTTTCCACCATCAATGGATAATTGGGCGTCGTCGTCTCGAACGGGCGAACCGGCACCTCATGCATGATGCTCGACCACAATTCCGACAACAGCAAGTCGATGTGCTCATCCAGCGCAGCGGGCAGGTCCCGCGCACCCGTTTCCGGCGCGGCACCCGTAAGCAGGGATTTCTTCTTGGGGACGGGCGCCGTAGTGGAGCGCGGATTTCCGATCTTGCGCACCATGGACGCCAGCGTGTTGGCCATTTCGGGCAGCTCATCCTGAATGCGGTCGCGATAGCGCCCGATCAGCATGCGCCCCTCTTCCACATCAAGCGCCACGTCCTGCCCGGCGGCCACACGCTTGGCCAGGCCGTCCCGGTAGCTCAGCCAATCGTCGCGCCAGGCCTGGATCGCGTAGCAATGCATGCCCAGCCGGCGCGGATGAAAGGTGGCGCTCCATCGGTGGTTATCCACTAACCTCATGGGAACGCGGCGCCAGTTCGGCTCGTCGGCTGCGCGCCAGAGCAGGCTGGCCGAAAGCTTGGCATGGCCGTCCATGAAGATGTCCGCCTGCACTTCCACGGGCTCGCCCACGGTGCGCTTGACGGCAAACATGCCGTCGTCCACCAGGGGCGTGATCCGCTCGATTGCAATACGGGGCGATGCCATTGCCTCCGTGACGCCTTTGCGACGCCAGGCTTTTACGCCGGTCGGCATCAGCACCGGCTTGGCTTCTTCCAACGGCAGCAGCATCCAGCCGCCGGGAGCCAATCCGCCCGGCACAGAACCAGCCGCTACTTCAGCCAATGCGTAGCTTCCGGGCAAGCGGGCGCTCAACTGCAGCACGTCTATGGGCACCTCTACATCGTCCCGGGGATTGATCAGCAGAACGGACGGCTTGGCGTCCAGCCGCGCCAGCGCCGTCGTTGGCGACAATGGGCCTGTCAGTCCCCGGATGCGCGCGGTTCCGGCATCGTCCCGGGATGCCCAGCGGTTCACCTCTTGCATGACTTCGCCGCCCGCCAGATCTTCCAGCCCTTCCTGCACCAGAAAACCGTCTCCCAGGAAGGCCGCCGTCCACAGCCAGCGCCGTGCGCGTTGCTGATCTTCCTGCTGCGCCTGCCCATCCGGCATGTAGACGGGCGCAATGACGGGAGCCACTTCCCGCAGGCGAGCGCGTTCCTCGACCAGCCAGTCCGAGCGGAAATCCCACCATGGCAAGGACGAAAAGACGTAGTCGAACCCTGACTCCGGCAGGTCCCTCAATTGATGCCGAGTCAGGCCCGGTGTCCATGCCAGGAACATCGCGTCCGGATGATGCTCGTGCACCCGGGCAATCATGGCGGCCCAGGCGTCTCCGCCAAGCCGCGAGGGCTGCAGGACACGGAATCCGGCCACACCTGCACGCAGCGACGCCATCAACGGCTCGGCCCAGGCGTCCGGCCCTTCGGCCATGCCCTCGGAAAGATCGAGATCGGTCAGCAGAATCAAGCCGGCCCGTTCGCATTCCTGCGCCAACGGGCTGCATGCCTGCTCCCATTCGTGGAAGGGCAGCGAAACCAGAAGATGGTCGAAGCCCAAGCCTTTCGCATGATTGCATACCGCCCCCCATCCGGAAGGAGCGGTCGCACTGCGCAAGTGATAAATACGCATGATCAGGCCGCAGATGGTTCACGCGCCGAGATTGCGCTTCCGACCTCCAGTCCTTTGCGCTTGGCGCGCCCCATGACCGCGCCCGTGGACGGTCCCGCGACCGGCGCTGCACGCAGCGAAGCCGGCAGCACGGGTTTCCAGCCACGCGCCCCCGCCATGGCGTTGCGGCGCTCTGGAATGCGGCCCAGCATGACATCCGGGCGCAATGCTTGATAAGCACTGAGATAGGCCGGCGCGGACCTTTCCCAGCTGTAGTCCGTTTTCATGCCGTTCACCTGCACCGCACGCCAAAGGTCCGGTGTGCGGCGCAGTGCCATGACTCTGTGTATCGCGCCCAGCATGTCTTCCGCCCGCTCGCCGTCAAACAGGATGCCGTTGGCGCCACGCATCGCAGCGCCCGATGCTCCGCTGCCTGGATCGATGATGGTGTCGGCCATCCCCCCCACCCGCGACCCTATCGGCACCGACCCGTAGCGCATGGCATAAAGCGGCGTAAGGCCGAAGGGTTCGAAGCGGCTGCCATGCAAGAGCACGTCGGCGCCGGCATGGAGAAGGTGCGCTTGCGGCTCATCGAAGCCAACATGTACGCTGCACCGCCCGGGGTAGCGTTCGGCGACTTGCAGCAGACCTTGCTCCAAGCCTTTCTCGCCTTGCCCCATGACGCATACTTGCAGATCCGCGTGTGCGTCCAGGGCGCGTGGAATCGCCGCCATGGCCACATCGGCCATTTTCTGCGTCGTCAGGCGGCTTCCCATGGCCATCAGCGTCGAGCCGGGCATGACGTCCAGGCCGAAGGACTTTTGCAAGGCCGCTTTGTATCGGCGTTTCTTCTCAAGGCATTCGACGCTGAAGCCCTCTCCGCTCAGGAATTCGTCCGCCTGCGGGTTCCAAAGAACGGTATCGATTCCGTTCGGTATGGAAATAAGGTCGGCGCGCCTTTGCGCCAATAACTGTTCCAGGCCGCAGCCGAAACGCGGCGTCAGTATCTCGCGCGCATAATTGCTGCTGACCACGGTGATCAAGTCGGCATAGCGAATGCCGCCTTTCAGGAAGTTCAACTGTCCCCAGTACTCGAGGCCGTCGGAAGAGCAATAGGCTTCCTCGATGCCTAACTGTGAAGCGAGCGACATCGGGAAGATGCCTTGGAAGGCAATGTTGTGAAGCGTCAGCACCGACTTCACGTCTTCGACATGTCTCTGCCGCAGATAGATCGGCACCAGCGCCGCATGCCAATCGTGGGCGTGCACCACATGAGGGCGCTGCAAGCCCAGGATTCCCTCGCAGATCCTGGCCGCCGCCTGGGACAAGGCCGCAAACCGTATGGCGTTGTCTTCGTACTCTGCACCGTCCGGCTTCTGATAAAGGCCGCTGCGCTCGTATAACGCGTCGTTCTTCAATAAAAGCACCGGCAGATCCAGTTCCGGGCAGTGAGCGGACCATAGCTCCGCATCGCCTCCCGGCAATCCCGTCAAGGTAGCGATCCGCCGCATCCGATCGACATGGCGGGTTACACCTTGATAAGCGGGCAGCAGGACCGTGACCCGCGCCGCACCCGACGATAAAGCAGCAGCCAAGCCGCTCACCGCATCCCCCAAGCCCCCGGTCTTCGCCAAAGGGTACACTTCCGATGAAACAGCAAGTATGTTCAAAGCCACAGTCTTCTCCCTTTAAGGCCTTAGACGCACGGCACCTGACGCAACGCGATTGCGGCTGTCCGTGTCGTGATCTGCCAGCTCAAGGGCAAATACCGTGCCCAGGAAATTCGACGTCGAAGCAAATGAATACAGGCTTGCCGGCACCGGCATGGGCACGGGGTTTGCAGCGTGTCCTGCAGCGCCGGCGAACTCGCCGGTCAACGCAGGAGACCTACATGCACACTTCGCAGAATTTTCAAAATTTCGCCGTCCCAATGTCGCACTGGGCACACGTGCCCACGCCACCCGACCCACCCAACGACATTCCGGAAACACCGCCAGAAGCCCCGCCCATAGAAGAGCCGGAACAGGATATCGAGCTGCCGCCCCGTGAAACGCCCGATGAAATACGGATGCCGGATCCGCCGCCCGGCAAGCGCGTCGACTGAGCGGATCAGAACTCCGGCATCAGGTCCGTTTGCTGTACTGCGGATGACACGACTTGGCGCCTGGACAACGCAAGAGGCAGCCCCGCCACGACGCCCAGCGCGGTTCGCCATAGGCAACCGCGCTCATACGCACGGCGGAATTGTCGAACGGTGACGCGCCACGCCGCCTGCCTAGGCAGGCGCATCCAGGCTACCCAGATGGTGTTGCGCAACAGCAGGCGATTGCGTGCGTCCGCTTCGCCATAGCATGGCGAGAAGCTTCGGGCGATCACGTTGCCGGCATAGACGATGCGCCAGCCGCGCTCGGCCAAGTCCAGAGCCATCAGCACTTCCTCGCCGCCATTGAAAAGAGGGGGCCAGTAGCCGCCCACCTCGCAAAACGCACGGGTCCGGACGATGCAGGCGCCTGCAAGGAAACCCTGGAATTTCAAGTTCCGCGGGGTGTCGCGCTCCTCATCGAAATTGGTATCGACGCCGTTCCGTATGCAAGAACTGAGCACGGCAATGTCGGCATCCGCGTCGAGCAGGCAGACGCCGCGCTTCAGGGCGTCTGCTTCCCATTGCATATGGTCATCGCAGAAGGCGATGTAAGGCGTATGGACGTAGGCCGCGCCGATATTGCGCGCGGCGGCACCCAGGTTGCGCTTCGCCCGGATCAACAGCACCGAGGGAAAGGCAGCCGCCACGGCGGCGGCGGTGCCGTCCGTCGAACCGTTGTCCACCACGATGACGGGCCAGTCGCCGGAAAGGGATTTAAGCCGGTGCAGCAGGCCCAGGACTCGCGCACGGCGGTTGCAGGTCAGCACCACGATGCTGACGCGTGCTTCCGCCTTTTCATTTTCATAGTTATTACTCATGCCGGCACTCGAATCGATTACAAAGCTGGCCGGCTTCCAGCAATCGTCGTACCCGTCAGCGCAAGGTGCTCGACGACTCGTCCAGGTCGGTGTCGGCGCCGTACTCTTCGAGGCGGTTGTACAGGGTCTTGAGGCTGATGCCCAACATCTCGGCAGCCGTCTTCTTCACGCCGCCGCATTGCTTGAGCGTGGCCAGAATGAGCTGGCGATTCGCTTCGGCCAGCGGGACACCCACCGGAACCAGGATTTCCGAACCCCAGCCCGCCGAATGCGCCTCGAGCTCGAAGGAATTGAAGTCGCCCTTGATGACGCCGTCCGCCAGGATGTAGCTGCGGTACACATAGTTGCGCAATTCCCGGATGTTGCCCGGCCAGGAGTAATCGCGCATGGCCTGGATCGCTTCCGGCGCAAAAGTCTTCCGTGTATTGTTTTCATCGTTCAGCTTCTGCAGGAAATGCTCTGCCAGCAGGATCACGTCGTCTTCCCGTTCGCGCAGCGGGGGCAGCTCGAGCGGAAAGACGCTCAGTCGATGATAAAGATCTTCGCGCAGCGCGCCGGTGCTGACCGCCTGTTCCGGATTCCTGTTGGTCGCCGCGACGACACGCACATCGGCTTCAATTTCCTCGTGAGCGCCGACGCGCATGAACCGTCCCGACTCGAGCACGCGCAGCAGGCGTACCTGCAGCTCCATGGACATCTCTGTGATTTCATCCAGGAAGATGGTCCCGCCACGGGCTCGTTCGAAATAGCCCTTGTGTTGCCGGTCCGCGCCCGTGAAACTGCCTTTCTCGTGGCCGAAAAGTTCGCTTTCGATGAGATTGGGGGAAATGGCCCCGCAATTGATGGGCATGAAGGGCTGTTGATATCGCGGGCTGGCCAAATGTATGGCTTCGGCAGCCAGCTCTTTGCCGGTGCCGCTTTCGCCGACCAGAAGTACCGTGGCCTGGGTCGGCGCGACCTTCTCGATATGGGCGCAAAGCAGTTGCATGGCCCGCGACTTGCCTATCATTTTGGCGAAACAATCCGACGCGCCCGGTAAAGGCTGCTGATTTGCCATCGCCTTGAGTTCGACGAGGATGCCTCGAAGACGCCGCAGGCTAAGCGGCTTGAGAAGATAATCCACCGCTCCGCAGCGCAAGGCCTCGATGGCGCTATCGACGCTGGAAGACCCGGTCATGAACACGACCTGCGTTTCGGTCAGACCCGTGTCCCTCCAGAAATCCACGCCGTCGCCGTCCGGCAGCTGCACGTCTACCAGCGCGACATCGGGCTTCTGTCTCTCGATCTGGATTCGCCCCTGCCGGATGTCGCCGGCCTGAGCAACGGTGTATCCGTCCTCTACCGCGATGTCCGCAATCAGCTCGCGAATGTCTGATTCATCGTCAATGATCAATAGATGCGGCATATATACGCTTCATTTTAAAATTGCTGCCTTGCCGTTACCGTCGACGTCATGTGCGAAATCGGCGGGCCCCCAGTTGATATACGTATTTTTATCCCTCTTATGTGACCATCGTACGCGGAAACCGATAGACCAAATGTAATTAAAAATTGCTTTTGAAACCAAGGACTATTCTTGCCGCACGCCGTGCATTTCATATTAGACTCCGGAAAATGATTAATTCGTCCAAAACCGTTGGGCGCTCGTCTGCAGCGTTCGAGCTGGCGCGCGCTATCGTGAAGGCCGCACCCACCGACGCCAGCGTACTGATCGTCGGGGAAAGCGGAACCGGGAAGGAAGTCGTTGCACGCGCCATCCATAAACGCAGCACTCGCTGCGAAGCGCCGTTCGTGGCCATCAATTGCGGGGCCATTTCAGCATCTCTGGCCGAAACAGCATTCTTTGGACACGAAAAAGGCAGTTTCACGGGGGCGGCGGCCACCACCAAGGGCTGTTTTGAAACCGCCGACGGCGGCACTCTGTTCCTGGACGAAGTCACCGAAATGCCCCTGCCCATGCAGGTGCAATTGCTGCGTGTCCTGGAAAGCGGTCAATACCACCGCGTCGGAGGCGCAGAGCTGCGGCAGGCCCACGTCCGCATCATTGCCGCCACCAACCGCGACCCCAAGGAAGCAGTCAAGTCTGGACGCTTTCGCTCCGATCTGTTGTATCGGCTCGCGGTCTTTCCGATACGCGTTCCCAGCCTGCGCGAAAGACAATCCGACATCGCTTATCTGGCCCAGCGATTTCTCGATGAATTGAACGCGGAAGAAAAGACCCGGAAGCAATTTTCAGAGGCTACCATCACGCATCTTGAAGCCTACAACTGGCCCGGCAATATCCGGGAACTCAAGAATACGATCACGCGCGCCTACATCCTGGCCAATGACACCATAGAAATCGGCCCGATGATGCCGGTGTTTCGCGTCAAGACGCCCGATCTGGCCAATGGTTTTCTGAAAATCCCCATCGGCACGGACCTTGCCAATGCGCAACTTGCACTCATACAGGCGACACTGGAGTATTACTCCGGCGATAAGCGCCGCACCGCCGCGGCGCTGGGCATCAGCCCCAAGACGCTGTACAACCGCCTGGAACAAATCAAGGGCGACGCGCCTGCCAACGGCACTTCTTACCGTCGCCGGTAATTAGCACCCACGCGCGGCGCGGATGTGATCGCGGCCGCCGCCCCACACCCGCAAAGTCACATCTTTTTTCAATCCTCTGAAACGCTGTCGTGGCGTGGCTGTCCGGTCTTCTTCATTGCGTGCCCGGCCCGTTGAAGCTGAGGGTCATCTAATTCTGGCACGGTTATTGCGTCATCTTCCAATGTGCAGTCGCCAACTGGCATCAAGCAGAACCCACACAGGAGACCAGACAAATGACGCAGATGTCTTATGAGTTGCTGGCCAAGCAGCAAACCAGTCTGACGCCCCGCCTGCAGCAATCCGTGAAGCTGTTGCAAATGTCGACCCTGGATTTCACCAAGGAAGTCGCCCAAGCCATCGCCAACAACCCTTTCCTTGAGGATGGAGAAGACACCTCGTCGGAAGAGCACGCGCATGCGGGCGCCCCGGCACCCAAAGACGCCGGACATGCCGACGGCACGGATTTCGACCCTTCTGAGCAGTCCGCCGTCGGCAACGCGGATGCCGACCGGGATACGCAAGCCGTCGAGCCGGCTTTCGATGAAAACGTGTCGACGTATTCGGGGGATTATCCCGTTCGGCGCGATCCCGACCTTCCAGACACCGATGTAGGCCAGTGGGCACAGCATCAGACCAGCATGCAGGAGTCGCTGCTCTCCGATCTCTGCGCCTATCCGCTGTCCGAGCGCGACCGTTATCTGGCGGAATACATTATTGAAGCCATAGACGACGATGGCTACCTTCGCCTCCCTTTCTCCGAGCTGGCCCCCGCTTCGGCGTTTTCGCCGCCGGTGGATGAAAAGGAATGGGAAGCCGCGCTGCGTCTGGTGCAACAGATCGCAACGCCCGGCCTGGCGGCGCGCAACCTGCAGGAATGCCTCTGCCTGCAATTGCAGGCGCTGGATGAAAAAACGCCTGGCAAGCTGCTGGCTACGCGCATCGTCTCGGAACACATCGACAAGCTTGGACGCTGCGACTATACCGGACTGGCGCGCGTCCTGGAATGCAGCGCCGAGGACATACAGCAGGCCACCCTGCTGATCCGCAGTCTGGAGCCCCATCCCGGCCGCCGCTACGGCGCCATAGACCCGTCGTGCTATGTCGTTCCCGACGTCATCGTACGCAAGGTCGGCAAACTCTGGGTCGCCGTCGGCAACGAAAGCGCGACTCCGCATGCGCGGCTGAATACCGTCTATGCGAAGCTTTTCCGCGAGTCCCGCTACGGGGACAGATCATTGATGGCCCAGGCGCTCCAGGAAGCGCGCTGGCTGCTGCGCAGCCTGGAGCAGCGGAACAGCACCATCCAGCGCGTTGCACAGGCCATCGTCGCGCGCCAGCAGACTTTCTTCGACTACGGCGAAATCGCACTGCGGCCGCTGATGCTTAGCGAAATCGCGGAGGAGCTGGGAATGCATGAATCCACGGTTTCGCGCGCGACCAGCCATAAATACCTGTCCTCCCCGCGCGGCCTCTTCGAGTTCAAGCACTTCTTCTCGCGCGAGCTCGCCACCAGTTCGGGCGGCACCTGCTCGGCCGTCGCCGTGCGCGCACTCATCCAGGAGATGATCGACGAGGAGAATCCCAAGGAACCGCTGTCCGACGTCACGCTGGCACGCAAGCTGGCGCGCGAGGGGGTGGTGGTTGCCAGACGGACCGTTTCCAAGTACCGCGCACAGATCAAGTATCCGCCGGCGGAATTGCGGCGCGCTCCGTAGCCTGCAGAGGCGCCGCCGGCCACCGGGGCGGGCGCGCGGGGCAAAGCAGTTAAAATGTCGGGTCCGGCGCTCATTTGAGCGCCGGACCCGACCTCATCGCTTACATTTCTGCCATGCCCGCCCTGCCGCTTGGCCACGGAGCCTTTTTTCCATGACCGCGCCCGATTACGCCGTCAAAGTCGAAGACATTCACAAGTCCTACGGAGCGAATGAAGTCCTTCGAGGCATTTCATTCGAGGCCCGGCAAGGACACGTGCTCTCCATCATCGGCGCGTCCGGGTCAGGCAAAAGCACCTTGCTTCGATGCATCAACCATCTGGTGGTCCCGGACCAGGGCACCGTCCGTATCGGAAATGAAATTCTGCGCAGCCACAAGAATCGCGCCGGCATCGCCGTCAGCAGCGACCCCCGGCAGCTCGAGCGCGTGCGTGCCCGTCTCGGCATGGTCTTTCAGAACTTCAATCTCTGGTCGCACCGCAACGTGCTGCAGAACCTCATCGAGGGTCCGGTACATGTGCAGGGGCGCTCGCGGCAGGAAGCCGTCGAACATGCCCTGGGCCTGCTCGACAAGGTCGGGCTTTCCGACAAGAGGGACGCCTATCCGTCCGAGCTGTCCGGGGGGCAGCAACAGCGCGTGGCGATCGCGCGCGCGCTGGCCATGCAGCCCGACGTCCTTTTGTTTGACGAGCCCACCTCTGCGCTGGATCCCGAGATGGTCGGAGAGGTGCTACGCGTCATCCGCCAGCTGGCCGACGAAGGCCGCAGCATGATCCTGGTCACGCATGAAATGAATTTCGCGCGCGAAGTCTCCGACCACGGCATCTTCATGCACAACGGCCGAATCGAAGAAGAGGGTGTCCCCGACGCGCTGTTCGGCGCGCCCAGTTCACCGCGGCTGCGCCAGTTCCTGCAGCCGATGCAGAGCGCCGCCTATGGATGAAGAGCCTGTTTGGTAAGATCTCGCCTGCGGGCAACGCAGCCTCGGCGTCCCACGCAGAACCACAATCCGGCTGATCCACACAGCCGCAGCAAGGAAGACTCAAGTGATTAAACCTATCGTGCATAAAGCCGCGCTGTGCGCCGGCATGCTGCTGCTGGGGCTGAGCACAGCCTCCGCAGCCACCCTCAAGATCGGTACAGAAGGCGGATATCCGCCCTGGAGCATGGTCGATGCCGCCGGCAAAGTCAGCGGCTTCGACGCCGACGTGGGCAATGCGCTCTGCCAGGAGCTGCAGGCCGACTGTCGTTTCGTGGTCCAGGCATTCGACAGCCTGATCCCATCCCTGGATGCAAATCGCTTCGACCTGATCATCTCGGGCATGTCGTTCACTCCTGAACGCAACAAGCGCATCGCATTCAGCATTCCCTACGCGGTGGAAGACGCCATTTTCGTGCTTCCCCGCCAGAGTGCGCTGGTCGGCGCAACAGACACCGGGACCGTGCTCAAGGGGCTGTCCGGCAAGACCGTCGGCGTACAAGGCGGCACCACGCATGGCGACTACCTGCGCAAGAATGCGCCTGGCCTGACGGTAAAGAACTACGATACGCTGGACCAGATGCAGATCGACCTGGACGCCGGGCGCCTGGACGCCACCTTCGCCGACCTGACGTCCCAATCCAAATTCCTGAAAAAGGTCGGCGACAAGAATTTCGCCTTGTCCGAACTGATCATCAAAGGCTCTTCGGCGCCCGAGACCCTGGGCTTCGGCATCGCGGTCGGCATCAATAAGCAGAACGCCGAACTCAAGCAGCGCGTCGATGCCGCCCTGTGCAAGCTCATCAATGACGGCACCATCAAGTCCTCCAGCGAGAAATGGTTCGACATCGACATTTCGAACTATGAGGTCTGCAAGAAGTAAACGGGGATGCTCGACACCATCTTGACCGTGCTGCACGAAGGCTGGGGCTGGACGCTCCTGCGCGGCACGGCCATGACCTTGCTGATCGCCTCCCTGGGCATGTGCCTGGGCGTCGCGATCGGCATCGCCGGCGCGGCCGTCAAGACATCGGGGCCCAGGCTTGCCGGCCTGCTCGTCAGCACGTACACGACCGTATTCCGCAGCATTCCGGAACTCCTGATCATCTACCTGCTGTTCTTCGGCTCGGTACAGCCCGTATCCGATCTCGCAGACTACCTCGAATGGGAAGATGCCATGACCGGCTGGTTCCCAGCGCTGGTCGGCATCATCGCCATTGGGTTGATTTCGGGCTCCTACGGCGTCGAGGTGTTCCGCGGAGCGCTCAAGGCCATTCCCCCGGGCCAGATCGAGGCGGCGCGCGCCATCGGAATGACTGGACGGCAACGCCTGACGCGCATCGTGATTCCGCAGATGTTCTGGTATGCGCTGCCCGGCACCAATAATGTGTGGCAGACGGCCCTCAAGGACACGGCGCTCATCTCGCTGGTCGGACTCGTGGAAATCATGCGCGCCGCGGTATTGGGGGCGGCTGCCACGCGCGAGCCCCTGGCGCTGTATGTCATGGCGGGCGCCTTGTATTTTCTGATCGGGGCCGCCAGCCAGGGCGCATTCGTTCTGGCCGAGCGCCGCTATGGCCGCGGCATGAAGGGGCACGCGTGATGGACGCCGAGCTCCTGCGCCATACCATCGTGAGTCTCTTCGAGGGATTCGGCCTGACGGTCTATATCGGCCTGATCGCCATCGGGCTCGCGTCCATCGTCGGTCTCGTGCTGGCTTTGATGCGCGTATCGCGCAGCCCGCTCGCGGCCCGTTTCGCCTTCGTCTACAGCACCTGCTTTCGCGGAACGCCGCTGCTGGTGCAATTGTTCATTCTCTACTATGGCATAGGCACGCTGCCGGTCGTGCGCGAGACACCCGTTCTGTGGTGGCTGTTCAGCGACGGCGGCCGCTGCGCGATACTCGCGATTGCGCTGAACAGCGGCGCCTATGTCAGCGAAGTGCTGCGCGGAGGCTTCCAGTCTGTTCCCGCGGGCCAGATCGAAGCGGCCCGGGCCTGCGGCATGTCGACGGCCCTGTGTTTCCGCCGCATCGTCTTTCCGCTTGCCTTGCGGCAGGCACTGCCCGCCTACAGCAACGAAATCGTGCTTGTCATCAAGGGCACCAGCCTGGCGTCCACGATCGCGGTCATGGAGCTCACAGGCCATGCAAAGCGCCTGATGAATCAAAACTATGCCATTATTGAAACCTTCGTCATGGCGGGGATGCTTTATCTGATGATCAATTTCTTCCTGCTCGCTTGCGTGCACGCGCTGGAACGCCGGCTGAAGCACTGAACCCATCATGCACACACCAAAGCCAAAACTGCCCACCATCGCGCTGATCGGCACCGGCGGAACAATCGCGTCGACGGCCTCCGACCCCACCGCCATGACCGGCTACGCGGTCACGGAACCCGTCAGCGCCATCCTGGACGCCGTGCCCGAAATCACCGGCTTGGCGAACGTGCAGTATTGCCAGCCGTTCAACGTCGATAGCCGCTGCATCGACAACAAAATGGTCTTGAAACTGGCCCGGCGCGTGGATCGCATCCTGGCCGACCCGGCGGTCGACGCCGCCGTCATCACGCATGGCACCGACACGCTCGAGGAAACCGCCTACTTCCTCGATCTGACGCTCAAGAGCCGCAAGGCCGTGGTCATGACCGGCGCGATGCGGCCCGCTTCGGCACGCAGCGCAGACGGCCCGCTCAATCTGTATCATGCGATGCTCGTCGCCGCCGCGCCGGACGCCGCCGGCAGAGGAGTCATGGTGGCCATGAACGAAAGCGTCCATGCCGCCCGGCATGTCTGTAAAACGCATACCAGCAACGTCCAAGCCTTCAGCTCGCAGCAGCATGGCTGCTTGGGCGGCATCGTCAACGGCATGCCCCGGTTCTTCAACACACCCGCGTCCAGCCACACGCTGGCGACCGATTTCACCGTGTCGGGCTTGAAGACCCTGCCATGGGTGGACATCATCTACGATCATCAAAGCGCAGGCCCGCATCTGTTCGAAGCCTCCATCGCGGCGGGCGCGCAGGGCATCGTGCTGGCCGGAACGGGCAACGGCAGCATGTCGCCCGCCGCCGAAAAAGGCATGCGCCTGGCCGTCAGAAAAGGCGTCGCCTGCGTGCGCAGCACCCGCGTGGGCGATGGCCATGTGAGCGCAAGCACGACGGACGCCCGCCACGGTCTCATCTCGGCGGGCTCGCTCAATCCTCAAAAAGCACGCATCCTGCTGATGCTCGCGCTTTCCGTGACCCGCGATCGCGAGCGGATACAGGGGTACTTTGATCGCTGTTGATTAGGTGGGGTCAGACCCCATGCGGGGTCTGACCCCCTTCAAGCGCCCTTCCGCTTTCAAACCGCCGCCGCACGCCGCTCACCGGATCGATGAACTCGATGGCACGAGCCAGCAATTGCAAAGGCTTGCTGAAATCGTCCTCTTCCGCATACGGCTGCAAAACCGGATAAAACCCATCATGGCATATCGGCATGCCCAAGGCGCTCATGTGCACGCGCAGCTGATGCTTTCGCCCCGTATGGGGCATCAGCCTGAACCGGCCGATGCCGTCCGTGGCCCGGATCAGCTCGATGCGGGTTTCGCTGTTGGGCGGCCCATCGACTTCATGCATGGTGAAATGCCCCGGACGCTGTTCAAGCCGGCTGCGGCGCACCGTCGGAAACTCGATGCCGGGTCGCCATGGGGCAAGCGCCTCGTATTCCTTGTGCACCTGGCGCGATTGGAAAAGAGACTGATACGCCCCCCGATACGCCGGATGCGCGCAAAATAGCAGCACTCCCGCCGTTTCCCTGTCCAGGCGATGGAGCGGCGTCAGCCACGGCATGTCGAGCGAATGCCGCAGCCTCACCAGCGCCGTTTCCCGCAGGTATCTGCCACCGGGCGTGCTCGCCAGGAAATGCGGCTTGTCGACCGCCACCAAATACTCATCGCGAAACAGCACCGGCAGATCGAAAGGCACCGGCGCTTCGCGAGGCACTTCGCGGTAGTACCAAAGCCAGCGCCCGGACTCATAAGGCGCGTCGCCCCGTTGCGGCTGGCCCGCCTGATCGACGATGTCTTCCCGCGCAAGACGCGCGAGCAGGATCTCCGGGGGAACATGGGGAAACCGCTCTTGCAGGAAATCGAACAAGGTCGGCCAAGAGCCGTCCGGCAGGTATACCCTGCTTGGCGCCACCCCGTCCCTGACAGGCAGCGGCGCCGCGGCACCGGCATGCCGCTCCATGCTCAAGCCGCCGTCCAGTCCAGTATGACTTTCCCGCTTTTTCCGGACAGCATGGCCTCGAAGCCCGCCTGGTATTCTTTTACGGGATACCGATGCGTCACGATGGGTGCGAGATTCAAGCCGCTTTGCAACATGGCGACCATCTTGTACCAGGTCTCGAACATTTCGCGCCCGTATATGCCCTTGATTTCAAGTCCTTTGAAAATGACTTTGGTCCAGTCGATGCCGAACCCCTGCGGCGGAATGCCCAGCATGGCGATCTTGCCGCCATGGTTCATCTGCTCGAGCATGGACACAAAAGCGCTGGGCGCCCCGGACATTTCCAGGCCGACGTCGAAGCCTTCGGTCATGCCCAGTTCGCGCATGACGTCCTCCAGGGATTCGTTATCGACGTTCACGGTGCGCGTCGCTCCCATTTCGGCGGCAAGCGCCAGCCGATAGTCGTTGACGTCGGTCACGACGACATTGCGCGCGCCCACATGCCGCGCGATGGCCGAGGCCATGGCGCCTATGGGGCCGGCACCCGTGATGAGCACATCTTCTCCGACCAGGTTGAAGGCGAGCGCCGTATGTGCGGCATTGCCGAAAGGATCGAATATCGCGGCCAGTTCATCCGGCACGTCGTCGGGTATCTTGAAGGCGTTGAATGCCGGCAGCGCCAGGTAATCGGCGAATGCGCCGGGACGGTCTACGCCGACACCCGATGTGTTGCGGCACAAGTGCCGTCGGCCTGCCCGGCAATTGCGGCAGAAGCCGCAGGTAATGTGCCCTTCGCCGGACACCCTGTCCCCGATCCGGAAACCGGTGACCTCCTGGCCGACGGCCACGATCTCGCCCACATACTCATGGCCGACGTGCATGGGCACCGGTATCGTGCGCGCCGCCCAATCGTCCCATTTCCAGATATGGATGTCCGTCCCGCATATGGCGGTCTTCCGTATCTTGATCAGCACATCGTTGTGGCCAATGGCGGGAATGGGAACGTCGGCAAGCTCGAGGCCTGTGCCCGCCGCCGTTTTGACTAGTGCTCTCATGCTGGGGCCTGTTGACGTTAAAAGGTAGGTGGCTCAGGCCCCAGGCATCCCAGGCGCCGACCGGCGCGCTCGAATGCCGCCACGGCCCGATTGATCTGCTCCGGTGTGTGCGCCGCGCTCATTTGCGTGCGGATCCTCGCCTGGCCTCGAGGCACGACCGGGTACGAGAAACCAATGACGTAGACGCCTTCGCTCAGCAAGGCCTCCGCCATGTCGCCGGCCAGCCTGGCATCTCCGAACATCACGGGAATGATGGGATGATCGCCAGGCACCAGATTGAATCCCAATGCCTGCATTGCTTCTCGGAATTGCCTGCCGTTTTCATGGACGCGCCGCCGCAGCGCCTCGCCCTCGTCGCTTTGCAGCAGTTGCAGGACCCTCAGGGACGCAGACACGATGGACGGCGCAAGCGAATTGGAGAAAAGATAAGGACGCGAGCGCTGGCGCAGCAACTCGGCAACGGATGCGTGCGTGGCCACATAACCGCCTGACGCACCGCCCAGCGCCTTGCCTAGCGTCCCCGTGATGATGTGGACGCGACCCTCGACGCCGCAGTGCTCGGGTGTGCCACGCCCATGCCGGCCGACGAAGCCGACCGCGTGCGAGTCATCGACCATGACCAGCGCATTGAACTCGTCGGCCAGATCGCAAATGGACTTCAGGTCGGCAATGACGCCATCCATCGAGAACACGCCATCCGTCGCAATCAGCTTGAAGCGCGCGCCGGCCGCATCGGCGGCCTGCAGTTGGGCACGAAGGTCGGCCATGTCGTTGTTGTTGTAACGATAACGGCGGGCCTTGCTCAATCGGATGCCGTCGATGATGCTTGCATGATTCAGGGCGTCGCTGATGACGGCATCGTTTTCGTCGAGCAAGGCTTCGAACAAACCGCCGTTGGCATCGAAGCAGCTCGAATACAACACGGCGTCTTCCATCTTCAGAAAGGCCGCCAGGCTTTCTTCCAACGCCTTGTGGCCTGCCTGCGTGCCACAGATGAACCGCACCGACGCAAGCCCGAATCCCGCCTCGTCCAGGCCTTGCTTGGCCGCTTGTATCAAGCGGCTGTCATTGGCCAGGCCCAGATAGTTGTTGGCGCAGAAGTTCAGCACATGGGCGCCGCCTTGAAGTCGGACCTGGGCAGACTGCGGGCCGCTCATGACGCGCTCGGCCTTGAAATAGGCGTCGGCGCGCAATTGATCGAGCTGGCCCTGCGCGTGTTCGAAGAAGGCGCGGTTCATGGGGTCAGACCCCATTCGGGGTCTGACCCCGCGCCGGACTACCGGTCTGACCCCTCAATCGGCGACCCTGCATGACCCACATGAAACCCAGGATCAGCAACGCCGGTATGTAAAACCAGAATTCCGAAGGCCGATTGGGATTCGGAATGTGCACGCGGTTAATGTCCCAGCCCTGCTCCCAGCCCGCGCGGCGCGCCTGGCTGCCGAATCGGACTGACGCGATCTGCGCTTGGTCGCCCATGGCCATCACGGTCAGGCCCGCTGCGGACAGGCGCTGCAGGCCGGCCGCATCGCCGGTTGCCGTGCTGCCCTCCGGCAGCGCGGGCAAGGGCACCGCCACAGTCTTCTGAAGCTCGTCGCCCTCCAGGTTCATGCCGCTGAGCACCGCCACCAGCCGGCCTTTCTCGGGCATGTCGGCGGCAATCCTGAGCAGCTCGGAAGCCGGACGGGCCTCGTACTTGGGTGCGACGTGATTCATGAACCAGTCCGGCCGGAACAGCATGAAGGTCACCAGAAGCAGTAGCGCCACTTCCAGCCAGGTCGCCTTGACGCGCATCCAGCGCATCGTGGCAGCCGCAAACGTAAGCGAGGCCAGCGTAGCGCCTGAGACGACCAGGAACAGCTCGCCCCATCCTTCGACATCGATAAGCAATAACAGCGGATTGAATATGAACATGAAGGGCAGGACCGCCGTGCGCATGGCATAGGTCACGCCCTGTATGCCCGTCTTGATGGGATCCTCGCCCGAGATCGCCGCCGCGGCGAACGTGGCCAGCCCCACGGGTGGCGTGATGTCGGCCATGATTCCGTAATAGAACACGAACATGTGCACGGCGATCAGGGGTATGACCAGGCCGCTCTGTGCGCCCAGCTCGACCACGACAGGTGCCATCAGGGTGGCCATCAGGATGTAGTTCGCCGTCGTCGGCATGCCCAGGCCCAGGACCAGGCAGACCGCCGCGGTAAAGAACAGCATGCCCAGCACGCTGCCCATGGACACCAGTTCCACGAACGCCGTCATGCGCAGGCCCAGGCCGGTTAGCGTGATGGCGCCGACGATCAGCCCCGCTGTACCGCAGGCAATGGCGATGCCGATCATGTTGCGGGCGCCTTCCTGCAGGCCCGTCACGGTTTCCGACCAGCCTATGCCGAGCGAAGGAACCACCGGCAATTTGCGGAACCAGGCGATGAGCGGCCGCTGGGTCAGCATCTGAACCAGCATGGACACCACGGCCCAGAATGCCGACAAGCCGGCCGACAACTGCTCGACCGTCAGGCACCAGACCAGTATGCCGATCGGAATCAGGAAGTAGAGGCCGGCGCGGACGGTAGGCCAGGTTTCGGGACGTATCGGATTGGTGATGTTGATATCGGTCGGCAAATCGGGATGCGATGCCGCGATGCGCAGCAGCCAAAGATAGAGCGCCACCAGGAGACCGACAAGGATCGGGAATGCCGCATCGCCGGCCACCGCCTGCACGCCCACGCCTATCCAGTAGACCAGGCCCATGACGATCAGCGACCCCGCTATACCCATGCCCCACCCCGCCATCTTCTGCAGGAGCGTGCGCGGCTTTCCGGCGGACATCATGGGCTGTATGCCCAGTTTCAAAGCTTCCAGGTGCACGATGTAGAACAGCGCGACATAGGAAATGCTTGCAGGCAGGAGAGCGTGCCGGATGATTTCGGTATAGGGTATGCCCACGTACTCGATCATCAGGAAAGCTGCGGCGCCCATGACGGGGGGCATGATCTGCCCGTTCACCGACGAAGCCGTTTCAATCGCGCCGGCGCGAACCCCGCCATAGCCCGCTTTTTTCATCAGCGGGATGGTGAAAATGCCGCCCGTCACGACGTTGGCGACGGAGGACGCCGACACAATGCCGTTGACGGCGGAGGACACGACCGCCACTTTGGCGGGGCCGCCGCGCAGGTGGCCCAACAGCGCAAAGGACACCTGCATCATGTAGTTGCCGGCGCCGCAGCGGTCGAGCAAAGACCCTAGCAATACGAAAATGAAAATATAGGACACCGACACGCCCAGGGCGACGCCATAGACGCCTTCGGTGGTCAGCCACATGTGCGATACCAGGCGCTCCACCGACGCCCCCCGGTGCGCCAGCGCATCGGGCAGCCATGGCCCAAGAAGCGAATACAGGATGAAGATCGCGCCAAGCACCGCCATGGGCGCTCCAAGCGCGCGCCGTGTGACTTCCAGCAACAGGATCAGGCCGACCGCGGCCACGCCGATGTCCATTGCAGTGGGAATGCCGGGCCGGCTTGCCAGTTCGTTGTAGAAGAGGAAAAGATACGAGCCGCAGAAGCCGGCAATGAGCGCCAACAGCCAGTCGTACCACGGCATCTGATCGCGTGGGGAGCTCTTGCGGGCGGGATAGGCCAGATAGCCCAGGAACATCGCGATGCCCAGATGCAGCGCACGCGCCTCGGTGTCGTTGAAGATCCCGAAGCTCAGGGAGAAAGGCAGCGGCGAGGCATACCAGAGCTGGAACAGCGACCAGGCGATCGCCCCCAGGAAAAGAACGGCGCCGGTTATTCCACCCACATTGCGGCCGCCACGATCGACGTCGGCAACCAATTGCTCTAGTTCGGCATTCGTTTGCTGAGCTTCGATGGACGACGATGCTGTCGTACTCATGTGAGGATTCCTATTGTATTTCTGACGATTCAATCCGGCAGCCCATGGATAGACACGTAAGGGCAGGATCTGGAAACGGGGAACGGGCGGCTTGTGGCCACCCGCTTGCTACAAAATGGCATGGCAGGAGCCGCCGCCGGGGCGGCTCCTGCCAAGGGCCGCGGTTTACAGCAGGCCCTTTTCCTTGAAATACTTCTCAGCGCCGGGGTGCAACGGAGCCGACAGGCCGTTCTTGACCATATTCTTGGCTTCCAGGTGTCCCAATGCGGGGTGCAGCTTCTTGAAGTCCTCGAAGTTGTCGAAGACCGCCTTCACGACCTGGTATACGGACTCTTCAGGAACGTCGGCGGATGTGACGAACGTAGCCAGCACGCCGTAGGTGTTGGTTTCCTGCGGGTTGTTCGGGTAGAGTCCGGCAGGGATCGAGACCTTGGCGTAATACGGATACTGCTCGACCAGCTTGTCGACAACCGGACCGGTCAGCGAGACCAATTGCGCGCCGCAAGTCGTGGTGGGGTCCTGAATGTTCGCCGAGGGATGGCCCACGCCGTAGAAGAAGCCGTCGATCTTGCCATCGCACAGCGCCGAACCATGCTCGTCGGGACGCAGTTCGGAAGCCAGCGAGAAGAAGTCCAGGCCCTGGCCTCGCGCCTTCAACAGCTGCTCCATGGAGGCACGCGTGCCCGATCCCGGATTGCCGACGTTGAAGCGCTTGCCTTTGAAGTCGTCAAAAGACTTGATGTTGGCTTCCTTGCGGGCGACCACGGTGAAGGGTTCCGGGTGAATGGAAAACACCGAGCGCAGCTTCTTGAATGCGCCGGCATCCTTGAACTGGCCCTCGCCATTGTAGGCATTGAAGCCCACGTCGGACTGCACCACGCCCAGGTCCAGCTCGCCGGCCTTGATCGTGTTGACGTTGAAGACCGAACCGCCGGTGGACTCCACTGAGCACCGCAGGCCGTGGGTGGAGCGATCCTTGTTGACCAAGCGGCAGATGGCGCCGCCGGCCGCGTAATAAACGCCCGTCACACCGCCTGTTCCGATGCTCACGAACTTCTGCTGCGCCGCTGCCGGCAGCGGCGCAGCCAGAGCCGCGAACATTGCCGCAGCACCGGCCGTCATGGTCAGGCGTTTGCCGAAAGAAGCGTTCAAAAACTTACGCATGTCTAATCTCCTTGGGTTTCCCCGCTATTATTTCCGGCTCGTAACCGGTACATTACACGCCCATCTGCCTTATGCGCCAGATGGATGCGCCAAAAAAAGTAACGGCCGCCTTCAGCCGTGTCTTGCCACCGGACTCAGGTAAGTCAGCTCGTCTTTCATGCGCAGCTCCACCTCGTCCAGCCTGTTCAGTATTTCCTGCCCGCCATGCACCGCACATCTGGCAACCAGGTGTTCCGCCAGTGCCAGCGGACCGGCCATGGTATGGAAGAACGAGCCCGGCCCTTTGCGTCCGCTGCCCTCCTGGCCGCCTTCGGTTCGGAACAGAAGGACGTGGCCGGCATTGAGCGCAAGAGGAGACAGGGCGTCGTCCGTCAAAGCGATGACGGCGGCGCCTCGCGCAGCGACGGCTTGCGCAACCCGAATCGACTGCGTCGAGTAAGGCGACTGGCTCACCACCACGAGCGCGTCTTCCGCAGCCAAGAGGTCCGCCTGCTCATGCAGCGTGCTGCCGCAGCCGTCGAGCAGCACGCCATTGCGCTGTACCAGCTGGTATGCATAACGCATCTGGAATGCCGTGCCAAAGCTGGACCGCGACCCCAGAAAACCCACAAGCCTTGCGCGCAACATGGTTTGTGCCGCGGCGTCGAACTGGGCCGGCGTGTTCAGCACGCATGCCGACTGCACCGCCTTGCCTTGAAGTTCGGACAGCGCATCGTGTGCAAACCTCGTTTTCCCCGGTCCGCCCGCCGCCTGCAGGCGAGCCGCCCTTTGCCGCAAGGTATCGCCACCCGTCGCCAGGGCCTGCTGGAATGGAGCACGAAAGCTGTCATAGCTGGCGTAGCCGGCGGCGCGGGCAAGCCTGAGCATGGTGGCGGGCGACAGCGACAGCGCCTGCGCCTGCCTGCGCATGGACCACAAGCCCACTTCGGCCGGATGGCGGCTCACCCAGCGCGCCGCCCTCTGCAACTCGGGCGTGAGCTCGGCGAACACCGCCTGCAGGCGCTGTTGTGGATCGTTGAGAGGACCAGTCATGCTGAGGGCGTAAACGCTGTTTGGCAAAAAACATATGCTACAACGCGACAAAAATTTAAAACAAATGTTTTTGTCGGGGTTTGCCCTAGGAACGGGACCGAATCGGCATCAGCGCGTGTACTTGAACGTTCCGGTCGCCGTCGCAACGAGCCGGTCTCCGGACCAGACTTCGCCGCGCGAGAAGTAAACGCTCTTGCCCTGTTTTTCGACGACCGCCTTGGCAACTAAGATATCACCCTCTGGAAGGTCTATGAAGTTCGTGGTCAGCGTCAGCGTGACCGCCCGGCGGGGCGGCTCGTTCTGGGGCGCGTATTGGCCGCAATACCCGCAAACCGAATCGAGCAGCGTGCAGATGACCCCGCCATGGACGCGGCCGCTGCGATTGCTCAGCCGGCTGGCCATCGGCAGATGAATCTCGGCATAACCTTGCCGCCACTCCACCAATCGCACTCCCAGCCACTCCAGATAGGGATTTTCCAAGGACAGTCCGGCCGTCTCTTCCGGCATCGTATTTAAGCTGTTCATATCAATTAAGCTATTCATATCAACCAACCAAGAATCATTCCGGCTTCGTTCCATCCGCCTCGCCACCGGACGCGATCAGGTCCAGTCGTTCGTGCTCGTGATCCGCATGCACGGGAGCCAAATCAGGCATTGTACGGTTCGCCCGGGCAGACAGCTCGCGGAACCGTGCCGCCTTGCCGTAAAGCCCCTGCTGCCCGGCTACCGACTTCACCACGTCGTTATAGTGGCGGCCCACCGTATCCAGGGTTGCGCCCAGCCGCTTCAGGCGTTCGGCCACCATGGCGACCTGATTGTAGATATCGCCGGCCCGCGCGCTGAGCTCGTGCGCCTGCTCATTGCTGCGCGCCGTCATCCAGAGATTGGCGATGGTCTTCAGGATGGGCATGAGCGTCGTGTGCGACACCAGGACCACGTTGCGCTGGTATCCGTAGTCGAACAATTCCCTGTCGTGCTTCATGGCTTCCATGTAGGCCGCTTCGATCGGCATGAACATCAGGACGAAACTCGGGCTGTGCAGGCCCGCCAGATTGCTGTAGTCCTTGCGGCCAAGGTCATCGATATGGTTGCGCACGGCTTTGACATGGGCATCCAGGGCTTCTTGCAGCTGCCCCGGCGTTTCCGCCGCCACGGCACGCTCGTAGTCCACGAGCGATACTTTGCTGTCCAGCAGAATGTGCTTCTGATCGGGCAGCTTCACGACGAAGTCCGGCAACCTTGCCTTCCCCTGCTCGTCCCTCAGGCGCAGCTGCGCCTCATAATGGTCGCCGGCCGCCAGGCCGGCCAGCTGCAGGGCCCGCTCCAGCTGCATCTCGCCCCAGTTGCCGACCGTTTTCTTGTCGCCCTTGAGCGCACTGGCCAGCGTCTGCGCCTCGGCGCTCATCTGCAGCCCTACTTCCAGCACACGGCGGACTTCAGTTGCCAGCACCGCATTGCCGCGCACCGCTTCGTCGTGCACCTGGTTCACCCGCCGCTGAAATGCTTCGATCTGTTCCCGAAAGGGCGCGAGCAGCGTGTCCATCGACCGCTGGCTATTGAGCGTGAATCGCCTGCCCTTCTCTTCCAGAATCTGGCCGGCCAGATTTTCGAACTCGGCCTTGAGGACGTCTTTCGTCTGCCGCATCTCTTCCTCTTTCAGGCGCGATCCCGCCCGAAGGTCGTCCAATCGCTCGCGCAAGCCGGACGCCTCGGCCTCGCTGCGTATCAATCGGTGTTCCAGCTCTTGCGCGGCCCGCCTGGATGCCTGGCGAGAACGCCCCGTGCACGCCAGGGTGATCAACACCCCCGCGATCGCTCCCAAGGCGGCGGCCAGGACGGCCTGCAGTTCAATGGGCCATGGATTCATGCCTGTACTCTTCCGTGGATGATCATTGCTCGCCCGCGCCTCTCTTGCGCTTGACTATTTGACGTAACTTTGTATGCTTCGTATTTCCGTCCGCGTACCCGGCCGACCATGCATAGTTTACGCGGCATGCCTGCGCCCCTTCCTTAGCCAAACATGGGTAGATTACTTCGCTGCATACTGCTGGCCGCCGCCGCGACCATTCTGATGTCCGGACACACCATGGCCCGCTCGTGGCCGGCCGACGATCAAACCATACAAATCATCGTACCCGCGCAAGGACACGGCAGCACACGAGATGCCATCGTGCAGCTCATTTCCGCGAAGCTGGCACAGAAACTGGACAGAAACCTTCAGATTCTCAACCAGGGCGGTGCCGCCGGCAGCATCGCGACGGAACTCGCCGCCCGGTCCACGCCCGACGGCTCCACGCTTTTCTTCGCCTGGGGCGAGATCCTGGCGATCCATCCCAGCCTCGACCGGAGCACCGGACAGCCCGCATTGCCCGGTTTCGACCCCATCATCCTGATCGGCGATACGCCCAACATCCTGGTCGTCAACAACGACCTGCCCGTACATAATCTGGCCGAATTCACCGCTTATGTACGCAGCCACCCCGGCGTGGTCAACTTCGGCTCCATTGGCAATGGCAGCTATATGCACTTGGCCGGACTGTTGTACATGAACGTCACGGACACCAACATGGTCCATATCCCGTACAGCGCGGCCGGCCTTGCCACCTCCAACCTGATCTCGGGCGAAATCCAGTCCATGTTCCAGCTCGTGCCCGGCGCGCTGGAGCCCCTGCGGGCCAACAAGGTCAAGGCTCTGGGCGTCATGTCCGCCGCGCGTTCCCCCACCCTGCCCGACATCCCCACCATGGCAGAGCAAGGGCATCCGGAACTCCAATCGTCCAACTGGTTTGCGCTGCTCGCGCCCAAGGGCACCCCGGCCGACGTCATCATTACCCTCAATGCCGCCGTCAACGAGATCCTTCAGGATCCCGAGGTCCATGATCGCCTCGTGCACCTCGGTGTCAGCCCTCGGGGCGGCACGCCCGCCGAACTCGGGGAGCACATGCAGAATGAACAGAAAAAATGGCGGCGCATCATCAGTGTGTCCGACATGTCCATCCGCTAAATGAGGGGTCAGACCCCGTACGGGGTCTGACCCCGGGTGCTTATGGGTGGGGGGTCAGACCCTATAGGGTCTGACCCCTTGCGTCTAAACAGAGGCCGACTTGGCCCGTTCTTCCTGGAATGGATCGAGCGCCTGGGGCAGGCCGCTAGGATCTCCCCGTACGAATCGAGGCACCTCTGCGCTGGCGAAATCCCACAAAGCGTCGATGAAACGCTGGGCCTCGTCGGTCAGGACTCGATCCGGATGGGTAATGACGCCGATCACATACGGCAGGTGCCGATCCGCGGGCCGGTAAACCACGCCGCGAGGCTTGAGGCACAGCGCGGTGAACGGATCCATCAGCGCAACTCCCACCTTTGCCTCGACGAGCATCAGCGCGGTCAGGTTGGACGTGGTTTCGATATGGCGCCTCGGCGCCGCGTCGCCACGATGCCCCAATAGCGCCGTCGCCAGCCGGTGCCGCAAACGCGTGCTGTTCGACATGGTGATGACGGTCTGCTCGCCGAGCTCGTCCAATGGAATGGCTTCGTGTTTGGCCAAAGGATGGTTTTCGGGCAACGCAATGACGCAGGGCGCCTGGCCGCTCCATTGCAAATGACAACGCCCCAGGTCGATCGGCATGCTGATGAGCCCCATGTCGGCGTTGCCGCTCGTGACCATCTGCACCGCCTGGCTCGAAGGCATGGTGTCCAGACACAGCTTGTTTTCGAAGACGGGCGTGGTGGCCTCGAGGCGGCCAAGCACTGCGGCCGCAAGCGAGGCGCCCAGGGCATGGCTGCATGCGACATAAAGAGGGCGCGCGTCTCCTCGGGCGATTTCCCTGGAACGGTCCTCCAGGTGCTGAAGCGTGGCCAGCACGTTGCGGGCTTCGTCGTAGAAGCGATGCCCTTCCGCCGTCAGCGTAACGTGTGGCCGTGTGCGATTGAAAAGCGTGAAGCCCAACTCCTGCTCCAGGTCCTGGACCTGTCGGCTGACCACGGATTGGGAACGATCGAGCAGGCGGCCTGCGGCAGTGACATTGCCTGCGGAGCATACTGCTGCAAAGGCCTCGAGTTGGCGGATTTCCATTTTGGATAGAACGACGCGGCGATACGTACAATTGAAATCATTTGTAAACTATCCGTATCATACTGATTTTCGAGCGTGATATATCTCCAATCAGCATACAAAGTTCCACCCAGCTTTCCGCACTCGCGCGTACTCAGGCCGCGAGCAGCAGCAAGCCTTCCTCCAGCTGTCGCATACCTGCAACAAATTTCATTTTTTTACCCCAAAACAATGCTCTAGTCCGGGAAACTGTCCGTCGCGGACATCTTGCGCGTATTGCTCCACGGCGGTCCTTATGACGCTTCCCACGTCGGCAAATTGCTTGGCGAATTTGGGTATGCGCGCTCCGCTCAAGCCGATGATGTCTTCAGTGACGAGAATCTGGCCATCGCAGGCGGGCGATGCGCCGATTCCTATGGTGGGAACGGCCAGGGCCTCGGTGATGCGGCGGCCCAAGGGCTCGGCAATGCCTTCCAGCACGACGGCGAAGGCGCCCGCCTCCTCATGCGCCTTGGCATCGCGCAGAATACGCTCGGCGGATTCGTCGTTCATGCCCTGGGCCTTGAATCCGCCCATCGTATTGACGTACTGAGGCATCAAACCTACGTGGGCCAGCACTGGAATACCGCGTTCCACCAAGAAACGCGTCGTGTCGGCCAGGGCTACGCCGCCCTCCATCTTGATGCCGTCGGCGCCGCTGGCGGCAAGCATCCGGGCGGCATTGGAAAAAGCCTGTCGAGGAGACTCCTGATAACTGCCAAAGGGCATGTCGACGATAATGCATGCATGGGAAGTGGAACGCACTACGGCTCCCGCGTGGGCAGCCATCTGTTCGATCGTGATCGACAAGGTGTCGGGCAGCGCGTAACCCACCATGGCGGTGGAATCACCAATCAGGATCATGTCCAGCGCATCGTCGAGCAGCCGCGCGAACGGGGCGCTATACGCTGTCAGCGCAGCGATCTTGCGCTGTCCCTTGTATCCCATCAATTGAGGCACGCTGATGCGTTTCGCCTGTGTATGCACGCTCATTCACTTCTCCTGAATACTTTCATGTCGCCGGTCGGCGGCCGCGGCACTCCGTTTCCGCAGTGCAACAACCGTATAATCGGCTAGATTAACGCAAAGGACAATCTCTGAACGCATGGAGGATCTCATGCCGAATACACAAAGGACTCTGCCCTTTCATGACGGGCGCCGCGCTCCCCAGCTCGGGCTGGGCGTCTGGCAAGTGAAAGACGATGAAGCGGCAACGGTCGTCAAGACGGCGCTGGACATCGGCTATCGTTCGATCGACACCGCCGCCATCTATGGAAACGAAACCGGCGTCGGTCGCGGCATTGCAACATCCGGCGTGGCGCGAGAAGATTTATTCGTCGCGACCAAGGTATGGAATGACCGGCATGGCCACGACAGTACCAGGGCAGCCTTCGAGGAAAGCCTGGAAAAGCTCGGCCTGGACTATGTCGACCTGTACCTGATTCACTGGCCCGCTCCTCAACAGGCGCGCTTCGTTCAAGCCTGGGAGACGCTGATCCAGTTGCGCGACGAAGGGCGCGCCAAATCCATCGGCGTCTGCAACTTCAACATTCCGCATCTGCAGGAGCTGCTGGACGAAACCGGGGTGCTGCCCGTGATCAATCAGATCGAGCTCCACCCGCATTTCCAGCAGGCCGAACTGCGCGAATTCCACACCGAACACGACATCATCACCGAAGCCTGGAGCCCCTTGGGCCGCGGCCGGCTGTGGGAAGACACGACGCTGGCCGGCATCGCCGCCAAGCACGGGCGCTCCGTCGCCCAGGTCATACTGCGCTGGCACGTCCAGCTGGGCAATATGGCGATTCCAAAATCCGTCACGCCCAGCCGCATGCGCGAGAATCTCGCGGTCTTCGACTTCACGCTCGACGACCAGGACATGGCCGCCATCGCCGCCCTGGACCGCGCCGACGGTCGCGGCGGCCCCGACCCTGAAGAGTTCAGCGGTTTTTAAGGGCTCTGGGGTCAGACCCCGCATGGGGTCTGACCCCTAAACCCTGAGCTGTCGCGCCCTGCGGCGTCAGACTCCATGCTTCACCCTGCCGGGGTCAGACCCCATACGGGGTCTGACCCCAGAGTGTCAAAACGCCTACGCCGCCCGACGCGCTCCCTTGCCCAGAAAAACCGCCAGGCCGGGCGCGCAGGCAAATACCGTGAAGAGCGCCCAGGCGGCCTGCCTGGCGCCTGCCACGCCGCCCGGATCCGTAAACCCCGCCGCATTGGTCACCATGCCGGCCAACGCCGCGCCCATGGCCATGGCATAGAGCTGCAGCGTGGTGATCGCCGCCGACGCAATGTTCTCCTGGCCGGGCGGCGCGGATTTATATACACGGGTCAGCATGTTGGGCCAGCAGAAACCCACGCCTACGCCCACTCCCAGCAAAGGCAGCATCAGTCCATAGGCGTCTCTTCCGCTTTCGGACAGGCCGGTCATGGGCAGCATGACCGCCAGCAACAGGAGCGACACGGCGGAAACAATGGGACCGATGAGCATGAGACGGTTGGCAAAGCGGGTCGGCCGGCCCGAGCTCAGGAAGGACCCGAGAGTCCACCCGGCGGACATCAGCGCAGTCCAGTATCCGGCGACCAAGGGACTCTTGCCGTGAATAAGCTGCAGGAAATACGGAATGTAGATTTCAGTGGTCACGCCTATGCTCAGCAAGCCGATACAGGCGTATAGGCTGCCCAGCCGTGTAAAAGGCGAGTAGGATCCTGAGGGAAACAAACGGACCGCGGAGCGGTCGTCCAGCCTGGCGATACAGCCCGTGATCAGCAGGCCTGCCACAATGCCCGCCACGTTCCATCCAAGCTGGTCTGAAAGGCTGCCCAGCGACACCGCCAGCACCGAGACGATCAACAATGAAATCATCCCCAGGGGCGCACGCACAGGCTGGCGCTCGCTCCTGGACGCCGCCGCGATCTGTGTGCACACCAGCACAGCCAGACCCGCCGCAATCGGAAGAACGGACCAGAAAGCAAGGCGCCAATGGCCTGTCTGCGCAAAGATGCCGCCAATGGCCGGGCCCGCCAGCGTCGCCACGCCCCACATGCTCGATACCAGCACCATGGCTCGCGACCACAGGCGCTCTTCGAACACCACGCGCACGGCCGAATAGCTCAATCCGAGCAATAGGCCGCCGCCCAATCCTTGCGCCGTCCGCCCAAGCAGCAGCACCGCCATGGAAGGCGATACCGCGCACACCAGGGTGCCCAGCGCGAAGACGGCAAGAGCGAAGAGGAAGGCCCGGCGCAGGCCCAGCGACTCGATCACCTGCGGCGATATCGCCGAACCCAGTATCGATGTCACCACGAAGAGCGTGGTATTCCACGCGTAATAGGCCAGCCCGCCGATATCGGCCACGACGGACGGAAGGATGGTCGTGGCGATATAGACGTTCACCGCATGCACGGCGACTCCGCCCGCCAACGCCAGAGAGCGCAAGCCATTGCCGCCCCATAGAAGCTCGGACCATGAACCGTTGTGCTTAGATGGCATTTCTTACCCGTTGGATGTTGGGGTCCGACCCCGTACGGGGTCGGACCCCGGTCAACTCAGTCGCCCCCATTGCGGGGTCAGACCCCGTATGGGGTCTGACCCCAACCACGCTCAATAATGCGGAGGCTTTTCGTGCGCATAGGGGTCGGCGCCGCCCCCATCCTGCCCCGCCTGCTCCAGGCGCTTGACCAAGGCGGTGCACAACGCCCGCAACTCGTCGACCTGACGCTGTTGCAAATAAACCTGCCGATTCAGCTCCTGGACCAAATCCTCTTGAGCCGTCAACTTGATCTCGATCTCGATCAGCCGCTGTTCCAAATTCACAAGACACCCGTATTTATATTCTGGGGTCAGACCCTTTATATTCTGGGGTCAGACCCCATGCGGGGTCTGACCCCTCAAGCCACCCCTCAAGCCAAGGGTCAGACCCCATGCGGGGTCTGACCCTACAAGGTCCGCTCACCGCTGAATCATACGCTCTATGCCCGCGATCAGCGGTGTGCCGGAACGGGGATCCTGGATCAGGACGCAGCGCACGCCATAAAGGCGCTCGACCAGGTCCGTCGTCATGACATCCAGCGGCCTGCCTTGGGCGACGATGCTGCCATCGAGCATGGCCACGATATGATCCGCATAGCGGCATGCGCTCGTCAAGTCGTGCACCACCATGACGATGGTCTTGCCGGCCCTGGACAGGTCCCGAATGAGTTCGAACACTTCAATCTGGTGGCCGAGATCCAGCGCGGAGGTGGGTTCGTCCAGAAGCAGCAAGGGCGTCGACTGCGCGATCGCCATCGCGATCCAAGCCCGTTGCCGCTGGCCGCCGGACATGGATTCGAGAGGACGATCCGCCAACTCCACGAGATTCGTCGCCACCAGCGCATCACGCACGATATCGTGGTCCTGTCGCGACCATTGGCGCAGCACGCCCTGGTGCGGCTGCCGCCCGAACTGTATCAGCTCCGACACTGTCAGCCCGTCCGGCGCTGTCGCCTCCTGTGGCAACAGCGCCAACTGACGCGCCACGTCTCGCGACGACATGCCCGAGATGGCCTTGCCGTTGAGCAGGACCGCGCCATGCAGCGGTTTATGCAGTCGAGACAAGCCCGCCAGCAGCGTGGATTTCCCGCAGCCGTTCGGGCCGACAATGGCGGTAACCTTGCCCTGCGGTATGCTCAGGGACAGTTCCCTGACGATCGTCGTGTCGCCGTAGCCCAGGCTCAAGGCCTGCGCCTCTAGGCTCGCACCGTCCGTTTCCGCAACGAGCTCGCTGAATAAATGCGATGTGTTCATCCAATTCTCCGGTCTGGCCGGCGCAATAGTATCCAAAGCAGGTAGGGCCCGCCCACCACCGCCGTGATCACGCCCACCGGTATTTCTATCGGAACAAAAACGCTCCGCCCCACCCAGTCGGCCAGCCCCATCAGCAATGCGCCCGAAAAAGCGGAGCCCATGATAGGCACGCCCTGTCTTCCGGCCAGTTGCCTGGCCATCTCTGGTGCGGCCAGCGCAATCAGCCCCACGGGCCCGACCACAGCCACGCCGAGCGCCGTCAGCACCACCGTGACGATCAGGGTCAGGACCCGCGTGCGGCGCAGCGAGACACCCAGGCCGACGGCCACCGGCTCCGAAAAGCGCAAGACATTCAAGGCGCGCCCAAGGTACTTGGCGATGGGCAGGCATACAAGCACGCCCATGGCCAGCAGCCACACCGCCAATGCGGGACGCGCATTCAAGCTGCCGACCGTCCAGGGGTAGGCCAGGTTGGCGCTGTCCATATCGCTGCGGGCCAGCATCAGGTTGGTGAGCGCACCGAACACGGCACCCACCGCGATGCCGACGACAATGAATCGGTAGCCCTTCGAGCCGGCGCCGCCGCTCAGGCCGAACACCAGCGCGGTCGCCGTGGCTGCGCCCATGAGGGCCAGCGCGGAGGGCGCAAGGCTGGTGGGAACCGCGATGATGGATGCGACCGCGAAAGCGCTCGCACCGTCATCGATGCCGATGATGCCCGGCGTCGCCAGGCGATTGTGTGCAAGCGTCTGCAGCAGGCAGCCTGCAACGCCCAGCGCGGCGCCGCTCAGCAGGCCGGCCGCCAGCCTGGGCAGCCGCAACTCCTGTATGAGGAATACCTGCCTTGGCTCGCCTTCCCCCACTATCGCCTGCAACGCGCCCAAGGGACCGAGGTCCGCGGTGCCATATGCCAGGCTCAATCCGGCCAGCATCACCAATGCGACAATCAGGCCAAGTGCCGCAAGCATGCCGCGTTTATGAAAAAGCACCCGATATGCGCCGGCGGATACCGCCCAATAACCGGCTGGAGACGGAAGCGTCGAGACATGGGAGGAAGAAGCATCGGGGCGCATCAAAGCCTCGGCAGCCTGTGGCTGCGAACAATCGCGATCAGGACAGGCGCGCCGACCATGGCGGTGACCACGCCTATGGGCAGCTCGTAAGGCTTGACCACCAGCCGCGACATGATGTCGGCAAACATGACCACCACCGGCCCGATGAGCAGCGACAGCCACAGTGTCCGGCGTATGTCCGGCCCCACGAAGCGGCGCGCCACGAAAGGCACGACCAGGCCCACGAACGCGATCGGCCCCGCCGCGGCGGTCGCCGTTCCCACCAGGACGGCAACGCTGATCAAGGCCCAGACCCGGGTCGCGCGCGGATGATGGCCCAACCCCGTTGCGACTTTTTCCCCGAGCGCAAGGGCCGCAAGCGGCCGGATCGCCGGTAGCAGCATCAATAAGCCCACCAGCAAGCCCGGCGCGCTCCAGTAGAGCGTGGCCGCGGGCCGTCCGCCCAGCGCACCGATGATCCAGAAGCGGATCTCGTCGGCCGTGCGTTGGTCGTATAGAAGAATGAGGGTGCTGATCGACATCAGGATTCCGGTGAAAGCCGCTCCCGCCAGGACCAGGCGCACCGGATCGTCGCCGACGTCACCGATTTGCGTCACCAGCAATACCAGCAAACAGCCGATCAGCGCGCCCAGGACGGCGATGCCCAGATGCAGCGTGGCCGCCCCCGCGCCAAGACTGATGGCGAGCACCACGGCGAACGAGGCGCCGGCGCTGACGCCCAGCAGCCCCGGTTCCGCGAGCGGATTGCGGGTTGCCGCCTGCAGGACGACTCCTGCCGCGCCCAGCGCGGCGCCCACGATCATGGCGAGGAGCGTACGCGGCACACGCAGCTGCGTGACCACGAAGTCCGCATTGGAACTGGGACTTGCCCCCAGCAGGACCTGCATCGCCTGCGAAAACGAGACGTCTCCCGCGCCATAGCCGAGGCTGGCGAAGGAGAGCACCGTCAACAACAAGGCCATGCCGAGCATGGCGCGGCGCAAAGGCCGCTTGGCGCGGCATGCGCCCGGGTTTGGAACCATCAGGGAAGCAGGACCTTCTCGAGATCAGTAAGGATGCTGTTTGCGGCAAGGATGCCGGTGCTGCTGGTCCAGACCTGGCCGTCCACCGGGGCGGCGCGCCCCTTCTTGACGGCTTCCAGGCGGATGAAGGCGGGTTGCGTGCGGGCGGCGTCGAGCGTTTCCTGGCCCTTGGCGTTCAGCGTGGCCAGGAACAGCCAGTCGGCGTCGATCTTGCTGAGGTTCTCCAGGCTCAGGACATCGCTGTGCGGGCGCTCTCCCAGGCTGTCGGCAAGTTCCGGAGCGTTCAGGCCAAGCTGGCCGAGGATCTGGCCGGTGAATACTTTGCTGGACATGAGTATCGGCCCTTGGGGATTCCAGCGTGCCACGGACACCGTCGTACCGGCCGGCAGCTTGGCGCGCAAGGCCTGGATGCGGCCGTCCAGTTCGGTCAGCGCCTGCTCGGCCTCGTTACCCCGGTTCAGCGCCTGGGCGTAGATACGGACGTTCTTGCGCCAGTCGTCGAGGCCCGTATACGGCGCGACGACCGTCGGTGCGAGCTTGCTCAGCTTGGCGTAGATTTCCTTGTTCAGGCCATTGGCGGCGAGGATGAGATCGGGCTGCTGCGCCAGAATGGATTCCAGATTGTATTCGCGCGTCGTTCCGACGATGCTGATCTTTCCGGCTTTTTCCTGCAGATAGACCGAGACGGCGTCCCCACCGCGTGCCGCGACGGTTCCGACCGGCTTCAAACCCAGTGCGAGAGCGGTGTCCAGCGCCGATTCGCTCAAGGTGACAATACGCTTGGGCGTGCCTTCCACCTTGACCGGGCCATAGGCCGATTCGATGCTGCGAGCGGATTCGGCCCTGGCATCCGCCAGGCTAAAGACCATGCACAGCACGGCAACCATTAAAGCCAGCGCCCACGCGGCGACCCGCTGGCGATTATTTGTATATAGCGATGCGGGCAAAACCTTAACCTCCGGGTAACGTATTGGCAGGTTCATCTGTCAACACGAATGAAAATGATTATTATATAGGCGCGATTATATTGCAGTCGAAGGCTCCCGGGCACGGCCTCGCCGGAAGGGCTCCATACCCACGTCGCGCGTCCGGACTTCCAGTGATTCGACTCGCTTGCCCGCTATAGTGGAACGTCATGGCGCAACCGGCCATGCCCATTCCCGCCGCTGTATCCTTGCATCCCTGGAGCCCTCTTCATGCAAGCCCCCGACTTCTTTCGCACCGCCCCCACCATCATCATGCATGATCCCTTGTCCGGCCTGCTGGGCGCGGCTCAAGAGGGCATCATCGAATACACCTATGCTGATGTGGTGAAGCTGGCGGGCCATTCGTGCCCCACCGTAGCGGGCGCCTACCTCATGACGCGGGCGGCCCTTGCACGGCTCTATGGCGACGAAACGCCGCTGCGAGGCGGCATCCGGGTCGACTTCCAGGATGAGCAGACCCACGGCGTGACCGGCGTAATCGCCAACGTGGTCAGTTTCATTACCGGGGCGACCACCGACAACGGCTTCAAGGGGCTGGCCGGAAACTATGATCGCCGCAACCTGCTGCATTTCGGCGTCGCGATCCCGGGCGCCATCCGCTACACACGCCTGGACACCGGCGCGCAGACGGTGACCGAGTTCCATTCCGAACAGGTGCCCGGCGCGCCCGAGCTGATGTCCGATCTCAGGAAGATCCTGGCCAACGACGCAACCGAAGAACTGAAACATTCGTTCGCCTACAATTGGCAGGACCGCGTACGCCGCATCCTGGAAAACGCGGACCACCCCGCGCTTGTCACCTGCTCGTAGCCTCCCCGGAAATCGGGCATGCTGCAGGCGCAGCATCCGCCCTTGGGGCACCTGGTTTCCCTATCATGACTTTCGTAGTAACCGAGGCGTGCATCCAATGCAAATACACGGATTGCGTCGCCGTCTGTCCCATGGACTGTTTTTTCGCAGGACCGAATTTCCTGGTCATACACCCCGACGAGTGCATCGATTGCTCTATCTGCGTCGCGGAGTGCCCGGTGGGCGCCATTGTGAGCGATCACGAAATTCCCGCGGATCAGCGTCATTTCATCGAAATCAATCGAGAGTTGGCCGACCATCCCGCATTCAAGCGCCTGAGCGCGGTGCAGCCGCCCATGTCCGACCATGCCCGTTGGGCGTTGGTGCCCGATAAACTTCAATACTTGCAGCGCGAGTGAGCCGATAGGCAGAAGCTATTGCAGCAATGGAAAAAAGCAAGTGTATCTTATTAATGAGATTAATTATCATTAACTAAACAGATACGCGGAGAATTTCATGCTGATGCTCGCTCAGAAAACCAGTCAAGTCTTACTGCATATGTCGGTGGCCTTCACCGTTACCTATGTATTTACCGGCTCGGTCGCGACGGGCGGGCTCGCGGCGATCCTCGAACCCATCTGCAACGTGGTGCTGCTTCCCCTACACGATCGACTGTGGAGCAAGACGCGCGAGCGCGCGGCCTTGCGTCCCGCGGTCTAGGGCCTGTCAACGCTAAAAGATAGGTCTACCGTTTGGCGTTGACAGGCCCTAGTTGGAAGGAATCCATCATATCCCCCAGCCGTTCGGCGTGTCGCTGCAATATTTCCGTCGCCGCGTTCGCACGCTCGACCAAAGCCGCATTCTGCCCGGCTATGCCGTCTATGCGCGCAATCGCGCGATTGACGCCCGCCAATCCCGAGACCTGCTCATGATGGGATTGGGCGATACTGTCGAAGGCCTGGGCCACTTCCTGGACGGATTCCGCCAGCTGCGTCATGGCTCCGCCCGCGCGTTCGGTCAGCGCTCCGCCATGTCCTATAGTGGCTATAGAGTTTTCGATCAAGGCTTTGATTTCCTGCGCCGCGCTCGCACTGCGCTGCGCCAGGCTGCGCACTTCGCTGGCCACCACTGCAAAGCCGCGCCCCTGCTCTCCCGCCCGAGCCGCCTCGACACCCGCATTGAGCGCCAGGATATTGGTCTGGAATGCAATTCCGTCGATCACCGCCACAATTTCACCGATCTGACCGGATATTGCACTGATGTCTCCCATGGCCGTCACCAGTTCGGCGACGGTCTGATTGCTCTGTGAAGCCTGTTGCGCGGCAGAGGCCACCAGCGCATTGGCATCCGAAGCCCGTCCTGTATTACGCTCCACCACGGCCGACAACTGCGCCATGGACGCGATGGCCTCGTCGACGGCGTCCGATTGTTCCTCGGTGCGCTCGTGCAGGATGCGATTGCCTCCCGCCACCTGCCTCACCGCCTGAACGATGGATTGCGAACCGTCGCGTACTCCGGTCACGGCCTGCGATACCGCGCCCAGTGCCTCGCCGAGCGATCGTGCGCTGGGCGTGCGCGCTTCGATCCGCCGCGTGGACAGATTGATTTTGCTGCCGCCGTCAGCATGCAAGGTATCGACCAGCACATGCAGCTCGGCGGCCTGCAGCGCATCGCGATGCATCCATAGCGCCACGTAGCAAAGCATGGTCGATTCGACGACGACATACGCCGCATGGACCAGCACGCGCGAGAAACCCGGTTCGGTGAAGCAGATGACGCCATAACCCAGCGTCTGGAGATAATTGAAGCTGAGGTGATGCAAGGCTATGACCGTGGCCGCCACAAGAATGACTACCCAATCGCGGTAGCAAAGCAGGACGGCCAGCAGAACGAACACACCGAAGTGGAGTTCCGTCACGCCATTCGCTTGATGGATGTGCAGCCCGGTCATCACCATGAAGGCGGCGGCCATGGCGCAGCGCGTCGCCAGGCGGGCCGGCAAAAGGACCACCAGGGCCGTCACCGCCAGCACGACTGGCAGACCGATAAGCAGCGCCCATTTGAGCGTATCGTGTAAGGGCGCCAAGCCGAATGCCAGTAACAGCAGCAGCCACAGCACGCCCAGCATGACGCGGTCGGCTTTCCGGTAGTAGCGGTCGAAATAAAAATTGATCTCGTTCATAGTGCGAGGATTATAGGAGCGCACATGCAGGCCTCCTTTGCCGCCCAGACGTTTTGCATTGGTTGGCGGAATTATCGGCGCTCACGGTAGGCGGAAGGCGAGCAACCCGCATGCTCGAGGAATGCCGTCGCGAAGTTGGCGGCGCTGGAAAACCCGAGCTCTTCGGAAATCGCAACAATGCTCAATGAGGTTTCACGCAACAGCTGCTCGGCCCTTTTCATGCGCTGCTCTCGCAGATGAGCAAAGACAGTTGTGCCGCAGACCTTGCGGAATGCCCGGGTGAGCCGTTTCTCGTTTGTGCCGAGGACTTGCGCCAGTTCCTGCAGGCGGGGCGGATAAGCCAGCTTTTCCACCAGATACTGCTTGGCGGCCTGGACCAGGACTTCATCCTCGCTCTTCCGCGGCGCTGTTCCCGCCGTCCTTGAGTCGTACCCGAGCCGATCACCGGCGGCGCTGGCGTACCTCAAGTGCACGCGTATGCGGGCCAGGACTTCTTCAGGCCAGAATGGCTTGAGCACGTAATCGACGGCGCCCGCATTCAGCCCTTCCAGACGCTCATGCAGTTCAGAGGACGCACTGAGAAAAATGATAGGCACGTGTGCCGTGCGAGGGTTCGCCTGCAATTGGCGGCAAGTGGCGAATCCGTCCTGCCGTGGCATTCGGACATCGAGCATGATGAGATCAGGCACGCGCGCGACGGCACGCTCATAGCCCTGTACGCCGTCAAACGCCACACTCAGGCGAAATTCGCAGCCCCGCAGAATTTCGGCAAGCAGGCGCAATTCGTCGGGGCTATCGTCGATCAATAGAATGTGTGGCGCGGCAGCCATAGTTTCCACTCCTTGACAGTACGGGCCGATGCGAGGAGCCATGGACATTAAGATTTTGAGGTCAAATACGAAAAGTCGATTAATTATTACATCAATGACATGTTGCAACTTTTTTTTAGAATTTTATTACTGGCCTGGGCTTCACAAATCAATGCCCACAGCCTAGACATGCATGATGGTTTGCGCTGGCCTGTTTCCCTGAGCGGGCAGCTTCACCTTCTTGAGGACCCTACCCACTTGCTGGACTTGAACGATGTGCAGGCCTGGGCGCGGGACAGGCCGATATCCTTCGACGAAACGGCGCTCGAGCCCCGTCAATCGCTGTCGCCGTACTCCACATGGTGGCTGACCTTCACCGTCGCCAATCATCAATCGAATCCCATGACCTTGCGTTTTCTGCCTGGAACGCTCGAACTCGATCGTATCGACTACTACACGAGCACAGGCGACGGTTGGGACCACACGGCCACAGGAACATCGGTTCCCGTCTCCGCGCAAAGCGCCGATACCGCCCGCGAACAAGCGCTGGTGATCGAGTTGCCGGCAGGCAGCGAACGCCGGATCCTGATGCGCGTCCAGAACAGCAAGAGGTTCACGCTTTACCCCTCCCTCTACGCACAGCCGGCATACTTTCTGGCGGAAGAACATGACAACCTGCTTATCGGCATGCTGTTCGGCGGCTTGCTGAGCGTCTCCTTGTGCAGCCTGTTGGTCGCATTCCAGCTCCAAAGCGGCGCTCTGGGCGTCCTGTCGTTGCTCGGCGCCACGACCACGCTGTACGAAGCGTCGTTGCGCGGGTATGCGAAACTTTATTTGTGGCCCGAAGCCACGGAGTGGGCCGCCCGGGCGCCTCATGCCTTTGGCCATGCCGCGCTCTCCCTCTTCCTGCTGTTTCTGCTCAGCATGACCAAAAGCGATCCGCATCATGCACCGGCACGAAGGTTCATCAAGCTGCTTGCGGGCGCGCAGGCCGTGCTGGCCCTTGCTTCCCTCTATATCGGCCTGGGCAGCCTCGACGATATCGTTGCCCGGCTCGCCTTGCTTTACGCCATTGCCCTTCCCGTCGCCGCGCTGCTATTGCTGCGCAAATCCTCACGATCCTTGCGCCTGCTGATCTTGACGAGCGCTTTTTTCTTCGCCCACACGCTGTTGCGGGCGCTGGAGCGCGGCGGTCTCTTCACCGAGCAACTGCGCTGGATCGGCCTGGAAAATCCCGGCACCCATCCCCTCATCGCCCTTGCCGGCCTGGCGTTCAGCCTGCCGCTGCTCACCATGTGGTTCATCCAGACCCGCCGCCGGCACTCCTCCGCCCGGCAAGCCCTTGCGTTTTCGGATGAGCTGAACCGTGCCTTGCATGAAGCCGATGAAAAAAACCGGAGACAGTCGGAAATGCTCAGCTATATCGGCCACGATCTGCGTGCGCCTCTGGCCACCATCGCCGGCTACGTGCGTCTGCTGAGGAATACGGAAACGCCGGAACAGGCGCCACATGTGCAGGCCATCGAACGCAGCGTGAATTATCAGCTTGTCCTGATCGATCAGCTCCTGGAGTGCGCGAAGACCGAACTTCCGCTGGCGATCCGCCCCATGCAAGTGCCTGTGAACGATTTCCTCGATGAAGTCGCCGGTTACGCGATTGCGCTGAGCACCCAGCAGAACAATGTATTCAAGGCGAGCGCCGATTCAGCCCTGCCGTCCGTCCTGAGCCTGGACGAAACCCGCCTCAAACAAGTATTGCTGAATCTGCTGTCCAATGCGGCCAAGTTCACCCGCGATGGCGTCATCCGCCTGAGTGTCGAAGCCAGCATCACGGGCAAGCGTTGCGCGCTCGAGTTCTCGGTAAGCGATTCGGGCATAGGTATCGCCCCCCAATCGCAAGCGGCGATCTTCAAGCCATACAACCAGCTCCGGGCCACCCCGGGCAGCGTAGGGCTGGGCTTGCACATCGCCCGCAATCTCATCGAAAAAATGGGTGGCAGCCTGACCGTGGAGAGCAGTCCAGGCAAGGGCAGCCGGTTCCAATTCCAGATTTCGGTCGACATCGTCGACGGCAGGCCGGCGCACTGGCGCGGCGCCGACACGAAAGCACGAAGCAGCACCACCTCGCCAAGGGCGGCGGGTGGCGACCTGCCCTACGCCGTCCTGCGCGATCTCGCCTCGCTGGCTCAGGCCGGCGAACTGAGCCGTATCGAGGAATGGCTGAGCGCCGCGGCCCGTTCCCATCCTCAGGATTCCGGCTTCCTGAGCGAGGTCCGCGACGCCTTGCTGCGCATGGACTTCAAACGTATAGAGGTGCTCGCTCAAGCGTCGGCGCCGCACCAGTAGCCACTGACCAACTGGCGCGGCCGCGCCCGCGCCACCACGCGCGCCGCGTCCGCCCAGGCGTCCAGGCGCACGCGCAAGCCGGCATAGACGCCGTGGCCCAGTCCCGGCTCGATCAGTCCGTCCGCAACCAGTCCCTCACCCGCCTTGATGGAACCGTCCGCCACGATATCGCAACCCGACAAAATCCCCCAACCGGTTTCAATATGGTTGCCCGCAATGATGGATCCGCCCGATTGGATGCCGCGCGCCACGACGATGTCATGTTCGGCCTTGATGTCGCGCCCGGCCTTGATGCCTTGCTCGCACTTGATCGAACCGCCGGCTTGCAACGACTGTCCCGCACGTATGTCGCCCGTGACCGCCACGCCCTGCCCGGCGCAAATATCCCATTGCGCCCGCAGGTTGCCGCCGCATTCGATGCGCGATGCCGCTTCGATGCCCCAATCCGCGCTCACATCGCCCTCGGCCCGGATATGGCCGCCGCTTATGATGCTGCCCTTGGACTGGATGTCTTGCCCGGCCACGATGTCGGTGCCCGCCTTGATGCCTCCGCCGGCGACGATTTTCTGCCCCGCCCTGACGACCGTGTCGACATTGACGCCTTGCCGCACGATCAGCGTGCCGGCGAACACGATGGCATTGGCGTCCACGTAATCCAGCGTCAGGACCTCGTCGGTTGCACCGAACTGATCGAGCAGCCAGCACGCATCATCGATCCGATTATCGGCCACCAGCGCGTCCAGGATCTCCTGGTAGTCGCCCTGGCCGTTGCGGTCCTTCAGGAACCAACGATAGCCCGACGTGCATGGATTCTTGGCCTTGACGAATTTTTTGGTGAGTTGCATGTCTTTGCATTCTCTGGATGTAGCCATGCAGACACCATCGCATCATGCGATATGGAGCAGGCTTGGGGGTTTGGCTGGGTGAACGGGGAAGCGCGAGACTGGCCGCGGCACGAAAAGCGCGGTGCTCTTAGCCCGGTTTGGCGCGCGCATACGCCGAACGCGCTGCGAGCTCCTGGGAAACAAGGAGCTCGCAGCGCAAAGCGCGGGCGCAAGCTTGGCGACACGCCCGCTCGCGCATGAGAAACAATTTCGCTACAGAGGGAAGCATGCCTGATTGTAGTCCATGCCGAAGCGCTCAGGCGCGACGGTCGCGTGCAATTCCGCTTTTGTAATAGGCGCGCTTTTCCTCGTACATGGCCAGGTCCGCGGTGCGCAAGGCATCCTCCAGGGCCATGCCTTTGTGGCAGGTCGCAACACCGATCGAAAGACTCAGGGCCGGGCCCGTGTAGAAGTCGTTGTTCAGCTGCGTAAGCTTGCGAATGTTGTCCACCACCACAGCGCCCGTTTCCTCGCTTGCCCCCGGCATGAGCACGGCGAATTCGTCTCCGCCTATCCGCGCCGCGTGATGGAGCTTGTCGATGGCCTGCGACAGCACCTCGCCGGTACGCCGCAGCAACGCATCGCCCACCATGTGCCCCACCGTATCGTTCACGCCCTTCAAGTCATTCAAGTCGATGAAAATGACGGTAATGGGGTATTGCTTTTTCCTTTCCAGCCGAGCCAGTTCCTCTACATAGAAAGACCGGTTCTTCAGCCCCGTCTGGACATCGTGCTTGCCCAGATATTCCAGATAGGCTTCGGCCTTCTTGCGGGCGGTGATGTCCGTCAAGGCCAGCAGGACCTTGTCCCAGCTGTCTTCGTGGCCCGGAAACACCGAAAACTGCATATGCACATACAGTGGATTTCCATCCAGGGCGTAGTTCATCACTTCGCGCTGCTGGAACAGCTTGCCGTCCCATAAGTCCTGCAGCTGCATGCCGAACGAAACATGTACCTCGTCGCGGAAGATCTCCGGCATCCTGCCCAACAGGTCGGTCTTGCTCGATGCGCCGAACATCTTCAAGGTGTAGCGGTTTACATCGAGCACCTTGATTTCCGACAGGCAGCGCTCCACGAACTCGGGATGCACGTCGATGAAGGTTCGAAAGTCCACGATCCCCCGGCCCCGGATTTCGTCGAGCAGGAGCTTGATCGCGGAAAAGTCCTCGACCCACAGCGACACCGGACTTTGCTCGAAAAGCCCGCGGGTATAGTGCTCGCTTTCTGCGATCCCGCGCCGGGCGTCCTCCAGCTGGCTGATATCTTCGATGGACACCAGCACGCGCCCCCAGTCGGATTCGTGCCCGGGAAGCACCACGCCCTTCAGCAGAATATCCATGCGCCGCCCGTCGAGCGCGTAGTTCACGCTCTGGCTTTCAAACGTAAGTTCGCCCTGCCACAGCCTTTCAAGCTCGCTCGTCAGCGCCCCGTAGGTTTCGTCCCGCAGCACTTCGCTCAGCCGGCGCGAAAGCGTATCGAACGAATCAGCCGCATACAAAGACAAGGTGGCCCGATTGACCCGCAACAAGCGTATGCTGTCGGAACATTCCTTCAAGCGCTGCGGCTCGCGCGCCACGAAGGCGCGCAAGTCTGTGACTCCCTGTGCGCGCCATGCATTGAACAGGGCGCGCAGTTCGCTATAGTCTTCCAGCCACAAGGAAATTGGCGTAACGTCGAAATAGTCCATGTGGCTGGGCATGGGCGCTTCCGGGGCGACAGCATTGTGGTCTTGGGGCATGGTAAGGCTTGCGGCGATGCGTGACGAATCGCATCATACTACCCGCTTCCGGGCGGGAAAAATGATACACATAAACAAAATGATGGATTTCAAGCAAATAGATGCGTTTGTGTGGGTTGCCGAACTCGGCAGCTTCCGGGCCGCCGCGGAAAAGCTCAATACGACCCAGCCCGCCATCTCGCAACGCATCGCCGCCATGGAAAAATCCATGACCACCCGCCTCTTCGAGCGCGGCGCCCGCGGCATCAAACTGACGGAAAAAGGCCAGGAACTACTGTCGCACGCGCATCGCATGTTAGAACTGCGCAACGAAATGCTGACGGTCGCCAAGGCCCAGAACGCGGTTCGCGGCACGCTGCGGCTGGGGTCCAGCGAAACCCTGGTGCATACTTGGCTGCACCATCTCATCGACGCGCTGCATCAGAAATACCCGGCCCTGGTCGTGGAGCTTCACGTAGATACTTCGCATGTGCTGCGCGCGCAGCTCGCCGCGCACCAGATCGACCTGGCTTTCCTGGTGGGGCGGCCTCAGTCTCCTCGTGAATGCCATTTGTATCTCTGCGACTACGAGCTGGCCTGGATCGCCAGCCCTCGCCTGAAGCTGCAACAAAAGCCCGTTTCCTTGACCGAACTGGGCGCTTATCCGATCATTACCTATCCCACGGTCAGCCAGCCGTACCAGGCGATCAAGGCGCTGCTCGAGGCTGCGGGAATCAAGACGCCACGCATCTACGGAAGCGCATCGCTAAGTACCATCGTACAAATGACCTTGCGGGGCATAGGCCCGAGCGTCATTGCCCCCGCCGTCATCCGGGAAGAAATACTGGAAGGCAAGCTCTGCGTGCTCGATGTAGAGAAAACGCCCGAAGCCCTGGGCTTTTATGCGTGCTGGGTCGACTCGCCCGACAGCCACACTGTCAGGACGGTCGCACGGCTGGCTCAACGGGTCGCAAAAGCGTCAGCCCAGACATAAGAAAAATTTATCGCACCATATGCAAACGAACGATTGGACACAAAACCGGAGTTAGGATGCAATAAACCGCAATCACTTCTGGAGCATGAATGACCACCATGGCGATGCGTTCAAACTCTCATGACAAGCTCGCGGAGGCGGCGCAGCATAGCCGCGCCCTCATCCGGCAAGGCCGGCACACGGGCCCCACCGCGGGTTTGGCGCCGGGCTGCGTGCAAGCCAACCTGATGATCCTGCCGTCATCCCTGGCGGACGAATTCCTGCTCTTCTGCCAGCGCAATCCCAAGCCCTGCCCCTTGCTCGCGGTCACCGAGCCCGGCCAGCATGCCGTGCCCGCCCTGGGCCACGACATCGACCTGCGCAACGACGTGCCCAAGTATCGGGTCTGGCATCATGGCAAGCTCGTATCCGAGCCCGCCAGTCTCGACAAAGTCTGGCGCGACGACCTGGTCTCTTTCCTGATCGGCTGCTCGTTTTCCTTCGAGGAAGCGCTCGTGGCCGATGGCATCGATATCCGCCATATCAGCATGGGCGTCAATGTCCCCATGTACCGGACCAACATCCCCACGGCCGGCACGCGCAGCCTGCAAGGCCCGCTGGTCGTTTCCATGCGCCCCATGAAGGCCGGCGACGCCATACGTGCCATCCAGATCACCTCCCGCTTTCCGTCCGTGCACGGGGCGCCCGTACACCTGGGCGCCCCTTCCCTGATCGGCATCCACGACATACAACAACCCGACTACGGCGACCCGGTTCCCGTTCATGCAGACGAAATTCCGGTCTTCTGGGCCTGCGGCGTCACCCCGCAGGCCGTCATCCACACCGTCAAGCCCGAATTCAGCATCACCCATGCACCGGGGCACATGCTGATCACCGATATCAGCAACACCAGCATCGCGTCGTTTTGAGACTGTAAACGTTTCGTCCGTAACCATTTGGACACCATAAGGAGACTCACATGAAAGCACTGCTTATTTCGACATTCGCGGCCGGCGCCCTGCTGGCGGGCTCGGGCGCCTTCGCCCAGGACAAGGTGGCAGGCCTGCCCAAGACACAGCTCCAGGTCGTCGGCGGCCTCAGCAACCTGACCGCCTACCAGAACCACGAGCAGCCGTTCTGGACCAAAACCGTCCCCGAACTGTCCGAGGGCCAGGTCACGGCAACCATCAAGGGCTTCAACGACATGGGCCTGAAGGGACCGGAAATCCTGCGGCTGGTCGGCCAGGGCGTCATTCCCATCGGCACGGCGACCATCGCCTATTTCGCCAGCGACAACCCCATCAACGAAGCCATCGACCTTGCCGGCCTGGCACCCGACGTCAAGACGGCCAAGCAAATCACCGAGGCGTTCCAGCCCGTCTATGAAAAGTTCTACGGCAAGAACAACGTGAAGGTCCTCGGCTTCTCGACCTATCCCGCTCAAGTACTGTTCTGCAATGCGCAGATTGCGGGGCTGTCCGACGTCAAGGGCAAGAAAGTGCGCACCAGCAGCCGCACCACGGCAGAATTCGTGCAGGCGCTGGGGGGCACGAGCGTCACCATCCCCTTCGGCGAAGTCGTTCCCGCCCTGCAGAACGGCGTCGTCGACTGCGCCATCACCGGTTCCATGTCGGGATACTCCGCCAAATGGTACGAGGTCAGCACCCACCTGTATGCCTTGCCCATCAACTGGAACCAGCAGATCCACGCGGCCAACCAGGCCTATTGGGACAAGCTCGATCCCAAGGTCCAGGACTTCCTGCAAAAGAACATCAAGGTCATGACCAATGCCATCTGGGAGGCGGCGGCGCGCGAAACCCAGGAAGGCTATGACTGCAATACGGGTGCGGATGCATGCAAGCAACCGGTAAAGGGCAAGATGAAGCTGGTTGAGCCCACCGATGCCGACCGCCAGCTGCTCAAGAAGATCACCGCCGAGACCGTCGTGCCAAAATGGGCGGCGCGCTGCTCGGCCGAGTGCGTGGCCGACTTCAACGACACCATCGGCAAGGCCCTGGGCGTCACCGCCAAGAAGTAAGCCCCTAGTGTGCACAGGTGGCGGCCGCTACAGGCCGCCACCCGATCTACCATCGCGGTGAAGATCATGAAAACATCTGCGGAACGCTACGCTCTTCTTGGTCGCCTGCTTAATGCGGCGACCTCTCTGTCGCGCCTTGCCATATGGGTGGCCGGCGGGCTCACGCTGGCCAGTGCCCTTTACATTACGGCAGACATCATCACCCGCAAGTTCTTCAGCTTCGCCTTGGGCGGATCCGACGAGCTCTCGGGCTATGCCTTTGCCATCAGCATTTCGTGGGCGCTGGCGTTCGCCACGCTGCAGCGCGCCAACATCCGCATCGATGCGCTCTACCAGCTACTGCCCGCGCGCGTCTGCGCCTTGCTCGACTGGGTCGCGCTGGTGGGCCTGGCGGTATTCGCCATCTATCTTACCTGGTACGCAAGCGACGTCGCGGCACTATCCTGGGAGCGAAACGCCACGGCCAATACGGTCATGGCGACCCCTTTATGGATTCCCCAATTCCTTTGGGTCATCGGCCTGATCTGGCTATGCATCGTTCTTGCGCTCATGCTCGTCCGGTCGTCCATCGCGCTGGTCACAGGCGACATTGAGACGGTGCGAGCCATCTGCGGCATACGCAGCACGCAGGAAGAAGCGGCCGAAGAAGCCGAAGCCGGCGTACGCATGGTGCGAGGAGACGCATAATGGTTACCACCTCGCTTGTCCTTCTGCTCGTCCTGCTGGGCATCAGCATACCGGTCGGCGCGGCGCTGGGCGTCCTGGGCCTGATCCTGGACCCGCTGTACTCCATGCTGCCGCTGACCCGCGCCATCGGCGAAGTTTCCTGGTCCACCAGCAACGAATTCCTGCTGGTCGCCATTCCCCTGTTCGTGATGCTGGGCGAGATCCTGCTCCGGTCGGGCCTTGCCGAAAAAATGTACAACGCCATGAGCCTGTGGCTGTCCTGGCTTCCCGGCGGGCTGATGCACGCCAACATCGGTGCCAGCGCGCTCTTTGCCGCCACGTCCGGTTCCAGCGTGGCCACCGCGGCCACCGTCGGCACGGTCGCCATTCCCCAGATACAAAAAAAGGGCTACAACGAATCCCTCTTCCTGGGCAGCCTGGCGGCCGGCGGCACGCTCGGCATTCTCATCCCGCCTTCCATCAACCTCATCATCTACGGCGTGCTGACCAACACCTCGGTTCCCCGCCTTTATCTGGCGGGCATCATCCCGGGTCTTGCCATGGCGGCACTGTTCATGCTGGCCATCGCCATCGCCTGCATCGCAAACCCAAAATGGGGCGGCGAAAAAATATCCGCCACCTGGGGCCAGCGCATGGCCAGCCTGGTACACCTCGTACCGCCCCTGGGCATCTTCATGCTGGTGGTGGGTTCCATCTATGCGGGCATCGCGACGCCCACCGAGGCGGCGGCCCTCGGGGTCGTGGGCGCGCTCATTCTGGCGGCCAGCGTGCGCCGCCTGACCCTGACGATGATGCGGGACGTCCTGGAAGGCACCATGAAGGCCACCGCCATGATCATGCTGATCGTCATCGGCGCCGCCTTCCTGAATTTCATCATGTCCGCGACCGGCCTGACGACGGCACTGACCCAAACCATTACCGGCCTGGACGTTTCCCCCACGACCATGCTGCTCATTCTGGTGGTGTTCTACCTGGTGCTGGGCTGCTTCATGGAAACCCTGTCCATGATGATCACCACCATCCCCATCGTGGCGCCCATCATGATCGCGCTGGGCTACGATCCCGTCTGGCTGGGCATCGTCATCATCATCCTGGTGGAGGTCGCGTTGATCACACCGCCCGTGGGGCTGAATCTCTTCGTTGTCCAGAGCCTGCGCACCAGCGGGAGCATGAACGCCGTCATGATCGGCAGCCTGCCGTTCGTCATCATGCTCATCGCCATGGTGGGCGTCCTGGCCATCGTGCCCGACCTGGCGCTGTGGCTGCCACGCGTCTTCAGTTAACCCATCACCCGAGGCAATCGTGAAACTCTCGTTCAAACTCCTGCGCGCCGATCAATCCGAAGACCGGATCGACGCCGACATCACCACTTGCATCGTCGCCGGCTGGGCGGGCCGCGACCTGGATGCCATCGAGCACCATATCCAGGAACTGGCCGCCATCGGCGTTCCGCGCCCCAGCGCCGTTCCCCTTTACTACCGCATCGCCGCCAACCAGCTCATCCAGGACCAGGAAGTCCAGGTCGTTGGCGATGGCTCTTCCGGCGAGGCCGAGGTCTTTCTGTTTTCCAGCCAGGGCCGGACTCTCGTCAGCCTGGCGTCGGACCATACCGACCGCAAGCTCGAGGCGCACAGCGTCGCCCTGTCCAAGCAATTGTGCGTCAAACCCGTCGCCACTCAGGCCTGGCTGTATGAAGACGTCGCGGACCACTGGGACGAACTCTTGCTGCGGGCATGGATAGAAGAACAAGGCAAGACCGTGCTGTACCAGGAAGGCCCGCTGGCCGAGCTGCGCCATCCTCAAGAGCTCGTACGCGGCCATTTCGGGCAAGACGCCATCCCCGAACATTGCGGCATGACTTGCGGCACCGTGGCGGCCATTGGCGGCATCCGCCCCTCGCCATCGTTTACCATGGAGCTCCACGATCCACGCAGGCAACGCAGCATCAAGCACCGCTATACCCTCGATATCCTGCCTGAAATCGCCTGACTTTCATCAACCTTCCAGTAATACCGCAAGGCCACCGATATGCTCCCCACCATCCGCGCCCTCCAGGAACAACTCGCACAAGGCAAGACTACCTCGCTGGAACTGACCGAGGCGGCCTTGACGCGCATCGACGACCCCAGCGGAGAAGGCCGGCGCGCCTTTACCCAGGTTTTTCACGATGAAGCCCGCGCGGCCGCCCGCGCCGCCGACACGCTGCGGGCGGCGGGCCTTGTGCGCTCGCCCCTCGACGGCCTGCCAATTTCCGTCAAGGACCTTTTCGATGTCGCGGGCCGCGTCACCTGGGCCGGCTCCGCGGTGCTGAAGAATGCACCGCCGGCACAGGCCAACGCGGAAATCGTACAGCGCCTGATCAACGCGGGCGCCATCATCGTCGGCAAGACGAACATGACTGAGTTCGCGTTCTCCGGACTGGGGCTCAACCCGCATTACGGTACGCCAAGCAGCCCATGGGACCGCGCGGCCGGACGCATACCCGGCGGCTCTTCCTCGGGGGCCGGCGTATCGGTCGCCGACCAGATGGCCGTGGCCGCCATCGGCACCGATACCGGCGGATCGATCCGCATCCCTTCCGCCTTCAACGGACTGGTCGGCTTCAAACCCACGGCCCGGCGCGTTCCCGCCGATGGCGCGCTGCCGCTCTCTTTCAGCCTCGACTCCATCGGCCCTCTCGCCGCGTCGGTGGAATGCTGCGCCATCTTGGATGCGGTCCTGTCCGGCCAGGCATACAAGGCACCGAAAGCCGTGCAAGCCTTGAACATGCGCTTCGCCGTTCCGTCATCCATGGTCATGGAAGGCGCGGACGACCATGTCCGCAGCGCTTTCCAGCAGGCGCTGGAATCCCTCAGGGCGGCCGGCGCCGGCGTCGAAACCATCGACCTGCCCGAGTTCGATCAGCTTCCCTATATCAACCGGCTCGGAGGCCTGGTCTGCGCCGAAGCATGGTCCTGGCACCGGTCCCTGATCACTGAAAGGCCCGACGAATACGATCCCAGGGTTTCGTCCCGCATCAAGCGCGGCAAGGACATCTCGTCCGCCGACTACATCGAGCTGCTGCAAACACGCAAGAACTGGATCGCCTCGGTCGAAGCCCGGCTACGCCAATACGACGCCCTGCTCATGCCGGTCTCGCCCGTCGTCGCCCCAAAAATCCAGGACCTTCAAGCATCGGACGACGCCTACTTTGCCGCGAACGGGCTCATACTCCGCAACCCCACGCTCATCAACTTCCTGAATGGCTGCGCATTGTCCCTGCCCTGCCACCAACCCGGCACGGCGCCGGTAGGCCTCATGGTCGCCGGACCGGCCATGCACGACCAGCATATCCTTGATATCGGAGCCGGCATCCAGGCTGTCGTCGGGGGTCAGACCCCATGCGGGGTCTGACCCCGAGCCTCGATGCACGGAACCATTGCCTGGGGTCAGACCCCATGCGGGGTCTGACCCCGAACCTCAATGCATGGAGCCGCTGCCCGGGGTCAGACCCCGTACGGGGTCTGACCCCGGGCCTTCGAAAAGTCGCAGCAATCCTTCGCCAGTTGCGCGACGGTCTCGTAAAAGATGGAGCCCGCCTCGCGGCGATAGGCGGCGCAGTACAAGGTGCTGGGAGCCGGCACGGTGGTCTTCAGCAGCACCAGTTGTTTCTGCCGCACCATGTCGGAAAAATACTCGCGGGGCAGGCAGCAGATGCCGAAACCCGCGGCTGCCAAGCCGGCCATCGCAATCAGGCTGTTGATCGTGAACAGGTTTTTCTTGGCGATGTGGGGGTTCAGCCATTCGTCGTACACCGTGTTCAACGCCGACTCCTGCGACTGGCGCAGCAAGGGCATCCTGGCCAATTGCGCCGGCGTATAGACTTTGTCGGCGTCCAACTGATCCGGACAGCCCATCCAGGCGAACTCAAGCTCGCGCAAAGGCTGCGAAACCAACTGGCCATCCAGGAACTTGTGATTCAAGAAAGCCAGGTCGATCTCGCCCGACAGCAACTGCTTCTGCAGTTCACCGGCCATATCGATGCGCGGCTCGAGGTCGATGTTGGGATAGCGCGAACGCAAGATACGGATAAGGGACGGCAGCCATGTCATGGCCATGATTTCCGTAATGCCGAAGCGCAAGGTGCCGGTGAGCACATTGTGCCCTTCCAGTCGTGCCACCAACTGGTCGCGATCGGCCAACATTTTCTCGGCGATAGCGAAAATCTCGTGGCCTTTGCCCACCAAGGCCGCCTTGTGGCCGCTGCGGTCGAACAGCACGATGTCGAATTTGCTTTCCAGTTCCTGGATACGCTTGGTGATCGCGGACTGCGTCGTATGCAGTTTGTCCGCCGCCGCAGAGAACGTGCCGAGCTTCACGGCCCAGTACAGGGCTTCGATCTGTTTGAATGTAAGCATGGACGGTGGGCCGTTGAGACGAAAGAAAAGACAGCACTGGCCGTTCGCCAGTGTACTGCGCCGCCCCTCCCGCCGCGGCCATCAGGCAAGGCGCGCCGCGGCGCGAGCGCTAAAAAGCCTTAATGGCGGATTTCATTGAGGAACTTCTGCGCCCTCGCGCTTTGCGGCCTGTTGAAGAACTCGTCCGGCGTGCCCGTTTCGACAATGCTGCCGGCATCCATGAACCAGACCCGGTCGGCCACTTCGCGGGCAAAGCCCATTTCATGCGTCACGCACACCATGGTCATGCCTTCCTTGGCCAGCAGCTTCATCACCTGCAGCACTTCACCCACCATCTCGGGATCCAGCGCGCTGGTGGGTTCGTCAAACAGCATGACCGGCGGATTCATGCACAAAGCGCGCGCAATGGCGACGCGCTGCTGCTGCCCGCCCGAGAGCTGCAAAGGATAGGCGTCGGCCTTGTGGCCCAGACCGACCCGCTCGAGCAATTGCATCGCCCTTTCCCGCGCCTCGCTTTTACCGGCGCGCTTCAACTGCAAAGGAGCGAGTGTCAGATTCTCAATGACGCTCAGGTGGGGAAACAGATTGAATTGCTGGAATACGAAACCGATATGGCTGCGCAGCTCATCGATCTGATTGCGCTTGTCATAAACATCCTTGCCGTTCACGGTAATGGTGCCTTTTTCGATGGGCTCCAGGCGATTGACCGTGCGGATCAGCGTGGACTTGCCCGACCCCGAGGGGCCGCAAACCACCACGACCTCGCCCGGCTTGACGTGCGCGTTGATGTCCTTGAGGGCATGGTAGTCGCCATACCACTTGTTGACCTGGGAAAATCGGATCATGTCGTTGCCACCTTCACGGCCTGCCCGCTGCGCTTGCGCTTGATCATCCGTTCGGTGAGCGCAACCAGGCATGTCAGGCCGAAATTCAATACAAAGTATGTTAATGCCAGCAAGGTAAAGACTTCCAGCGGCTTGGTCAGCAGCACGCTGTTGATCTGGTTTGCGGCGTAAGTCAATTCCTGCACGCCTATCACATAGGCGAGCGAAGTTTCCTTGACCGTGGAAATGAACTGGCTAAGCATGCTTGGGAGCATGTTGAACAAGGCTTGCGGCAAAATCACCTTGCGCATGGTCTGCATGTACGACATGCCCAGCGCCCTGCTCGCCTCTTGTTGCCCGTCCGGCAAGGCTTGAATGCCGGCGCGTATGATCTCGGCCAAGTAGGCGCTTTCGTAGATCACCAGGGCCACGACCATGGTCGTGGCGCCGGCCACCGGCCGTCCGATGATCAGCGGCACGAAAAAATAGGCCCAGAAAATGAACATCAGCAGCGGCAGGCCGCGCACCACATACACGATGGCCGATGCCGGCAAGTAGAAAATCCGGTAGGGGCTGACCCGCCCCAGCGCCAGCAATATGCCGCCCGGAAAGGCCAGCAGCAGGCTGATTGCGGCCAGGCCCAGGGTCGCTGCGAGACCGCCTATGGGTCCATGCGGATACTGGCCGATCAGCAGCAACAGCGCATTGTCTTGAAGAATCTCCCACATGGCTCAACGCGCTCCCACGATCCGGACGCGGCGCGACAACGCTGCGCCGCCCCACATGATAAGAAAGGAGATACCCAGATAGATGACCGTTACCGCCGCATAGGCTTCGAAGGTACGGAAGGTATAGTTTTCGATTTCTCGGCCGGCCGCCGTGAGCTCCATCACCCCTATCGCCATGGCCAGGCTGGTGTTCTTGAACAGCAGCAAGGTCTGGTTGAGCAAGGGCGGGATGGCGATCCGGAAGGCTTGCGGCAGGACCACCTTGCGCATCGTCCGAAGAAAGCTCAGGCCCAGGGCGCGCGACGCCTCGATCTGTCCCGCGGGTATCGACCTGACCGCGCTGCGCAAGTCCTCGCAGACATATGCGGAAGTAACCAGCGCAATGGCGATCATCGCGAGCGGAAACTCGCTGCCATGGCTGTTCAGCCAGTCCACCGCGGATACCGGCAGCAGCTGCGGTATGCCGAAATACCAGAAGAGGATGTGCACCAGCATCGGCACGTTGCGATGGAAGGCAACGTACAGACTGATGATGCCGTTCGCCAGCCGCGACCCCGTCATGCGTATGACGGCGAGCAGCATGCCAATCGCGAAGGCCAGCACCCAGGCGAGCCCGGTCAGCGACAGGGTGGTCAACAACCCCCTGAGCAATATATCCGGGTACTCGCCCTGGAAGATGGCGCCAAAATCAAAAACGTAATGCATCTACCCGAGACTCCAAATCTCTTGTGGCGAAATCAGCCGGTGATTTCCGCGATCTTGAACTCGCGCTTCATTTTGTAGAGGGTATCCGCGCCGAACCACTTGTCGTAGATGCGGTCGGCCTGGCCCGATGCATCCATGTCCGTCAGGACTTTGTTGACGTGGTTGCGGAATTCGGTGTCACCTTTACGCATGCCCATGCCCCAGGGCTCGAGGAATAGCGCGGGTTCCAGCAGCTTGACCGGTACCGGGCTGTTCGCCGCCTGGGCCTTGAACTTCACGGCGTTCAGCTCGGAGATCACGAAGCCGCTGACCTTGCCCTGCTGGACCGCCAGGAAGGCGCCGCTGGGATCCTTGAACGTCACGGTTTCCACGTTGGGGATGTGCTTGCGCGCGCCCGCTTCGGACGACGAACCGCGCACGGCGCTCACACGCTTGCCCGCCAGGTCGGCGGGCGACTTCAGGTCCTTGTCGGATTCGCGTGCCAGCACCTTCTGCAGACTGGCAAAATGCTGGAACGAGTAATCGATCTGCTGCGCGCGCTCCGGCGTCCATCCCAGGTTGGCGGCAATCAGGTCGACGCGGCCGGCGACCAGCTCGGGGATACGGGCTTCCACGGCGATCAGCTTGAGCTCCAGGGGTACTTTCAGGCTGTCGGCCACGGCTTGGCACATGTCGACTTCGTATCCGACGATCGCGCGCGTCTTGGGGTCCTGGAAGCTGAAAGGCTCCGCCGTGCCCATGGTGCCGCATATGAACTTGCCGCGCGCCTTGATGTCTTCGAGCGTCCCGGCTTGCACAACGGGCGCCAATGCAGCCGCCATGCCGAGCGCGGCGGTCAATGCCAAAATTTGCTTCTTCATGTTGTTCCCTCTCCAGTAAAAACAATGTCGTTGAAAACCGTAGTCGCCTCTGCCGGCGACCTCAGGTCAAGTTTGCGCATGCCCGCGCGATACGTTCGCAGCCGATCTCGATCTGCCCGATGGAGGTTGCAAAACTGAGCCTCAAGTATGGCGATAGGCCGTAGGACGTACCGTCCATCACGGCGACCTTCGCCTCGTTGAGCAAATACATCGATACGTCGAGATCGGACTCGAGTACCTGGCCGCCCGGCGTCTTCTTGCCGATCAATCCCTCCACACTGGGATAGACGTAGAACGCGCCTGCCGGCTCCGCGCAGCGTATGCCCGGAATCGCATTCAGCAGGGTGACGATGTGATCGCGACGCGCCTTGAACACCGCCGCGCCCTCCGCTACGCACGCCTGGTCAGCCGTCAAGGCGAAAGCCGCGGCCGCCTGGCTCATCGCGGTCACGCAGCTGGTGCTCTGGGAAATCAGGGTGCCCATGGCCTTGATCAGCATGCGGGGCCCGCCGGCATAACCGACGCGCCATCCCGTCATGGCATATGCCTTGGACACGCCATTGATCGTCAACGTGCGCTCTGCAATGTCGGCATCCAGCGCGGCGATGGAAACATGGCGTGCGTCGCCGTATGACAAATGCTCGTAGATTTCGTCTGTCAATATCCATACTTGAGGATGGCGGCGCAGCACCTCGATGAGCGCGCGCAGCTCTGCCTCGGTATACAAAGCACCCGTGGGATTGCTTGGCGTATTCAGCAAGACCCATTTGGTGCGAGGCGTAATGGCGCCTTCCAATAACTCGGGCGTCAGCTTGAAACCACTGGCTTCGGTGCATGCCACGATGACCGGCGTGCCATCGTTGACCAGGACCATATCGGGGTAGGAAACCCAGAATGGCGCGGGAACGATGACTTCGTCGCCGGCATCCACCGTGGCCGAAAAAGCCGTGTAGATCAGTTGCTTCGCCCCGGTTCCGACGATCAGTTGGTCGAGTCCGAAATCCAGGCCGTTCTCGCGCTTGAACTTGGCCTGCACCGCCTGCAACAGGGCACGGGTGCCGACACTGGAAGTATAGCGGGTCTGGCCTGATTTCAAGGCCTGGATGCCCGCTTCGACGATATGGGCGGGCGTATCCATGTCGGGCTCGCCAACCGTGAAGTCGGTGATGTCCTGCCCCTGTGCACGCAGTTGATCGACCCTTGCCTTCGCCGCCATGCTGGGGGACGGCTTGATCGTCTGGACGCGCTTGGCCAGCACGCTACGTACTGCCTGGATGGGCTCGGAACCTGAAAGAGAAACTGCCATGGCTAGATTTATGCTTCCGTGAAGTTAAATATTCGTGTCACGAACGCATGATGCGCAGCTTCTCTTGTTTCAAAAAGAGAATAATTTTCTATTATCTATATTCAAAAAAAGAATGAAGAGTGTGGGAGGTGAAACCTACATTGGGAACGGCCCACGCAAACCCGCGTGAATACTGGCCTTGAAGAGCACAATAGTCGAACGCACGCCACACGCCTCGTGTTGTAGGCTTGCGGCGCACTCTATTCCTTGAGCTCAATATTAGGGTAATTCTCTATGCCTGTTTGGAAGCCGACTGAAAGCTTGGAGGGGTCAGACCCCAATGGGGTCTGACCCCGTAGGGCTCCGGTGAACGCTGATGAACTTGGGGTCATACCCCGCATGGGGTCTGACCCCCATATGGCTCGATGCACGCTTGGGGTCAGACCCCGTACGGGGTCTGACCCCTTCAGCTTTTGCGCTCGCGCAGCGCAAATCCCACCAGCATCGACGTCCATCCCTGGAACAGCAGGTCGAACGCAAGCAACAATCCGAGTATCCACACACTATTGCCGGGCCAATTGACGGCAATGAGTATTCCGGTGGCCAAGGTGATGATTCCGGACAGCGCCAGCCATTTCCATCCGGGCTGCGCGCGATGGTTGAACCATATCCATAGGCGCAGGGCCCCTACGCCGATCAGGGAGGCGCCGAGAAGCAGCGTCAGCGCCGAAGCTCCCACAGCCGGATTGACGATGGCAATGAGCCCGGCACCGGCATAAAGCAATCCACTGAGCGTCCAGAATATGAATCCCGACATCTGCTTGATGCGCCAGGCGTGTATCAGCTGGCCAATGCCTCCGGCCAGCATCATCGCGCCGATGAACAGCACGCTGACCAGCGTGGCCGTGAAGATATACGCCATGGCGATCACGCCGAGAACGACCAGCACCGCCCCAAGGGCGACGAACCAGCCCCACCGGGCGCGCAGCTGCGTCAACGCGCCGGCCAAATCGATGGAGTTGGGATTTGAATCACGTAATGGATCAGACATCGTGCGCTCCTTGAAGATTGGGTTGCATGTCCATTATCGCCGACCTGTACCGGAACTCGGGTGATGATGATCAAAGCAATGGGTAATGGTAAATTCGAGCCATGCAACAACATCCTACGGACAGACTGCTCGCCCCATGACCGGTGAAGACGCCCAAACTTTCCTGCGTTACGACGATGACCCGGATGCCCGTTTGATCCTGCAAGGCGACTGGACGCTACGCAATTATGTAAAGATCGGTCAAGCCATCGTCGATCTTCAGAGTCGGCTTCCCTCTTCCGTGGAAGGCCGCGCACTTCCCATCGATGTCAGCGCAATGCGGGCGCTCGACACCTCGGGGGCCGCGCGCTTGCTCGAGTTGCTGGGGCCGGACGCGGCCGAGGCGATCGCCCGGACGGGCTCCGGCATGCCACGCGAGCGCAGCGCCCTGCTTCGCACGGTACTCGACGCCACCGCAGCAGCGGGACAAGTGCCCGAACGGCAATCTCTTTCGGTCTTGTTTGAATTACTCGGCCGGGTCGGCCTGTCGATGGAGCTGTTCTGGAAACAGACGCTCACGCTGCTCGGCTTCATCGGATTGACCCTGCAGTCGCTGGCGCTCAATGTGCTGCGGCCGGCACGATGGCGCGTAACTTCCATCGTCGCACAAATCGAAGAAACCGGACTCAACGCGGTTCCGATCGTTGCGCTCCTTACCTTCATGGTCGGCGCTGTCATCGCTTTTCTGGGCGCCACCATCCTGACCGACTTCGGTGCCAGCGGCTACACCGTCAACCTTGTCGCCTTTTCATTTCTGCGCGAGTTCGCGGTCCTGCTCACCGCCATCCTCATGGCTGGCCGCACGGCAAGCGCTTTCACCGCGCAACTCGGCTCCATGAAGGCCAATGAAGAAATCGACGCCCTGCGCACCATGGGCATGAACCCCATAGAAGTGCTGGTGCTGCCCCGGATACTGGCACTGCTCGTCTCGCTTCCCTTGCTGACCTTCATCGGCATGGTATCGGGTATTCTCGGCGGCCTCGTGGTCTGCACGCTTTCACTCGGCATTTCACCCACCATGTTCTTTGCCATACTCAAAGAAGACATTCCGCTGCGGCATTTCGTGCTGGGCATGGCGAAAGCGCCCCTGTTCGCTTATTTGATCGCCGTCATCGGCTGTCAAGAAGGCTTCAAAGTGTCGGGCAGCGCCAAGTCGGTTGGCGAACACACCACGTCCTCGGTGGTGCAATCGATTTTCATCGTGATTCTGCTTGATGCACTGGCCGCGCTGTTCTATATGGAGATGGGATGGTGACTGCTCCATCGTCGAACGGCAAGGACGCCGTCATACAGGTGATGGGCGTGACCAACCGTTTCGGCACGCACACTGTCCACGATCAGCTGAGCCTGGACGTATACCGCGGAGAAATCCTCGGCGTGGTCGGTGGATCGGGCACCGGCAAATCCGTATTGCTGCGAACCATCATCGGGCTGCAGACACCGGCCGCCGGCGCCTTGCGCTTGTTCGGACAGGATCTGCAGGCATTAAGCGCCCGCGAGCGAGCCGCCCTCGACCAGCGCTGCGGCGTACTGTTTCAGCAAGGAGCTCTATTCTCTTCCCTGACCGTAACCGAAAACGTGGCCGTGCCCCTGATCGAGCATGCAGGCCTCACACGCCCCCAGGCCGAAGCCCTGGCCGGCGTCAAGATCGCCTTGGCGGGCTTGCCCGCCACTGCCGGCAGCAAGTATCCCTCTGAACTTTCGGGCGGGATGACCAAACGCGCCGCCCTGGCGCGCGCCATTGCGCTGGACCCCGACATTCTCTTCCTTGACGAGCCAACCGCCGGTCTGGATCCGATCGGCGCTGCCGCTTTCGATGAATTGGTGCTGACCCTGCGCGACGCACTGGGCCTGACGGTATTCCTCGTCACCCACGATCTGGACACCCTATATGCAATCTGCGATCGCGTCGCCGTCCTGTCGAACAAGAAAGTGCTTACGGCCGACACGCTGGATGCCGTCGAGGCAAATCCCGACCCCTGGGTACAAAACTATTTTCACGGGCCCCGTGGCCGTGCCGCCAGTGCGGCCAGCTCGTCCCGCAAGGAGCATTCTTGATGGAACCCCGCGCCCATCACGTTCTGATCGGCCTGTTCACGGTCGCCATTTCCGGCGCCGCCCTGCTGTTTGCACTGTGGCTGGGCAAATCGTACAAGGACGTCGAGTTCAATTACTACACCGTGGTGTTTCACGAAACCATACGCGGCTTGTCCAAGGGCAGTGCGGTTCAGTTCAGCGGCATCAAAGTCGGCGACGTCATGGACCTGACGCTGGATCCCGATAAGCTCGACAATGTGCGCGCACATATCCGCATCGACGGCAAGGTCCCGATCCACCAGGATACCCAAGCCAAGCTGGCGCTCACGGGCATCACCGGAACCTCGGTCATAGAATTGAGCGGCGGATCGGAGGGCAGTCCTTTGCTGGAAGGAAGTCCGGACCAGCCTGGCATCATCATGGCCACGCCTTCGTCTCTGACGCAGCTCTTGGCCAACAGCGACTATCTGCTGACCAATATCACGGAGCTGGTGGTCAGCGCCAAAGCACTGCTGTCGCCCGAGAACGCGCAAAGCCTGGGCAACAGTCTGAAATCGCTGGAAAGCCTCACCGCCGGCATGGCGCGGCAGGGCCAAGGCATCGACAAGCTGCTGGACAGCCTGACCATGGCAAGCCATGACTTTCGGAAAACGCTGCAGGAAGCGGAACAGCTCATGCGCGACGCGGACGGACTCGTGAAGAACCAGGCGGCAGGCGCCATGGTCGCCGCTCAGCGCGCCATGTCTTCGCTCGAAAAAGCAGGAGCAGGCGTCAGCAAGCTGCTGAGCCAAGGCGATGGTTCGCTGAGCAACGGCCTGGGCGAACTGGGGCCTGTGCTGCAAGAGCTGCGTGCAACGCTCAACGGCATCAATGCCTTCGTGCGAAGGCTCGAGGAAAACCCCGCAGACTACCTGCTGCGTGGTGAACGAATACAGGAGTATGTCCCATGATTCCGCGCTTCGCGTTTGTCCGACGGCCTGCCACCCTTCTTGCCGCACTCGTTTTCGTTTCGCTGCTTGCGGCCTGCTCGCTGGTTCCCAAAACGGAATCGCCGGATGTCTATCTGCTGCCGCAGGCTGCCACTGAATCCACAGCGGCCGCCACCGCCAAGCCTTTGCCTCTTACCCTGCGCATCGCCACCCCGTACAGCGGCGCGATTCTGGACAGCACGCGCATCATGGTGGTTCCCGAAGAAAACGGGTTGATCCAGGCTTATGCTGGCGCCAGATGGAGCGACCGGGCGCCAGCAATGCTGCGCGATCGGCTGATGGATACGGTGCGGGAAAAAAACGGCTTCCGCGCGGTGGCGGGCCCGCAGAACAACGCCCGCGCCGACCTTGAGCTACGCAGCGAGCTGCTCGCCTACCAAGTCGAGCATCCGGCAGGCCGGCCCATCGTTCACATCCAGCTTCAGGCAACGCTGGTCGCGCTGGACAACAACCGCATCCAGGCCAGCCGACGCTTTCAGGTCAGTCAGCCGGTACAGGGCAAGCAGCTGTCCGAAGTGGTGGCGGCGTTCGGAGCCGGAAGCAGCGAACTCGCCGCTCAAGTCGCCGAGTGGGCGCGGCGCGAAGCCGCTGCGGGCCCGCGGGGTCAGACCCCGACGGGGTCTGACCCCTCAATTCAGGCGCGGAGGGGTCAGACCCTGCAGGGGGCCTGACCCCGCAGAGGATCATGAGGTCAGACCCTGTACAGGGTCTGACCCCTCCACATCACGCCATCAGGCTGAGCGTCTTTCGGAAACGGCGCAGGGAAATGGTGAAAAACACGCCGCCGATGAGCAGCAGCGCCAGAAATTGCGGCCAAACGACCTGGATGCCGGCAGCCCGGTAAAGAATGGCCTGCCCCAGCGACACGAAGTGCGTTGTCGGCGCTGCCAGCATGATGTCCTGCACGAACGCCGGCATGCTTTCGCGCGGCGTCAGGCCGCCCGAGAGCATCTGCATCGGCAGCAGCGTCAGCATCAGCAACAGGCCGAACTGAGGCATGGACCGCGCCACCGTCGCCATGAAGATGCCCATCGACGTCGTAGCGAAAAGATGCAGCGCGGCGCCGGCCAGGAAAAGCGCAATCGAGCCTTCTATGGGCACGCGCAGCGCAGTCTGAACGACGAAGATCAACGACATGGCCGCCGCCGCCAAGACCACCAGACTCATCGACCAGACTTTGGACAGCATAATTTCCGCCGGCGTGACCGGCATGACGAGCAGATGCTCTATGGTTCCATGCTCGCGCTCCCTGATGAGCGCCGCGCCCGACAAAATGATGGACAGCATAGTGATGCTGTTGATGATTTCCATCAGCGAGCCGAACCATGCCCTTTCGAGCCCCGGATTGAATCGCATGCGCAAGGCCAGTTCGACCGGCGCAGCGGCGTCCGCCCGATGCCGGCTCAGGAATCCGCTGATCTCGCCATTCACGATCTGCTGTATGTAGTTGCTCCCGGTAAACGCCTGGGACATGCGCGTGGCGTCGACGTTCAGTTGCAGCGACGGTTGCCGGCCGGCCAGGACATCGCGCTGGAAGCCGGGCGGAATGCTCAACACAAAGGTATAGTCGCCCACGTCCATGCCTCGATCGACTTCGCCCTGGGCGACCATCAAGGGCGGGTTGAAACGCGGGGGATAAAACGCGGCGGCGATCCTCCCCGACAAAGGGGAGCGGTCCTCGTCCACGATCGCAATCGGCGCGTTATGCAAGGTTTCAGGCATGGCCGTCGCCGCGCTGTATATCGAAACCGTGAACGTATAGGCCACCAGCACCAGCATGACGGGATCCCGGATCAGACTCCAGAATTCCTTGATACCCAGGCGGAAGACGTTCGCAAAGCTAGGCATGTCAGCGCTCCTGCTTCCTGAGCAGGCCAATGGACAAAGCCAGTATGACCGGTATGGACGCGGCCATCGCCCAGAAAGCGACACGCAAGTCGGCCAAGCCGAGCGCCTTGCTGAATACGCCCCGGCTGATCGTCAGGAAATAGGTCGCCGGATAGACGTTGCCGATGAAGGCACCCACGCCTTCGAGCGACGATACCGGATTGAGCATGCCGGAGAACTGCACCGCCGGCAGCATCGTGCCGATCATCGTGAAGAATATGGCGGCGATCTGACTGCGTGTGAAGCTCGAGGCGAACAGACCGAAGCCGGTAGAAAACACCACGAACAGAAAGGCCGCCAGGCTCAGCGTCCAGAAGCTGCCTTTCAGAGGCACATCGAATACCATGACGGCCAGCCCCGTCAGCATCAGGAAGTTCAGCATGCCCATCGCAATGTAGGGCAGTTGCTTGCCCAGCAGGAACTCGCTGCGCGTGACCGGAGTCACGTAGAAATTCGTGATGGAGCCCAGCTCTTTCTCCCGGACGACCGACAAGGCGGCAAGCATGGCCGGGATCATCAATAGAAGCAGCGGAATAATGGCAGGAACCATGGCGGGCAGGCTCTTGACGTCGGGATTGTAGCGAAAGCGCGTCTCGATCGTGGCGGCCGGCTGGCTCTGCGTACCCAGACGCTCACGCGCCATATCGGCCAGCCATCCTTGATGCATGCCATAAAGGTACCCTTGCGCCGTTTCCGCCCGCTGGGGGTTGGCGCCATCGGCCCACGCGCCGATCTCCACAGTCTTGCCGCGCTTCAGGTCGCGTGCAAAACCCGCCGGAATCTCGATTGCCAAGGCCAGCTCCCCGTTGCGCATTCGCCGGTCCAGGTCTTCGTAGTCCTGGATGGGCGCACGCTCTATGAAATAGCGCGATCCCGACAGATTCAAGGTGTAATTGCGGCTCAATGTCGTCTGGTCCCGGTCCAGCACCGCATAGCTCAGATCCTCCACATCCATGCTGATGCCATATCCCATGATGAACATGAGAATGACCGTACCCAGAAGGGCAAGGGTACGGCGAACCGGATCGCGCCGCAGTTGCAGGGCCTCCAGCCGTGTATAGCTCAACGCCCGGGCCAGGCTGAATCCCCGTTCTGTTTTCGGCGCGCCGGCTCCGAAGGAAGAAGCATGGCCGGCTTTCGCATCCGGCTCCCGCCTATCACCCTGTTCCTTCCGGCCATCCGGCGCTCCCCGCTCCGAAGCCGCGACCGCTTCCTCCAGGTAGCCGATGAAAGCCTGCTCGAGGTCGGCCACGCCCCGCTTGCTCACCAGCTCGGAGGGTGCGCCGCTGACCAGCACTTTGCCGGCATGCATCAGCGAAATGCGGTCGCAGCGTTCGGCCTCGTTCATGAAGTGCGTGGAAATGAATATCGTCACGCCGTCCTGGCGCGCGAGATCGATCATCAGCCGCCAGAACATGTCGCGGGCAACGGGATCCACTCCCGAAGTGGGCTCGTCTAGGATCAGGAGGTCCGGGCCATGCACAAGTGCCACGGCAAGCGACAGCCGCTGGCGCAGGCCCAGCGGCAGGCTCGCCGGAAGTGCATCCAGTTCATCCAGCAGGCCGAAGCGCTCGGCCACGGCGTGCAGGCGAGCCGGGATGGCGCTCTCCGGAACCCGGAACAGCCGTGCATGCAGCACCAGGTTCTGCCGAACCGTAAGCTCGGAATACAGCGAGAAGGACTGTGACATGTAGCCCACGCGCCGGCGCGTATCCATGTCGTCCGCGTTCACCTCCTTGCCGAACAGCCAGGCCCGCCCGTCGCTGGCGGGAAGCAGGCCGGTAAGCATCTTCATGGTGGTCGTCTTGCCGCAGCCGTTCGACCCCAGGAAGCCGAAGATTTCCCCGCGCCGTATCTTCAGATCGACATGATCCACCGCGACGAAATCCCCGAATCGCATGGTAAGCCCGTGCGCCTCGATGGCGGTCTCGGCAAGCAGCGTCTCGTCCGGCCGCGCAATATCCACGGGCCTGTGGCCGCGTCGCTTTTCCTCCGGCAGCAACGCGATGAAGGCCTGTTCCAGCGTGTCGGTGCCGGTGAGTACGCGCAGCCGCTGGGGGGAGCCCTGCGCGAGAATCCGCCCCTGATCCATGGCGACCAGCCAGTCGAAACGATCGGCTTCTTCCATGTAGGCAGTTGCCACGACGACGCTCATGCGCGGCCGCTCCTTGCGGATGCGGGCGATCAAGTCCCAGAACTGGCTGCGCGCCAATGGGTCCACGCCAGTCGTCGGCTCATCCAGGATCAGGAGATCGGGATCGTGGATCAATGCGCAGCATAAGCCCAGCTTTTGCTTCATGCCGCCGGAAAGCTTGCCGGCCGGGCGCGCGAGAAAGGGCGCCAGGCCGGTGCTGCGAGTGAGATCGTCGATGCGCCGCCGCCGTTCGGCCTCTCCGTGCCCGAACAAGCGGCCGAAGAACTGCAGGTTCTCTTCGACGGAAAGCGTGAAATAAAGATTTTTGCCCAGCCCCTGGGGCATATAGGCTACGTTCGGGCAGACTCGGCCCCGGTGCCTGAAGTCCGCCATGTTTCCACCCAGCGCGTGGACTTCTCCCTGCTGAACCCTGCGCGCCCCGGCAATCAGCGACAGCAGGCTGGACTTGCCCACGCCGTCCGGACCGATCAGCCCCACCATCTTTCCGGCCGGCAGCTCCAGGCTGACACCGTCGAGAGCCAGCGTCTTGCCATAGCGCAGGCTTACCCCATGCAAGCTGGCCACGACGTCGGACATGCCCGCTCCTTATTCCGGCACCTTGACCGCCAGATCGTCCGGCCAGGGAACATCCTGATCCAGTCGGAGCCAGGCCACTCCCGGCAGGCCGGTCTTCACCTGCTCCAGATGCTTTTGCAACAGGCCAGGATCGATCTGCGCCTTGATGCGGAACATCAGCTTCTGCCTTTCGCTGGCTGTCTCCACGGTCTTGGGCGTAAATTGCGCCGTGGCCGATACGAATGAAACCCTGGCGGGAATCACATATTCGGGCGCCGCATCCAGCAGCAAGCGCACCTCGGTTCCCATCGCCACCCGGCCGGCCACGGTCTCTGGAAGGAAGAAGGTCATGTAGACATCGGCAAGGTCCACGACATTCAGCACCTTGCCGCCGCCGCCCAGGACTTCGCCGGGCTGGGCGATGCGGTACTGAACCCGTCCGTCTCGCGGAGACTTCAGCACGCTATCCTCGATGTCGGCCTGGACTCTCGCGATCGTCGCTTCGGCCGCGACAACCGCCGATTCCAACCCGACCACCTGGGCCTTGGCGGCATCGGTTGCGGCCAGTGCGGCCGCGACCTGCGCCTTGGACGCAGCCAGTACCGCCTCGGCGCCCAGTACCGCAGCACGGTCGTCATCCAGGATCTGTCGAGAGGTGGCGCCTCCCTGAGCCAGCTTCTCCGACCTGGCCAGACGCTGCAGCGCCAGTTTCAGCTGGCTCTGGCGTTGCGCGACGACCGCCAGCGCGGCGGCGTGCTCACTTTCCCGCGCGGCCACCTGAGCCAATCCGCTGCTGACATTGTGCAGGGCCCGTTGATGCTGCGCCTTTGCCTCGGCCAGTTGCGCCTCTAGGACGCCGATCTGCATATGGGCCAGGGGCTCGCCCGCCTTCACGAAGCTGCCCTCGTTGACCAGGATGTCGGCCACGCGTCCCCCCAGCTTCGTGGAAATGTCGATCTCGGTCGCCTCGATGCGCCCATTGCCACTGATGAAGGCATCGCCATAACCGTCATCCTGGAGCCCGAGCGAATAGTAGGCCGACACGGCAATCGCCAATGCGATCGCCCCGGCGATGATGAATCCCTTTCTTGCTGGTTTGTCTGCCATGGCCTCGCTCAAACGATCGGATAACGGGCAGGTGCGCCATGCCGGCGCCCCTTGCAACAGCCGCCGGCGCAGAGTCCGGCGAGCTCAACCAAAGGTTTCAACCGCTTTCTGGATCACGGCATACAGAACGGCGAGGAAACCGATGCCCATGAGTACGATACCAGGATTTCTGTCTCGAAAGCCCAAGCCGATGAAACACGCGATGACACCCAGAATGAAGAGGATCAATAAGGTGGTATTGCTCAATAACATAGCCCCGCCCGTGCATTTTGCTCATTAAGATTGTTTGAATAAAGCTTAGCATGGGGTGCGTCGACGCGGCATGAGGGCCGCCACCGCAATCTTGATTCTTCTCAAGGCGGATCGATTTGCGGTTGAAGTCGCCCTCTGCGGGGCTGACCCGTAAGCGTTCTGCGAACTCCATCTTGAATCGCGCCCGACCCTGTTAGAGCATACGTGTCCATCATTTTTATCGTGGACACGTATGCACCAAACATCCCAAGGGCGTCGCCACCGACGTCAACATTCCCCGCAATACAAGGCCGAACTGGTTCAACTTTGCTTGGCAAGTGGGGCGTCCCTGGCCTCCATCGCAATCGATCATGGTTTAAATCCGAACTTATTACGCCGCTGGGTTCAGGAGCACGAA
>JACCEN010000008.1 GCA_013416435.1 Alcaligenaceae bacterium | reverse complement strand
GTGTCAAATCGGGGCTGACTTTATTTCCTTCAACCCCCTTGCGCTGCAACTCATCCGCAACACAAGGCACCGGCCTTGCCGCCGCACGACCTCGCGGTCTTGCTGCCCACTGCCGACTAGGGAAAACCCTAGATGCCCGTCAGCGAGGAAACGAACTATAGCATCAATTCTCCACACCGCGCAAGTCATACTGTCATCAAAAGCAGGTAAGCATTCAATGAATCGGGTAAACCCTTGATTGGTAAGGGGTCAGACCTGAGCTTGATGAGGGGTCAGACCCCGTGCGGGGTCTGACCCCGGGATGATCCCGGGGCGGCGAGTGGTTGGGGTCAGACCCTGTTCGGGTCTGACCCCTCATGATGACTCCATTTACATGTATAGTCGACGTGCACGCAAAGTAACAGCCACTTACTTATGGGCCATCATGAATAACCCAACACGCGGCATTTCAATCCAGGCCTTCATGGCGTTGGCGATCACTTGCAGTCTTCTATTGCTAGGCGGCGTCCTAGCCTGGAAGAACTACCTTGGCGTTGAACGGCTCATGGTTTCCGCCGCAGGCGAATCCGCCCAGCAACTGGCCCGCACGCTGAATGAAAGGGCGCGCCGTCTGGTCGATCCTCCCCAGAATGTCGTTCGCCTGCTGGCCATCGATCCAATCACGCACGCTACTGACCTTACCGCTCGCCTCGACCGGCTGCCCGCGCTTGCAGAAAGCCTGAATGCCAATGAAATGTTGAGCGCTATATATGTAGGCTATTCAAATGGCGAGTTCATCCTGCTAAGGGAGTTGTTCAACACTGAGTTGCAGCAACGGTTTTCAGCGCCTCAAGGCACGCATTTTCTCGTGCAGACCATGAGCCTCTCTCGTCCCGGCGAGCTCAAAGGGGAATGGCGCTTCTACGACTCGCAGCTGAATCTGTTGGCCACCGAAGCGCCGCCGGACTATCACTTTGATCCGCGAACCCGGCCATGGTTTTTGCAGGCCGCAGCAAGAAGGGACACCGCGCTTATACACCCCTACGTCTTTTATACGACCAGGGAAGCAGGCATCACGCTGGCTCAACGCAGCCCTGACGGCGAGACGGTGGTCGGCATGGACGTCGCGCTTGCCGACTTGAATACTGAGATCGGCGATCTGCGCCTGACACCCAACTCAAAACTGGTGGTCCTCGACGGCGAGGGCACCGTCATTGTCAACGCCAACTCACCGACGAACGTCGTGGCCGACAATAGCGGGGAATTGCACATGCCCCACGTCAGCAAGCTTGGCATTCCCAGCCTGGCGAGCCTGTTCAAGCGCCCGCCAGACGGCCTCGCTCCACGCCTGTACTCGGTGGACGGCGAAAAATGGTACGGAATGCGCGCCCCGCTCGTTCACTTTCCAGACGTCGGTGCGCAATTGCTTATCGCCGTCCCGGCCGCAGAGCTGCTGGTCGGCGCGCGTCGGGCCCTGCTCGACGAAATACTATGGATAAGCGTACTGGTCCTTATACTGCTTACAATCGCGATCGCCCTGGGCCGCCGGATAGGCGCCCCCTTGCGCAAACTCGCGGATCAGGTTCGCGCTCAATCCAAGTTCGACTTCAGCAATCCAGTCGGGGCGCCCTCGCACATTATTGAAATACGTGAACTGAGCCGCGTGATGGGCAGCATGTCCAAGACCATAGACAACTTTCAGGCCATCACCCTGGCCTTGAATCACGAAACGCATCTCGACCACATGCTGGACGAGGTACTCGTCCGCTTGGTAGAGGCTTTCGGCGCAGACAACGGTGCCGTGTATCTATTTGACCAAGGCTCGAAAATGCTGCTGAAGGCGGCCCCTTCCGGGCGTCATGACTACCCCCTCAGCCTGGACCCGTCTACAGCATCTTTCGACGACCTGGAGTCCTCTGTCACCCAGCAGCTTGGCCAGGAAGACGCGCAGTATCTGTCCTGCACCCTCCACGACCGTAATGGCGGGGCGCTCGGCGTATTGGTGCTTCAGCTTGCCGCCGAACAGGCCGCGGACATCGATGGGCAACAATCCTTTCGGCGTTTCGTTCAAGGGCTATCCGGAGCCGCTTCCGTCGCCATCGAAACACGTCAATTGATCGAAGCCCAGCAACAGCTGATCGACGCCATCATCATGGTTCTGGCCAACGCTATCGATGCAAAGAGTCCCTATACGGGCAGACACTGCGAACGAGTGCCTGAGCTGGCCCAGATGTTGATGGACGAAGCCGTAGCCGCTGTCAGCGGGCCCTACGCGGACTTTAAAATGAGCGACGCCGAGCGCTACGAGTTCCGGGTCGCGTCCTGGCTTCACGACTGCGGGAAGATCACTAGCCCCGAGTCGGTGATGGACAAAGCCACCAAGCTCGAAACCCAGTACAACCGCATCCATGAAATTCGCACGCGCTTCGACATCTTATGGCGAGACGCCGAGATAACCTACTGGCAAGGCGTCGCACGCGGCGAGAACCGTAGCGCCCTGGAAGCTGAACTCCACCGTCGTCACGCCAGTCTTCGGGCGGATTTTGCTTTTGTCGCCGCAGCCAACATTGGCGGCGAGTATATGGACGACGAGGATATCGAACGCTTGAAGCGCATCGGTGAAACCCGCTGGTTGCGCCATTTCGACAAGCGTCTCGGCCTGGCTCCTTATGAGCTCGCCAGGCTGGACCCGGCATGCAGCCACGTCTTGCCGGCCGAAGAACGGCTGCTTGCCGACAAGACCGAGCATATCGTGGGTTGGGGCAAGCACAGGCCTCCCGTGGCAAAGGACGACCCCCGCAACGAATGGGGTTTCGATATGCAGATTCCCACACATATGAACAACTATGGCGAGCTGTATAACTTGTCCGTCCGCCGGGGCACGCTGACGCCCGAGGAGCGGTTCAAGATCAACGAGCATATCGTCCAGACCATCATCATGCTTGATAGCCTGCCCTTCCCCGAGCATCTGAAGCGCGTCCCCGAGATCGCGGGCGCGCATCACGAGAAGCTGGACGGAACGGGCTATCCGCGCCGACTCGGAGAAAGCGATATGGGCATCGCCGAACGCATCATGACCATCGCCGACATATTCGAAGCGCTCACGGCGGCGGATCGGCCCTACAAGTCCGCAAAGACGCTGTCCGAGTCGCTGAACATACTTGCCGGCATGGCCGGCAGCCGGCATATCGACGCCCACCTGTTCCGGCTCTTCCTTACCAGCGGCGTCTATATGTCATACAGCAAGAAATTCTTGAATCCCGATCAAATCGACGAAGTCGACATCAAACAGTATCTGCACGAGATCGATACAGTCGCATAGACCGGTCATTACTCACGGGAAGCGCTCAGCGACTTAGCACTTTCCCTGGTCGGGCGCCGCCGGGTTCCTTGCCGTTCCATACCCGCTGCCCGTTCACCCAGACACCATTGATGCCGCGGCTTAGCTGTATCGGATCTTCGAATGTCGCCATATCCGTCACCGTGTCGGGGTCCAGCAGAACCATGTCGGCATAATGGCCTTCCTTCAGGAAGCCGCGGTCGGACAGGCCATATTGCCTTGCGGCCAGGCCCGTCATGCGATGAATCGCCTGCTCGAACGACAGAAGCCGGTGTTCCCGCACCATGGTTCTTAATACGTTGGTGAAAGTTCCCCATTGCCGGGGATGCGGATGCGGATCGAACGGGAGGCCGTCCGAGCCGACCATGGTGAGCGGATGCTGAAAGATGCGGCGCACGTCTTTCGGGTCCATCAGGAAATAGATGGCTCCCGCAGGGGACAGCTTGTGGAAAGCTGCCTCGTCGTCCAGCCCCCATTCCGCCTTCAGGTCCTGGAAATCGCGACCCGCCGCCTCGGGGCAGGCTGTCGACCAGGTAATCAGAGTACGGCTGGCAATACGGACTCGATCCAGCCTCAGCATGGTGGATGTGGCGGGATAAGGATGGCAGTCCAGGCATACAGGCTGGCGCGCCGCGGCCTTGCTGATCATGTCCAGCGTTTCGCGGGAGCGGCCGTGATTTCTTTCGCCCGCCAGCTTGTGGTGAGAGAACACCACGGTGGCATTGATAGCCCGCCCTATTTCCAGCGCCTCGTTGATGGCCGGGACGATATGGTCGGCCTCATCGCGCAAATGCGTTGCGTAGATGCCCCCGCGCTCGCGCAAAAGGCCACACACATCAATGATTTCCTCTGTCGTGGCCGCTGCGGCGGGCGGGTAGAAGGTGCCCGTGGACACGCCGAAAGCCCCGGCCTCCAGCGCCTCGGACAAAAGACCGCGCATCGCGGATTTTTCAGTGTCGTTGGCTTCGCGCCCGGTATCGTCCATGATCGCCACGCGCAAGGTGGTGTGCCCCACCAGCGGCACGACGTTGACCGCCGCCGGCGAATCGCGCAAGGCGTCCAGCCACTGCTTGAACGTAGCGAAGCGGAACAGCTCCGCAGGTCCAAGCAGGTCAAGCGGCTGGGGTACGCCAGGCCGGACCAGCGGCGCCAGGCTGACCCCACAGTTGCCCGTTACCACGGTCGTGATGCCCTGCGATACCTTGGGCGTCATGTCGGGATGCGCGAGCAGATAACCGTCGTCGTGCGTATGAGAGTCGATGAATCCGGGAGCCACGGCCAGCCCCGTCCCGTCTATCACCGGTACGCCGGCAACCGGTTCGATGTTGCCAATGCGGACAATACGCTCACCCGCGACAGCCACATCGGCTTGGCAGGGCACCGCGCCGCTTCCGTCTATGAGACGGGCGCCTTTAACTACGAAATCCATGTGCATACTCGTTCAGCGTTGACGGGGCCAGCCCGCTGGGAGGACGATCAATCCAGCTTCTTGATGCCCGCCGTTTCAATAATGCCCTTCCATTTGACCGTCTCGCGATCGATCAAGGCCTTGAAGTCGGCAGCCGAGCCACCGCCTGGTTCGGCGCCCAGCGTGGCCAGGCTTTCAATGACATTCGGCGCCTGCAACGCCTTTTGCACTGCCATATTGAGCTTGTCGACCACAGCGGCAGGCGTACCCTTGGGCGCGACCACCCCTCCCCATGCGATGGTCTCGTAGCCCTTCAACCCTGCCTCATCGACCGTAGGAACATCAGGCAGCGATGGCAAGCGCTTCATGCTGCTCACACCCAAGGCTCGGACCTTGCCGCTCTTGATCAACGGAATCGACTCAGAGGAGTTCGAGAACATGTAATCCAGGCGACCACCGAGCAAGTCCTGAATAGCGGCCGGGCCACTGTTATAAGGAATGAATTCGACCTTGATGCCACCCAAGCTCTTGAAGAGCTCGCCTCCCATGTGTCCGGTGGTGCCTATGCCAGGCGCGCCATAAGACATTTTCCCAGGTGCCTCTTTCGCACGCCGCAGCAGATCGGCGACGCTCTTGAGGGGTGAATCAGCCGGCACGATGAGCACATTGTAGATACTGAAGAAATGAATGACCGGCTGCAGGTCGGCATCCACATCGTAGGTCAGGTTATTGAACAGAGCCCGGTTCACCGCCAGCGTATTGATGTTGCCGTAGCCGATGGTATAGCCGTCGGGCTGCGCCCGCTTGATCTGGACGATGCCGATGCTGCCGGCCGCGCCCGGCTTGTTCTCGACCACGAACGAAGCACCGAGATCCTTGGATAGCTGGTTCATCACGGTGCGCGACAGTACATCGGGCGAACCGCCGGCGGCCGACGGCACCACAAACGTAACCGGCCTGCTTGGCCATTCCTGGGCGACGCTGGCTGCGCCCAACAGCATGCCGGAACCTATGAGCAATGCGCCAATTGCGCGACGAGCGATACGCTGCATGACTTGTCTCCTCTTATATATGTTTGAGGTACCGAGCGTATCACCGGCATGCCGCGATCCCCTCATCGAAAAACATCACGACGATATAATCCAGCGTTATCGACAACGCAGGGCGCCGCGATGGAAGACGATGATTTCTCTGGCGAAAGTCCGACACATCCGACAGGCGCGCGGCCTCCGCTCAGCCTGCGTCAAATAGAAGTCTTCCGCAACATCATGATGGCGGGGTCGATCAGCGGAGCGGGCCGCATCCTGCACGTATCCCAGCCCGCCATCAGCCGCGTCCTTGCCTTGACGGAAAGCCGGCTCGGCTATCGCTTGTTCGAGCGCAGCCGGGGACGGCTGCTTCCCACCCCCGAGGCACGTCAGCTATACGCGGAAGTGGAAGAGGTCTATAACGGCATCCAGCGCGTCAATCACCTTGCAGCGGCCCTGGGCGAGGCCGGATCGGGAATTCTGAAAATCATTTCGAGTGCGAGTTTCGGCCAAAACCTCATTCCACGCGCCATCGCCAGCTTCCAGGCCCGCAATGCCCACGCACAAGTGGACTATCGAAGCGTCACCTTCGACGAGCAAGTCGGCTATTTCCTCAGCGGGGAAGCCGATGTCGGCGTGGCCATGGCTCCGCCCGACCATCCGCATTTGAAATCGACGCTGCTGGGTCATATGAGGATCGTATGCATCCTTCCGAAAGGCCATCCACTAGGAGAAAATCCGGTGATCCGGCCAGACGACTTTCTTCGCAGCGAATGGATAGGTTACCCGCCGAACGCGCCACTGAGCCAGGCGTTGCTGGCTTTCTTCGGCGATGCCGGCCCTCCCCGTCCGGCATCACTCGAAGTGCATTCTCCCGTCACGGCGCTTGCCTTCGCGCAGCATGGCCTGGGGCCTGCGCTGGTGGACGCCGGTTGCCTGCCCAAGGAGCCCAGCACCCTGATCATCCGCCCCATCGAGCCGTGCGCCTCCATAGAAATCTGGGCGACCCGCCCCGATCTCACTCCATTGTCACTGATGGGACGCCGCTTCCTGTCCACGGTGAAAGACCTGCTGGATCAGCCGGATCCATAGCAAATCATCGTTCGCCCATAACCTCGGTCTATCGACATCGACATGGCATGCATGCAGCGGCATGATGTCGCTTTCCGAAGTGAAGGAGCAAAGTAAAATGATCGATAAAGATAAGCGCCGACTGGGATTGGCCGTGGCGCAAATGGGGCCGGTGCAACTGGCGGACACACGCCGGGATGTGGTCGCTCGGTTGCTGGACATGATGCGCGAAGCTCACGGCCGCAAGGCGGATCTTGTCGTGTTTCCAGAACTCGCCCTGACCACCTTCTTTCCCCGCTACTGGATGAGCCAGGAAGAAGCGCAGGCCCGCTATTTCGAAACCGACATGCCAGGCCCCGAAACCCAGGCGTTGTTCGATGAAGCCCGCAAGCTGGGCATCGGCTTTTATCTCGGCTACGCCGAGCTCACGGCCGAGGGCAGGCCCTTCAACACTTCCATACTCGTGGACAAGACCGGCCGGATCGTCGGCAAGTACCGGAAGATCCACCTTCCAGGACACGATGACCACAAAGCGGATGCGCCCTTCCAGCACCTCGAAAAGAAATATTTCAACGTAGGCGACAAGACGTTCGGCGTCTGGGACACGCTGGGCGCCAAGATCGGCATGTGCTTGTGCAACGACAGGCGCTGGCCCGAAACCTGGCGCGTCATGTCGCTGCAAAGCGCGGAGGTCGTGGTGCTTGGCTATAACACGCCCTCGCTGAACATCCACTGGCCCGAACCCGTGCATCTGCGCATGCATCACCATCTGGTGACCCTGCAGGCAAGCGCCTACCAGAACTGCGTCTGGGCGGCGGCGGCGGCGAAATGCGGCTACGAAGACGGCCACCACATGATAGGCGGATCCGTCATCGTCGCGCCCACAGGCGAGATCGTGGCCCAGGCCAGCACCGAAGAAGACGAGGTGATCATGGTCGACGCCGACCTGAGCCTGGGTGACACCTTCCGCAAGCACGTATTCGATTTCGCGCGGCATCGGCGGCCGGAGCATTACTCGCTCATCGTCGAGCGAACCGGCCCCGGAGATCCTCTGCCTTGATTTATTGGGGGGTCGGACCCCGTACGGGGTCTGACCCCTGACTCCTAGTCCTCTTCGACGAAAGCCTCTTCGCGTTTTTTCCGTATCGAAGGCAGCGCAACCAGCACGACCAGGACAAGGGCAGCCAACAACAGCGACATGGACAGTGGCCTGGTGACGAAGGTCGTGAAATCTCCGCGGGCCAGCAGCATGGCCCGGCGGAAGTTCTCTTCCATCATTGGTCCCAGCACCAGACCCAGCAGCAGGGGCGCCCCCTCGCAGCCAAGCTTCATCCATATATAGCCCACCATGCCGAAGGCGGCTGTGACCCATATGTCGAACACGTTGTAATTGAGCGTATAGACGCCAATGGTGCAGAACACCAGAATTGCCGGAAACAGCACGCGATACGGTACGTTCAGCAATTTGACCCACAATCCGACCAGCGGCAGGTTCAGGATCACCAGCATCATGTTGCCGATCCACATCGAAACAATCAGCCCCCAGAACAAATCCGGGTGGCTGGACATCACCTGCGGGCCAGGTTGGATGTTGTGTATCATCATGGCCCCTATCATCAACGCAGTAACCGCGTTGCCAGGAATCCCGAGCGTCAGCAAAGGGATGAACGAAGCTTGTGATCCTGCGTTGTTGGCGGACTCGGGCCCCGCCAATCCCGCCGGGTGGCCTCGGCCGAAGCGCTCCGGTGTCTTCGACAGTTTTTTCTCTAGCGTATAGGATGCGAAAGAAGACAGCACCGCACCGCCCCCGGGCAGAATGCCAAGCGCGCACCCGACGGCCGTACCCCGCACGCAAGCGGGCCAGGCTTCCTTGAACTCTTGCTTGTTGGGATACAGCGAACCGATTTTTCCGGTCAGGCTGACCCGCTTGTCCTTGAGCTCGAGGTTGCTCATGATTTCCGCGAAACCGAATACACCCATGGCGACCGCCGCAAAGTCGATGCCGTCCTGAAGCTCGGGAATTCCAAAGTCGTAGCGCGCCACGCCGGAGTTCACGTCCGTTCCCACCATGCCCAGCAGCAAGCCCAGCAAGATCATGCAGACCGCTTTCGGGAGCGATCCCGACGCCAGCACGACCGCGCCGATCAGGCCCAGCACCATCAGCGAGAAGTATTCCGCTGGTCCGAACTTGAACGCGACCTCAGCCAAAGGCGGTGCAAAGCCAGCGATCACGATCGTTGCCACGCATCCGGCGAAAAAGGATCCCAGTGCGGCGATGGCCAATGCCGCGCCCGCCCTGCCATTGCGCGCCATCTGGTGGCCGTCGAGCACCGTCACGACTGCCGCCGTCTCGCCGGGAAGCGCCACCAGGATGGCCGTGGTCGACCCGCCATAGGCCGCACCGTAATAAATGCCCGCCAGCATGATCAGGCCCGCCACCGGCGGCAGAACGTAGGTGATGGGCAGCAGCATCGCTATCGTCGGCACCGGCCCAATACCGGGCAGCACGCCGATCAAGGTTCCCAGTAAGCAGCCCAGAAGGCAATACGCCAAGTTTTGCAGAGTGAACGCTACCGAAAATCCCAGCGCCAGGTGCTCGAGTAATTCCATACGTAATCCTTAGGTATTTGGCAGATGTATCCGAAGGGTCAGACCCCATCCGGTATCCACGGGGTCAGACCCCATCCGGGGTCTGACCCCGTGATGTATCAGGCCGTAAATAGATCGTATTGCGACATAATAGGGCGGTTGCACCCTGACATGAACCCAGGTTTCCCCTTAGATTTCCTGGGGTCAGACCCCTGGTCGGCCCCTTCCTGCGTTACTGGAACGGGGTCAGACCCCGTGCGGGGTCTGACCCCTGCTCCGGATTCCAGTGAGTCGGCACGGCGTTTGCTCGTTCTCGCCATTCTGTCCACCACGGGGAACACTCATGACCACCAAGCATGACAATGACGCCAAGGCCACCGCCGCCAGGCAAAGAAGCATCCAGGATCAACAGGATGCAAAGGACGAAGACAAGAAAGAAAAAGGCGGCGAAGGCAAGGGCAGCCCTGCGCAGACGGGCGCACGCCGGCATCCCGAGCCGCCTTTGCCCGAACAGCATCTGGACAAGCCCGGCCTTGAGAAAGACCTTGAATTGAAGCCCCAGTTCGAAGCTCCGACGTACAAGGGCAGCGGCAAGCTGGAAGGCCTGACGGCATTGGTTACGGGCGGAGACTCCGGCATCGGCAGAGCGGTCGCCGTATTATTCGCACGGGAAGGCGCCGATGTGGCGATCGTCCATCTGGATGAGGCGCAAGACGCCGAAGAAACCCGTCGTCATGTCGAAGCAGAGGGGCGAAAATGCCTGATACTCAAAGGAGACGTCAAAGACCGGGCATTCTGCGAAAAAGCGGTAAGTGAAACAGTGAATGCCTTCGGGAAGCTAGACGTCCTCGTCAATAACGCGGCCTTCCAGGAGCACGCCGATTCCCTGCTCGACATCACCGACGAGCGCTTCGATGAAACCATGCGCACCAATGTCTATGGATACTTCCATATGGCACGCGCCGCCTTGCCGCATCTGAAGCCCGGTTCATCCATCATCAATACCGGTTCGGTGACCGGCCTGCGCGGGCAAGCCCAGTTGCTGGATTATTCGACGACCAAGGGCGCAATACATGCTTTCACCATGTCGCTGGCCGGCAACCTCGCTGAAAAAGGGATACGGGTGAATGCCGTGGCGCCCGGTCCGGTATGGACGCCTTTGAATCCCGCTGATCAGCCGGCGGAGAAAATTAAGTCTTTCGGCAGCAAAACGGCGCTGGGCCGGCCAGCCCAGCCTGAAGAAATTTCACCCGCCTATGTATTTCTTGCGTCGCCGGCCTGCTCCAGCTATATCACCGGCATCGTCCTGCCCATCACTGGAAGCCCGGGGTGAAGCCTTTCAGTGACCCTTGAAGCGCGGAGCACGCTTTTCCTTGAATGCGTTGACCCCTTCCACGGCATCTTCGCTTTTGGCAATGGCTTCCAGCTGGCGCTTTTGGGGATAGTACGTATCCATGGGGCTGCGCGGCAGGGTCTGCCGCGCGAGGCTTTTCATGGTTTGCACCACCAAAGGCGCGTTGGAGGCGATCTTTCGGGCCAGCTCCATGGCCACCTCGACCTGCTGGCCGACTCGCTCGCCACGACCATATCGGGCTACATCACCATCTTCGTACCCGCTCCGATAACGTAGCCACTGACTGCCGCAATCACCGGCTTGTCGCACGGGACTGCAAAATTGGGCATGGCGGTCACGATGAAACCGGCCGACGTGTGCCGGCTCCTGTGCATGGCGCCAGAGATCTCCGCGCAGACGGCTCGTACCGCTGCCACGGCTTCTTCGGCGTTCGTGACGAAACGCCAAGGCGTCGTCGGCACTCCAGCGGACCCCAGCAGGCGGCGAAGAATTTCGCCGACTATTTGATGCGGCAGTTCAATAACTGACGGAAGCCCTTTACAGCCGCCCGCCAAAGAAGTGGATGTCTTCCAGCGCCATTTTCAACGTGGACAGTGCATCGAGCGCCCTATAGGGCAGTGATACATGCTTGATGGAATTCGGCAGTTCGGGCTCGAAGGGATTGATGCGTATCAACGGCGCCTTCTGGCGCTCGCCGAACTGTCGCACGACGGGCAGAGCGGTCCCTGCGCCCAACTCGATCACTATCGGTCTTTCCGTATCCCATAACCAGGTATTGAGCCGCATGCGCTGTTGCATGCTGCGGGCTTCGATCCAATCCAGGTCCTCGAACATCAGGATGTTGGGGCGAGCCAGCCCGCCACAATTCGGGCAGGCCGGAGGTTCGTTCATGAGCAGGCATTGTTCGTCGTCGACAGCCGGCTCGAACCGCTCGGCAGGCCAGATGTCCGGGCTACAGCTATCGAGGCACTGCAGATAATGGATGGAGCCATGGCACTCGACGACCCGGTCATCGGGAAAGTCAGCCTTCTGGAAGTGCCCATCGACATTGCTGGTGAACACGAAAGCGTTGTGGCGAAGACGGGCGGCAATCTGATGCAGGATATGGAAGCCCTCGTGGGGCGACGTCTTGCGATACAGGTTGAGGCGATGCCCATAGAAGCCCCAGCCGAGCTCGGGCCGGATGCGGAAGTGCCGGGGCGACGCCATTTCCTCGAAAACGATTCCAGACGCCTTGAGCGCGGGATAGCGTTGCCAGAATCCTTGCGCACCGCGGAAGTCGGGCAACCCGGAATCGACTCCCATGCCGGCCCCCGCGGTTATCAATAAAGCATCGGCATGGCTGATGAGCTGGGCGGCCTTGACGAATTCGTAATCGTGGATCCCCATAACCAGACCCTTGCTGATATTTTTCAAATATAAACATATATGAACAAACCGTAAAACTCAACCTCCGGCCATGATGGAGCCTCAAAATAGCGGAAGCTGCCGGGTGGCGGACGCAGGCCTGCGGAATTGGGTGATGTCGAGTTCGACCCGGCGCGCATTCAAGCCGAACCTGGTACAGGCTTTTTGAAATCGCTGCCTGAGCAGATCGGCGAAGACACCGGTGCCCCGCATGCGTGTGGTGAATTCGGACTCGTACACTTTGCCGCCATGCATCTGGCGCAGCTGGTTCATGACGTGGGCTTCTTTCAAGGGATGGTGGGCGCGCAGCCATTCCATGAACAAATCGGCGACCTCGCGCGGCAGGCGCAGCAATGCGTACCAGGCGTCCAATGCTCCCGCTTCCGCCGCCTGGCCGAGAATGCGTTCCATGTCGTGGTCGGTCAACGCGGGAACGACGGGCGCCACCAGTACGCCGGTTGGCACGCCTGACCGGCTCAGGACATGCACGGCCTCCATACGGGCGGCAGGAGTGCTGGCGCGAGGCTCGAGCGTGCGCGCGATATGCCGGTCGAGCGTTCCAATGGACATGAACACGCGCAGCAAACGCCGGTTCGCCATGCTTGCCAAGAGATCGAGGTCTTTGGTGATCGACGCGGACTTGGTCGTGATCGCCACCGGATGATGGAATTCGTCCAGCACACGCAATATTGCGCGAGTGATGCCCAAGCGCCTTTCGATGGGCTGATAGGGGTCGGTATTGCTGCCCAGCACGATCAGCCGCGGTCGATAAGAAGCCTTGGAAAGTTCCTCGCGCAACACTTCGGCCGCATTGCTCTTGGCATACAGCCGGGTTTCGAAATCCAGGCCTGGAGACAGATTCAGGTAAGCATGGCTGGGGCGGGCATAGCAGTAGATGCAGCCGTGCTCGCATCCGCGGTAAGGATTGATGGATTGTTCGAACGGAATATCGGGCGATGTGTTTCGCGTAATGATGGAACGCGCGGTTTCGACAGTGACCGTTGTGTCGGGACGCGCGGGGAGGTCGTCAGCGGCCGGCCAATCGTCGTCGAAAGCCTCTCGGGTATGGGCCTCGAAGCGCGAGTTCCTGTTGGACAGGCTGCCCCTGCCCTTGATGGGGATGTGCATGATGGCCTCCTTTATACTGTATGAATATACAGTATAAAGGAGGCCATTGATTCAAGGGGTCAGACCCCGTACGGGGTCTGACCCCATCCTGACCCCGATCCTGACCTTTTCCCGGCCACTTGTCCCGTCTCATGAACTTGTATACCCTCTGGCCAGCGAATCCTGACAATTCTTCCATATGCGATGGGGCCGACATGTACGAATCAAAAGACGAACCTTTACTGCATGCCAGGCATTTCACGCTGCGCATGCTGAAGCATCTTGGGCTTGCCATGGCCGTTGTCGCCATGGCCTTGGCAATAGGCGTGTTCGGCCATCTTTGGCTCGAACCCATACACTGGCACGACGCCTTCCTGAACATCTCGCTGATACTCGCCGGAATAGGTCCTTTCGTACTGCCTGCGACGGCGGCGGGGAAAATCTTCTTTGCCTTCTACAGCATACTGGTCGGCCTGGTGTTCGTCGGCACTCTGGGGCTCGTCCTGGCCCCGCTGGCACACCGGCTGATACACAAGTTCCATTTGAGTGACGAGGACTGAATGCCCCGGGGTCAGACCCCATACGGGGTCTGACCCCAGAATCCTGCAATGATCAAACGAAGGGGGTCAGACCCCGTACGGAGTCTGACCCCTCCCCGCCTTTCAATCGCGAGAGAACGGCCGGCCGTGAAAATCCAGCGTGACCAGGTTGCCGTCGAGCTGACCCATGCCCGGCGCATTCAAAGGCATGCCGGGCGCGGCAACGCCATTGACCGTGGGCGCTGCCAAAAGCTTGCGTACTGCCGTCGCCGGCACATGGCCTTCGACGACCTGCCCGCTTCCTTCAATGACCGCCGTATGGCAGGATGCCAATTCGGCCGGAACGCCCAGTTTCTGCTTGATGGCCGCCATCTGGGTCGTCTTGATGGCCTTGACATCAAAACCCGAATCACGCATGTGATCCACCCACCCGGCACAGCAGCCGCAATTAGGGTCCTGAAAGACGGTAAGGGAATCGCCTTGCGCATGGGCAACCGACGCCGCCGCAGCCAAGGCCAAGGCAAGAAGGCCTGCTTTCATTTGATGATCCTGGAAATGACTGCGGCGCACACGGCGCCGCCGTTGCTGGTTATCGCATCCTGGGATTCGGCCCGAATCACGGTTTGAGAACCACCTTGATGCACCCGTCCCAGTTTATCCCGAAACGTCGGTCCTCCAAAGCTGGCGTCCGTCGCCAATGGACTGGACTCAAGCGCCGCACACCTTCACCCACGCCAGGGGCAAGCCGGTGACGACGGTCGCGGCGCATGCGAAGACATCGAGCATGAAAGTAACGTGCCACATGAATCGCGCATTCGCCCGCGTCTCGTCGGCATCCGCATGGGCCGGCGCCAGGGCGGCGAAGCTGCGCCATGACATATGGGCCAACAGAAGCACATGCGCGAGCCAAAGCATGATCAAGGTCCACCTGGCGATGTCGGCTCCGCTCGTACCCGGGCTGACATAAAGGCAGGCCAGGGCATGGCCGGCATACAGGACGACGAACGCCAGCGCCCACACGACAAAACCGGCAAAGAGCCGGGAAAGCGACGGACGCGTCGCAGCGGGCGTGGCGAGTCTGTGCGTCTTCCCGATCATGCGCCGCCTCTCAAGGAAAGTATCAATACCATCAGGGCCGCTCCTCCAGCCGCCGAATAAAGCGTCCACATTCCGAAGATCCGCGTTTCTTCGCTGAAGGGTGCAGCACGGCCATGGCGGATACGTCGCAGGGCAATGAACGCTGCCATGACGAGCACCAGGGCCAGGTGCACCGCCATGTAGGCAAGCGCCACCATCATGCAAGCCCAGTAGGCATGGCTGGCAGGATCCTCCAGCCCGCCGATTATGGCGGCCACCGGAACAAGCGCCAACACGGTGAAGCCGGCACAGCCGTACAGCCATCCGCCGCCGGCGCGTGGCCGGTTCCCGCGCCAGACGCACAGTGCCATGCCACCGTAAGCCAGGAATATCCACGCCGCTTGCAGAGGTGGAATGCCCAGCCATTGCCCGGGCGGCCAATTCGGCGCGTAGAGCCTGAGGAACACAATGCCGAAAACCAGCGACGCAAGAAAGGTGCCGTTCGCCAGTAGCGTACATGCCATGCCCCACCACCCTGGAGAACTCCGGCAATCCGTATGCACGGGCAGCCACACGCCCGGCTTCGCCTCGATCGCTTCCTGCGATCCGCGCGGTGACTCCATCCAGACCCAGATCATGAACAGCAACGCGACCACGCCCGCGAACAGCAAGGCCACGGCATATGCTTTGAACAGCAGGCCAAGGAAGAAGACGCCGGTTGCCAGGCCGCAATAAAGAGGAAGCCAGCTCGATCCGGGTAAATTGACCACGCTTTGGGGATTTCCAGTCAACGCATCCACGCTCATGGTCTGGCGGTGGGCGGGCGGGTATCCGCCCAGCCAATGCCTGCCGCCGGCAAGCTCGGCCCCTAGCGCCGAGTTCCGCCACAATGGATACCGGTGCTCGACGTCCGGCTGAGTCGCAAAGTTGTAGGAAGCAGGCGGTGTAGGCATTGCCCACTCGAGCGTGCCCGCCGTCCAGGGGTTGCGCGGCGCGGGCGTGCCCCTGCGGGCATGCAGTCCCACATCGAGCAGGAGCACGGCAAACCCGATCGCCTGTATGAACCCGCCCATGCTGGACGTCAGATTCAGCAAATCCCAGCCCATGTCGGCCGCGTAGGCATCGATGCGTCTCGGCATACCCAATAGCCCTGTCAAGTGCATGGGGAGAAACGTGATGTTGAAGCCGCCGAATATCAGCCAGAATCCGGCGGTTCCAAGGCTGCCCGAAGGCATGCGTCCGGTAAAGTGAGGCAGCCAGTAATAGCTTGCCGCCAACAGGGGAAACACCATGCCGCCCGTCAGAACATAATGCAGATGCGCCACCACGAAATGGGTATCGTGCACCTGCACGTTGAAGGGCACGAGCGCCACCATGACACCCGTCAGGCCGCCGATCACGAAGATGAACAGAAAGCCGCCCAGGTATAGGACCGGCAGCCGAAGAGCAACCTGACCGGCCCACAATGTGGCGATCCAGGCAAAGAACTGGATCGCGGTCGGTATCGCCACCAGCATGCTCGCCACCGAAAAGAACGCCAGGCTGAGCTGCGGGATCCCGACTGAAAACATGTGGTGAACCCATAGGCCGAAGCTCAGGAAACCCATTGCGACAACGCTATTGACCACCCAGGAATAACCCAGCAAGGGGTGCCGGGCAAACGTCGGGATCATGGTCGACACCAGCCCCGCCGCAGGTAGGAAGATGATGTAGACCTCGGGGTGTCCGAACATCCAGAACAGGTGTTGCCACAACAGATTGTCTCCGCCCAGGGCAACCGAAAAGAAAGGCAGACCGAAAGCCCGCTCCAGCTCGAGCAATATGCTGCCGAGGATCAATGGCGGGAACCCCACCAGTATCATTCCGGCGGTCACCAGCATGTACCAGGCAAAAATAGGAAGCTGCCGCAAACTCATGCCCGGCGCGCGTATCTTGAGTATGGTGGCGATGAGCTCCACGGCCCCGCACAAGGCGGAGATCTCCGCGAACGTGATGCCGATCAGCCAGATATCGCTGTTGATGCCGGGGGTGAACTGCTTGCCCGACAAGGGGGTATACATGAACCACCCCTTGTCGGGCGCCACGCCCAGAAGCATGGCGACGATGAGTATCAGTCCCCCGAAAAGGTAGCACCACCACGCATAGGCGCCAAGCCGCGGATAGGCCAGGTCCCGCGAACCCAGCATCTTGGGCAGCAGATAAAAGGCAAACCCCTCCAGCATCGGGATGGCGAACAAGAACATCATCACCGTGCCATGCATCGTGAAAATCTGCGCATACAGATCGCTGTCGAGGAACGCGCTGCCCGAAGTGGCCAACTGAGCACGCATCAGCATCGCAAGCACGCCGCCCACCAGGAAGAAGCACAAGGCGGCGATGATGAAGCGCATTCCCATCGTGCCGTGGTTCACGGCCGAAAGGCTGCGCCAGCCCTTTGGGGAGGCCCATTGGCGCTCCAGGGCATGATGCAGCGCTATCGGATGCGGTCGCTCGTCGTTCACGGTCGCACTCCTTCTGTGGTGGGCAGGCGCGACAGGAGTCCATCCAGCGCGTCTGGCGGATGCGCAATGACACGCAGCTGCATGACTGCGTGTCCGGTCCCGCAATATTCGGCGCACGTGCCCAGGTAGACGCCCGGTTCCGGCGCGACATAAACAATGCGGTTGGTTCGCCCGGGTATCGCATCCATCTTTCCGCCCAGCTTGGGCACCCAGAAGCCGTGGATCACATCCGCGGAGCGCAGCTCGATGCCTACTGCCACACCTGCCGGAACATGCAGTTCATTCAGAGAATAGCGTGCGCCGCCAGGCGCGTCCGGATAACGGACTTCCCACCACCATTGATGCGCCGTCACCTGCACATGGTAGGCCGCCTCATCCTTCGGCGGCGCCTTCGCATAGGCATAGACCAGCAGGGCCGCCATGACGCTGACCGGAAACAGCACGCCGCCCGCGACCAGCAGCCAATGGCCACGGCGGGCTGAAACACCCGCATCGCCGTCTTTCGACCTTCGTACCGCCATGGCCGTCAGCGCCAGCATCAGCAACAAAATGCCGGCGCCACCCCAAGCCATGGCGTACCATACGTCCGCCACATGCCGAGCGCCGGCGCTGGCGGCGTCGATCGCGGACAAAGGCGCATCGCGACAGCCTGCAAGCGTCCCCGCAAGCAAAACAGCGGCCTTTCCTGCACCACGGCATGGCGCTTGCTGAGTGCCCGCTTGACGACTAGAAGCGGCCGGACCCATGGAAGATCTCTCTCGACAGCACTTGCAGGAATCACCGCCTGGCGGCTCTCCCAGTGCGGTGGCCTTGGGCAGCCATCCCATCCATCCCATGCTGGTGCCCTTCCCCATCGCCTTCCTCATCACGGCCACCGCCAGCGACATCGGTTTTCTCTTGACGCTGGATTCGTTCTGGGCTCGCGTCTCGCTGTGGCTGCTGGGCGGCGGCGCCGCCATGGGCTTGGTCGCGGGCATCGTCGGCACGGCCGAGCTTCTGATCATCGGCTCCATCCGTCGCCGCGCCGCTGCATGGAGCCATTCCGTCGTGGCCGTGATGCTGTTGGCAGTGGCCTTTTTCAACTGGTTCATGCGACTTTCCGACCCTGTGTCGACCATATACCCCGCGGGTATTCTGCTGTCGGCGCTGGGCTTGCTCCTGGTGTCGGCGGCGGGCTGGCTAGGGGGAAAGCTGGTGTTTGAAGAACGGGTAGGGGTGAAGGAGGCGTGAGCGCGGCATCGATGTAGTCGATTCTGGGCTTTGCCAGCACCAGCCATAGCACACAGGGGATCAGAGCCAGCGGCGTCAGAATGCGCATCACCCTGATTCCGGCATTCGCCCGCTCGGCTTCATGAGTCTGCTTGGCCAGGATGATGCCGCAACGCGCATGGACGACCGACATCAAGGCCACGATCGCCAGTTTCACGGCAAACCACGGTTCAGTCACATCGCGCAGGGCCACGAGCGCCGTGCCCGACAAAATTGCGATGATCGCAGCCGGCGAGGCCAATACGACAAAAATCGTCCGGGACATTGCATGGACCCGCAGATACTCCGGCTCGGAAAGCTTTACGCTGTGCGTCGCCATGATCATGGGCAGATAGATCAGTGCGGCACTCCATATCAGTATGGCAACGATGTGCATAGCCTTCACCCATACCATGCGCGCTCCTATCGTTGTTCTGTTCGTCGGTATCGCAATGTCCAGCAAACTCCGTGCCCGAAGCGCTACCCCGGATCCTGCCGGTTGACCTCTCTTTGCATCTCCAGCACCTCTGGCGGCCACGTACTTTTTATATAGGCCAGAACCGCGATGATGTCCTCGTCGGACAAGACGGCGCCGTAGGCCGGCATGTCGCTTTCATAGCCCGCCGGCCCCGTGCGCCCCGGCACCAGGCCGTTCTTGGTGATGTCGATCAGTACGGAATCGGGATGGTGCCAGGTGTGTCCTGTTTCGTCATGCGGCGGCGCCGGCAAACGTCCGTTATCCATTCGTTCGCGCCAATTCGGCTGGCCGCTGAGGTCGGCCGCATGGCAGGCGGCGCAATATGCGTCGTACACCCTCTTTCCGAGCACAACCATCGCACTGTCCGAGGGTTCGATGAACGCAGGCTCGCGCGCCTTCCAGAGCGCGAATGCCGCCGCTGCCAGGCCCATGGCGAATAGGGCCATGACGATGGCGTTTGCTCCATTTTTCAACATGGTTTGGTGGCCGAGGTTACGCGCCGGACAATATGATTGATTTGCCGTTATAACAGGATTGGTGCGAGTCGGGGTCAGACCCCGTACGGGGTCTGACCCCCTTTGTGCAATCTAGAACATAATCGTCCCCACCACCCATCCCGGAGAACATGAAAGTGAAACGTTATCAATTGAAGATCGGAGGCAAATCGGTCGATCCAGCATCAGGCGACTGGTTCCAGACGCATAATCCCTTTACCGGCAAGGCCTGGGCCGAGATTCCACGCGGCACGCCCGCTGATGTCGACATCGCCGTCAACGCTGCGCACGATGCGTTCATTTCCGGTCCCTGGCATGAAATGACCGCATCCCAGCGCGGGCTGCTGCTGCACCGCCTGGGCGATCTCATCGCCCGCGACGCCCGCAAGCTCGCGGAAACCGAGGTACGCGACAATGGCAAGCTGATCGCTGAAATGCAGGGCCAGCTGAACTACCTCCCGCAATGGTTCTATTACTTCGGCGGCCTGGCGGACAAGATTCACGGCGCGACACTGCCGCTCGACAAGAAAGGATACTTTTGCTTTACCCGCCACGAACCGCTTGGCGTCGTTGCAGCGATCACGCCATGGAACTCGCCATTGATGCTGCTGGGCTGGAAGGTGGCTCCGGCACTGGCAGCGGGCTGCACCGTCGTGATCAAACCCTCGGAGTTCACCTCCGCTTCCACGCTCGAGCTCGCCGACCTTTTCGACGAGGCAGGCTTTCCGCCCGGCGTCTTCAACGTGGTCACGGGCTATGGGAAGGACGTCGGGCCAGCGCTCGTGGAGCATCCTCTGGTACAAAAAATCACTTTCACGGGCTCGGACCAGACCGGCCGCGTGATCAATGAACAAGCAGCGCGTCACTTGAAACACAGCTCTCTGGAGCTGGGCGGCAAATCGCCCAACATCGTCTTCGAAAGCGCCGATCTGGAGCAAGCCGTCTTCGGCGCCATATCCGGCATCTTCGCCGCCACAGGACAGACATGCATCGCTGGATCGCGACTGCTTCTGCAGGACAGCATCTATGACGAATTCGTGGAAAAGCTCTTGGCGCTTGCGGCCACCGCCCGAATGGGCGACCCCATGGATCCCGACACCCAAGTCGGCCCCGTCACCACGCCCCCACAGTATCAGAAGGTGCTGGAATACATCGATATTGCGAAGCAAGAAGGCGCTCGCCTACTGCTGGGCGGCAAGCCCGCCGACAGGCGGGAGTGCGGCAGCGGCGGCTGGTTTGTCGAGCCCACCATCTTCGGAGAAGTCGACAACAGCATGCGGATCGCTCAGGAAGAAGTGTTTGGCCCAGTACTGTCCATCATTCGCTTCAAGGACGAGGCGGATGCCGTGCAGATCGCCAATGACGTCCGGTTCGGCTTGGCGGCGGCAGTTTGGACCAGCGACATGGCCCAGGCATTGCGCATGACGGAAAAGCTCAGGGCCGGCACGGTGTGGGTCAATACGTATCGGGCCGTCAGTTTCATGGCGCCCTTTGGCGGCTATAAGGATTCGGGCCTCGGGCGCGAGAACGGCATGGACGCCATCAAGGAATTTCTTCAGACCAAGAGCGTCTGGCTCAACAGCGGCGCGGTGTCCGGAAATCCGTTCGTCATGCGCTAAGCCGTCCTGGGGTCAGACCCCGTACGGGGTCTGACCCCACCTCGCCGGCGTCGTCAGGCAGCGCTTTTCAGGACTTCCTTGGTATGGTCCACGTGCTGCTCCAGCAGTTTGACCGCAAGGTCGGCGTCCTGCGCCATGCATGCTTTAAGGATTTCACGGTGCTCCGATTGGGGCAATTTCCGGCCCACCCGATAGCTTTGCAGCGCGCGCAGGTGCATGGCAATGCCGCGCACCATTTCTTCTATCATCTTCAGCAGCCTTGGCAACGCACAGGGCCGGTACAGGCACATGTGGAACTCAAGGTTCAGCTCGGCCCATTCCCGGGGCGAATCGCTCTGGTCGTACCTGGCCAGGATATCCTCGGCGGCACGAAAATCGGATTCCTGCATATTGGGTATTGCGAGTTTCAGTGCGCGTGTTTCCAGGCCAATCCGGATATCGAGCGTTTCCAGAAGCTGCGGTATGGTCAGCCCGGCAACGATCGACCCTTGATGCGGTGTGTGCTCGACCAAGCCTTCGACCTGCAGGCGCTTCAATGCTTCGCGCACGGGGATTCGGCTGACGCCGAACCGCTTGGCCAGCGCCTCTTGCTTCAACTGCACGCCGATGGGATAAGCGCCTGACAGAATCATGGTGCGCAACTCCGACGTGATTGCGTCCGCAGACAAAGCGCGACCCACTTCTTCATTCATTGCTGATTCCCTTCATAGCAAACGGTTCCGGAGATGAGATGATAAATTGAATCCGACACAGGATCCAATAGGGGTGAGATTGGGTCCGGCGCGGGTCAAGGGGTCAGACCCCGTACGGGGTCTGACCCCAGCATCAACGTGCGGACCCCGGGGTCAGACCCACATGGGGTCTGACCCCCTTCCCGTTGACAAATGGATCCAATAACGGATACGATCATTCCGCATCAACTATTGGCTGGAGAGACATGAGCACAAACCCCCAGAAAAGGTTCGACGTCGCTGTCATTGGCGGTGGCGTAATCGGATCCGCAGTCGCCTACTTCCTGCTGAAGGAGGACCCGCAGTTGTCCGTCTGCGTGATCGAACCGGACCCGACTTATGAATATGCGTCCGCGCTGCGGTCGTCCGGCGGATGCCGGGTGCAGTTCACCGGCGAAGAGAACATTGCGATGTCGCTCTTCAGCATCGACTTCATCAAGAATTTCGAGAGCACGATGTCCACCGACAAGCATCCGGCTCACGTAGACTGGGTCGAAGGGGGCTACCTGTTCATTGTTCCGCCGGAACACGCTTCACAGCTCGAGAAAAACGCCGAGTTCCAGCGTGCCCAAGGAGCAACGGTGGATTTGCTCTCTCCCTCCGAACTGAGGGACCGATTTCCCGCCATGCATGTAGACGACCTTGGCGCCGGTGCCCATACCCCTCACGACGGATGGTGTGATCCGAACGGCCTGCTGTGGGGCTTTCGCCGCAAGGCGATAGAGCTCGGCGCGACCTACGTCGCGGCACGCGTCGTCAGCGCCGAGGCGACTCATGCAAAAGCAGTATCGGTACAGCTGGACAACGGCGAAACCGTGCAAGCCGATGCGTTCGTCAACGCAACCGGCGCCTGGTCCGGCGACGTCGCCAAGCTGTTCGGCATGGACCTCCCCGTGTCTCCCGTGCGCCGCTTCGAACACTACTTCACGCCTGGCAGCAAGGTCGGGCACCTGCCTTACGTCAAGGACCTTTCACGCCTTGCTTTCCGCTCTGAGGGTCAAGGCTATTCGGGCGGCCTGGTCGACGGTAGCGCCACGCGCGGATACAACTTCGACGTGGACCACGATTACTTTGAAAACGTCGTCTGGCCGGCCGTGGCGCATCGCTTTCCAGCTTTCGAGGCGGCCAAGTGCCACCGCACCTGGTCGGGGCTTTATGAAGTCAACGAGCTGGACGGCAACGCGGTCATCGGCGCCTGGAACTCCAGGCTTCCCAACCTGTATACCGTCGCCGGCTTCTCGGGACATGGAATGATGCATGCCCCGGCCGCCGGACGCGCAATCGCCGAACTCATCCTCAAGGGCCGCTTCGAGACCCTGGACCTCGCTCGCCTCGGCTACGAACGTGTCGAGAACAATCAGCCTTATCCCGAGCTGGGCATACTTTGAATACCGACGAGACACGATACCAATGAACAACGCCTATATCTTGAAGAATGGCAAGCTGCTGGACCCGCGGCAGGGTCGTACCCACGGTGGTCGAGCTGAAGTTCCCCGAGCTCGAGACAACCTCGTGGACCGTGCTTGCCGCGCCCGCCGGCACCCCCGCAGCCGTGGTGCAAAAATTGTCGGAGGCGATAAAAGCGACTCTGGCTGACGAAAAGATTCAGGCAAAAATCATCGAATCCGGCGGCGTTGCCAACTTCGAAGGTCCCGACGCAGCCAACAAGCTGGTCGAGGCCGACGACAAGCGCTGGGGCATGTTGATAAAGGCCGCCGGGATCGGCGTCAATTAAGCCCGCTCGGCAGGTCACCGGTTACGGAAAAGGCCATGCAATGCCAAGCCGATACCGAACGCCGCATAGACCATCACGAGCGATTTGGTGCTAAGGTGCCGCTCAAAGCCAGGCGTCAGCCGCTTCGGCGTGCACCGCAAATCCACGAAGCACGCAACGGCCGCTATGGCCGCCCCGATTGCCAAGGCCTCGGTTTTTGTCGGGTTGGCGTTACGCCGGTGCGCCAAGCTTTCGTAAAACAAGGCCCAGAATATGGAAGCTTCTACAACCAGTTGCGCACAGCCATGGGCGTGCAGGGCCGGCTGCACTTCCTGCCTATCCCCACACCACTGATGGCGGTAGCGGCCCCTTGGGGCGCCGCCTGCTCGGCGGCTTCCTCGATCCGGACGCCTTGAGCGAGATAAATCCCCATGGCTCTTCGTTCTTTCTGGCACTCGGTTTACCGCCGGAGGACCTGCCTATATCGATCCGATATCAGATATTGGGTGCACTAAGTAATCAATACAAAGCACAGTTTTATGCCTCGGCCTTCTCGCTGCTCCAATACTCCTGGTGAACCGTATGTACAGCTACGTAGCCGCCACGCCCCACCACTGATGCATCATGAGTTTTTTTCTTGTTATTCCAATATTTATGCATTGGACGAAGCACTTCCTGGATGAATAGAATGCCCACAAGCCCGAAGAGGTTATCCGGCGTGCTTGCACGCCGTTTGATTATTTCCATCGACTCTTTCGTATTCGATGAGCAAATTGGAGACAACACATGAATAATTCGATCCCAGGTATCTGCCGTTCGTTCGCCTGCACTCTGGTTATCGGCACCTTGCCTTTTGCAACATCAGCCTTTGCCAGTTCCGCGGAATGGCCAGCGTCCGGCAAGCCGGTGACCATCGTGGCGCCCTTCAGTGCGGGGTCGGGCGCCGACGGTCTAGTGCGCAGGCTGGCACAACAGGTCAACAAGCAGACAGGCGTTCCTGTCATTGTTGAGAACAAACCCGGCGCCAGCACCACCATTGGCGCCGATGCCGTGGCAAGAGCAAAACCCGATGGCTATACGCTGCTATATACCTATGTGCTCACCCATGCCCAAAATCCGCATCTCTTCAAGAACCTATCCTATGATGCATTCAAGGACTTCACACCTATCTTGAAAGTCGTCGACTCCGCGACGATTCTGGCCGTGAATAACACCGCCCCCTTCGGCTCAACGCAAGAGCTCATCGAATATGCACGGCAGCACCCCGGCAAGCTCAATTATGGCTCCTACAATGTGGGGTCCACCGCACACCTGAACTCTGAAATACTCATGCGCAACACCGGCATAGACGCGGTTCATATTCCTTATAAAGGCTCAGCCGATGCATTGGTGGGCCTGCTTTCCGGAGACATCCATTTTGCGTTCGTCGACACGGCCACTGCCGTCAACCAAGCCCGCGCAGGGAAGCTCAGGCTTTTTGGCACAGCGACAGACGAACGCTTGAAAGTGCTACCAGATCTGCCGACGCTTTCCGAGCAAGGCATTCAAGGGCTCGATGTTGTGGGATGGCAGGCCATTTTCGCTCCAGGCGGCGTGCCCGAGGAGCTGGCTGAGCAGATTGCCGGCGTATTCCGACGTGCCTTGCGCGAACCGGAAGTCACGGAAAGCTTTGAGTCTCAGGGTGTCCAGGTGAGCGGGACGGGTCCAAAGGAGTTTGCAGGAATCGTACGCCGGGATTACGAACACTGGGGCCAGATTATCAAGGCGCTTGATTTGAAGCTCGATCGCTGAAGCACAAGAATCCGAACGCTCAAGGCCTCCGGTACAACCCAGGAGGCTCAAGGACTGATTGTGCCGCCTCGCATCAAGTCCTCCACCATGCTGATCACTTGCAGACTGGCAGGCGACAGCGTGCGTCGAGAATGATGGATGATGCTGCACGTTAGTTCCGTCTCATCAGAATATGGGATCGGAAGCTGGACAAGGCTGCCTTCGCTCAATTCACAACTGATGGATTCCCGCATACTGAAAAATATCACGTCGCTGCCCAGCGCTACGGCGCGCAGCGCAGCCACGCTATTGCACTCCAGGGCGATAGGAACGTCTTCGATATTGGGTAACCGGTACAACGCCGCCAATTGGGCTCGGGCCCTTGGGGGCAAGGGCGCAGCAGCCAATCGGTAATTCATCAAAGCGGCGCGCAAAGCGCCCTTGCCTCGAATGGCCAGCAGGGGATGGCCTGCGCGGACGAACAGGCCGGCATGCTGTGGCGGAAGCGGACGCACCGTGAACTCGGCCGAGGGCGGCAGGCTATGGGTTACGGCGACGACAAAATCCAGTTTGTCCTGCGCCAGCATCTCGACCAAGGTCGTCCAGCCCTCGATCTCGACACGCATGCTGATGCCGGGATAATCCCGCGCCAACTGAGTCAGGAGAGGTGACAGGAATCCGGCCGCGGGAAAGATTCCCGCGCCCATGGCGACATCACCACTGTCCAGACCGCGTATCAACTCGCTCTCACGCTGCAGTGCCGCCGCCTCGGCCAACACTCGACGGGCATGCGCCAAGACGCTCCGGCCAGGATTGGTCAGACGGACGCCGGTAGCGCTGCGATCCAGCAATTTCAAACCCAACGCATCTTCCAGCGACTGGATGCTACGGCTTAATGCAGACTGCGTAAGGTGCAATTGTGCTGCCGCTCGGGAATAGTGGCGCTCCTCCACCAACGTCGAAAAATGCTTCAGGGTGCGTAGACTTAGCATAATGAGTTTTTATCATTGATATGAGGTTAATTATGCATTTGATTCAAATCAAATGCAAAACTAGAATTTATTCATGAGGATCAATACTGGATAAATCAGGAGACGACCGATATGTACGACGTGGTAATTCGAGGCGGTACGATAGTGGACGGGAGCGGGCAGCCCGGATTCTGTGGCGACGTGGGCATCTGCTCAGGAAAAATTGTTCAGGTAGGAGGTACGATTCCCTCGGGGCGGCGGGAAATGGACGCCGAAGGTTGCCTCGTGGCGCCAGGGTGGGTCGATATCCATACCCACTATGACGGCCAGGCGACCTGGGATCCTTACCTCAGCCCGTCCACTTGGCACGGCGTAACCACGGCAATCATGGGCAATTGCGGCGTGGGTTTCGCTCCTGTGAAAGAGGAACGGCGCGACTGGCTGATCAAGGTGATGGAAGGGGTAGAAGACATTCCCGGCACCGTGCTGTCCGAAGGCATCGAATGGGAGTGGGAAGCATTCCCCGAATACCTCGACGCGTTGGATCGGCGCCCCATGGCGCTGGATATCGGCGCCCAACTACCGCACTCAGCCCTACGGGCGTATGTCATGGGCGACCGTGCTATCCATCATGACGAAGCCGCTCCAAAGGACTTGCAGGAGATGCGAGATTTGCTGCGGCAGGCCTTGGATGCGGGGGCGATGGGCTTTTCCACCTCCAAGACATTCCTGCACAAGTATGATGAGCGTAAGTACCCGCCGGGCACCTTTGCCACTGAAGAAGAATTGATGTCTCTGGGAACTGTGCTGGGCGAAGCCGGCCACGGCGTGTTCCAGATGACGGCCAACCATCCCGCCATGGAGCAAGAAATGCCCTGGCTCAAAGCCTTGGCGCGGCATAACGACCTGCCTGTCCTGTTCAACCTGCAGCAAACGGATGGCGCGCCCCATATCTGGCGCGAACTCCTGGACCAACTCGAGCAAGCTCGCAAGCAGAATGTGCCCTTGCTTGGCGGCATAAGTGGCAGGCCTCTTGGTATCCTGTTCTCGTGGCAAAGCAGCCTGCATCCCTTCATTGCCCACCCAACATTCAAGCAGCTGCAAGCCTTACCGTTCGAGCAGATGATTGCCCAACTGCGTAATCCGGCCATACGCAGCAAGCTCTTGAACGAACAAGTTGGGTTGCTTGATCTTCGGGCCACGACACTATTCAGCAGCTTCCATAAAATCTTCCCCCTTGGGGATGAGCCCGACTACGAGCCCAGCGCCGACAACAGCGTAGCCGCAATGGCGGCGCGAACTGGCCGCCAGCCGCTGGACATCATCTACGATTTGATGCTCGAGAAAGACGGAAAGGCCTTTTTGTACTACCCTTCCTTCAATTATTCCTATGGACATTTGGACCATGTGCACGAAATGCTGCAACATGATAGTACCGTGAACAGCCTGTCAGACGGCGGCGCCCATTGCGGCTACATTTGTGACATCAGCCTGCCTACCTTCATGATCAGCTATTGGACGCGCGACCGCGAACGCGGCCATAAGCTACCGCTGGAGCGGGTGATAAAACGACAGACGTCCGATACCGCACGAGTCTATGGACTGCATGATCGTGGCATGCTGAAGCCGGGCCTCAAGGCCGACATCAATGTGATCGATCCCAAAGCGCTCAGACTGCATGGCCCTGAGATGGTGTTCGACCTGCCAGCGGGCGGACGCAGGCTGGTCCAGCGCGCAGACGGCTATGTGGCCACACTGGTCAATGGCGAGCCCATTTTCGAACATGGGCAAGCCACTGGAGCACTGCCGGGCCGATTATTACGTAGTCGCAAGGGCGGAATCCATGCGTGACTCCGCACTGTCCAAATCCAGCTTCAACCCGCTTGGCATTTGATGAGGCCTGCGCTGTGGTTTGAACTACAGCGCAGACCTCCGAACCAATCAATTGATCTTCAGCTTTGCGCTCGCCACCACATCGGCCCAGTACACGCTTTCCTGTCCCAGCTTCGCCGTCAGTTGCTCGGGCGAACTGCCCACAGGCTGCGCGCCGTCATTGTTGATTTTTTGCATGAGGCCGGGCGACTTCAAGGCCTGCTGGACGGCATTCGCAAGGTAAGCGACCCGTTCCGCCGGCGTCCCCGCCGGTACAAAAAGGCCGTACCAGCCCTCGATGGATATACCGTCGATTCCAAGCTCGGCCAGCGTTGGGGCGGTTTTGAACACACCGATCCGATTCTCATGGGTCATGGCGAGAACCCGCAGCTTCCCGGATGCGACCAACCCTTCAACCGACGGCGGCGAGGTGATGAGCATGTCGACCGTGCCTCCTTGCAGATCGTTGATGGCCGGGCCCGCGCCGCGATAAGGCACATGCACGAGGTCCAGCCTGGCTTTCTGCTCCAGCAGTGTGCCTGCCAAGTGCGACAGCGTGCCGTTGCCCGGCGTTGCATAGGTCAGCGCCCCGGGACTCTTGCGCGCCGCCTCCAGATAGGCGTCCAGGGTCTTATAGGGACTCTCCGCCGACACGACGAGTGCGAGCGGCGCCGACGTAATCTGCGAAATGGGCTGAAAGTCCTTGATGGCGTCGAAACCGGTGTTGGAATAGAGTGCCGGGTTGACCGCCATGACGCTGTTCTGCGACAGCACCAGCGTATAGCCGTCTGCCTTAGCGCGTGCGACCTGTGATGTGCCCAAATTGCCGCCCGCGCCGGAACGGTTTTCCACCACCACGCTCTGCCCGGTGATTCCACCAAGCTCGTGCGCCAATAGGCGGGCCACGCCGTCGTTTCCTCCTCCGGGCGGGAACGGAGAAATAATCGTCAAAGCGCGCGCGGGATAATTCTCCGCCGCGACCGCCGCCGGCGCGGCCGCCAAGACGAGGCACGCCGCCACCGCCGACAGCCCGCCACCTAGAATGCGCAAAATCGCTCCATCCATTACTGCTCTCCTTTTCCCTTTGGCCGGAAATCGGCCGCTTGTTCACATAGATTTCGTATGAATTGATCGCACAGCGCGAGCTGCTCAAGCTCGACATATTCGTTCGGCTTATGCGCCTGCTGAATGCTGCCCGGACCGCAGATCACCGCCGGGATGCCGGCCCTTTGATACAAGCCGCCTTCCGTCATGTAGCTGACTGCTTGCCCGACCGACTTCTGCCGCGTCAGTCGCAGCACATAGTCGGCGAGCTCTTCGTTGGGCCCGCTTTCGAGCGCCGGGTTGTCGCTCTGCTTGTCGAATTGAATATCCGCCCCCGGCGCGCGCCGCCTCATCCTGGGCAGCACGTCTTGCATGGCATAGTCGTGAACCTGTGCGAATATCCCGTCTGGATCGGTGTCCGGCAGATAGCGGTAGCCAAAGGTGAATTCGCAATCGCGCGGCACGATATTCCTGGCGAGGCCGCCGTGTACGAGGCTGGTCTGCAGGGTGTCGTACGGGGTATCGAATGCGCTGTCCGGGCGTGCCGCCCCCTGCAGCCGGTCAGCGACATCTTCGATGCGGCTGATGATTCTCGCAGCGTGCTGTATGGCATTGACGCCCTCGTGGATGCGCGATGCGTGCGCTTCTTGTCCCCGCACACAGCACCGATAATTTCGGCTTCCCTTGTGCGCCGTCACGACTCGCATGCTGGTCGGCTCGCCCACGACACACGCATTGGGCTTGACGCCCGACCTTTCCAGATCCGCAAGCAGCGTGCGTACTCCTTTGCAGCCAACCTCTTCATCGTAAGTGAAGGCCAGATGCACCGGCCGGCGCAAAGGGGCGCTGCATAGCCGGCCGATATTGGCCAGTACGACCGCAATGAATCCTTTCATATCGCATGTGCCGCGGCCATATGCCTTGCCGTCAGAGATGCGCAGCTTGAACGGCGAGCCTTCCCAGTCCTGGCCATCGACCGGCACGACATCGGTATGCCCCGACAGCATGACGCCGCCCGGAACCGCTGGGCCGATCGTCGCGAAGACATTGGCTTTCGTGCCGCCGGCGTCGTAGCTCAAGCGTGAATCGATTCCGTAAGAACGCAAATGATCTTGCAGCCAGGCCACCAGTTCCAGATTGGAGTCTCGGCTTACCGTGGGAAAGGCGATCAATTGCTCCAGCAACACCAGTATGTCGGCCAAGCTGCCGTGTTCGCGATATTGCACCATCGCTTCTGCCTGCATGCCATCGCCCCCCGGTCAATGAACAATTTCAGACAGGAACTTCTTCGCACGCTCGTGCTGCGGGCGGACGAAGAATTCTTCCGGAGGCGCATCTTCCAGGATTTCGCCACGGTCCATGAACCAAACCCTGTCAGCCACCTCGCGAGCGAAGTTCATCTCGTGCGTCACGCAGACCATCGTCATCCCCTCAGCGGCCAAGGTCTTCATGACGCTCAGCACCTCGCCCACCATTTCCGGGTCCAGCGCACTTGTCGGCTCGTCAAAAAGAATCAATGGAGGCTTTTGTGCAAGTGCGCGGGCAATGGCGACACGCTGTTGCTGGCCGCCCGACAGATTCGCCGGCATGGCATCCAGCTTCTCTTGCAGACCGACTTTGCACAGCAAGTCTTCGGCGAGCTCATAGGCATCTTTGCGAGCCATGCCGCCGACCTTGATCGGAGAAAGCGCAATATTGTCTTTCACCGACAAATGAGGGAACAGATTGAACTGCTGGAACACGAAACCGATGCCGGCGCGCAAGCGATTGATATCGAGCTTTTCATCGGTGATGTTCTGGCCTTGCACCTTTATGGTGCCGCGCTGGATTTCTTCCAATCTATTGATGGTGCGGATCATGGTGGACTTGCCCGAGCCGGACGGACCACATACGACCAGGACTTCGCCGTCGTGCACTTCGCCGCAAATATTGTTCAGCGCCTGGTATTTCTTATACCATTTGCTTACTCCTTCGAACTGGATCATTCTTGTCTCCGTCAACCCGCTTGCGCGATAAGGCCCATCTGCTTGTCCTTCAAGTGGTTCTCCAGCACTTTGGCCAGCCTGGACAATACAAGGCATAAAAAGAAATAGAACATGGCGAGAACCAGATAGGTTCGAAGCGCTCCGGTGAGCTCGATGCTATTGATCTGCTGCGCGGAAAATGCGGCTTCCTGGACGCCTATGATGTAAACGATGGAAGTGGCCTTGATGGTGGACACGAACTGGTTCAGCAACGACGGGATCATGTTGCTCAGTGCCTGCGGAAGCTGGATGCTCGCCAGCGTCTGAGCCGAAGTCAATCCCATGGCCCTTGCCGCCTCGACCTGCCCCTGCGGAACGGACTGGATTCCTGCACGGATGATTTCCGCAAGGAATGCCGACTCGTAGACAATGATCGCTGCCAAGGCAATCCAGAATGGCGGGAGCTCGGTTCCCAACATGACCGGCAGCAGAAAATACGCCCAGAATACGATCATGATCAAGGGGATCGATCTGAAGGTGTATACCCACACCGTGGATGCAAGGCGCGCCACTCCGGTTCCTGTACGGGCAATACCGACCAGCATGGCGAAGGGAAAGGCGCCGGCCAGGCCCAGAGCCGCCAGGATGATCGTGCCGGCGAACCCACCGATGGGCCCGTTTGGCCAGGACCCGACTAGAAACATCAGGCCATAGGTATGAAGAAAGTCGATCACGATGGCACCTTGAAATCCGGTGGGTACTTCCTAGCCAATTGCGCCCCCGCAATGGCGATCAAAAGCGACATGCACAGATAGATCAGCGTGCCGATCAGGAAGATCTCGAAGGTCTGGAATGTTATGTTCTCGATCTTCTTTGTTTGATAAGTCAGCTCCGTCACACCGATCACCATGGCCAGGCTGGTGTCCTTGAACAGGATGATGGAGCGGTTGATGAGCGGAGGTACTGCATACCGGGCCGCCTGCGGCAACACGACGTAAACCAGCGCCTGCACCGCTCCCAACCCTATGGATCTGGCGGCTTCGACCTGCGTCGATACGATGGCCCGGATGCCTGAACGCAAGTCTTCGTAGTAATAGGCGCTGACATTCAGGGACAGGGCCACGAGCGCGAACGAGAACTCGGTATTGCCCTGGTTCACCCATATTCTGATCGGCTCCGGCAGGATTTCCGGCATGCCGAAATACCAGACCATGATCTGCACCACCGTAGGGACATTACGATGGTATTCGACATAAAGCGAAACCATGCCCCGCACCAGACGAGAGGGTATGAGGTTGATTCCGGACAGGATCAGGGCCACGGCGAACCCGCCCAGCAGCGCACCGACAAAAAGCCGCAGCGTGATGGCTGTGCCTTTGCCGATCATGCGCAGTACATCGGGGTCCGACAACAATGAGAAAGAAATATCCATGCAAAGATGACAGGGCGGCATGCGCCCTGTTCCTTAGAGGCTGTTAATGACTACTTGGAAGCATCTTTTTTGGAAGCCTCCGCAACGTCCTCCACAGCGAAGTCTCGCGTCATCTTGTAGATGGATTGCGAGCCCATCCATTTGTCATAGATCTTCGTCAGCTCGCCCGACTTGTCCAGCGAATCGATGGCGGAGTTGATGGCGGCCAGCAGCTCCGGCTGATCCTTCTTGACGATGATGCCTATATGTTCGGTATAGGTGGGCTGATCCAGCAGTTTCATCGGCGTGCCGGCCTTCTCGGCGTCGTTCAGGAAGCGGCGCAGCACCAGTTCGCCCGCAGTCATGGCATCGACCTTGCCGCTCTGCACGCCCAGATAGCACTGGGAAATCGTCTGGAAGGTCAGGACTTGCGCCTCCGGCAAAACCCTTTCCGCGATGGCCGCCGAGCTTGAGCCGGAAGATGCGCAGACCTTCTTCCCCGCCAGGTCTTTCAAGGATGAGATTCCGCCGTCACCCTTGGCCAGCACCTTGATATAGCCCTGAAGATACTGCTTGCTGAAGTCCACTTGCTCCGCGCGCTTCGGCATCCAGGCGACCGACCCCGCCACCATGTCCACGCGGTCCATGCGAACTTCGGGAATCCGGGCTTCGGTGGACAGCGGCTTATGCTCGACCTTCAAGCCCATCTCCTTGCCGATGGCCATGCAGACATCCACGTCGTAGCCCACATACTGCCGGGTGTCGGGATCCTGAAAGCCATAAGGACTGCTGGCGTTCTGAGTCCCGCAAACAATGGTTCCCTTCGCCTTGATATCGTCCAGCCGGTTGGCCGTTGCCGTGCCTCCCCAGGCGACCGAGAGTGCCGCGGCGCAAAGCGCCAGGTTCTTTATGGTTTGATGTTTCATGCTTGTCTCCTTGTTAAGCTGTCTTAGTGTCCAATGACAAATGTGCTGCGTTCGCGCTCATCGATTTGGGATACCAGATTGGTTTCCCACTCCAGATACTTTCTTGCGGCCGCTTTGTTTCCGTCGTGCCGATCGTGTACGAAAAACAGATAGTCGATGCAGGATTCGTCGGGCATATGCTCTTGCGGGACCACCCGCAAGCCCGCCGCCTGCGGGAAGTCGTCCCCGACCACACACAGATGGATGTCCGTAAAACCATTGGCCTCCAGTTCGTGGGCGAGCAAAGACAAACGGTCCTTGCCCTGGCCCAATAACACTGCGGAACGATCTGATTGCCCGGCCAGCGCCTCGGCTACGTTCGGCCTCGTCATCCAACGCGCCCCGGCGATGCTCGCCTCACGGAACTTCAGGCTGGGACGGGCATCCAGCACGATGGCATCCGGATTCTGCGCCAGGAACTCAGGCAGGCGATCAGCCTGCAGTACATGGGTATGCTTCAGTTCGGGCTCGTAGCGCGCCGGCGCCGGCAGGTTCCGCAAGCCCTCCGTGTCCTCCAGCAGGAATACGCTCCATCCCAGCTGCTTCAGCCAGCTCGCGACGACAGGCGCCCGGATTCCATCGGTATCGCACAGCACGATGCCGGCCTTGCGTACGCCGACGTATTGGTCGGTGGCCTGAATCAGTTGCCCACCCGGCGCATGCTGGACGATGGGCGGCAAGTCGCCTTGGGCATGCTCTTCGTCCGTGCGGACGTCGCACAGGAATACGGACCGGGTCTCGTCCCGAAGCCAGCTCTCGACAGTCCCGGCGTCAACGACCGGAATATCGAAGCGGCGGCTCAATGCCTGGGAACGCGCTCGCAAGGCATCCAGGTCCTCTTTGCTGACGTCCGCCGGATACAGGCGATTCGATTTGTGCTCCAGCGGCAGGTCTGCCAGATACCAGCCCTGCGTCCCGTTCTCCAGGGCATAGACCTTGTTAGGTATGCCAAGATTGATCAAGGTCTGTGCACCGATGATGCTGCGGGTACGGCCCGCGCAGTTCACGACGATGGTCGTATCGGGGTCGGGCGCTAGTTCGCCGATGCGCAAGGCAAGTTCGCCGTTGGGGCAGCAGATTGCGCCCGGTATGTTCATTTTCCGGTACTCCGGCACTGGACGGCCGTCTACAATCAAGACCTTTTGCCGGCTATCGTTCAGCAGTGCATGCAGATCGCTTGCCGAAATACGCGGCGTATCGTATATGTGTTCCGCGATCTCGCCGAAGGTTTTGCTGGGCAGATTCACGCCGGCGAAGCTTACGAACCCGGCCTCCTTCCATGCCTCGATTCCCCCTTTCAGGATGTGGACATTGGAATAGCCCAGGCGCTCCATCGCACGCGCCGACGCCTGCACCGCGTGTTCGGTGCTTCGATCCCCGTAGACCACCACCCGCGTCCCCGTTCGAGGCACCAGCCGCCCAAGATGCAGCTCCAGTTCGCTGTATGGCAAAGAAACCGCAAAGAACAAATGGTCTTCACCATACTGTCCGTGCTCGCGCACATCCAGTATCGCCACTTCCTTTTCGTCGTGAATCCATTCTTTCAGCAGGCGCGCATCCACGTAGCGCAGGGTTGAATACGTCATGTTCCAGTCACTCAGTTGCTCAGTGCGCCAGGGCACCCAATAGTTTGTTCAAATCATTCTTGAGGTCTTGCGGATCCTCCAGGCCGATGTGCAGGCGTAGCAGGTAGCCCGGCTGCACGGCCGCATCCCGATAACGGGTGCGTTTCACATCGACGGGTAGAACCAGGCTCTCGTATCCACCCCATGAGGCGCCGATGCCGAAAAGCCGCAAGGCGCCAATCGCCTGCTCTATGCGGTCAGCCGTCAACTTCGGATCGAACTCGACCGTGATCAAGCCATTGCTGCCGTGCGCATCGCGCTTCCACAACAAATGGTTCGGATCGGTGTCCAGGGCGGGGTGGAAGACCCGTTTGATCGCCGGTTGGGAGACCAGCCATGAAGCGATCCCCAGTGCGCTTTCGGCATGGCGACGCAGGCGCAGGTCGAGCGTCCGGATGCCTCGCAATACAAGAAACGCGTCTTCGGCCGACACCGTCTGCCCCAGGTTGACGCTTACCTTCTCCAGCTCTGGAAAGCAGGCTTCCCGCGTCGTGACCGATCCCATCATGACGTCGGAGTGGCCTCCCAGGTATTTCGTCGCGGCCACCACCGAGACATCGAAGCCAAGCTCCAGCGGCTTGTATATCAGCGAGGAGCCCCAGGTGTTGTCGGCGCACAGCAATATTCCCTTCGGCCTGCAGACCTTCGCAATGGCAGGCAGATCGAACATGTCATACAGCAGCGACCCCGGCGATTCCACATAGACCATGCGCGTTTCAGGCCTCAATGCCTTCTGCCACTCAGGATCCTTGGGGTCGAAGAAGCTGAAGCTCATGCCGTAATTGGTCAGCTGGGACTCGCACAGCTGGCGCGCAGGCTGGTAGACGCCTTCCGAGATCAGAACGTGATCGCCCGCCTTCAGGTATGCCAGGAAGGCTGCGGCAATCGCGGCCAGCCCTGTCGGGAACAGCTTGCTGCGATAGCCGCCTTCCAGCGCGGTGATGGCGTCCTCCAGCGCGAATACGGTCTCGTTGCCGCGCGCCCCATAAGACAGGACACGCTGCCCTTCACGCTGTTCGCGCGTGGCCCGCCATTGCGCAAGGTCCCCGAACAGATAGGTGCTGCCCTTCACGATCGGTGTATTGGCCCATCCCTGGCTCGGACGTCCCAGGCGCGTCAGCAGGGTGGAAAGCGCGTCCTCGGCCATCAGACGCCGCTCCGCCGCGTCTTGACGCCCACATCCATGATCTTGCAGGTATTGTTTTCAAGGTCGAAGGCGACGCGCCGGTCGAGCTTTTCAAGAGCCAGGCCATACATATGGAGGTGGCGGATGCTGGCGTCTTCGATGCGCACCGCATGGATGTCCTCGGCCATCAAGGCGATGCCCTGGCCGGGCCCCACGGGCTGCATCCCGACTTCCTTGAGCGTGGCGTATCCGGCTTTGCCGCCGTCATCCGTACGCTCATACAAGTAGTTGCTCTCGGTGCCTTCGACCGCAGCAATGCAAGCCCAGGTGGTGTGGTTGTGCGGAACGATCTTCTTGCCCGGTTTCATCACGTTCAAATACAAGGCAAAAGTGCTGTCCGGCTCTTGATGGATCAAGTACCTTGCTTGCAGCTCATCGCCTTCGGGCGCCGGGTAATCAGCGCCGCTCCACCATTCTTTTTGCGACGCAAGGTCCACCAGCGCGTCCTTGACCACATTCAGACTTGAGCGAGTAACGTCCTCGCCTCCATTTTGCTTTGCCAGGCTGATGAAATCGGCGATGGCAGCTTGTTTTGCATTAGGTTCTTGCATGTCTTTCTCCATAATCCAAAAGGAATATAGAGGCCCACGCCTGGGTGTACAAATTAATTGTTATAAGATACATATAAGCAACCCTTATTGATTCTCTATGGGCGCTCGTTTTACGGAATATGCCCGTACAGGGGTAAACCCTATGCTTAATTTAGATCTTGACCTATTGCGAACGCTGTTAACCATCGAGAAAACTAATACTTTCTCCGGCGCCGCCGATGCCTTGTTCCGCACCCAGTCGGCCGTCACGCAACAAATGCAGCGCCTGGAGTCGCAAATGGGTTGTCCTTTGTTCCAGAAGAAGGGCCGCAACAGGGTGCTGACGCCTCAGGGACAGCAACTGGCGGAATATGCGCGCAAAATGCTGGCGATCAACGATGAGGCGGTGCGCAGCATCGGCAGAAAACAGATGGAAGGGGAAATCCGGCTGGGGGCGCCCCTGGATGTGGCCGACACCATCCTGCCCCCCGTGCTGACCCACATCGCCCGCCATGCGCCTCGCGTGCGCCTCGAGATACGGGTGGACCGCAGCCCCTTCCTGATGGATGCGCTGGAATCCGGGGATATCGACCTGACGATTTCCACGCGGCAGGCGCCCGATTGGCGCGGCTTCGCGTTGCGGACATCACCCACCGCCTGGATCTGCGCGGCGGACTTCGTCTACAACAAGCGGATACCCTTGCCTTTGATACTGGCGGATGAGCTGAGCATCTTTCGCAGAATCGCGCTCGAGGCCCTGGGCCATACGCAGCGGACCTGGCACATCAATTACCTGGCCCCCACCCTGGTGGGAATCAAAGCCGCGGTGCGGGCCGGCCTGGGCGTTACGGCACGCAGCGTGGAATTCCTGGGCCCGGACATGCGGGTGCTGGGCGACGCCGAAGGCCTGCCCCCACTGCCGCCCGTGACCTATACGCTATGGACTCGTCCCGATACGATCAGCCCCCTGACCCTGGCCATTTATGAAATGCTGAAAGCGCAATTCGAGCAGAAGCCGGCCGAAGTCAATTGACATCGCGGCTGCCGCCGCATGCAGCAAGCCTACAGCGTGGCCACCATCTTTCGCAGAAAGCGCTCGCATTCTTCCAGCTGTTCGATATCGATGAACTCATTGGCCTTGTGGGCTTGTTCGATATGGCCGGGACCGCAGATCACGGTCGGGACGCCCAAGGACTGGAAAAGGCCGGCCTCGGTCCCATAGGCGACCTTGCGGGTTTCCTGATCGTCCGTCAATGCCCTGACCAGCCTGGTGATTTCGGCGGTCTCTTCGGCGCTCAGGCCAGGGGCTCGGGAACTGCTGGATACTTCTATGTTGGCTGCCGCATGTTCGGCCTGCATCGCGGGAACGAGATCCTGCCTGATGTAGGCTTCGATCTGCTCCTGCAGCGCATCCGCGTTCATGCCGGGCAAGTTCCGGAACTCGTAGGTGAACTCGCACAGTTCGGGTATGGTGTTGACGGCTATTCCACCCTGTATCTGGTTGGTCGACAGCGTCGTATAAGGTACGTCGTAGGCTTGGTCGTACGGGCCTTGGCGCTTGTGCGATTCGGCGATCTCCCGGATTTTGCAGATCAGGCTGGCCGCATGTTCTATGGCGTTGCAGCCGCGGTCGGTCAACGATGAATGCGTAGCTTTGCCATGCACTCGGCACCGGAACATATTGATGCCCTTGTGGGCGACAACCACTTTCATGCCCGACGGTTCGCCCACCACGCAGCCATCCAGCTTCACGCCCCTGGCGCGCAGTTCTTCGATCATGTAGGGCGCGCCGGCGCACCCGATTTCTTCGTCGAACGACAGGGCAAAATGCACGGGACGCTTTCTTTTCATGCGCATGAACTCGGGCACCAGCGACAAGCCCACTGCAATGAATCCCTTCATGTCGGCCACGCCGCGCCCGAACAGCCGGCCGTTCGCCTCGTGGACCTTGAACGGATCCGTATCCCAGTCCTGCCCGTCCACAGGGACCACGTCGGTATGGCCCGAAAGCACGAGGCCTCCTTCCAGCTTTCCATCATGAGACGGCAAGGTGGCAAACAGATTCGCCTTCGTCCCTTCCGGATTCCCTGTCCGCTGGCAGATTGCCCCCTGATCCTCGAGCCACGCCTGAACGCGGTCGATGAGCATGAGATTGGAATTCCGGCTGGTCGTATCCATGCCCACGAGTTCTTCCAGCCACTGGCGGGCAGTCATTTCGTATTCCGCCACCACCCAGTTTCTGACACGCACCCTGAAACGCTTCGGCGTCACCGTCACGCGCTACGATCCGCGCATGGGCGCCAGCATCGCGCAACTGATCCAGGACAATACCCGCGTGGTCTTTGTCGAATCGCCCGGCTCCGAAACGTTCGAAATGCAGGATATTCCAGCCATTGCAAAAGCGGCTCACGAACGCGGCGCCTACGTCGTCATGGACAACACCTGGGCAACGCCATTGTTCTTCAAGGCATTCGACCACGGCGTCGATGTCTCGATCCAGGCCGCCACCAAGTACATCGTGGGACATTCCGATGCGATGCTGGGCGTGGCCACTTGCAATGAGTCCAGCTGGAAGCTCGTCCGCGAGACCTCTCAAGACTTCGGCCAGACCTGCAGCCCCGATGACGCCTTCCTGGCTCTGCGCGGCCTGCGCACCATGAACGTACGGCTGCGGCAGCATTGGACATCGGGCGTGCAAGTGGCCCAATGGCTGGAAGGCAGGCCCGAAGTGGACAGAGTCCTTCATCCCGCGCTGCCCAGCCACCCCGGACATGCGTTGTGGCGCCGCGACGACACAGGCGCCTGCGGACTGTTTGCCATCGCTCTCAAGCCCGCGCCGGAGCCCGCGCTGCATGCCTTCATCGACAGCCTGAAACTGTTTGGGCTGGGCGTATCGTGGGGCGGCTATGAAAGCCTGGTCTTGCCGTTTTCACCGGCTGGCCGCACGACCACGCAGTGGCCATACCCGGGGCCGGGCGTGCGCATGCATATCGGCCTGGAAGATCCAGCCGATCTGATGGAAGACCTTGAGCAAGGTTTTCACGCCATGGCCCAGGCGCTGCACCATCAGGCGGTGGCCTAGGGTCAGACCCCCTGCGCTGAGTTGGGGTCGGACCCCGCAGGGGGTCCGACCCCTCACAGCGAGGCCGGGGTCAGACCCCGTACGGGGTCTGACCCCTTCGCCCCCTAGTTCGGCTGCTGTCCCGAATCCTTGATCACCTTGGACCAACGAGCCATTTCATCCTCCACGTATTTTTTATGCCCGGCCGCTGCCAGGCGGTCATCCTGGATGATGCTGAGGCCAAGCGCTTCCTGGCGCTTTATCAGCTCGGGATTCTTCAATGCCGTCCTCAGTGCCGCATTCAATTTTTCCAGAACCTCGGGCGGCGTATTCCGCGGTGCATACAGGCCGTGCCAGACAGTCACGTTGAAGCCTTTCAAGCCCGACTCGTCCAGGGTGGAAACCGCTGCCATCGACGGCAGCTTGAGCCGCTGAGCGCTGGTCACGCCAAACGACTTCACCTTTCCGGCTTCAATCTGCGTCACCGCATTCGTGGCCTGTTCGCACATCAAGTCTACCTGGCCGCCCATCAGGTCTATCATGGCCGGCGCGGTTCCCTTGTACGCGATGGTGGTCATGTCTACCTGAAGCGCCTCTTGCAGCATGAGGCCGCAAAGATGCGAAGCCGAACCGACGCCCGCATTGGCCAGGTTGATTCCGTCCTTGTTTTCGCTGATCCACTGGCGCAGTTCGTCGAAATTATTGGCTGCAAGAGTCGGCCGGCTGATCAGCGTGGACGGGGCTTCATTGATGAGCCCCAGAAACTCGAAGCTGTCCGGCACCTGGTAGCTCAGTTGCTTGTACAGCGCCGGCGCGGTCGCCATGCCTATATGATGGACGAGCAGCGTATAGCCATCCGGATTGGCGCGTGCCACCTTTGCCGTGCCGATCGTGCCTCCCGCACCGACCGTGTTTTCGACGATGATGCTTTGCCCTAGTGGTTCGCGCAGGGCTTCGGCCACGTCGCGCGCAATCTTGTCGCTTGGGCCGCCGGCCGCAAACGGTACGAGCAGCGTGACCGCCTTTTCGGGAAACGCGGCGTGGGCAGCCGCGGAAAATGCCGCAAGACCCAGTACGAAGGCAAGTTTCTTTAGTTTCATGATGCTGTCTCCTATGTTCAACGGATGGAGGGGTCTGACCCCATCCGCTTACGCTGTCAAGCCTTGCATGACGCGGTACAGGTCCGCCTTCCCTTCGAAGCCGATGCCGGGCAGCTCAGGCATGGTGATATAGCTGTTCTCGACTTTCACACCGTCGGGAAAGCCGCCGAAAGGTTGGAAAAGATCCGGGTACGATTCATTGCCGCCCAATCCGAGCCCCGCGGCAATATTCAGCGACATCTGGTGGCCGCCATGCGGAATGCATCGGCTGGGCGACCAGCCGTGCTCTTTCAGCATGTCCAGCGTGCGCAGGTATTCGACCAGCCCGTAGCTCAGCGCACAATCGAACTGCAGCCAGTCGCGGTCCGGACGCATGCCGCCATAGCGGATCAGGTTGCGCGCATCCTGCATGGAGAACAGGTTTTCGCCGGTTGCCATCGGGTTCTTGTAGTAGCTGCGCAAGGTGGCCTGCAATTCGAAATCCAACGGATCTCCGGCCTCCTCGTACCAGAAGAGATCGTATTGAGAGAGCGCCTTGGCATAGGCGATTGCGGTGTCGAGGTCGAAGCGTCCGTTCGCGTCGACGCAAAGCTTCTGGCCATCTTGCAGCACACTCAGAATCGAATCGATGCGGCGCAGGTCTTCGTCGAGCGACGCTCCCCCGATTTTTTTCTTGACGACACGGTAGCCACGATCGATGTAGCTGCGCATTTCGTCCTTGAGCTTGCCGTGGTCCTGGCCAGGATAGTAATAACCCCCGGCCGCGTAGACAAAGACTTTTTTATTGGGCTGGCCGTTGCCGTAGCGATCGGCCAGCAATTGGAACAGCGGCTTGTCTGCAATTTTTGCAACGGCATCCCAAACAGCCATGTCTATCGTCCCGATCGCCACGGAGCGCTCGCCATGTCCGCCGGGCTTCTCGTTGGTGAACATGGTATTCCAGATCTTGTGCGGATCCAGGTTGGTCCCCGCATCGTCGACCAAGGTGGCCGGATCGGCTTCCAGTATCCGGGGAATGAAGCGGTCGCGCATCAGCGTGCCCTGCCCATAACGACCGTTGGAATTGAACCCGTAGCCAATGACGGGCTTGCCACCACGAATGACGTCGGTGACGACCGCCACCAGACTCAGGTTCATTTTGCTGAAGTCGATGTATGCGTTTCGGATAGGTGAACTGATGGGTAGTGTTTTTTCGATAATGTTGACGATCTTCATTTGCCGGCCCTAAACTGTGTTTCAAAACTGAAGGGGTCAGACCCCGCATGGGGTCTGACCCGAGATATGGTCGGCTTTCCCGCCTTTTATAGCCAATGCTATTTTTTTCCTCTTTAATGCTTTCAAAGCACTGGCATGAATATCTCTTGGCTCGAAGACTTCCTGGCCCTGGCATCGACCAAAAATTTCTCTCGCGCGGCAGACTCGCGCCACATGACCCAGCCGGCATTCGGCCGCCGGATTCGCGCCCTTGAAGAGTGGCTGGGAACCGAACTGTTCGACCGCAGTACCCAGCCCGTCGCATTGACCGAAACCGGCGAATGGTTCATCAAGGTTGCCCGGGATACCCTTGCGCAAGTGATGCGGCTCCCGGCGGAAGCCCAGGCCATAGAGGCATCGTGGTCGACCACCCTGCAATTTGCCGCAACCCACACCCTGTCCTTCACATTCATGCCCAACTGGCTGCGCAGCCTGGAGCCGCGACTGAGCATCGGCGCCATACAATGCGTGTCCGACATGCTGCAACGCTGCGAATCCCTCATGCTGCAGGGCAAAGTGCAGTTTGTCCTGAGCCACGCGCATCCGCATGTGCAAGGCCAGCTGGACGCAGCCGGCTACCCCTCGATACAACTGGGCGACGACACCCTCCTTCCCGTCTCGCTCTCGGATGACACCGGCCTCGCGCTCCATCATGTGGATGAGACGACGCAAGAGCCTATCCAATTGCTCGACTACAGCGCGGAATCAGGCATAGGCCGCATCTTGCACAAGACGCTTGGACAGGAACTGGATGGAATATCGATTCAACGGGTCTTCACGGCCCATCTGGCGTCAGTGCTCAAGCCCATGGTTCTGAGCGGCCGGGGCGTTGCATGGCTGCCCCAATCCTTGATTACCGATGAACTCGCTTCGGGCCGATTGAAGCCTGTCGGGCCCGAAACCTGGCGCATTCCCCTGCAGGTTCGGCTTTATCGCGACCGGACCAAAGTCAACCGGACTGCCGAGATGTTCTGGGAAGCGGTGTCGGGCAGCGAATCATGATGTAAGCGTCATCGGTAACCAACGGCCGATTGACACTTATAACCTGCTGGCATAAGGTTGCGATTGGAAGAACGACGCAGCAGGAGTTATCAAATGCCAGATAAGCAACCAATGCCAGACGTTTCCTTCGTATCGGACACTCACTCCCCGCCCACCGCCGAAACGCGGCAGGATGCCGGGTCCGCCAAGGCCGACACGCGCCAGGCAAGGCGCGGTTTTCTGCGAAAGAGTGCACAAACCATCACTGGCCTTGCGGCCACAGGGCTTGCAGTGCGCACGGCGGCAGCAGCCGACCCGGGCGCGGCACCGCTCCCCGTACCCGAGTCCATGAAAAAGCCGGGGGCGTTGACCGGCAGCGCGCTCTATGGCCATCCGTCGGAGTTCGAAAAAAAAGTCGTACGCCATCTGCGTCCGACCGACAAGCAGTATTTTTCATCGTCCACTCGTTCGCCCTTGCAGGAGCTGGACGGCATCATCACGCCCAACGGCCTCTTCTACGAACGCCATCACAATGGCATACCCACCATCGACCCCGCCCAGCACAAACTGATGGTGCACGGCCTGGTGGATACCCCGCTGCTCTTTACCATGGAGCAAATTCGCCGCTTCCCTTCACAGTCGCGCATCTACTTTCTTGAATGCTCAGGCAACCCTGGCTATACGGTCTATGGAAAAACGGCCGCCGAAGCCAATGGCTTGGTCAGTTGCGCCGAATGGACAGGCGTCCCGCTCAAGACCATCCTGGAAGAAGCCGGCCTGCAGCCCGATGCAAAATGGGTCATTGCCGAGGGTGCCGACGGCGCCGGCATGACCCGCAGCATTCCTCTGGAAAAATGCCTGGATGACGCCATGCTGGTCTACAGCCAGAACGGCGAGCGCCTGCGGCCTGAACAAGGTTATCCCTTACGCGTCCTGCTACCGGGCTATGAAGGCAACATGAGCATCAAATGGGTGCGCCGCCTGCAAGTCACCGATAAGCCCGTGCACTCGCGCGAAGAAACCTCCAAATACACCGACCTGCAAGCCGACGGCAAGGCGCGCGAGTTCACCTACATCATGGAGGCCAAGTCCATCATTACCGCTCCGTCCGGCGGCCAAAAGATGCCCGGCACAGGGTTTTGCGAAATTACCGGCATCGCCTGGAGCGGCAAGGGCAAGATCACGCGCGTCGACGTATCGGTGGACGACGGAAAAACCTGGCAACAAGCCAGCTTGCAGGAACCCGTGCTAAGCAAGGCCTTGACACGCTTCAGGCTGCCCTGGAACTGGGATGGCAAGCCGGCGGTCATCCTGAGCCGCGCCACCGACGAGACCGGTTACGTGCAGCCCACGCTGGAAGCACTTACAGCGGTTCGCGGTGTCAATGGAACCTATCACAACAATGCCATGACGGCCTGGCGCATTGCCGAAACAGGAGAGGTGACCAATGCACGCCTGTAAAAACCACACCGCGGCAACTTCCCGTCGCCTCTTGGCCTGTATTGCTGCCGGTCTCGCTGTGGCTGCTCTCTTTGCCACACCACCCGCAACGGCGGCCGAAAAATATGGATTCGGTACACCCGCCACGGACGCGCAAATCAAATCCTGGGACATCAACGTATTTGCGGACGGTGAAGGTCTGCCACCGGGCAGCGGCACCGTCGTAGCGGGGCGCAAGCTGTACGACGCTCAATGCCTGTCGTGCCACGGCGCCAAGGGCGAAGGCGGCATCGGAGACCGTTTGGCCGGCGGTGCCGGCTCGCTATCCAGTGCCAAGCCCATAAAGACAGTAGGTAGTTATTGGCCGTATGCGCCTACATTGTTCGACTACATCCGCCGCACCATGCCTTTGACGGCACCTCAAAGCCTGAGCGATGAAGAGGCCTATGCCGTGACTGGTTATGTCCTCTTCCTGAACGGGTTAGCCCAGGAAGATGCAACCATCGACGCCCAGTCATTGGCGCAGTTGAAGATGCCGAATCGCGATGGCTTTGTGCCCGACCCCAGGCCGGACGTCAAATAAGCAACGCGAGTATGGGCGAAGGCTCGTCAGCTCATCCTTGAATTGGCCCGTCGTTCGGCGGCGGACCACCCGTCCAGCGCCGAACGACGCGCTGGAAGATGAGTGCATTCGGAATTTGAAGCAGTGCGCCGGCCTGTCCGGGCTGACTGTCCTGGAGCGTGACATAAAGCAGGCTGATTGCGATCACCTCGCCTTTCGCGCCGGGCTTTTCGGCCGTATCCAGGATCTCGACGTAGTCGCCCACTCGAAGCGGACGCGCCGTGAATATCAGCAACGCGCAAAAAATATTGGACAGTACGCTCCATGCGGCGAAGAAAGCCACCGCAGCGACGGCTGCAAAGCTGGTGAATGCGGTCCAAAGTACAGTACCGGACACGCCCACCCTACCCATGATCAGCATGACGGCAGCGATGGTGATGATCCACCGTGTCAGCCCCACTGACGAGCTCGTAAGATGGCGGGGCAGATCATAGACCGCGCCCGCCTTCAGGATGAGCTTGCGCAACATGCGTTGCAACAGCCAGGCGCCGGCAATGATCAACAGCACCTGCGCCACGAGCAGCCCGGGACTAAGCCACACGTGCGTCCATACAGGAAAAAAAGAGTCAATATCCACAAGTCGAAGAATAAATGAAGTCTATCGTCCGGCTAGGTCGCATCGCCGTCCGCCAGCAAGTCATCGCGAAGCTCGGTCAGTAGTCTGCAGAATACCGACGCGGGCAGCGAGGTCACCGCGGGTTCCGACCCATGCCCCGTATCATGAGTCAGGGTCATACCCTGGGTGGAAACCAGCACGCTGCGCAAGCCGTCGGATTGCATGATGCGTGTGCGCACGGCACGCCCGACAAGTTGATGGTGTTCTGCGGAGCCGAATGGAATGGCTTGGCCGGCCCAATGCACGGCGCTGCGATCCGCTTGGTCTCCGACCTTTTTCGCATCCCAGGCACTGGACTGAAATGCCTGCACCCTGCGCGGATCACCCTCAGGAAACTTGATGCCCTGGATGAACCCCTCTACCGAAGCCAGCAGCGTGTCGTCCAGGACAAAAGGGGAAAGAGTAAAGTTGGAAAGCGCGACGCCGCGCCAGTCCGGCGATATGTAGGATACATTCAAGCTGGCGGGGGTTGAAGGCATTGCGCACCTCATGGCGATTGAACTGGCTCGGAAGACGAGTTTACATGAAGCAATGCTGCCGGTAATGCCGGCACCTTCCAGGCGGGCTCAAGCCGATGCCGCCTGTCAGTCATCTGTAGTGAGCTCCTCGTGATGCCCCACTTCCCCCTGCTTCCAATACGAGGCTATCCGCATGCGCAGAGGGTTGGCGCCGGGCTTGGACAGCAACTGCTTGCGCAGCAGGGCCATCGCGCGGTTCTCGCCGGCGGCCCAGATGAAGCCATCACCTTGCGGGATTTCCAGCGACTGAATCGCTTCGGGCAGTGAGTCCACCCAGTCCAGATCCAGATCCGCCGCACTGCCCCAGGCTCGCTGATCAGACCGGTCAGCGAGCTGCACTCGCACCACGGCGCGAGCACCCGCAGGCAGTTCCGCCAGGCGCCTCTCTATTGCAGGCATCGCCGTCTCATCGCCAAACAGCCAATGCCATTGCAGACCGGCGGGAATCAGCAGGCTGCCACGCGGACCGGCGAGGCCCAGCCATTCACCGATTGGAGCGCTCCGCGCCCACCGAGCTGCCGGCCCGGAACCATGGATGGCGAAATCCATGAGCAGCGTATTGCCGGCCGCATCGAACTTGAGCGGCGTATAGTCGCGCATGGTGGGGCGCTCTCCGTCGATATGCGGGCGGCCGTTGACCATGGCGGGCAATCGTGGCCTTTCCAGCCCCGCCTGCGGCAGGATGAGCTTGACATGGTCATCAAAGCCGGCGCTTGTGAAACCCTGCAGCTCAGCACCTCCCAGGGTCAAACGGATAAAACCCGGGCTTATGGATTCGCGTGCAAGCAGTTGCACATGGCGCGCGCGGAAAGGATGGCGCACGCGCTGGATGGGAGTTGTCTCGGGGGTGGACATATCGCTCCATTGGTTGCTAAAGTCCACTATTATCATTCCGATAAGTTGACTTTGTCAACAATTATCATTGAACCCATATATGAACCCGCTCCTCTCCGTCGATGTATTCAACACCCTGCATGAGCTGCAGCATCTCTTCCGTCTGCACATACGCAAATCCATGGAGGCCGCCCATCAAGAGCTGACCTTCAATGAAATGCGCGTCCTGATGCGCACGGGACGGCAGCCTGGCATTACGCAACGGGAGCTGGTGGAACACAGTCACGCCGACAAGGCCCAGATGGCGCGCATCCTGGCACAACTGCAAGATCGGGGCTGGCTGACGCGCAGCGCCAGCGAAAGCGACAAGCGCGTACGATGTCTGCAACTGAGCGCACAAGGCCTGCAGCTATTCGAAAAACTACGCCGTCTTCAAGAGCAAGTAGCGACAGAACTGCTGCAGGATTTCCCGCTCCCCATGCAAGCGCAGCTGCTGACCCTGCTGCAGCAAGCCCGAAGCAGCGCAGCCGCCAAGGCCGGTCTTCTTGCTGCACAGCCAGGCTCGATGAAATCCGCCTAGAGTTGGGGTCAGACCCCGTACGGGGTCTGACCCCGGCGGCACGCCCCCGCGGCACGGCATTTGCTGCAACGCCCCTGGTTCCGCAGTCACAAGCGGGAGGAAATCGCAATGGGTACAAAGAGAACACTGGCCGGCCCCCTCGCCGCCATTGGATTCGCGGCCATGAGCCTTTTGGGCGGATGCGCACCGATGGTGGCGGGGCAGATGGCCGAAGGCGGCTTAAGTGCGGCAAAATCCGCCTTCGGCGCCCTGAGTCCGACAGCGGCAGGCGCCGACGAAAGACAAAAGCAGATACAGGCAACGCTCAATGAGATAGACGTCGGCGATGATATCCAGCCGGTGCTGCAGAAAATCGGCGAGCCTCCACGGGAGAAATCCGGAAATGCGCAGGGCTATACCTGCTATGAATTCCCTAGCGTTTATTCGGCTACCGATGCAGCCGTTCTGATGGCGCTTGACGGCAAAGTCGTCTTCTATGGAAACTCCCGGTGCAGCGCGGAAATGGACGTCGCCAACTTCAGAGACGGCGGCAAGTATGCGGCAGGCGGCTCAACCCGGAACATGGACTAAGCGTACTTGCCGGTTTACGTCTTTATTTTTCTTGCTTGGCCCCCGAGATGCGCACGAGTTCTTGTGCTTCGGCCATGCCATTCTTGACCATGTCCCAATATGCATCAAGCGACATGGGTTGCGCCGGCTCCGAGCCTCCATCCACAAAAGCCTTTTGAAGCTCAGGGCTCTGAAGCGACTTGGTCAGCGCCTGATTGAGCTTTTCCAGGATGGGACGAGGCGTGCCCGCTGGCGCCACCAGGCCATACCAGGATTCCATATAAAAGTCCTTGACGCCCGCTTCATCAAAGGTCGGCACGTCGGGAAGCGCAGAAATTCGCTGCTGAGAAGACACCGCCAAAGCCCTTAGCTTTCCGGACTTAAGCGGAGCAAGCGCGCCCGTTGTAATGACCATGTCGACCCGGCCGGCCATAACGTCCGTCAGCGCCGGCGCAGTGCCCTTGAACGGGACGTGCAGGACATCGATATCGGTGCGCATTTTGAAGCTGGCTCCCGCCAGATGCTGCGATGATCCGACCCCGCCCGAAGCGTATGTATGCTTGCCTGGATTCTTGCGAGCGCTGTCAATATAGTCTTGCACCGACTTGAACGGCGAATCGATCTGTACCAGCATCGTCGATGGAGAAGTATTGATCAGGCCAATGGGCGCGAAGTCCTTGATCGGGTCGTACCCGATATTGTCGTACAAGGCCGAGTTCAAGCCGTGCGAAGCAACGGTCGCCAGCATGATCGTATAACCATCGGGTTTCGCGCGTGCCGCGGCCACAGAGCCGATATTGCCCCCGGCCCCGCCCTTGTTTTCCACGACGACCGATTGTCCGAGATGCTTGCTCATTTCGGCGGCGACCAGGCGCGCCACGGTATCGGCCGGCCCCCCCGCCGCCCAGCCAACGACCATGTTGACCGGAGACTTGGGGTAGCTGCTTTCATCTTGCGCAAATGACTGCTGCGAGGCCAGGCAAAGCGGAACGGCGTACGCCAATGCCAATAGCTTTTTAAAAGAGATACTACGTTTCAAGGTGTTCCTCCAATATGTTTAGACTACAAATCTTAACGCGATACCCAACCACTGCCGGGCGTTATGGCCTGTACACACGCGTCGTCGAGCCCATCTATACGCGTGATACCCAGCATAGCCAGATTTCGACGCAGCTCAACCCCCAACAGGTCTATGGCGCGCGCCACACCTCCCTCGCCCCCCACGGCGGCGGCGTAGGCGAAGGGGCGGCCCACAAAGACACAATGTGCACCTAGCGCCAATGCCTTGACGACATCGGTGCCGCGTCTGACACCGCTGTCCATCATGACAGGTACGCCGGGGCACGCCGCTACAATGGACGGGAGCACCCTGAGCGGGGCGAGGGATCCGTCAAGCTGGCGGCCGCCGTGATTCGACACAATGATGGCATCCGCGCCCGCGTCAACCGCGTATCGCGCATCGGCAGCCGACAAGACTCCTTTAACGATCAGCCTGCCATGCCAAAGCTCGCGAATCCGCCTGAAGTAATCCCAGTTGAGATGCGAGCGATCAGAGAGGTCCCGCAGCACGTGGCGCGACAGGATAGGCGCACCACGGGTAGCATAGTTATTCTCGAAATGAGGCATGCCCTTGGCCAGCAGCGTGCGAAGAAACGTACCCAGTGTCCACCGGGGATGCAAGATGCCGTCCAGCGCCAAGCCCACGGATGGTCGTAGCGGGGTTGAAAAACCCGCGCGGATATTGTTCTCCCGGTTGGCGGCCACCGGCGTGTCGACGGTGATCACCAGCTTTTGGAAACCCGCGCGCTGCACGCGCTCCACCAGGGCCTCGATCTGTTCCAAGGTACCTGGCAAATATGCCTGAAACCACACGTTTGGACCGATTCCCGACACCTCCTCCATGCGCGTCAGCGACGACCCGCTCATGATCATCGGGATGCCCGCATTGCACGCAGCCCGTGCGAGCGCGCAGTCTCCGTCATAAGCGGTCAGGGCGCTCAGCCCCATGGGGGCGATGCCAAATGGCATCTTGTAGGTGTCACCCCACAGATCGATCTCGGTATTCACGGACGACACATCGCGCATCACCCTCGGAACGAATCCGAACTCCTGGAACACCGCTCGATTTTGCGCCAGCGAGGCATTGGTTTCGACGCCCCCCGATACGTAGGCAAACAATGAGCGAGGCAGGTAGCCACGAGCAGCTCGCTCGAAGTCATCCAGGCACAGGAGGGAATTCAATTCTCTTTTGGAATACAGCATCTTTGACGACCCAGCGTAACAACTCGAGGGACGCAGCCTTGCCCTGCGTCCCATACCGGCTATGCAATGTTAAAACTTTATTCGGACCAAGGCGTCGCTTTCCAGACCTGCTGGAACATCGCCTCGTTCTGTTTGAGCTCTTGCGCATACTGGTCGGGCCCCAGATAACGCAGCGGCGCGAACATTTCTTTTGCTTTCTTCACGAACTCCGGATCATTGGCGGCCTTCTGCACGGCTTCAACCAGTTTCTTGCGGACGTCTTCGGGCAGGCCCTTGGGGGCGCCAATGCCACGTAGCGACGACATGATGATGTCATACCCCTGCTCTTTGAAGGTAGGCACGTCGGGAGCCACATCCGAGCGCTTTTCGCTCATCACACCAAGAGGCACCATAGGCGTGCCGCCGGCCATGTAGGCTTTTACTTCGCCGATGTTCATGGCGGCCAACTTGATTTCACCACCTGCAATGGCCGTGCGTACCGGGCCCGCGCCCTTGTATGGGATATGCAGCATATCCACGCCCGCTGCCCGCTCGAAGGCCAGCATGGCCAAGTGGTCGTCGGAACCCTTGCCTGTCGTGCCGACCGATACGTCCCCAGGATGGCTCTTTGCATATTTCGCCAGGTCGGCAAGCGTTTTGATGTCGCTTTTCTCGCTGTTGACCGCAAAGCTGTCGGGGTCGTCGATCAGGTTGCCAAGCAGGTCGAGGTCGGTCCAGTGGTATTGGGCCTTACGTTCGATGGGGATCGTCAGCAAGTTCGGCGTGTTGATGAAGCCGATTGTGTAGCCGTCGGGCTTGGCACGGGTCAGTTCCGAAAAGCCAATCTCGCCACCGGCGCCAGGGCGGTTCAACACCACGATACGGGCGTCGTTTCCAAGGTACTTACCAATGTACGGAGCCAGTGCCCGAGCAATCAGATCGGTGCCGCCGCCCGGCCCATAAGCCACAATCATGTTGATCGGATGATCGGGGTATGCCGCGTGTGCGGGCGACATGGCGGCACCGCACACTGCGAGCGCGACGGCAGCCATTGCGAGGCGTCGGCCACCGCTAATGCGAGGGAATTTTCCAGTTGATTTCATGTTGGTCTCCTTTGTACTTTTGAGAAACTGCTTATTCATCCACGAGGTGCAAGCCGGGAAGCAGGGTAGATGTCCGGATTGATCATCCGCGGCGGGGCATCCCCCCGACAGATTTGCAGAATTTGCTCTGCCGCAATGGCGGCAATGTTGCTGCGGCCTTCGTGCGTGACGCCGGCAGTGTGATAGCTTGGAACGACGTTATGCAAGGCCAGCAGTGGGTGATCCGGAGGGGGGGGCTCAACGGCCCAAACGTCCAGGCCGGCGCCACCTAGATGGCCCGCGAGAAGCGCGTCGTATAGATCGCCCTCGTTGTGTATACCGCCCCGCGCGGTGCTTATAAACCAGGCACCCTGTTTCATCTGCTGAAAGCGGTGCGCGTCAAACAGGTTCAGGGTTTCCGACGTTCGAGGGCAATGCAAAGAGACGATATCGCTGCGCGCCGTCAACTCGTCCAGGGATACGGCGCACGCCTGGCGCGCCGCGATGGTGTCGTCGTCAAGATAGGGATCATGGGCCAACACCTCCATGCCGAACGCATTGGCCAGTCTTGCCACGTATGTGCCTATGTGCCCTAGCCCGACCAAGCCCAGCGTTCTTCCCGCGATCTCGTGACCCATGAGATCTTCACGCGTAAAATTCTGACCGTGTTGAAGCAGGTGCCTGGATTCGGGCAACCTTCTGGCCAGTGCCAGGATCAAGGCCATGGCATGTTCTGCGACCGACCTTGCATTGCCGCCTGCCTGATTGACCACAACGATGCCGGCCCTTGAGCAGGCCTCCACGTCGACCGTGTCGTAACCCGCCCCGGACGTAGAAACACACTTCAGGTTCGGACACCTGGCGATCAGATCGGCTGTCACTTGAAGTTCTTGCGGGACCTCATCGCGTGCAGCGGACACATGATAGATATCGGCGGAAGCCAGCAATTCCCAGGTGCGCGCATGATCGCCGCTACGCGCCAGCACGTCCAGTCTGATGCAGGGATTGCGCGCCAAGATCTCGTCAAAGCACGAAGCCGTCCAAACATCGAGTCGTACGACCCGTATCACATCAAGATCTTGCAACATAGCCGCCTGTGCTCTCCATACCTTTTCATGGGTGTTCAGGCAGGATTCTAGAGAGGCTTGCGACGGCAGGGACTTAAAAAAATTACGCTTGCACCGCAAATTTATTCTTGATGGGGAGCAGCGAAGATTTGCACGGCTTGCTCGACCAGTAACTGCGCCAGCGAGAGCCGGGGCCCGTGCGTGTCCCATATCATGCCGATCCGGCGTATCGGCGTGCGCAGTGGCAGCGGCACCTTTATCAACTGATGCTCCCGGTAATCAATGGAGAAGGAATCGGGCACAATGGCAACGCCCATGCCGCGCTCCACCAACGACACAATCGTCAACAGGCTGTCGATTTCCAGCCGCTGCCGAGGAAAAAGATTGCTGTCCTTCAGATAGCGATCCACCAGCTGTCCGCTGAACGCGTTTCGGTGGTAGCGAATAAAGGGCTCGTTCTTGATCAGGTCGTGCGCGTCCCGCCCCGCCATGCTGCGTGGTGCAATCACAATCAACGGCTCATTCTGCACGACCTGCCATCCACAGTTTTTATGCAACGCGAAGGGCGGCTCGATGACCAGGGCGATGTCCAGTTGGCCATTGTGGACACGACCGCATAATTCGGCGGACGGCCCGTACTCGATCAAGATAGGTTGCTCGGGATGGATGCGCGTGCAGAAATCTTCGAGCAGAACGGGCAAATGCGTCGTGAGTGCCGAATAAAACACCCCTAGGCGCAACTCGCCGCTAGACGCGCCACCGCCCGCCAGTGCCTGGAGGTCCCGGGCATCCTGCAATAGCGTCTGGGCGCGGTCGTAGATGCGCAAACCCGCCTCCGTTGGCTTGATTGCCTGCCCCGACCTCTGGATCAGGCTTGTGCCCAGTTCGGCCTCAAGAATACGTATCCGGGCGGCCACCGCCCCCGGTGTCATATTCAACCGCCGGCCCGCCTCGGCAATCGAGCTGTACTGGACGACCAGAACAAAGCTTTCAAGGTACTCGGTGTTCATGGGCTCACGATCTGCTTGCCACACTAAACAGGTGCGTCGACCAGCAAGCTACCGAGAAGCCTGCGAACCCGGTGGTCCACAAAATAGCCACCTCCCTCCAGGTAACGCAGAAAGTATCGGCCGCATACGGTACACACCCAGACATCACTGCGGTTGGCGGGATAGTGACGCGGCGAAATTGGTGCATCGGGCGACCAGAACCGAGTGCCGTTGGGGTGGTATTCGTCGAATGTCGGTTCGTCGTAGACGGACTGGCGCAGCGTACCCACCTGCTTCAACTGCTCTTCAGGAAAATGCACGGGCTGGCTCTCCCACGCGGTCGATAGCGATTTGCAGCAGCCACAAGATTGCGTGACGGCGTCGGATTGAGCTGCCAGCCTGGCCAGGGAGTCGAAGTCGAAGCAGGTGGCCACGGTATCAGTCCACCCTGGCGCCGGATGCTTTGACGGCAGCCCCCCACCGATCGATGTCGGCGGTGATGAAGGCTTGATATTCCTGGGGCGTCATGACCATAGGTTCGACACCCAGCCCCGCAAGCCGCTCCTTCACTTCGGGCGACGCCAGGATAGCCTGCACTTCGGTATTCATGCGTTGGGTGATATCCGCGGGAAGGTTGGCGGGGCCCAGAAGACCATACCATGGTTGGGCGTCCACGCCTTTGATGCCCAGTTCGGCCAGAGTGGGGACGTCTGGCATGGCGGCCATTCGCTGGGCGCCGGTCACAGCCAATACTTTGAGATTGCCCGCCTTGACTTGCTGCGAGATCGGCAAAGGATTTTCGAAGGCCAGTGGCACCTGTCCGCCGACCAGGTCATTGAGCAGAGGCCCCGAGCCTTTATACGGAATGTGCTGAATCTGGGTGCCTGCGGCGACGTTGAACATTTCACCAATGATATGTTGAGGCGTACCCGAGCCGGCTGATCCGAATGACAGTTCATTGGCCTTGCCCTTGGCGATGATGTCCTGGATAGAGGTGAGCCCGGATTTCGGATTGATCGCGACCACGAAGCTGGTGCGGGCCAGCGGCGAAACCGCGGTGAAATCGGTGGCGGGGTTGTAGTTCAACTTGCTATAGAGTGTGCCGGCAATCACGATAGGGCCGCTGGCGGCCAGCAGGAAGGTGTAGCCGTCCGGTTGAGCCTTGGCGACCTGGCTGGTGCCGATATTGCCTCCTGCACCTGCCTTGTTCTCGACAATGATGGTCTCGCCCAAGGCTTTGTTCAGATGCGTGGCCAGCAGGCGTGCCAGAATATCAGTGGTGCCGCCCGGCGCATAGGGAGACACAATGGTAATGGGTTTGCTTGGCCACTTGTCCTGCGCTTGGGCGGCGGGCAAGGGCGCCAAAGATACAATTGCGAATACAGACAACAGGCGAAAAGATCGAACGAGCTTCATGTGTTTCCTTTTAGTTATTGGTACAACGATGAACTTGATGGCTTGTTACGCGACGTATTCTTGATCTGGTAGTAGGCTATTCCACTTGGTAAGACTTGGCAACAAGCTTGCGGCGCAGCTCGACACCCCGCACTGCGCTAACGGCGCGAGCGCGCAACTGGCCACAGCCGCCGTCCACATCCTGCCCTACGCTATTCCTCACCTTGGTCAGCACACCACGGCTTTGCAAAGAGCGGACGATCTCCCGGATACGCTCGGTGTCGGGGCGCTGGTAGTCATCCCCTTCAAGACTATTGAAGGGAATGACGTTGAGCACGCCGTACTTGCCCTTGAGCAACCTCACGACGGCATCGAGTTCATCGTCGCCGTCGTTCACGCCCTTGAGCAGCGTCCATTGGTACTGGATCGGATAATGGGTGTCGCGGGCATACCTCTCGCCAAGTTCGATGAGCTCTTCCGGCGGAATCTTCGGCGCGCGCGGCAGCAAGTGTTCACGCAGTTCGGCTTTGGTCGTGTGCAGCGACAGCGCCAATGCGGGCTTGATACGTTGCTGCAGCAGGGCGTCGAACACGCGCTGGTCGCCCACGGTGGAGAACACGAGATTCTTGTGGCCGATATTACCCTCGGTGCCGAGCAGGTCGATGGCCTCGAGCACGTTATCAAGGTTGTGGGCCGGCTCACCCATGCCCATGAAGACGACTTTCTTCACCGCGCGCATACGCCGCGCCAGCACGACCTGGGCAAGGATTTCCATGCTCGTGACCTGTCGGATCAGGCCGCTCTTGCCGGTCATACAGAAGCGGCAGCCGACCGCGCAGCCGATCTGAGTGGAGACGCAGAGTCCGTCGCGCGGCAACAGCACGCTTTCCACCATTTGTCCGTCGGCCAGTTCGACGAGCAGGCGCGAGCCGTCGCTGCCGGCGTGTTCGGAGCGAACCCGGGCGAGGCCGTCCAGCTCTGCCGTCAAGGTGGGCACGGCGTTGCGTAGCGCGAGGGGCAGAAAGTCCTCGGCGCTCCGCCGTCGAGTGCCGAGGTCGAGCGCCTGTCCTCTCAGCCAGACGCGTACGACCCGGCCACGATGGACAGGCAGGGCGCCAAGAGCAGCGAGGCGTTGATTGAAGTCGGTGAAGCGCATGGGGGTGAATTTTACTCACCCCCCGGGAACCGACTGTCGGAGCGTAGCTGGATCAACGCGTAAAACTAGACATTGCCTTCCGACGACGTCTTCAGCTGCATCCATGTGGACGTCGCGAAGGCAATGGTTGCGCCATCCTCGTCGGTCATGGTGGCCTTCAAGAACGAGATTGTGCGGCCGCGGCGCACGAATTCGCCGCAGCACTGGATTTTTCCGTGGCGAGCCGCTTTGACATACTGGGTTTTCATTTCAAGGGTGGTGCCTGGCCCTCTGCGTTTCCATTGCCTGCTTGAACGCCGACAATGCTGCCTGCTCATCCATGTGTCTGCTCTCCTGAAGTGGCCGATGACAGAATCTTCAACACGCCTCGGGCGTGCAAATCGTGTAGTTGATCGTGCGTCAGCCCCATGCCATGGCCCAGAATTTCCGAGGTATGCTGCCCCAACAGCGGAGGTGCGGCGTGATCGCTTATTTGCCGGTCATCGAAACGAAACGGACTGATTATATTCTTCACCCGCCCGGCGGTCGGGTGAGGCATTTCAATGACCATGCCGCGTTCACCCTTCAAGTGACAGCGGTCCATCCGGTGATCTGCCTTCAGGCGCTGCGGCACAGTCCTGCATGAGAATGGTGGCCTGCTCCAGTTGGGAACTCAGCGTGTGGCCATCATACGGATTGCGATAAAACGCCCGGGCCCCCACAATCAGGTTGCCTTTGAAGGTGCTGGCACTGCCCACCTTCACGCCAAACTCGTGAGGCCGGCGCGCATGAGCGAAGCGCCCGGCCTGGCGAATCCGATTCGTTGAAGGCGTGCTTCAGGCACAGTAGCGAAATCATGATCCGCAGCGGCACACGCAGGCGACCGGCCTTGCTGGCCGAGACCTTGCGCTGAGGCTTCTCGCCAAAGAGATCCAGGTCCGGCATGGCCACACCGTCGTGCGCCTTGCGCACGAACCGGTGCGCGACCCCCGCCTCAATCTCCCGCCACGGCATGCGCGAGGCCAGCACCGCCAGCGGGTGGCCCAGGTCAATCATCTGGTCGATGCGGGCACGGAAAAAATCATCGGTGGCTGCACAGGCGAACATGACGGTAAAACTCCCAGAAAACAGCCTCTATTGGACAACAAACCGGGAGTTCCGCGTATCGGATCAAACCGAAGAAGAACTTGCCAAATTGGCCGGTGAGATTGCCACGACGATATTCCGCCCCACGGGCCCCGCGAGATGGGGCGGAAAGAAGACTCAATGGCTGTGGTCGACTCACATTTGCGCGTTCAGGGAATAGCCGAGCTGGGCGTTGTGGATGCTAGCATCAAGCCCACCATCGCGAGAGGTAATACCAAGAGGCCGACCCTATTGACCGCTGGAAAAGCGGCCCGCTGAATTCAGGACAGCGGGTGGTTCACTGCCATTGGGTGCCTTCGCGTGCGCGGCTAAAATAGTCATCCGACCCGTTCTGACCTGCTTTCATGAGTAGTTGGACTCCGTCGAATAGAGGATTATTGCAGTGCATTGTCATGAACGCCTCGGTACTGGCACGATTGATCGCATCGATAGTGAGTGCCTCAATGCCCAAGGCTCTTATCGTTTGGCTTGACGTATCGCCCCCCGCGAGCATTATGCGCGGCAAACGGTGTTTCTTCATGACTGAAGTGAGGACAGATCCATATATCCGCCCGATGACGGCCGAGGACTCTGATTGAATCGTTTCAAAAACGCCGCGGCCACTGGCGATGGCGGTGTCTTGCGGCCCCGCTGCTGCGTAAATCACGATGCTTTGTCCGTTACTGGTCGCCTGCACTATCTCCGTGGCGATCTTTTCGGTGATACTGTCTTCGCTTTCGTGTGTCAAAGCGTCAATGGGAAGCCGTATGGCCTTCCAACCGTTCTCTCGGGCGTGTGTAATCTGCATCGCGGTGCGAGGAGAGCAGCTGCCGGAAAGGACCACTAGGCTTTCTACAGGCTTTTGCGGAGCGTACGACGGCCTGGCCGGAGGTGGGCCGGAAGATGAAAGGTGGGTCGCGAGACCGGCGGCAAAGCCATGGGATCCTATAGTAAAAACTGTGCGGCGGCGCGAAGCTTCCCAGACGCCGGCCGCCATAGCAACCAGATCCGCATGCTCCATGGCATCAAAAACGATGGCGGCCATGCCTTGTTGGTCAAGCATCGCACTTATTTCGCTTTCGGTTTTTGCGCGCAACGTTAGAACATCGCATAAGCCGAGCGGTAAGGAGGTCTGTAAAGCAAGGTGCCGACGCAGGTCTGCTTCGTTCATAGGCGTTGCGGGATGGCAAGACATACTGGGATGCCGATCAAGCCGGTATGTAGTGCCGTCATGAACCGCAAAGTGGGTACCGAACGCCGTATAGCGTCCAAATGTAGGATGTGCCGCAACAATAGGAATACTGGCCTTTCCGTACAACGATCGCGCTAGGTCAATCACTGTGCCAAAATTCCCACGCTTAGGCGAAGAGTCGAAAGTAGAACAAATTTTGTATTGAATCACCCGACAGCCGATGCGTTTAAACAATTCCAGCGCGGGCTGCATCTCCGTGATCATGCCGGAAGGCTCCAGCGAGCGACTAGTTCCGGCGACCCCCAGTACATCGGCCTTTTCACCATACCGGTCGATCTGCGCGATCGTGGGGGTATTGACGAACAGTACGCCATTCAGCCCCAATCGGTGAAACTCCATCAGGTTAGCGCTGGCCCCGGTAAAATCGTCCGCGTAGAAACCCACCTGCGGCGTTTGCTTGGATAGTTCGTTCATTTTGGATCAGAGATACCGATACCACAGCGGCAAAGCAGGGATATAGGTGATGGTTGCCATCACGACCAGCACGACAGCCAAAAACCATGCCAGGTAGCGTAGCAACGAGGATAAGGGAACGTTGTTGGTCCGTGCGGCAACAAAAAGGTTGACGGCCATCGGCGGCGTCAGCAGTCCGATCTCGATATTGGTGACAAGAATGATGCCGAAGTGAACCGGGTCTATTCCGAACTTGGCCGCCGCGGGCGCAAGTAATGGGCCCATCAACAGCGTAGCGGCGTTTGTTTCCATGATCATGCCAATCAGGAGAAGCGCCACATTTACCACTAGAAGAAAAACAATAACGCTATCGGTGTAGCCAGTTGCAAACGTAGCGATCGACTGCGGTACCTGCTGAAACACCATCGCGCGATTAAAGACGCTCGTCAGGCCGATAATGACCAGAATAGCCGCAGATGTCATCGCCGCCCTGTGAAATATGCCCTTCAGATCTCCAAACTTGGCGGTGCGCCCAAGAAGAATCACAAGCAAAGCATAAACCGCGGCGATCGCTGCTGCTTCGGTGGGTGTAAACACGCCGGAGTAGATTCCACCGAGCACGACTATGGGAAGAAATAGCGCGGGTAGGGATTTGACGACGACTGACCAGCTGTTGTCCTCAAACTTCGCAAAAGCTTCTGTCCCCGCGCTCATGCTTTGGCTCACAGTCTCCCGTCCTGATACCAAGATGCGTTTGGCCATAAGGCCGTGCACTGCCATCATGGCAAGCACCATTATCAAGCCTGGCACTATGGCCGCCAGAAACAGCTGCGTAATCGATACGCCGACAATAGAGCCATACAGAATCAAAGGTATGGAAGGCGGAATCAATACGCCTAGAAGTCCGGAGGACGCGTTAAGCGCAGCCGTGTACCCCGGAGCATAGCCCCGGCGCGTCATCTCCGGTCCAATCGTGCCGCCGATAGCGGCTACGGTTGCTACCGACGAGCCGGTGATCGCGCCCATCAATGCGCTCGCCGCGATCATGACATGACCCGTTGGCGCCTTGGCCCATCCTAGCAGCCGGTCGCATACATCGGTCAGTTGCTTGATGAGGCCTCCGCGATTCATGATTTCCCCGCCCAGGATGAAAAGCGGAATCGCCAATAACGGAAAGGAGGAGACCGCATCGAAGGTCGTAGAGGGAAGCATCGACCAGTCAATACTCCAGGCCTCCGCGTTAACGATGACGATCAGGGGGAATGCTATGCCGATCGGTATCCCGATCAAGAGGATGGCAGTCAGAATGAAGATTCCCGAAATCATGCTATCTCCTCGGCCGGGGGCGCCAAGTCCTTTACTGTGCGCCATAGCTCAAGCACGGAATGGAGCAGTACCAAGGCCATGCCCGCGGGCAAGAACGATAAAGGGAAAGCCAACGGTGTTCCCATATCCATCATCTTTTCGCCAGACTCCAGAACCCCATACATGAATATCCAACCGGAGTACAAATAGATCGTGGCGAAAATGACCGAGGCGACTGCGGTGACAAAGCGGGCAACGCGCTGAACGCGGCGGCTTCTTACCGATTTGATCGCATCGACAGCGATGTGGGTACCCGTGTAGGAACACATAGCCATGCCGATAAAGGTCAGCGGGGCAATGGCGACAATGCCCCATTCGCTTAGATTGGGCAGTGGCAGATTGAAGTATCGAACAAGAACGTTGGTTGCAATGGCAAAAAGCATTACCGCTAGAGCCGTAATGCAGATCGCCTTTTCAACTTGGTAGACCTGCTGTTCGAACTTGAAAAGCCATGCGCTGATGCAAAAAGGGGCGGGCATTGCGCTCGAAGCTTCCATGTCTTTTATCCTCCGGATAGCAAGATCCCTTGCCGCAGTACCTGGGGTGTGGGATCCGCTGACATCAGTGAGGGTCAGTCGGCCTGAGCCCGGCTTACCTCATCGCGAAGCGCTTTGATGCGATCCGCACCATAAACTGGGGTCAATTTGTCCCAAACCGTTTGACCGATTCTTGCGAAGTCGGCATAGGCCTGCGCACTCGGCCGCGTTACCTTAATCCCCGCCTCTTGCAGCTTCATCAGGAATTCATCGTTGCGCGCACGGTTCTTCTCGATCTGGCGTTTACCGACCTCTTGCGCGGTCTGCGTCATTATTTTCTTGTCTTCTTCGGACAATTTCGACCATAGCTTGTCGCTTGCATTGAAGGTACCAAAGGCGTACACATGATTCAACAACGTCATGTATTCCTGGGTCTCGAACAGGCGGGACTCGTAGGTGAGACTCGCGCCGTTGTCCTGACCGTCCACGGTTCCCTGCTGTAGCGCTGTGAATAGTTCCGGGAACGGCATAATCACTGGCTGTGCCCCTGTCGCCTCAAAAAAACCCTTAATCGCAGCCGAACTGGGCACGCGCAACTTCAAGCCTTTCAGGTCCTCCGGTTTTTCAACCGGACGCTTCGAATTGGTGACCGCGCGAAATTCCAGTTCATAGAAACCGAGTGTGTGAATACGATGCCTTGCGAGGGCTTCGATAACCGTTTTCTGGAGAGTGCCGTTCGGATTGTAGAAAATCGCGTCCACCTGCTCGTTTGTAGTAGCAATGAACGGCAGGTAATGAATATCCAGCAATGGATCGAGACCGGATAGCGAACCGGGAGTCAGGAGCGATAAGTCCAGTGCTCCCCTGGACAAGTCGCGGGCGTTCGCTTCAACGCTGCCCAGCTGACTGTCAGGGAATAGCGTGATGGCGATTCGCCCCTGAGTGCGTTCTTTGACCAACCTGGCGAATTCCTGGCCAGCTTTATCTACTGGACTGTTCGTTGCGGCGTAGTGCGCCATGCGAAGTTTGAGCTGTTCGGCGAAACTTGTGGGGGCAAGCAACAGCAAAGCGCATGTTGCCAGGGTGGTTGCCATTTTCTGCTTGGTAAATCGCAATCTCATGTTGTCTCCTCTTTTTAGAATGGTCTGGGCACGATCAGGCTAGTGTGAGCAAAAATGACCGCTCAGCGGGCTCTACCGGATCGAACGTTCGGTGTGCGATGAAGGGAGGGCGCGTCGGATTGCGCAGCCGATTCGAGACGGCGTTGTAGGTTACATAAAGGATCCGGCGAGACAGCGGAGTGATATTGCCGCCGGACCCATGGACCGAGTTGGCATGGAACATTAGCACATCGCCCGCCTGTCCCGTTGCAATCGCGACATCGCTCGCCTTGGTGATGAGCCGAGCGATGTCTTCGCGCTTCATCCATCGCCGACCGTCGATATCAGGCGCGTCGATCATGCCTCGTTGGTGGCTGCCTGGCACGAACATGAGCGCTCCATTCATTGCAGTGACTTCGTCCAACATAATGGCGATGTTCATGGCCTGTGGTTCCAGCATGCCATCATCAAGGTGCCAGGTCGCGAAGTCTTGGTGCCAGGGAAACGGATCGCCATCAAAGGCGACCTTGGGGTTTACCTTGAATTGATGGATATACAGCGTGTCACCGGTAATCTGTTCCACGGGATCAACTAAGCGGCTGTCGCGTGTGAGTGAACGGAACAGGGGACTATACTCGTGACAACCGAATGCGGTCCGCGGAGCGCCATTCTTCTCGCGCCAGATTTCAGGGCGATGGTGCTCAAATATTGTGGTCGACTCACTTCGCAGAGCTTCCACTTCCTCTTGCGTGAAAACGTCGCGCAGCACTAAAAAGCCGTTTTCGGCGTACTCTTTCAATTGGGATGCACTGAGCTTCACTTCATGTTCCTCCGTATAACAAGGTAGCGCAGATTCTACGTGCGCGACTTTCCAAATTTTTCAATTGCCAAACGCAGTTCGGGCCGGCCTTCCGCATACTCGGCCAAGGTGATATTGGCCATGGCGGCTTCCCAGCCCTGCTGCATGCTTCGGACGCCTTCTGATATTCCTCCGGGATGGGCGATAATCCCGCCGCCGGCCAGATGCAGTACGTCGATAGTCTTCGTTGCCGCGTAGATGCCCTCAGCTGATCCGGCCCACTGGGCAGACGAAATGGCAGGCATTACTCGATAGTCTCCATACATAGGCGCCAGGCAATCCAGAATGGACTGGCGCACCTCTGCGTTGCTCTGATAGAACTTGCTGTCGAGTCCACCAACATGCAGATGATCTACTCCTGCCAGCCGGCAGAGCTTCTGATATGCTGTGAAGCCGATGCCGAGCATCGGATGGCGAGCCAGTGCACCGTACATGGCGCGATGACCGTGGATCGGAAGCTCGGAATGTTGGCGAAGGTACGACAGGCCTGCGAAACCGATGCTGTTTATAGCGACCATGACGCAAGAGCCGCCGGCCTCATTTACCAGGTCGTGCCCGCGGCGCAGTTCGTCGACGTCTCCCGTGATGTTGAAGGCATACATCATTTTCTTACCGGTCTTGTCGGCAACGCGGTTGATCTCGTCCATGACAGCGGCTACCCGTTCGGCGAGAGGCGCGTAGGGCGCGTTGCCATTGAGTTCGTCGTCTTTGGCGAAGTCCAGTCCAGCCATCGCAAGCTCGCGCACGAGCGGGCGCGTTTCATCGGGGGTCAGACCAATGCTAGGCTTGATGATGGTTCCGATCAAGGAGCGTCCATGGACGTTCGTCAATTTGCGGGTACCTTCGATGCCGAAGGCAGGGCCCGGGTAACGCTGGGAAAATGCAACCGGCAATTCCAGATCCACCAGCCTGATACCGGAAAGTTGCTGGATTTCATACAGGTTCCCTGCAACTGTCGTCAGGAGATTCGGGATAGACGGGCCGATGTTGTGGTACGGAAACGAAACCACGATTTTGCCGCGCTGGTACCGCGAAGCGTTAGGCGACTGCGGTGCGGTGGACCCTTCCAGGGACGGCGAAGCAACGGTTTCCAAGGGCGTGACGCTCAACACCTTCGCGCTATGGCGCTCCTTCAGTTGGGCCGTCTCATTTGGAACGGCTACGAAGGTGCCGCAAGATTGTTCTCCTGCAATAACTTCTGCAGCATAGTCCAGGGGAAAGGCCGTTTCAATGACGTAGGTAGCGACGACATGTTCTTGCTTTGCTCGAGGCGCAGATTCGATAGTGCTGGTTTCTGACGTTGGAGTTTCGACGAGGAACATGTTATTGATCATCTTTCGTGAGGGATAGAGCATTCTAAGAGGGTGATATCGTCTGGCTCAATCCATTTTTTGTCACGCACAGCATGAGAAAAAGTCAAAGCATGCGTCGGCTAGGCCGTCCGTGAGTTAATTCAACTTTGAAAGCAGCTGTGTGAACTCATCGAGTCGATTACCTGTGCTACAGGGGAGATAAGGAATGAAATCAGTTCGACCGTCATTGAACGCGCTGAGGGCGTTTGAGGCATCCGCTCGGCTTGGGAGCATAAGCCTTGCGGCGGCGGAGCTTGGCGTGACGCCTGGTGCCGTCAGCCGGCATATTCAAACCTTGGAAGGCATCTTCGGTGTACCCCTACTAAGGCGTTTGCCTCAATCGGTGGTGCCCACCGACGAGGGTGGCCGCATGGCGGCGAAGTTGGGGGAAGGGTTTAGCATCATTGACGCCAGCGTAGCCCAATTTCAACCGGGGCCCCTCACCCTGTCGTGCTCGGCGACAATTATGATGCACTGGCTGATCCCGCAGCTTGCTGCGTTCAAGCGCACGCATCCTGAAACGGAGCTGCGGCTCAATGTGAACTATTCCGACATGGATCTTGTGCGCGAAGAGGTAAGTCTGGCAATCCGTAACGACATGGTCCCGCCGCCATCAAACGTAATCGTCAAGCATCTTATGGTAGAAGAAGTAGGAGTAGTGTGTTCGCCCGAGTATATGCAAAAAGCCGCCCTTGGCGCGCATCTGGAGGACCTAAAGAACGCCCACATCTTGGCGCCCAAGACCCGCCCGTCCGCCTGGCAGGATTGGCTGGAAGTCATGGAGCGGCCCGACATCCAGCTCGAACCTCATGATATTTACGAACATTTTTATCTAATGATTCAGGCTGCCTCGTGCGGGCTCGGCGTTGCCATTTCACCTCGAATGATCGTGGAAAACGAAATTAGGTCGGGGAAGCTAGTCGCCCCTTACGGGTTTATCGACGGCAAGTTCAATATCGTCATGTGGATTGCGCCTCATCTTCGAAGCTCCAAAGAGCTTCAGGACCTTGTAACTTGGATAAGCAGTTGCGCAGCCCGCTGACTTTAGTCGCGCTTGAGGAGGGGGCTCGGTTTCGGCGGTCACCGAACCCGTCCAGTTGTGCGGCAAGAACTCATCGATCCGGTTATCCGGATGTGTCGGCAAGCGCTCCAGGACGTCGCGCAGATAGGCGTATGGATTCAGGCCATTGAGCTTGGCTGACTGAATCAGGCTCATGAGCGCAGCCGCACGTTTGCCCGCGCGCAAGGAACCGGCGAACAGCCAGTTGGCCCTGCCGATTGCCACCGGCCTGATTTGCATTTCGATATGATTGTTGTCGATCGGGACCTGCCCGTCATCCAGGTAGCGCGTAAGCGCCGCCCAGCGTTTCAGGCTGTAGTCCAGCGCCCTGGCGGTACCCGGCGTAGTCGTCCACTACGAGTTTACCCTTCAAGTCTCCGAGGGACTGCCGGGCAAACTCGTAGTGGATGACTGGCCGCATTCAACGTTCTCTGAATGTTTCTCTGAAGGTAGCCGAAGTTCACAATAAATGCCCGCCCAAACAGCGGAATTAGACGTCGACAGACTTTATTTCGCACCGACAGCCTTTATTCCCGCTCTTCACCGGCAACCCAGCTCACCCCATCACTCCACCGTCACGCTCTTAGCCAGATTCCTGGGCTTGTCCACATCCGTACCCCGCGCGCACGCCGTGTGATAGGCCAGCAACTGCAAGGGAATCGTATGCAGGATGGGAGACAGTTTCCCGTAGTTCTCGGGCATGCGGATCACGTGTATGCCGTCGCTGTTCACGATCCTGGTGTCTGCATCGGCAAACACATACAACTCGCCACCGCGCGCGTGGACTTCCTGCATGTTGGACTTGAGCTTTTCCAGCAACTCGTCGCGCGGCGCGATGGTCACGACGGGCATCGCGTCGGTGACCAGTGCCAAAGGGCCGTGCTTCAGTTCTCCTGCGGGATAGGCTTCGGCGTGGATGTAGCTGATTTCCTTGAGCTTCAAGGCGCCTTCCAGGGCGATGGGATAGTGCATGCCGCGCCCCAGGAACAGCGCATTTTCCTTGCTGGCGAAGCGGTCGGCCCAGGCCATGATTTGCGGCTCGAGCGCAAGCACCGCGCCTATGGCCACTGGCAGATGCCGCAGCGACTTGAGCATTTCGTCTTCGCGCTCGGCGCTGAGCACGCCTTTGGTTTGCGCCAGCGCGAGGGTCAGCAGGCACAAGGCGGTCAGCTGGGTGGTGAAGGCCTTGGTGGACGCCACGCCTATTTCGACGCCGGCGCGGGTGATGTAGCTGAGCTTGCATTCGCGCACCATGGCGCTGGTCGCCACATTGCAGATGGTCAGGGTGTGGGGCATGCCCAAGCTGCGGGCGTGCTTCAGCGCGGCCAGCGTGTCGGCGGTTTCACCGGATTGCGAGATCGTGACGACCAGGGTGCGCGGATTGGGCACGGTGTCGCGATAGCGGTATTCGCTGGCGATTTCGACGTTCACCGGCACCTTGGCCAAAGATTCTATCCAGTAGCGGGCGGTCAGGCCGGCGTAGTAGCTGGTGCCGCAAGCCAGGATCAACACATTGTCGATTTCTTTGAAGACTTGATAGGCACCGTCGCCGAAGAGCTCGGGTGTGATGCTTTCGATGTCCTGCAGGGTGTCGGCGACAGCGCGCGGCTGCTCGAAGATTTCCTTCTGCATGTAGTGCCGGTATGGGCCGAGCTCCGCAGCGCCCGAGTGCACGTGAACGGTATGCACGGGGCGATCCACCGGGCGTCCGGCTTGGTCCACTACCCAGACGCGCGCCAACTGAAGGTCGACGACGTCGCCGTCTTCGAGGTAGATGATCTGGTCGGTGGTGCCGGCCAGCGCCAATGCGTCGGAGGCCAGGAAGTTTTCGTTCTCGCCTCGGCCGATGACCAGCGGCGAGCCTTGGCGCGCGCCCACTACCCGGTGCGGCTCGTCGCGGCAGAACACGGCGATGGCGTACGCGCCTTCCAGGCGCCGCGTTGCCTGCTGGACCGCTTCAAAGAGATCACCGTTGTACAGGTGGTCGACCAGGTGGGCGATGACCTCGGTGTCGGTCTGGCTTTCGAACACGTAGCCGGCTGCCTGGAGTTCGGCGCGCAATTCGTCGTGGTTCTCGATGATGCCGTTATGCACCAGGGCAATGCGAGCCGAGCCTTTGCCATGCCCGGAAAAATGCGGATGGGCGTTGTGCGTGGCCGGCGCGCCGTGTGTCGCCCAGCGCGTATGCGCAATGCCGGTAAAGCCTTCAATGCTTTCCTTGGACACCTGCTCCTGCAGTTGAGCCACGCGTTCCGTGCTGCGTGCGCGCTTGAGTTCGCCGTCGGCGTGCACCGCCACGCCGCAAGAATCATAGCCGCGGTATTCCAGGCGCTTAAGGCCTTCAAGAAGAATGGGGGTGATATCGCGCTGCGCTACCGCGCCAACAATGCCGCACATAGATGACTCCGATGAAGATATATATGGCAGCTATTGTGCGCAATAAATGAAGAAATTAGATTTCTATATTCTGGTAATTATGGTATTTTATTTCTGTATCTTTTTATGTCGCAATTTTATTTCATATACTTTATATTAACGAAATAAATATCATCATGCTCGATTTTGACGATCTGGACTTACGCATATTGGAACAACTGCAATCAGACAGTTCGTTGACCAATCATGAATTATCACAACGCGTGCATGCTTCGGCACCGACCTGCCTTCGGCGTGTGCGCCGACTGATGGACGAAGGCGTCATCGAGAAGCAGGTAGCCATCCTGGATCCGACGAAACTGGGCAGCAGCCTGACGGCGATCATTGAAATCACGCTGGACGTACAAACCGTCGAGGCCTTGCAAGACTTCGAGGCGCATGTTGCGCAAGAGCCCGCCATCCTGCAGTGCTATCGGGTATCGCCCGGGCCGGACTTCATCATCATGGCGCACGTGGCCGACATGCCCGCTTATCATGCCATGGCACACCGGGTCTTCACTTCGCAGGCCAACGTGCGCAACGTACGCAGCTTCTTTTCCATCCACCGCAGCAAGTTCGAGACGCGCGTTCCGTTGGGAACGGCAGGGGTCGGACCCCGTACGGGGTCCGACCCCACATAAGCTTACTACCCATAAGCAAAACAAAAATTATTCGTTTGGAAGTCGGCGCGGCTTGCACATACTGATGATCACATCAGCGCAACCTTCAAGCCCGTGGAGCAAACATGCCGACAGCCACCCTATTGCGCGTCCCCGACGCCGACGCCTTGCCGCAATCCTTCGAGATCCATCCTTTCGACGGCCCCCTCGGGGCGGAGATCACGGGACTGGATCTGGGCCGTCCTCTGGCCCAACACGACTTCGCCCGCATCGTTCGGGCGCATCTGGATCACCACGTTCTGGTTTTCCGAAGACAGCGGATCACGCCGCAGCAGCATGTGGATTTCAGCCGCCGCTTCGGCCCCTTGATGATCCATGTGCTGCACCAATTCCACCTGCCCGGCTTCCCGGAAATTCTGACGGTATCGAATGTGATCCGTGAAGGAAACCCCATAGGTTTGGGGGACGCCGGGAAGTACTGGCATTCGGATATTTCGTACAAGGCCGTGCCCAGCCTGGGGTCGCTGCTCCATGCCCAGGAACTTCCTTCCGAGGGGGGCGACACGCTCTTTGCCAACATGCACCTGGCTTGGGATACCTTGCCATCGCATCTGCGGCGCGCGGTGGAAGGACGCCAGGCCGTGCATTCCTATCTGGCCAAATACGGCCAGATGCAAAAGGCCGCCAATTGGCGGCCCACTCTGAGCCCGGATCAATTGGCGCTGGTCAAGGATGTGGTTCATCCCGTCGTTCGCACTCACCCCGAAACCGGACGCAAGGCGCTGTTCGTCAGCGAGGGCTTCACGACGCAGATCATCGGTCTGCCCAAGGACGAGAGCCGTGCAGTTCTTGATGAACTGTTTGCCCACAGTGTCCGGGCGGAACACGTTTATCGCCACGCATGGCAAGCACACGACCTCGTGTTCTGGGACAACCGCTCGCTCATTCATCTTGCCACCGGCTGCCCTGCCCACCTGGCACGCACTTTGTACCGAACCACCATTGAAGGCGACGTCCCGTTCTGAGCCTGCCTTCGACTCAACAAGCAAAGGAATAAACATGAATACCAAGAAGCATCATTCCAAGCCGGCATTCGGCAAGATTCTGGGCGCGATTTCAATCAGCCTCTCCTTGCTGGCGGCCGGGTCGGGCGTCGCCCGCGCCGAAGGCCAACTGCGCATCGCCGAGCAGTTCGGCATTGTGTACCTGCTGCTGAACATCGTGCGCGACCAGGGATTGGTCGAAAAGCACGGCAAGGCCAATGGCGTCGACATCAAGGTGGAATGGGTGAAGCTGTCGGGAGGCAATGCCATCAACGACGCCCTGCTTTCCAACAACATCGATATCGCCGCCGCCGGCGTCGGCCCGCTGCTCACCATATGGGATCGCACCCGGGGCAAGCAGAACGTCAAGGGCATTGCTTCGCTGGGCAACTTCCCCACCTATCTCGTCACCAATAATCCAAAGGTGAAAAGCATCGCCGACTTCACCGACAAGGACCGCATTGCCCTGCCGGCGGTCGGCGTATCCGTCCAGGCGCGGATCCTGCAGATGGCGGCTGCTCAACAGTGGGGCGACGAACACTACAAGCGCCTGGACAGCATATCGGTCGCGCTGCCTCATCCCGATGCCGCCGCGGCGATCATTGCGGGCGGCACGGAGATCAGCGCCCATTTCGGCAATCCACCTTTCCAGGACCAGGAGTTGGCTGAAAATCCAAACGCCAGGCTGGTGCTGAAATCGTATGACGTGCTGGGTGGCCCAGCGTCGTCCACCGTGCTGTTCACGACGGAAAGCTTCCGATCCAACAGTCCCAAGACCTATGGCGCGTTTCTCGACGCTCTGGACGAGGCGGCACGGTTCGCCGGCCGGCACCCCGAGCAGGCCGCCGACACCTACTTGCGGGTAACCGGGGCGAAAATTGATCGGGACTTTCTCATCAAGCTGGTCAAGAACCCGGACATCGAATACACCATCAAGCCGCAGAACACGCTCGGGCTGGCGCAGTTCATGCACAAGGTCGGCGCCGTCAAGAACCGGCCCGCGTCCTGGCAGGACTATTTCTTTGACGATGCGCGCATCTCGGGAGGCAGCTGATGGACAAGACAGCATGGCATCCGGCGGGCCCGGCGCCTGCCGCTCGGCTGAATCCCGCGCCACAACACGCTCTGCTGTACGTGGATGACGTGACCTTGGAATACGCCACGCCCAAACGGACCGTCCAGGCAACACGCAAGGTCAGCTTCGAGGTAGACGCTTCTGACCGCTTCGTGCTCTTGGGGCCTTCAGGCTGCGGGAAATCGACATTATTGAAAGCAATCGCCGGCTTCGTCCGCCCGACAGAGGGCCAGATAAGGCTGGACGGCGCGGCGATCCGCGCACCGGGTCCGGATCGCATTGTCGTATTCCAGGAGTTCGACCAGTTGCCGCCGTGGAAAACGGTGCGCCAGAACGTGGCCTTTCCGTTGCTGGCTTCACGCAGCGTGGGCAAGCACGAGGCCTACGACCGCGCCGACCACTATCTCGAGAAAGTGGGCCTTGCCGATTTTGCGCGAGCCTATCCGCATATGCTGTCGGGAGGCATGAAGCAGCGGGTGGCCATTGCTCGAGCGCTGGCCATGCAGCCCAAAGTCCTGCTGATGGATGAGCCTTTTGCCGCGCTCGATGCCCTGACTCGAAGAAAAATGCAGGAAGAGTTGCTGGCGCTATGGGAGGAAGTGCATTTCACGCTGCTGTTCGTGACGCACTCGATAGAAGAAGCCTTGCTGATCGGCAACCGCATCCTGCTGTTGTCGCCTCACCCGGGCCGGGTACGCGCGGAGATATCCGCGCATAGATTCGGTTTGCACAGCCAAGGCGGCGCTGACTTTCAGGCGACCGCGGCACGCATACACCGTTTGTTGTTCGAACATGACCATGAGCCGGCGCAGCGGCGGGAGGCCGCGTGAACACGACTGCCCAAACCTTCGCCCATCAGCGGCGCCCCGAGTATGAGCTCGCTCTCGAACCGCTCGATACGCAGGCTCCGGCCCCTTCGCCGCCTTGGAGCCTGCGGCTCTGGCGGCATGGGGCGCTACGCAAGGCGGCCATTCTGGCGACGCTTCTTTTGATATGGGAAGTCGTCGCTCGCTTTCAGAACAACGACCTGCTGCTACCCGGAGTCGTTCAGACCGCCGGCGCCTTCCTGGCCGGCATGGAGAGCGGCGAACTGCTGCAGTGCGCCGCCCAGTCCCTGTGGGTATTGATCCAGGCTTATGTATTGGGCATTGGGCTGGCTTTCCTGTTCACGTCGCTGGCCATCTCCACTCAAGCCGGGCGCGATCTGCTGGCAACGCTTGCAGCCATGTTCAACCCCTTGCCCGCCATTGCCCTGCTGCCGCTTGCATTGCTGTGGTTCGGCTTGGGCAAAGGCAGTCTGATCTTTGTGATCGTGCATTCGGTGCTGTGGGCCTTGGCGCTGAATACCTATTCCGGCTTTCTTTCCGTGCCGGCGACACTTCGCATGGCGGGAAGGAACTATGGCCTGAAAGGGCCGCGCTATATGCTGTGTATTCTGGTTCCCGCGGCTCTGCCGTCCATTCTGGCCGGTTTGAAGATCGCCTGGGCTTTCGCTTGGCGGACGCTGATCGCGGCGGAACTGGTATTCGGATCCGCCGGAGGGGGCGGCGGCCTGGGCTGGTACATTTTCCAAAGCCGCAACGAACTGTATACCGATCAGGTGTTCGCCGGCCTTATCACCGTGGTCCTGATCGGCCTTGCCGTGGAGAACCTGGTCTTCACCACGCTGGAGCGATACACCGTCAAGCGATGGGGCATGGTTTAGTTGGAGTCGGACCCCGGCGCAAATTGAATGGGGTCCGACCCCATGCGGGGTCTGACCCCGGCAACACTCCCGCAGCCCCCTGGGGTCAGACCCCGTACGGGGTCTGACCCCTCAGGCTGCCGTACGGGGTCTGACCCCTCAGGCTGGACTCCATCAGGTCGATCTCATGGAGCAAATGCCTGTGCAGGTCGTCGTCGATGCTGCCGGCGATCCGCAGGCGATACAGCTCATCGCGCTCGGCCTGCAGGCCCTCCAGCCGCACGCTGCGCTCCGCTTCGGCCAGCAAGCGCCGGCTTTCCTCGTCTTCGCCGCTGGGATCGCCGTATTCCAGCCGTCGCCTGTATACGTCCAGCAAATGGGCGCCGGCTTCGGCTCGGGCATGCTGCAAGGGCGTGTCGGCCTCTTGCTCGGCCATGAACTGCTCGATGCGCCGCACTGCCGCTTCGGCCGCCGCCGTACGGGCGGCGGTTTCCTGATGCTCCGCACGCGCTTCCAACCGCGGCAAGTCAACGCCCAGATCCCGTGCCAGCAAGGGCAAGGCTATGCTGGCGATCAGCAAGGACAGCAAGATCACGCCCATCGCCAAAAAGATGACCAGGGTACGCGCCGGGAATGGCGTGCCATCGCTCATCAAGAAGGGCAGCGTCAGGATGCCGGCAAGCGTGATCGCCCCCCGGCAACCCGCCGTGGCGGTCACAAGTATGAGGCGGGTATGCGGCATGGTTCGCTTTTTTCCCAGCAGCGCCGCATGGAAAACGGTCAGTCGCAGCGACACCCAGACCCATGCAAAGCGCAGGATTCCCAGCATGATGGTGATGGCCAGCAGAACACCCAGCAAATGCCAGGTATTGATGCGGCTCTCGGCGGCGACTTCGGGAAGACTGCGGATAATGCCCGGCAGCTGCTCGCCCAGGAGGATGAAAATCGCGCCATTCAGGGTGGCCTGCACCGTATCCCAGACGGCGCCGCGCTGCATCCGTGTGGCCGCCTGGGGCCTGCCCGCCAGATCGGTGTAGTGCATCGCGATGCCGGCCACCGCCGCAGCCAGCACCCCCGACACATGCACCTGCTCGGCCGCCAGATAGGCAGCGAACGGAATCAGCAAGCTGATCAGGATCTGTATCGCGGGCTCTTCGCCCGTGCGTCGCACCAATATCCGGTTCAGCGTTCCCACGGCCCAGGTGACGGCCAGTCCGATAAGCACACCGCCGCCCGCCACCATGATGAAGCTCTTGGATGCTTCGGTGATGGAAAAATCGCCGGTCATCAATGCCGCCACGGCAAAGCTGAAGCAGACCAGCCCCGTCGCGTCATTGAGCAGGGACTCGCCTTCCAGAATATGCATCAGGCGCGACGGCAGCGGCGAACCGTCAGTCATGGCCGATACGGCAACCGGATCGGTGGGCGAAAGGATGGCGGCCAGCGCGAACGCCACGGCCAGCGGTATGGCCGGAATCACCCATTGGATGAAGAAGCCGACGCCCACCACCGTGAAGATCACCAATCCGATAGCCAGCATGAGTATCGGCTTCCAATCCCGGAAGAGCGCGCCCTTGGGGATACGCCACCCATCCAGGAACAGCAGGGGAGGAATGAAGAGGAGAAAGAACAAATGCGGGTCGAGCGCGACATCGAATCCGAAGACATAGGACATGCAGGCGCCGATGCCGATCTGCAGCAACGGCATGGGAATACGGATGGGCAGCAAACGCGCGATGAAACCGCTGACAACCACTGCCAGCAGGAAAACAAGAACCATGGAAATTTCATGCATGCGCGACTCCTTGTGGGGTCAGACCCCATCCGGGGTCTGACCCCCGGAACTAATGGGTCTGACTCCGGGGAACTAAGGGGTCAGACCCCGTACGGGGTCTGACTCCACCAGCTGTTCATACACCGCCAGGTACCGGAGTCCCATCGTCCCGGCGTCATGTTCCTGCTGGACGTAGGCTCGAGCCTTCTCGATCATCGCGGCACGCAGGCCGCGATCCGACAGGACCAGGTCGATGGCGTCCGCCATAGCGGTATGGTCGCCCACCGGACACAGCAGGCCCCGCCCATCCGCCAGGATCTCGGCCAGCCCCCCGGCATCGGTCGCCACGACGGGCACGGAGTACTGGAAAGCGTCCAACACGCTCGTGCCCAGCGCTTCGTGGCGCGAGCTGATCACGAAGACGTCCATCAGACGATAAAGATCATCGATCGCGCTACGAAAACCGGCGAAAAGAAAATGGTTCTCCAAGCCCAGCTCTTTGACCAGGGCGTGCGTTGCCGCCTGGGCATCCCCGCCCGCGCCAAGGTGCACGAAAACAAAGTCGTCGCGGCGCCGGCGCAACGCATGGACTGCCCGCACCAAGGTACATGGGTCTTTCTCGGACGTCATGGCGGCAACGGTGCCGAGCACATGCTTGCCCGCCAGGTTGAATTCTTGCGTGAACGCATGCACATGCGCGGTGTCGACGGGCTTGGAGACGACGGCGCTGGGAATGATGGTGGCCTCCAGGCCCAGCCGCGCGGGCTCGGCAGCCGCCGCCCGGCTGATTGCCACGAGGGCATCCGCGCGGCGCCATTTCCATAAGGTGCGAGGCTCGCGGCGCGCGGATACCGGGAAGGCCGTACGCCGGGTGAAAACGATTCTGTCCCCCAGCCAGGGCTTCAGGACGGCAAGCCAGGTAAGCATGTTGGCCGTCTGGGCATGCAGGATATCGAAGCCGCGTCCCTTGCGGGCCAGGTATGCCGGCACGCCGAAAAGGTTCGCGTGCTGGTGCACGATAAACCCTTCCTGGCATGCCCGTTGCGCCAATTCCCCGCCTTTGCGCGCAAGCAGTTGAACATCGTGCCCGGCATCGCGGAACTGCCGCATGCAAAGCAAGGTCTGCCTTTCGCCTCCCCGCCAGCCGCGCTCGAAGTTCAATTGCAGGATTTTCATGCGCTGACAGGCCTTAGAGATCCAGATCCGGAATCGGGCTGAAGTATCGCGCGATATTGACCCCCAGCGCAATCAGTGCGCAAACGCTGCCCGCCGCCACGGCCAGCACTGGGCCATGCTGTTGGCTGACGTTGAACGATACCGCCACCAGCGCGGTACCGAAGCTCTGCCCGAACACGCGTGTGGTTGCCTGCAGCCCGCCGGCCGCGCCACTGCGCCGGCGCGGCGCACCGGCCAGCAAGGCGCGGTTGTTCGGCGTCTGGAAAAAACCGAAGCCGACACCGGCCAGCAGCATGCCCAGCACAAGCCAAAAAAAATCGGCGTCCATGGGCAAGATGATGAGGGAAAGCATGCCCGAGGCCATGCTCAATGCCCCGATACCGCATAACACGGCTACGGGATGGCGGCCCGAAAGGTATCCCGCCAGCGGCGCCATGGCGGCACCGCCAATGGACCAGGCACCCAGCAACAGCCCCACATCCGCGTAGGAGTAGTCCAGCACATGGCGAAAATAGAAAGGCAGGGCGACAAAGGCGGACATCTGCGCGGCGAACGAAAAACCGGACGCGGCTACGGCAAAGGCGAGCGGCTTTATCCGCAAGAGGTCGATGGGCACCAGCGGGGCAACCTGGTCGCGCGAGCGTCGTACCAATGCCCAGCCGGCCAGACCAGCCAGCACAAAGCACAATACGGCAAGCGCCGGTTTCTTGACCAGCGCATCCAGGCCCAGGATGGATAGACCAAAGAAGGGTGCGCTCAAGGCGCAAGCCATCCAGTCGAACCGGCCGCTGTTTCGGGGGACATCCGGCAGAAAGCGCAGGCCGAAAAAAATCAACATGCCTATCGGGATGGTCACCAGGAATATCCACTGCCACGACCCGACTTCCAGGATGAAGGCGCCGAGCGTGGGGCCAAGAACCGCCATCAGACCGACCGTGGCCGCATTCAAGCTCAGGCCGAAACCCAGCTTGCGCGTAGGGTAGATGTTCCGCACCAGCCCGCCAAACAGGCACATGATCATCGAGGAGCCGACGCCCTGGCCTATGCGCGCGCACATGATCTGCCAGAAAGCCCCCGAGAATGCCGCGGCGATCGACATGACAATGAAAAGGAAGACGCCCAACCCCAGCATGCGCCTGAAACCCATGCGCTCCGCGACCGCTGACAGCGGCAGGATGGACGACACCACGGTCAGGTTGTAGGCGATGGCGATCAGTACGACATCGCCGGGATTGATGTTCAGGTCCCTGGCAATGGCAGGCAGCGCCACGTTCGCCATGCTGGCATCCAGGACGGAAACCGTGATCGTCAATAATAATACGGCGGTCGCCCAGTACATCCGAGGTGTTTCAAGCCCATCGGGAATGGCGGCCGCCCTGCTTCGCACTGCTTCTGTGCTTTTGCTCATGCCTGCGATTTCTTGACGGGCCGTTTCCAGGATTCGATGGTTTTCTGATTGCTGCGAGAAAGAGTGAGCTGGTTGGCCGGCGCGTCGCGAGTCAAGGTCGTGCCGGCACCCAGGGTGGCGCCCTTGCCGACTCGCACCGGCGCCACGAGCTGGGAATCCGACCCGATGAAGGCATCGTCCTCGATGATGGTCTGGTGCTTATTGACGCCGTCGTAGTTGCAGGTAATGGTGCCCGCCCCGATATTCACGCGGGCGCCTATCTGCGCGTCCCCGATATACGCCAGGTGATTGGCTTTCGAACCCTGGCCCAGGACGCTTTTCTTGATTTCGACGAAGTTGCCGACGTGGGCCTCGCCGCCGATATCAGCGCCCGGACGCAGGCGGGCGTATGGCCCGATCCGGGCATCGTTCGCCACCTGCGCTTCCTGGATATGGCTATAGGCCTCGATCTGGGTGTTCGGCCCGATGGCGGAATCACGGATTACGCAGTGCGGCCCGACGCGCACGCCGTCAGCAAGCTCGACATGCCCCTCGAAAACACAGCCGACGTCGATGAAGACGTCGCGCCCGCAGGAGAGCGTACCGCGCAGGTCGAAGCGCGCGGGATCGGCGAGCGTGACGCCTTGCTCGAGCAGCCCGCGGGCCTGCTGGGACTGCCAATGCCGTTCCAGTTGAGCTTGCTGCAGGCGGCTGTTGACGCCCAGCGTTTCCCAGGCGGCCGTAGGATGGGCGGCGTGGACGGGCAGCTGGTCGGCCACGGAAAGACCGATGACGTCGGTGAGGTAGTACTCACCCTGAGCATTGTTGTTGTCGATGCGCTCCAGCCAGCCCTTCAACCGGGCGGTGGGCGCGACCAATATACCGGTGTTCACTTCGGTGACGGCCAGTTCGGCGGCATTGGCGTCTTTATGCTCGACGATGCGCTGGACGTCGCCGCGCTCGTTGCGCACGATGCGCCCATAGCCGGAGGGATCTTCGAGACGCTCGGTAAGGATGGCCATGCCGCCCGCGCGCGCGTCCAGCAGGCGCTGAAGCGTATCGGCCTGGACAAGGGGCACATCGCCATACAGTACCAGTGTCGCGTTGCCGGGCGCGCCGTCGTCCAGCAACAGGGGTGCCGCCTGCTGGACGGCATGGCCGGTGCCCTTCTGCGGGCTTTGAAGCGCGAACTCCAGGTCAGGCTGGCCATGGAAAGCCGCCTTGACCTGGTCAGCCCCATGCCCGACCACCACGACGATACGTGCGGGCTGCAGCTTGCGGGCATTATCGAGGACATGCGCCAGCATGGGTTTCCCGGCAATGGGATGCAGGACTTTGGGCAGATCGGACTGCATGCGCTTGCCCAGGCCGGCGGCCAGAATGACGATATTCAACATAAATGGTTTCTTGATAGACTTTCTTTACTTGGATTTTGGTGTCGACGCCCGAGGCTTCCTGGACGCGGTTTTCTTTGCGGCTGCACGCGGCGCAGTCTTGGCCGCCGGCGGCGCGTCGGGTTCGCCGGCCATCCCCTGGGCTGCCGTGCGCATCGCCTCGGCTCCTTGCAGTGTGGCGCTGGTGGCGGCCGCCAGCGCATCGAACTGTTGCTGGAGCATGTCCCACCACCCTTGCGCCGCGGCCGTGGCCTGGGCCGTGTAAGCGTCCACCCCTTCGGCTTGGGGCGCCGCCGCGCCGGTCGGCATGGCGGCCGAGGCCGCCGCCATGCCGGCGCCGGCTCCCGAGACGAAGGACTTGAGCGTGGCAATGGTGGCGCGCTGGACCTCGAGGCCCTGAATGGTGCTGGACAGCATCGACAGGTTCATGCGCAGCCAGTTTTCCACGGCACGGAGATCGCTGATGCGGCGATCGAACTCTTCGAGTGACATGGTGGGCGTGATCTTGGCGGCGTCGAAGCTGCCGGCGTCGGCCAGCCCTTGCCAGGCTTGCCGCATCATTTCCATGCTGGCCATGAGCGGGTTCTGCGATAGGTCGCCGCCTTGGCCAAAGCCCGGTAGCACGAAAGGGTTATGTGATTGAGTCGCCATATGATGTCCTTTGATGCATGGTGTTGGTCAGAGGTCAGAGGCTGGATGCTTTATGGAACTTGGTCCTCTTGCATGCGCCGTTCCAGCCCTTCGAGAATCACGAGCTCGGCCTCGCGTGTGAATTCGCCGGCTTCGACCATGGACCACAGGTCTGCCAGCGATACGAGCTTGATTTCACTGACTTCGCCGTCCAGATTGCGGGGCACGACCGATTCCGCAAGCACCACGTCGCTGACCAGCACATCTTCGACCTGATAGCCTTCGGGCAATCGCCTGTGCATGCGCAATATGGTGCGCAGCGGCGTACGTGAACAGATATCCTGCGGTTCCAGGCCGGCTTCCTCGTTGCTTTCCCGCAACAATGAAGTATCAAGGTTTTCCCCTGCCCCGGCAAGCCCCCCGACAAGCGTATCCCACATGCCCGGGTCGGTGGATTTGGTCAGCGAGCGGCGTGCCACCCAAAGGCCGCCGCCGGGCGACCAGGCATTCAAGTGCACGGCCTTGGTCAGCAGGCCAAGAGGCCGCACCGCGGCGCGCTCGATCACGGAAAGCCGCTTGCCTTCGCCGTAGACATCCAGGAGTTCATTGCGCCAGCCTCGCAGGCAGCCTGCATCGCGCAGGGTAAAGGCAAGCCTTTCGAAAACGCTGGGCAAAGACATGCGCTGCTGGGGGGCGGCCGTGAGATGCACCGCTTCGTCCTCGACATGGATGCCGGGCAAGCCGTCGGCATGGAGGGTGGCTGTTTGGGTGATCCAGCCCGACACTCGCCCCGATACGGTCAACGGCCGCGACCCGGTGGGCGGCAATTGCTGAATGCGTTTAGCAAGCTGGTTCTTGCGCATGGCCAGCTGGGGCGCAAGCTCGGAAGCGGGGGCGTCTTTCATGCCGATAATTGTAGTGCAAAGCCCGCCGGCCCTCGCGCCGGATTCGAGGAACGCGCCTACTGGCAGCAATGGCTTCATGGGCATTAAACCCACGGTCAGCTCATGTTCGCTATAATTCCGCGGGACACTATAGGTAAATTGAGCAGGTAGTCCGCTACGTTAACATTTTAAGCCTGCCATCCAATAATTTTGTGCCCACCGAACGTTATTTCGCCATGGTTATTTGACCAGAATCAACGTTTGGCCCCTGGGCAACGTATTTAGAGGTCAGCATGAAGAAGGTGAGAGGGATACTGGGTGCTGGCGCCCTGCTGTTCGCAGGCGCGGTAAGTGCCCAGGTAAAGGATATGCCAGGAGGCCCACGGGTCAACCAACTCAATCTGCCGGAGGGGGTGACCAAGATCGCGCAGGACATCATGTGGATACACTGGATGATGCTCATTATCTGTGCGGTCATTTTCGTGGGCGTGTTCGGGGTAATGTTCTACTCCATTTTCACGCACCGAAAATCACGCGGCGCGATTCCCGCCAAATTCCACGAGCACGTGGGCGTGGAAATCGCCTGGACGGTCATCCCCTTTCTCATTGTCATCGGCATGGCGCTGCCCGCGACCCGCACCGTCGTGGCCATGAAAGATACTTCCAGTTCCGACCTGACCGTCAAGGTCACCGGCTACCAGTGGAAGTGGGGCTATGAATATGTCGACGGTCCCGCCCAGGGCGTCAAGTTCCTCTCCAACCTCAGCACTCCACGCGAGCAGATCACCGGCCAGGCCCCGCGCTCCGACCTCTATCTCATGGAAGTCGACAATCCGCTCGTGGTGCCCGTCAATAAAAAAGTACGCATCGTCCTGACTGCCAACGACGTCATCCACTCCTGGATGGTGCCCGAGTTCGGCGTCAAGCAGGACGCCATGCCGGGCTTCCTCCGCGACACCTGGTTCCGTGCCGAAAAGATCGGCACCTACCGCGGCCAGTGCGCCGAACTCTGCGGAAAGGATCACGCCTTCATGCCCATCGTGGTCGACGTCGTTTCGCAGGAGGACTACGACAAATGGGCGGCCGACCAGAAGAAAGCGCTTGCCGCGGCGGCCGACGATCCCAACAAGGAATGGACCAAAGACGAACTCTTCGCACGCGGCGAAAAGGTGTATGCTGCAAACTGTGTGGCGTGCCACCAAGCCAATGGCAAGGGCTTGCCCAATACCTTCCCTGCCCTGGATGGCAGTGATAAGTATGTCCTGGGCCCCATGAAAGACCAGATTCTCACTGTGCTCAACGGCCATCCCGGCACCGCGATGGCGGCCTTCCGCGATCAGCTGAACGATGTCGAGATCGCCGCGGTCATCACCTACACCCGCAATGCCTGGAGCAATGCCGGCAAGGGCCAGGATCCGGTTGTTCAACCCGCTGACGTCAAGGCACTGCGCTGATACTTACGAAAAAGCGCAAGTAAACCCACTAAGTGTTTTTCCGGACTGCCTGCAAGCAGTCCGGTAGAGTAGGAAGGAGTCCACCATGAGCAGTGTTACTGCTGACCACGTCCCTGCCAGTCACGGGCACGACGACCACGATCACAAGCCACACGGCTGGCGCCGCTGGCTTTTCGCCACCAACCACAAAGATATCGGTACGATGTACCTGATATTTTCCTTCTGCATGCTGCTCGAAGGCGGACTGCTGGCGCTATTGATCCGTACAGAACTGTTTTCCCCCGGCCTGCAGTTCTTCCAGCCGGAACTGTTCAATCAGTTCACCACCATGCACGGGCTGATCATGATCTTCGGCGCGATCATGCCCGCGTTCGTGGGCTTCGCCAACTGGATGATCCCCCTGCAGATCGGCGCGTCCGACATGGCTTTCGCCCGCATGAACAACTTCAGCTTCTGGCTGTTGCCCATCGGCGCCATCCTGTTCACGGTGTCCTTTTTCGTACCGGGCGGCGCCAACGCCGCAGGCTGGACCATGTACGCGCCGCTGTCGCTGCAAATGGGCCCCGGCATGGACTTCAACATCTTCGCCGTGCACATTCTCGGCGCGTCGTCCATCATGGGTGCCATCAACATCATCGTGACGATCCTGAACATGCGCGCGCCCGGCATGACGCTGATGAAAATGCCGCTGTTCTGCTGGACATGGCTGATCACCGCCTACCTGCTGCTGGCCATCATGCCGGTCCTGGCTGCCGCCGTCACCATGCTGCTCACCGACCGCCACTTCGGCACCAGCTTCTTCAATGCGGCCGCCGGCGGCGACCCGGTCCTGTACCAGCACGTGTTCTGGTTCTTCGGCCACCCCGAGGTCTACGTCATGATCCTCCCGGCCTTCGGCATCGTGTCCGCCGTGGTGCCGGCATTCGCGCGCAAGCAGCTGTTCGGCTACGCATCGATGGTCTATGCCACGGCCGCCATTGCCATCCTTTCCTTCCTGGTCTGGGCGCACCACATGTTCGCCACGGGCATGCCCGTCACCGGACAGCTGTACTTCATGTACGCAACCATGCTGATCTCCATCCCCACCGGGGTTAAGGTCTTCAACTGGGTGGCCACGATGTGGCGCGGCTCCATGACCTTCGAAACACCCATGCTGTTTGCCATCGGGTTCATTTTCGTGTTCACGATCGGCGGCTTCACCGGGCTGATCCTTGCCGTCGCTCCCATCGACATCGCCGTCCATGATACGTACTACGTCATTGCACACTTCCACTACGTGATGGTGGCGGGTTCGCTGTTCGGGATGTATTCGGGCGCGTACTACTGGCTGCCGAAATGGACAGGCCGCATGTACGACGAGAAGCTGGGCAAGTGGCACTTCTGGCTGAGCATGATTTCATTCAACATCACGTTCTTCCCGATGCACTTCCTGGGCCTGGCCGGCATGCCTCGCCGTTATGCCGACTACGCCGCCCAATTCACGGACTTCAACGAAATCGCAAGTATCGGCGCCTTCGTCTTCGGATTCTCGCAGCTGATCTTCCTGTACCTTGCACTGAAGTCCTGGAACGGGCGCGGCGAACCGGCTCCGGCCAAGCCGTGGGAAGGCGCGACGGGCCTCGAATGGACCGTTCCTTCGCCCGCTCCGTTCCATACGTTCGTAGAACCACCTGTTGTCAAGTAATCAGCAAGGCTTTTCCAGAATGACTCCCGAGCAACGCCGCAAGAACCGCAATACCGCCATCGCACTCGTCATCGTTGTCGTTGCGGTGGTTGCCTGGGCGTTCTGGCGGGCCAGCGTCGGGGGCCTGGGAGGCTGACCATGACGAAAGACATCAAGGAACTGGCCGGGCGCAAGCTTAATTTTTTCCAGACAATGAAAGCCGTTGCCTGGGGATTTTTCGGCGTGCGCAAAGGCAAAGGATATGCCGATGACATTTCCAGCCTTAACCCGGTCCACCTGATCATCGCCGGCATCATCGCCGCAATCGTGTTTGTGGTGGGACTGGTGATGATCGCGCGCTGGTTCACTGGCTATTTGACGTAACCTAATTACTATTAATTCGATAAATCGCAGGAGAAGACCATGAGTGCAAGTCACGTAGCTCAGGGTAAAGAGGCACCCTACTATTACGTGCCCGCCGACTCAGTACACCCGGTACGCGCCAGCGCGTCCCTGTTGATCACGCTGCTGGGCGCGGCGCTGTGGATCAATGGATCCACGATCGGGTTCTATATGGTCCTGGTCGGCTTACTTTGTTTGTTCGTCGTGCTGTACGGCTGGTTCGGCGACGCCATACGCGAGTCGGAAGCGGGCATCAACAGCCAGCGCGTCGACCACTCCTACCGCTGGAGCATGGCCTGGTTCATCTTTTCCGAGGTCATGTTCTTCAGCGCCTTCTTCGGCTCGCTGTGGTATGCCCGGGAATTCACCACCCCCATGCTCAGCAACCTGGATCACCAGACCTTGCTGTGGCCGAACTTCAGCGGCACCTGGCCCAATTTCGGCCCTGCCGGCATCGTGCCCGAGTTCAAGACCGTAGGCCCCTTCTGGCTGCCCACGATCAATACCGCCCTGCTGCTCAGCTCTGGCCTTACCCTGACCATCTCGCACCACGCGCTGCGCGCCAATCACCGCGGCAAGGCGATCTTCTGGCTGGCGGCGACCGTGATCCTGGGCTTCACCTTCGTGGGCTGTCAGGCATACGAATACATGCACGCCTATCAAGACCTGAACCTGCGCTTCGACTCCGGCGCTTATGGCGCGCTGTTCTACATGCTCACCGGCTTCCATGGTTTTCACGTGATTCTGGGCGCCACCTTCCTGACCGTCATCCTGTTCAGGCTCATGAAAGGCCACTTCACCGCCGATCACCACTTCGGCTTCGAAGGCGCCGCGTGGTACTGGCACTTCGTTGACGTGGTGTGGCTGGGCCTGTATTTGTTCGTCTACTGGTTCTAAGCCTGCCGGCTTCACCAAAAAAAAGCGCTCCCTGCCGCGTTTGCGACATGCAGCCCCCTCAAGGGGGCGCTTTTTTGCTCAGCGGGCAACGAGGCCGGTGCTTTGTATCCAGCCCATATGATGGGCAAACAGCACGAACAGAAACAGGGCAATGGACAGACCGATACGCACGGTCAATGCATTGACCGTCCGGTTGGTGCCGCCTTTGTCGCGCATCAGGTAAACAAGGGCGGAGGCCAGGCTTCCGATGATGCCCAAGAAAGCCAGGATAACGACAATACGCATGAAAGCCTCCCGTTAAACTTCAATTATTGCAGACATGGCCCGCCCACACACTCCTTATCGCTTGTTTGCCGCCCTGATCCTCATGGCGCTGCTGGCGGTCGTGTTCGGGCGCCTGGGCAACTGGCAGCTGAATCGCGCCTCGGAACGCGATGCGCTGAAGCAGGTCATGGAAACAGGGCGGGCCCAGCTTCCTCTCGCATTGCAAGCGGACACCCCCTCCGCCGCTCTGCAGGCCTGGCGTCCGGCCCAGGCCACCGGGACATGGCGGCATGAGTTCACCGTGCTGCTCGAGAATCGGAATTATCAGGGCAAGCCTGGCTACTGGGTGGCCACGCCGCTACTGCTTGCCGGCCCTTCGCATGCCGCCGTATTGGTGCTCAGGGGCTGGATGCCGCGACCGATGCGCCCTGGTGAAAGCCAAGTGCCCATTCCTGCTCCGGAAGGCACACAGACCATTCAAGGCGAGCTTCTCGACAGAGTGCCCCGACTATTCGAGTTATGGTCCTGGTCGGAACAGCCAGCCACGCGCCTGCCGACGCGATTGCCCGACGCTTCCACACCCTTGCCCAAGCTGCAGAACCTGGACTTGTCCGATTATGCCGCCGCCACCGGTCTGACTCTGTTGCCGACCGTGCTTGCCCAGACCCAGACCACCGCCGGCCAGGAAGCCGGGGCCGATCCGCTGCTGCGGGAGTGGCCCGACCCCATGCTGGACTCCGACAAAAACCGGGGATACGCGCTACAGTGGTTCGGCTTCATGGCCATTGCCATCATCGTCTGCATCGGGCTGGCCTGGCATTTGTTGCGCCGCGTTGTGCGGCCAACCCAAAAGTAAACGAGGTAACACATTTTGCCCAGCAAGACTCCAAATTCGTCCGGCCTGAACGTTCGCCAAAGGTCAATGTGGCCGCTTTATCTGATCCTTGCCATGTGCCTGGCACCGGTCGTTTTCGCCATACTTGCGTATTATGTCCCGTCCCTGGGACTACGGCCCGATGGCACGAGCAATTATGGTGCCTTGGTGGCCCCTCAGCGCACCATTCCAAGCACCGAAGCCTTGCCTCTGGTCACGCTCGACGGCACACCGTTCGATCTCGAATCCCTGCACGGCCACTGGATCCTGGTCAGCGCCGACAGCGGCGCATGCCCCGAAACCTGCGTCAAGAAGCTATTCACCTTGCGCAACTCGCATGCCAGCCAAGGTAAGAACGTAGAGCGCCTTGCGCGCGTATGGTTCGTCACCGACGACGCGCCGGTCCCCGCGCAAGTGCTGGATGCATACAAGGGCACTCACATGCTGCGGGCCGACCCGGAGAAGCTGGCCGCTTTCCTCGCACCCGGCGTGGAACCCTCGGCACGCGATTCGGCCCTTAAAGCCCCGATGTGGATCATTGACCCGCTGGGCAACCTGATGATGCAGTTTCCTGCGGATGCCGACCCCATTTCGGTGCGCGACGACATCACGAAACTGCTCAAGAACTCGCGCATCGGATAGCCGCCATGATCGATCGAATCCGAGCCCGTTACAGAAAACTGGTCTTCGCGACCTGGTTTCTTACACTGGACCTGATCATGTTCGGCGCTTTCGTCCGCTTGACGGATTCCGGGCTGGGCTGCCCGGACTGGCCCGGCTGCTATGGAAAGATCACGCCTATCGGCGCGAGCGGCCACATCGAGCAGGCGCTCCAGGAGATGCCGTACGGTGCGGTCAGCTTTTCCAAGGCATGGATAGAAATGATCCATCGCTACGTCGGTTCCATCCTGGGCATGATGATCATCGGCATCGTGTATCTGGCCTGGCGCTATCGGCGCGAACTCGGCCATAGCCCGCGGCTCGCTATCGTGACGTTCATTGCCGTCTGCGTGCAGGGCGCCTTCGGCGCCTGGACGGTCACGCACCAATTGATGCCCATCGTGGTGACGGCTCACCTGCTGGGCGGCATGCTGCTGCTCGCCCTCATGACCTGGCTTGCGGCGCGCGAAAAAAGCCACAAACCCCTTTTGCCCGATGCGCGACGCTGGCTGGGCTGGACCGCGGTCGGCGTTGCACTGCTTTTTGCACAGATCGCGCTGGGCGGATGGGTCAGCACCAATTATGCCGCCCTGGCCTGCATGGACTTTCCTTTGTGCCACGGGAAACTGGTGCCCGAGATGGACTTCCACGGTGGTTATTCCCTGGTGCGCGGTCTGGGGGTCCTTCCCACCGGTGAAATGATCTCCCAGCATGCGCTTACCGCCATCCATTGGGTGCACCGCAATTTCGCCTTCCTGGTCTTCGCCTACCTGGGTCTTCTGGCCTGGAAGCTGCGCAGCGACCCAGGGCTGCGCGGGCCGGCCCACTTGGTGCTCGCCTTGCTGCTGGCCCAGTTGCTTACCGGCTTGACCACCATTTTCTTTCAATGGCCGCTGCTCATCGCCGTGCTGCACAATGGCGGCGCGGCGGGGCTGGTCCTGGCGAGCGTCACCCTGCTGGTGCGCCTTTCCGACGATGATAGGGCTAGAATATTGACATGACCACCGCATCCGCCCCCACGCAAACCCTTTTCAGGCAGTACCTGGTTCTGACCAAGCCGCGTGTCACGCAATTGGCCGTCTTTTGCGCCGTCATCGGCATGTTTCTTGCCAGTCCCGGCCTGCCGGACCTTGGCGTGGTGGTAGCCGCCACGGCGGGCATCTGGCTGCTGGCTGCGGCGGCATTCGCCGTGAACTGCCTGATCGAGCAGGAAATCGACGCCCGCATGCTGCGCACCGCCCGCCGAGCGACCGCCCGGGGCACCATCAGCAATACCCAGGTCATCCTGTTTTCCGGCATGCTGGGCGGATTGGGCATGCTGGTTCTGTATCACCTGGTCAACCCGCTGACCATGTGGCTGACTTTCGCGACCTTTGTCGGCTATGCCATCGTCTATACGATGATCCTCAAGCCGCTTACGCCTCAGAACATCGTGATCGGCGGGCTGTCCGGCGCCATGCCGCCCGCGCTGGGCTGGGCGGCCGTGGCCAACGCCGTCCCGGCCGAGGCCTGGATACTGGTGCTCATCATTTTCATCTGGACGCCGCCTCATTTCTGGGCGCTGGCCCTGTATCGCAACAATGATTACGCCAAGTCCGGCCTTCCCATGCTTCCTGTGACCCACGGCAAGCAGTTCACCCGCCTGCATATTCTTTTGTACAGCCTGGTGCTGTTTGCCACCACGCTGCTTCCTTTCATCATCCGCATGAGCGGCCCGCTGTACCTTGCCTGCGCAATCGTGCTCAGCGGCTTGTTCGTGATCAACGCATGGAAACTCTATAAAGAGTATTCTGATGAACAGTCCAGGAAGCTGTTCCGCTTCTCGATACTGTATCTGGCCTTGTTGTTCGCAGCCTTGCTGCTCGACCATTGGGCCGGACTGATTTGATTTCACAACCCGGACGCCTTATGCTTTCTTTTTCGACCAAGCGCCGCGCCCTCATCGGCCTGGCAGCCGCCACCGCCCTTGCTCCCGTACTTTCCGCCTGCGGCAAGAAAGAAGTGGCCTTTCTCGGATCGGACATCACCGGAACCAAGCTCGGACGCGATCTGGCCATGCAGGACGGCAGCGGAGCGGTACGCACGCTGGACGATTACAAGGGCAAGGTCTGCGTGGTTTTTTTCGGCTACACCCAATGCCCCGATGTCTGCCCGACATCGATGGCGGAACTGGCGCAAGTCATGGAGCTTCTCGGCAAGGACGCCGGCGACGTGCAGGTGCTGATGGTCAGCGTCGACCCGGATCGCGACACGCCCGAAATCCTGTCGGCCTACACCCAAGCGTTTCACCCCAGCTTCGTGGGCCTGACCGGCACGCCGGAGCAAGTCGCCACGACGGCCAAGTCCTTCAAGGCCTACTACGCCAAAGCGGCGGGCCCGACGCCCGATCAGTACACCATGGATCACGCCTCGTCCTTCTACCTGATCGACAAGCAGGGCGAAGCCAGGGTGCTGGTATCCGGCAAGGCCAGCGCCCAGGACATCGCCAGCGACATTCGGCAACTGCTCTAAGGCCTGTTGCCACCTCGCCGCAGCCGGATCAGCCACCGCCTGGAAGACCCTCTGGCCGCGGCCCCAGGCTCAGGTCCGGCAGGGGTTCGTGCTGGCGCTCGCCCGTCTCGAATTCACGCCATACCTGCAAGGCTCGGCGCCGCTGCGCCACCACGGTTTCGATTCTTTGCCTGAGCGCGGCATCGCGCTCCAGAAGCTTCTTGAAGTCGCCTTCATGCAGCATCAAGAGTCGGCTATAGCCCAGCGATCTGACATCGGCTTCGAATGCTTCACCGCCCATCAGGGCCATTTCGCCGAAAATCTCGCCGGTTCCCAGCTCCACGCTCGTGCCGTCGCGCAGCTTGATGTCGACCGCGCCCGAAGCCACGATATACATCGCCCGGCTGCGCCCGATCTGCATCTGTATGTGCTGGTTTGGTACGGCCAGACGCGGCTTCAGCACTTTGCAGATGGCCGCCCGCACTTCCGGCTCCAGATCCTCGAACATGGGTATCCGCTGGACGAGGTCGCTCGCGCTCATGGAGATATCCAATGCCGGCGGCTTCTTGACGTGGCTCCAGCGATGTTCGGCCTGCTTGATCAGGTCGGCGTACATCTCGCCGGTGATCAGGAATTGCGTCAGCATCTCGCGATAACGCAGGCGTTCAAGGGCGCGTGCCATGCGCCCAAGATAGGCCTCCTGGAGCCACTGGGCGAAGAGCGGATACTGCAACGCCATGGCCTGCAGGGCATTGTTCAGCAGCGCCAGCCGATGCCGGTGCGCTTCGATGATCACTTCGGTGGCATCCCCGCCCAGCAGAGGCCGGATATCGGTTTCGGCAAATTTGATCAGTTCCTGGGCGACGGATCGCTTGGCCATCAGGTTGGTGAAGCGCTTTGCGAGCTCGATCGCCAGCCAGCCCTGGAAGCCAAACAGGTAATGCAGGCGCAGCGCCATGCGAAAACCGAAGGAGTATCTGAGATCCGCGGCAATCGCCGCTTCGAATCCCTTCAAGCCGCCCGCTCGCACCGCATCGCTCATGCGTTCCGCCCGAGCCAGCAGGGATTCGGCGGCACGCCAGTCGACCACCTGCGCCTTCAGCGTGTCGAAGAAGAGCTTTTCTTCGCGCGCCGCTATCGTCGCCAAGCCGATGGATACCTTCTGGTCCAAGGAGAGCTGCGCCAGCTCGCCGCCGTTCAAGCTCGCTTGCGTGGCATCGAAGACGGCCCGCACCCGCTCGCGCGCCTCGTCTCCGATATGCTCGTTGCGGGCGATATCCTTGGTTTGATCACGCAAGTCGTCCAGCGCAACGATCACCGCCTGGTTGCGCACGCTGCGCTCGAAGGGCGTCAGCTCGTTCAGGCGCAAGCGGCGTATCAGCCAGCGCAGGCTGATGCCATTGAAGAACAGCGTCATCAGCACGAAGCCGGTGGTGGCCACCGCGATGAACTGGCGCGCTTCGTAGGGCACGTTATGCTGCTCGGTCACCGCCAAGGCAAGTGCGAGCGACACCGCCCCCCGCAATCCGCCCCACCACATGACCACCCGATATGCACGGCTGACTTTGGTGCCGAAGCGGGTCAGGCCCAGCAGCGGCAGAACGCCGAAGACCATGAGGGCGCGCGCCAACAGCGTCATGCCGAACAGCAGGACGATAAGCCCGACTTGCGTCCAGGTGATGTCGGTCATCATTCTGGGAATCAGCATGGCGGCAAATATGAAGATCAGGGAATTCGCCCAGAACCCGAACTGCGACCATGCGCCGGCCAATTGCTCGAACGTGGCCGGCGACATGCGGGTGCGGCCGGTGGAACCCACCACGAGACCGGCGATCACCGTCGCCACGACACCCGATACGCCCAGATAATGCTCCGACACATAAAAGGTCAGATAGGCAAGGGCAACGGTCAAGGTGATTTCGGCGGTCGGCCAGCCGCGCAGCCAGATGAACAGCCCGCTCGCCAAACGCCCCATCAGGAAGCCGGCGGCACCGCCCCCAAGGAAACTGAAGGTAAAGCTGTAGAACACTTTGCCCGCCGATAGCTCACCGCCGCCATACATCACGGTGAGGAGCACGGAGTACAGGGCGATCGATGCCGCATCATTGAAGAGCGATTCGCCTTCGACCAGGGTCGTCAGCCGCTTGGGCGCTCCGACTTCTCGGAACACACCGATGACCGCGATGGGATCGGTGGTCGCGACGATAGCGCCCAGCATCAGGCAGACCGCCAGGCTGTAGCCGGATACCGCTTCGAGGGAGAAACCCACGATCAGCGTGCAGACGATCACCGCCACGATGGCCATCATCAGTATGGGGCCGATATCGTCAAGCAGCCGCCGGACATTGAGGGACAGGGCGGTCTCGAAGAGCAGGATGGGCAGGAAGACGAAGAGGAAGGCTTCGGACGATATCTCGAAATTCTGCAGCGAATCGAGAAAGTCGGACATGACCAGCGGCGCCCAACTATGGACGTGGATAACCAGACCAAGAAGGAAGCCGACAATGGCCAGCAAGACCGAATGGGGCAGGCGCAAACGGCCTGCTATGGGAGGCATGAAAGAAACCAGGGCCAGCAAGCCGGCCAGCCCGAAAACGACATGCCCGATTTGCATGGATCGCTATCCGCCAGAACTACAGTTTTTTCAGGATAACGCCTTTTGAAGAAAAAATGGGACACCTGTTGGTGTCCCATAAGCATCCGCTTCAAAAGGGAGGGGAAGAGGAGAAGCCGAAGCGGATGGGATCAACGGGCTTCGCATCACTGGGCAAAGGCGTCGATCATGCAGGTTAGTCATGCACAATACGAATAAGTTCTGTGCCCGAGCGATTAAGTTGAAACTTTTTATTTCAGCAATCAGTGGGTCAAGGCCAAGCGCAGCTTCTTGAACGCGGCGGCTTCGATCTGGCGGACTCTTTCGGCGGACACACCGAACTCGCCCGCCAATTCGTGCAGCGTGGCACCGCCGTCGTCTTGCAGCCAGCGGGCCTGGACGATGCGGCGCGAGCGATCGTCCAGGCTTTCCAGGGCCTCGGCCAGACCTTCGCCTTGCAGCGTGTCGTACGCACGGCGTTCCAGCACCTGCGAGGGTTCTTGCTGCCCCTCGTCGGACAGGTAAGAGATCGGGGCAAAGCCGTTGTCGTCCTCTTCAGGCGAGGACTCCAGAGCCATTTCCCGCCCGGACAGGCGAACTTCCATTTCGCTGACGTCCTCGGGTCGCACGTTCAATTCGCGCGCAATGGTATTGACCTGTTCGGTATCGAGCGTTTGGCCGTCGGGACGCATGCGACGCAGATTGAAGAACAGCTTGCGCTGCGCCTTGGTGGTCGCTACTTTGACCAAGCGCCAGTTCCGGACGATGTACTCGTGAATTTCGGCCTTGATCCAGTGCACGGCAAACGACACCAGCCGCACGCCACGGTCGGGATCGAAACGCTTGACGGCCTTCATGAGACCGACGTTGCCTTCCTGGATGAGATCGGCATGCGCGAGCCCATACCCCAGATACTGCCTGGAAATGGACACCACCAGACGAAGGTGGGAAGTAATGAGCTGCCTTGCGGCGTCGAGATCGGATTCATCGCGCAAACGCTTGCCCAACGCGGTTTCCTGCTCTTGCGTCAGCATGGGCAGGCGATTTACAGCACTGATGTAGGCCTCGATGGTGCCCAGGGCGCCAGGATTGGAAATGGCCAACGCCAACTGATTGTTGGCCAAAGTCAGTGAATTTGAGCTTTGTGTCATCGGATTGGTGATCCTATCGATAAAACTACCTTGTTCAATATTAGCACTCTATGAAGGCGAGTGCTAATGGAAATTTTTTAGCTGAGTCCTTGAGGGACGGATACTTTTTGGACCGGAAAAGAACTGGAAAGTTCTTGATTTCTCAAGAGGTTAAGGGGTCAGACCCCATTCGGGGTCTGACCCCGACAATCACCGCTGGGGTCTGCCCGATGATCTTCGACCCCGATGATCTTCGCGTTGGGGTCAGACCCCGGAAGGGGTCTGACCCCTTAAACGATCGCCGCCAGCGCGGCCTCGATGTCCTCCGCCTTGCCGGGCCGCACCAAGCGGGAAACCTCTTGCCCGTCTTTGAGAAACACCAGCGTAGGCCAGAGCTTGACGCGGAAGGATCGACCCAATGGGCGACCGCTGCCGTCCTCCACCTTCAGATGCCCGACGCCGGGGTGTTGCACGAAGGCGCGCTCGATCAGCGGCTGAGCGGCTTGGCAATATCCGCACCAGGAGGTTCCGAATTCCAGCACCAGCGGTCCCGCCGTGGCGTCCACGGCTTCCCGCAAGGGCTCTTTGCTTTCGTATTGCTGTGTCATCACCATGCACGTACCTCTCTTCGATAAGGTCTTGGTAATTGGCCGGCAAATCGTATGCCCGAGAAGGGGGTCAGACCCCGTGCGGGGTCTGACCCCAAAAACTCAGGCGTCGAACCCCTGGATGGGGTCAGACCCAGTACTGGGTCTGACCCCAAAAAACTCAGGGGTCGGACCCCAGATGGGGTCCGACCCCGACAATGGCACGCAGCATTTTCACCAGCCGGTCCGCATGGTCGGCATCCAGGGCGGCCAGGACCTTCTGCTGGTGCGCCATGGCTTTGTCGCATAGTCCGCCGATGAGCTTTTCCCCTTTGGGGGTGATGCTGACCACCGTCTGCCGCCGGTCGGAGCGTGCGGTTTGCAGGCGGACATAGCCTTGCGACTCGAGACCCGGCAGCACCTTGCTGATCGTGGGCTGCTTGGTGACCGCAAGTTGCGCCAGTACCCCGACGGTTTCGCCTTCGCCCCCGATCAGGCTGGCCAGCACCCGCCACTCGGTAACCGTCAGGCCCGCCTTCCGGACCTCGACATGAAACTCGGCGGAAATCCGGTGGCTCGCCTGAGCCAGCACCGAAGCCAGATAACGATGCACGAAACGTGGAGAATCCACCGACATGGAAGAACGCCTGTTGGTCATATAGGTAAGCGGAAATAGTAGCCGAAAACCCAAGAGCAGATCGTTTCCACCGTGTGGATAATGGTAATTACTCATACCCAAGCATCTGTTATATCTCTTAAATTTCTCTTTTATATGAATTTTCATATTTATATTGACCGGCCTCAACTTGAAGCTTAAAGTATTTGGCGGGAGACAAGGAAATGGCAGAACGCTCATTCAAGAAAGAGGTGCAGCAACTGCGCATCGGCGCCGGGCAGGAGTTCCGCGGCGAAGGGATCCTGGCCGTCACCAAGGGGCTGCTGCAATCCGGCGTCGGATATGTGGCGGGTTATCAGGGCTCGCCCATCTCCCACCTCATGGATGTTCTGGCCGATGCCCAGGACATCATGGAAGAACTGGGCGTTCACTTCGAAGCCAGCGCCTCCGAAGCCACGGCCGCCGCCACCTTGGCCGCCTCGGTCATGTACCCCATCCGCGGCGCGGTCACCTGGAAATCCACGGTGGGCACCAATGTCGCTTCCGATGCGCTCGCCAACCTGGCGTCGGGCGGCGTAACCGGCGGGGCCCTCGTCGTCGTGGGCGAAGACTATGGCGAAGGCTCGTCCATCATGCAGGAACGCACGCACGCCTTCGCCATGAAATCGCAGATCTGGCTGCTGGACCCACGCCCGAACCTGGAAAGCATGGTCAAGGCAGTGGAAGACGGCTTTCAGCTGTCCGAGGCCAGCAACACCCCTGTCATTCTTCAGTTGCGGATACGCAGCTGCCATGTGCACGGCCGCTTCATCGCAAAGGACAACCAGCGCCCGGCGATCAGCCTGGCGCAGGCACTGGAACAGCCCGTGCGCGACGTCAACCGGATCGTGCTGCCCCCCGCTTCCTTCCTGCATGAACACGAGAAAGTGCGCGACCGATGGCCGGCCGCCGTCGATTTCATCAAGCAAAACCGTTTGAACGAACGGTTCGAAGGAGACGTCGAAGAATTCGGCCTGATCCTGCAAGGCGGACTGTACAACGGCGTGATCCGGGCCTTGCAGCTGCTGGGCCTGGCCGACAGCTTCGGCAACAGCCGGCTGCCGCTATATGTCATGAACGTCACTTATCCGGTCATCGACGATGAGGTCCTGGCTTTTTGCACCGGCAAGAAAGCCGTGCTGCTGTTCGAAGAGGGCCAGCCGGACTATATCGAACAAAACCTGCACGCCGTGCTGCGCAAGGCAGGCAGCGCCACCCGCCTGGTCGGCAAGAATCCCCTGCCCATGGCCGGCGAATACACCACCGCCGTGATGCGGGATGCCCTGCAAGCCTTCCTGGAAGAGCAAGCCCCGCAGCTGCTGCCCGCATTTGAGGCTGCGGCGACCGCTGTCGATGCCGATCAGGCTTCCGCATCCGCCCCCGCCGGTTCCCGTCCCTTGCAAGAGCAAGTCGTTTCCTTTCGGCGCAAGGTGCCGCCTTCCGTCATCGATGCGCTCGGCAAGGTCGTACCGCCACGCCCCGCGGGATTCTGTACCGGCTGTCCGGAGCGCCCTGTTTTCTCGGCGCTGACTCTCGCACAAGAGAAGCTCGGCCAGCATCACATAGCCTGCGACATCGGCTGCCATCTGTTTTCCATTCTCCCGCCTTTCAATCTCGGCGCGACCACCATGGGATACGGCCTGGGCGCTTCCAGCGCCGCCGCCTTCAACGTGCCGGCGGCCAAGCGGCCCATTTCCATCATGGGCGACGGGGGCTTCTGGCACAACGGCCTGGCGTCGGGGCTGGGCAACGCCGTGTTCAACAAGCACGACGGCGTGATCATCATCGTGGACAATTTCTATTCCGCCGCAACCGGCGGGCAGGACATTCTTTCATCGAGGGCCGTCAACAAGAATCGTTCGACCAATAACCCGATCGAAAGAGCAGTCCGCGGGGTGGGCGTCAAGTGGGTGCGGACGCTGGACCGCACTTATGACGTCGCCCGCGTGCAGGCCGCCATAGAGGAAGCGCTGACCACGCCCGAAAAAGGGCCCAAGGTCATCATCGCCCAATCGGAATGCATGCTGAACAAGCAGCGCCGCATCAAGCCTCTGTTCAATCAGGCGGTCAAGAGCGGGCAACGCGTGGTGAAGCAGCGCTTCGGGGTGGACCCCGACGTCTGTACCGGAGATCACGCCTGTATCCGCTTGTCGGGCTGTCCGTCGCTCAGCGTGAAGGACAGCGGCGACCCTCTCAAGGAAGACCCGGTCGCCCACGTGGACAACAGTTGTGTGGGCTGCGGCAATTGCGGCGAAGTGTCCCATGCCGCAGTGCTGTGCCCTTCGTTCTACCGGGCCGACATCGTCCATAACCCCAACCGCTGGGACAAATGGACTGCGGGCATGCGGCAGCGGCTGATCGGTTTCCTGCAAGCCCGTCGCGCGGCGCAACTCCAACGGCAGGCTCTGCAGGAAGCTTCCCAATGACCCCGGCCACACTCCACGAGGGCACACCGCTCAAGATCGCCATCCTGGCCATGGGAGGACAGGGCGGCGGCGTGCTGGCCGACTGGATCGTCGACATGGCGGAACACGCGGGGTGGTGGGCGCAGACCACGTCCGTACCCGGCGTCGCCCAGCGCACCGGAGCAACCATTTATTACCTGGAAATGATTCCCGAAACCGTGGTGTCGTCGGCAGGGCGAGCCCCGGTGCTGGCCATGATGCCAACGCCCGGCGATGTGGACGTCGTCGTTGCCGCGGAATTGATGGAAGGCGGGCGCGCCATCCAGCGCGGGCTTGTCACGCCGGACCGCACGGTGCTGATCGCCTCATCGCATCGCAGCTACGCCATCGCCGAGAAGGCCGCGCGCGGCAACGGCATTGCGGATCCGGACACCGTCATCTCCGCGGGACGGCAGGCTGCCCGCGCATTCCATTGCGTCGATCTGCAAGCGCTGGCGGACCAGGCCGGCAGCGTCATCAGCGCCAGCCTGTTCGGCGCCCTGGCCGGCAGCGGCGCCCTGCCTTTTACTCGCGATGAATACGAAGCCACGATCCGCCGCGGCGGCGTGGGCGTCGACGCCAGCCTGCGTGCCTTCGGACTCGGATTCGATGCGGCCACGCGTGCACCGCATGACCCCGGCTTGCCCGATTCCGCGCCCGTCCGGGCCGGCATCCCGACGACGTCCGGCAATCCGCACTCCCAGGCGCTGCTCGATGAGATCAGGCGGTTTCCCATCCAGGCGCATCAGATGCTCATGGCCGGCACGCAACGCGCCCTGGAGTTTCAGGATCTGTCCTACGCCAAGGAATATCTTGCGCACATGCGCGACATCCACAGCCTGGATGCCCAGTTCGGCGGGCCCGGGCGCGATTGGGCGCTGACGACGGCCGCCGCCCGCTATGTGGCGGTCGCCATGGCGTACGACGACGTGATCCGCGTCGCGGACCTGAAAACCCGCCAATCGCGCGAAGCGCGGGTACGGTCTGAAACGGGCGTGGCGAATGGCCAGGTGCTCCATACGACGGAATACATGCATCCCAGGCTGGACGAGATCTGCGGCACCCTGCCCACGGCATGGGGACGCGCCATCGAGCGTTCACCGCGCGCTGCGCGCATTTTGCAGCCGCTTTTCCGCAAAGGCCGTTTCGTACGCAGCAGCGGCCTGGGCGGCTTCCTGCTGCTATACGGTCTTGCGGGCATGCGCCGCTTTCGCCGCGGGACACTGCGCCATGCACATGAACGAATCAGCCTCTCGCAATGGCTGAAGCTGATTTCCGACACGGTCCACCACGATTACGACCTGGCTGTCGAGGTGGTCAACATCCGCCGCCTGGTAAAGGGCTATAGCGATACCCATCAGCGCGGCACCAGCAAATACCAAAGATTGAGCCTGGCAGCCAGCCAGCTGCTGGGCCGGACCGACGCCGCCACACAACTGAGGGCGCTGCGCGAAGCCGCCCTTGCCGATGACCACGGCAACGAGCTGGACCGCATGCTGGACGGCATGTTCGGCCGGCCGGCTCCAATCCCCGAGACAGAACCGAGAGACGCATCGTGACGACGCTGGCACTTTCCATTACCGACATACAGGCCGAAACTCCGCTCATCAAGACCTTCCTGCTGGCATCCGGCAATGGCCGGCCCCTTCCTGCGTTCACGCCGGGCGCCCATCTGAAGATAAGCATTCCGGACCAGAAAGATCCCAGGTGCTACTCGCTGGTCAGCCTGGACGCCGACGTGGACGAGTTCGGAAAGCCCGAGCACTACCGGCTCGGCGTGAGGCTCGAAGATCCAAGCACAGGCGGTTCGCTATACATGCATGGCTTGCAGGTAGGCGATGCGCTGCAGGCCGAAGGGCCGTTCAATGATTTCCCGCTGCATGCCCAATCGTCCGGCGACGCTGAAACCGTACTCATCGCGGGCGGCATAGGCATTACGCCCATCGCCGCCATGGCAACCGCCCTGAAGCGCGCGGGCAAGCCTTACAGGCTGCATTACTACGGCCGCAGCATCGCGCAAATGGCTTTTTTGTCGCCGCTGGCGGCTCTGCATGGGTCCGCCCTGCAGGTGCATGCCGATGACGACCCGGCCACGTCCCGGCCATTGGCGGAATTGCTCGACCAGGCAGACCGTGGCCAGCACATCTATGTATGCGGCCCGAAGGGAATGATCGATGCCGTGCGCGCAAAGACGCTGGAACTGGGCTGGCCGGAATCCCATGTGCATTTTGAGTTGTTCGTGAATGCCGGCCCGCAGTTCGGCGACCGCGCTTTGGAAGTGGAGCTCAGGCAAAGCGGCCGCATTCTTCAGATACCGGCCGACAAGACCATCTTGGAAGTCCTGGAGGAAGCCGGCTGCGACCCGCTTTACGACTGCAGGCGCGGCGAATGCGGCGTCTGCCAGGTGGATGTCCTGGAAGGCACGCCCGACCACCGCGACTATTACTTATCCGACGCTGAGCGCAAGGAAGGCAAGGTCATGCAGATATGCATTTCGCGCAGCCATTCCGACCGCCTCGTGCTCGACCTTTGACCGACAGGAATCCGCCATGAGCTATCGCAACAATCCCGCCGCGGTGTCCGCGCTTGTGCGACCCACGGAAGTGCACAAGGATCTATTCATCAACGAAGAGATTTTCGAACTGGAGATGGAGCATTTGTTCGCCAACACCTGGGTGTATGTCGGCCATGCCAGCCAGGTGCCGAATCCGGGCGATTTCTACACCACCACGATCGGAAACCAGCCGGTCGTCATGGTGCGTCACACGGACAAGACCGTCCGTGTGCTGCATAACCGCTGCCCTCACAAGGGCGTCATGGTGGCCGGCGAGGCATGCGGCAATACCGGCAAGTTCTTTCGCTGTCCCTATCATGCCTGGACCTTCAAGACCGATGGCCAACTGCTGTCGATTCCGCTCAAGAAGGGCTATGACGCCGAACAGCTCAAGAGCTGCGAGGCCAGCGGTGGCATGGCGGCGGTCGAGCATGTCAAAGACTATCGCGGATTCATCTTTTGCCGCCTTAACCCGGAAGGCCAATCATTCGAGGACTTCTTCGGCGAATCGCTGTCGACCATCGACAACATGGTCGACCGCTCGCCCCAGGGTCAATTGGAGGTAGCGGGCGGCGTATTGCGCTACCTGCACGACTGCAACTGGAAAATGCTGGTGGACAACCAGACGGACACCTGTCACCCCATGGTGGCGCATGAATCATCGGCCGGCACCGCGGTGCGGGTCTGGGAAGAGGCGCCAGAAGGCACGCCCAAGCCCATGGCGGTCGAACAATTCGCCCCCTTCATTTCCCCATACGAGTTCTTCGAGGGCATGGGCATCCGGGTGTGGGAGAACGGGCACGGGCATACGGGCGTCAGCAATTCCATCCATGCCGCCTACTCTTCCGTGCCAGGCTACCTGGAAGCCATGGAAGAAGCCTATGGCAAGGAACGGGCCCATGCCATTTTGGGGGATACGCGCCACAACACCTGCTATTTTCCGAACATCATGGTCAAAGGGCCCATTCAGACGCTGCGCGTCTTCAAGCCCTTGGCGGCGGACAAGACACTCGTCGAATCCTGGACCTTCCGGCTCGTGGGCGCACCCGACAAACTGCTGGAGCGCACCTTGATGTACAACCGCCTGATCAATGCCCCGACCTCGGTCGTGGGCCACGATGACCATGAAGTCTACGAACGCTCTCAGCACGGCCTGCACAGCCGCGGACGCGACTGGGTCAATGTCGGCCGGCTGTACGAACCCGGCGAGGAAAACCGGAAGAACACCATCGTCAATGGCACCAGCGAAGCGCAGATGCGCAATCAATACAATGCCTGGGCCAACTATATGACCGCCAGCATGAAGGAGTCGGCATGAGCGAGATGACGCCCCAAACCCTGATCGACTTCGTCTATGGCGAAGCACGCATGCTGGACGAGCAGCGATTTGAAGAATGGTTGGGTCTCTTCACCGAAGACGGCCACTACTGGATGCCGCTCAGCCATGGCCAGACCGATCCTTTGCTGCAAGGATCGCTGATGTACGAGGACACGCTGCTGCTGCGCGTGCGCGTCGAGCGTCTTGCCGGGCAGCGCACCTACTCGCAGCAGCCGAAGAGCCGATCCCATCACTTGCTGCAACAGCCCACCATCGAAACGGCCGAGGCCTGGCATGACCCCGATTCGGGACGGTATGCGGTGCGCGCGGCCTTTCTCTATACCGAAACGCGCCGCGATCAGCAGACCCACTATGCGGGATGGTCGACATTCCAGCTGCTGGCGCAGGAAGGCGCGCTGCGCATCCACCAGAAGCGCGTGGACCTGGTCAACTGCGACTCGGCATTGCGCAGCCTGCAGCTGTTCATATGAAAGGGGCGTGAAGGTGTCCGATACGGTTTATCTTGCTTTCACCGACTCGGCCCGACGTTGGCCGGATCATCCTTTTCTGTGCGTGGTTCCCGAGACCGCCGACAGCTATGGCATCGAGGCCGGGGAGCTGAGCTACAGCCAGGCACAAGCCCGGATCGAGCGCCTGAAGGACGGCTATCGTGCCTCCGGCTACGGGCATGGCCACCGCATCGGCCTGCTGCTCGAGAACCGGCCGGACTTCATCCTGCACTGGTTCGCGCTGAATGCGCTGGGCGTATCGGTGGTGCCCATCAACGCCGAACTGCGCGCCGCCGAACTCGAATATCTGATCGGCCATTCCGAGATTCTCCTGGCGATCTCCTTGCCCGAACGGCACGCCGGGCTGGCCCAGGCCGCGTCCCGCGCGGGCCGGCCCCTTGCTCTGATGGGTCCGGGCGACGCCCCACCGGCCGCCATCGCTGAAGCGCCTTTCGACCAGGCCGGCATCGGCGCCGCCACGGAATGCGCCCTGCTCTATACCTCCGGCACCACGGGCCGCCCCAAGGGCTGCATGCTGCCCAATGAATATTTTCTTCAGGCGGGCAGGTGGTATCGCGACATCGGCGGGCTGGCCCAGCTGCATGCCGGCCACGAGCGGATGCTCACCCCCTTGCCGCTGGTACACATGAACGCCATGGCCTATTCCCTCATGGCCATGGTCTGCACGGGCGGATGCCTGATCGCGATCGACCGTTTCCATCCCCGGACTTGGTGGGACACCGTCCGGACTTGCCGGGCCACGGTCATCCATTATCTTGGCGTGATGCCCGCCATCCTCATGAAAGCGCCCCCTTCGCCCGACGACACGTCGCATCAGGTCCGCTTCGGATTCGGCGCCGGCATAGAGCGCTCACTGCACGCGCCTTTTGAAACGCGCTTCGGTTTCCCGCTGCTGGAGGCCTGGGCCATGACCGAAACGGGCGCCGGCGCCGTCATCATTGCCAATCGCGAACCCCGGCATATCGGCAGCAGCTGTTTCGGCAAGGCGGAAGCGGAAGTCCAGGTAAGGCTGGTCAATGACGATGGCCAGGATGCGGGCATCGATGAAAACGGAGAGCTGCTCGTCCGGCATGCCGGCGACCGACCGCGCTTCGGCTTCTTCGCGGGCTATCTGAAGGACGATGCCGCCACGCAGGAAGCCTGGAAGGACGGGTGGTTCCATACGGGCGACATCGTCAGGCGCGATGCGGAAGGCTATCTGCGTTTCGTCGACCGCAAGAAGAACGTGATACGCCGCAGCGGAGAAAACATCGCCGCCGTGGAAGTCGAAAGCGTGCTGCTGCAGCATCCCGCGATCAAGACCGTTGCGGTCGCCGCCGTGCCGGACGAGGTACGTGGCGACGAAGTCCTGGCCTGCATCGTCTGCCACGACCCGCCGGCGCCCACGGCCGTCGCCCCCCTGGCACGCGAGATCGTCGCCTGGGCCTTGACGCAGCTTGCTTACTACAAGGTGCCTGGCTATGTCGCCTTCCTGGACTCCCTGCCCTTGACCGCCACCAACAAGATCCAGCGCGGCGAGTTGAAGACCCTGGCCGCGGGCCTGCCCGGCAGCGCACGGTGCACCGACACGCGAGCCATGAAGAAGCGCCAGGAGCCCGTGACATGAGGCGGCTGTCGTACGACGGCGTGGTCGCCGCCGCGCCCATCACCGTGCCTTATGTGCGCTACTCCGTTGAAAGCGCCCATTGGTGGCTGGGCCGGGCGCTGCGCGCGCTGGTGCAAAACGCGGGCATCGAAAAGCGCGACATCGACGGCATGTGCGTGTCCAGCTTCACGCTGGCGCCCGACACGGCAGTCGGCCTGACACAGCATCTGGGCATGTCGCCGCGCTGGCTGGACCATATTCCCATGGGCGGCGCGAGCGGCGTGATCGGCCTGCGCCGCGCCGCGCGGGCGGTCCAGGCCGGCGACGCCGGAATCGTCGCCTGCCTGGCCGGGGACACCAACCACGTGGACTCCTTCCGCCACACCGTCAGCCAGTTTTCCCGCTTCGCCCAGGACGGCGTCTATCCCTATGGCGCGGGCGGGCCCAACGCCAGCTTCGCCCTGCTTACCCGGCACTACATGCGTACCACCGGCGCCACGCGCGAAGACTTCGGCAAGCTGTGCGTGGCGCAGCGCGAGAATGCCTTGCGCAATCCCCATGCGCTCATGAAGAAGCCGCTGAGCCTGGAACAATATCTGGCCGCCCGAGAGATCACCGCCCCCATTCATTTGTTCGATTGCGTCATGCCCTGCGCCGGCGCCGACGCCTTCCTGGTCATGCGCGAGGACCGCGCGCTTGAACTGGATCTGCCCTATGTGCGCATCCTGTCCACCATAGAGCGGCACAATGCCTGGCCGGCAGACCCGATCCAAGTGCGCGGCGGCTGGACCATGGACCTTGAAGAATTCTACGAACATGCCCAAGTGGCGCCGCAGGATGTCGATTTCATGCAGGCCTACGATGACTATCCCGTCATCAACATGATGCAGCTCGAAGACCTGGGCTTCTGCGAGAAAGGGCAGGCGCCCGATTTCGTCCGCCGGCACAGCTTCACGTTCGATGGCAGTTTTCCCTTCAATACCAGCGGCGGCCAGCTTTCTGCCGGACAGGCCGGCGCCGCCGGCGGCTACCTGGGCATGGTCGAGGCGCTGCGCCAGCTCACGGGCCAGGCCGACGCCCAAGTCCGCGATGCGCGCGTCGGCCTGGTCAGCGGGTTCGGCATGATCAACTACGACCGCGGCCTGTGCACCGCCGCCGCGCTGCTGGCCAGGAGCGATACATGACCCAGCCCTTGACCCGCCCGCCCAAGAAGGACCCGGTCGCCCGGACCCGGCAGCCGACCCGGCCGCCCGCCGCAAGAAGCCGGCGCGCCCTGGGCCTGACCGCCGCGGCCGCGGCCGGGCGCTTCGAGCTCCAGGTCTGCAAGGAATGCGGCACCGTGCAGTATCCTCCGCGCGAGGTTTGTGTCCATTGCCTTTCCGAACATTTGCCCTGGCGGGAAGTGGATCCGCAAGGCTGCTTGCTGGCCGCCACCACGCTGCATCACAGCAACGACCTGTATTTTCGCGAGCGGCTGCCCTGGCGCATCGGCACGGTCCAGATGCACGCGGGGCCGTCCGTCGTGGCGCACGTGCACGGCGACTGCCGCGAAGGCGCTGCCGTCCGGCTGGCGCTGAAGCTCGACCGCAGCGGACAGGCCGTCATGATCGCCCTACCCACCGAGGCAAGCCCCAATATGGAAGATGACAAGACCTTGCGGGAAACGTCCTGCGATCCCAAGTTCCGGCGTGTGCTGGTCACCGACGGCAAGTCCGCCGTCGGCCAGGCCGTCATCCGGGCCCTGCTGGATGCGGGCGCCGCTTCGATCTTTGCGGGCGACCCGGAAGCCTGGAGGACATCCAGCGCCTTCGAGGCCTTGTGCGCGGACGGCCGCGTTCAACGGCAGGACCTGAATATCACCGACACGGACTCGGTGGAACGGGTGTCGCGCTCGATCGGCGGCAAAGTCGACATACTGATCAATACCGCAAGCTACGAACGCGACGGGGGCGTGCTGCGCAATCGCGACATGAACAAGGCGCGCGATGCCCTGGACATCCATTGCCTGGGGCTCATGCGCCTGGCGCAGCACTTCGGTCCGGGCATGGCCGCGCGTGCCGCCGATGGCATCAACAGCGCGGTGGCATGGGTGAACATGCTGTCGATCTACGCTCACATGAACCTGCCCGCGCGCGGCATCTGGTCCGCCTCCCAGGCGGCCGCCTTGTCGGTGGCGCAATGCCTGCGCAATGAATTCCTTCAGTCGGGCGTGCGTGTCGTGAATGTGTTTTCGGGCCCCATCGACCATGAATGGGAACAGCTCACGCCGCCGCCTCGCGTCAATCCGCAGGCCTTGGCGCAAGCGGCCGTGCGTGCGCTGCGGGAAGGCACCGAAGATGTGTATGTCGGCGATATCGCGCAGGAGTTCCTGGCGCGTATGCGCGACAATCCCAAGGGCCTGGAAAGAGAACTGGGCGCGCCGACCTGAACCACAACGCCGAACAGGCGAACCGATCCTAGGAGACAACATGGCCACTTCGGCACTATCCCTTTTCATGGCGGAGCTCGTGTCGGGCAAGATCCGCATGGTCGACCTGACCGAGACCCTGACTCCGGAGTTCCCGACCATCGTCCTGCCTCCCGAATTCGGGCAAGCCTGGCCTTTCCGTATCGAAGAGATTTCCCGCTATGACGAGCGCGGTCCGGCCTGGTACTGGAACAATTTTTCCATGTCGGAACACACCGGCACCCATTTCGACGCCCCAGTGCATTGGGTCAGCGGCAAGGACCTTCCCGACAACACCGTGGATACCATTCCCTTGTCAGCCTTCATCGCCGAGGCCTGCGTCATCGATTGCTCGGCCGAGTCCGCGAAGAATCCCGATTTCCTGCTTACCATCGACGTGGTCCGGCAATGGGAGGCCACCCACGGAAAGATCCCGCCCAGATCCTGGGTATTCATGCGCACGGACTGGTCCAAGCGTGAAAAACCCACCGAATACCTGAACATGCGCGAAGACGGCGCGCATTCGCCCGGGCCGGACGCCGAGGTCGTGCCCTGGCTGGTCAAGGAGCGCGACGTCCATGGCTTCGGGACGGAATCCGTAGGGACCGACACCGGTCAGGCCCAGCACCTGGATCCCCCCTTTCCCTGCCACTACTTCATGCACGGCAACAACCGTTATGGCCTGCAGTGCATGACCAACCTGGATCAGCTGCCGCCCACAGGCGCCGTGGTCTTTGCGGCTCCCCTGAAAATACGCCGGGGATCGGGCAGCCCCCTGCGCGTGGTCGCCTTGGCGCCGTCCCAGGCGGCATAAGGACACAACCATGAGCGATCCAACACATACCGCGGTCGTGACCGGTGGAAGCGCCGGCATCGGCGCGGAGATCTGCCACCACATGCTGGATGCCGGCTACCAGGTGGTTTCCATGGCGAGGCGCGCGCCGGACTTCAGCCACCCGCGCCTGAGCCATGTGCTGGTCGACCTGCTCGACGCTGAGGCCACCGCCCAGGCTTCGACGGAAATCGCGGCCGAGCATCCCGTGAGCCACATCGTTCACAATGCCGGTGTGATCCGGCCCGACCTGCTGCCCGATGTCAGGCTGGAAGACCTGCAGGGCCTCACCCAGATACACCTCGGGTCCGCCATCTCGCTGGTCCAGGCGGCGCTGCCGGGTATGGAAGCGCGCGGCTTCGGGCGCATCGTGCTGATGTCTTCGCGCGGAGCCCTAGGCCTGCCCACCCGTACCGCATACTCGGCAACCAAGGCAGGCATGATAGGCATGGCGCGCACCTGGTCCCTGGAGCTTGCCGCCAAAGGCATCACGGTCAACGTGGTCGCGCCCGGCCCGATCCAGACCGACATGTTCTATGACGTGATTCCAGCCGGCAGCGAACGGGAACACAACATCGCACGCGGGATACCGGTCCAGCGCATCGGCCGGCCAGACGACGTTGCGCGCGCCGTCATGTTCTTTTCCGACCCGGCAAACAGCTTCGTGACGGGCCAGACCCTGTATGTATGCGGGGGGGCCAGCGTGAGCTCCATCAGTATCTAGGAATCATCTTTACAAGCTTCGACGCTACCCTTATATTTAGTTGAAACATCAAATATTATGAAGGAGACACACCCATGCTATTAAAAATGCTCGCCGTTTCCGCAGCCATGCTGGCCGCCGGCGTCGTCCATGCGCAAGTCAAGGTCGGCGTCGTGACCTCGTCCACCGGCCCTACCGCCCTGATCGGCATTCCCCAGAAGAATACGGTGGCGCTTCTGCCCAAGAAAATCGGCGATCTGAACGTCGAATACATTTCGCTCGACGATGCCAGCGATCCCACCCAATCGGTCACCTCCTTCAAGAAGCTCATTACCGAGCAAAAGGTCGACGCGCTGATCGGGCCCTCGGGTTCGCCCAATGCCATGGGTGTCATCCAGTTCGCCGCCGAGTCGGGCACGCCCATGCTAGCGCCCGTCGGCACCGCCGCGGTGGTGCTGCCCATGACGCCCGAAAAGAAATGGGTTTTCAAGACCACGCAGAACGACGACATCATCGCCAAGGCGCTGGTCAGCCACATGGCAAGCTCCAATATCAAGACCGCGGCCTTCATCGGGCTGAACGACGCCTACGGCGAAAACTGGCTGAAGGTGTTCTCGGACCTGGCCAAACAGAACAACATCAAGATCGTGGCGGTCGAACGCTATCAGCGCTCGGACAGCTCGGTCACCGGCCAGGCGCTCAAGGTGCTCTCCGCCAAGCCCGACGCCGTCCTGGTCGCAGGCACCGGATCAGCCGCCGTGCTGCCGCAGGCGACCCTGGCCAAGCAGGGCTACAAGGGCAAGTTCTACCAGACGCATGGCGCGGCGCTGCCGGCCTTCCTCAGCCTGGGCGGCAAAGAGGTCGAAGGCACCATCCTGGCGGCCAGCCTGATGCTGGTACTGCCGGAAATCGATGACAACAATCCTTCCAAGAAGGTCGCCGTCGACTATATCGACCAGTATCAGAAGCGCTTCGGAGAAAAGCCCGCCACCTTTGGCGCCAACGTCTATGATGCGGGCCTGCTTCTGGAACAAGCCATCCCGGTGGCCGCCAAGGCCGCGCAGCCAGGCACGAAAGAGTTCCGCAGCGCGCTGCGCGACGCCCTGGAAAAAACGCGCGAGCTGGTGGCCACGCAAGGCGTCTACAACATGAGCCCGGAAGACCACAGCGGCTTCGACGACCGCGGCCGCGAGCTCATCACCGTTCAGAATGGCGCCTGGAAACTGGTCAAGTAGCTATTGGAGTCGGACCCCATACGGGGTCCGACCCCTGGACCGCCTTTAAGCGCGCGTGGTAGATGGGGTCAGACCCCGTACGGGGTCTGACCCCTGCCCTAGTATTTACCCCAGTATCGCCGTTGTGACGCAGCATTCAAGATAGAGTCTGAAATCAGTCGTCGACTGCCGGGGACTACTCACGCCCCACATGCGGAACGCCATAAGCGTATAAAAAAAACCGTACCGCGCAGCGACCCGACATTGCGAACAACGCAATCACTCATCACAACCATCAAATGGCGTTCCCAGGATGCCGGTGCAATCATGCACGGCATCCTTGCGTCATTCGTCAAGGAGAGGCAATGAGACAGGCTTTGTTCTTACGTACCTTCGCCGCAGTCGCGCTGACGTCCGGCTTGCTGCTGGCGCCGTCCGTCCAGGCCAAGGACACGGTGAAAATCACCTTCATCGGCCCGCTGACCGGCGGCTCTTCGGCCATCGGGCTCGGTGGGCGAAACTCCGCCGACCTGGCGGTCAAGCAGCGCAATGGCGACCCGCAGGCCAAGTACAACTACGAACTCGTCGTGCTGGACGACGAGTGCAAGCCGAACGTCGGCGTCCAGGTCGCCACCAAGGCGGCGTCCGACAAGTCCATCATTGCCGGAGTGACCAATTATTGCTCGGCCGTCGCCATCAGCGCCATCGACGTCTACAGCCGATTCGGCTTGCCCATCGTGGTATGGGGCGCGGTGCTGCCTGAAATCACCTATGGCCGCAAGCTCAAGGAAGTGCACCGCATCAACGGCACCATGATCAACCAGAATCAGGTTGCCGCCGAGTTCATGGCAAAGCAAGGCTACAAGAAGTGGGCCGTCATCCACGACACCACCGACTACGGCAAGGGCCATAACAAATACTTTTCCGAGTCCCTGAAGAAGCATGGTGGCGAAATCGTCGGCACCTTTGGGGTCATGTCCGACCAGCAAGACTTCACCGCCGAGCTCACCAGAATCAAGGAACTCAACCCTGAAGTCGTGTTCTTCGGGGGCCTGACGCCGCTGGGCATACGCATCCGTTCGCAAATGGACAAACTGGGCATCACCGCCCAGCTGCAAGGCACCTCGGGCATCAAGTCCGATGCTTACATCGAAGGCCTGGGCAAAGACCTGGCGGAAGGCTCGCTAGCCTTCCTGGAAGGCGCACCGCTCGAAAAGCTGCCCCATGGCAAAGAGTTCTCCGACGCCTACCAGAAGCAAGGCTATTCGCAGCCGCCCGATGCCTATGGCCCCTTCGCATACGCCGCCACCGACCTCATCATCGATGCGATCGAAAAAGTTGGCCCCAATCGCAAGAAAGTGCTGGCCGAGCTCGAAAAAACCGCCGATGCCGACACGATCATCGGCAAGGTCACTTTCGACGATCACGGGCAGAACATCGTGCCGCTGGTGTCCACCTACGTCGCGCAGGACGGCAAGTGGGTGATCTGGGAAGACAGCGAATACGCGGCAGGCAAGCGCAAGCTGAAGGGACGCTGAAGAATCACCGCTTGGAGAAGTACACATGAGCATGGAAGTGTTTAGCCAGTATCTTGTGAATGGACTCATGCTGGGCATGATCTACGCAATGGTGGCTGTGGGCTTTACCCTTTTCTTCGGCGTCATGGACGTCATCCAGTTCGCGCACGGCGACGTCCTGATGCTGGGTGCGTTCACGGCGCTGGTCACGTATCTGGGCCTGGACGCCATCGGCATCGTCAATCCGTGGCTTCAGATCCTGATCATGCTGGCCATCTCGATGCTGGTCATTGCGGTGGTTGGCGCCCTGGTGGCGAAATACCTCGTCTTGCCGCTCAAGGACGCCCCGCCGCTGAACACTTTGCTGGTCACGCTCATGCTCGGCCTGGTCGTACGCGAACTGGTGCGCCTGTTCTACCCCGACGGCTCCAACTCCAAGCCCTTCCCCCGTTTGCTGCCCGAACAAGAGCTCCACCTGGGCGCCTTTTCCATACGGGCGGACAGCGCCATCCTCCTCGCAACAGGCCTGGCAACCATCGTCGCGCTGCACTATGTCATCACCCGGACCAAGCTGGGGCTGGCCATCCGCGCAGTCGCCCAGGACGGCGAGACAGCCCGCGTCATGGGCATCAACTTCCATTGGATCGTGCTCCTTACCTTCGGCCTGGGCTCGGCGATGGCGGCGGTCGGCGGTGTCATGAACGGGCTGTACTACAGCGAAATCAACTTCGGCATCGGGCTGCTGCTGGGCATCATCGGCTTCTCCGCAGCCATCCTGGGCGGGCTGACGAACGTGTATGGCGCCATTCTGGGCGGCTTTCTCTTCGCCGCGCTGCAAACCGTGGGCGCCGTCATGCTTCCCATGCTGGGGCAAGGCATACCCAGCGCATACAAAGACGTCTTCGCATTTGCGGTCGTCATCATTCTTCTGGCCTGGAAACCTTCCGGCCTGATCGCAGAACGCGTCAGCGAACGAGTCTAGGGACTGTCTATCATGGTGCATACACTGAAGGGGTCCCGAGCCCTGCTTCTTGTCAGCCTGGCCATCGTGTTCATCTTTGCGTGGGGCATGCTGCACGCGGAAACCGAGCAAGAGGTCGGCCTCATGATCGGCGTGAGCGTCGTATTGGTCCTGGCGGCCCGCTGGCTGCGCGTCACCCCGCCCTTGGCCACGTCGATCAATGCCTATCCCGGCGCCCTGGGCGTCGGCTGCGTCGTCGGCACCTTGTTGCTGGTCGCCGCCTTTTTCGACAATCACTTTGCCCTGCTGCTGATCTGCACGGTATTGCTGTATTCCATTGCCGGATTCGGGCTGAACATCCAGTTCGGGTATTGCGGCGTTCTCAATTTCGCGGGCGCCGCCTTCTTCGGCATCGGCAGCTATACGGCCGCTGTGCTGGCCGAGCACACCGGAACCCCGCATTTGCTGATTCTGTTCATAGGCGGCGTCTTCGCCGCCCTCATCGGCTCATTGCTCATCTTGCCGGTGCTTCGCACGCGCGGGCACTACGCCGCCTTGGTCACCATCGCGTTCGGCGTCCTGTTCAAGACCTTTCTCGAAGTCAATGACGTGCTGGGCGGGCCGCAAGGCTTGCGGATACCGCGCATGAACATCTTCGGCTGGGAACTCAACGAAAACATCACCATCGGCGAAACCGAGATCTCGTTCTATGCCAACTATGCAGTGCTCAGCCTGATCCTGTGCGTGCTGGCATTCGTGCTGGTGCGCAGGCTCGAGCGTTCCTGGATCGGCGTCTCCATGGACGTCGTACGCACCGATGAAATCGCCGCTTCCGTTTTCGGCATACCCATCGCGCGCATGAAGATCATTGCTTTCACCCTGGGAAATTTCCTGGTGGGCATCGCCGGCGCGGTGTATGGGCTGCTGACCAGCTACGTTGCACCCAATAACTTCACTTTCGCCGACTCGCTCATTCTGGTTTCCATGGTGCTTCTGGGCGGAATCGGCAACCCCTGGGGCATTTTGCCGGCGGCCGCCATCATCCTCATCTTGCCCGAAAAGCTGCAGTTCATCCAAGAATATCGCTTCCTGCTGTACGGGATACTGGTCATCGCCATATTGCTGTTCCGTCCCGCCGGCCTGCTTCCACGCTCCATCCGGAGCTATTTTCCTGGGCAAAGCAAAGCATGAGCACGCCGCTACTTACCGCATGCGACCTGACCGTCCGCTTCGGCGGCCTGACCGCACTCGATGCGCTGAACCTGACCGTCTATGAAGGCGAGGTCATGGGTCTGCTGGGCCCCAACGGATCCGGAAAGACGACTTTCTTCAATGTGGTCACCGGACTCTATACGGCGGCGTCCGGCCGGATCATGCTGGGCAGCGAGGACATCAGCACGAAGTCGCCGCAGGAAGTGTATGGCCATGGCGTCACGCGCACCTTCCAGCGATCCAGGCTGTCGCTGTCGCTGACCGTTTTCGATAACATGGTCATCGGGAACTACCAGCACTTGAACACGGGGCTGATGTTCAATATTTTCCGCCGCGCGCAGTTAAGGAAACAGTACGACGAAATGGTCGACAAGGCACTCACGCTGCTGCGGACTTTCAATCCGGGCCTGCCCGGCAAGCTCTTCCAGCCGACCTCGGCGCTCACCATGATCGACCGCCGGCGTGTCGAGATCTGCCGCGCCTTGCTGAACAGCCCCCGCTTGCTGCTGCTCGACGAACCGTCAGCAGGCATGACCCATGATGAAACCACCGAGCTCATGGACGACATCCTGCAGGTCCGCCAACTGCTGAAGCCGTTCACCATTGTCATCATCGAACACGAAATGAATGTGATTCAACGCATCACCGACCGCTGCGCCGTCCTCAATTTCGGCCGGAAGATCGCGGAAGGCAGCTACGAGGAAATCGTGGCCGACCGCGAGGTGCAAATCGCCTACCTGGGCCAGGAGCAAGAATCATGACGGCGCATCTCAAGGTCACCGAGATCGCAACGGCGTATGACCGTATCGACGTCCTGCACGGCGTCTCGCTCGAAGCGATACAAGGAAAGATCACCTGCATACTGGGCTCGAACGGCTCGGGCAAGTCGACCCTCATACGCTCCATCCTCGGCCTGACTCCTCCCAATCGCGGGCAGATCGAGTTCGAGGGCGTTTCATTGCTGGGCCTGCCCACGCATAAGATCGTCAGCCGGGGCATCGCCTGCATTCCGGAAGGCCGCAAGGTGTTTCCCAAGCTGACCGTCGAAGAAAACCTGCGGGTCGGCGCGTATCAGTTGTCGGACGAAGCCGAACTCAAACGGCGCGCGGCCGATGTCTACGAGATCTTTCCCCGGCTGCTGGAGCGCCGCGCCCAACTGGCGGGCACCATGTCCGGCGGCGAACAGGCCATGCTGTCGATCGGCAGGGGCCTGATGGCCAATCCGAAAATGCTGATTCTGGACGAGCCTTCGCTCGGCCTGTCGCCGCTCTTCGTTAAAGAGAACTTCCGGGTGATCAGTGAAATCAATAAACGCGGCATGACCATACTTCTGGTAGAACAGAACGCCCGCCAGACACTGGCCATTTCCGACTACGGCTACGTGCTTTCGCAGGGGCGGCTGGTGGCGCAAGGCACCGCCCAGGAACTTACTGAAAACACGGAAGTCCGCGCCGCCTACTTTGGCTAGGGCCGTCAACGGAGATTCACAATGCGCTCGCCCATCGACCCCGTCGCCCTCACGCAAACCCTGGTGCGCATGAACACCATCAATACGCCGGGGCACGAGGACCAATGCACCAACCACCTTGAGCAGCTGTTGACGCAAGCGGGCTTCACATGCCGCCAGGTCGAGTTCGCCCCGCGCCGCAATAGCCTCGTTGCGCGTATCGGCCGCCGGCACCACAAGCTTCCGCTGGCCTTCACCGGACACGTAGACGTCGTGCCGCTGGGTGCCGCAGCCTGGACCCACGACCCCTTCGCCGCGGAGATCGTCGACGGCAAGATGTACGGACGCGGGACGGCCGACATGAAAAGCGGCGTTGCTGCGTTCACGGCCGCCGCCATCGACATGGCCGACCAAATCAAAGACACGGCAGGGCTGACGCTGGTCATTACCGCCGGAGAAGAAACCGGCTGCGAAGGCGCCGCCCATTTGATCAACGAGCCTGAAATCCGCGACCTGATGGGCAGCGCCGGCGCCCTGATCGTGGCCGAACCCACGTCCAACGAGCCTCTGCTCGGCCACAAGGGCGCCCTGTGGCTGAAGATCCGGGCCAAGGGCGTCACCGCCCACGGCTCGATGCCTGAACGCGGCGACAACGCCATCTACAAGATTGCCGCGGCGGCGCTTGCCTTGCAGAACCTCGATTTCCACCAGGCTCCCCATCCCCTCATGGGCAAACCCACGCTGAACGTCGGCGTGATCAACGGCGGCATCAACGTCAATTCGGTGCCCGATGCGGCCGAGATTCTCGTCGACATACGCAGCGTGGCCGGCCAGCGACACGCCGACATCCTGAACCACGTGCGCAAGGTGGTCGGCACCGATCTTGAAATCGAAACGCTCATCGACCTGGAAAGCGTCTACACCGAACCCTCGGACTCGTGGGCCGGCGAAGTCGCGGCATCCTGCCCGCATGGGCCTACCTCGCGCATCGTTTCCTACTTTACCGATGCGGCGGTGTTGCGCGCCCCGCTGGGCAACCCGCCGACCCTGGTCCTGGGGCCCGGCGATTCGCACATGGCCCATCAGACCGACGAGTTTTGCCCTGTGCATCGCATCACCGAGGCCCGGGATATCTATGCCAAGGCCATACACAACTGGTGCCTGTCATGAGCCAGGCAAACAGGACGGCGCCGGGCGGCTCGCCCGAGCGGTTGGGGGCCATGCAGGCGGCACGCCTGCTTGCCCGCAGGGAAATCACCGCCGAACAACTGACTCGCGCCTGCCTTGATCGCATCCAGGCCCGAGAACCAATCATAAAGGCCTGGACCTGCGTGCAAGCCGACGCAGCCATCGAGCGCGCACGCCAACTGGACCGCGGGCCCATACAAGGCCTGCTGCACGGCCTGACGCTGGGCGTCAAAGACTTGTTCGATACGGCCGACCTGCCGACCACCTATGGTTCGCCCATTTATCGCGGCCACCGCCCCAAGTCCGACGCCGCCAGCGTCGCGCTGTGCCGCCAGGCCGGGGCGGTTATCCTGGGGAAAACCGTCAGCACGGAGTTCGCCACCTTTCAGCCCGGCCCGACGCGCAACCCGGTGAATCCCGATCACACACCGGGCGGCTCATCCAGCGGCTCGGCGGCCGCCGTTGCCGACTACATGAGCCATCTGGCCTTCGGCACGCAAACAGCGGGCTCCATCGTCCGTCCCGCCGCTTTCTGCGGAATCGTGGGGTACAAGCCCAGCTTCAACCATGTGACGCGAGCCGGCGTCAAAAGCCTCAGCGAATCCCTGGATACCGTTGGAGCCCTGGCGCGCAGCGTGGAAGACGTGGCACTGCTTGTTGCCGCGCTCACCCATGATCGAAGGCTGCTGGATCTGGACTGGCAAGGAACCGCCCGTATCGGCCTTTGCCGTACGCCCTGGTGGGACGCGGCGGATCCAGATGCCCAGGCCGCCCTTGAATCAGCCCGCATCGCGCTTTCGCGGGCGGGGGCCACGGTTTCCGATGCCTCGCTGCCCGGTTCCTTTGCCGGCCTGGTGGATATACAACAGGAAATCATGGCATTCGAGGCGTTCCAGGCGCTGAGCCACGAACGGCTTACCGCCGCCGAACAAATCAGCCCGTCGCTCACCGCCTTGCTACAGCGCGGCGAGTCCATCACATTTCAAAGACACCAGGAAAACCTGGCGAACGCCGAGCTCGCCAGGCGGGACATGGACATGGTCTTCAATGGCTACGACCTATTGTTGACGCCCGGCGCCTCAGGCGAGGCACCCCGTTTCGAGGCCAGCACCGGCGACCCGCTATTTTGCCGAAGCTGGACCTTATTGGGCTTGCCCTGCGTGCAGCTGCCGGTGACCACCGGCGCCACCGGGTTGCCCGTAGGGGTGCAACTGGTGGGACGCTATGCCGCCGACCCCGCGCTGCTGCGGATTGCTCGCTGGGCCGAAGGCCGGCTGGCCGCCTAGCCAGTGTAGGGGTCAGACCCCGCATGGGGTCTGACCCCAAGGCTATTTGGGGTCTGACCCCGGGCCCTCAAGCGCTCGTTCTGGATGAGGGGTCAGACCCCGTACGGGGTCTGACCCCAAGGCTCACGCCCTTAGCCGCTCGGCGTGGAAGTCGATGTGGTCCTGGATGAAGGTCGAGATGAAGTAGTAGCTGTGGTCGTAGCCTTCGTGCCGCCTCAACACCAGCGGCTGCTGCGCCTGGGCGCAGGCCATTTCGAAGGCCTTGGGATTCAGCTGCTGTTCCAGGAAGCCGTCTGCCATGCCCTGGTCGACCAGTATGCCTTGCGGGAAGGGGCATTGCGATTGCTCCATCAGCAAAGACGCATCGTAGGCGGCCCATGCCTGGCGATCCGGCCCCAGATAGGCCGAGAATGCTTTCTCGCCCCATGGGCAACGCGAAGGCGCCGCGATGGGTGCGAAGGCGGACACCGACTTGAACTTGCCGGGATGGCGCTGTGCAAGCACCAGCGCGCCATGTCCGCCCATGGAGTGCCCGAACACGCCCACCCGCGCGCCATCGCCTGGCAGGACACTGGTCGCAATGCCGAAGAGCTCTTCGACCACATAGCTTTCCATGCGGTAGTGCTTGCTCCAGGGCTCCTGGCCGGCATCCAGGTAAAAACCGGCGCCGGTTCCGAAATCCCAGTCGGCATCTTCGCCGGGCACGCCGGCACCGCGCGGGCTGGTGTCGGGCGCGACCAGCATCAGGCCGTGCTGCGCGGCGAAGCGCTGCGCACCCGCCTTGATCATGAAGGTTTCTTCGGTGCATGTAAGCCCGGCAAGGAAGAACAGGACCGGGACCCTGCCTTCCGCCGCCTGCGGCGGCACATATGCCGAAAACCGCATGGACAGGCCTATGGCCGTGGAATCATGGCGATAGAAACGCTGTACCCCGTCGAAACACCGCTGCTCGCTGAGGAGTTCCAGCTTATCCGATGACATGTCGAATCTCCTGAACAATGAACTCAGTACACCACGACGGAGCGGATGGACTCGCCGCGCTTCATCAAGTCGAAGCCTTCGTTGATCCGCTCCAGCGGAAGCGTATGGGTGATCAGGTCGTCGATGTTGATCTTGCCGTCCATGTACCAGTCGACGATCCTGGGTACGTCGGTACGGCCGCGGGCGCCGCCGAACGCGGAGCCTTTCCACTCGCGCCCCGTAACCAGCTGGAAAGGCCGCGTGGAGATCTCGGCGCCCGCTTCGGCCACGCCGATGATGATGGACTGGCCCCATCCGCGATGGCAGCATTCGAGCGCCTGACGCATCACCTTGGTGTTGCCGATGCACTCGAAGGAATAATCCGCGCCGCCGTCCGTCATCTGGATGATGGTGTCGACCACGTTGTCGACTTCGTTGGGATTGACGAAGTCGGTCATGCCGAACTGCCTTGCCATGGCTTCACGGGCAGGGTTGATGTCCACGCCGATGATCTTGTCGGCGCCCACCATCTTCGCGCCCTGGATCACATTCAGCCCGATTCCGCCCAGGCCGAATACGACCACGTTGGCGCCGGCCTCCACCTTGGCCGTGAACAGGACGGCGCCCAGGCCGGTGGTCACGCCGCAACCTATGTAGCACACCTTGTCGAAGGGCGCGTCATTGCGGATCTTGGCCAGAGCGATCTCGGGCACCACAATGTGATTGGAAAACGTTGACGTGCCCATGTAGTGATGGACCGGCTTGCCGCCCACGGTGAAGCGCGAGGTGCCGTCGGGCATCAGGCCCTTGCCCTGTGTGGCGCGTATGGCCGTGCACAGATTGGTCTTGCGCGACAGGCAGGATTTGCACTGGCGGCATTCCGGCGTATAGAGCGGAATGACGTGGTCGCCCGGTTTCAGGGAAGTGACGCCGGGGCCGGCCTCGAGCACGACTCCCGCGCCTTCATGCCCCAGGATGGCGGGAAAGATGCCTTCGGGATCCGCGCCCGACAGGGTGTAGTAGTCGGTATGGCAGATACCCGTGGCCTTGATCTCGACCAGTACCTCTCCGGCCTTCGGGCCCGCCAGCTCGACGTCCTCGATGGTCAAAGGCTCGCCCGCCTTCCAGGCAATTGCTGCTTTCGTTTTCATACCGTGCTCCTGATTGCAGATTGAACATGCCGGCAGCCCTGCGGGCCGCCATGACAGGGGGATGTTAAACGATAAACGACAATGTCAGTATTCCGACGATTTTCCGGTAATCGCCACGCCGACACGCAACATGAAGTAGGAAAATGCATCGACCCACCGGCCCAGCCTTCCCCGGCGCTGCAGGTCTTCTTCATGGACCTGCCTCGAGTTCTGCCGCATCTCCATTTCCAGCGCCTCGGTGAGCTCTTCGGCGAAAGACGGATCCTGCACGTATACATTGCCCTCGCGTGCCAGCAGGAGGCTGAAGGGGTCCAGGTTCGACGATCCGACCATGGCGCAGTTGTCCATGACCGCCACTTTGGCGTGCAGATAGCTGGCCATGTACTCGTACAGTTCGATGCCGTCGTCAATGAGCTTGCAGTACATATAGCGGCAGGCCCGGTACTGCAACGGGTACTCGGAGCGCCCCTGCAGCAGCAGCCGCACGCGTACGCCCCTGCGCGCAGCCTCTTCCAGGGCTTTGCGCAGGCGCCGGCCCGGAAAGAAGTAGGCATTGGCGATCAGGATATCGTGCCTGGCCTTGGACAAGGTGGCAAGATACACGTTTTCAATGGTCTGCCGAAACCGGACGTTATCGCGCAGGAGGAAGGCCGCGCGCCTGCCGGGGCTGAACCGCGCCATGGGCTTCACGATCCGCGCCCTGCGCCATTCTCCCCAGTTCTTCAGCCGCTGATAGAACGCCGCCCAATCATCGCGGCGCCGCCATGCCATGCGCAGCCACAAGGCACGCTGGGCCCGGGCGACGTCGGCGACGATGGGCCCTTCCAGCCTGACGGCGAAATCGAAGCGGGGAAGCGGGCCGGCACCGTCATCCGGCACATCCTCGTAGTCGTCCAGAATATTGATGCCGCCCACGAAGCCGATTTCATTATCCACCACCGCCGTTTTACGGTGCAGGCGGCGCAGCCGTCTCGGGTCTATCCTCATGGCGCGCAAGCCCTGGGGCTCAGGCCGGTAAATGCGATACTGCGCGCCCATCCGGGCCAGCCTGCCCGCGATGTCGAGCGCATGCTCGGAGCTGCCGAATCCGTCGATGACCACCCTTACCTTGATGCCGCGTTCGCAGGCCTTGCTCAGGTGATCGAGCACTTTCAAGCCGGTGCGATCGAGGCAGAAGATATAGGTTTCCAGGTGAACGCTGCGCCGCGCCCCGTCTATGGCGGCGCACAGGGACGGGAAGAATTCGCCCCCGTTGTGCAGCAAGTCGATCTTGTTGTCTTCATGCCAACTCAGGCGCTGATCTTTCTGGGCCATGCTGTCCTTTCCTTGCGGCCATGCCCGGAACTATAAGCCCATCGACCCCAGGATGGCTTCGCACAGGGGACTCGCGGGGTCTCTCAGTTGCATCAGGATATTGAAGTGGTTCACGCCCGCGACTTCCAGCATCCGGACGCTGCAGCCGGCCTCACGGCATGCGGCGGCGTAGATCCGGCTTTGCCGCTTGAACTCGTCGGTTTCATGCTCGCCCCAGGCCAGCAGAATGGGGCATGGACGTCCGGGAAGATGAAAAAGCGGGCTGGCCAGCGTGGCCGTATCGAGATCGAAAGCGGTCCAGGCATTGACGTGGGTATGCAGCAGAGGCCGCAGATCGAACAAGCCGCTGATCGGGCTTGCGCTTTGGATGACGCCATCCGGCAAGTCGGCGCCATGCTGCCAGCCGCCGGCCAGCAGCATGCCGGCCAGATGTCCGCCCGCCGAGCTGCCGCTTACGTGGATGCGCTCCGGATCACCGCCGTAGCGATGGATATTCCGATACACCCAGGCCAGCGCACGGCGGCATTGCTGGACGATATAAGCTACCGGCACGGCGGGAGCAAGCGAGTAATTGATCGACACCACTAGCGCGCCCGCCTGCGTGAACGCCGGGGCCATGAACGACGAGTCGTCCTTGGACAAAGCCCGCCAGTATCCTCCGTGTATGAACAGGTAAACCGGCGCCTTCGATCGCTGCGCGGGGAAGATATCCAGCGTTTCGTCGGGATGCGCGCCATAGGGCACGGAAAGTTCGCCCCGCAGCTGCTTCCTGGCCAGCGCGCTGAAGTCGGCATACTCCTTCAGGAAAGGCAGGCAATCGGGCACCGATGCCCGGGCGTTGTACTGTTTATCCAGGTAGGGGTCGAGCGTGTCCGCCGTCATGGGAGTTCGAGTTCCGCGAACAGCGGGGCATGATCGGAAATCTGCTTCCATGGCGCGCCTTGCAGGACCCGGGCCTTCCGCACCGCAAAACCGCGCTGATAGATGCGATCCAGCCGCAGCCACGGGAATGCGGCGGGGAAAGTACGTGGCGGCGGCGTCATGCGGGCCGCGCCGTTGTTGCCCAGTTCATGGATTCGTTGTGCCAGTTGTTCCGGCTTCGTGCCATAGCGCAGCGTTTCGCGCAGGCGGTTCATCTTGCCAAGCAAGCGCCGGGGTCCGATGGAGTCAGGCGGCGCAATGGCAAATACCTCGTACAGGCTCAATTGCTGCACGAACAAGGGCGCAAGGCGGTTGCTCCAGTCATTGAAGTCGCCCGCGATGAGCATGGGCTCTTCTTCGGGCACAAGGCGCTTGATGCGTTCGACCAAGGCCGCAACCTGGCGCGAGCGGCCGCCTGCAAAAAGACCGAGATGCACGACCAGACAATGCACGGGCACACCCTGGACTTCGATCACGGCATGCAGCAGGCCGCGCTGCTCCAGCCTGTGATCGGAAATGTCCTGGTTTTCGTGCTGGAGGATGGGATAGCGCGACAGCAAGGCATTGCCGTGATCCGTCTGCTGGCGCACGGCATTGCAGCCGTAGCAGGCTTCCATGTCGAGCGCGGCGCTGAGGAACTCGTGTTGCGCATCCAGGCTGATGCGCTGCTCGTTACGGCCCTGGACCTCTTGCAGAAACAGCAGATCGGGGCGCAGTCCGTACAAGCCGAGCCGCAAATCCGCCAACGATTCCCGGCTGCCCATGGCTGAGCGGCCTTTGTGAATGTTGTAGCTGACGACCCGTATGACGGACACTGCGCCCTCCCTGCGTGATTGCTTCCCTTACTTTACCTCGGTATTGCGCAATCGGATATGCAATTCGCGCAGCTGCTTTTCGTCGACCGGCGATGGCGCTTGCGTCAGCAGGCACTGGGCGCGCTGTGTCTTGGGGAAAGCGATGACGTCGCGGATGGACTCCGCTCCGGCCATCATGGTCACCAGGCGGTCCAGGCCAAAGGCCACGCCGCCATGGGGAGGCGCGCCGTACTGCAAGGCATCCAGCAGGAAGCCGAACTTGTTGCGCGCCTCTTCTTCGCCGATATTGAGCGCGCTGAACACCTTGCTCTGGATTTCGGCGCGATGGATACGCACCGAACCGCCGCCGACTTCCCAGCCGTTGAGCACCAGGTCGTAAGCCTTGGCCAGCGCTGCGGCGGGGTCGGTGCCCAGCAGGTCTTCGTGGCCGTCCTTGGGGCTGGTAAAGGGATGGTGCGCGGCGAAATAACGGCCTTCTTCCTCGTCGTACTCGAACATGGGGAAGTCGATGACCCACAAGGGCTTCCAGCCGGCTTCGAACAAGCCGTTTTCCTTGCCGAACTCGCTATGGCCGATCTTGACGCGCAATGCGCCGATGGCGTCGTTCACGACCTTGGCCTTGTCTGCGCCGAAGAAGATCAGGTCGCCGCTTTGCGCGCCGGTGCGCTCGATGAGCTTGGTCAGCGCATCGACATGGATGTTCTTGACGATGGGCGACTGCAGGCCGTCGGGGACGGAGGCGGCATCGTTCACCTTGATGTACGCCAAGCCTTTGGCGCCGTAGATGCCCACGAACTTGGTGTAGGCGTCGATTTCGCTGCGCGGCATGCCGGCGCCGCCGGGAATGCGCAAGGCAACCACGCGGCTGGCAGGATCGTTGGCCGGTGCGGAGAACACCTTGAATTCGACGTCCTGCATCAGATCGCCGACATCGACGAATTCGAGCTTGACGCGTAGGTCGGGTTTGTCGGATCCATAGCGCTGCATGGCCTCGCCCCAGGTCATGGTGGGGAACACCTTCGGCAGCTCGACGCCCTGGACGGTCGAGAACACATGGCGGATCATGCCCTCGAAGATTTCACGGATCTGCTCTTCGCTGAGGAAGGAGGTTTCGCAATCGATCTGCGTGAATTCCGGTTGGCGGTCCGCGCGCAAGTCTTCGTCGCGGAAGCACTTGGTGATCTGGTAGTAGCGGTCGAAGCCCGAGACCATGAGCATCTGCTTGAACAACTGCGGCGATTGGGGCAAGGCGAAGAACTGGCCCTCATTGACGCGGGACGGAACCAGGTAGTCGCGCGCGCCTTCCGGCGTGCTCTTGGTCAGCATGGGTGTCTCGATATCGATGAAACCCAGTTGATCCAGGTATTTGCGCACTTCGATGGACACACGGTAGCGCAGCATCAGATTGTGCTGCATCTGCGGGCGGCGCAGGTCCAGCACACGGTGCGTCAACCGGGTGGTCTCTGACAGATTGTCATCGTCGAGCTGGAACGGAGGCGTCACGGACGGATTCAGGACCTCGATTTCGCGGCACAGGACTTCGATTTCGCCGGACTTGAGCTCCGGGTTGCTGGTCCCTTCGGGACGCAGTCGCACCAGGCCGGTGATGCGCACGCAATACTCGTTGCGTATGTCTTCCGCAGTCGCGAAGGCCTTGACGTTGTCCGGGTCGACCACGACCTGGGCAAGACCGGCCCGATCGCGCAGGTCGATGAAAATCACACCGCCGTGGTCGCGGCGACGATGGACCCAGCCAAACAAGGTCACTGTCTGGTCAAGATGTTCTTTACTGACCTCGCCGGTATAGCAGGTACGCATCAAGGATTACTCCGTATATAAAAATGCCGAAATTCTAAAATTAAAAAGCTTACTGCCAGGGCCTCAGCGCCCGCCCGCCTCGTCGTCTTCCCGGCGCGGGGAGACCTCGTCGATACGCTGGGCGGCGTCGACGATGGACACCGCTTCATGCCCGGCTTCGAGCCCTTTGACGGAAACGGGCGCTACGACGCCCATGGAAACTATGTACTTCAGTGCTGCATCGACGCTCATGTCGAGCACCTGGACGTCGTCCCGGGGCAGCATGAGGAAAAAACCGGATGTCGGGTTGGGCGTGGTCGGCACATACACACTGACATAGTCGCCCGCCAGTTTCTCGGCAACCTCGCCGCTGGGCGCGCCGGTAAGAAAGGCAATGGTCCAGGCGCCCTGCCGAGGGTACTGGATCAGGACGGCTTCGCGGAATGCTTGCCCACCCGGCGCAAGCACTGTGTCGCTGACCTGCTTGACCGAATTATAAATCGATCGCACCAGGGGGATGCGCCCAAGAAGCTGCTCCCAGCGTTCGACCAGGGCGGCGCCGATGAAATTGGCGCCCAGCAAGCCGGTCAGCAGCACCACCCCGAGGACCAGCAGCAACTGGAAACCCGGGATGCGAAAGCCGAACAGCGACTGGGAGGTGAGAAAAGGCGGCACCACGCTTTCAAGCGTGCTGATCAACAGCGCGATCACCCAGATGGTGATGACCAGGGGAATCCAGATCAGCAGCCCGGTGATGAAATATCGCTTGAAAAAACGCATGCGTGCCTTGAGATCAGGCGGACGCGGGACTCGCCGCGGCGGGTTCCGCCGGCTTGGCGGCGCTGTCGCCGCCGGAGGCCGCGGCCGGTGCCGCACCCGCCCCGCTGGCGCTTCCGTTCCGGAAGTCGGTCACATACCAGCCCGACCCCTTGAGCTGGAAACCGGCCGCCGTCACTTGTTTGGAATAGGTGTCCTGATTGCATTCAGGACAAACGGTAAGCAGGGGATCGGATATTTTTTGCAGGACGTCCTGCGCGTGTCCGCAAGCGCTGCACTTGTAGGCGTAAATAGGCACGACGAAGTTCCACGAAAAGGTACGACAAAAACGCCTAATTTTAGCCGTTTTTGCCCGTAAATACCCACAATGCGCCTCTGGCACCCGTTGTTCGCTCAGGATGGACGCGCAAACCGGTGGAGGGGTCAGACCCTATGTGGGGTCTGACCCCTAGCTTGCCGGCCTTAGAAAGAGTTGGGGAGCATGAACATGGCCGCCGCCACCAGCGTAGGCACCGCCGCTGCGAGCAGCAACTTCAAGGGCGAAATCGCGCCATCCGGGAAACAACCCTTCAGGATGGCGAAGCCCGCCGGGTTCGGCGCATTGGCGATCACGGTCAAGCCGCCCCCGGTGACGGCCCCCGCCACCAGCATATAGCGCCAGAGTTCGCTCGTGCCTTCCACCAGAGAACCTAGATACGTGAGCGCCGCATTATCGGTGACCGCGGTCAGGGCGGTCGCCCCCCAGTACAGGACAATGGGCGAGAGGCCGGCCAGAAGATCCTGCAGCCACCATTTCTGCAAACCGCCCAGCACGACCAGCCCCGCAAGGAAAAAACCCACCATCAGGCCTTCCCGTATCAGCAGCGGATTCTGATGGCGCTTGTACGCATGCGCATAACCGATGAACAGCATGAGGAAGCCCAGGAAAATCACCGGATGATGGGCGGACAGGACGACGCCGACCAGAAAGACGGTATGGATGGCGATGACTATCCAGGGGACGGACGGACGCTGGTCGGCTGCTTCCTGCGCGTGCCCGCCCCCTATGGTGCCGTCAAGCAGGTGCCTGCTGCACACCAGGGTCAGCACGCCCGCGTTGATGAACACGGCGGCGACCGCGCGCCAGCCGAAATGCGTTGCCATGTAGGCGGAATCCCAGCCGAACGTTTGTGCCACCATGAGCACGGGCGGCGCGGCATACGCGGTAAGGACGCCGCCGATGGAGATGTTCACGAACAGCACGCCGAGCGTGAGGTACTTGAAGCCCGCCTGCTCGCTGCGGCCGAAATAGGCATCGCGCAGCAACAACGCCGCAAGCGTCATCGCGGCCGGTTCCGTGATGAGAGAGCCGGTCAGGGGCACCACCGACATGATGACGAAGTACATGGCCAGTTCGCGCTTCATGGGCAGCGAACGCGCAATCACGCGAATCAGCTTGCCCACGAGCTCGAGGATGGGCCTGCTGGCCGCGACCACCATGATGGCGAAAACAAAGGCCGGTTCCGTGAAGTTGCGCGTATCGATGTAGCTTACCGTCTCGCTCACGCCCGACAGCAGCGCCATCACTGCGAGCAGCACGCAGGCCCATACGCCGAATACCGCTTCGACTTCCGACAACAGATGCCAAAGCCCGGCATGCGCGCCGCCCCGATTGGCCAGGCGCGCAAAGACAGGCACCGAAAAGGTATGGATGATTGCGATCGCAAAAAGCGCCGTTGCCAGATATTCGAGGAAGCTGATCATTCGTCTGTCTTATAGAAGAAACGGCGTAGATTGTCGCACGTGGCACGGAAAAAGATCCATGGGGACAGACCCCATGCGGGGTCTGTCCCCTTCGGCCGACGATTTTTGGGGTCAGACCCCATGTGGGGTCTGACCCCTCGGGCGATGGGTTATGGGGTCAGACCCCGTACGGGGTCTGACCCCTTACACCAGGACGGTTCCGGCAAGAGCGGCGACCAGCAGGAGCACGCCCACCGCCATATTGGCACGGAAAAGCATGAAATTGCGGTCGGGGTGCGCCAGGCTGAAGACCCTCATCTGCCAGATGAAGTGGCCCGCGATCGCGGCCATGACCACGTAATAAGGCCAATCCATGCCCATGGACCAGCCGCCCGCCACCCACAGCACGATCGTTGCAATATAGAACCCGCTGATCCAGATCTTGCCTTTGCCGGCGAACCGCATGGCGGTGGAATGCAGGCCCAGCTTGAGATCATCGCGGACATCGACGTATGCATAGATGGAGTCATAGCCGACCTGCCACAGCACGGCGCCCAGCCACAGGGCGACCGCTGCCAGGGGAACGGTGTTCTGCGTGTCGGACCAGGCCATGAGCATGCCCCAGTTGAACCCTATGCCCAGCACCACCTGCGGCCAGTAGGTAAAACGCTTGCATAGCGGGTACACGATCACGATGGGCACCAGGGCGACGGCAAGCCATCGGCTGTATTCGTTCAGCGCCAGCAGCAGCAAGGCGCAGACCGCCAGTTGCGCCAGCACGAACCATAGGGCGTTGCGCAGGCTGAGCTGCCCGCTGGTCAGTGGCCGGAAACGCGTGCGCTCGACCATCTTGTCGATATCGCGATCGAAGATGTCGTTGAAGCAGCACCCGATGCCGCGCATCAGCAACGCGCCCAGCGAAAAAATGAACAGCCGGAATAAGGTGGGCCAGCCGTCCGCGGCTTGCACGAGCGCGGCCAGGCAGGGCAGCAGCGTCAGCCATGTTCCCACCGGCCGGTCCAGGCGGCACAGCCGCGCGTAGGGCCCCCACGAACGGGGCAGCCAGCGCTCGACCCAGTCGTCCGGCCGCATGTCGGCCAGATCGGGAGTGCCGGGCGCAGCCGGCTCGAGCAGCTTGCCCAGGTGTTCGGGCTGCGGGGATCCGGACTTGGGTGACGCCATCTCGGATCAGCTTTCCTTGATCAGTTGCCCCAGTATGGCAATACCGGCGCGGATCTTTTCCTCGGGTACGGTAACGAAGCTAAGGCGCAAGGTGTTGGACTTGCCGCCCGCCCCCGCATAGAAGGGTTCGCCGGGCACGAAGGCCACGTTGCGTTCGATGGCGCGTGCCAGCAGCTTGGTGCCGTCGATGTGCTCCGGCAAGGTCACCCAGATGAACATGCCGCCTTCGGGGCGTGTCCAGCTTGCGGTCGACGGAAAATGTTCGGCCATCGCGTCCAGCATGTAGCCGCACTGCTGCTTGTACAACTCGCGCACCATGGGCAGATGCTGGGTCAGGAAGCCGCCCTTGATGGTTTCATATACCGCCATCTGGGTCAGGGTGGCCGTGTGCAGATCGGTGGCCTGTTTGATTTGCACCAGCTTGGCTATGATGTGACGGGGCGCGGCGATATAACCCAGCCTCAGGCCCGGCGCCAGCACCTTGGAGAATGTTCCCAACCGGATGACGGTGGCGCCCACCTCGCGTCCGATGCCCAGCAGGCCGGGCAAGGCTTCGCCGGCGTAGCGGAGTTCGCCATAGGGGTCGTCTTCGATGATGGGAATCTGCAGCGCCGCACAGCGCTCCGCCAAGGCGCGCCGGCGTTCGAGACTGAGCGTAAGCCCGGTGGGATTCTGGAAATTGGGCAGCGCGTAGATGAACCGCGCGCCGGCCGCGCTTTCGGCAGTCAGGCCTTCGGGAATCAGGCCGCCTTCGTCGGTGGGCACGGCCACGTAGGTGGGTTCGAACAGGGAAAAGGACTGCAGCGCACCCAGGTAGCTGGGCGCCTCGACCAGCACCTTGCTGCCGGGATCGATGAACAGCTTGCCCAGCATGTCGAGCGCTTGTTGCGAGCCGGACACGATGAGGATTTCATCGGGCGACACATCTGCCCCGACTCGCTTCAGGTCTTCCGCCACCCAGGCGCGCAGCGGTGCATACCCTTCGGTGGGGCCGTATTGAAGCGCCGACCGGCCGTTCTGGGCCAGCACGCGGGCAAACGCATCGTTGATGACGTCGACCGGAAAACCTTGCGGCGCGGGCAACCCGCCGGCAAAAGAGATGATTTCGGGCCGCTCGGTGACTTTCAGGATTTCCCGGATCGTCGAACTGGTCAGCTGCTGCGCGCGTTGCGAAAAAGTATAAGGATGGGTGTACGAATCCATGGTTTCTGAAAATTCCCGATAAAGAGCAAAGATTGCCAACTCTTTAGATTACCGCAAATTAGTCCTTACGGCGCTGATCGCGCCGCACGTTGCGTATGAGCCACCAAAACAAGGAAAAAGAGCACGCCAATCCTACACCGAATATGCCCAGCACTATCCACTCGCCTGTCGTCATCTCCACCCTCGCTGTCAACGTTATTGTCTGTCATGCATAAAAAATGGACGGCCGCCTCAGGCCGGCACCGGCGCGCCCGAGCGCTCGGCGTCGATCAAGGCCTGGACCTTCTGCCGGAAGCGCAGCGGACCCGCGTCCTGCGGCAGGTTGAGCCTTGAGGGACTCTTGGCCATGCCGGCATGGACGGCCTCGAGCACGACGCGATCCTCTTCGAAAGCGTGCCGCACGTCGCGGGCGAACTGCCTGGAGACTTCTTCGTCATCGGGGCTGAAATTGCGCAGCTGGAACCAGAAGTAGCGGGTCGTCGACTCGTCGACAGGCGTGAGGAAATTATAGGAATCCATCAGGAATACATCGGGATGGAAGGGTTCGGTATCGCTCGCCGTGCCGGCCGGCGTGAAAATGGCCTTGATCACGGCGTGGGATGGCACCCGAATCTCGTAATGCTGCTTCCGGTCGCAGTTTCCAGAAAACTTGACGAACTTGGCGTAGAAAGGCGCCACTTCCACGTTCTTCATCCAGCGCGACACCAGCACACGGTCTTCGTCGACCTGGGTTTGCAGCGGGTGGCCGACGATATCCGAGTTGCCGAAAGAAGTCTGGTGCACCCAGGACACATGCGACGGGTCGAGCAGGTTGTCGGTCAGATAAAGGTAATTGCAATTCACCGTCATGGCGTCGCCGCGATTGACGCCCCATGTGGGATCGCCCCAGTGCTCCACGTTCAGGATGTCGTCCGGATCCGCCTTGTCAGGGTCGCCCATCCATATCCATACCAGGCCATAGCGTTCCGCCACGGGATAGCTGCGCACGACGGCCTGCTTGGCCGGCTTCGCCATGCCGGGCGCTTTCACGCAACTGCCGGAACAGTCGAAGACCAGGCCGTGGTATCCACATTCGACGCCGTCGTTGTCCAGCAAACGGCCCATGGACAAGGGCAGCTTGCGATGCGGACAGGCGTCTTCAAGCGCAGCCACGGCGCCGTTCTGCTTGCGATACAGGACGACGTCTTCGCCCAAGACCTTGCATGGATGCAGCCGGCGACCGATCTCGTGATCGCTGGCAGCCACATACCATGCGTTCTTCAAGAACATGGAAGCTCCTTACTACCGTAAATTGATAAGTGTTTTATAATTTTACCCCCTCTTTTTCCGCCTTTAACCGTCGCACCGGTTCTACGCATGGCCTTTAGCGGCGCATGCCACGAACCACAGGACCCCTATGGACCTAAATCGAATCGAGACGGCGGCGCATCATGCAGCCGCATGAGCTGTTGCTGGAATCCCTGGCCGACCAGGGTTGGGCCGTTTCAGACGGCCTGATCGACCCACAGCTATGCAATCAGTTGCGCGCCCGATGCACACAGGACTGGGACCAGGGTCGCTTCCGCCAGGCGAGCATCGGCCATGGAGCCCAGGTTTCGACCCACACCGACATTCGGGGCGACTCCATATGCTGGCTGGAGCCGGAACAGGCCCAGGGAGCAACGGCGCGTTTTCTTGCGCTCACCGAAGCCTGGCGCGGCGAGCTGAACCGCCATTTTTTTCTGGGCCTCAATAACGCCGAATTCCATTTCGCCCGTTATCCGGCGGGACAAGGCTATAAAAAGCACATGGATCAGCATCAGGGCCAGCCCCATCGGAAGATCTCGCTCGTGCTGTACCTGAATTCGCAATGGACACCGGAGGATGAAGGCGAGCTCTGCCTGTATTGCCCGGACAGCGGCCAGGAGATGACGCGCATCCTGCCCCAGCCGGGCCGCCTCGCGCTGTTCAGAAGCGATACCATCCTACATGAAGTACGGCCCTGCAAGCGTACGCGCTGGAGCCTGACCGGCTGGTTCAGGCGCGACCCGGCGGCGACATGGGGTCAGACCCCGTTTCTTGCAAGGACGTTGGGGTCAGACCCTGTACAGGGTCTGACCCCTGTCGGGCCGCCGTTCTTCGCAGACGGGGTCTGACCCCTCAGTGATGCAGGATCTTGGAGAGGAATTGCTGCGCGCGCGGCGAGCGCTCTTCGAGCTGTCCGAAGAACGCTTCGCTGTCGCAATCCTCGACGATTTTGCCGGCGTCCATGAAGACGACGCGGTCGGCCACCTTGCGGGCGAATCCCATTTCATGGGTGACGACCATCATGGTCATGCCTTCGCGGGCAAGGTCGACCATGACGTCGAGCACCTCGTTGACCATTTCGGGGTCGAGCGCGGAGGTCGGTTCGTCGAACAGCATGGCGATCGGGTCCATCGCCAGGGCGCGCGCGATGGCCACGCGCTGCTGCTGGCCGCCCGACAACTGGCCCGGGAATTTGTCCTTGTGGGCCAACAGGCCCACACGCTCCAGCAGCTTGCCGCCCCGTGCGACGGCTTCATCCTGGCTGCGGCCCAGCACCTTGGTCTGGGCCAGGGCGAGATTCTGCGTCACCGACAGGTGGGGAAAAAGCTCGAAACTCTGGAAGACCATGCCGATGCGTGCGCGAAGCTTGGGCAGATTGGTTTCCGGCGCGCCCACCGACACCCCATCCACCAGGATCTCGCCCTTTTGAAAGGGCTCCAGGCCGTTGACCGTCTTGATCAGCGTGGATTTGCCGGATCCGGAAGGGCCGCATACGACCACCACTTCGCCATTGGACACTTGAGTGGAACATTCATCCAGCACCTGGGTCGCCCCGTACCATTTGCTGACGCGCTTGATTTCTATCATTCAGGCTCCTGCTAGTCTTTCGAATCTTATCGCGCAATGCTGGTGCGCTCGCGCAGGCGGCGGACCAGCAGCGATGCGGAATAGCTCATGATGAAATACACCACGGCCACGAACAAGTACATTTCTATCAGCCTGCCATCCCGCTGGGCCACCTTGGTGGCGGCGCCCAGGAAGTCGGTCAGGGACAGCACATAAACCAGGGAGGTATCCTGGAACAGCACGATGGTCTGCGTCAGCAGTATGGGCGTCATGTTGCGAAACGCCTGCGGCAGCACCACCTTGCCCATGACCTGCCAATAAGTCATGCCCAGCGCATAGCCGGCGGACAGCTGCCCACGCGGCACCGACTGTATGCCGGCCCTCATGATTTCGCAAAAATAGGCGGCCTCGAACAAGGTGAAGGTGACCAGGGCCGACGTGAAGCCGCCCACCGATATGGGCCGGCTGGCTCCGGTGACCCATGCGCCGATGTAAGGCACCAAAAAATAGAACCAGAAGATGACCAGGATCAGAGGCAAGGCCCGCAGCAGGTTCACATAGGTGCCCGCCGCCCAGGCCAGCGGCTTGATGCCGGACAGGCGGCACAAGGCCAGCAAAGTGCCCAGCACCAGTCCGCCGATCGCGGAAAACAGCGTCAGCTTGATCGTGAAAACCATGCCGTCCTGGAACAGATAGACCCAGGACCGCTGGATGACATCGAAATCGAATCCGTTCATGCCGCGCTCTCCTTGGTCGAGGAGGCCGGTCCGAAGAATCCCGGCACCGCCATCCGGCGCTCGATCAGGCTCATGGCCTTGACCACGATGAGATTGAGGATGAGATAAAAGAGCGTCGCCATGGCGAAGGTTTCAAAGACCTGGAAGCTGAATTCCTGCATGGATCGTGCCGCCCCAACGAGCTCGAACAGCCCGATCGTGAACGCCACGGATGTATTCTTGATGAGATTCAGCAGTTCAGATGTCAATGGCGGCAGGATGATCCGGAATGAGCTTGGCAGAAGGACGTATCGATATACTTGCACCTGCTTCATGCCCAGCGCGGTGGCGGCCATGCGCTGGCCCACCGGCAGCGATTCGATGCCGGCCCTGACCTGTTCGGCCACGCGCGAAGAAGTGTAGAACCCCAGGCAGAGAACCGCAGGCAGGAAGATGCCCCACGGGGGAGCGATCTGCTTGATCGCGTCTCCAAGCGCGCGCGGGACCAGCTCCGGCATGACGAAATACCACAAGAACATCTGCACCAGCAGGGGAATATTGCGCAGCAGCTCGACATACGCCGTGCCCAATCGCCGGGCCCAGCCGATTTGCGTCGTGCGAGCCACGCCCACGATCGTTCCCATGGACAATGCCAGTATCCAGGACAGGCATGCCGTGCCCACGGTCCATGCAAGCCCCCAGAGAAGGGTCTCCATATAAGTGACGCCGCCTGGCGCCTCATTGAAGAATACGGACCAATTCCAGTTGTAATTCATACTGTGCTCCGGAACAGCTGTGACACCAAATGCCCACCGCACAGCCGCACTGCGCGGTGGGCCGGGCGCGCGCGATGCGCGCCTGAACGGCAACGATTATTTGTAATCGTTGGGATCCGCCGAGTCCGTCGGGTTGGCAACCACTTTCTTGAGCTGTTCGCTCATGGGAAGATTCAGGTTTACATTCTTGGGCGGAATGGGAGACTCGAACCATTTCTTGTAGAGCGCCGCCAGCGAGCCGTCCTTCATCATGCCCTTGATGGTGTCGTCGACGATCTTCTTGAACTCCGGATCATCCTTGGGGATCATGAGCGCATAGGGTTCGATGGTGTAGGCATCCTGGCTGATCATCCATTCGGAAGGATTCCTGGACGTAGCCACCAGGCCGGCGAGCAGGATGTCGTCCATGAAGAATGCCGCCGCACGCCCGCTGCTGACCGTCAGCTGCGCCTCGGCGTGGTCCTTGGCGGCGATGATGTTCATGTTGAGCTTCTGCTGTTCATTCGCGCCGGTCAGCCACCGTATATTGCTGGTGCCGGCCGTGGAAACCACGGTCTTGCCCTTGAAGTCTTCAAGCTTGTTCAAGTTGGAGGACTTCAAGGCCAGGAAGCGCGTCGCCGTCACAAAAGTGGTGGGTGCGAACCATACCTGGGCCTGCCGTTCTATGGTGTTGGTGGACGAACCGCAGTTCATGTCCACCGTGCCGTTGGCCAGGAGCGGAATGCGGGTGGAGGACGTCACAGGGACCAGCTTGATGTTGAGCTTGTCCACGCCGATCTTGGCCTTCACGGCATCGATGATCTTGTAGCAGATGTCAAGCGAATACCCGATGGGCTGCTGCTTGTCGTCCAGATAGGAAAAAGGAATGGACGAATCACGGTGGCCCAGGGCGATTTCACCGGACGATTTGATTTTTTCCAGCCGGCCGTCCGCGTACACGGGCGCAGCAAGCATCACTGCCAAAGCGGTCAAACAAGTCAAAGCACTTTTTTTCATGTCTAGAACTCCTTGGTATGCTTAAAAAATCTGGCGATAGCCGTAAAGGCCGACTGCTCCGCCAGTGTGCACAAACACCACGTTCTCGCCCTTCTTGAAATGACCGGAGCGGATCAGAGCGATCAGCCCGGCCATACCCTTGCCCGAGTACACCGGATCCAGCAAGATGGCCTCGTGCTCGGCCGTCAGACGTATTGCTTCCACCATTGCATCCGTAGGTACGCCATAACCGGCGCCCACAAAATCGGAATTTGCCACGACATCGCTGCGGTCCACCGAAGACGCCGGAAGACCCATGAAGTCAAGCGTATTCTGCACGAGCCGCCAGACATTGTCCTCCTGGATATCCCTTTGTGCACGCACACTGACGCCATATACGGGTATTCCGCTATTGCTTGCGCGCAACCCCACGACCAACCCCGCCTGGGTTCCCGTACTGCCCGTGGCGTGTACGACATGATCGATGCGCAGTTCCTGTTCGAAAGATTGATTGAGCAGCTCCTGGGCGCATGCCACGTACCCCAGCGCGCCCACCGGATTGGATCCTCCGCCGGGAATGACATAGGGTTTATGCCCGTCACCGCGGAGGGCATCGGCCAGCTTTTCCATTTCAGCCTGCATGTTCGTGCCGGCCGGATAACGCGCCACGATATCGCCGCCCAGCAGGCGGTCGAGCAGTACGTTCCCTGACTGGTCGTATTCGGGGCTGGCATCGCTGACCCGCTCTTCAAGAAGTATCTTGCACTTCAGCCCCAGCCTCGCGGCGGCGGCGGCGGTCTGGCGCGCATGATTGGACTGCACGGCGCCCTGGGTGATCAGCGTGTCGGCGCCCTGCGCCAGCGCCTCGGCCGCGAGGAACTCCAGCTTGCGGGTCTTGTTTCCGCCCGTCGCCAGCCCGGTGCAGTCGTCACGCTTGATGTAAAGATTCGGTCCACCCAGATGCGCGGTCAATCGTGGCATGAATTCGAGCGGCGTCGGGAAATGGCCGAGACGGATACGGGGATAAGCAGCAAGGTGCATGGCACTCAACTCCTGTTACAAGTATGGAGGCCATGGTACTGAGCGCTCGGTGATTTGCCTAATACCAATTTATTGTTCCGTCATGCATTATTTGCATAACGTCGGAGGACACGCAATGAAAATGGCCTGGCTTGAAGATCTGATCGCTCTTGCGGAAGCCGGCACATTTTCGCGGGCGGCAGTGCTGCGCAACGTAACCCAGCCGGCTTTTTCACGCCGCATACAGTTGTTTGAAGCATGGCTGAACACCGAGCTCATCGATCGGCGCAGCCAGCCCATCCGCCTGACCCCTATAGGAGAACGGCATATCTCCGCATTCCGGACGCTGCTGCACGACATGAATCAGCTGCGCAATCGCATCCAGTCCGAAAGCGCCTATCAGGCGCGGGTCACGCTTGCCACCCAGCACTCGTTGACCATCACCTTGCTTCCTGGCCTGCTCCAGCAATTGAACGATCATGGCATTTCGCATATCGATTTCAACGTACGCTCTGAAAATCGCGACGAATGCGTGGCGGCGTTCATGCTGGGACAGGTCGATCTCTTGCTTTGCATGGAAGAAAAAGACGATTTGCTGCGCAACCGGGTGCCCAACGCATGCCGCCATCCCATAGGCACGGAAACCTTGGTTCCGATTTCCGCCCGTCTCGCCGACGGCACGCCTGCGCATGTGCCGCGCAGCGGGCAGCCGCTCAAGCTACTGGGCTTTCCGCAAGACAGCTTCATGGGACGCGTCGTTCAGCGCGCGTGCCTGGGCACACTGCCCACGAAGAGCCCCATCGAGATCGTGCATGAATCGATTTTCCTGGCGGGCGTCAAGGAAATGGCAAAGTCCGGACTTGGCATGGCATGGCTGCCACGCAGCCTCGTCCGGCGCGAACTCGAGTCGGGCGAACTGTTGTCCTTGGCCGGCACGCCCGGCCTGAAATGCGTGGAGTTCGAGTTGGGCCTGTATCGCAATCCACAAGCCTCGTATGCGGAAGCCACTCGCCAAGTCTGGGATATTCTGACGAGCGGCTCCAAGGGGTCAGACCCTGAACAGGGTCTGACCCCGTGTTGACTCGTGACGCTTCAGGGGGTCAGACCCATCGGGTCTGACCCCGCAAGAAACGCGGACAGAGCCCGGGGTCTGACCCCATGCGGGGTCTGACCCCTCACGACTTGTGCTCCGGCTTGCCTTTCCGCTTGGTAGACGCCATGTCATCGAGCTCCTTTTCGGACATCGACTTGTACATGGACTTGGAGGGGCCTTTCAGGTCTTTGACTTTGGTGTCGCCACGCTTGGCGGACAAAGCCGCGCCCGCTGCTTTCTGCTGGGCCTGGGATTTTGCCGGCATGATCTCGCTCCTGGATGGGAGGGGTCAGACCCACGGGTCTGACCCCAGGCTGTTGATGGAAGGGGTCAGACCCCCTGACTGTCGTTTTGGGGTCAGACCCAATGGGTCTGACCGCTAGGTCTGACCCCTCTGCCCCCTCTCGAACACTCATTATGGTCCGCCGGGCGCCACGATCAAGCCACCGGATATGGCTTGTGTAACAGATCGTCAGGACGCCGCGATGCGAGCCGAAATATGGGCCAGGGCCTGTTCGACCTGATCGATGAGGATCAGGCAAAGATCTCCCGGCTGCAGCCTGGCCAGCGCGGTATCGATGGCGAGAAACTCACCACGCATTTCCTGCACGTTGGTGGCTCGGCGGGCGTTGGTCAGCCCCTCCCGCAACAAGGCCAGCACCTCGCCGTCCGCGCGTCCGCGCTGGCACATGTCCTCGTAGAGAATCACGTCGTCGAAGGCATCGCCAAGAATCTCGGTCTGCCGGCGGATGTCGATATCGCGCCGGTCTCCGGCGCCGCTGATCACGACACTGCGCCGGTGTGCCGGCATCGCGTCGACAGCCTGCACGAGCGCCGATATGGCATCCGGGTTATGGCCGTAATCGGCGATCAGCGTCGCGCCCCGATATGAAAAGACGTTGAATCGGCCCGGCGCGGTGCCGGCGTCATTGACGAACGACGCAGCCCCCGCCCGCACGCTGGCCCAGTCCAGGCCCAGCGCCCATGCCGCAGCCAGCGCCGCCATGGCGTTGTCCACTTGAAAGCCGATGGCGCCGTTGCGTACCAGCGGTATGGCGGAGAGATCGATCCGATGCTCGAAGCCGTCTTCGGCCAGGACCACCGCGCCGCCTTCCACATAGACGGAACGCCGGCCTTGAGCGCGATGCGTCGCAAGCACTGGATGATTGCGATCCTGCGCAAAATAAATGATGGAGCCGGGACAGTTGTCAGCCATGGCCGCAACGAAGGGGTCTGCGGCATTGAGGACGGCATAGCCGCCCGGGGCGACGTTCTCGACGATCACCCGCTTGACAATGGCCAGGTCCTCCACCGTGCTGATGAAGTTCAATCCCAGATGATCGCCCGATCCCACATTCGTGACCACGGCAACGTCGCAACGGTCGAAACCGAGGCCTTCGCGCAGCACGCCGCCCCTGGCAGTCTCGAACACGGCCGCATCGACATCGGGATGAAGCAGCACATTGCGCGCGCTGCGCGGCCCGCTGCAGTCGCCGGTATCTATGCGTCCCCGGCCGATGTAGACACCGTCGGAATTAGTCATGCCCACACGCAGGCCGGTGGTGGCGATGAGATGCGCGATGAGCCGGACCGTTGTGGTCTTGCCGTTGGTGCCCGCCACGGCCACGACCGGAATCCTGGCGTTGCCGCCATCGGGAAACATGCTGTCGATGATGGCGTCGCCGACGGCCCTGCCTTTGCCGAAAGACGGGGTCAGGTGCATGCGCAACCCCGGCGCGGCGTTGACCTCCACGATGCATCCGGACTGCTTGTCGAGCGAGTCATACACGTTTTCGCTGACCAGGTCGATGCCGCAGATGTCCAGGCCCACCATCTGGGCGGCGGCCACCGCGGTGGCCGCCAGCTCGGGATGCACATGGTCGGTCACATCGGTGGCTGTGCCGCCGGTGCTGAGGTTGGCATTGTTGCGCAAAGTGACCAGCACGCCCTTTTCGGGGATGGAATCCGCGCCATAGTTCTGCGCCGCCATGGTGGCCAGCGCAATGTCGTCCAGCCGGATCTTGGTGAGCGAGCTACCGTGGCCCTCGCCGCGCAGCGGGTCCGCATTGATCTGCGCAACGAGCTGTGCGATGCTGCGCTCTCCATCACCGATGACCTGAGGCGGATCCCGCCGGGCTGCCGCCACCAGCTTGTCGCCCACCACCAGCAAGCGAAAATCATGGCCGGGATAATAGCGTTCCACGATGACGTCGCGCGTGATCTCCGCCGCCACGGCATAGGCCGCCAGGACCTGTTCGCGGGTCTGGATATTGACCGTCACGCCTCGCCCCTGGCTGCCGTCGCGCGGCTTGAGCACGACTGGAGCGCCTATTTCCGACGCCGCCAGCCAGGCCTCTTCCGCATTGTCGACGCAGCGGCCGATCGGAACCGGTACGCCGGCCGCGGCCAGCAAGCGTTTAGTGAGCTCCTTGTCCTGGGCGATTTCTTCGGCAATCGCGCTGCTGCTGTCCGTCTCGGCGGCCTGTATCCTGCGCTGCCGGCTGCCCCATCCAAACTGCACGAGGCTGCCTTCAGTAAGCCTTCGATACGGAATCCCCCGCCTGATCGCCGCCTGCACGATCGAACCCGTGCTGGGCCCCAGTCGGATATCCTCATTCAATTCGCGCAGCTGCGACAAACCGGCGCTTACATCGAACGGCAGATCCTGCATGGCTGCCACGCATAGCTGCTGGGCGAGGTCGAAAGCCAGGCGGCCGACCGCTTCTTCGCTGTACTCGACGACAACCTGGTATACGCCCGGCTCGATGGTCGGCGTGGCCCGGCTGAACGCAACCGGGCTGCCGGCTTGCGACTGCAGCCTGAGCGCCGCGTAGGCCAGTGCGTGAGCCAGCGAATTCGCAGGTTCCTGGCTGGTGGAACGCAAGATATCGACGTCGGGAAAGCGCGCTCGAAGCCGGATCTCGAAGGCATCGATATCACTGATCGCGCGCTCGGCCTCAGTGCATGAAACGATTGCTTCGATGACAGTCTGGCGGCACCAGAGATTCGGACCGCGCAGCGCGCGTACACGGGAAACTTCCATCAGATGATTGTCCTTGTTGCCAAGATGATCGATATGCTGCGTACCCGGCCCATGCGGGCCTTGGGCACGTGCTCAGGCCGGCACGTCGCTGGAGGCCTGGACGGCATCGGACGCCGCCGCGGCATCCACGCCGAATGTTTCCACGCCTATCCGTATTACGTCTCTGCCCATGCCCAGCGCCCAGGCCGCAGCCACCGCCGCCAGCATGTTGCTCAATGCGACCCCCCGGTCGCAGCCGGCCAAAGAGGGGATGGACGCCAGGTCGGTAAGAACGGTTTCATTCAGGCCCTGGGCCATGACGACCTGGCCATGCCGGACGGATACGGTGCGCCCCCCCGCATGCCGGTGCGACGAAATGACGCCATCATCGGGAGACAGGCCGAAGAACACCACCGATCCGTCGCACAGCCCGGCCATGTCCGCCACGGCCGCATCGTCCGCGTTCAATATCGCCGCGCCTTCAGGCAGGACGACATCGACCTGCGTCCGGTAGACCTTGAGCATCTGATCCATGTCGCCCATGTACAGCTCCGGAAACACGTCGTCGGGATCGATGTTGGTCACGATCCCGATCTGACAACGATCGTAGGCCAGGCCCTCGCCAAGTATCGTGCGCGCACCGTTTTCAATGATGCCTGCCTGCACCGCACGGTTCAACAACACCCTGCGGGCGGCATCCCAGTTGGCGCCATCCTCTTTCTGCACATGCCGGCGGCCAAAGAACAAGCCCTGGCTGCAGGCCAGCCCGGTATAAGCACCGGAAAGCTGCGTCAGCCACGCCACGATGCGCGCCACGCTCGTCTTGCCTTTGCTGCCGCTGATGCCGACTATCGGTATGTGGCCGGTATCGCCCTCCGGGAAAAGATGATCAACGATGGCGCGGCCGACCGGCCGCGGCTTGCCCGCAGCGGGCTTCAGGTGCATGAGCAGCCCCGGCCCGGCGTTCACTTCGACGACGGCGCCGCGCTGTTCATCCAGCGGCTTCGAGATGTCTTCAGCCACCAGATCCACGCCGGCGATATCCAGGCCCACCACCCGCGCGGCCAGTTCCACCGCCGCGGCTACGCTGGGATGCACGGCGTCGGTCACGTCTATGGATACATTGCCGTTGCGCTGTATGAGCACCGTCACGCCGGCGGCGGGCACCGCGGTCGCGCTAAGATTCTGGCGCACGAGTTCGAGACGCGCCGCGGAATCCAGGCGGATGAGATTGAGCGGGTGATCTTCATCGCGACCACGCCGCGGATCGGAGTTCAGCTGAGTTTCAATGAGCTCTTCGACCGTGCTTGCGCCATCGCCCACCACCACCGCCGCGTCGCCGCGGGCGGCCGCGACCATCCGGCCGCCGACCACCAGAAGACGATGCTCGTCGCCTTGCACGAAGCGTTCGACGACCACGCCGCTACCTTCGTCGACGGCAACGGCATAGGCGGTCTCGATCTCTTCCCGATTGTTCAAGTTGGTGAATACGCCCCGGCCGTGGTTGCCGTCGGTTGGTTTTACGACGACAGGCATTCCGATGTCCTGTGCCGCTTCCCAGGCAGCCTCGACGCTGTCGACCACACACCCTTCAGGCACCGGAACGCCGCATGCATGCAGCAAGTCCTTGGTCAGGTCCTTGTTGCGCGAGATGCTTTCCGCGATCGCGCTGGTGCGATCCGTTTCTGCCGTCCAGATCCGGCGCTGGCGCGCACCGTAGCCCAGTTGCACCAGGTTGGCTTCGCTCAAGCGTATCGTCGGAATGTCGCGGTCGTCGGCGGCTTCCACGATACAGCCAGTGCTCGGGCCCAGGCGCAATTCTTCCGCCAGTTCACGCAGCTTCTCGACACAGCCCTGCACATCGTAAGGCTTGTCCTGTATGGCAGCCATCACGAGATCGCGCGCGCAATACAAGGCTTGGCGCGTCAACTCTTCGTGCCAGGCCCGAACGATCACTTTGTACACGCCGCGTACGGGGGTTTCGCGGGCGCGCCCCAGGCCGCCCGGCATGCCTGCCAGGCCCTGCAATTCGAGGGTCACATGCTCGAGGATATGGGCCGGCCAAGTGCCCTGTCGCAGGCGCTGCAGAAATCCGCCCCGCTCGCCGACGCTGCAGCGATGCTCGATGAGCGTCGGCAGCCACTCGACCAGGCGTTCGTAAAAGCCCGGTATGAGGTTGGACGGATAGTCCTCCAGTTCCCCAATATCAACCCATGCTTCGATCACCGGGCGGTACGCCCAGATGTTGGGGCCGCGCAACATCACCATATTGGTGAACTCAATGTTTTTCGTCTGCATCTTGAAAGGGAAATCCGGAGAAGAACGAGACTCGCGATAGCGAATGGTGAGTATTTAACGGCAAATGCCCACGAATGTGTTTGCCAACCGAGGCATAGAGGAAGAAAATTGCTGTGTCAGAGGCAAAAAAACCACAATGGATGGCACCGGCTCAACCCGCGAAGAGCATTCAACGTGACAATAGCGCACCTGAATCACGCGTGACCCCATGAGTACGACATCAAGCAATAGCGGCACTGGCCATTCCGGGCTGCCCGGCAACTGGCGCGGCGCCCTATCCGACCGACTGGCAGAGGACGAAACCATCGTCGCGTGGCTGCTAACCGATCTGAGCACGCAATTGCGGTATTCGGAAGGGCTCATCGTCCTGACGGACCAGCGGCTGCTCGCAAAAGAGGCGGAGGATTCGGACTGGCGGTCGTGGCCGCTGGAGCCGGGCTTGAAGATGCAGCACCATGATCATGCCGGCGTCGGCACACTGGAGCTGCACGATGCGCATGCACGACGCGGCAGTTGGCGCTATACCCTGAAGCACAATACGGCGGCCATCCATCTTCAGGAAACATTCAACCGGCTGCGCAAGCAGCGCCCCGGCGCAGCGACCGCCGGCGTATCCGCCGGCGCAAGCATGGGCGGCAATCCCACGCCCCAGAACAAGCCGCCCTCCACCTGGGCGCTATTGCGCCTGTGGCGGTTCGCGCGGCCGTATCGCGGCGCCCTGCTCGTGGGATTCCTGCTGACCCTGGCATCGACCGCCGCCGCGCTGGTCGCTCCGTACCTGACCATGCCGCTGATGGACGAAGTCCTGATTCCGTTTCAGAACGGCGCGCCCATCGACTACGGGCTCGTCAAGCTCTACCTGGGCGGCCTGCTCCTGTCTTCGCTGCTGGCTTGGCTGCTGGGATGGGGACGCACATACATACTGGCATGGGTCAGCGAACGCATAGGCGCCGATTTACGCACGGCCACCTATCGCCATCTGCAGTCGCTGCCCCTGCAGTTTTTCGGCGGCAAGCGCACGGGCGACCTGATTTCCCGCATCGGCTCCGAGTCCGATCGCATTTGCGTATTCCTCTCCCTGCATCTGCTGGACTTCGCCACCGACGTCCTGATGATCGCGATGACCGCCATCATCCTGTTCGCGATCAACCCCTGGCTCGCCGCCGCCACGCTGATTCCATTGCCCATCATCGTCTGGATGATCCACCTGGTCCGGGACAGACTGCGCCACGGTTTCGAGCGGGTGGACCGGATCTGGTCGGAAATCACCAATGTCCTGGCCGATACCATTCCCGGCATACGCGTGGTCAAGGCTTTCGCCCAGGAGAAGCGGGAAGTGGCCCGCTTTCGCGAGGCGAACAACCGCAATTTGGCGGTCAATGACCGGGTCAACACCTTATGGTCGCTGTTTGCTCCCACCGTCACCTTGCTGACGGAAATCGGCCTGCTGGTCGTCTGGGCGTTCGGCATCTGGCTGGTGGCGCAGAAATCCATCACGGTCGGCGTGCTGACGGCGTTCCTGGCCTATATCGGCCGCTTCTACGTGCGCCTGGACTCCATGAGCCGCATCGTGTCCTTTACGCAAAAAGCGGCGGCGGGCGCCAAGCGCATCTTCGACATCCTGGACCAGGTATCGAGCGTTCCGGAACCCTCCAAGCCGGCCCATATCGAGAAAGTGCAGGGCCGCATAGAGCTGCGCAACGTGGGCTTTCGCTATGGCAACCGGTCAGTCATACGCCATATCGACCTGGATATCGCGCCCGGCGAAATGATAGGACTGGTCGGCCACAGCGGCGCCGGCAAGAGCACGCTGGTCAACCTGATCTGCCGCTTCTACGACGTCTCCCAAGGCCAGATCCGCCTGGATGGCCACGACATCCGCTCTCTTTCCATTGCGGATTACCGGCGCAATATCGGCCTGGTCCTGCAGGAACCCTTCCTGTTCTTCGGCACCATCGCCGACAACATCGCCTACGGCAAGCCGGAAGCCACACGGCAAGAGATCATTGCCGCAGCGCGGGCCGCCAATGCGCACGAGTTTATCCTGCGCCTGCCGCACGGCTACGATTCGCTGGTCGGCGAGCGCGGCCAAGCGCTGTCCGGAGGCGAACGCCAGCGCATTTCGATTGCCCGGGCGCTGCTCATCGATCCGCCCATCCTGATCCTCGATGAAGCGACCTCTTCCGTTGACACCAGCACCGAAAAGGAAATCCAGAAGGCCCTGGACAATCTTGTTCAGGGACGCACGACGATCTCCATCGCCCATCGGCTCAGCACCCTGCGCCAGGCGGACAGGCTGGTCGTGCTCGACAAGGGAGAAGTCGTCGAAATCGGCAGCCACGATGAATTGATGGCTCGAAACGGCGCATACTACCGCCTGCACCAGGCTCAGGCCGCACCTGCCGAAGCCACATCGGCGGTGGAAGGCTGGCAGGTCGAGACATCCAAGGAAGCCCCGTAATGGAACGCGATACGATAACAAACGGCCAGCTGAGCCGCGATGCATTCGGGCGGCTGCAATTGGCGCGCGGCCATGCCGTGGTCACGGGCCTGACCCCAGTGCGCAACTTTCCCATCACCGCGCCCCAGGAAGGCATTTCGCTCGTCGATGCGGAAGGCAAGGAGCACCTTTGGGTTGAACGCCTGGATGACCTGTCTGCCGACATGCGCTCGGTGATCGAAGAAGAACTGGCAAGCCGCGAGTTCATCCCGGAGATCCTGCGCATTCGCAGTGTCTCGAGCTTCGCCACGCCCAGCCAGTGGCAGGTGAGCACCGACCGCGGCGAGACGATGCTCTTGCTGAAGGCCGAGGAGGACATCCGGCGCCTTTCCGCCACGACCTTGCTGATCGCGGATGGCCACGGCATTCAGTTCCTGCTGCGCAACCTGTCGGCGCTGGATAAAGGCAGCCGAAAGCTACTGGACCATTTCCTATGACGCCCAGGCAAGCGGAACGCCGCCGGCATCTGGAAACACCAGTTCCGACGTGCCGGGCCGCAGCAGGCGTACGCATTCCCGGCTGGTATCAATGCAGCCGCCGTCTGCATATACGCCGCCCGGATCGCGCAGGCGCAGCATGCGTTCGCGGATGGACGCCACCTCCTCAGGATTGCGCAACGATTCGGCAACCAGCGCGTCGACCACATCGTCGTCGACCTGCAGCCTGCCTTGATCATCGTGGTAGGTGGCATTGCGCCAGTGAAAGAGCTCCACGCATTTCGTGGTGACCGTGAAAGGCTGATCCCGTTTCCAGAAATTGGTGAAGAGGCCGTCTCCCAGATAGAAAACCCAGGAGCCTTCGTATCCTTCGACATTCGACGAGTGGCCGTCGGGGTTGCGGAACCACAGGCGGTCGCCGGGCACGTAGTACATGGGCGGCAAAGGCTCGCTCATCGAGCCGTATTCGCGCAGGAAGACATCGTGAAACTGGCCCGACATGATGGCCCGCGTTTCCCACTGGCGCTGCAATTGCGCCAGCTGGGCGGGGTTGCTGGCTTCCAGCTCCTGCGCGACGGCAAGCAGAATCACGTACTCGGTCGCCCGATAGCACGAAAATGAATACAGTCGATTGCTGCGGTCGGGCTGCGTCGTCAGGCGCAGGGCCTCGATCAGGCTCACCCCTTCCTTGAGCGTGAATCCGCTGGTTTCCGCATAGCGCCAGAACGCCTCCGGCCGCTCAGCGTGTTCCGTGTCGAAGGCCAGCGCGGTTCGACGCGCAGCCTGCACGATATTCATCCGGACGCGCAGCGCCGATTCGAACTCGGCATACGAGGGGTAATCGAACGGCGCCGGACTTGCCAGCATGGCCACCAGAATCTCCTGCTCGAGATCTTGGGGATTGTTCCGGGTATCAAGGCCCAGCATCTGGCACAGCCCAGTGGTATCGCAGCCGGGCGTAAGCCTTGCGAAAGCGTCCGGATTCAGGCCATAACGATGCCCCGATCCGTCGGCGTTTGCGCTCGCCTGCACGCAAGCGGTCAATTGCATCTCCTCCAGCCGCTCCATGAAGCGCTGATGTCCGAGCCGGGCTGCCTCCGGCGCCTTGTCACGGACGCCGATACCCGGCAGGAGGCCATTGGACGATAGAGAATTGCTTGCGCTCATTGAAATGTGTCTCCCACACGGGGGTGCCTCGGCCGGGCGGAATGTAGGTTTGCCGTTACCGAATTCTCCGTGGTTTGGGGGCTGACGCGCAAGCCCCGCTGGTATCAATCTGCTGATACACTACAAAAAGACGGACCCGTTCCGCGGGCATGCAAATCTCGGCATGCGTACAGGAGATTCACAGGATGCCCAAAAGAGCATCGGCCTTCGTCCCATTCCGACATGTCACGTTCCGCTCTCTCTGGCTGGCGACGCTAGCTTCCAATCTCGGTGGTCTGATCCAGGCGGTAGGCGCCGGCTGGCTCATGGCCACGATCTCAACCTCCAGCGACATGGTCGCGCTGGTCCAGGCGGCAACCACGCTGCCCATCATGATTTTCTCACTGGCCTCCGGCGCCCTGGCCGACAGCTTCGATCGCCGGTCCATCATGCTGGTGGCGCAGACGCTCATGATGGTGGTCTCTCTTGCGCTGGCCGTCTTTGCCTTCACCGACTTCATGTCGCCTTGGCTGCTGCTGGCATTCACCTTCCTCATCGGCTGCGGAACCGCCCTCCATAATCCTTCGTGGCAGGCCTCCATGGGCGACATCGTCCCGCGCGACGACCTGCCCGCGGCAGTCACGCTCAACAGCATGGGTTTCAATCTCATGCGCAGCGTGGGCCCGGCCGTCGGCGGGATGATCGTCGCCATCGCAGGCGCGGCCGCCGCGTTTGTCGTGAATGCCCTCAGCTATATCGCCCTGATTCGCGCCCTGGCGCTCTGGAAGCCGGAAAGGGCGCCGCGCGTGCTCCCGCGCGAGCCGTTCGGCACCGCCATTTCCGCGGGCCTGCGCTATGTCGCCATGTCGCCGAACCTGCTGAAAGTGCTGTTCCGCAGCTTCATGTTCGGCCTCGCCGCCATTTCGGTCCTGGCGCTGCTGCCGCTGGTGGCCCGCGATCTCGTTCAGGGCGGCGCCTTCACTTACGGGATACTGCTGGGGTGTTTCGGCGTGGGCGCCATCGGCGGCGCCTTGCTGAACGGCCATATCCGAGAAAGCTGGCGCAACGAAGCGATCGTCCGGGCCTCTTTCCTGGGATTCGCCGTCAGCGTGGCGCTGCTGGGCATCAGCCGCAATTTCTGGTTCAGCTGCCTGGCCCTGTTGCCGGCGGGCGCCTGTTGGGTCATGGCGCTCTCGCTGTTCAACGTCACCGTGCAGCTGTCCACGCCGCGCTGGGTCGTGGGCCGCGCTCTGGCGCTTTATCAAACAGCCACCTTCGGCGGCATGGCGGCCGGCAGCTGGCTCTGGGGCGTGGTGGCCGAAGCCTACGGCACCGACCAGGGCTTGATCGTGTCAGGCATCGTGCTGGTGATCGGCGCCCTGATCGGCCTGCGCTATACGCTGCCTGAATTCGGCACGCTGAATCTCGACCCGCTCGATCGTTTCAGCGAACCCGCCTTGCGTCTGGACCTTCGATCGCGCAGCGGCCCCATCATGATCATGATCGATTATGAGATCGCCCAGCAAGACGTGGGGACCTTTCTCGAAGCCATGGCCGACCGGCGCCGCATCCGTATCCGCGACGGAGCCCGGCAGTGGTCGCTGTTACGCAATCTGGAAAATCCACGCATCTGGACGGAAACCTATCACGTACCTACCTGGGTCGAGTATGTCCGCCACCATCAGCGGCGCACCAAGGCCGATGCCGCCGTGGTCGATCGGCTGCAAGCCCTGCACCGCGGGTCGGAGCCGCCGCGCGTCCATCGCATGATAGAACGCCAAACCGTTCCGGTTCGGGACGACATGCCGCTGAAAGACATTCCCGAAATGCACTAGGCGAGGAGGGGTCAGACCCCGAATGGGGTCTGACCCCGGCAACGTTCTTCAGGGGTCGGACCCCGTACGGGGTCCGACCCCAGGCCAAGCGTCAAGATGTCTTTAAGGGGTCAGACCCCGTACGGGGTCTGACCCCCACGGCGACGGCTCGCCATCGGGCAAGGCCACGCGATGCGCGATCAGCGTAAGCGCCACATTCGAATAATGCCCCAGCAGGACGGTCGCTTCGATCAGGCCTTGCTCGCCCAGCTGCTCGCGGGCGGCGTCGTAGGTGGCGTCATCCACTTCGTGCTTGTCGAGCAGACTGGTCACGTAGTTGTAGACGGCCGTCAGCTGCGCGTCGGCAAACTGGGCGGGACGGCGATTGCGTATCGCCTCGATGGCGTCCCGAGGCACGCCTGCCTTCACCGCGTTGGGCTCATGCGCATACCATTCGAACTCCGCATCCCAGTGGCGTGCGGCCAACAAGATGATGAGTTCGCGGACACTTGCGGGATAGCTGGCCGCTTTCAGGACAGCCGCCAGCTCCGACCATTTCTGTACGATGGCAGGATGCTTCAACAACACCATGCGCGGGCCGATCGGCGCGCCCAGCACCTTGATGGTGGCGTCATAAACCTTGCGCTGAACCTCGTTCAGCCCCTCTACCGGGGGAGGTTGGATACGTGCTTTGAATGTCATGGATGAATAGCGTCCAAAGTCACGGCGGACCTTACGCCAGGCAAGGTCCGCCGTGATGTTTCAGTTGATGGAGATCTTCTGCTTCTCGATGACCTCGCTCCAGCGATCCTCTTCGCGCTTGATGAACCTGGCGAAGTCTTCCGGGCCCAGATAAGCGGGCGACAAGGCCAGGGCGGCGATCTTTTCCTGGGTAGACTTTTCCTGAGCGACTTCATGCAGCGTCTCGACGATCTTCTTTTTGACGTCGTCGGGCGTATCGCTTGGCACGAAGAAGCCGAACCACGTTCCCGAAACCACACCGTTGGTTCCGCCCGCCTCGTCCACGGTGGGCAGTTCAGGTACTTCGGAGATGCGCGCTTCGCTGGTCACGGCCAGGGCGCGAATGCGGCCCTGCTCTACATGCGGCATCAAGTTCAGCACCGAGAAGAAAGCGTCGACCTGGCCGCCCATCAAATCATTGGCGGCGGGATTCGCCCCCTTGTAGGGTACGTGGATGATATTGATGTCTGCACGATAAGCAAACAGTTCCGCGGCAAGATGCGGACTGGTGCCCACGCCGGAGGAGGCGAAAGTGATGCCGCCGGGATTCTCTTTGGCATACTTGATCAGCTCGGGTACGCTTTTCACCGGCAGATTCGGCCGAACGAACAAGACGTTCGGCCCTTGGGCCACCAACACCAACGGCGTCAAGGACTTGGGCTCATACGGCATATCCCTGAACAGGAACTGGTTGGTGGCCATGCCCACGCTGCCAAGCAGCAGGGTATGCCCGTCCGGCGCGGACCGCGCGACATGCGCCGCGCCTATCGTCGCACCCGCGCCAGGCTTGTTTTCCACCACAACGGTTTGGCCCCATTTTGCCGCCAGGCCTTCCGCGAAAATCCGGGTGAGATTGTCGGTATTGCCGCCCGCCGAGAACGGCACGATCAGCTTCACCATCTTGTCCGGAAAGTCGGCCGCCGCCGCGGTTCCCAGGCTGCATGCCGCCGCCAATGCCACAACTGCCCTACGAAAGTACATCTGATCGTCTCCAGATTATTTGATTTAGAGTGAATGAAAACAGTTTAGAGGAGGGGGTCCGACCCCATACGGGGTCTGACCCCGAACGTAAGGGCCCCCCTGCCGGGCCTGACCCCCTAGCGCCAATTTTTTGGGGTCCGACCCCGTATGGGGTCGGACCCCTTGAACGCGCTCAAGCTTCCAACAAGCGTACCGGGCTGCCTGCCAGCCATTGCTGAATATCTTCAACGGCATCGTGGTAATACGTCTGGTAGTTCTGCCATGACACATATCCCACATGCGGGCTGAGCAACACATTCGGGGCCTGCAATATTTCGGCGTCCGCCGGCAAGGGCTCCTGCTCGAACACGTCGAGGGCGGCGGCGGCTATGCGGCCGCCATGCAAAGCCCTGCACAAGGCCTGTTCGTCGACCAGCGGGCCGCGCGAGGTGTTGACCAGATACGCAGTTTCCTTCATCCAGGCCAGCTCTGCCTCGCCCACCAGGTGGCGGGTACTGGCGCTCAGCACCATATGAATACTCACGACATCGGCGCGCTCGAAAAGCTGCTGCTTGCCGACGCATTCGACCCCAAAAGGTGCGCAGCGCTCGGGGGTAAGGTTCGGGCTCCAGGCGATGACATTCATGCCGAACACCTTGCCGAACTCCGACATGCGCTGCCCGAGCTTGCCCATGCCAAGCAGCCCGAGCGTCGTGCCTTTCAGCGACTGTCCGATAACCGGTTGCCAGCGACCGGCACGGATGTCCGCATCGTTGCCTGCAACACGCTTGTAAAGCGCCATGACGAGCGCCCATGCCAACTCCGCCGCGAGAAAGGGATCGCTGTCGGTGCCGCAGACGGGAATGCCCAATTCGCGGCAGGCCGGAATATCGATCGCCCGGTTGCGCGAACCCGTAGTCACCAGCAGGCGAAGATTCGGCAGTTGCCGAAGCAGCGTCCCGGGAAACGGCGTGCGTTCGCGCATGGCGACGATCACATCGTATGGCTTGAGTCTTTCCGGAAGCTGTGCCGCCGGTATGGGCTGCGTAAAGAACTCCACCGACGCATCGGCGCCCAAGGCCGTCCAGTTTCCGCAACGTTCGGCTACCGCCTGATAATCGTCAAGAACAGCTATCTTCATTTGTCCACCTCGCGCCTTCGTTGAATCTGATTATTGGGGCAAGCCAAGTATAGCGAGACGGATCTGCGCTTGGGATGTGTAAAGCTGCATTCCAGCATTGCATATCCGGTCATGTCGCAGCATGGTGCTCGTCCAGGATCCGTCGAAGCAGAAAGGAAGGCGATTCCGGCCTGGATACGCGCTTTGATTTCGAATGCGGTGCTAGCGGCGTAAAATCGGCACTGGAGCCGGCAAGTTCGCGGCCCGGACGGCATCGAAACTCGATTGGAGGCCAAATTGTCGAAGCATGACAGCGTTTTCCCCACCATTTTGAATCAGTCCGCTACTGCGAGCATGCGGCAAGCATTTGCGCCCACGGGCGTGATGCGTGCGTCCATTAATTTGGGAAATCCCATCCTCGCGAATAAAGATCCATCCACAGGCGCTCCCTGCGGTGTTTCGGTGGACCTTGCCCGGGCTTTGGCCGAGCGGCTGGAGCTGGGCCTGGAATTGGTGGTGTTCGATGCGGCGGGCAAATCGGTGCAGGCGGTCGCCGAACAGAAAGCGGATATAGGCTTCTTCGCCATCGATCCGGTGCGAGGCCGGGAAATCGCGTTTACCGCCGCCTATGTACTCATCGAGGGCGCCTATCTCGTGGCAGACTCATCCCCGCTACGGAACAACGATGAAGTCGACCGGCCCGGCAGGCGAGTCGTCGTGGGCAAAGATAGCGCCTACGATCTTTACCTTACCCGAGAACTGAAGCAGGCCGAGATTTTCCGCGCGCCCACTTCGCCCGCCGTGGTCGATACCTTTCTAGAACAAGGCATGGACGTGGCTGCAGGCGTGAAACAGCAGTTGGAAGCGGATGCTGCGCGCCTGGGCGGCCTGCGCCTGCTGCCCGGCCGATTCATGGTGATTCAACAGGCGATGGGCTTGCATAAAACGCGCGGCGACAGCGCGGCCCGCTTCCTTTCATCCTTCGTGGAAGAAATGAAGGCTTCGGGCTTGGTTGCCCGTGCGCTCGAGCGCCATGGCATCGAGGGCGCCTCGGTGGCACCATAGCTCCGCCGAAGGCCCGGGGTCAGACCCCGCATGGGGTCTGACCCCCCGCTCAACCGCCGCAACCTCCGCAGCAGGCGCCGTCTTCGCCGTGGACAGGCTTGGCAATGCCATAGCCAGCGTCTTCCACCGCCACCTTGAGACGCTGCGTAGACACCAGCGACTCATCAAACGTGACGGTAGCCTTTCCGTTTTGAAAGGACACGTCGGCCTTCTCCACGCCTTTGATCGATTCAAGCGCATCGGCTATCTTGACGGCGCATTGATCGCCCTTCAGGCCGGCCAGTTTAAGCATTCCTACCTGCATCTTTAGTCCTTGAATATGGGAATTGAGGGCTGGCAGGCTTTTGCCTGGCCATTAAAGGAGTATATTAAATATATCTTTAAATGGACGCAAGTCGCAAGGAGGGGGTCAGACCCCGTACGGGGTCTGACCCCAGCAATTTTCCATAGGTAATCGCGCAAGAGCGGGGTCAGACCCCGCATAGGGTCTGACCCCTAGAACAAAGGATAGTTAAAGCACATATTTTTGATACTCGGTGAAACTTTCGCGTGAGCTGCGAATATTGGCTCGCTTCAAACGCTCCGCCAGCTCTGCGTCTCCTTTGAGCATGGCCTGCAAGATGGATTGATGCTGCTTCAGGCCTTCTTCAGCGCGGCCCGGAACAAGCAATAGGCGCCGGATCAGCACACGGGTTCGATCATAGAGCCCTTCCATCTGGGCCGCCAGGAATTTGTTATTGGCTGCGGCCAATGTCCGTTCCCTAAACTCGTTTATGCAGTCAGCATAGAAATCGATGTCTCCTCGTTTAAGCGCCTCTTTAGCCGGCGTACCGAAGCGTTCCGCCAAGTCCTTCCATGAAGAAGGATCGACCTTTTCCGTTGCGAGTCGAATCGCTAACGCTTCAAGCACTTCACGTACTTCGAACAAGGCGAAAACTTCATCGGCCTCTAAGCGGGCGACTACCGCTCCGCGATTGGGAATGCGTTCAATAAGGCCACGATCCTCCAGTATCCCAAAAGCCTCTCTAATTCTGGGGCGGGAAACGTTGAACTCTTCGGTAAGCGAAACTTCGTTCAATTTTGAACCCGGCGGCAGGTCCTGATTGACAATGCGGCGTCGAAGGATATCGACGATTTGCTCCATGCTCGGCGCTGCAATATTTGCGTCGGTTTGCTGCAGTTTGGCCCGTAGCCCTTCATTCATGACATGTACCTTGGAAGCTATGCATACTACCGTAGCATACAACATTGCTTACAATTATGAAGCATGAAATGCTGAACAATAAGTGCTATGGCGCAGCATACGGCCGAGAAGCCTTCTCAAGGCGTTCCTTATGGAATTTCTCGACGAAATCGGTTGTCACGATTCCGAAATTGAAGCGGTGATCGGTCAGAACGTCGCGAAGAAAGGCTACGTTGGTGCGAAGACCCTCTATGTTGATCTGCTTTAACGCTTGCGCCAACGCTTCGATGGTTTGCTCTCTGTTGATGCCGCGAGCAATGATTTTTGCGATCAATGGATCATAAAACGGCGTGATGCGGTCACCGGTGCGTATGCCTGTGTCGACGCGCAAATCACTGTTTTCATCCGGCCACTTCAGGGCGGTAACCAAGCCTGGGGACGGAAGAAAATTTCTTTCTGGCTGTTCGGCATATAGACGGCACTCAATGGCATGGCCTTCGACACGGATTCGATCCTGAAGAGTCTGTCCCAAACGACCCAGCGCATGCAAAATCTGCCAAGCCACGATATCGACACCGGTAATCATTTCTGTTACCGGATGCTCGACCTGAATGCGGGTATTCATCTCCAGGAAGTACGCGGTTTTTCGATCACAGTCGTAAATGAACTCGACAGTTCCAGCACCGCTATACCGTTGAATACCCGCAAGCGCGATAGCTGAGCTTTGGAGGTTGGTTCGCACCGCATCCGGTATGTTGGGCGCCGGCGCCTCTTCTATGATCTTTTGAAAGCGGCGCTGAATGGAGCACTCCCTATCATGCAAGTGAACGGCTGTTCCGTCTCCATAGCCGAATATTTGAACCTCGACATGCCGAGCATTCGGAATGAACCGCTCCAGGTAGACACCTGCGTCTCCGAAAGCCTTTGCAGCCATCGATTGTGCCGATTTCATAACGCTCAACAAGTCTTGTGGCTGCCGGACCAATTGCATGCCTATTCCACCGCCTCCGGCAACAGCCTTGACGAGCAAAGGGAAACCAACCTCTTGAGCAGCCAGTGCGACGCTGTCGTTGCTAGCCGAATCAAGCCGACCGCTTCCAGGCAAAATCGGCACGCCAGCTTGCTTGGCAATCTGCCTGGCTCGCTCTTTATCTCCCATTGCCTCGATAACAGCTGCAGAAGGACCCACCCATGTTATGCCGGCATCTTCGACTGCTTTCGCAAATTTCGGGCTCTCCGCCAAGAACCCGTACCCCGGGTGTAATAGACAGGCGCCGCGTTCCCTGGCCGCCTTCACGATGACGTCGGCATTGAGATAGCTTTCTTGAAGCTTGGCGTTTCCAATTAAAACGGCTTCATCTGCCATCTCCACGTGACGAGCGCCATGATCGGCTTCTGAATATACAGCAACGGTTTTTATGCCGATACGCGCGCAGCTTTGAATAATGCGGCACGCGATTTCCCCGCGATTCGCGATCAGTAGTTTTTCTGTCATGCCTGGGTTCCTGGCAATTCAAGGCTGCACGCCGTAACGAAGCTTCAAACCGACATCCGCTCGCAATCGAGCCTCGGCCAAGGCAATGAATTCACAGAGAATTGGACGAGTCATCCGCGGGTCAATAATTTCTTCTACGGCAAACGCTTCAGCGGTTCGATAGGGCGATGCGTAGGGCTTTAGCTCCGCCTCGATCTCCTTTTCTCGCGCGGCAGGATCCGGGGCGGACATGATATCTTTGCGAAACGCCGCCGCCACCCCCCCCTCAACGGGCAAAGAACCCCATTCGGCAGACGGCCACGCAAGCTTCAGGTCGATATCGTTCTTGTTGCATGTGGCCATTCCCGCCATACCGTAGCATTTACGAATTACCAAAGTGATAGTGGGCACCTTCAGCTTTCCGGCTACATATACAGCGCGCATTCCTTCACGCAGTGTTCCTTCTTGCTCGGCCTTCAGGCCGACCATGAAACCGGGCACATCCACAAAGAAAACTAAAGGAATATGGAAGGTATCGCATAACTCCATGAAGTGAATTTGCTTGCGAGCGGAATGCACATCCATGGCTCCGCCATAAACCATCGGATTATTCGCGATGATCCCTACGGGCCGTCCTCCGAGACGCGCCAGCATTGTAATGACCGACTTGCCGTAAGTTGGCTGAATTTCGAAGTCGGATCCTTCATCGCATACCATGGCCACAAGCTTATGCATGTTGTACGCTTGCGTACGTTTCTCTGGGACGATATTCGCCAAACGGTCGTCGGAGCGATGAATCGAATCTGTGCAATCCGCGACAGGAGGCAGCTCCCATACATTGTTGGGCATGAAGCTCAAGAATCGGCGTATTTGTTCAAATGCCTCGTCCTCGGACGCCGCGCTGTTATGGATAGTACCGGCTTGATCCACCGCGACTTTCGTTCCCCCCAGGTCATTCTTTTCGACCGTTTGCCCGAGTGAACGTTTTACGACCGGGGGACCAGCAGCAAATATCTGGCTCGTATTGCGCACCATCACCGAAAAATGCGAAAGGATGGCTCGCCCAGCAGGACCGCCAGCCGCTGTGCCCAGGACTGCGGAGACCACTGGCACCTCCCCAAGCAATTCCACCGAACGCTCGAAGCCATGAACGCCTGGAAAAACGGCGTGCCCACGGCGCTTTAACGATGTCACACTGCCGCCGGCTCCGTCGATCAGATTGATTAAGGGAATACGGTAATGATGAGCGAGGTCTTCTATGAAGCCGCCTTGTCCGCCTTTACGGCGCGAGCTGCCAAAAGTAGTGCCACCGCGCACGGTGAAATCCTCGCCTCCTACGGCCACCGGACGGCCGTCTATCCGGGCGAGTCCCGCAACATAAGGGGCGGGAGTGACTGAGACGAGGACATTGGCATCATTGTATGTACCAGTACCTGCCAGCGAGCCGACTTCAAGAAAACTGGAAACGTCCACGAGCCCGCTTATGCGTTCGCGCACTGTCAGCCGGCCGGCTTGATGCTGCCGTTCGATAGCGGCGGCGCCGCCCATCTTCTGCGACTCTAGCCGGCGGAAGGTCAGCTCCGGGAACTTGTCGTCCTGCGGCTGGCGTAGCGCGTCGATTTCCGAGATCATCCGTTTCATGATTCAATCACGCACAGAAGCTGGTCTTCATCCACGCTGGCGCCCACCTCGATACCGGAAATCGCAATGGTGCCGGCACAGCTTGCTTCAATGGGGATTTCCATCTTCATGGACTCCAGAATCATGATGACGTCTCCCTCTTCGACTCTGTCTCCCGTAGGGCGCTCGATTTTCCATACTGTCCCCGTTACGGGCGATACCACTCGTGTTTCTTCCATGGGTTCCTCACTGTATCGATCGATATCGTTGCGTTCTATCGACTGTCCGCCAGAGCTTGTCGACTTCCGCTTTTGTAAATGACTTCCGCCTGGACCAACGCCTCGATTTCTGCTTCGTCGAGCTCCAGCAGATTCTTTAGAATAAGTTCCGTGTCTTCGCCAATGTCGTGTCCCGCCCACTGGACCTTGCCCGGGGTACGGGACAGCCGCGGCACTACGTTGGCCATGGCTACAGGCCCGAGTTCAGGGTGGTCGGGGGCAATAATCGTTTCCCGGTGCCTGTAGTGCGCGTCCATGAAAATGTCTTGCATCGTGAATATTCTCGATGCCGGAACGCCTGCTTTCTCAAGGATTTGTTCAAGCTCCTCAAGATGTTTGGATCGAGTCCAATCGGTTATCAGGGCGTCCATTGCATCTTCATGAGCGCAACGGCTCGTCGGGGTGGCGTACCGCGAGTCTTGCAGTATCCATGGCTGACCCATGGCGCTCACCAAGCGCTTGAAAATGCTTTGCGAACCCGCCGTAATATGTATGTAGCGGGCGTCCGCTGTCGGATACAGCGTGTTGGGGGTGTGCCCCGGCAAACGGGAGCCACAACGTTTGGCGACCAAGCCTAGTTGCTGATACGCGGAAATATGAGGCTCCATAAAACTGAATGCCGTCTCATAGAGTGCTGCGTCCACGACTTGACCCTGCCCAGTCCTGCTACGCTCGAGCGCCGCCATGACTGCGCCGAATGCGCCATACAGGCCAGTTATGTAGTCCGTCATCGGGACTGCGACGCGCGCGGGCGGCCTATCGGGATCTCCTGTGATTTCCCGGATCCCGCTGAATGCTTCGCAAACCACGCCGTAGCCCGGACGCTGGCTGTAAGGCCCTTCCTGCCCATACCCGCTGATACGCACGAGAATGATGCCTGGATTGGTGGCTGATAGTGCCTCGTACCCCAGTCCCCACTGTTCCAATGTGCCCGGACGAAAGTTTTCGACAACGATATCCGCAGCGTCGCATAAACGCCGCACGATATCCCTACCGGCCTCCAAACGAAGGTCAACGGAGACGATATGCTTGTTTCTGAAAATAGAGGCGCCATACAGCGACATCCCTTCTTTCTGAGCACCCATGGCGCGGACGGCATCGCCTTCTTTTTGCTCTACCTTGATCACCTCCGCTCCGAAGTCCGCCATCAGACGGGCGCAGAAGGGTCCGGCCACGGTAGAGCCCAACTCAATTACTCGATATCCCGTCAGAGGGCCGCATCGCGTACTAGCGCCGCCATTTGCTATCGTCATTTTTGCCTATTACCGATGACATCAAAAAGAGGAATGCGAGCGAAGACCGGCTCGTATCACACCTGCGAGTCCAGTTGATTCTCATAGGCGTAGTAATTGATCGTCTGATACAGCTCTTCGCGAGTTTGCATGGTATTGATGGCCGACCTTTGCGTTCCCTCCGCGCGTATCGTTCTATAAACATTCTGTGCGGCTTTGTTCATCGCGCGAAATGCGGATGCGGGGTACAGTGCAAGCTTCACGCCTGCGCCGGAGAGTTCATCGAGCGAGAAAAGAGGGGTCTTGCCAAATTCAGTTATGTTGGCAAGAACCGGAGCGGGCACTGCTTCAGCAAACGCCTTATACATGCGCAGTTCAGGCATTGCTTCCGGAAACACCATATCGGCGCCCGCCTCTAAGCAGCGCTGTGCCCGCTCGACAGCCGACTCGAATCCTTCTGACGCAAGTGCATCGATGCGGGCCATGACCACAAAAGAGCCATCGAGGCGCGCGTCAACGGCCGCCTTAATCCTGTCTACCATCTCTTGAATCGGTACGACAACCTTCCCCGGTCGGTGGCCGCAACGTTTAAGGCTCACCTGATCTTCTATGTGCAAGCCCGCGACGCCGGCTTTTTCAAATGCGCGAACGGTACGCGCTATGTTGAATTGCGACGGACCAAAACCGGTGTCTGCATCGACGAGGAGTGGCAGGTCGCATACGTCCGTTATCCGGCGCGCGTCCGTCAGTACGTCTTCCATCGTACTGATGCCCAAATCCGGAATACCCAGGGATACGGAAGCAACACCCGCGCCCGAAAGATAAATGGCTTTGAACCCTTCCTGACGCGCCAAGAGCGCATGATGGGCGTTCACTGCACCAACGATCTGAAGCGGATGACTGTCGCCGGCTATGGCTTGGCGCAAGCGGGCACCCGCAGGACGGTTTGAATTCGGCGACATGATGATGGCCTCGAAGTAAGAGTAAAGAATGCCGAGCGTCCTTAAGGACGCTTTCGTAAAAACAGTTGCTTTAAATAAGTCTATATGTCTGTTTACTAAATTGTCAACAATTATGGCTATAATTTAGACATCACAATTATGACAAGCATGGAGTCAAATATGCGGATCAACGCCGTTAAAACCGTCGAACAGTTTCATGTGGGTGGGACTACGCTCAGTTTCTATAGCTTGAAAAGAGTCGAGCGCCAAGGTCTCAAACATGCGAGCCGCCTGCCTGCAAGCCTGAAGATCCTGTTGGAAAACACACTACGGCACGGCTCAGTTGCGAGTTCCGGGCTTACCGACCTCTCCGCATTCGCAAAGTGGCTGGACGAGGGTCAAACCGGCGCGGCGGTCAGCTTCTATCCGCGACGCATGATCATTCCGGAGTCATCCGGCCTGCCGCTGCTGGGAGACCTGGCGTGCATGAGGGACGCCATGGCCAATCTGGGAGGAAACCCTCACCGGATCAATCCGAAGATTCCAATCGATCTGTTCGTGGATCATTCGGTAACCGTGGATGCACATGCTCGGCCCGGCGCGGCGCTGATCAATCATGCCCTCGAAATGAAGCGAAACGCAGAACGCTACAGCTTCCTGCGCTGGGCGTCTCGAGCTTTTGACGGGTTGCGGATATTTCCACCCGGTAGCGGAATATGCCATCAGATCAACCTTGAATATCTCGCAAACGTAGTCGAGATAGTTGAGACGAATGGTGAGACCTGGGCGATACCCGATACCTTGATCGGCATGGACAGCCACACTCCCATGATCAATGCCCTGTCGGTACTTGGCTGGGGAGTAGGGGGGCTAGAAGGGACAGCGGTTTCCTTGGGAGAGCCTGTTAGCCTCGCCATTCCGGAAGTCATTGGCTGCCGCCTCCTTGGCAAGCCACGCCCTGGCGTTACGTCTACCGATATCGTGTTGTCGATAACACAGATACTGCGCCAACAGGCACTTGCCGGCAAATTCGTTGAGTTTCTTGGCCCTGGACTCAACAGCCTCAGCTTGTCTGACCGTGCCACCATTGCCAATATGGCACCTGAAACCGGCGCAACCGTCGGGTTTTTTCCAGTCGATGATGAAACCTTACGCTATTTGGCCCTGACCGGAAGGCCATCATCGCATATCGAGGTTGTTCGAGCATATGCGAAGCTGCAGGGACTTTGGCGGGACGACACGCAAGCAGACAACAACCTGTATACCAGCTTTGTAGACATCAACCTGGAAAACGTAGCACCAAGCGTAGCCGGTCCTAGCCGACCTCATCAGCGTGTCGATCTGGCTGCGGCCCCAATTGCGTTCTCGGCCTTGGCTCCTCTTGCACCTTCGTCGCCTGCCCACTTAACGAACCAGCTGCAAAATGGCGATGTCGTGTTAGCCGCGATTACGAGCTGTACCAACACGGCGAATCCTTCCTCCATGATCACTGCCGGGCTGCTGGCCCGGAATGCCGTCGCAGCGGGCTTGATGTCCAAGCCATGGGTCAAGACATCGTTGTCGCCGGGCTCAAAGGTCGTGGCGGCGTATCTAGAAGCCAGCGGTTTGCAGACGTCACTAGACGCTCTCGGGTTCAATGTGGCGGGATTCGGGTGCATGACTTGCATGGGGAACTCTGGGCCACTGCCCAAAGAAGTAGATGCCCAGCTCCTTGACGAAAATCTTGTCGTGGCATCCGTAATCTCAGGAAATCGTAACTTTGAAGGGCGGGTCCACCCTAAAGTCAGAGCAAACTTCCTAGCCTCGCCACCGCTTGTAATCGCCTATGCGTTGGCGGGAACGATGGCAATAGATTTGACGAACGAGCCTCTGGGGAGCGATAGGAACGGCTCGCCCGTCTACTTGCGGGATATCTGGCCGGATGATCAATCGATTCGTAAAGCCACACATGAATCCATCACGACGGACATGTACCAGGCGCAATACAAGAATATCTTGAAAGGGAGCGCAGAATGGGACCAGCTTGCTGTCACCGATGCGCCAACCTTTCCATGGAATGACGAAAGTACATTTATCCGTCGCCCCCCCTTTCTCGATAATGTCGCGCTTCAATCGTCTGTCTCCGAAGATATCTTGAATGCAAGAGTCCTCGGGATCTTTGGCGACATGTTGACCACTGACCATATTTCGCCTATCGGCGTCATATCGGCTGGCACGCCAGCGGCAGAGTATCTGGAAAGCCTCGGCGTCAATCCGTCGGACTTTGTCAGCTATGCCGCCCGCCGGTTAAACCATGACGTAATGGTTCGGGGCACTTTTGCAAACATTCATATCCGCAACGAGATGACCCCGGACGTTACAGGTAGCTCCACGCTACTTCATCCAGCAAGCGTCCGGACGGCAATTTGCTCGGCCGCCGAGCAGTACAGGAGGGAAGGAGTGCCTCTCGTGATAATAGGCGGTAAGGAATATGGAGCGGGCTCATCACGAGACTGGGCAGCGAAAGGCACCCGCTTGCTTGGCGTGCGCGCGGTGATTGCAGAATCTTTTGAACGGATTCACCGATCAAACCTACTCTGCATGGGTGTGCTGCCCCTCCAGTTCCCGGACAATGTAAACCGTAAAAGCCTTGCGCTAAAAGGAGATGAAATATTCAGCATAGTGGGCATTTCCGGTGGCCTGAAACCGCTTGATATGGTCGATTGCGTGATGACTCGTATGGACGGATCCAAGGTGGCGATACCATTGCATGTACGATTGGATACGCAGGTCGAAATCGATTACTTCCAGCAAGGCGGCATCCTTCATTATGTGCTCAGGCAAAAGCTGTCCGAAAACAAAGCGCTACAGGAGTAAATCCATCCCTTCATGCATCAATGCATATCGAGCCCGCACCGGCTGTGCCGGTGTTTCACTTGCCTAGCCATCGACCCAGGCCTGCTGATAGCGTGGGTCCTGCGTCATTTCATGCCATCGGATTGTTCGCGCCTCGTATGCGAGAAATTCAGGTGTGATGCCCGAACCACGCATGCCGCCACGGACCACACCCGCCTCCGTGGCACCGTAACCGTTGCGCCATCCCTCGGGCAATGCGGGCGCCTGAGGCAACGCAAGCCATAGGCGTAGTAGATGCCGCTTCATCGCCTGCTCTTCGAAGTCCTGGAATGCCGAGCGCGAATGCAAGGTACTGTGGTTATTCAACAGCTGCAAATCCCCTCGCTCAAGTACCATGTGATAGCAAAGCTCATCGCTGGCAACAAGTTCATCGATCATATCCAGTGCGCGATTTTGCAGCTCTGTCAGCCGAGGAACTTCTGGGAAGCGCTCCTGCGCAGCCGTAATATTCTTGCGATTGCAACGGGCCGCGAAGTAACCACCCCTGGCACCAAATATGGGGCAACCGTAATATGGCGCTTCACCCGCAGCTTGCCCTCCTTGAAGGCTATGGTAGAACGGCCGGTACAAGACTGCCAGAAGTTCCGGTGCCCGGCGTCCGATTTCATCATGCAAAGCCATGGAGCTGGTGACCAGGCTTTCTCCTCCGGATTTGGCTGGATTGAGGCAAAGCAGCGCCACCAGATCCGAAAAATCGCAGTGAAAGTCCAAGGCCGCGTTGGTGTTGTAACCTCGTCCGTTGAACCCCCGGTATTCTCCCCCCGCATCACGCACATCGGAAATGATGTCGCTCGCTTTATTCTGAGTGCGCGCTACACCTGCATATAAACCGACACCCCAAAAGACACGCCGAGCGTCTTCCTCCCCCCATTCGCTGACGGGAAAACCTTTCATCAAGCACAAGCCGTAGTCACGCTGAGTGCGATCCACAGCTTGACGCACCGCTTCCAACGCGGCGCCTTCCAGAGGGAACGCTTCGTGCGTCATCCCAAGAAGCGAACTGCCTGTGGCTTTGAAATGCCGCAGAGCTCTTTCGAAGCCGGATATTGCATCGGGCGATAGGCGATGGATCCATCGATCATCTCCTGCCAGATCCTCAGCTACCCATGCGCGCTGTCGTTTGTCATGGGCGATCGGTGTTCTCATGCTTGCACTCATGTTCAGGTCTCCTACTGATCAAAGAACCGACGGATATTGCGCAAAAACTCTATTGTTGCGATGAGAATGCTGCCTCCCCATAGCGAAGTCAACATTTTTGTTGACAATTTATCAAATAAAAACTATTTTGTCATTAAAACTGTTTACAAAAATGATGTATGTAGTTAGCGTGTGATGTAGCGGTTGACTACCAGGCGCCGAACGGGGTGACAATCCATCCGGCAGCCGTTGTCAGCTCAAATTAAAAACATCTCAGGAGACCACCGTGAAATTGAAGCTTTTTCTGGCAGCATGTATGTTTTTTATTTCGCTGCCCTTTGCTGCATCCGCCAACTCGTACCCAGACCGTGCTGTTACGCTAATCGTCCCGTATCCGCCAGGCGGCGGAACAGATAACGTCGCAAGACTGCTAGCCATGAAATTATCGGACCATTGGAGTCAGCCGGTAATCGTTGAAAACATACCTGGCGCAGACGGGGTCATTGGCACGCAAAAGCTGCTACGCAGCGCACCGGATGGCTACACCATACTCATGCAGCTCAATCAGATGCTGTTATGGAAAGCCATCATGCCGGAACTGAAGTTCGACGTCGAAAAAGATCTTGCATTGGTGTCAATGATTGCTCGCAGTCCGACCACGGTTACGGTTTCAGGCCAATCGCCATACAAAAGCATTAGTGACCTGGTCGCCCACTGCTCCAAGTCGGATTGTGGAATCGGCGCAGCCACCCGGCTTACGGAGCTCATCAGCAAGAATTTGATTCACACCGCCAACCTGACACGGACGGTCAATGTAAACTACAAAGGCACGGCGCCTATGACGAACGACTTGCTTGGCAACCACATTACCGTTGGTCTTCCCTCTGCATCGTCCGCACTCGCCAAACATCACGCCGGGACGCTTCGCATTTTGGCGGTTACCTCGAAACAGCGCTTCAATGGCTTGCCAGATGTTCCCACGCTTACCGAATTGGGATATCCCGTAACCGGCGATGCCTGGTATGGCCTTATGGTGCCCAAAGCCACGCCTCCAGCAGTAATCAACGCGATCATGGACGGCGTCAAGACGGTCTCAACAGATAAACAACTGCTGACCGCCATTGAACATGGCGGAGCGGAAGCCATATTTAGCACACCTCAAGAATTCGAGGCGTACGTGCAGGAGGAAAGCAGCGAACTCGATCGCTTGTCTGCAAAATTCATGGCGGCTAAGCAGTAAAGGCCTTCCGACGACGCCAAGAGTAATGGCCAGAGAGCGGGGTCAGACCCCGTACGGGGTCTGACCCCCAGCCCGCTAGAACGGAATGTCGTCGTCCATGTCGGCCAGGTTGGCTGCGGGTGCGGCCGGTGCGGCGGGGCGGGGCTGTTGTGCCGGCCGCTGACGCTGCGGCGCGGGCGCCTGGTTGAAGTCGCCGCCGCCCATGCCGGCATCGCCGCCTTCGCGGCCGCCCAGCATCTGCATCTGGTCGGCGACGATGTCCGTGCTGTAGCGGTCGGCGCCGGTGTCCTTGTCTTGCCATTTGCGTGTCTTGAGGCGGCCTTCGACGTAGACCGAACGGCCCTTCTTGAGGTATTCACCGGCGATTTCGGCAAGCCGGTTATAGAACACGACGCGATGCCATTCGGTTTCTTCGCGCCTTTCGCCCGTTACTTTGTCTTTCCATTGCGACGTGGTGGCAATGGAAACATTGCAGATGGCGGCGCCGTCAGGGCTGTAGCGCACTTCCGGATCTCGTCCCAGGTTGCCGACGAGAATGACTTTATTGACTGAGGCCATGACTAGTACCTTTAACTTGAAAAATTCAGACTGATGTCAATTATCGACGAATGACGGACTCCTTGCCAGGGTTTACCGTAATAGCGCTATGGTGCGGAATTGTCTCGCTCAGTACCGGTCCTTGAACCCGCGAGCCGTCAGGAACCATGCAAAACCCATCGCCGCCGACAACAAAAATACCGAGGAAGGGCGCTGCAGCGACGTGAGCACGCCGCCGGCCGCCCCCCCCAGGAATACGCCCAGCGACTGGGCCGTATTGTAGAAGCCCAGTGCCAGTCCTTTGTACTCTGGTGGCGCCACCCGGGAAACCAGCGAAGGCTGCAAGGCCTCCAGGATATTGAAGGCGATGAAGAACCCTACCAGCAATATGACTACCGCCGGGAAGCTTTGACTGGCCAGCGGCATGACCGCCAGGACGACCACCAGCCCCGCCACCGCGATCTCCAGCGCCAATTTGTGCATGCGGCGGGTTTCCGTATAGAAAACGGCCGGTACCATCAGGACGAACGACAGCAGGATGACGGGCAGATACACCTGCCACAGGCTGGCGGTGTCATAGCCACCCAGTCTGGCGAGCATGCCGGGCGCGACGATGAACAGCGCCATCAGGATGAAGTGCAGGCAGAATACCCCGAAGTTCAGCCGCAGCAGGTCGACATGGGCCAGGACATCGCGCGGCCGCGCCTGCACGATGGGCGTCTTGGCCAAAGGCACGACCGGCACCACGAAGCCGGCGATCAACAGGCAGACGAAACCCAGCAGGCTGATCGCCCAGAACAGGCCGGACAAGCCGAATTCCCCCACCAGCACGGGTGAAAGGACCAGCGACACCGCAAATGAAATGCCGATGGAGCCGCCCACCATGGCCATGGCGCGCGTGCGCACCTCCGGACGGGTGGCATCGGCCACCCAGGCGGTAATCGCCGCCGATACCGCACCCAGGCCCTGGATCACGCGCCCTACGATGATCCAGTCGACGTTTTCCGCAAGCGCGCAAATGACGCCGCCCACAATGAACAGCACCATGCCGAACACGATGACCGGACGCCTGCCGAAGCGATCGGACGCCATGCCCAGCGGTATCTGCATGACGGCCTGCGTCAGGCCGTATGCGCCCAGCGCCAGGCCTACGCGCGTCGCGTCATTGCCACCCGGAATGGCCTGCGCCGCCACGGCGAAGATGGGCGTCAGCAAGAACAGGCCCAGCATCCTGGACGCAAACAGCAGCGCGAGCGTAATGCTGGCGCGCCGTTCAACCGGAGTCAGCTTGAGCCGGGTTTTCGGGGAGTGGCCCGGACGGGCGGCGGGAGTACTCATAAGATTCGTGAAATAGTGTCCTGGTCTGGCGCCGTGACTGCATTGGACCATAGAAGTCACCGGCACACGGAATCCGACAGCGCGTTATAGTAACAAGTTGGCCTTTAAAAGACGTAACCACCAAGCTTATGGAAGCGATACGCATCCGGGGCGCCCGTACGCACAATCTGAAGAATATTTCAGTGGACCTGCCACGCCACCAGCTCGTCGTCATCACGGGGCTGTCGGGGTCGGGCAAGTCGTCGCTGGCTTTCGATACCCTGTACGCGGAGGGCCAGCGCCGCTATGTCGAAAGCCTGTCGGCCTACGCGCGCCAGTTCCTGCAACTGATGGATAAACCGGATGTCGACCTCATCGAAGGCCTGTCGCCCGCCATTTCCATCGAACAGAAGTCGGCCGGCCATAATCCGCGCTCCACAGTAGGAACCATTACCGAGATTCACGACTATCTGCGGCTATTGTACGCGCGGGTCGGCACCCCCTATTGCCCCGAACACGGCCTTCCCTTGCAGGCACAGAGCGTCAGCCAGATGGTCGATAAAGTGCTTTCCTGGGCGCCCGAGACTCGTCTCGCCATCCTCGCCCCCCTTGCCCGGTCGCGCAAAGGCAGCTTCGAGGACGAGTGCGCCAGCTTGCAAGCGCAAGGTTTCGTGCGCGTGCGGGTGAACGGCGAAATGCTGGCGATCGACGAACTGGCACCCCTCAAAAAAACCGGCAAGCACGACTTCGACGTCGTCATCGATCGGCTTCGGATCAAGCCCGAAAGCCAGCAAAGGCTGGCCGAAAGCTTTGAAACCGCCCTGATGCTGGCCGAAGGCCGCGCCATCGCCCTGAACATGGATACCGGCGAAGAGCATCCCTTCTCAAGCCGCTACGCCTGTCCTGTATGCCATCACAGCCTGACCGAGCTGGAACCCCGGCTCTTCAGCTTCAACAATCCCGTCGGCGCCTGCCCCAGTTGCGATGGGCTCGGCCAAGTTGATTTCTTCGACCCCAAGCGTGTCGTGGCGTTTCCCGAGCTGAGCCTGACCAGCGGCGCGATTGCCGGCTGGGACAAGCGCAATGCCTTCACGCATACGCTGCTGACCAGCCTGGCGGCGCACTATGGCTTCGATATCGACATTCCTTTCGAAGAGCTCCCTCCGGAAATCCGGGAGCGTGTCCTGTACGGGTCGGGCGACGAGGAAATCTCGTTTCTCTATCTCAACGAAAAGGGGCGCACCTCCGTCAAGAAGCATCCCTTCGAAGGCATCATTCCCAATCTGGAGCGCCGCTGGCGGGAGACGGACTCCAGCGCCGTGCGCGAAGAACTAGGCAAATACCGGCATACCAAGGTCTGTCCGGACTGCCACGGTTCGCGCCTGCGTCCCGAGGCCAGGCATGTCCTGATCGGAAACGAGCACCGCGAGGGGGAGCGCCGTGGCTGCGCCATCTATGAAGTCGAGGCGCTTTCGCTTTCGGCTTGCCTGGAATGGTTCCAGTCACTGGAATTGACGGGCGCGAAGAAAGAAATCGCGGAACGCATCGTGCGCGAAATCGAAGCCCGCTTGGCGTTCCTGAACAACGTCGGACTGAGCTATCTGTCGCTGGACCGGAGCGCCGACACCATCTCCGGCGGCGAAGCGCAACGCATACGTCTTGCCAGCCAGATCGGATCCGGCCTGACCGGCGTCATGTATGTGCTTGACGAGCCGTCCATCGGCTTGCACCAACGAGACAATGACCGCCTGATCCAGACGCTCCAGCACCTGCGCGATCTGGGCAACAGCGTGATCGTCGTCGAACACGATGAAGACATGATACGGGCCGCCGATTTCGTGCTGGACATGGGCCCAGGCGCCGGAGAACACGGCGGGCGCATCGTGGCCCAGGGCTCGCCCCAGCAATTGGCGGATGACGAAAACTCCCTGACCGGCCTGTACCTGAGCGGCAGGCGGCGCATCGCGATTCCTGATCGCCGCCCGGTGACGCCCGACATGCCGTGGCTGAAGCTGACGGGCTGCCGGGGCAATAACCTGAAGGACGTGGACCTGGCCATCCCGGCAGGCCGCCTGGTGTGTGTCACCGGCGTATCGGGCTCGGGCAAATCCACGCTGATCAACGATACGCTGGCGACCGCGGTGGCGCAGCAGTTGCATCGGGCCCAGGCCGAGCCGGCACCGTTCGATACGCTCGACGGCCTGTCGAATTTCGACAAGATCATCAATGTGGATCAAAGCCCCATCGGGCGCACGCCGCGCAGCAATCCGGCCACCTACACCGGCATGTTCACCCCCATACGCGAGCTGTTCGCGGGCGTGCCCGAAGCGCGGACGCGCGGCTACGATCCCGGGCGTTTTTCCTTCAACGTCAAGGGAGGCAGATGCGAAGCCTGCCAGGGAGACGGTGTCGTCAAGGTCGAGATGCACTTCCTGCCGGACATGTATGTGCCTTGCGATGTGTGCGGCGGCAAGCGCTACAACCGCGAGACGCTCGAGATCCGCTATCGCGGCAAGACCATCAGCGAAGTCCTGGATCTGACGGTCGAGCAGGCGCTGAGCTATTTCGAAGCCGTGCCCACTATTTCACGAAAGCTGCAAACGCTGATCGACGTCGGCTTGTCGTATGTGCGGCTGGGCCAGGCGGCCACGACATTGTCCGGCGGCGAAGCGCAGCGCGTGAAGCTGTCGCTGGAACTCTCCAAGCGCAGCACCGGCAGGACGCTCTATATCCTGGATGAGCCCACCACCGGCCTGCATTTCCAGGACATCGCGCTGCTGCTCGACGTACTGCGCAAGCTGGTCGACGGCGGCAACACCGTCGTGATCATCGAGCACAACCTCGACGTCATCAAGACCTCGGATTGGGTCATCGACATGGGCCCCGAAGGCGGCAGCGGCGGCGGCCGCATCGTTGCTCAAGGCACTCCCGAGGACATCGCCGCCTGCCCAGAAAGCCATACCGGCAGCTATCTTCGGCCTCTGTTGGGGTCCAAGGGGTCAGACCCCATGCGGGGTCTGACCCCGGCCGCAAAATAACAGGGGGTCAGGGGTCAGACCCCGTGCGGGGTCTGACCCCAACGAGCTTGACCCCAACAAGCTCAGGACTCCATCCGGAAGATCTGGCCATGCTCGCGTATGGCGTAGCGGTCGGTCATGCCTGCGATGTAGTCGGCTATGGCGCGGGCCTGTGCGTTGGCGTCGTCGCGCCGGTAGTCGTTGGCCAGCAGGCGCGGATCGTTCAGGAAAGCGGTGAAGAGATCCCGGACGATGCTGCGCGCCTTGCCGGTCATGCGCATGACGCGATAATGGCGGTACAGGTTTTCGAACAGGAAGCGCTTGAGCGCATCCGCCTGCTGGCGCATGCCGACCGAGAATGCCGCCAGCGGGGGGCATGCGCGAACCGCGTCGGCGCTGTCCGGCTGGTAGCGCCGGATATTCTCCAGGGTGGTTTCCGTGAGGTCGACCACCAGGGTGTTGATCATTGCCCGAATGATCTCGGCCACCAGGCGCCGCTTTTCGATGGATGGGTAACGACGCTTTACCTGCGCATGGTGCGTGGCAAAGATTTCCAGCATTTGCAGCTGCTCGACCGTGATCAGGCCCGATCGCAGGCCGTCGTCGATATCGTGGTTGTTGTAAGCAATTTCGTCCGCCAGGTTGGCGACCTGAGCCTCCAGAGAGGGCTGCGTGCGCGTCAGGAAGCGCTCGCCCACATCGCCCAGCCTTTCGGCGTGTTTTGCCGAGCAATGCTTGAGTATCCCCTCGCGGGTTTCGAAGCACAGGTTCAGGCCGTTGAAGGCGGCATAGCGCTCTTCGAGTTCATCGACGACGCGCAAGCTTTGCAGATTGTGCTCGAATCCCCCCGCCTGCGGCGCGAATTCGCGCATGCAGGCATTGAGCTCATCCTGGCCGGCATGACCGAACGGGGTGTGGCCCAGGTCGTGGGCCAGCGAGATGGCTTCAGTCAGGTCTTCGTGCAGGCCCAGGTTGCGCGCAAGGGTACGGGCGATCTGGGCGACTTCGATGCTGTGGGTCAGCCTTGTGCGGAAAAGGTCGCCTTCGTGATTGATGAAAACCTGCGTCTTGTATTCGAGCAGGCGGAAAGCATTGCAATGGATGATGCGGTCGCGGTCGCGCTGAAACTGGTTGCGGCCGACGGGTGGCGCTTCGTCGTACCGGCGACCGCGTGTTTGCTCGGCATGGGAAGCGTAGGGAGCAAGCCGCGTCATCGCCGCCCCTTACACGCTGATGCCGGAAGGCAGCGGGGGCTGCTCGACCGCGGCGGAAACCGTGGACGCCAGCACCCGCCTCAAGGCGTCGAGCGGCGCCGGCTCGAAGCAGGCCCGCCCGATTTCGGGCAGCAGGATGAAGCGCAAGGTCCCGCCTTCCGTTTTCTTGTCGACCTGCATCAGGTCTATCCATCGATCCACGCCAAGGTCGGGAGGCTGGACGGGGCAGCCTATGGCCTCGACCAGCGCGCGGACGCGCCGCGCGTCCGCCGGCGGCAGCCCATGCGTCAGCATCGACAGTTCGGCCGCCTGGACCATGCCGCAGCCGACGGCTTCCCCGTGCAGCCACTGCCCATACCCCAGCCCGGCCTCGATCGCATGGCCGAAGGTGTGCCCGAAGTTCAGAATGGCCCGCAAGCCGGTTTCCCGTTCATCTTGGGACACAACATGGGCCTTGAGTTCGCAGGACCGCCGGATGGCATAGGTGATGGCTTCCGGATCCAGGGAACGCAATTTCGAAGCGTTCCGTTCGCACCAGTCGAAGAATTCCGCATCGATGATCAATCCGTATTTGATGACTTCCGCCAAGCCCGCCGAGATTTCCCGCGCAGGCAGTGTCTGAAGGACATCAGTATCGATCTCCACGGCGACCGGTTGGTAGAACGCCCCGATCATGTTCTTGCCCAGCGGATGATTGATGGCGGTCTTGCCGCCCACCGAGGAATCCACTTGTGCAAGCAGCGTGGTGGGAACCTGAAGAAACCGTATGCCGCGCATGTAGCTGGCTGCCGCGAAACCGCACATGTCTCCGATGACACCGCCTCCCAGCGCAACCAGCACGCTCTTGCGATCGTGGCGACCCTGCAACAGGCCATCGAAAACAAGATTCAGCGTTTGCCAGTCCTTGTGCGCCTCGCCATCCGGCAGCGTGATCCGGATGACCGGCTTGCCGCTGCGAGCCAGCGCCCGTTCCGCGCGCTCGCCATAGATGGAGGCAACCGTGGGGTTGGTAACGAGCGCAATGGCGGTGGCGTCGGCGGGTATGCTTTCCGCCAAGCGGTCCAGACGCCCAGGCGCCACATGGATGGGATACCGCCCTCCCGGCGTATCCACCTGCACTGTACTCATGGGTTCACCTTATGTTGTTGAAGCAAGGGCAGCAAGGCACGCAGCACTTGCGGCAAAGGCATGGTGCCGGTTTCGAATGTGACGTGCGCCACGCTTTCATATAGCGGCTCGCGTTCGGCCAGCAAGTCGCGCAGGCGGCCCTGAGGGTCGGCAGTCTGAAGCAACGGGCGATTTCGGTCCCGCGCCACGCGCCGGTACAGCTCGTCTGCGCCGGCGCGCAAATACACCACCACGCCGCGCTCTTTCAGATAGCTGCGGTTCTCGGCCGCCAGCACGGCGCCTCCGCCGGTGGCCAGGACAATACCGCGTCTTTGCGAGCACTCGTCCAGTGCTGCGGTTTCGCGCTTCCGGAACCCTTCTTCGCCTTCAATGTCGAAGATCAAGGCGACCCTGACGCCGCAGCGGGCTTCGAGCTCGTGGTCCAGGTCGATGAATTCCCGGCCCAGAACCCGCGCAAGCTGGCGCCCGATTGTGGTTTTTCCGGCACCCATCATGCCAACCAGGAAAACGGGCGCGTCGTAAGGCAATGTGGCCTGCGGCACATCGGACGGCGGTCCAAGGCCGTGCCCGGTTTCTGGGGGCTGAAAAGGTAAAGAATCAATCATTTGTGTATTATCCCACTTGCAAGCCGGATGCATGCCGCTACACTGCATTACTCGGTTACATAAACCTGAAGCGCAAATCATAGTCCCACCCGGCTTGGACTTAAAATCGCACCTAATGAGTTCCTCTGACAAATCCCCCAAAAGCACCTCCGGCGCATCCGGCTCATGGATAGGCCGCTTCTTTCTCAAGGCGACCATTTTCGTGGCGGGCCTTGGGTTGTGCGGCGCCTTGCTGGGTTCGCTCGCGCTTGCGCTGGCCTGGCCCAACCTGCCCGACCTCAGCGCCATGATCGACTATCGCCCGCGGGTGCCGCTGCGCATCTATACGGCCGACAAGGTGCTCATTGGAGAATTCGGCGAAGAGCGCCGCAACGTGCTGCGTTTCGACGAAATACCCGATGTCATGAAATCGGCCATTCTATCAGCCGAAGACGACCGCTTTTACCAGCACGGCGGCATCGACTGGATGGGGGTCGGCCGGGCCGTCATCGCCAACCTGACCAATCTCTCGAAATCGCAGGGCGCCAGCACCATTACGATGCAAGTGGCGCGCAATTTCTATCTGTCATCGGAAAAAACCTATACGCGCAAGTTTTACGAGCTGCTTCTTACCTTCAAGATCGAGGCCACGCTGACCAAGAATCAGATCCTTGATCTCTACATGAACCAAATATACCTGGGCCATCGCGCCTATGGCTTTGCCGCGGCATCGCGCACTTACTTCGGCAAGCAGCTGGGCGACGTCACGCCCGCCGAGGCCGCCATGCTCGCGGGCATCCCCAAGGCTCCCTCGCGCTTCAATCCCATCGCCAACTTCGAACGGGCAAAAACGCGCCAGCTTTACGTACTGAACCGCATGAAGAACCTGGGCTACCTGACCGAAGCCGAACACCAGGAAGCCGTCAAGCAGGAAATCGTGCTCAAGTCGGCGCCAGGCACGCCCGCGGGCGGCTATGCCATTCACGGCGAGTATGTAGCGGAACTGGCGCGGCAGCTGCTGTATGGCGTCTACCAGGACAACATCTATTCGCGCGGATTCAACGTCTACACCACGGTGCACTCGAAAGACCAGGAAGCGGCCTACCAGGCCGTGCGCGAGGGCATACTCGATTACACCCGGCGTGCGCCTTACCCCGGCCCCGAAGAGACGCTGGACCTTCCCGAAGGCATAGAGAAAAACCCGGCGCGGCTGGACACCTTGCTGGATGAACTGCAGGAAAAATACCCCGATAACGTGGATGTCCTCACGGCCGTCGTGCTGTCGGCGTCTCCCGAGAAAATCACGGCCGCCCGGTCCTCCTCCGAAATCATTGAAATCACCGACAAAGGCGCATTGCGCATCGTTGCGCGGGGCCTGGTCAAGAACGCCAAGGAAAACGTCCGCATACAACGCGGATCGGTGGTCTACGTGCACAAGAACGGCGACCACTGGGAGGTCATCAACATGCCCACCGTCCAGGCGGCGTTCGTTTCGCTGCGCGCCCAGGACGGTGCCATCCAGTCCATGGTGGGCGGCTTCGACTTCGAAGAAGGGAAATTCAACCGCGTCACGCAGGCCTGGCGCCAGCCCGGTTCGGCGTTCAAGCCTTTCATTTATGCTTCGTCCCTGGAACGCGGACTGACTCCCGCCACGCAGATTTCCGACGAACCCTTCGTCCTGACGGCGGCCCAGACCGGCTCCAAGGCCTGGACACCCAAAAACTACGGCGGCAAGTACGAACCCATGCTGACCATGCGGCAAGCCCTGTACAAGTCGAAGAACATGGTCTCCATTCGCATCATGCAGGCGGTGGGCCCTAAATACGTGCAAGACTACCTGACGCGCTTCGGTTTCGACCGCGAACGCCAGCCCGCGGTACTGCCCCTCGCGCTCGGCGCGGGCAGCGTCACTCCCTTGCAGCTCGCGGGGGCCTACGCCGTCTTCGCCAATGGCGGCTACCGCGTGCCGCCCTACCTGATCGACCACGTCACGGACAGCGCCGGCAAGGTCATCATGCAATCCAAGCCCATCATGGCCGGCGATGCGGCGGCGCGGGCCATCGACCCGCGTACCGTTTACGTCATGAACGACATGATGCGCGGTGTGGCAACCCAGGGCACGGGCGCGCGAGTCCACCGAGAACTCAAGCGCAACGACATCGGCGGCAAGACCGGCACCACCAACGATTCGCACGACGCCTGGTTCGCAGGGTTCACGCCCAAGCTTGTGGGCATCGCCTGGATGGGCTTCGATCAGCCTCGGTCGCTGGGCTCCAGCGAAACCGGTGGCGGCGCGTCCCTGCCGATCTGGCTCAACTACATGCGCACCACGCTCAAAGACCAGCCACAGACGCCGCCGGGCCCGCTGCCCAGCGGGCTCACGCTGGTGAATGGCGAATACTATTTCTCGGAATTCCCCCCCGGCCAGGCGGTCGCACGTGTCGGCCTCCCCTCGGCGCAAGACATTCCCGTCGATGGCGGCGGGTCCGACGGCATCAGCAACCTGCTCAATCAATTGACCGGTGTCCGCTCCGAAGGCCTTCCCAAAGAGACGACCATTCCGTTCTAACGGATGGCTGGCCCATGCGCTATCATTAGCACGGGCCAGCCGCTCACTTTTTCCCTGCCACTGGAGCTTCTCATGCAAGCGCCTTACAAACAGACTGCCGTCCATCGGGTTTGGCGCATGGCCGCCGGCCTGTCCCTGCTTGCCCTGGTTGCCGCCTGCGGCTACAAAGGCCCGCTGTATATGCCACCGCCCCCGGCCCCCGACGAATCATTGGTAGCGCCGCCCACGTCGGGCACCGTTCCCACCACCCCATCCGAAAAGACAGAATGACAGTAGCCCCGCACTTTCAACACAAGAACGGCGTCCTGCACGTCGAAGATCTCGCGCTTCCCGTGTTGGCCCAGAAATACGGCACGCCTCTTTATGTGTACTCGCGCCAGGCCCTGCGCGACGCGTGGGAATCCTATCGGTCGGCCATCGGCGATCGCAAAGTGCTGGTCTGCTACGGCATGAAAGCCAATTCGAATCTGGCGGTGCTCAACGAATTCAAGACGCTGGGCGCCGGCTTCGACATCGTCTCGGGCGGCGAACTGGCTCGCGTGCTGGCCATCGGCGGCGACCCATCCCGTATCGTGTTCTCGGGCGTGGGCAAACAGGCCTGGGAAATGAAGGCCGCGCTGGAGGCCGGCGTCAAATGCTTCAATGTCGAATCCGAAGCCGAACTGCTGCAGCTTTCCGCCGTGGCCGAAGCAGCTGGAAAAACGGCCGCGATATCGCTGCGTGTGAACCCCGACGTCGACGCCAAGACCCATCCTTATATATCCACCGGGCTCAAGGACAACAAGTTCGGCATCGCCATCGGTCACGCGCTGACCGTCTACCAGCGTGCTCAATCGCTGCCCGGCCTGGAAATCGTCGGGGTCGACTGCCACATCGGCTCGCAGATCACCGAGGTCGGCCCCTACCTGGACGCCCTGGACAAGCTCATCAAGCTCATCAAGACCTTGGCTGAGCACGGCATACATCTCAAGCATCTCGACCTGGGCGGCGGAATAGGCATACGCTATACGGATGAAACGCCTTTGTCGCCCTCGACCTTGCTGGACAATGTCTTCCAGGTTCTGAAGGCAAACCGCCTGGACCACCTTGAAATCGTGCTCGAGCCCGGGCGTTCGCTGGTGGGCAACGCCGGCGTGCTGCTGACCAAGGTGGAATACCTGAAGCATGGCGAAACCAAGAACTTCGCCATCGTGGACGCGGCCATGAACGACCTGATCCGCCCCACCCTCTATAGCGCATGGCACGGCGTCGAACCCGTAACCCCCCGTGGCGGCGACGCTCAAGCGCCGCACTACGACGTCGTGGGCCCGGTTTGCGAAAGCGGCGACTGGCTGGCGCGCGACCGTCAGCTGGATATCCAGCAGGGGGATCTTCTTGCTGTCATGTCGGCCGGCGCCTATGCCTTCACCATGGCCAGCCAATACAATACGCGCCCGCGACCGGCCGAGATCATCGTGGACGGCAAGGCCGATCATGTCGTACGCCCGCGCGAAAAAGTCCAGGACCTCTTCGCCACCGAGACCACCTTGCCGAACGATTAGGGCCTGCCCGCTTGTGTGTGTTTGTCTTCCTGTCGCTGCGGCATAAAGAATGTGAATTCGGTGCCGTTAAGCAGATGTGGGGCAATCCCTGGCCGCTTTCACTGGAGCGGCCGCCGTATCATCGCACAAGACAAGGGCTGGCCTTATAGATCATGACGGTCTCGACTATAACTCGCAGGAAGCTGGGCAAGAGGATCACAAGCCTCCGAAGCCGGCTGATCTATTATTTTTCGCTCTATCTGCTTCCTGCGATCATTGTGTTGTGCTCCGTGCTGGCCGTCATGTTTCTGCCCGAGCGCTACCCGGCCACGAACGCCCAACGGCTCGAATTCCGGCATGTCCCCGATCCGGACGCCATACTGACTCCATATGGCGCCCTGGCCGATCTCAAGGGCCGCGCCCCGAATTCGGCCGCTCCCGTCAGTCCCGCCAGCTGGCTACTGATCAACGTGCCAGGCGACGCCAGCCTTGTCCATTCGGCGCTGGAAATCCCGACCCGGCTGCTCCAGTCGCTATCCTGCTGGAATGTGCACAGCATGACGACGCTCGGGGAGGTCGAGCAACGCAACACCCAGGGCTCCATCCGCATCTCCAAGCAGGGCTATTCGATCGCTCTCGACGGTGTGCCGCTGCCGGCCTCGATTCTTTGTCAGGCGAAACTGTCGGAAACCGGCGCGCTCTCCGTGAATCTCTGGGACACGCCGGACCTGATCAAGTCCAATAATCGCTATGAGCGCGGCATGGGCCTGCTGGAAGGCGGCCTGTTGACCATGGCGCTGTTCATTGTCGTCATTGCCCTGACGACCAAGACATGGACCTATCTGCTCTTGGCCGCCTGGCTGGTGGGCAACCTGCGCCTGGGCGCCTACGCCATGGGCTGGGACAACCACTGGCTGGGGCACAGCATCCCCATGGAATGGATGCCGTTCATTCGCCAAGTCACCGTCGCCGCTTATTTCCTGCTGACCTATACGCTTTTCACGCAGCTTTTCCGGGGTGCGCACAACGTCAGCCACCCTCGTTTGCTGCGGGCGGCGCAATGGTCGGGACTCGCATTGCTGGCCGGCTCGTTTCTCTTGCCCTATGAGTGGTTCGAGCCCCTGATGTGGGTCACCTGCGGATTCGGCATCCTGGTCGTTGCTTTCCTCCTGGCGCTCAATATCTACCGTACCCCATCCCGGTTCTGGATGTGGCATGTGGTAGCCCTGAGCATGGCGCTGTGCGTCATGTTTTCGGGCATTCTCATCGCTCTGTTCGGCCGCACGGAGTTCACCGACATCTTCAATGGCGTCATTGCCCTGCTTCTGTCCAGCGTCACGGTTGCGCTGGCGGTGGCCGAGCGCATGCGCGAGGACACGCTGGAGCGCATTCGCGTCCAGACCGAGCTCATCAGCAATTACGCGATGACGCCGGTGGGAATGTTCACCCTCGATTCTTCCGGCGTCTTTCTGCGCATGTCGCAGGTCCTGGAACAGATGCTCGGCATTCCGGCTCGCCACGGCCAGACCAGCCGCTGGACCGACTATTTCGAGCCCCAGGACTGGGCCGCTGTCGCGAGCGCGACAAAAGCGGGCAACGAAGTCGAAATCAAGCTGCTCGACTCCGCATCCAAAGCCGGCCGACCGCAGCATTTCGTCCTTCAGGCGGCCCTGTCCGGCAGCCATATCGACGGCTCCCTGCTTGACGTCACGGCACGTACGCAGACCATACAGCGTTTGCGTTCGCTGGCCGACAACGATCCGCTCACCGAGGTATTGAATCGGCGCGGCATCGAAAAAGCCGTCAAGGAGGCCCTGAACGGCGTTGCGCAAGGCGTACCCTGCGCGCTGGCCTATCTCGACCTCGAGCACTTCAAGCGCATCAATGGGCTGTTTGGACATACCGCCGGCGACGAAGTCCTGAAGCTGGTCTGCGAACGGATTCAGGCCAACCTGACCGAAGAACAAAAAGTGGGGCGCATCGGCGGTGACGAATTCGTGATTCTGTTTACCGGATGCACTGCGGCGGAAGCCAAGAAACTCGCCACCCAGGTCAGCGACAGCATCAACACGACGTCCTTCAACATCGGCGCCCGCGCCTTCCAGATCGCCACCGCCATGGGCGTCGTGGCGCTGAACATGGGCATGACGGTCAAAGATGCGATTTCCGCCGCCAGCCATGCCTGCCGGGACGCCCGCAAGCGCCGCCGCGATGTGATGGTATACGAGGAAAACTCCCTGGAACTGCAGGAACATGCGGAAGAGCTCCGGCTGTTCGACCAGCTGGAAGGCGGTCATTCGCCACGCGGCCTGTATCTGGACATGCAGCCGATCATGTCGCTGGACAGCCCCATGGAATCGCTCAACTTCGAGGCGCTGCTGCGGGTGCGCGACTCCACGGGCTCGCTCATTCCTTCCGGAAAATTCATCGCCTCCGCCGAAGAGAACGGCACCATCACCCTGATAGACAAGTGGGTGTTCACGGCGACGCTGGAATGGCTGGCAAAACACGAAAGCCGCCTGCCAAGCACCCGCTTCGTCAACGTGAACCTCAGCGGCGTGTCCCTGAACGACGAGAAGTTCATCAATTCGCTGTTCAGCATCCTGGAGCGCTATGAGCATCTGTGCAAGCTCCTGTATGTCGAGATCACCGAGGGCGTCGCGCTGCAGGATCTGAATCGCACGCGGCAGTTCATGCTGCGCCTGCGCCGCATGGGCGCCCATATCGCGCTGGACGACTTCGGCGCCGGCTATTCCTCGTTCTCGTACCTGAAGGAGCTGCCGGCCGACGCCATCAAGATCGATGGCGCGCTGATCAAGGATATGCTGGCCCACGAGACCAACAAGGCCATCGTGCGCACCATCAGCGAACTTGCCCGCAACCTGGGCATGAAGAGCATCGCGGAATGGGTGGAAGACTGTGACACGCTGGAGGCCCTGAAGGAAATGGGCATAGACTATGTGCAGGGTTACGCGGTTTCCAAGGCGAAACCGCCCATTGACATCCTGAACGCGACCTCCATCCTGGATCTGGTGTCCGACCCGGATACCAGGTCGTTCATCTTGCGGCAGAATCGAGACTAGCTTCGGTTTCGGCCAGGATCGGGCGGCGAACGCTGCGGGGCACCGTCTTGTTGCGCTTGTAGGCGTACATGCGCTCGTCCGCCAGTTCCAGCGCGGACTCAAGCGTGCCGGCTTCAGACTTGAGCGCCATGCCAAGCGACACGTTGACGTTCACGCGGGCAAGCGCGGACTCAAGCCGCGCGATCAGCAGCTGCGCAATGGCCGGCGTGGTGCTGTAGGTCACCACACCGAATTCATCGCCGCCCAGCCTGCCCACCGAGTCCGAACTGCGCAAGGCGGAGGATATCGTCTGCGCGGTCAGGCGCAGGAGGTCGTCGCCCGCGGAGTGGCCATGGGTGTCGTTGACGACTTTCAGGAAGTCCAGGTCGAACATGACAATGGCGGCATCGGCGCCGGATTTCATGCATTGGGCTTCGATTTGCTTGAGCCGGCGCATCCATCCCGCCCGATTCAGCACGCCGGTCAGCGCGTCGATGAAAACGTCGCGCTGCATCTCGTTGACCAGCTCGTTGGCGACAAGCAGTTCAGCGCAAAGATCCACCGTGAATGAAATAGTGCGCGCGCAGGCTCTGACACGTCGCCAGTCCTCGTGCGTCGCGCCGTCTATGACCGCCTGTTCCGCGATGCCCAGAATGCAGCCGGTCGGCTCCTGGCGCTCATTGAACAGATTGAATTTCAGCAGGCAGTCGCCCGCCTGCACGTCTTGAAGATGGCCGGTGAAAAACTGCAGCTGCTCGGCGGCATTCAGGCTGCGTGTAAAAAGATGCGCAAGGGCCCGGCTTTCGACCCAATGACCACCCGCCAAGGCAGTGAGCGTGTCCACCGTCGGACTGGTGAATGCGCCGGTGCCCACGGCCAGCGGCTGCGCACCCACGACGCTGGACATGCAGGCCCAGCCTTGCACCGGAAGGAATTCGTTCAAGAGGCGCAGGTTGGCATCGAGCGCATCCACGGTCAGGCTGTCTGCACGGGCTTGATTGTTCGATGCTTTCGAGGCTGCCAACATGGTTATTGGTTATTATTGCTGCATATGTAGATAGGCTGTTCGAGCCCGCGCCAACCATGACATTGTATGTCGTCGAGCGTCCAACTGTAAATTCTACAATATCCAGATATATATGCCAGCAAAGAATGGCGGCGCGACCTAAAAGGGGTCAGACCCCGTACGGGGTCTGACCCCAAAAAGTCAGGCCTGAAACCGGCGGTGGGGTCGGACCCCGTATGGGGTCCGACCCCACCAAGAACTGCCATGGAGCCCGCCGGGGGTCAGCCCCAAGGGTCTGACCCCTCGACCGCTTACAGTTCGCCGTAAGAATGCAGCCCGGACAGGAACATATTGACGCCCAAGAAGGCGAAGCTGGTGACCAGCAAGCCGGCCAGCGCCCAGTAGGCGGCCATGGTTCCGCGCAAGCCTTTCATGAGCCGCATGTGCAGCCATGCCGCGTAATTCAGCCACACGATAAGCGCCCAGGTTTCCTTGGGATCCCACTGCCAATAGGTACCCCAGGCGTCGGCGGCCCATAAGGCGCCCAGTATCGTGGCCACCGTGAAAAACGCGAATCCCACGGCGATGGCGCGGTACATGATGTCGTCGAGGATTTCCAGCGACGGCAGCTTGCTGGCTATGGGGCGCCGGAAGGCCAGGATCACGCCGACGATAATGGCGCCAAGGCCGAAATACAGCATCCAGGTGGCAGAGAACTGGCCCGAGCTGAATACCAGGGGTTCAGCGCACAGAATGGCGCCGAGCAGGAACAGCGGTACAAGCTTGCCGACCGAACGGGTTTCGCCATGTTCTTTGACCAGGTAGGCGAAGCCCACCATGGCCGCCAGCGAAAATGTGCCGTAGCCGATGAAGTTGGCGGGTACATGCAGCTTCATCCACCAGCTCTTGAGCGCCGGCACCAGCGGCTGGATCTGGAAGGCGTCGCGGGTGAACGAATACCATAGCAGGAAGACCACGGCCGAGCTGATGACCATGAGCACGAAACCGCCCAGCGCGCGGGTGGCATAACGGCGTTCGTAGTAAAGATAGAACAGCGCGGTGATCAGCGCGAACAGGACGAAGACTTCGTACAGGTTGCTGACGGGAATATGGCCGATGTCCGGCCCGAGCAAATGGCCTTCGCGCCAGCGCACCAGCATGCCGGTGGTGCCCGCGTAAACGGCCCCCCAGGTCAGCGCCGTGCCAAGCCAGGCGGCCGTCTTGCTGAAGAATCCCGCCCAATAACAGACCATGGCCAGCACGAAAAGCGCGCACATCCAGAGTATGGCCGACTGGGACGAGAAGAGGTACTTCAGGAAGAACACGTTCTCTGCGCGCGTGATGTCGCCCTGGGCCAAGCCTTGGCCTCCGCTGTATAGCCAGATGGCGAAAAGCGCGCTGGCGCCGCAAGCGATCATGATGGTGCGCAAGGGTCGCCACAGCCACGCCATCCAGCTCAGACCCACGACCGTCCCACAGAGAATGGCTTTTTCGTAGTAGTCCATATTGGCGCTGTATGCGTTGAGCGCATAGAACGCCCCTGCGGCGAGGACCAGGAAAAAGACGATGTCGGTCCAGTCGGGCTTGCCTCGCTGACCACGCGAATCGCCGCTCGCCGTCATCGACGGCTGCCAGCCGGCGGCGTTCGATTGGATGATGGTTTCGGACATAGGAACCTCGTTAAGTGGTGAAGCGCTTGAACGCCTCTTTGAAGCGTTCGAACTCGTGCGTGAAGTCGAGCGTGCGTTTCTGTGATGTCATGGCGGCCATGATGTCGCTGCCGCCCTCATGCGGCTTGATCCATACCCAGATGCGGCGATCGCGTATGTAGAACATGGAAAACACGCCGATCACGAGCAACAGGCACCCAAGATAAACCGTATTCTTGCCAGGGCTGCGCGCCACCTGGAACACGCTGGCCTCGACCTGATCGAAAGACTTGAGCGTCATGAATACGGGCGCCGGATAATCGGGCAGGTTGGCCAGCCCGAGCAGCGCCATTTGCATCCATTGATCCGCCGCCTGGCCCTTAGGCCCATCATAGTCGATTGCCGGACGGCCCGAGCGCTCGCGCACGGCATTGCGCAATTCGATCAGGGACAGCTGGATCATCGGCACGGCAAAGCCGAGCACGTTCTCGCGGTCCTGTTCGGGCACATGGTCGATGATGCCGTTGAAGCCTGCTCGGCGGAATGTAAGCAATGCGTTCTCGGCCGCTTTCTGGAGCAGCTCTTCAGGCAGATCGCCGCTGCGGTTCTTCGCGACGAAGCGCTGCACGGCCAGGCGGACCATGGCCGGGTCGGCCAATGCGGCGCGCAAATCCATGAATTCGGCAACCGAATTCTTGTCGTCCACCGGTATGCGGATGTAGCGATACGGCACCGAGGCTGATTCCCGCACGCCCGCCAGGAACACCGGAACGCCATCGAGCACGATGGGGAGCATATAGTTGGTGAACTCATGGGCCTGGCCATCGCTGCCTATGATGCGGTATTGCACGCTGGGCCCGACATTCGTGAGATGTTCGTTACGCGCACCCGCCGCGCTGCCGGTGACGGCCGCCACGTGTTCGATCATGGCCTTGGGCTGGGGTTCGGCGTCGCCCGACAGGTCCTCGACGTTGATGACACGCAGACCGGAGAATTCGACCTTCAGGGGTATGCCTTGCCCCTCGCCCTCGACCGTCAATTCAGCATCTTTGCCGACCACGCCGTTCAGGTTGAAGGGGCGGCTCACGGCGCCCTGCAGCGGATACCCCACCATCTGCAGCGTGCTGCCGCCGTCATCAAAACTGGATTGATAGACCGTGACGCCTTTGTAGCGTAGAGGCTCGTTGACTTCTATGGTTTGAGAAAACGACGCGCCCGTTTCCGGATCGGTGACCTCGACTTCGCTCTTGAAACTGCTGGGCATGCCCGTGGAGTAGTAGTCCACGATGAATTTGTTGAGCTTGAGCGCGAAGGGCAGGGGCTGCACCAGCACGCCGTTATCCACGCTGATGATGCCGTTGCTGCTGGTGGCGCCTTCGGGAACCAGCATGTTGGCCCGGAAGCTGGGGTTCGCGGGCGAAAGCAGCCCGGTGTCAGGGACATCGGAGATCAGCATGTTCTCGGTGAGGGGGACTTTGCCACCCAGCCATACCTGCAGGCGAACCGGCAGTTCGCTGTCCAGAAGCCCGCCCACGCAGACCACGACGATGGCCGCATGGGCAAAGATATAGCCCAGCCGATTCGCGCCGCCCTTCTTGGCAGCCACCATGACGCTGTCGCCATCGTGACGCAGCTTGTACTTATAGCCCTGGGCGCTCAGCCATTGCTGCATGCCCGCCAGGGCATCGGCCGCGGACAAGGCGGAAGTGCCTTCCACGCGATGGTGAAATGAGCGCAGGCTGCTGGCGCGCACGTACTCGCGAAACGAACGCGCATCCTTGATCATCTTGGGCGAATTGCGCAGCAGGCAGATGGTGGTGGATACGACCAGGAAGCCCATGACCACCAGGAACCACCAGCTGTTGTAGATATGCCAGATGGAGAATTTGTCGAACAGGGCGAACCAGAATGGGCCGAACTGATCGATGTAGGCGCTGGCCGCCTGATTCTGCTGCAATACCGTGCCGATGAGGCTGGCTACGCAAATGAACACCAGCAGGCTGACGGCAAAGCGCATGGAGCCAAGCAGTTCGAGGATGTCCGCGCTGAGTCGGCGCTTGGAAGTGGCAGTGTTCACAGAGGCAGAATTCATGAAAAAGAGGGGACGGCAAACGTGCCTCCCCTCTTATTTTAGACCCGAAAATGGGAATCAGGCCCCGTACTCTGTAAGGGGTCAGACCCTGTACAGGGTCTGACCCCCCCGAGTTTTTTGTTTTAACGCAAGCCGGCGGCGTAGTCCGCTACCGCGGCGATGTCCGCGTCGGACATGCGGTCGGCGATATCGTGCATGATGGTGTTGTTGGCACGGTCGCCGCTGCGGAACAGCTTGAGCTGTTCGGCAATGTAGGACGGGAACTGGCCCGACAAACGCGGATAGGCGCCCGGTATGCCTGCGCCATTGGGCGAATGGCAGCCTGCACAGGCCGGCACCTTGCGGTCGGGCAGGCCGCCGCGCCAGATATGCTGGCCGCGTTCCATGGTGGCTTCATTGGTGGCGCTGGCCGCTGCTTCGGGGTTAGGGGTTTGCGTAGCCAGGAACAGCGCGATGTTCTGGCGGTCTTCGGCCGTCAGCGGGGTAGCGAAAGCGGTCATGACGGAATTGGCACCGCCAGGGCCACGGCGCGCGGGCGGGGTCTTGTCGTCTTTGGGGGCGAAATCGATCAATTGCTTGACGATGTATTCATGAGCCTGCCCCGACAGATTGGGGTTGGCGGGAATGGTGCTATTGCCGGCGTCGCCGTGGCAGCTGGCACAGGCCAGAATGCCGCGTGCGGCATCGCCGTTGACATAAAGTTGCTCACCCTTGGCGGCATCGGGCTTGGCGCCTGCCGCATCGGCGGCATGGACAAGTGAAACTACGGAAGAGCCCAGCAGCAGGCCGCTGGCAACTACGATTCTGGAAAGCACACGCTTCATGAAGACCTCGACGATCGCTATTCGATCCGGTGCCGTAGACACCACGATGACAATGCCACTTCCATGCAAGGAACCCGAAATGGAAATGACGCAACTGTTTCAAACCTGCGATTATACAATAGCGTATAAATTAAACCGATCTAGGTAACCCTGTGTCCATTTTGCATCGCGCCGCTTTCACCACCTCCGCCGCCCGGCTCGACCAGCTTCCGGCACCGACCACGGCGGAAGTCTGTTTCGTCGGCCGCTCCAATTCCGGCAAGTCCTCGGCCATCAATGTGCTGACCAATCAGCGCCGGCTGGCTTTTTCCAGCAAGACACCCGGCCGCACCCGCCTGATCAATATGTTCGGCATACCGGATCCGGTCGAGCCCGACGCCTTCCTGGGCTTTCTCGTCGACTTGCCGGGCTATGGCTACGCCTCGGTGGCCCAGCAGGCACGGGAAGAGTGGGCCGACGTGCTGGGCGGCTACTTGCGCGAGCGCAGCTCCCTGGCCGGCATTGTGATGCTCATCGACATACGCCGGGGCGTCACCGACCTCGACCGCCGCCTGGCCGACTGGGTCGCCCCCACCCGCATTCCGGTGCTTGCACTGCTGACCAAGGCCGATAAACTGCCCTATGGGCAACGGGTACGCGCCGTCGCCGAGGTCCGGAAACAACTCGCCGATCTGGGCGCGCTCAAGGCACTGCCCTTTTCGGCCACCCACCGCATCGGCATCGAAGACGCCTCCGCGCATATTGAAAACTGGATTTCTCCCAAGGTTGTGCCATGACATCTTTCATTCTCCCCGCCGACTTCCCCGCTGCACGCCCGCGCCGCAATCGCCGCGACGAGTTCTCGCGCCGCCTGGTCCGGGAAAACGTTCTTACGACGAACGACCTGATCTACCCCGTATTCGTCCGCGAAGGCCAGGGCGTGCAAGAGCCGGTGCCTTCCATGCCGGGTATCGTGCGCTATTCCCCCGACACCTTGCTGGCCGTGGCGCAGGAGTGTGTCGAACTGGGCATACCGGTGCTGGCGCTGTTCCCGGTCATCGATCCGCAATTGAAGACACCGGACGGCATCGAAGCCGCCAACCCGGACGGCCTGGTGCCGCGCATCGTGGCGTCGCTCAAGCAACGCTTTCCAGAACTGGGCATCCTGACCGACGTCGCGCTGGACCCGTACACCAGCCATGGCCAGGACGGCGTCATCGATGATGAGGGCTATGTGCTGAACGAGCCCACGGTCGAGATCCTGTCCAGGCAGGCGCTTGTTCAGGCCCAGGCCGGCGTCGATATCGTCGCGCCTTCCGACATGATGGACGGCCGGATCGGCGCCATCCGGCAGGCGCTGGAATCCGGACAGCATATCTACACACGGATCATGGCCTATTCGGCCAAGTACGCCAGCGCGTTCTACGGCCCCTTCCGCGATGCGGTCGGCTCCGCCGGCAATCTGGGCAAGTCCAACAAGTTCACCTACCAGATGGATCCCGCCAACCGCAACGAGGCGCTGCGCGAAGTCGCCATGGACATCCGCGAAGGAGCCGACATGGTCATGGTCAAGCCCGGCCTGCCCTATCTGGATATCCTGCGCGATGTGAAGAACACCTTCGGCATGCCGACCTACGCCTATCAGGTAAGCGGCGAGTACGCGATGATCAAGGCTGCGGCCGCCAACGGCTGGCTGGAGCACGACAAAGTCATGATGGAGTCCCTGATCGCCTTCAAGCGCGCGGGCGGCGACGGCATTCTTACTTACTTCGCAATCGAAGCCGCCAAGCTCATGAGGGCGTAAGCGCCAAGGTAGGGGTCAGACCCCGCATGGGGTCTGACCCCGTGCTTTTTTGCCGGCCGGGAGCCTCGCCGCTATGGACATTCGCGGCAACTGCGGTTATGGTGTCGATGTCTCGGGCGCTGGCGACAGCGACTCGAGTTTGTTGCGGTAGCATTTGCGCCAGTACGGTCCTGTACTGGCGTTTTTTCTTGCCGCGGTCAATCGTTCAACACGGCGGAAAGCACGGCCGAGAATTCCCGGGCATTCTTGAAACCCACCACGCGCGTGCGTTCAAGTTCCGAACCTTGGGAATCGAAAAAAATGATGCCCGGCGGGCCGAACAGCCGGAAACGCTTGAGCAGCTCCCGGTCTTCGGGCTTGTTCCCGGTGACATCCGCCTGGACCAGGACGAACCGCGACATCAATGCCGCCACGCCTGGATCGCTGAACGTGAATTTTTCCATTTCTATGCAGGACACGCACCAATCTGCGTAGAAATCCAGCATCACCGGCTTATTGGTGTTCGCCAGCAGGTTATCGAGTTCCTGCACCGAATGCACACGCGTGAACGCGACAGGCGACGCCTGTGCGCCGGATCCTGCAAGCACCCCTGCGGCCGGCGTGAAGGGCGCCAGCGGGCGGAACAGATCGCGGCCGCCCGCCGATACGCCGACCAGCACGATCGCCGCCCAGACCGCAAGCAGCAGCCCCACGGCCTTGCCCAGGTGCCGGGCAGGACCGCTTTCGGCGCCGGCCGTGTCGAAGGCACCCATCAAGGCCGACGCCCACAATGCCAGCAACGCCCATCCCAGCATGTAGAGCCAGGCAGGCAGGATGGAATTGACCATCCACCATGCCGTGGCGACCAGGAGGATACCGAACAGGTATTTGACGCGATTCATCCACGGGCCCGCCTTGGGCAGCAGCAGGCCCGACGAAGCGCCCACGGCCAACAGCAATAGGCCTTCGCCCCATGCCAGCGCAAACAAGGCGGTACCGCCCAGCACCAGGTCGCCGGTCTGGGAAATGAACAGCAGCACGCCGGCCAGCGGAGCAGCGATGCACGGTCCGACAATGAGGGCCGATATCATCCCCATCAGGAACACGCCGCCATAACGCCCTCCCGGGATCGCGGACAAACGCTGGTTCAAGGCGGTCTGCATGCCGGTGGGTACCTGCAACGTGAAGACATCGAACATGGCCAGCGCCAGGACCAGCAGCAGCAACGCGAAGATCGCGAGCACCCAAGGCGTTTGGAGCCAAACGGCAAGGCTTGCGCCGATCAGCCCGGCCACGATGCCAAGCACGGTGTATACCAGCGACATGCCCAGCACAAAAACGGCCGCCAGGGAGAGCCCCTTCCAGCGGGACGCCCGCGTGCCGCCGGCCGCGTCGCCCGCCAGGATTGCCAGCAGGATGGGCACCATGGGAAGCACGCAAGGCGTGAACGACAGCAGGAGGCCCAAGAGCAGGCACAGCGCAATCACCTGCAGCCATCCTGCGCCCGAAAGATAGTCGGCGAAGCCCGTATCACCCAGGCTCAGCGCGCTGGCCAGACCCTGTGCTTCGCGGGGGCCCGAAGCGGCCGAGAAGGCAGAGGCCGGCAGCTGGGCCACCACGCCGGCGCCACTCGCCGCGTAGCCGCCCTCGACCGGCGTCAGCGTGATCTCGTGCGTCATGGGCGGATAGCACAGCCCCGCGTCCGCGCAGCCCTGGCTGGTGATGGCAAGCGTAAATGCCTGTTCGCGGCCGGGAAGCAGCGGCAACCTTACCAGTACCTGGTCATAATAGACTTCGAGATCTTGTTCGAAGGTGGGGTCGTATTTGACGATGCCCGCGGGATACTGCGGCCGGCCGAGCGACTCCGCGCCGGCTTCGGGCTGTGTGGCAAAGGCGAAGCGCTCGCGATACATGTAGTATTTGGGCGCAATGCGAAAGTGCACCGCCAGCTCGGTTGGCGACGTATGCGCCACGGACAGCACGAAGGCTTCGTCCGGCGGCAGGAAGTCCTCTTCAGCGTATGCCGGCCGTATCGCCGCAACAGCGGACAACAGCAAGCCCAGAATGACGAACATCCGCAGCACCGCGGCCAATCCGGTGATGGCGACGCCCATGCGCATGAATCCGCCATTCGTATTGCACGCGCTTGCCTGGGCCGCCAACGGCCGCTGATACTGCAACATTCGACTTTCCTTATTGTGTTTAAGGGCCTGGTGACACCGAAAGCTAAGCGGCCCTGGCCCAAAGCCTATTCCCGGGATGCTTGGGCGCGCACCCATTCCAGATACTCGCTGGTACCCCCTATGACGGGCAGCACCAGGACTTCAGGGACCTCGTAGGGATGCAGCGCCAGCAGCCTGGCGATCATCTCCGGCGCCCGGACTCCCGTCGTCTTGATGGTGATGGGAATCTCGTCGGCGCCTTCCAGCGCACCCTGCCACATATACATGGACAATCCGGATTGCCCAAGGTTCACACAGGCGGCAAGATGTTCTTCTACAAGGATATGCGCAATCCGCTTGGCCAGCAGCATATCGGGCGCATTGGTCAGGACGACCACGACGTCGTGGCATGCCAGAGCGGCGTAACCGGAAGGATGCGGGACCGGCGTTTTGGCCGACTGCGATTCAGAGCTCACGCGCGATATTCCATAAAGGACAAGGGCCTGTCATTTTAACCGGCTCAAAAAAAACGGGCCGAAGCCCGTTCTTATGGGGTCTGACCCCATGCGGGGTCAGACCCCTTATGCAATACGCGTGGGGTCGGACCCCATACGGGGTCCGACCCCTTCATCCAAACTTATTCCGCGTCGGCAACTTCGACTTCAGGACGATCCACGAGCTCCATGAATGCCATGGGAGCGTTGTCGCCTTGACGGAAGCCCATCTTCAGAACGCGGGTGTAACCACCGTTGCGCTCTTTGTAGCGGGGGCCGATTTCGGCAAACAGCTTGACCACGGCATCGCGATCGCGAAGGCGGGCGAATGCCAGGCGCTTGTTGGCCAGGGTGGGTTCCTTGCCCAGCGTGATCAGGGGTTCCACCACGCGACGCAATTCCTTGGCCTTGGGCAAGGTGGTCTTGATGGCTTCGTGTGTGATCAGGGAAACAGCCATGTTGCGGAACATGGCAAGACGATGACTGCTGGTGCGATTTAATTTACGCAGGCCACTACGGTGACGCATGATGATTTCCTTTGAATCTAATTGAACGGAGACATTTCCGTTGGTTGACCGGATCTTCTATCAGCCAGGCTGCGGTCCGGGAGGCGAAACTTTACCACAAAACAAAGCGCCTTCGCCTTAACAAACCCAAGGCGAAAGGTGCCGGTTCCCTGGCGGGGTCAGACCCCCGTACGGGGTCTGACCCCAAACCATGGATCAGGGGCGTTCCAGGCCCAAAGGCGGCCAGTTCTCGAGCTTCATGCCCAGCGTCAGGCCGCGCGCGGCAAGGACTTCCTTGATTTCGTTGAGCGACTTGCGGCCCAGGTTCGGGGTCTTGAGCAACTCGTTCTCGGTGCGCTGGATCAGATCGCCGATGTAGTAGATGTTCTCGGCCTTCAGGCAGTTCGCAGACCGGACGGTGAGTTCCAGGTCGTCGACCGGGCGCAGCAGAACCGGATCGATCTGAGGCGCGCCACGCGACGGTACGCTGTCGTAGGAATCGCCGGCACCTTCCAGGGCGGCGAATACCGAGATCTGGTCCATAAGAATGCGCGCCGATTGGCGTACGGCTTCTTCGGGCGAGATAACACCGTTGGTCTGTATGTCGAGAACCAGCTTGTCCAGGTCGGTGCGCTGTTCGACGCGAGCGCTTTCGACGGCATAGCTGACACGGCGGACGGGGCTGTAGGAAGCATCGAGAAGAATGCGGCCGATGGTATGGGTACGGTCGTCGGAAAGAGCACGAACGTTGCCGGGAACGTATCCGCGTCCCTGTTCCACCTTGATCTGCATCTCGAGCTTTCCAGCTTCGGTCAGCGTCGCGATCACGTGGTCGGGATTGATGATCTCGACGTCGTGAGGCAGTTCGATGTCGCTGGCGACCACGACGCCCGGCCCTTGCTTGCGCAGGACGAGCGTGACTTCTTCGCGGTTGTGCAGCTTGAACACGACCCCTTTCAGGTTCAGCAGGATATCCACCACGTCTTCACGCACGCCGGCGATCGTGGAGTATTCATGCACGACACCGGTCATTTGGACTTCGGTGGGCGCGTAGCCGGTCATCGAGGACAGCAGGATACGGCGCAGGGCATTGCCCAGCGTGTGGCCGTAACCGCGCTCGAACGGCTCCATGATGACTTTGGCGTGATTCTTGCCCAGGGGCTCGACTTCGATAGAACGGGGTTTCAGAAAACCTTGAGACGACATGGATATGTTCCTTTTCAATACCCTCGGCTCGTTACACCGATAAGGCTGACGGACAGACCGGAATACCCGGCGATTTCCATCGCGAAGCCCACCTCCGGAACCGGCAAGTGGGCTTCAGCGATGCGATGCGGTACTGCTTGAAACGATTAGCGCGAATACAGCTCGACGACCATCGACTCGTTGACGTCGCGGGCGACATCAGCACGATCCGGAGCCTGCTTGAAGGTGCCGGTGAGCTTGCTGGTGTCGACTTCGACCCACTGGGGCAGCCCGTTGCCGGTTGCCAGATCGAGCGATTCCTTGATACGGCCCTGCGATTTCGCCTTCTCGCGAACCGAGATGACGTCACCTGCCTTGACCAGCATCGAAGCGATGTCGGCGGTATGGCCGTTGAGTTCGATTGCGCGGTGGTTGACCAGCTGGCGCGCTTCAGCGCGCGTGGAACCGAAGCCCATGCGGTACACGACGTTGTCCAGGCGCGATTCCAGCAACTGAATCAGGGTCTCGCCGGTGTTGCCACGGCGACGCTCAGCTTCAGCGAAGTATTTGCGGAATTGCTTTTCCAGAACACCGTACATGCGCTTGAGCTTTTGCTTTTCACGCAGTTGCAGGCCGAAGTCGGAGGTACGGGCACCGGAGGTGCGGCCGTGCTGACCGGGCTTGGATTCGATCTTGCACTTCGAATCGAGCGAACGACGTGCGCTCTTCAAGAACAAGTCGGTACCCTCGCGGCGCGAGAGCTTGCATTTAGGTCCAATATAACGTGCCAAGATGCTTCCCCTTAGATGCGACGACGCTTGGGCGGACGGCAGCCATTGTGCGGCACCGGCGTGATGTCTGAAATGCTGGCGATCTTGATGCCCAGCGCGTTCAGCGCACGCACGGAAGACTCGCGGCCGGGACCGGGGCCCTTGATGCGGACTTCAAGCGTCTTGATACCGTATTCCAGAGCGACGCGGCCAGCCGATTCGGCTGCAACCTGCGCTGCGAACGGTGTGGACTTGCGCGAGCCTTTGAAGCCGGCGCCACCGGACGTAGCCCAGGACAGTGCGTTGCCCTGACGGTCGGTAATGGTAATGATCGTGTTGTTGAAGGACGCATGGACGTGCGCGATGCCGTCCGATACGCTCTTCTTGATTTTCTTGCGTACGCGAGATGCGCCGCTGTTGGAAGCTTTCGCCATCTTCTAATCCTCGATTATTTCTTCAGAGAAGCAGCAGCGCGACGCGGCCCTTTGCGGGTGCGGGCGTTGGTACGGGTGCGTTGACCGCGTACAGGCAGGCCACGCTTGTGGCGCATGCCCCGGTAAGTTCCCAGGTCGATCAGACGCTTGATCGACAGTTGTACTTCACGACGCAAATCGCCTTCGACCGAGAACACGCCGACGTGTTCGCGGATGCGCTCGAGTTCAGCGTCGGTCAGATCTTTCACTTTCTTGGAATACTCGATGCCCGATGCTTCGCAGATCTTGCGAGCACGGGTACGACCAATACCAAAAATTGCGGTAAGACCGATTTCGGCGTGTTGATGCGGCGGAATGTTGATGCCAGCAATACGGGCCATGACTGTTCCTTGTTAAATCCGTTGCGTGTCGGCGATTAGCCTTGACGCTGCTTGTGACGTGGGTCAGTGCAGATGACTCGCACCACGCCGTGACGTTTGATGATTTTGCAGTTGCGGCAGATCCGCTTTACCGATGCCATTACCTTCATGGTTGACTCCTAGTTTCCTGTAACCGGCCGCTACTATTTAGAGCGGAAAACAATTCTGGCGCGAGACAGATCATAGGGCGTGAGCTCCACTGTGACCTTGTCCCCCGGCAGAATCCGGATGTAATGCATACGCATCTTGCCCGATATGTGGCCAAGCACTACGTGGCCATTTTCCAGCTTGACGCGAAAAGTTGCGTTGGGAAGGTTCTCGAGAACCTCGCCCTGCATTTGTATGACGTCGTCTTTAGCCATTCTTTTTCTTACCGCATTGGCAAGCCCGCGCCCTTGAAGTTGGCCTTCTTGAGCAACGAGTCGTACTGGTGGGACATCATGTAGGCCTGGGCCTGAGCCATGAAATCCATCGCCACCACCACAATAATTAATAAAGAGGTGCCACCAAAGTAAAACGGTACGTTCCAGCGAGCCTGCATCAGTTCCGGCAGCAAGCAAACCAGAGTGATGTAGATGGCTCCGGCCAGCGTCAATCGCATGAGAATCTTGTCGATATAACGCGAGGTCTGCTCACCGGGGCGGATACCCGGAACGAACGCACCGCTTTTCTTCAGGTTGTCTGCGGTCTCACGGCTGTTGAACACCAGGGCCGTGTAGAAGAAACAAAAGAAGATGATTAATGCTGCATACAACGTGATGTACAGAGGCTGGCCGGGCGACAGGGCAGCCGCCAGATCGCCGAGCCAGCGCATGTTCGGATTACTGGAGAACCAGCTGGTCACGGTGGCCGGCAACAGGATGATGGACGAAGCGAAGATGGGCGGGATGACCCCGGACATGTTCAGCTTCAGGGGCAAGTGCGAGCTTTGCCCACCATAGATCTTGTTTCCGACCTGACGCTTGGCATAGTTGACCGTAATACGGCGTTGGCCACGTTCCACGAACACCACGAAATAGGTCACCGCAATGACCAGCACGAAGATGAACAGCGCCGACAACACGGACATGGAATCGGTGCGGACCAGATCGAGCATGCCGGCAAGCGCGCTGGGAAGACCCGCCACGATACCTGCGAAGATCAATATGGAAATACCGTTGCCCATGCCGCGCTCGGTAATTTGCTCACCCAGCCACATGATGAACATGGTGCCGGTCACCAGCGTGACGACCGTGGTAAAGCGGAACAACATGCCCGGATCGATCACCAGCCCCGGCTGCGATTCGAGCGCAACCGAAATACCCACGGCCTGGACCAGTGCAAGAAACACCGTGCCGTAACGCGTGTACTGCGTGATCTTGCGTCGCCCCGACTCGCCTTCCTTCTTGATGGCCTCGAGGGTAGGCACCACGACCGACATCAATTGCATGATGATGGACGCGGAGATGTAGGGCATGATGCCGAGCGCGAACACCGAGAAGCGTTCCAGTGCGCCGCCCGAGAACATGTTGAACAAACCCAGGATGCCGCCCTGGTTTTGCTGGAACATGTCGGCCAGCGCATCGGGATTGATTCCCGGCACGGGTATGTGCGTTCCTAGGCGATAGACCACCAGGGCGAGTATCAGGAACACGATGCGGCGCTTGAGATCGCCGTATCGGGAACCCGATTTACTCTGTGCCTGAGCTTTAGCCACCGTCACCCCTTAAGCCAGCGAACCGCCGGCAGCTTCAATTGCAGCGCGGGCGCCGGCCGTGGCGGCGATCCCTTTCAGGACGACCTTGCGGGACAGTTCACCGGACTTGATGACCTTGGCGTAACGCACTGCCTGGCCAATGACGCCTGCCTGCTTGAGCACTTGGACGTCGATTTCCTCGACGGGCAGGCGCTCCAGTTCGGACAGACGCACTTCGGCGGACAAATGCTTGCCCAGCGGTGTGAAGCCACGCTTGGGAAGACGGCGCTGCAAAGGCATTTGACCGCCCTCGAAGCCGACCTTGTGGAAGCCGCCCGTACGCGATTTCTGGCCTTTGTGGCCGCGACCGGCGGTTTTACCCAGGCCGGAGCCGATACCGCGACCCACGCGACGCTTGGCGTGCTTGGCGCCTTCTGCCGGTTTCAGCGTATTGAGTTGAGTTTCTGACATCTCGATTCCTTTCAGGCTTCCGAGACGGTAACGAGGTAATCCACTTTACGGATCATCCCACGCACCTCGGGCGTATCGATCAACACGCGACTGCTGTTGATGCGGCGCAGGCCCAGACCACGAACGGTGTCGCGGTGAGATTGCTTGGTGCCGATAACAGAGCGCACGAGAGTAACTTTGATTTGCTTCTGTGCCATGACTTACCCCAGAATTTCTTCTACTGTCTTGCCACGCTTTGCGGCAACGTCAGCAGGAGTCGAGCAGGCACGCAAGCCGTTCAAGGTTGCGCGTACCAGGTTGTACGGGTTGCTGGAGCCGAGGCTCTTTGCGACCACGTTACGAACGCCCATCACTTCGAAAATAGCGCGCATGGGGCCGCCGGCGATCACGCCGGTACCTTCCGCCGCCGGCGAAATGAGAACGGTGGATGCGCCATGCTTGCCGACGACGGTATGGTGCAGGGTGCCGTTCTTCAGGGCGACCTTGACCAGGCCGCGACGCGCCTGTTCCATTGCTTTCTGAACAGCGACGGGCACTTCACGGGCTTTTCCTTTGCCCATGCCAATGCGGCCATCGCCATCGCCAACCACGGTCAGCGCGGCAAAGCTCATGGTGCGACCACCCTTGACCACTTTGCTGACGCGATTGACCGCGATCATTTTTTCACGCAGGCCGTCGTCGTTTTCTTTCTCGGCGGCTTGCCTGCCTTGTGCTTTAGCCATTTGATAATTCCTTAGAATTTCAAGCCGGCTTCACGCGCGGCGTCGGCCAACGCTTTCACGCGGCCATGATAACGAAAGCCCGAACGATCAAATGCAACCAGCTCGATACCGGCAGCCTTTGCTTTTTCGGCTACGCGCTTGCCGACCAGGCCCGCAGCGGCAGTGTTGCCACCGTTGCCCTGTTGAGCGGCGAGCTCTTTGCGTACTTCGGGTTCGAGCGTCGAAGCGCTGACGAGCACGCGGTCGCCTTCCGGCGAAATGATGTTTGCGTAAATGTGCAGATTCGAGCGGTAGATCGACAGGCGATGTACACGCAGTTCGGAAATTTTCCGACGAGTCGCAACAGCACGACGCAAACGAGAGATTTTCTTGTCCATAATTCGTCCTTGCCTGCGCGATTATTTCTTCTTGGTTTCTTTGATGATGACGCGCTCGTCCGAGTAACGCACGCCCTTGCCCTTGTAGGGTTCGGGTTCGCGGTACGCGCGGATTTCAGCGGCCACCTGACCAACGACCTGCTTGTTCGCACCCTTGATGACGATTTCCGTCTGGGTGGGGCACTCGACCTTGATACCGGCCGGCATGTCGTGAATGATGTCGTGGGAATAACCAAGTTGCAGCTTCAGCGCGTCGCCCTGGACCTGAGCGCGGAAACCCACGCCTACGAGGTTCAAACGGCGCTCGAAGCCTTTGCTGACACCGGTAACCATATTGGCGACCAGTGCGCGCAGCGTGCCCGACATGGCCTTGGCCTGACGGGATTCATTGGCAACGGTAAAAGTCAGTTGGCCGTCTTCCTGGCGGATGACGACGTCACCGGTGAGCTCTTGGGTCAGGGTGCCCAGGGGGCCCTTGACGGAGATCTGGCCGGCACTGATCGTGGCTTCCACGCCCGAAGGCACGGCGACTGGGTACTTAGCAATACGTGACATGTGATTCTCCTTAAGCCACGTAGCACAGTACTTCGCCGCCCACGCCGGTGGCGCGAGCTTTGCGATCGGTCATGACACCGCGCGGTGTCGACACGATGGCCACGCCCAGACCATTCATGACTTGAGGAATGGTCTTGCTGCCCTTGTAAATGCGCAGCCCAGGACGCGAAACGCGGTCGATACGCTCGATGACCGGACGGCCGGCGTAGTATTTAAGGGTGATCTCCAGGACAGGCTTGGCCTTGTCGCCGGTGACTTGGAAACTGTCGATATAGCCTTCGTCTTTCAGCACGGCAGCGATTGCTGCTTTCAGCTTCGAGGAGGGCATGCTTACCGACGTCTTGCTGACTTGTTGCGCATTGCGCACGCGGGTCAACATGTCGGCGATGGGATCGCTCATGCTCATGTGTATTTCTCCTACCAGCTGGCTTTGGTCATGCCCGGGACTTCGCCACGCAGCGCCATTTCACGCAGCTTGTGACGAGTCAAACCGAACTTGCTGAAAACGCCGCGAGGACGGCCGGTGACAACGCAACGGTTGCGCTGACGGGTCGGGTTGGCGTTGCGCGGCAGTTGTTGCAACTGCAGGCGGGCCTGATAGCGCTCTTCGTCAGTCTTGGACTGATCGTCGATGATCGCCTTCAGTGCCGCGCGCTTGGCCGCGAATTTTTCAGCCAGCTTGGCGCGTTTGATATCGCGATTGATGAGGGAAAGTTTAGCCACGTCATCGCCCCTTAGTTGCGGAACGGGAAGCTGAAGGCGCTAAGCAGTGCCTTGGCTTCGTCGTCGGTCTTGGCCGTGGTGGTGATGCTGATGTTCATACCACGTACGGCGTCGATTTTGTCGTATTCGATTTCAGGGAAAATGATCTGCTCTTTAACCCCGATGTTGTAGTTGCCACGTCCATCGAACGCACGACCGGAAATACCACGGAAGTCGCGGACGCGAGGCAGGGCCACGGCGACCAGACGGTCCAGGAATTCGTACATGCGGCGGCCACGCAGGGTGACCATGCAACCGATGGGGTAGTCTTCACGGATCTTGAAGCCCGCGATAGCCTTGCGGGTCTTGGTGACTACCGGCTTCTGGCCTGCGATCTTGGTCAGGTCGGACACGGCGTGCTCGATGACCTTCTTGTCGGCGACCGCCTCGGACACACCCATGTTCAGGGTGATCTTGGTGATGCGGGGCACTTCCATGATGCTTTTGTAGCCAAATTTGGCTTGCAGGTCGGCCATGACCTTGCTGCGGTAAAACTCTTGTAAACGAGCCATGTTCTTCGCCCCTTAAGCCTTGGCGCCAACGACTGCGCCGCTGGAACGGAATACACGGACCTTGCTGCCGTCGACTTCTTTGACCCCGACGCGATCGGCCTTGCCGGTGGCGGGATTGAAAAGCGCCACATTGGAAATGTGGATGGGCATGGTCTTGTCGATGATGCCGCCTTGCGTGCCAGCCATGGGATTGCCCTTGGTGTGCTTTTTGACGACATTGATGCCTTCGACCAGAACGTGGTCGGCGTCGACGCGCTTGAGCACGGTGCCGCGGCGTTTTTTGTCGCGACCGGTCAGTACGATGACCTCGTCGCCTTTACGGATTTTTTCCATTTCGTCGCTCCTTACAGCACTTCTGGAGCCAGGGATACGATCTTCATGAACTTTTCCGTACGCAATTCGCGCGTGACAGGTCCGAAGATACGGGTACCGATGGGTTCCAGTTTGGCGTTGAGCAATACTGCGGCATTGCCGCCGAATTTAATCAGCGAACCGTCTTTGCGGCGAACGCCCTTAGCGGTACGAACCACTACTGCGTTGTAAATTTCGCCCTTTTTGACGCGCCCGCGGGGGGCCGCATCCTTGACACTCACTTTGATGATGTCACCGATGGCGGCATAACGGCGCTTCGAGCCGCCCAGCACCTTGATGCACATAATGGAACGTGCACCTGTGTTGTCGGCCACGTCCAGCGTGGTCTGCATTTGGATCATGATTTTTCCTGTTCCAACTTAACTGCGACACCCCCACAAGATAGCAAGGGCAACACAGCCAGTTTTGGTCCCGTCAGACTCTGGCCTGTAAGCTACAGGCCGAACCCTAGGTTGAAATCTTGCGAAAACAAAACGTTGCTTTACTTGATAAAAGGCGCAGGTAGGCCAAAACCCCCTTGGCACCCCTTATGCCCTGGGTATGTCCCTTGGGGCACCCTTCAAAAGCGGCCCAAAAGGGCGCCATAAAGGCAAGTAAGCATTGGATTCTACAATAGCAAGTAGATGAAAGCAAGCATTATTTGAAATCGGCATACGGCGCCAGCCCTGAAGGCGCAAGCTTCAGGTTCCCCTGCCAGGGCTCGAAGGTATAGCGCAAATACAACATCACTCGGCTGGGCGTGTAATCCTGGCCATGCTGCAGATCGAAACCCGCGCCCACCACCCAATGGTTGTTCAACCGGCGCTCGGCCATGCCGCGCAGGGAATAGCCGAAGCCGTTGCTCTTGGAACCGGAAATCTGGTTGGCCGCCAGGAAGGCGTTTTCCGCGACCCCCATGCGGCCCAGTTCCTGCAGCGGGCCGGCAACAGGCCCAAGCGAAGGATAGTAATTGGAGTCCGAGCTGCGCGCAACGGAGCGGGAAACCGAGCCTTCAAGGAGGAAGGACCAGTCGCTGCTGCGCCGAGCATAGCTGATGGGCAGCGAAATCGAGCTGTAGCGCTGGGGGCTGTAGTACCCGCCCTGGCCAAGGGTATATTCCCCCAGGTCCTTCTGGTAGCGCCAATGCATGACATTGACGCCCACCGTCAGGCTCTCATCGGGCCGGTTGACCAGGCGCCGATAATAACCGGCCATGATCCGGGTACGATGATTGTCCGCCACGTTTCTGCCGGTCAGGCGATGATGGCTCAGATCCGCCCAGACGCCGTCGGCGCCTCCCTGGTCCCAGCTCAATCCCAGGCTGGCCCCCGTGGCCATGACGCCCCCCCAGACAATGCCGGTGCGCGGGTCCCGGGCGCCGGCAAACGACAGCAGGGAGTTCGACATGGGGCGGCGCGACGCGGTAAGGCTCCATCCCAGTTGCTCCAGATCCCCTCGGTAGGTGATACCGCCTGCCCAGTTCGTGATGGGGAAGCCTTGGGGGGTCCTGCCCAGGTCGAAGGACAGCCGGTCGCCCTGCCAGCCAACGGCGAAGCCGGTCCCGCTCGCCTTCTGCCGCAAGCCCGACGAGCATCCCGGCAGTGCCTGCAAGTCGCCTTGCGCATCCCGTCCTTCGAAGACACAGGTCCCGAACCGCGCGTCGATGACACCCGCCTCCGTCGTTTCAAAGCTGCCTGCATTCATGCGGACATGATCGGCCCGAAGAAAGCCCCTGCCGCCCGCCACGGGATGATCCAGCTGCAGTATCGTGGTGTTGGCATTCAGACGGGAAAGTCCCGGTGTGCCGTCCGTGCGCAGCCAGGTGTCATTGCTGAGGGTAAGCGTGGGGTTCTCGCGCTGGTACAACGCCTCGGCATCGCGGCGGATGCTGCGCTTCAGCCAGTCGTCGTCGGGCTGTTCCCGCATGGCCCGCGTAAAGGTAACCTTGTCGCCGTCGGCAAAACCGTCGGGCAGCATCCGGCCTTCGAGCATCGCCCTCTCGTAGAGCTTGAGGGCCTCCTGGGGCTGCTCTTCCGCCGTCGCCCTGGCATGATCCCTGATCAGCCAGGGTTGAGGGCCCTTGGCGCCGGCGACCGCATCGCTCAATTCGCGGCGCTGTCTGGCTGCGTCGCCGACCTGGCCCCACAAGGCTGCCACCCGTCGCCTGCCACTGGCATCGTCCGGCTGCAGGGCGGGAAGATCGGCGTCCATGAGACTGCGCAGTTCTGTGGTTTTTCCCTGGACCGCCAAGGTTTCCAGTCGGCCCAGCCGGGCGTCGGCATTGTCGGGATCCTCGTGCAGGATGGCCATGTAAGCCGCCATGGCCTGGTCGCTGTTTCCTTGTTCCAGGTACCAGGCGGCAAGCTGAGAGCGGATTGCCGAGGTCGGCGGCTGCGCCTCGAGGAAGGCGATGGCCTCCTTGACATTGCCCGCCTCGTACAGCGCGCCGGCATGCAGGATCCGCTGCCGGGCCGACAGACGCTGATCCAGCTCGGCCATCTCGGGCAACCAGGCCTGACGCGGAATCCGGGCCAGCGAGTCACGGGCGTCCTGGAGCTGATCCGCCGATTCCAGCAGCAGCGCATGCGCGTAGCGGCTCGACGGTGCCATGGAATGGCGGCGCAAATGCCTGTCGTAGGCGGCCATGGCTTCCGCCTCCCTTCCACCATTCCTGAGGGCGGTGGCCAGGCGGTAACTGAGCCATGGGTCGTCCATATCCAGTTGCTGGGCTTGCGCAAGAGCCTCCATGGCTTGCGGCCAGTCGCCATGGGCCATGGCGTGCGCGGCGCGCTCGTTCAACCTGGCGAGCTGCGCGTTGCGCCGCAACGGCGCCAGGCGGGACTGATGCGCGGCAGGCATGCCGTCCAGCATGGCAAGGGCCTGCTCGGGTGTCTCGCCGGCAAGATATCGACCTATCGCGCGCACCGTGGACTCGTCCGTCGGCGCCGTCCTGAATGCGCGAAGATAATATTCCCGGGCGGCGTCGCGCCGTGAAAGCGCCAATGCCGCATCGCCAAGCCCGATCAGAGCATGGAGGTCCGAGGGATTCTGGCGATGCGCTTGCTCATACAGGCGTTGCGCGACCATCCAGTCCCCGCGCTCCGCGGCCGCCGATGCATTCTGCAACAGCAGCCAGTATCGCGTCGATTCAATCAGGCTGACCCAGCGGGACGCATTGTCCACCCTGTCTTCCTTGTTCCTGGCGAGTTCGAACTGCTGAAGCGCGCGCGTCCTGTCGCCCGTTCGCATATAGGCCAATCCCAGCGCGCCGTGCAATTCCGCGTCATCGGGATAAGCCTGGATCGCGGTGCGCAAGCGCGCTACTGCAGCAGCGCCGGCGCCCTGCTCGACCAGCCGCAAGGCTTCCCGCCCCCCGCGCCATGCCGGGTCCGCGAGCAAGGCGGATTGACGGTCCAGCCTTTCCCCTGCCCGGTCGGCGACAGGCAGGCCCGGATAACGCCGGGTGAACGACTGCAGGGCCTTGACGCTCGCTTCGCCTGCCGGGAGACTTGAAAGATATTCATACTCGCGGTTGGCGGCGGCTTCGCGCTGGGCCGGCTGCCGCGCCAGGCGTTCGAGGTACTGCAGCGCCTGCTCGGGATTTCCGTCGTTGAAGCTGTGATTGGCCAGTGCCGACAACAGGCCGGCATGACGCGGATAAGCTTGAAGCAGACTGGTCAATTGCCGGACAGCGGCAGGACGGCTTTCGGGCTCGCGCGCACGCAACTGCCAATACTCCACGGCCAGGTCGGCGGTCGGATACACGCCCTGGAATACTTCGTCGTAGGCTTTGCGTGCTTCTTCGATCCGGCCCGTGGCCGAGTACAGCCGCGCGCGCGTCAATACTTCGGCGGACGGCGCGGACGACAGCCGCAACAGCGCCGCGGCCTGGCGATATGCGGCGGAATCGGGAGCGGCCGCCTTCAAGCGCTCGAGCAACGCCGCGGCCTGATCGAGCCGGCCCCTTTGCACAGCCAAGCGCACTTCGGCCGCGAGCCCCTCCGGGTGATCCGGGGCGATGCGATATAGCCTCTGGACGGCGTCCTTGATCAGGTCGTCCCGATAAACCGACTCCCCCATGTGTATCTGCTCGACGAGCTGATCGGCCGCCCGGCTCTGCGCCTCGGACAAGGCATGGACAGGCAGGTGCAGGGCGACGCCGGCCAAAGCGGCCAGCAAGGACAAACGCAGTGTTCTCATTCGCAGGTCTCCCACCGGGGGATCAAGCTGCCGTCTTTGTCGAACCGGTAGCGGCCTTGATCCCACCCCTCCCCAAACAGGGCAAGCATCTGGTTGTAATACCCCATGTCCTGGCCGGCGACCCCCTTCAGCCGATCACGCAGCGCATCCGCTTCGGCGTCCTCGCCGAACAAGGGCAGCAGGGCCGCCGAGAACCCCGCGGGCCCGTTGCCTTGCGCCGCGCCCCGTTGAACGTCGATCTTTTCGGGCGGCACACCTTGGCTGGAAACATAAGGACGCAAGGCTTTGAAATGCCGCTTGAGCGCCCGGGCGTGCGGCGCTTCGTCGTGCAGCATGCCCACCCACAGGTATACCCGGATCGCGTCATAGCTGCCCGTCATTTCGTCTTCCGCCGTGGCTTCGAAGCCTTTGGGCGTCCAGCTGATCCAGTCCGGCGCCAGCCCCTTGGGGGCGCTGTCGATCAGAAAGCGGCTCGCACCCGATGCCAGCGTCTCCCACGACCCGGCCAGCAGCACTGCCGCTCGCTGCGCCAGCTGCGGGGGCAGATAACTGGGGTTCAGCTTCCAGCGATGCTCGTGAACGAAGCCCTGCGCGCCGGGAAGCAAAGTCATGCCCAGGCCGGGAAGATCGGCGACTTCCTCACGCGCCATTCTCTGCAAGAGCAGCGTACCCAGCACGGTATAGCTGCGCTCCCGCCAGAGGCGTCCGGCCTCCAGCAGGCTGTAGGCGATCCACAGATCGGAATCCGCGGCGGAGTTCTCATCGAGCACACCCCATTCTCCGGACGCGCGCCTGCCCCACAGCCAGGACGGCAGATGCGAGGTGAAGTCACCGCGCGCCAGATTCTGTTCGGTCCAGCGCGCCAACCGGCGAAACAATGTGCGGTCGTTGTCGACCAGCGCAAAAAACATGGCATAGCTCTGGCCTTCCGACGTGGTGATCTGCCTTTCGTCGGAATGGTCGATCACGCGGCCCTCGGGGCTGATCATTTGGGCGCGGACCTGTTCCCAGCGCGGCCAACCGCCCGAGCCTTCGCACGCGGCATATCCGGCCGCCGGCAAAGCCAGGGAGGCAAGCATGCAGGCCAGAGCAAACCGTTTACGCATCTTTGGACAGCCGGCGCCGGGCCACCCAGCGCAACGACTTCCAAAGCAGGAAGGCGATCAGCACGACGGCGAACACGGCGATTCCCGAAAGCAGGACGGGCCTGTCGGAAAGGTGGAACCAGATCAATTGCCACCAGCCAAGCTTCCCCGAGAAATAGCGCGGCCCGACGGTTTCGCTGGCCACTCCGGATTCGCGGACGATGACGACCGAACCTTGCATGGCGTCACGCTTGCCCGGATCCGCGATGGCATTGCGCAGCAATGCATAGTCTTCGTCGGTGACGGCCATCAGGCCGACCAGGCTGCGCTGGGGAAAACGGCTGGATTGCATGCCGACGATGGCGGCAATGGGGGCGTTCGCCCGGACGCCTACCTGAGACACCGCGTCCATGTCGCTGCGGCTCGAATACTGGGTGCGGGGATTGTCCTCGCCTCCCCAGCCCGACCTCCTGGGCATGCGCAAGCGAGCCATCGTATCTTCCAGCAGCAGGTTGGCATCCGGCCTGCTTCCGAAGCCGTCGGGAGTCTGTCCTATCCATAGCAAGTCTGCATCGATCCGGCTGGCCGCATCCCAGTTGTCCATCAAGCGCAGTTTGTATGCGGGGTAGCCGACCTGAGAACCGATGAGGCCGAGCGTTTCCAACAAGACCGACGCCTGGCCGGGCGTCGGCTCCGGCGGCATGACGACGACGGTCTCGGACAGGTCCGCCATGCGGCTGAAGGGAAATCCGCTGCCGGCGAAAGCACCCAGGTTCGGCATTTCGAGATAATGCTCATAGCCCGAAAAGTCGATCACCGAATTGCCGTCGATCGCAGCACGCATATCGACCGGCAGCACCGTTTTGCATAGGCCGGGCTGCGACGCGCCTTGCGTGCTGGCGTAGGAAAAATCGAACCGGATCTGGTTGTGCGACCCGATCTTGAGCGCGGGTATGACCAGGCTTTCGTTGTTGAGCGATGGGTCGTTGCTGAGCACCGGCAGGCGAACGCGCGCGAGCCCGCCGCGCGCCGCGTCGGGCAACAGTGGATAGCTGTCCATGTAGCGGCCATTGAGACTCAAGGTGAGCCTGGAGGCGTCGTCGGTCCTGGGCGCCGTATAGCGATAGCGAACGTCCATGGGGATACCGTTATTGCGCCATACGAAAAGGTCTGGAGGGAGGTTCAGGCGGATCGTGATCGGCCGGGGATGCAGTCCCTCGACCTCCAGCTGGCCGGGATACTCTTCCAGCTCCGAGAACAGCACGGGACGATCGGTGGGCATCCAGTTCGGCGCATCGTACGGCTTGCGCGCCGCCAGGGTCGCCACCTCGTCGACCTGCACGCTCTGGCCTCGAAACAGCGGTCCGCCCAGGGCCAGGGCCGCCACCGCCATGCTCAAGTCCTCGTCATTGCGCCCCAGGACGAGCAGCAGTTTCTGGTAAGGATTGTCGGGCGCGCTGATCATTTCCACCGTCGGCCCTTCCACGTCGGGGTAGGCCTTCAGGACGCCGGGCCTTTGGCCGTTGACGGCGAAGATGACCGCGTGGCCGGACGGCAGGGCATCGTAGGACACCGGAAAACGCAGCGATTTCCATTTGGCCTGGCTGCCGAAATAAGAGGCAAGGACCGACGCCGCCTGCAAGCGCGCAATGGAAGGCGTGCCCGCGAAGACGAACGGCAGCTCTTGGACGGCCATATCGTTCTTGTCGAAAAACGGCTCTGGGAAATAAGAAAGATCGTTCGCCAGCGGCAAAGCCTGCTGGTTGATCACGATATGGGTCTGGCGGCTGATATCCAGCCACAGGGAGCTGTGCGCCAGGTCCTCGCAGATATCGGTGTAGTGGCCGACGAACTCCAGGCTGACCCGGTTGAAGGACGCCAGGAACTGCGGATCGAGCGCCAGGACATGCCGCTGTTGCCGGCCGGCCAGCGCTTCGTCGACCGACACGACCCCCATCAGTTCGTCGTTCAGATACACGCGCAAATGCGAGAGCTTGGGCAGCAGCGCGGGAGAAGGCGTGAATACGAGGTTCAGGCTGGCATGGCTGACCATCTGGTCGCTACGCAAGGTGAACTCCAGCGTCTGGCGATTGCGTACGCCGTACAGCTTGAATTCCGAGCCCTGGGCCAGCTGCGGCAGCGCCAGCGTGAAAGACGACTGTTCAGGCTTCAGCTCCTGTGCCCGCAATAGCCCATGCGCCGGTGCCAGGATGGCCAGCAAGGCAAGAAACCATAAGAAGAAAGCACGCAGGGAACAATGCATAGACTCAAACCAGATGTTTAAGAGAATGGGTGGCCGGTTGCCGGCGCGGCAGGAACGAGATCGTCCATGTCGCCAGCTTGATGGCGCCATTCAATACAGCACTCAAAGGAAAAGGCAGATGTTCGGCAAGGCGCTTATAGCCGCCAAAGCCCATGATCACGATGTCGCGCAAGCCATGCAGCGGCCGATCCGGCGTAAATCGGTCCTGCCAGGCCAGCCAGGAGTCGGCCCGTGCAAAGGTGCACTGCACGAAGTCGATCTGCTGTTCCTGTGACATGGGATCGAACTCAATGCCTACGCTGTTTCCGATGCAGCGCCCGACTTTCCCGGAAAAGCTGAATCGCCGCTCGCCTCGCGCCAATAGCAAATTGACCGGATCGCCCCGGCCCATGCGGCGATGGCTATTCAGGGTGAGCCCCGATCCTCCTTCGGAAAAGTCGGTCAGAATCGCGGGATACACATGCCCGTCGGCCAGTTGCAGATGCGCCGGCAAAGAAGCCGGGACACGATGGCTCTGGCGTATCTGCTTGACTTCCGCCGCCACGGCAATTGCACCGCCCAGTATCACCAGGTTGTAGAACACCCATGCCATGGTGATCAGCACGGTTGGGACTTCATGCGGGGGTCCGGTGAATATGCGCCAGATGCCGAAACCCAGCCCGGCGAAATTGGCGAGCGCCAGCCATACATAGGGATGCGAGATCGACCAGTCGAAGTATTGCTGCTCCACCAGCCCGCCCTTGGCGGTCACGTTGAAAGAGCCCTTGCGCGGGGCGAACAGCGCAACCGTGGTGGGACGGGCGATATACCACGCCAGGACGGTTTCATAGATCTCGCCCCAGAATGTCCGGCGGTATGGCCCCTGGGTATGCGCATTGGTCAGGTTGGCATGCACCATGTGCGGCACCACATTCAGCAATATGGCGACCGCCGGCGCATAGATGATGTAGGCGTGCGCCAGCAGGAACGCCAGCGGGGCGGTCAGGTAGATGATGCGGGGTATGCCCGACAGAAAATGCAGCATGGCATTCACGTAGCACAGCCGCTGGAAAAAGCTCAGGCCCTTGCCGAACAGAGGGTTGTCGGTTCGGAAGATCTGCACCATTCCGCGGGCCCAGCGTATGCGCTGGCCGATATGCGCCGACAGGCTTTCGGTCGCCAGACCGGCCGCCTGGGGAATGCGAAGGTAGGCCGAATTGTAGCCATGACGGTGCAGGCGCAGGGCGGTGTGCGCGTCTTCCGTGACGGTTTCGACGGCAAATCCACCAATGGATTCGATGGCGCTGCGGCGCAATACGGCGCAGGACCCGCAGAAGAACGCCGCGTTCCATAGGTCGTTTCCATCCTGGACCAGTCCGTAGAACAGCGTGTTCTCGTTGGGCTGGGTGCCGAAATGCCCCAGGTTGCGCTCGAAGGGGTCCGGCGAAAAGAAGTGATGAGGTGTCTGCACCAGCGCCAGTTTGGGGTCTTTCAGGAACCAGCCCACCGTCATTTGCAGGAAGGAGCGCGTCGGGATGTGATCGCAATCAAAGATCGCCACCAGGTCGCCGTCGGTCTTGCCCAGCGCATGATTGAGATTGCCTGCCTTGGCGTGCCGGCCGTCCGGCCGGATGATGTAGTGGATGCCGACCTTTTCGGCAAAGGCGCGGAAGGCCTCGCGCCGGCCATCATCCAGCAGATGGATGCGCAGTTTATCCTTGGGCCAATCCATGCCCAGCGCCGCATAGACGGTGGGCGCCACAACGCTCAGGTCCTCGTTGTAGGTCGGTATCATGAGGTCGACCGTCGGCCACGCGCCGGTGTCCTCGGGCAATGCCGCGGGAGGACGCCGCAGCGGCATGGCCGTCTGCACATAACCCAGCACCAGGACGATCCACGAATACGTTTCGGCGCCCAGCAGCAACGAGCCAAAGAATACATCCATGGGGTCGCTCATGTTCAACGTCGATGTGTAGCGCCACCATATATAGCGGCAAGATACCGTCAACGACAGCACAATCAGCATGAAAGTCGAAAACTGCCCGGGGATGCGGCGCACGGCCATGGCCAGGCCCCATAGCAGGACGACGAACAGGAATTGCGCGAACAGAGTGAAAGGCTGCGTGATCAAGAGCACAGTGAGTGCTAGCGCCAGGCATGCCAGGGCCACGTACAGCGTGCGCCGCGCGCTTCTGCCCATGCCGCCCAGCGCCTTTTGGGCGCGATGCGCAAGCGGGGTTTCGCGCAGTCCGGCGGGGGCATGCTGCAAGCGGGCAATGATGCCGCCGCGGACCGCCAGCAACCTTGCTGCCATGCCCGTCCAGATCGCTTTCGTACGCCGCCACCAGATCGGCACGCCCTGTTCTTGAGGCGGAACGATGAACAATACCCATAGCGCCTGAAAGGCATAGCGCAAAGGGTCCGCAGGCCGATAGGGACGACTCGACAGATGCAGGAACCAAGGGCGATATTGGGTGCGCACACGCTGCCAGGCCGGACCTTCCAGCTTCAGGAAAACATGCGCCAGGACCACGAGCACGGTGTAGGAGAAAGCCGTCCACTTTCCCATCTTCCATTCATCACAGGCCTGACGGTGGATGCCCTTCAGCCCGCCAAGCGCCCTGGAAGTGAGAAAGAGAGACGACACGCTCATGCGTCAGCACCTCGCCGCGCCATGCACCAGGTCGCCAGCGCGCGAGCATCGCCGGCAGCCGCGCTGTCCGGGAATCGCGCATACGCATTGGTTTTTTTCGCCAGCGCCTCATGGACTGCCTCGTCCCGATGCATGAGCACCGGCAGCAGCCGCGATCCATAACGGTGACGCCAGTCCAGCAGCAGGTCCCGGCTGAGCGGCCGGCTGGGGTCGAAGGTGCTCACGAACATGCGCGTCTCCGGTGCGAACTGGGTTTGCGCCAATAAAACATGGCAGCCCGCATCCGCGGTGGTCACGAGAAGGTCCAGGTCGGACCGCTTGCGCAGCAACGGGAACTCGCCGCCACCAGAGGGCAAGTCGAACAATACCCAGGAAAACCGCTCAGCCAGCCTGCCCAGAGCCGAGCACCAGAACGCGTCGGGATCCTCCGGCAAGTCCTTGTGTGTGCCGCCGCCCTGCCGGGCGTCCCTGCCATATGGCAATAGCCATAAGCCCTCTTCAAGAAAATAGGCCTGCTCGTGCCAAGGCAGCCGCGCGAGGCTTGCGGCGGCCCAGCCGTGGCGGTCCGAAAACGGAATATTGAAATGCAGGCGCAACATATCGGACCGGTTCAAATCGATGAGCAGCACCGGCTCGCCCATGGCGTGCAAGGCATCGCCGAGCATGGCAAGCATGCTCGTATTGCCGACCCCGCCGCGCAGGCCCCAGGAACTGATCACCTTCAACTCGGTTCTCCGTATGCGTCCTGGGCTGTCCGGGCATCCGCTTCACCGCCGTGCTCCAGGCGCCCAAAGGCGTGCGTTTCCGCCAACAAGGGCCAGCGCCGGAGCGCTTCCTGGTGCGCTTGCGCGGCAGCGACGTCCACATAATCGAATCCGCCCCGAGGCAGGTGCTCTTTCAGCGACACGACATCATCGGCCTGCAGTGCGAGGGGAGCGCGATCGCTTGTGTTGTGCATGACTCCGCCCCCTAACGTGGATACTCGATCCAGTTGCGATTGCCCAGGCGTACATAAGGCACGTCGTTATAAGGCATCATGACCGTTCCGTCGTTCTCGGAAACCGGCTTGGTTTCGGGAAGGTCGGCTGCGAGTGCCTTCCAGTCGATTTTTTCCTGAGCAAACACATCTTTGGCGATCATGCGCGCCAACAGCTCCGACAAGGCCAAGTGGCTGGTCTGGCCTTCCACCCGCCACGGCTCTTGCGCAACGCGTCCCTTTGCTCCAATGACACGCACGCCCACCGGTACGTGCGTGATGTCGGGCGTGGGGATCTCGCGCATGCCGGCGATTTGCATCCTGTCGCCCTTGAGCGCCGCCCCGTGCTCGGGCACCAATATCAGCACGACCGGCCGGCCGCTTTTCTCCAGCTGGCCAATGAAGGCATTGAGTTCGTCGAGCAGCCTCTGGGCACGGGTAAGAAAGGGCGATGACCGGCCGCCGCCGTCGGCCGTCGCCTCGCGGTTCCCGTCATGCAGCGTAATCGTGTTGTACAGCAAGGCGGTACGCTCGGTGCCCGACGCCTCGCGCGTCTTCCACCAGCGCCCCAGCGTCTCCAGGTCGTCCCAGATGGGCGAGCCATCGAAACCGGTCATGGACGGGCGGACCTCGGTCGGAATATAAGGCTTGGGAAAACGCCCGCCGGCCGTGATCTCTTCAAGAAAACCCTGGAATTCTCCGTTATGGTTGAGTACCGTCCTGGTCTCGAAGCCCAGGCGGCGCAAGTTCTCCAGCAAGTAGCATTGGTCGGGCGCCGGCTGATAGATTTCCGAATGCGAAGGCTGACCACAGCTCGCGCGCATCAGCCTGAGAACGGCGGGACCACTGTAGGCCGTCGCGGAATTGAAATCGTCAAAAATCAGATCCATGTTCGCGAGCAAGGGATGCGCTTCGAGCCCGCTCTGCCTGAGATCGTCCCAGGACATGGAACAGACATTGATCAGCAGCACATCAAAGGGCGCTGCCGTATTCGATGCCGGAAACTGCGTCTGCCGCGTTTTTTCCTGGTCGTAGAATGTCTGCAGCGCCAGGTTGAGCTGCTCGTTGGTCGGCTTGCCTTGCGGCGCAGCGCCGGCAGCGGGGGTGACGGGCTGGATGCGACCCGCCTCCGGGCCCTGCGCAAGCTGAGCCTGCGCGGCCGGCGGCATCGTCTGCGGCCACCAGGGAAAGGGCGGCAACGAGACCATGTCCGATAGAGCGACGAGGACGAGCGCGCCTACACTGAATACGGTCAAGCGCAGCCACTGGGAAAGGAACAGGTAAGCGACCAGTACGATGAAACCCGCGCCGACCATATCCCAGTTGATGAACCGCCCCAGCAGTTCCAGGAGATAGGCAGGAGAAAAATTGAGCACCTCGGGTTGGGCTAGCAAGCGATCGAAAGGCGGGAACCAGGAATCGTAGTAGAGCAGGGCAATGCCAAACGGAATCGCTATGGCATGCCGAAGCCGGTGCAGCCAGAGTGGCGCCAAGGGCACCAGCAGCGCAGCGGCGAAGAGCAGGTTGTAAAACGCGTGGAAGTTCAGTGATCCCGCCCAATACAGCAACAGCTTGGCGGCAAAGTATAGATTCCATAGCCCAAGCCCCCGCCAAGGGCCCGCCGCGCCGGTAGTCTTTTCAGGGGTGTATCGCTCTCTTCTTAGCATCCAGTATCCTGACGACTATCGTTGACCGTGCGCCCGGCGGCGCACGCCGCATTTCTTCAAATGACGCGCGGGCAGCACCCACAAGTCCAGCCATGCAATGACGTCCCGCATGAACAGACGTAATACGACACCGATCGCCGCCCCAAAAAATGCGGCCAGCGCCACATACTTCCACCAAGCTAAATCACCTATCATCGACTTCACTCATTCAAATCAATGGCAACGTCATCAGGCGGGGCGCTTGCCGGCCGGCGCCCATGCCGGCGGGCACCCCTTTCGTCATCTGTTCCACGGATATGCCCCGCGTTGCGTCTGCGGTTCCCGGCGCGTTCGCCTTCTGCGCGTCAAACAGCCGCCTCATCCGTCCATGCTCGGCGGCGATCTGGTCCATCGTTATGTAAGCGGCATGGTCGGAAAAGATTTCGCCGTAGGGAATGCCGAACACATTGCCAAGCGCCACCTCGACCAAATTCGGGTGGCAACCGAACAGGAACAGGTAGACCATTCCGCCCAGTTCGCAGGCGACGTCGCCGAAACGCCGCAGATGCAGCTGGCCCATGGCCAAGTCCGGTGTCAGGCCCGGCACAGGGATCATGGCCACCAGAACGCCGGCAGCGGAGGCCGCCTCGTTCTGCTCCAGCATGTGGTCGAGATAATCCAGAAACGGGTCGACCCCGATGACCCCGCGCAAGCTGACGGCGCGGCTGCGCTCGATCAGTGCTTCGGGATCCTCCGCGAGTTCCCGCGCATACAGTTTGCCCTGCACCGTTTCGAGCAGGCTGAGGAAACGCGGCAAGGGCGTATCGGCGGGCACGATGAGCGTCGCGCCGCAGGCGAGCAGCAGCTGTTCGTCCTGATAGCGTAGGGTCCTGTTCATTTCGCGGATGACGAGCTTGAGCGCCGGACCGCGCTGCTTGCGCAAGGCATGCAGCGTCTTGGCCAACGGCGGCAGATCGGCGCCCGATCTCAAGCCGAACACCACCGTCGCGGCAGTGGCCTGCATCGCCTGACGCGCCAGTTCCGCTGCGCTGTCGAAGACATGCCAATCGTCCGCCATGAAGACGGGAACGCCTTCCAGGACCATGGCCTCGAACAGGAAACGGGCACGATCGTTTCCGACGGCGGCCGATAGCGCCCGCTGCCGAGATACTGCATACCCTTGCGGAGTCGAAGCCAGCCGCAACTGCGTCAGGCCGACCGCATCGATCGCGTTGCGCCAATGCAACACACTATAGTCATACTCGCCGCCCGATGGCCTCAGGCTGGCCAGGCCGGACAGCACGTTGCTGAACCGCAACATGCCGTTTACGGCCTTCACGGCCGGCTCGCCATATGCCAGGACCAACAGGACGCAACCGTTGCTTTGCAACCATTCACGCCAGCGATACAGCACTGTTTCCAGATGATCGCCCGCAGCGGAAAAGTACTCCGCCGAAAGACGCATGATGATGATGCGGCCCCGTGGACGCAGGCTGCGATCCAGGTCTTTGGTCAGCGCGCGGAGCGCCTTCAAGGGTTCGCCCGAAAGCCTATAGGTGCGCAAGTCGGCCGGCCCCTGGTCCGGAGGCAGGCCGGCGAGCATGCTGGTTGGGTCAACGGAACAGATAAGGACGGCTCGCGCGTCGGGATCAGCGCCACGCAGGAGCTGCATGATCAATGCAGAGCTATCGTTCTCGTCTGCGAGAGCAATCCAGTACGCCTCGCCGTCGCGAAGCTGTGCGAGCTCTATGGGCAGGTCGTCAATCGCAAGATGACAGCCCTGGCTCGGCCCTCCTGAAGATGTGGCCATATTGTCTGCAAAAACGTCCAACTGCGTCAAAATAAAACGCAAGGCACATTATGAACAGGCGATGGTTAGCCTGCATGTTGAAGACGGTAACGTTTATCGGGAACCGATTTTAACGTCGATCACCACAGGATACGATGTATTTCCAGATAAATTACATTAGTTAACAATGCATTGGGAAATTTCGCCGGGTATTGCATCCAGACTAAATTCCGATGCCCACGAACATTCTTCCGGTTGCATCGGCATATTCAGCACTCGTTCTGGAATTTCCCAAATAAGCAGCCGGGGTGGGGTTTCCAGGAACGACGGGCTCGCAAAATAGTACTTCGCGGCTCCCCAGAAGTCTCCGCCATCGCGGGCGAAGCTCGTGACACTTGTCGACAAGTGGTAGTCCAGATACCCAAGGAAGGAAGAAGTACGAGAAAACGATGTGCCGATCAGCGCAATGTTAGGCAGGTTCTCGTCGCCGAACAAATCGCCGGCATCATCTTCCGCTGATTGCGACTTTCCGCCGCCCGATGCCGCAGGCGCATCGACTGCGTGAAACACGGGACTTCCAACCCATTCGGCCGCAGGCAGCAAGCGCGATGGGAGCCATTCGATGCCGGCCAAACGAACTAAATCTCCTTCCCGCCGTTGCGGGGCGCTTTCCTCCAACCTATATTGCTTGGGTGGCTGAATATCGATACGCAGGCGCTCAACGGCAACGGCAACTTGCCGCGCCGCGCGTTCGGCGCCCAGTTCGCTCCAATGTGTATCGGTCCTGAGAAAAGGCTCAGCAACGTCGACCTCGGATGCTTGCCGTGACAACACCGGCTCGAGGTCGACAATGCGCACGCCGGCCGACGAAACCGTGTCCGTCCATGAGCGCAAACGCTCATCGAGCGCCGGAGGACGAGGCAGCCCGCATAGTTGCTCGTGTTGGATCCGGCTTTTGTCTGGAACAACCACGACCAGCAGCTCGATGCCTTTGCCCGCCAGCCACTGGTTCACCGCGACGACGGTACGGCTTCTCAAGCGGCCGTTCTTTGCGGCATGCGGATGTACTGTCAGTTCGTCCGTGAGAAACAGCCAGTCCGGACAACCTTGGCGTACCCGCGGCCCCAGGCTGCCCATGACCATCCAGCTCGCACCGCGTTCAAGCCGCGCCATGAACGCTGGAAACGGCGTCTTCGCCAGATCCGACGAAAGTTCGGTCGTCAGCTCACCGGTCAGGAACGCTCGTGCCGATGGTTCAGGAGGAAACACGATGCGGCCGGCCGCCATGGCGTAGATCAGCGACACAGCGCCACTGAGCATGACCAGCAACAACAGTATGCCTGGCATACTCCGCGCCAAGCGTCCTTTCGTTACATTTTCCGAAACCGCGTCCGTCATTATCTTTAGGGCCTGTTCAGAATTGAAAATAAAGAAACGGTACTGCGCCCCGGCTCACAATCAATGCAAACGACAGAAGAAATGCCGCAAGAGGCCACAAGGCCAGCTGCTCGCGAAGAGCGGCCGGCACACGATTGAGGTGCCTCGCCGGTATTGCCGGCACCATGATGCAAGCCACTCCCAGCAATGCAGCCGCGCAATGCGACGGCTGCAGCAACACACGCAGCGCTGCGCCCATTTCCCAGCCGCTCAGGCCGAGCTGAGCCGCATACAACGACACGGCCGTTCCAAAATCGGGCGCTCTGAAGATGACCCAGGCCATGCAGACAAAAAGCAGAGTAGCAACCCGTGAGATCCAGCCGGGAACGGACGGCAACGCCGTGCCTCTCCAGGCTCGCGCAGCACACAGGGCAAGACCGTGCGCGAGGCCCCATATCAAGAAATTCCAGTTGTCGCTGCCATGCCACATGCCGGCAATCGCCATCGTCACCATTAGATTGACGTACGTGCGGCCCGGGTTGATCCGGTTGCCTCCCAAGGGCACATACAGGTAATCGCGTATCCAGCCCGACAAGGAAATATGCCAGCGCCGCCAAAAATCCTGGATGCTCTTCGCGAGATATGGATGATTGAAATTCTCAGGAAAGTGAAATCCCAGCATCTGGCCAAGGCCTATCGCCATGGCGCTGTATCCGGCAAAATCGAAGAACAGCTGCAGCGAATATGCGCCACAGCCTAGCCAGGCATCCACGAAGCTAGGCTCTTCCAGTGAAAAGGCTATATCGACAACGGGCGCCAAGGTATCCGCCACAAGCACTTTCATGCTCATGCCCACCATGAAGCGGCGGGCGCCCAGCGAGAAATCGCTCCAGCTCAGTTGCCGGCTGGCCAGTTCGCGCTGAACCCAGTCATAGCGCAAGATCGGACCCGCAATCAGTTGGCCGAACATCGACAAGTACGCACCGTAATCAATGAAGTTGCGTTGTGCTTGCACTTGACCGCGATAGACATCCACCAAATACGAAATGGCCTGAAGGACGATAAACGACAACCCGATCGGCAAAGCCACACGTTGCCATTCCATGGGCATCGCGCCAGCGAGCATCCGCGCATCGTTATAGGTTTCGACCACCACGTTGGCATATTTGAACCAGAACAGCGTAGAGGCATTGGCAAGGATCAGCAATGTAAGCCACGCGCGGCGCCACCATCCCGTGCCGGCGGCTTGAATGGCTATCGCCCCGGCCCAGGACAGCACGATCAACCCTATGAAGAGCAATAGGTATATCGGACTCCACCAGCCATAGAATATCCAGCTGAAAAGCAGCAGGACGCCATTGCGCCATGACCGCGGGCTGGCCGCATACGCGAAAAAGAATAGCGGCAGGAAGAGAGTCAGGAACTCTAGGGAGGTGAAGACCATTTGGAGCTACTGGTTCGCCACTTCATCCATGACAAAGAAGAACCGCGCCGCCGGGTCTCCCGGCGCAAGGAAAATGCTATAGCGCGCGCCCGCCTCCAGGCGTCCCATGTCCAACGGGCTGCCAACCGCCGCGCCATCGCATACGAGCTCTACCGCCAGCTTCACGGGATTGACCAATCGTCTGCTCGTAGTGTCCTGCGCGATCGACTCGAATAGGAACACCTTGCGGCCGGCAACCTGTACGCTTGCCGAAGCGCACCCCGCATTCATGTTGTAGAAGGCTACGGAAGCCTTGACCGCTGTGAAGTCCTCGGGCTGCTCGCGCAGGATGGATAAAGAAAAAGGCGGCTCTTGCCCGGCACTCGCCACTACGGTGATGAACTCGCCGGCACTGGCCTTCAAGGCGATGTCTTGATCGAAACCCGCCGAGACCAGTTTTCCCGTGATGTCCCTTCCCGCCGTCACCGGCAGAAAGCTCGTTGCCATGTTCGGTGCGCGAAGCTCGACCGAAGCGCCACTGCCTTTGGCCGAGATATCGAGCTTTTCAAGGCCGGCATTGACGAACCGGACAAATGCGGCGTCCTCGGAAGGTCCTGTCGGGTAAAGATCGACAGCATATGCGCATCCTCCGAGACCAAGCCATAGCAATCCCAGGATGCCTGATAAGCGAAAGCGGTTCATTTTTTCTCCATTGCCTTGACGACCGGAGAAGCGGTGATCGCTTTGGTGATCGCCTTCCCCCAAGACTGATACCCGGACGCAGTGAAATGCTGGCCGTCCGTCGTCGCCCACTCGCCAGGTTTAGAAAACTTCAGAGAGTCGATGTAGTCGCAAGGTGCAACATTGGCGGAGAGGAATGCCGACATCTGCTCGACCCGCGCGAACGACTTCTTGTACTTGCCCCCTTCCGTTCCCCAAGCCGGGCCCACCCACACACAAGAAGTCTGCGTTTTGCCGATCGCTTTGGTCAGGCTGCCAATCTGCTGCCATGCCCAGGCTTTGGGAAATACCGGTTTGTCATAGCCGGCCATCGCATCACCCATGACTATGATCAGCAGATCGGGTTTCTCTGCGTCCAGCAAGCTTGTTATAGGCTGGGTCGGCCCTGTCCTGCCCAACAGCTTCGCCTTGTCGGAACCCACGCGTTCTGCGGAACCGCAAGTTCCCGGTACGGATTTCAGCCAATCGCCGGCGTTCGTCCCGCAAACGCCCAGGGTGTGTACCTTCGCCCCTTGTTCCACGAGCCCCATATGCAGCGTTTCGATCAGATAGTGCGGTGTCGTAAGATGGCTGTCGCCGATGATCAGAATGGATAGTCCTGCGAGAACGGAAGTCAGCATTGAATGCTCCTAATACGAAAATGTTTCAGCGCCCCGAGGGGAGGGGATATGGAGAACGGCGTTGCTCACCGGCAAAAGGATTTGCGTGTCCCGCGGGAAGGGGTGCTCCAGTGGGTGGCTTGGCGCCTTTCTCCTGCTGGGCGACCGCCCTCTTGAGCAGGCTGACCGCCCGTCCATTCTTGCCTTGCGCTCGATAAATACGCGCCGCGCCGGCGAGTATTTCTACCTGGTCAGGCGCAAGCTCCACGGCGATATCGGCTTCCGTTGCGGCATAGCGCGTATCGTTGAGTTCCTGAGCAAGCAGTGCGGCGCTCAGATGCAATTGCGCGCTTCCCGGCTGTACGGCCAATACTTTCTTGTACAGTTCCAGCGCCTCCTCGTTGCGCCCCGCCGCGGCGTACATCCGGGCCAGCGCCGCCATGGCATCGACGTTGTCAGGGTATCGCGCCAGGACGGGGGCGATCACGTCGTAAGCCGCAACCAGATCGCCACGCTCACGCAGGGACTCGGCCTGGCGGACGCTGTATACGGCCTTCAGCTCGCCCAGTCCCTCTCTTTGGGAGCCGCTCAGTGACATGCTTTCCAGCTGCCGCATCACCGCCGCGGCCTCGGCGTCCTGCCCCGTACGCAGCAAAATGCCCGCATAGAGCAAAGAGGCATCCGCGCTCTGGGTGACGCCGCCCGGGCGCATGGAACGCAACACGGACAACGCGCGCGAGGACTGGCCCATGTCAGCATAGGCCTGCGCGACAGCACCGAGTATCTCCGGGGATTCCGCGGCACTCTCCTGCAACTGCGCAAGATACGCCATCGCCTCGATGTCGTGCCCCTGGCGCCTCAAAGCGTCCGCTTGCTTCAAAAGCTGCTGCTGCGTCATGGACAGGCGCAATGCACTGACGGCACGCGTCTCGTATCCAGGCGGAATGCGCGCCAGCGTGTCCAGCGCAGCCTGGAAATGATTGCCTCGGCTGTACAGCGTTGCGCTGGCATACAGCGCTCTCGGGTCGTCCGGATCGTTCTTGAGGACGCCGTCGATCAGGCTGCGCGCCTCCTGCTCCTGGTTGGAGCGCATATACGAGCCGGCCAGCTCGAGACGTATCCAGACATTGGACGGATCATTTTGCAATGCTTCTTCCAGCGCTGCGTGTGCACGTGCCGGGTCGCCCATCCTGTTCGCGGCCTTGGCCAAGCCAAGGGCATAGGCCGCCCGCAGGCCCGATTGCCCACTCGCTGTTTCGGCCGCGTCCGGTGGCGCGGCCGCAATCAGCGCCTGTGCTTCTGCGGCCCTGCCCTGCTGCGCCAGCGCCCCGACCAAGCCACGCAAGGCACCGATGTCGGCCGGGCGCGCGGCCAACACGCGGCGATACAGCGATTCCGCCATCACAAGCTGTCCCTCTTCAAGCAGCATGTCCGCTTCCATTGCGTCCGAAGCGCCTTCATTGGGGGCAAGCGCCCGCGCCTGCTTCAGCAACTTTCGGGCTCCGTTGAAATCAGACGCCTGCCGCAACGCTTCGGCCTTTTGCATCAAGAGCCAGTATTCCGCCACACGCAAGGAAGCCTGCCAGGCCCTGGGGTTGCCCTTGCGCGCACGGGACAAGAGCTCGCGCGCCTGCTCCCAGTTTTCTTGTTTCAGCCTTATCACCCCCAGGCCGCCCAGCGCCTCGCTGTCATTGGGCCGCTTGGCCAGCACCGCCTTGAACTCTGCCTCTGCCACGGACAGGTCGCCACCCTCCAGCGTCTTCATGGCCGCATCCGTCCGCAGGCGCAAAGGATCCGGCTTGCTGGCCTGGACGGTGATCTTCGTCATGGCTTGCCCTTTGGCGAGCTGCTGACGGATGTCCGCATCGTCGGGATTCTTCTTCAGATATTCTTCGAACAATGGCCTGGCCTCCGGCCGAGGAGGCCCCAGCCATACCAGTGCGTCCCGCCAGCTTTCCGCAGCATCGCTTCCGATGTCCCGCCGTTCCGCCAGCCGCGACAAGCGCCGGATGCCATCCAGCCGCGTCGCCTCGTTGCGTGCCAGATGCCTGGCCAGCGCAAGGCTCACCTGTGGGTCATCCGGCATCTTTTTTTCCAATCGGCGCAAGCCATCTATGGCTTCCTGCAAGCCCTGGTCGGTATAGCCCAGATATGCGTAGTATTCGCGACCCACGTCGCCCACAGGCTGCCCGCCTTCCACCGCCTCCCGGTACTTGGGCAGCGCCTGTTGCAGCTCGCCGGACGCGGCCAGCAGGCGCGCTTCCTCGAGGATGGCGGAACGGCCTCCGGTGCCCAGCACGATATCCTGCTCCAGCTGTTCCACGAGGCGGCTACCAGGATGCGCCGAGGCCAGTTTTTGAAGATAGGCCTTTGCCTCGCCAAGGCGGCCCGCCTTGATCGCGATGTTAGCCAGGCCGTACAAGGCATCGGCGTCGCCGGGCCGGGCCAACAAAAGCTTGTTCCATGTCTCGGCCTCGCGAACGGAGTCACCCTGCGCTCGCCAATACCGGCCCTGCTCCAGCAGCGTCCCAGCCAGGTTTTGCTGCGCGAACACGGTGCCTGACGTCAGGACAATCAGCACACAAGTGACTACAAAGTAAAAAGTTCGAATCATATGCAATGCTTCAGATCTCGGCGTGCCTCGATGGTCACGGGCAATGTCAGAATGCGTCGGTCAGGCCCGGCCAGTACTGCGCCAGTCGCCATTGGATGCGCGCCCATAAGCTCAGTTCGCCGACCGAATAGCTATATTCTTGCGCCAGAATGTTGACCTGCTTTTCGCGCACCATGGCCAGGCTGCCCTGAATCGGCCGCTCATAGCCGGGTTCTCTGAGCAACGCCCGCAGCGCGAGCCTTAGACCTTCCGGCTTCTCGCTGGAAATCAAAACTACGCTACGCCCGCTTTCCGCGGGTGACTCGAATCCCATGAACACGGCGCTCGCGCCATCGCTGCTATAGGACAGATCCATCAAGCGGTTACGTTCAACCGTCCGGGGATCCAGCGGTGTCCAATCGCGCCGTTTGTCCTCGGCGGCAGCCATCCCGACGGACCTTTCACTGCCCTGGCGTACCGCCGCCATGCGCGGACGCCATTCCGACAGCCAGGCCTGGTCGCCGGAGGCGATGACCACCAAGTCCTTTCCCTTCAACGACAGCCCCTGCGCACCAAACGCTACCGTGATCGCCAAGGCTGGATATCCGGTCGACTCCCCGAACTTTCCCATGACAGCCAAGTAAGTTGAAATGTCGTGACGCGTCGGGTTGTCGGCAAGCACGACCGCGGTTTCCGCTAGGTCGGCCAATCGGGTGAAGGGGAAGCCGCTTTCGGAGAAAGCCTCCAGGTTGGGCATCGGCATGAAATGAGGATACGCAGACAGATCCACCGTCGACTCCGGATCGATGCGGCCAACCATGTCATCAAGCAGAATGTCGTGGCATTCGCCTTCTTTCAAATAATCGAACTTGAAGGTAAACCGAAGCTCCGATCGTGCAAGCAGCAATTGCAGCGGTATCTCTACATTGGCTTGCTGCCGCACCATGGAGCCAATATCCGTGTCCTGTACCGTTCGCTCTTCCCGGCCGTCCAGCTGTTCCGCAGACGGCAGGTTGAACGATCTGAGAAACCGGTCGTCGTTGCTCACAAGCAGCGTCGACTTCACGCGCCCTTCCCTGGGTGTGTACCAATACCTGAGGTCCATGGGCACAGGCTTCGCCCTCCAGCCGAACAGGTCTGGTGGTATGCGTAGCGGTATGTCGACCGGCCCTCCGGTGTACCCTCTGGTGGTCAGGTTTTGTTCATTCGCCAATTGGCCTAGCCGGACGGGGCCATCGGTGCGCAACCATCTTGGGGCGTCGTATGGCCGACGAGGCTCTGGTGCGTCCATCCGTTCCACCTGGGCGGTGGCCCCCGACAACGAAGACGATGAGCGCACCAAGGCCATGGCGGCCTGCTTCAACTCCGCATCGTCGCGCCCCATCACCAACAACAGCTTTCCTTTTTCATCGCCGGGATTCGGCACCATCGACAGCATCGGACCCGCCGGCGCAGGGGCGTTAAGGCTGGGCAAGGCCTGGCTGCCCTTGATGAACACCACGGCGCTCCCAGCAGCCGGCAACATGCCTGTTTCCTGCACGGGGAAAGCCGCCCCGCGGTCGCCCGCGAGGCTTCCCAGCCAAGAGGCGACCATGCCGGCGGCTTCGAGACCGGTGGCGGACGGATTAGCATGGAAGACGAACGGCAATTGCAGTTGGCGCTGATCGCGATGATCGACAAAGGGCAACGGCAGGATGGCCAAGTCATTGGGCAAGTTCAGCCGCTCCACCGCTATCTGCAGCTCGCTTTTGTTGCCTATGCTCGCCCACAAGCTGGAGTGCAGCGGATCCTCGCATTCGAGCGTATAGTGACCGGTCAATTGCAAGCGCAACTCATTGGAATCCGTCACCAAGTAGGGCGGCAGCTGAATTTCCTGCCTGAGGTTCTTGCCGGCGTTTTCGCGATCCAGCGGAATGGCCGCCGCGATTCCATTGTTGAGCAGCACATTGATGTACGAAAGGTCGCCCAATAGTGCCGGTGAATACGCATATTCCAGCTGCAGCTTTGCTTCGGTCGCCACTTCATCCGCCCGCAAATTGAACGTGACGCTGTCGCTTCCATCCACTCCCCGCAAGGTGAACGGATGACGTGCGCCCAGCTGCTCCAGCGTCATCTTATAGCCTCCCTCACGGACGGCGTCCGGCGCCGGCTGCGCAGCCACGCCCGGCGACGGCAAGGCGAGGCTGCATGCCAGCAGCGCAGGGAGCAGACGATAGCGTGCATCAACGCCCATACGTTGCCCCATACGGCGAGCTGAACGGCTCGACCGGCAAGTCCATGAGACGATTCTGCGGCTCGAAGTAGTAGCGCATGTAAAGCCCGCCCGCCCACTGGCTATAGTCGCTGGCGTTGTCCGCGCCTATCGTTGCGCCCATGACCAGCTGCGGCGTAACTCGATACTCAGCAGAGGCACGCAGGTTGTATCCGAGGCCCGTCTTGCTTTCGCCCTTGTATATGCCATTGCTCAAGCCTGCGAGCTCGGGCGAGGCCGAGCCGGCCAACGCATTCACCGCCCGCGCCTGCATTCCGGCATCGGTGGGGAACATATCGACGTCACTTTGCTTGAAATGCTGCAGGCCCAGTGCGCCATCCAGTCGGTAGGTCAGCTTCCCGTTGCGCTGCGCCCAGGTAACAGGGAGGCTAAGCGCATAGAAATTCTTAGGGCTGAAGTAACCGCCGTGGCCATACGTGTAGTGCCCCTGGTTCTTGTTGAAGAACGTGGCATTCAGGTTCACGCCCATCATCAGCTTGGAATCGGGATCATCGATCACGCGGAAAAAGCTGCCGGCATTGAACTCGGTCCGATGATTGTTTTCCACGTTATGACCACGCAGACTGTGCCAGCCGGCAGAGCCGTATACGCCCGCGCTTCCCCAATCCTTTGAAATAGTGGCGCGCGCGCCCGTCGCCGAAACCCCGCCCCACTGCATGCCTGTGCGCGGGTCCTCCGTGCCGGCGAACGACGTCAGGCTGTCGGTGACGGGACGCCGGGATAAATCCAGCCGATACGCCACGGTACGCTGCTCGTCCATTGTTCCGCTAAAGAGCGCCCCACCGGTGTAGGTTTTGTATTGGAATCCGAGCGGAGTCACGCCGGCATCCAGCTTCAGGCCATCCCGCTCATATCCGATCGACATGCCGACACCGGTCGCCTTGTTGCTGTCGGGTCCCGCCAGAGCCATGACCTCCGGCCCGCCGCCAAAAGCGGCGCGGGAATAGAGGTCCGATCCCAGTCCGCCCGCGCTGAGGATGACAGGCGTCGCATTGAAGGTGACTTTGCCATCGCCCGCCGGGAACTTGATCTCCAAGGGCACCTGGGTTTCCGTCAGCTTGCCCATGCCGGCATCCCCGGACCTCGTCCGGAACTGGGTGCCGATGGTGGCCGTTGCGCTCCGCTCCTGTTGTAGATCAGCCAACTCTCTTGCGAGCGTGGAGCCCTGGAGCGGAGCCGGACCCGCCATAGGCGCTTGTGCGGCGAACTGCGGTGCGTGATAAGGGTCGGTGACGGGAGCGCCGGCCGGGACCATGCCGCCGCCCGACATGTAGCTTGATGCCGGCGGCATGCCGACTGGCATCGCGGCCGTCGGAAGCGGCATGGGCGCGTATGCCGGCGCCGCAGCCGGGGGCAGGCTCGCCGCCGGGCCGACGCCGCCGGCGGGAACATAAGCCGGTGCACCGGCCACCAAGGGCGTTGTCGGCACCAAGGTGTTATAGAGCGCCGGCATATCGAGCGCGGATGCGCTTTTTTGTCCCGGCATGCCCACGAAGGGATTCAGGGAACCGCTCGGGCTCCCGCCTGCCGAAGCGAGCGTCGCCGGCGCACCTCCTTGCATCCCCTGATATGCGACTGCCCGCTCCAGCAACTGTGCCGCCTCTTTGGTTTTTCCCTGGCTGCGGTATATCCGCGCCGCGCCGGCCAGGATTTCCGGTTGCTGCGGCGCAAGCGAAACGGCAGCCTCCGCCTCTTTCAGGGCGTAGGCGTATTCCTTCGCCTGCTGCCCCGCCAGCGCTGCGTTCAGGTGCAGCTGGGCATCGCTTTGATTGGAGATCAGCAGCCGTTCGTATAAGTCCAGCGCCTGCCGTCCCTGGCCGGCGGCGGAATACATTCTGGCCAGAGCTTCGGTCGCCTCGCGATTGGCAGGGTTTCTTTGCAATACCGGTGCAATCGCGTCGTATGCCGCCACCAGATCGCCTCGCTCGCGCAGCGCGTCGGCCTGGCGGACCATGAAGCCGGTGGTCAGCTCGTCCAGCCGATTCCGCTGTTCAGGCGTAAGCGCCTGGCTCTCAAGATACCGGATGAGCCCAGAGGCCTCGACCATCTGGTTGGTCCTGAGCAGTATGCTGGCGTACAGCAGAGACCCGTCCACATTCTGCGCCTTGCCGTCCGCTCGCAGTGGGCGCAGCAGCGCAAGGGCGCGCCCCGGATCACCGATGTCCGCATAAGCCTCGGCCAGCGCGCCCAACGTTGCGAGGTCGCCCTTGCTATTCGCCTCGACGTGCATCAGTATGCTGGCCGCTTCGGCTCGTCGCCCTTGGCTTGCCATGCCCACCGCCTGCCGGATGTATAGATGCTGCGACGACCGCTGATAAAGGTCGGCCATGGCCGGCGTGCGCAATTGCTGCGGCACGCGTGCCAACGCGTTGTAGGCCGTGGTCCAGTCGCGGTTTTCGACTGCGTGTATGGCCGCCGCGTGCAAGGCCTCGGGGTTGTTTGGATCCGACACCAATATGCCCTGCATCAGGCCATTCGCCTCTTTCTGGTATCCGCTGCGCTGATACAGCCGCGCAAGCTCCAGCCGAACCCAAGGATTGGAAGGGTCGCTTTGCAATGCCTCTTCCAGAGAGGCCTGGGCCGACGCATAGTTGCCCGCGCTCAGTGCCGCCTTCGCCTGGCCAGCCGCATACAGCCCGCGCATGCGGGTCACGCCTCCGGCCTGCTCCAGCGCGGCAGGCGACATGCCTTGGACGATCTTGCGCGCCTCGTCCGGCTTGTTGCTTTGCGCAAGCACGGTCACCAGTCCGCGCGTGGCATCCGGATCGCCGGGATGGCGCCGCAAGGCGTTTCGGTATGCCTTTTCCGCTTGAGCGAGCTTGCCTTCGTCGGCGAGCATGTCCGCAAGCATGGTTTCGGCCGCGGCCTCTTTGGGCGCGAGCTTTTCCGCCTGAGCCAGCAGCTTGCGCGCACCGGCAAGATCACCCGCGCGCCGCAATGCCGAGGCGCGGTCTATCGTGTGCCAGTACTCCACCAGATTGCGAGAATTTCGCCATCCGGACGGATTGCCCTTGCTTGCCCGCGCAAGAAGCTCGTTGGCTTGAGCCCAGTTTTTCTGGCGCATGCGAATGATGCCTAATCCACCCAAGGCCTCGCTGTCGTTGGGATGCTCGGCCAGTACCGCCTGCAACTCCGCTTCGGCCTGCGCGAGCTGGCCGCCGTCGATCAGCCTCATGGCGGCGTCCGTACGCTGCCGCCATGGGACCACACTGCGCGGCGCCTTGGCGCCGGCCAGCGCCGTGGACTGTTGGATGCCCTTGTCCAGCTGTTGCTTGATGGCCGTATCGCCGGGGTTCCGCTTCAGATAGTCCTGGAAAAGCGGTTGGACAGCAGGCCCCGGTGGACCAACCCATAGCAGCGCTTCACGCCAGCTTTTTTTTGCGTCGGCTCCAAGTTCGGTATCAGCGGCCAATGCCGACAGCTTGCGTATACCTTCCAGGCGGGTCGGTTCGTTCCGGGCAAGATGGCGCGCGAGCGCCAAGGCAGTTCGAGCATCGTTCGGCGAGTCTTGCGCCAAGCGGCGCAGACCGGCGATCGCTTCCTGCAAGCCGCCTTCCGTGTAGCCCAGCGAGGTGTAATATTCGCGCCCGAGCGCCCCCTGCGGCGCGGTTCCCTGCAACACTTCCTTATACTTCCCAACGGCGGAATCCAGCTCGCCCGCCGCGGCCTCCTTGCGTGCCTGATCAAGCGCCTGGACCTTGCCATCTGTGTTCAGCATCAGATCCTGTTCCAGCCGGGCGACGATCGCACTGCCAGGATGCGCCGCGCGCAGTCTCTGCAGGTAAGCTCTTGCGCTGTCCAGGCGCTTGGCGCGGATATCCAGCGTCGCCAGGCCGTACAGGGCTGCCGGATTGTCCGGACTGATCAGCAGCAGCTTGTTCCACGCCTCGGTGGCGCGCTTCGTGTCGTAGCGTTCCTGCCAGAACTGGCCTTGCTCGATCAAGGTTTTGCTGGCGTCGGCCTGAGCCCAGCCGGCGGAGTGCAAAGCCGCGGCCAACAAGCCCAGAACTATTTGGCTGGAATATCGAGACATGCCTTCTCCCACGGTAAAGATAAAGTTCCATCCGGGCGGAAATCGTAATATTGATCCATCCAGCCCATGCCGAAGAGGCTCAGTACAAAGTCATAGTAGGGAGGCTGGGCGCCTGTGTTGTTCAGGCTTGCACGCAGCATGGATTCAGCGCGCTGCTTTTGAAGCTGTGCCAGGGCCGGTTCGCCGGCAGCCTTGAAATATGGAACCAAGGCCGCCGAGAAGCCGAATGGACCTTCGCCCGCCGCCTGACCCGTCAAGGTATCGACTTTCTCGGGCGGAACGCCCTGATCGCGTGTGAAGGGCTTCATGCCGTCGAGCGAAATCATGATCGCACGGAACAAGGGATCGGACATCGGCGTCATCCCCGCCCATAAATAATTGCGGATGGCGTCATAACTACCCGTAGCACCTTTGACCGGATCCGCCGCAAACGCGCCCCCGCCGGTTTTTTGGATTCGATAGGCCGTCCAGTCGGGTGCGAGGCCGTATGGTGTGATCCGCGCCAACACCTTGGCCGTATTGCCCGCCAGATCTTTCCATGGCCCCGACGGGTACTCGAGCTCCAGCCGCCGCAATAGGGGAATGGGAAGGTAGCTGGGGTTAAGGCGCCACTCTTTCCCGGGGGTGACGAAACCTTCTTTGCCTGGCAGAAGCATCCAGCCCAGGCCCGGAATGTCCAAGAGCTCGTGGGTTTCAACCAATCGCAATAGCGCATGAGCCGAACGAGTGTAGTCCGGCCGGTTCCAAAGTCGACCTGCCTCGAGCAACGCGTAGGCGAACCATAGGTCGGCATCCGAGGCTGAGTTAGCGTCCAGCACCCGCCAGGTTTTTTCGTCATCGACGCCCCAGATCCAGGCGGGCAGGCGCTGCGCCATGTCGCCGCCCGCCAGATTGTCGACCGCCCAGCGCCAGATCGCGTCGAATGCCTTTTCGTCACCCGCCACCAAGGCAAAGAACATTCCATAGGATTGCCCCTCGGACGAGCTGTGCTGCATCTTGGTGCTGGCATCCAGTACGCGCCCGCTGTCCTGCACGAAATGCTTCTTGAAAAGTTCCCATAGCGGCCAATCCGACGTCTTGCAGGACGCCACGGCGGACGCCGGCAGCGGCATGGCCAGCGCCAGTACAACGAACCAGATGGAAAAAATCCTGTTCATGATCATTTGCCTTCGACCAGATGCTTGCCTTTCAAGCGACGCCGCAACCAAAGCGCAAGCATGACGGCGACCAGGCCACCCAGAATAGCGGCGACGTTGCGTAGCGGTGGAACCCCGGGCCAGTATTGGGCGATTTTCCATTCAAGGCCGCGTAGCAGTCCGAGGCTTCCTGCTGTGTAGCTGTACTCCGCCACCAGAGGACTGATGCGCTTTTCATGCACCACCACCAAGCTGCCCTGGATCTTCTGTTCGTAACCTTCTCCACCCAGCAATGCGTCGGCGGCAAACTGCTGCGCCTCGGCGTTTCCTGCCGAGATGAGAACCACGCTGCGCCCTTTTTGCAGGGGAGATTCGAAACCGGCGAATATGGCATTGAATCCCGCACTGTCGTAACGCAGATCCGATTTGATGCGGCGCTCGGCGTCGCGCGGATCCGGAGTCATCCATGCACGCGACTTGTACTGGAGGTCGGAGTTGTCGAATTTCTTGCTCGCTCCGTCCAGCATGGCAGGCACCCGCTCGCCGAACTGGGCCAACCATGACTGGTTGCCCGATGAAATGATGACCAAATCCTTATCGGCGAATTGCAGGCCTTCCTTGCCAAAGGCGACGCTAACTGCAGTGGCTGGAAACCCCGTCGACTCGCCAAAACGGCCCATCATGGTCAGATAGGTGGCAATATCCTGAAGCGCCGGCCTGGACTGGAATACGATCCCCGTTTCCGATAGATCCGCCATGCGTGTGAAGGGGAAGCCGCTTTCGCTGAATGCAGCCAGGTCGGGCATGGGAAGGAAGTGCGGATAGCCGCGCAGATCGATGGATGACTCAGGGTCGATCCGACCCCGGACATTGTCGATCAAGGCATCGCGGCATTCTCCTTCCTTGATGTAATCGTACATGAAGCGGTATTGCAGCTCCGAATGCCGCATCAAGCGGTCAAGCGGAACCTCTGCCGGAGCGCGCACGGGCAATAGCTCGTTGAATGTCGACCTTTCGATCCAGCCTCGCTCCGCAAGCTGGGCGACGGACAGAAGCGGAAAGGACCGCAAAAATCCCTCATTGACGTCGAACAATAGCGTGGAGTCGACAACGCCGGCCTGAGGAGAATAGCGATAGCGTAAATCCATCGGTACGGGGGGGGCCCGCCAGCCAAAGAGATCCGGCGGCAGGCGTAGCGGAATGCGGATTGCATCGGAACCATAGCCGGGCGCTTCGAGCGCCTGCATGGGCACGAGCTCGCCGAACTTCACAGGCCGGTCCGTACGCAGCCAATTTGGCGCGTCGTACGGCTTGCGGGGCTGCAACTGTTCGAGTTGCGTAATGGTGGCTTCGGAGCCGACGAGCGCATCGAACCCCAAGCTCAGTGCACGGGCCGCGCGCTTCAGCTCACTGCCATCCCGACCCATCACAAACAGGATCTTGCCATGCGGATCGCCGGGGTTGGGCATGATCTTGAGCATCGGGCCGGTGATCTTTTTGAGGGGCGGCAGGCCAATGGTTTCGGTGCTGCCCTCCTTGAGGAATACGACCGCGTTGCCTTTTGCCGGCACGGCTCCATCGAGGTGCACGGGGAACCTTGCGCCTCGATATCCCGCCAGGGCTCCAAACCATGAAGCAATGGTGCCCGCGGCTTCCAGCGTCGGCGCATCGGCGCTGGAAAAAACAAAGGGAAGCTCAAGCCTGCGCCTGTCGCGATGATCAAAAAAGGGCAGAGGCAGAATCGACAGGTCATCGGGCAGCGCAAGCCGATCCACCTCCATTTCCAGCACGCTCTGGTTGCTGATGTTCGCCCACAGACTGGAATGAAGCGGATCTTCGCACTCCAACGTGTAATGTCCGATCAGTTGCAGCCGTAAGCGATTGGCATCCGTGACGAGGTGGGCGGGCAAGTCGACGATTCGCTGTTGGTATTTGCCCGCATCCGCCCTCGGAACGGGCAAGGACGCGGCCACGACGTCGTTCAGCAGCACGTTGATATGCGAAAGCTCGCTGATCAGTGCGGGCGAGTACGTATAGCCCAGCTTGAGCCGTGCTTGGGTAACGACCTCATCGGCCCGGACGTCGAAGTATGCGCTGGCGCTTCCGTCGACGCCTTTCAATTGAAAAGGGTACCGCGCCCCCAGCTGCTCCAGGCTGAGCTGATAGTCTGCGCCTCGAGCATGGACGGGGGTCGCCACCGATTGCTCGCCCCGCGCGACACCCTGCGCCGTCGCGAACGCAGCAAGGGCGGTCATCAACGCCCAGACAGGACGAAAACGCTTCATGCAGGATTCCATGTGTTGTAGTCTCTTTTGAATAGCTTCATCGTCCGTCAACTCGAAGTCGGCGCTCGGCACGGGACCTCAGCCCCACATAGAACAAGGTTCCCACCAGCAGCGCTCCCAGCATATAGATGAAGACCAGTATCAGCGGATGCTGGGCGAAGAACCATTGCATCGAACCGAATGCTCCCAGACTCCCCACGTAATAGGTTTTGTCGTCCGACAGCGACTCGAATCGATCGCCGTCCAATATCACGACGCTTCCCTGTATCCTTACCGCCTCGGGGCTGTTCTTCGCCATGAGGCCGGCCATGCGAATCAGGGCGGCATCTGTCGCGCCACTCATGACGACGACACTGCGCCCACGCGTAATGGGTGACTCGAATCCCGCCAGCATTGTGGAATTGAGTCCGACCGACTGCTGAAGCACATGTTTATCAAAGCCCAGTACGTTCGACAGGCGGTCCAATGCGCCGCCCACGGTCCAGAACGCCGCACTCGAGGACGCCGGCCGAATGGCGGTTTCCGGCAAATGCTCAAGCCACGCGTCCAACATGGGAATTGACCGACCGGTTCCGATGACCAGCACGTCCTTGTCCTTTAATTCCTGGGCCTCGCCACGGGTGGTGACCTTGACGCCCACAGCGGGGTAGGCGGTTGACTCGCCTATGTTCGCCATGACATTGAGATATGCGGCCACCTGCGGTTCGCTGGGTTGGGGTGGCAGCAGTACCACCGACTCGGAGAGATCCGCCATGCGGGAAAACGGAAAACCCGCGCTGTAGAACGTCCCCAGATCTGGCATGGCCAAGTGGTGGGTCAATCCGGAAAAATCCAGAGTAGACTCCGGGTCGATGGCACTGCGCCTCGTATCCACGAGCGTTCCGGTGCATTCGTTCTCGGGAATATGCGGGTAGCGGAACTTGAACTGGAGAGTGGTATCCGGCACCACGGCATACAGTGGAACCTTGAAGTCATCCCGGATGATTCCAGTCGCGCGCGCCCCAAGCTTCTCCATGACGCCTTTCTCGGGAGCATCGAGTTCATAATGCTTGATCAAGTTTCCGTTCAGCGAGACATCCAGGCGAGAATCAGCCGGGACTCGGTGATTCGCATATCGAAAGATCAGATTCATAGGGATATTGTCCACGCGCCAAGCGGACAGGTCCGGTGGTACTCTCAATCGCATGCGAACAGGCCATGGGTCCCGTCCAGCCACGGTGAGCGCTTGTGGCGGCAGCAGTTCTCCAAACCGCAGGGGCCGGTCCACCGGCACCCAATTAGGTGCGTCATAAGGCTTGCGCGGTGCCCGGTCGACCTTCCTCAATAAGGCGGACGGTCCCGTCAGCGACTCGCTGCTCAATACCAAGCCGGCCGCGGCAGTCTTTACCTCGTCGCCATTTCTTCCGGCGATGACCAGCAGTTTTCCGGCAGGGTCTTGCGGATTGCTCACGACGGCGACCGTCGGCCCTTCTATTTTCATCGGCGCCATGCCTGGGGGCACTCTATTTGCGCCCAATATCAGCACGGCGTGGCCTTGCTGCGGCAACTGGCCCTGCGCTGAGAATCGAACGCCCCTGTAGTCAGCAAGCGCGCCGAACCATGAAGCGATCACGCCGGCAGCCTGCAGGCTATCGTCGTCGGTGTCCGGCATGATAAACGGAAGGTCCAGACGACGCATGTCCCGGCCGTCGAAGAAAGGTGCGGGCAGCATGGCCAACTCGTCGGGCAGTATTACTGGATCGACGTCCAGCAGCAGACGACTGCCCCGGTCGATGTTGGCCCACAAATCGGGGTGCAGTGGATCTTCGCAGCCAAGCGTGTAGTGCGAAACGAGCTGGATATCAAGTTGATTGTGGGGACGCAGGAAGGCTACGGGAAGCTCCGTCGTATGCTGCAGCTTGCCTTCATGCTCCTGCTTTGTCAGGACAACGGTATCCACCACCTCGCCATTGAGCACCACGTTCAGGTGTGAAAGCGTTTCTAGCAGCGCCGGCGAATAGGAGTACGAAAGCTCAAGACGTGCCCGCTTGACCCGTTCGTCGGCCCTCAGGCCGACGTACACCCCCCGCTTCGCCTCCACGCCAAGGAGTTCGATATCCGCCAACGAGGCAAGCTGGCTGAACTCGACCGCGTAGGACCGCAGCCCCCAAGGCTTGCTGAGTATCGCATCCTGTCCGGACGCTCCGTGACTGGCAGGTACCGCACATAACGCGGTTATCCCGGCCAGCAGGATCGCGAAAAAAACTCGCCAACGGCGTCCGGCAGTCACGATACCGCCTCTTGCGCCTTGGGCGCTCTGCGGCGCCACCGGCGCCCTCCGACCACTGCCCACAGGCTCTCGCGCAACAGCACCTTGAAACCATGTATCGCGACCTGGCCAAGTTGGCGGCCGGCCACCAAAGGAGTATCAGGCTCGCCTTCGTTCCAAGGGTCGGTCCAGATATCCGCACGGGCGAACGTCATTTGCGATAGCTCGACCTGCTGCGCAAGAGTCAGATCCTTGAATCGCAGCCCGAGCCGCTGGTCGGAAACGAAAACCACGGTCGCGGGGAAAATCCCTTCCACGTCGTCCCGGAATATCGAGACCTGCAGTGAGTCTCCCACCTGTACCGGTACGCTGTCCGGCAAAGCGACGCCAAGCCCGTCTTGCGAAAAGTCGCTGGTCTGGCATGCAACGCCATAGCCGCCCGGCAAATGCAAGGTTGCCGTCAGTGTCGCGCCCACGCGCGGGGAAGCGCGAATCTGGCGCTGCTCGCCCGCCACCGCCACACTGGCGCTGCAGATCACCACGTTATGCAACGTCCATGCCATATTGATGAGCGCGGTAAACACCAACCCGGCATCGTTCATGTTGTGAATCACCTGCCACGCTCCGATCATCATGCCGGCCAGGTTGAGCACGAGCAGGATGATATAGGGACGGGACAATGCCCAATCGAAGTAGGACTTCTCGATGGTGCCCCCTTTGGCCGTTACGTTGAACGTCGCGCTGTTAGGCGCGATCAGCGTTGCCAAGGTCGGACGCATGATGTACCAGGCGAGCACCGACTCGTACACCTCGTTCCAGAAAGAATGGCGAAACCTGCCTTGTATCCGCGAGCCGGTGACATACGCGTGAACGATATGCGGCAGCACATACGCCGCGATCATCAGTGCCGATGCCTGGAAAACGTGCGCGCCAAAAAACAGATACGCCAGCGGGGCGGTCAGGAACACCAGTCTTGGCAAGCCATAGAAGAAGTGCAAGGCGGCACTGGCGTAGCAAATGCGTTGGCTGAGCGTCAGGCCCCTGCCAAGGAAGGGATTGTGGCTGCGGAAGATCTGGGCCATGCCTCGTGCCCAGCGTATGCGTTGTCCAATGTGTCGCGACAGGCTTTCAGTCGCCAAGCCGGCTGCCAGCGGAATGGCCAGGTAAGCGGTGTTGTATCCCGCGCGATTCATCTTCAAGGCTGTGAGCGCATCTTCGGTCACGCTCTCTACCGCCATGCCCCCTACTTCAAGCAGCGGCTCACGCTTCAAGACTGCGCATGAGCCGCAGAAAAACGTCGCGTTCCACAAGTCGTTGCCATCCTGCGTCAAGCCATAGAAAAGGCGCCCCTCATTCGGCACTTTGCCGAATACGTCAAGATTCTTTTCCAGCGGGTCAGGCGAGAAGAACACGTGCGGGGTCTGCAGCATCGCCAGTTTCTGGTCCTTGAGAAACCAGCCTACGCAGACCTGCAGAAACGAGCGGGTTGGAACGTGGTCGCAGTCGAAGATTGCAATGTATTGGCCATGTGTCTTGGGCAGCGCAGAATTGATGTTGCCGGCCTTGGCGTGCTTGTTGTCCGGACGGGTCAGATAGCCCACGCCGACCGAAGCGCAAAAGGAGCGGAACTCCTCGCGTCGCCCATCATCAAGCACGTAGATATTCAGCTTGTCCATGGGCCAGTCTTGAGAAAGCGCCGCGAACACCGTCTGGCGCACCACACTCAATGACTCGTTGTAAGTCGGGATATAGATGTCGATGGACGGCCAAGAACCGGTATCGGGCGGCATCATCGCGGGTTTTCGCCTTAAGGGCCAGGCGGACTGGAAGTAACTGAACAGCAGCACCAGCAGGGCATAGATTTCGGCCAGCAGCAGACCATAGCCGAAACCCATATCCAACCAGGTCTCGAACCCCAAAGTGGCCGTAATACGCCAGTACATATAGCGCAACGAGGCCACGACCGAAATGACCACCAACACCAGGGTGACGAGCCGCCCCTCGGACAATCTGCCAAGCAGCATGGCCAGCGCGAACGACGTCAGCGCAAACAGAATCTGATACTCCAGGTCCAGAGGTGTGCTCACCACTGCAACGAACAATAGAGCGGAGATCAACAAAGTCAGGATTCGGACAAGCCGATAATCCCACAAGGACAGGCCGACCAGCCAGTTGGCCAGCTTGCGGGCACCTCGTTCTACCCCGGAATCTGTTGTGCTGAGCGCTTTTTGTTTGGCCAAGACACACCTCTTTCTTTAAAGATCCAGCCGTTGCGCGACCCATTGCGCGCACGCCACCAGATCACGCGCACTGACACTGTGCGGGCGATACTGGAAAATATTCTTGCCGTGTGCCAGGGCTTCGCTCAATGATTGATCCAGATGCACCAGCCCCGCCATGCGGTCCTGGAACGTGGTCCGCAGCACCTGCGTAATATCCTTGCTCAGTTGCTGGCCCTGATCGACTTGATTGACCACGAAGCCGTAACCGGAAAAATTGTCGCGACCTTCGCAATACGTTGAAATCAGGGTATTTAACTGTGGCAGCGTGGCGTATGACCCAGCATCCGGCAAAACGACTGCGACCGCCAGGGAAGCCGCGGTCAAGGCCTGCGTCATGTATGCCGATGGCCCTGGCGGAGTATCGATGACGACGACCACGCCATGCCCCAGTTCGAGGTCCCTCAAGCGGCTTATGAGCCACGAGGCATCTGTACGCAGCTCCGCTTCGAATGCCTGCCTCTCGGGCTCGGTGCAATCGCCATAGGGGATCAACGCTACCCCCGACTCCGTCGGGCGTATGAGTGCCCGCCAGGCGTCTGCATCTTGCGGCGCTTGCACCAACCCCGCCATGGACGAAGGTTCGAGCGTGAAGTGATAGCGCAGTCCGTTCTGTGGATCCAGATCGATGGCGAGCACTGTATGGCCTTGCTGCTGCAGAGCCGCTGCCAAATTCGCGCTTACCGTGCTTTTTCCCACTCCTCCCTTGGCGGAGACAACTGATACTACTTTCATGACCGACGCAATCTTTGAAAGATGGACGCAATTCCTTTCGAAGGGCCAGCGTCTTGTCCGGAAAGGGGTTCCACCGCTTTCTCGACTGTCGAGTCCTCCGGTTCCCGTCCAATTCGCCTAAAGACATCCTGCAGCGTGCCGTGCTGCGGCATCACCTCGGGGGCGGATGAATGCTGGACAGCGCCGGGAACGCCATTCGTGGAAACGTCGCCCGCCACCCCTGTGGATGGCGCCAGAACGCGCAGGGAATGGAAGGAAGGCAGGGGAATATTGTTGCCGGCAGCGGAAATTTCCGGCTTCTTCGGCTGTTGGTCTGATTTGCGTGCCATCGGCGCTTGCAACGGAATCTGCTCCAGCATGGGCCAACGGGTGCGCGACGCATCCTGCCGGTCATGATCAACGATTTCTCGATATTCTTCCGCTGCATTTCCACCAAAAGATTTGAACAGTTTGGCGATATCGCTTGAACCAGTCATTGAGTCGATCCTTTCATTATTCAGCACTAGGGGAATGGACTCCTAGCGTGCCAGCCTATAGACAAGCCCGCCGTACGAATCCGCGCCACCCTCCTGCCTGACCAAGAGGTCGCGGCCCGCGCCCAGCATCGTGAACCACTCTTGATACACACCCTCGAGAAAGCCGGCGGCCCACGCCATGGCCGGCTCGCCAAGCGTGGCGCGAAGTGGAGCAAAGCGGTGCTCGATGGAGAGATGACCGCTGTATTCCTGAAACGTGACGATGCCCCAGCCCAGGCGCGACCAATGATCATTGGCCGCGGCCTCCATCTGCTGAAGCGAATCGCATGCGGGCAAAGGCATTTCACGGCCTGCCCGTATGCCGGCGCTCCGGGCCAAGCTGCGCATTTCCTCGTTGCTCACGTGGCTCAACAACTCCTGGACGAATGGCCCAAGAAAAAATGCCCAGGCCGAATTATGCAACTGGCCGTTCAAATACTCGGAAAACTTGTCATGCATGCAATACCCCGTTATTGATGTCGTTGTGATCATGCCGTCAGGCCGTGATACTTGCGCCCCAGCTCGACGGTGGCGCGGAAGAAGCCCTCTTTGCTGCCACAGTCGTACCGCAGGCCTTCATACTTGCATCCGTATACCGCCCGGTGCGCCAGCAGCCTGGCGATACCGTCCGTCAATTGAATTTCCCCGCCCACGCCGGCGGAGGTCGAACGCAGGCACTGAAAGATCTCGGGCTCAAGGACGTATCGCCCGACAACGGCCTGGGTGCTGGGCGCATCGGCCGGCTCGGGCTTTTCGACGATGGCGTCTACCCGCATGCAGTGTTTATCCAGCTTGCGTCCCGCCACGATGCCGTACTTGCCGGTGTGCTGGCGTTCTACCGACTGCAAGGCCAGGACGCTGCCATCGTGGCGATGCGCAGCCTCTACCAATTGCCGCGTTGCCGACACGTCGGAGTCGATGAGGTCATCGGCCAGCAACACTGCGAACGGTTCGTTTCCGACAATGGGTTCCGCGCACAGGACCGCGTGCCCCAGCCCCAGCGGCACCGCCTGCCTGGTGTAGATACAGGTCACCGAAGGAGGAATGATGTTCTTGACCGATTCGAGCAGCGCATGCTTGCCCTTGGCCGCCAATTCGGCCTCAAGCTCGGGCAGCCGATCGAAGTGGTCCTCGATGGACCGTTTATGGCGTCCTGTCACGAAGATCAGTTCAGTGATGCCGGCGGCGATGGCTTCCTCGACCGCATACTGGATCAGTGGCTTATCGACGACGGGCAGCATTTCTTTGGGCATGGCCTTGGTGGCGGGCAGAAAGCGGGTGCCCAGGCCGGCTACGGGAAATACTGCCTTGCGTATTGGCTTCATTGCGATGTTGCGAAAAAAAGAGGACGAACGAAAGGCACGAGCACCGGCATGCGGCCGACCTCGCTGATGTAATGGAGAATTAACTAGCAAATACGCCTTGACGGAGGGACTCACGTAAAAGCTCGCTATGGTGTGGCAAGGCGGAGCTACGGGTTTCCGGCCCGTATTCTTGAAGCATGACCTTGCGTCTGGGCAAAATGCCGTAAGCCGTGAAGCTGCAGGCATTCCTTTGAATATGAAACTTTTCCGGTTCAACTGTTACCAGATTCGTTCCGGTGCTCAGAATTGTATCGGTAAATTTCAGCAATGGCTATATTTTCAGGGAGTTGGAGCGTGCCGGACTACAACAATGGTTAAGTTCGCGATCAAGCGTGGCGAGACATGCGGCACGGGGATACCCATCATGGTCCGTGGCGGCATCGGCGCTCCGTGCTATAAATGACGGTGCATTCCATCCCCTCCCCGCTGCCACGGCGGATTCCAATCAGAAGTGAAACAAAACAATGTACGAGACACTTGCGCTATATATAGATGGTGAATTTCTTGCCGGCGACGGCCGCGAAACCGAAGAGGTCACCAACCCCGCAACCCTGGAGGTCCTGGGCCATCTGCCCCATGCCCGAACGGAGGACCTGGATCGCGCGCTCGCCGCCGCCGACAGAGCATTCCAAAGCTGGCGCAAGAGCTCGCCCATGCAGCGTTCCGAGATCCTGCGCAAGGCGGCCCAGCTTTCACGCGACCGGGCCCAGGAAATCGGTCGTAACATGACCCTGGATCAAGGCAAGCCGCTGGCGGAATCCGTGGGTGAAATCATGTCCTGCGCCGACCATGCAGATTGGCACGCCGAAGAATGCCGCCGCATCTATGGACGCGTGATTCCGCCGCGCAATCCCGATGTGCGGCAAATGGTGCTGCGCGAACCCATCGGCGTATGTGCGGCATTCACCCCGTGGAACTTCCCATACAACCAGGCCATACGCAAGATCTGCGCGGCAATCGGGGCAGGCTGCACCGTCATCCTCAAAGGTCCTGAAGACGCCCCCAGCGCGGTGATGGCCATTGCCCGCATCTTCCACGACGCCGGGCTGCCCCCCGGCGTGCTCAACATCGTGTGGGGCGTACCCAGTGTGATCTCGGACTATCTGATTCGTTCACCCATCGTGCGCAAGGTGTCCTTCACCGGCTCCGTGCCGGTGGGCAAGCAATTGGCGGCACTGGCCGGAGCCCACATGAAGCGCGTCACCATGGAGCTTGGCGGGCATTCCCCCGTGCTGGTCTTCGACGATGCCGACGTGGATCGCGCCGCACAGCAACTGGCCCGCTTCAAGGTGCGCAATGCCGGGCAGGTGTGCGTGTCGCCCACCCGCTTCTATGTGCACGAGAAAATCTACGATCGGTTCCTCAGCACCTTTGTCGACACCTTGAAGTCCGTCAAGGTCGGCGACGGTCTCGAGCCCGACACGCAAATGGGCCCGCTCGCCCACGCACGGCGGGTACCGACAATGGAGAAATTCGTGGATAACGCCCGCAGCCTGGGCGGCAAGGTCGTGCTGGGCGGCGAACGCCTGGACCTGAAAGGACACTTCTTCTCTCCGACGGTCGTCACGGACCTCCCTGAAGACTCCATGCTCATGACGGAAGAACCCTTTGGCCCGATCGCGCCCATCGTCCGCTTTACGGATACCGATGACGTCATCCGCCGGGCCAATTCCCTGCCTTTCGGCCTGTCGTCCTACGTATTCACCAATTCGCTTCAAACCGCCACCAAGGTGTCCAATGGCATCGAGGCCGGCATGATCAATATCAATCACTTCGGCAGCGCCCTGCCCGAAACGCCGTTCGGCGGCATCAAGGATAGCGGCATCGGCAGCGAGGGCGGCATGGAAACCTTCGACGGCTATCTCGTCACCAAGTTCGTCACCCACATCTGACGAAGGGCGGACGCCGGAAGGGTCAGACCCGGCAGGGTCTGACCCTGTACGTTCGGTTATGGGGTCAGACCCCGAATGGGGTCTGACCCCTTCAAAGGAGGCAATGACCATGGAGCGCATCTGGCTCGACCAATACCCGCCTGGTGTGCCGGCCGACATCACCGAGGACGCGGCCGGCTACGATTCGCTGTTGGCGGTGTTCGAGGAAAGCTGCCAAAGATACGCGAAAAACGTCGCCTACATCAGCATGGGAACCGAGCTGACCTATGCGCAGGTCAATGCACATTCGCGCAGGTTTGCCGCCTGGCTGCAATCGGTCGGAGTCCGGAAGGGCGATCGCGTCGCCATCATGATGCCCAATCTGCTGCAGTATCCCATATGCTTTTTCGGCGTGTTGCGCGCCGGCGCAGTGGCGGTGGGCATCAATCCCCTGTTCACGGCTAGTGAACTCCGGCATCAACTGGCGGATTCGGGCGCTGAGGTCATCGTCATTGCCGAGAATTTCGCCCATACCTTGCAGCAAGCGCTGCCGGAGCTCTCGCTCAAGCATATCGTCGTCACCAGTATCGGAGACATGCTCGGCACCTTCAAGGGCACGATCACGGATTTCGTGGTCAGGCATGTCAAGAAACTGGTCCCGGCATACGAGCTTCCCGGTGCCTTGCGATTCAAGCAGACGCTGTCATCGGGCCGCGATACGGGCTACACCCGGCCGCGCATGGAGCATGACGACCTGGCACTGCTGCAATACACGGGTGGTACGACCGGCGTGTCCAAGGGCGCCATGCTGACGCACGGCAACATGGTGTCCAATCTGTGCCAGGCCCATGCATGGCTGCAACCCTACGTGAAGGGCGAGCAGGAATGCATCGTCACCGCCCTGCCGCTGTATCACATCTTTGCGCTCACTGCCAATTGCCTGGCGTTTTTCAGGCTGGGCGCATGCAATCTGCTCGTCTTGAATGCAAGAGATATCCCGGCGCTCATCAAGAGCATGTCGCAGACCCGGTTCACCGCCATTACCGGCGTCAATACGCTTTTCAATGCTTTGCTGAACCACCCCGGTTTCGCCAAGCTCGATTTCAGCGCATTGCATATCGCCCTGGGTGGCGGGATGGCGGTACAGGAAGTCGTGGCCAAGCGCTGGCTGGAAATCACCGGTACGCCCCTCGCGCAAGCCTATGGCCTGACGGAGGCCTCTCCCGCCGTATGCATCAATCCGCTGGACAAGCGCAGCTTCACAGGCTCCATAGGTCTGCCGGTGCCTTCGACGGATATCGCGATACGCGACCATGAGGGTCGCGAGGTGCCGCTGGGAGAGAACGGCGAAATCTGCGTCCGCGGGCCCCAAGTCACCCGGGGATACTGGAACCGGCCCGAAGAAACCGAAGCGGTTCTCGGTGCGGACGGCTTCCTGCAGACCGGCGACATAGGCTGCGCGGACAAGGACGGCTATCTGTATATACGAGACCGGAAGAAAGACATGATCCTGGTGTCTGGATTCAATGTCTATCCCAATGAAGTCGAGGCCGTAGCGGTCCAGCACCCCGACGTCCAGGAGGCCGCGGCCGTAGGGGTACCCGATGAGCACTCCGGAGAAGTCGTCAAGCTCTTCGTCATTCGCAAGAATGACCGCTTGACCGAGCAAGAGCTCATCGACTTCTGCCGCGGCAAGCTTACCGGCTATAAAGTCCCCCGCCACGTCGAGTTCCGCAAGGACCTGCCTCGCAGCAACGTAGGCAAGGTCCTCCGGCGCGCGCTGAAGGAATGAGGGGTCCGACCCCCTACGGAGTCGGGCCCCGGGGAAGGCGGCCCCAAGGATCAGGGGTCAGACCCTGCATGGGGTCTGACCCCATAACGTCCAAAACGGAACCGGGGCCAGGCCCTTTCACAGGCCTGGCCCCGGTTCCATTGTGGGGTAGGACCCAAAGGGTCCTACCCCACACGCGAGATCAGATCACGCGTGCGGCTTCGAGCAAACGTACGACGGTCCATGCCTTGTCGCGGGAGATCGGACGACCTTCTGCGATTTCGACGGTGTCGCCTTCGTTGTACTGGTTGTTCTCGTCATGCGCCTTGTACTTATTGGAGCGGACGATGATCTTGCCAAAAATGGGGTGCTTGACGCGGCGCTCGACGCGGACCACGACAGTCTTGTCCATTTTGTTGCTCACAACCTGGCCAATCAACGTACGTTGGCGTTTTGCCGGTTGAGTATTTTGAGTTTCGCTCATTTTACTTTCCTGCGTTCTCAGTCATGATGGTGCGGATGCGCGCGATATCGCGACGGACCTTGCCCATCTGGCTGGTGTTGGAAAGCTGCTGGGTGGCACGCTGCATGCGCAGGTTGAATTGTGCCTTCAGCAGGCTCTCGAGCTCGGTCTGGAGCTCGGTGGCGTTCTTGGAACGGAGTTCGCTGGCTTTCATGAGGTCTCCTTAAGCACCAATGTGACGAGACACGAAGGTCGTCGAGATCGGCAACTTAGCGGCGGCCAGGCGGAAAGCTTCGCGCGCAAGCTCTTCGCTCACGCCTTCCATTTCATAGAGCACCTTGCCGGGTTGAATTTCGGCGACCCAGTACTCCGGATTACCCTTACCGTTACCCATACGAACTTCGGCAGGCTTCTGCGAAATGGGCTTGTCAGGGAAGATGCGAATCCAGATACGGCCGCCACGTTTGATGTGGCGGTTGATCGCGCGACGAGCGGATTCGATCTGGCGAGCGGTCAGGCGACCACGACCCGTGGCCTTCAGACCGAACTCGCCGAACGAGACTTGTGCACCGCGCGTAGCCAGGCCGGTATTGCGGCCCTTGTGCTCTTTGCGGTATTTTCTGCGTGACGGTTGCAGCATGTTTATTCTCCTTCAGGCGCCGGCGCAGCGTTGGCTTGCGAGGCGTCTTTGCGAGGGCCACCACGACCACGGCCACCACCAGGACGACGGCCGTCAGGGCGCTCGCCGCGGGGCGAACGACGGGGACGGCGCTCTTCGTCGCGAGGAGCGGCGGTCTCGGGAGGCATTTCGCCGTTGGGCAGCATGTCGCCCTTATAGACCCAGACTTTGATACCGATAATGCCGTAAGTGGTTTGCGCTTCGGAAGTACCGTAATCGATGTTTGCACGCAGAGTATGCAGAGGCACGCGGCCTTCGCGATACCATTCGGTACGCGCAATTTCGATGCCGTTCAAGCGGCCCGAGCTCATGATCTTGATGCCTTGCGCACCAAGACGCATGGCGTTCTGCATGGCGCGCTTCATGGCCCGACGGAACATGATGCGCTTTTCGAGCTGCTGAGCGATCGAGTCGGCGATCAATTGAGCGTCGGTCTCGGGCTTGCGGATTTCCTCGATGTTGACGTGCACGGGCACGCCCATCAGGCGCTGCAGATCGGACTTCAGGCTTTCGATGTCTTCGCCGCGCTTGCCGATCACGACACCCGGACGAGCCGAGTAAACCGTGATGCGGGCGTTCTTGGCCGGACGCTCGATGACGACGCGACCGACGGAAGCGCTCTTGAGCTTCTTCTTCAGATACTCGCGCACGCGGATATCTTCAGCGAGCATGCCGCCGAATGCCTTGTCGTCAGCGAACCAGCGCGAACTCCAGTTGCGGCTTACCGCGAGGCGGAACCCAATCGGGTGAATTTTCTGTCCCATTGTGACTCCTTACACGCCGACCTTGACCACGATGTGGCAGGTCTGCTTCTCGATACGGTTACCGCGACCTTTTGCACGGGCGGAAAAACGCTTCATCGACTGGCCCTTGTCCACGTAGATCGTGGTGACTTTGAGTTCATCGATATCGGCGCCGTCGTTGTGCTCGGCGTTGGCGATCGCGGACTCAAGCGCTTTCTTGAGGATGCCCGCGGCCTTCTTGGGTGTGAAAGTCAGGATATTCAGGGCTTGGGCCACCGACTTGCCACGGATGAGATCCGCAACGAGACGGGTTTTCTGAGCCGAGATATGGACTCCACGGATAATTGCAGTAGTTTCCATCACTTACCTCTTGGACTTCTTGTCCGCAGCGTGACCCTTGAAAGTACGGGTCAGCGCGAACTCGCCGAGCTTGTGACCGACCATGTTCTCGTTGATGTAAACGGGAACGTGCTGGCGGCCATTGTGCACAGCAATCGTCAGCCCAATGAACTCGGGCAGGATGGTTGAACGGCGCGACCAGGTTTTGATCGGCTTTTTCTCTTTGCCTTCGACGGCCGCATCGACCTTCTTGATCAGATGCGCGTCGACGAATGGGCCTTTTTTGATCGAACGTGACATGTTGTTCGCCCCTTACTTGCGCTTGCGGCGCGAGACAATCATATTGTCTGTGCGCTTGTTACGACGGGTTCTGTAGCCCTTGGCCGGCGTGCCCCATGGGCTGACCGGTTCGCGACCTTCACCAGTGCGTCCTTCACCACCACCATGCGGGTGATCGACCGGGTTCATGGCAACGCCACGAACTGTCGGACGGACACCACGCCAGCGCATGGCACCGGCCTTGCCGATCTGACGCAGGCTGTGCTCTTCGTTACCGACTTCGCCAATGGTTGCGCGGCAGTCGATGTGTACGCGACGGACCTCGCCCGAGCGCAGACGCACTTGTGCGTAGACGCCTTCGCGAGCCAGCAGTACGGCGGAAGCACCTGCCGAACGAGCCATTTGCGCACCCTTGCCCGGAAGCATTTCGATGCAGTGGATGGTTGCGCCAACAGGAATGTTGCGAATGGGCAGCGTGTTGCCGGCACGGATGGGAGCATCCAGTCCGGACATCAGCGTAGCGCCGACTTCCAGGCCACGGGGAGCAATGATGTAGCGACGCTCGCCGTCTGCGTAGCACAACAGTGCAATGTGCGCAGTGCGGTTGGGGTCGTACTCAAGGCGCTCGACCTTGGCGGGGATGCCGTCCTTGTTGCGACGGAAATCGACAATGCGGTAGTGCCGCTTATGGCCACCGCCACGATGACGAACAGTGACGTGACCGTTGTTGTTACGGCCAGAGCCACGCTTTTTCTTTTCGAGCAGAGCTGCGAACGGCTCGCCTTTGTGCAGATCAGGGCTGACGACCTTGATCATGCCGCGGCGGCCGGCCGAAGTCGGCTTGACTTTTACGAGTGCCATTTAGTTCACCTCCGTAAAGTCGAGTTCCTGACCGTCTTTGAGCGACACATATGCTTTGCGCTCGTTACGGCGGCGACCCATGAAACGGCCAAAACGCTTTTCTTTGCCCTTGCGGTTCAGAACCTGCACGGACTCGACTTCAACCTTGAACAGCAGTTCGACGGCCGCCTTGATTTCAGGCTTGGTGGCATCGGCTGCGACACGGAAAGCGATTTGCTGATTTTTTTCGGCTACGAACGTGGCCTTTTCGGTCACGACGGGAGCCAGGATAACTTGCAGTAAGCGTTCGGCGTTCATCCCAACATCTCCTCGAGTTGAGCGATAGCCGGCTTGGTGATCAGCACTTTCTTGTAGTGGATCAAAGAGAGCGGATCGGCATAACGCGGTTCAACCACGGCAACGTGCGGAAGGTTGCGCGTAGCGAGATAAACGTTTTCGTCGAGCACGTCGGTGATGATGAGCACCGACTCCAGGCCCATGTTCTTGAGCTTGTCAGCGGCAAGTTTGGTCTTGGGCGCATCGAGGACGAACGTATCGACGACGGCGATACGATCTTCGCGAGCCAGCTGAGAAAGGATCGCGCGGATACCGGCACGATACATTTTCTTGTTGACCTTTTGCGAGAAGTTTTCGTCGGGCGAGTTCGGGAACGCGCGACCGCCTCCACGCCAGATGGGCGAGGAAGTCATGCCCGAACGGGCACGGCCGGTGCCCTTTTGGCGCCATGGCTTCTTGGTGCTGTGCTTGACGGCATCGCGGCCTTTCTGGGCGCGGTTGCCGCTGCGTGCGTTGGCCTGGAAAGCCACCACGATCTGGTGAACGAGCGCTTCGTTGAAGTCGCGGCCGAAAACCGTGTCGGGAGCTGCGAAGGTGGACGCGGACTGACCCTGGTCATTCAGGAGCTTGAGTTCCATAATTAGGCTCCTTTCTTGGCCGACATCTTGATGGCGGGACGCACGACGACGTCTGCATTCTTGTGGCCGGGGACAGCGCCCTTGACCAGCAGCAGACCGCGTTCTGCGTCGACACGCACGATGTCGAGGTTTTGAACGGTACGGGTAACGTCGCCCAGGTGACCGGACATCTTCTTACCCGGGAAAATGCGTCCGGGATCCTGCGCCTGGCCGATGGAGCCAGGAACGCGGTGCGAGCGCGAGTTACCGTGTGAAGCACGTTGCGAACCGAAGTGGTGGCGCTTGATGGTGCCGGCAAAGCCTTTACCGATCGTGGTGCCGGTGACATCAACCTTTTGTCCTGCTTCGAAAACGCTTTCGACGGCCACGACGGAGCCGGCTGTAAATTCAGCGGCTTTGGCGGGATCGAGGCGGAATTCTTTCAGGATGCTGCCGGCTTCGGCGCCGGCCTTTGCATAGTGCCCAGCCACGGGCTTGGTGACGCGGGTTGCACGACGTGTGCCGTAGGCAACTTGCACAGCCGCATAACCATCCACTTCCGGCGACTTGACTTGCGTGATGCGGTTGTTCGACACGTCCAGCACTGTCACGGGGATGGACTCGCCATCTTCCGTGAAAATACGGGTCATGCCGACTTTACGCCCCACAAGCCCCAGCCGGTAAGCGGCGGGCGTAGGTGTCGAGTTCGACATCGTTTTCTCCATTCCCGACTGCGATTGGTCGGGGCTAATAACCGCGTGCGACTCACACCGCACGCGTCGATTTTTGCAAAACTTCTTGGAACTGCCTTAACTACCTTCTTTACTACTACCTGCAACGCCTAAGGGTGCTAAGCCCCCGGGGTCGGTAAAGCCCACATAAGTGTCGGCATAAGTGTCTGCGTAACTGTCGGCAGATACCTGTGGCGGTTACTTGCAAGACACCCTGCAAAACTTTTTTGGCGAAGCTTAGCAATTTAACATGTTTCGCCATTCAATGGCAAGTACTAGTTGACAAGCCACGCTCGATGAGGCTGACAAGTGCGAAAGCGCAACGCCCAACGAGGGTGCTTTATGATATGCCAGCCCAAACCACCGGAGAGCCCGCCCGTGCATCCCTGCCAGAACCGCATCGCCCTGCGCGGCCCCTCGCTTACATTCCGGGGGGATCCCTTCCAGATCGGAGACACCGCCGCCCTGCATTACGAGGCCGACGGGCTGACATTGGTGGAAGCCGGCAAGATCACGGGTTTCGGCGACTTTGAACAACTTCGTTCCCGCCTCGACGGCCATCAGTTGATCACCTACGACAATGCGCTGATCTTGCCGGGCTTCATCGATACGCATGCGCACTACCCGCAGGTGCAGATGATGGGGGCCTATGGCAAGCAATTGCTGGACTGGCTGAACCAGTACACCTTCGTCACGGAACAGCAGTTCCATGATCCGGCGCATGCCCGCCACGTGTCCGAGCTGTTCCTGGATCAATGCCTGCGCGCCGGCACGACGACCGCATCAGTGTATTGCACGGTCCATCCGTCCTCGGTGGAAGCGTTCTTCGGGGCCGCGAAAGGCCGCGGCATGCGCATGGTCGCGGGCAAAGTGCTGATGGACCGCAATGCCCCGCCGGCGTTGTGCGACGATGCGCGTTCAGGCTATGACGAGTCCGAAGCGCTGATCCGCAAATGGCATGGCCAAGGCCGGCTGTCCTATGCGATTACGCCCCGCTTCGCCCCCTCTTCCACTCCGGCCCAGCTTGAGGCAGCCGGCGCTTTATGGAGGCGCTATCCGGGCACGCACATGCAAACGCATATCTCCGAGAGCCGGCATGAGGTGGACTGGGTGCGTCGGCTGTTTCCGGAACATGCCAATTACCTGGACGTGTACCGACACTACGGCCTGACCGGCCCCCGATCCATTTTTGGCCATGCCGTCCACCTGACTGAACCGGAATGGCGGCACATGGCGGAGAGCGGCTCGTCCATCGCGCATTGTCCGACCTCCAACGCATTCCTGGGCAGCGGCCTGTTCAACTATGAACGCGCGCTCGAACATCCGGCTCCCGTGCGGGTCGGCCTGGCAAGCGATGTGGGCGCGGGAACCTCGCTTTCGATGCTGCGGACCATGGGAGCGGCCTACAAAGTGGCGCAGCTTGGCCACTACTCGCTCTCCGCGCCCAGAGCCTTTTACATGGCGACGCGCGGCGCGGCACAGGCCCTGTATCTGGATGATCGCATCGGCAGCATCGCACCCGGCATGGAGGCGGACCTGCTGGTACTGGACCTGGCTTCGACGCCGCTGATCGACTTTCGCATGCGGCATTGCCGTTCGATTGAAGAAGCGCTGTTCGTACAGATGACGCTGGCAGACGACCGCGCCACGCGCGCGGTATACATTGCCGGGAAGCTCGCCTATGACGCGAAAGAAACCATGGCGGGGAACAACGCATACGCATTGGAAGCGCAAGCTAAAAAAAACGCCGGGTAGCCCGGCGTTTTCTTGGATCTTACTGTAGTGCGATCTCGACGTCCACACCTGCGGGCAGGTCAAGGCGCATGAGGGCGTCGACAGTCTTGTCTGTCGGGTCCACGATGTCCATGAGACGTTGATGAGTGCGCATTTCGAACTGGTCGCGCGACGTCTTGTTGACGTGCGGGGAACGCAGCACGTCGTAGCGACGAATACGAGTCGGCAGAGGTACGGGACCACGCACGACCGCGCCCGTACGTTTGGCTGTTTCAACGATTTCAGCGGCAGACTGGTCGATCAACTTGTAGTCAAACGCTTTCAAACGGATGCGGATTTTCTGGTTTTTCATGGAAATTCCTAAAGAACGAAAGTGACAGAGGGCGGTTGCCCTCTGTCTGTGGGCACGCGTTAATTACTTGGTGATGCTGGCGACGACGCCCGCGCCCACGGTACGGCCGCCTTCGCGGATGGCAAAGCGCAGGCCTTCTTCCATGGCGATCGGGGCGATCAGGCTGACCTTCATCGACACGTTATCGCCAGGCAGCACCATTTCCTTGTCCGCCGGCAGCTCGATCGTGCCGGTCACGTCCGTCGTGCGGAAGTAGAACTGCGGACGATAGCCTTGGAAGAACGGCGTGTGACGGCCGCCTTCGTCCTTGGACAGAATGTACACCTCGGCGTCAAAGTCCGTGTGCGGCTTGATCGAACCGGGCTTGGCCAGCACTTGGCCGCGCTCGACGTCTTCGCGCTTGGTGCCGCGCAGCAAGATACCGACGTTATCGCCCGCCTCGCCTTGGTCCAGCAGCTTGCGGAACATTTCCACGCCCGTGCAAGTGGTCTTGACCGTGTCCTTGATACCGACGATTTCGATTTCCTCGCCGACCTTGACAATGCCGCGCTCGATGCGGCCCGTGACCACCGTGCCGCGACCCGAGATCGAGAACACGTCTTCCACCGGCATCAGGAACGTGCCATCGACCGCGCGCTCGGGCGTGGGGATGTACGAGTCCAGCGCTTCGGCCAGCTTCAGGATCGCTTCCTTGCCCAGGGGACCTTCGTCGCCCTCGAGCGCCAGCTTGGCCGAGCCCTTG
>JACCEN010000007.1 GCA_013416435.1 Alcaligenaceae bacterium | reverse complement strand
CTGGCCCAGCGCCAACGCGTGCTGGACGGATCAGGTACTGCCAAGGCGCTGGACTACAGCTTGAAACGCTGGGCGGCGCTTACGCGCTACCTGGATGACGGGCAGGTCCCGATCGACAACAATCATATCGAAATGCAAATCAGGCCGGTGGCAATCGGCAGGGCCAATTGGCTGTTCGCCGGTTCCTTGCGCGCGGGCAAACGTGCCGCTGCGATCATGAGCCTGATTCAGTCAGCCAAGCTCAATGGSTTGAATCCGTACGCCTATCTGCGCGATGTGCTCGAGCGCTTGCCGACGCATCCGGATAACCGGATCGATGATCTATTGCCGCACAACTGGACGGCGCCTGTGACCTTCGAAACTGGCCCCGCTTCTCAAAAAAATTCCATCTGAAGTGGGTGGGGGGATGTAGTTCCCCAAACGCTTACGCTGACCCCGCGTCCGCGTGTAATGGGGTCAGACCCCGTTTGGGGTCTGACCCCTCCAAACAAAAAACCCCCGAGCGCTGAGCGCTGGGGGGTTTTCACAATAAGAGCCTGACGATGACCTACTTTCACAGACGTACGTCCACTATCATCGGCGCAAAGGCGTTTCACGGTCCTGGGTACCGAGCTTATCAGCTCAGCCTGTGCGCTGCCCTTGTTTTCTTGGGGCAGCGACTTTTCTTTGTTTGAACGGCACTTGAACACCCACAACCTGCAAGGTTATAGGATCAAGCCGCACGGGCAATTAGTACTGGTTAGCTACACGCATTACTGCGCTTATACACCCAGCCTATCAACGTCCTGGTCTCGAACGACCCTTCAGGGGGGTCTAGCCCCCGGGATACCTAATCTTCAGACGAGTTTCCCGCTTAGATGCCTTCAGCGGTTATCTCTTCCGTACGTAGCTACTCGGCAATGCCATTGGCATGACAACCGATACACCAGCGGTACGTCCACTCCGGTCCTCTCGTACTAGGAGCAGGCTCCGTCAAGTATCCAACGCCCACGGCAGATAGGGACCAAACTGTCTCACGACGTTTTAAACCCAGCTCACGTACCTCTTTAAATGGCGAACAGCCATACCCTTGGGACCGGCTACAGCCCCAGGATGAGATGAGCCGACATCGAGGTGCCAAACACCGCCGTCGATATGAACTCTTGGGCGGTATCAGCCTGTTATCCCCAGAGTACCTTTTATCCGTTGAGCGATGGCCCTTCCATTCAGAACCACCGGATCACTATGTCCTGCTTTCGCACCTGTTCGACTTGTCAGTCTCACAGTCAAGCACGCTTATGCCATTGCACTATCAAGACGATTTCCGACCGTCTCTAGCGTACCTTCGAACTCCTCCGTTACACTTTAGGAGGAGACCGCCCCAGTCAAACTGCCCACCATGCACTGTCCCCAACCCGGATAACGGGCCAAGGTTAGAACCGCAAACAAACCAGGGTGGTATTTCAAGGATGGCTCCCTTAGATCTGGCGACCCAAGTTCAACGCCTCCCACCTATCCTACACAGGCCGGTTCACAGTCCAATGCAAAGCTACAGTAAAGGTTCATGGGGTCTTTCCGTCTAGCCGCGGGTAGATTGCATCATCACAAACACTTCAACTTCGCTGAGTCTCAGGAGGAGACAGTGTGGCCATCGTTACGCCATTCGTGCAGGTCGGAACTTACCCGACAAGGAATTTCGCTACCTTAGGACCGTTATAGTTACGGCCGCCGTTTACCGGGGCTTCGATCAAGAGCTTGCACCCCATCACTTAACCTTCCGGCACCGGGCAGGCGTCACACCCTATACGTCGACTTTCGTCTTGGCAGAGTGCTGTGTTTTTAATAAACAGTCGCAGCCACCGATTCTCTGCGACCCCTTCATGCTCTGGGCGCGGGCCCATCACACTACGCAGGGTATACCTTCTCCCGAAGTTACGGTATTAATTTGCCGAGTTCCTTCTCCTGAGTTCTCTCAAGCGCCTTGGAATATTCATCCCGTCCACCTGTGTCGGTTTGCGGTACGGTCTCGTAGGACTGAAGCTTAGAGGCTTTTCTTGGAACTGCTGCCGATCAGTTTAGGACCGAGGTCCTATTCAGCCACACCCTTGAATTACGCGCCCGGATTTGCCTAAAGCGCCTTCTTCGATGCAGCAACGGGGACATCCAACACCCCGATGACGTTTCGCAATCCGTCCCCCCATCGCATCCTACGACGGTGCTGGAATATTAACCAGCTTCCCATCAGCTACGCATCTCTGCCTCGCCTTAGGGGCCGACTCACCCTGCGCCGATGAACGTTGCGCAGGAAACCTTGGACTTACGGCGAGGGGGCTTTTCACCCCCTTTATCGCTACTCATGTCAGCATTCGCACTTCTGATACCTCCAGCAGACTTCTCAATCTGCCTTCGCAGGCTTACAGAACGCTCTCCTACCGCGTATATCAAAGATATACACCCGCAGCTTCGGTCTATGGCTTAGCCCCGTTACATCTTCCGCGCAGGACGACTCGATCAGTGAGCTATTACGCTTTCTTTAAAGGGTGGCTGCTTCTAAGCCAACCTCCTGACTGTCTATGCCTTCCCACTTCGTTTCCCACTTAGCCATAGTTTGGGACCTTAGCTGGCGGTCTGGGTTGTTTCCCTCTTGAGTCCGGACGTTAGCACCCGGTGCTCTGTCTCCCACGCTCATACTTGCCGGTATTCGGAGTTTGCCATAGGTTGGTAAGTCGCCATGACCCCCTAGCTATAACAGTGCTCTACCCCCGGCAGCAATACGTGAGGCACTACCTAAATAGTTTTCGGAGAGAACCAGCTATTTCCAGGCTTGTTTAGCCTTTCACCCCTATCCACAGTTCATCCCCTAATTTTTCAACATTAGTGGGTTCGGTCCTCCAGCACGTGTTACCGTGCCTTCAACCTGACCATGGATAGATCGCCTGGTTTCGGGTCTACACCCAGCGACTGAATCGCCCTATTCGGACTCGCTTTCGCTACGCCTTCCCTATTCGGTTAAGCTTGCCACTGAATGTAAGTCGCTGACCCATTATACAAAAGGTACGCAGTCACGGGACAAGCCCGCTCCTACTGTTTGTATGCACACGGTTTCAGGATCTATTTCACTCCCCTTCCGGGGTTCTTTTCGCCTTTCCCTCACGGTACTGGTTCACTATCGGTCGATTACGAGTATTTAGCCTTGGAGGATGGTCCCCCCATCTTCAGACAGGATTTCACGTGTCCCGCCCTACTTGTCTGACGCCTAGTTCCAACAACTGAATTTTGTCTACAGGGCTATCACCTGCTACGGCCGCGCTTTCCATCGCGTTCGACTATCCAATTGCCTAAATCGTCAAGGCTGCTCCGATTTCGCTCGCCGCTACTTTCGGAATCTCGGTTGATTTCTGTTCCTCGAGCTACTGAGATGTTTCAGTTCACCCGGTTCGCCTCCATGACCTATGTATTCAGTCAAGGATAGGGTATCGCTACCCTGGGTTTCCCCATTCGGACATCTGCGGATCAAAGCTTGTTTGCCAGCTCCCCGCAGCATTTCGCAGGCTACCACGTCCTTCATCGCCTGTAATCGCCAAGGCATCCACCATGTGCACTTAGTCGCTTGATCCTATAACGTTGCAGGTTAAAAACCAGACAAGTTATAAAAACTTTGAGTTATGCGTGTTTGTGCCGTTCATCATTTTCAAAGGCCATGCCGTATGGCATGTATTTTTGAGAACTATTTGAACAAAATTGTTTAATGCAATCACAACCCGTACTTACGAACTCACCGTCACTTAAGACGATGCGCCGCAATTACTTCGTTGTGCTTCTTCCAGATTGTTAAAGAACGAGTAAAACCATGTAAGCCTAGCTACTGCCTAAGACTTAACGAGCAACCCAGGCATCGCTGCCCAGACTCTTCGTTAACCCCTAACTCATCACAGCCGATAAACCAGCCAGCGGCGCGCTTGGTGGAGGATGACGGGATCGAACCGACGACCCCCTGCTTGCAAAGCAGGTGCTCTCCCAGCTGAGCTAATCCCCCTTCGCACCGATCAATCCTGCTGGTGGGTCAAGTTGGAATCGAACCAACGACCCCCGCCTTATCAAGACGGTGCTCTAACCGACTGAGCTACTGACCCAGCTTTCTGTTGCCAACCCATCTCGGGCCTTACTCTTTCTACCATCAACAGCCAATAAGTGTGGACGCTTTCGCTTTGGCATCCGAGCATTTTGCTCTGAAAGGAGGTGATCCAGCCGCACCTTCCGATACGGCTACCTTGTTACGACTTCACCCCAGTCATGAATCCTACCGTGGTAATCGCCCTCCTTGCGGTTAGGCTAACTACTTCTGGTAAAACCCACTCCCATGGTGTGACGGGCGGTGTGTACAAGACCCGGGAACGTATTCACCGCGACATGCTGATCCGCGATTACTAGCGATTCCGACTTCATGCAGGCGAGTTGCAGCCTGCAATCCGGACTACGATCGGGTTTCTGGGATTGGCTCCCCCTCGCGGGTTGGCGACCCTCTGTCCCGACCATTGTATGACGTGTGAAGCCCTACCCATAAGGGCCATGAGGACTTGACGTCATCCCCACCTTCCTCCGGTTTGTCACCGGCAGTCTCATTAGAGTGCCCTTTCGTAGCAACTAATGACAAGGGTTGCGCTCGTTGCGGGACTTAACCCAACATCTCACGACACGAGCTGACGACAGCCATGCAGCACCTGTGTTCCGGTTCTCTTGCGAGCACACTTCAATCTCTCGAAGCTTCCAGACATGTCAAGGGTAGGTAAGGTTTTTCGCGTTGCATCGAATTAATCCACATCATCCACCGCTTGTGCGGGTCCCCGTCAATTCCTTTGAGTTTTAATCTTGCGACCGTACTCCCCAGGCGGTCAACTTCACGCGTTAGCTGCGCTACTAAGGCCCGAAGGCCCCAACAGCTAGTTGACATCGTTTAGGGCGTGGACTACCAGGGTATCTAATCCTGTTTGCTCCCCACGCTTTCGTGCATGAGCGTCAGTATTATCCCAGGGGGCTGCCTTCGCCATCGGTATTCCTCCACATCTCTACGCATTTCACTGCTACACGTGGAATTCTACCCCCCTCTGACATACTCTAGCCCGGCAGTTAAAAATGCAGTTCCAAGGTTAAGCCCTGGGATTTCACATCTTTCTTTCCGAACCGCCTGCGCACGCTTTACGCCCAGTAATTCCGATTAACGCTTGCACCCTACGTATTACCGCGGCTGCTGGCACGTAGTTAGCCGGTGCTTATTCTGCAGGTACCGTCAGCGGCGCCAGGTATTATCCGGCGCCTTTTCTTCCCTGCCAAAAGTGCTTTACAACCCGAAGGCCTTCATCGCACACGCGGGATGGCTGGATCAGGGTTGCCCCCATTGTCCAAAATTCCCCACTGCTGCCTCCCGTAGGAGTCTGGGCCGTGTCTCAGTCCCAGTGTGGCTGGTCGTCCTCTCAAACCAGCTACGGATCGTCGCCTTGGTAGGCCTTTACCCCACCAACTAGCTAATCCGATATCGGCCGCTCCAATAGTGAGAGGTCCGAAGATCCCCCCCTTTCCCCCGTAGGGCGTATGCGGTATTAGCCACGCTTTCGCGTAGTTATCCCCCGCTACTGGGCACGTTCCGATATATTACTCACCCGTTCGCCAATAGACGCTCGGGACATACGTCGCTTCACTCAAACGAAAAAGACAAGTGTTCTAATTTCTTAAAACCTTACTTCTTCATTTTATGTGAGCACTTGATAATAACGTTGGCAAAAGTCCTTCGTGAAAAGAACCTCGCTCGCGCCGCATTCCAAGCGCCCACACTTATCGGCTGTTTGATTGTTAAAGAACAAGGGTGATGACCCGGCGCCTAGCTTTTTTGCCCAGCGCCTGCCCATCGGCAATTCTGCTCGCCGCTTCCAACTCCGGCTGCACTTGCGTGCCGCGCTGTGTTTGAAGCAGAGAAACGAGATTATGAAGCAGTTTTTTGTCGGTGTCAAATCGGGGCTGACTTTATTTCCTTCAACCCCCTTGCGCTGCAACTCATCCGCAACACAAGGCACCGGCCTTGCCGCCGCATGACCTCGCGGGTCTTGCTGCCCACTGCCGACTAGGGAAAACCCTAGATGCCCGTCAGCGAGGAAACGAACTATAGCATCAATTCTTCACACCGCGCAAGTCATACTGTCATCAAAAGCGGGTAAGCACTCAATGAATCGGGTAAACCCTTGATTGGTAAGGGATCCGATCCGAGCTAGATGAGGGGGTCAGACCCCATGCGGGGTCTGACCCCGAGATGAACCCCAGGGCGGCGATTGGTTGGGGTCAGACCCTGTTCGGGTCTGACCCCTGGAGCGTCACGGATGACGCCTTTGCCGATTTGATTTATCTTTGAGCGGTCCGGGCGTTGCTTCGCGCTATCACTCCTCCTTTCTCAACAACGGCATCTGCACATGACTGAAGACATACTCATCAACGTCACTCCTTTCGAGACTCGGGTCGCACTCGTCGAGCAGGGAGCGGTGCAGGAACTGCACATAGAGCGCAGCATTCAGCGTGGGCAGGTGGGCAATCTGTATTTGGGCAAGGTCGTCCGGGTTTTGCCCGGCATGCAAAGCGCCTTCGTCGACATCGGCCTGGAACGCGCCGCTTTCATTCATGTCGCCGATCTGCGCCAGAATCGGTCCGAGCGTAGCAGCGGAAGCGCCGTCACGCCCATCGAGAAGCTGCTTTTCGAAGGGCAATCCCTTATCGTGCAGGTCATCAAGGATCCTTTGGGCACCAAGGGCGCCAGGCTGTCGACGCAGATCAGCATTGCAGGCCGCATGCTGGTCTATCTTCCTTACGACCCCCACGTCGGCATCTCGCAAAAGATAGAGTCGGAAGAAGACAGGATTTCGCTTAAAGAACGCGTACTGCGCTTTCGCGGCGAAGAAGACAAGGGAGGCTTCATCGTCCGCACCCAGGCCGAAGGCGCGACCGACGAAGAACTGCAGGCGGACCAATCCTATTTGCGCACGCTATGGGACAGCATACAAGGCAAGGTCAAGACCCAGCCCACCCCATCGGTGCTGTACACCGACCTGACGCTTGCACAACGCGTGCTGCGCGATATGGTCGGGCCTCATACAGGAACCATATTCGTCGACTCCAGAAGCACGACCCAGCAACTGCAGGACTGGGCAAAGACCTACACGCCTTCAGTGCTTGACCGCATCAAGCACTATAGCGGCGAGCGTCCTTTATTCGACACTGCAAACGTGGACGAAGAAATCGCCCGCGCCCTATCGCGCCGCGTGGACCTGAAATCAGGCGGTTATCTGATCATCGACCAGACCGAGGCGCTCACGACGGTCGACGTCAATACGGGCGGATATGTTGGCGGGCGCAACTTCGACGACACCATATTCAAGACCAATCTCGAGGCGGCGATCGCGCTTGCACGCCAACTGCGCCTGCGCAACCTGGGCGGCATCATCATCCTGGACTTCATCGACATGGACGATGCCGAGCACCGCAACGCCGTGCTGGCGGAACTGAACAAGGCCCTGGGCAAGGATCGCACGCGCATGACCGTCAGCGGCTTCAGTCAACTGGGCCTGGTGGAAATGACCCGCAAGCGCACACGCGATTCGCTGGCCCATCAATTGTGCGAGCCCTGCCCCACCTGCCAGTCGCGCGGCAATGTCCGCACGCCCCGCACGCTGTGCTACGAGATTCTGCGCGAGATCCTGCGAGAGTCCCGGCAATTCAACCCCAAGGAATTCCGCATCCTCGCCTCCCAAGCCATCGTGGACCTGTTCCTGGAAGAAGAAAGCCCCCACCTGGCCATGCTGGGCGATTTCATCGGCAAGCCTATATCCCTGGAAGTGGAATCACAGTACAACCAGGAACAATACGACATCGTTCTGATCTGAGGTTCTGCGCGCCTCTGGCCACGCTGCGAACCTGCATTGTTCACCTGATCGGCAACAGCTTGGATTATGCAAGCTGGAAGGAGCGCAGGGAGCTGGCTGGTGCCATCCGTCCCATCTATACCGTCTCCGGAAGGTTTCAGCAGTTGCCCTTCTTCGCTTGCCCTGGTGGACAGAACCCACCGTTTCCATGGCCTCGGTCCGGATCAACGACAACCGACCCTCGGGGCGTATACACGGCACAGGCTGAAAGCAGGGACAGTACTGCGCAAGCAAGGAGGAATCGCTTCATAGGAATGCTCCATCGATATCAAAACGGCCATTCTGCCCCAAGCGCAAAAACAGATAGCTACGAAAAGTAACGAGCCTGTCTCTCGCTAACTCGCATTTTCGCAAGTGCTGATCGGCGAGGGCTCTAACACCAGCCGCCAAGGCAAACAAGACGCCAAGGCCACGAGGTCGGAAACCAAAGCGGCCAGGGCTGACCGCTGGGGGCCTCACCTCTTCCTGAATAGGAGCCAATCATGCAAACCCTCGCCCGCGACCCCGACTCGGGCGTCGGATGGCTGGCCCGCCAAAGGGATGCGCACGGATGACGGACCGGATCAAAGAGGTGCTGGCTGTGACGGTCGGATCTCAATATAGCGGCCGCCCAAGAGCCGCATATCTATTGGCTTTTCCATCCCCCGCCAGAACAATACGACATCGTTCTGGTCTGAGTCTTCGTCCCGGCATGGCCCAATGTGCTTAAAGCCCCAGGAACTTGAACGGCTGGGTTTGCTTGAACTGGTCGTTGGCCGCGCCGGAATAGATGCGCTCCTGGTTGGGGCCCAGGTCAAGCTTCAGGACTTTGCCGGTGTTTTCCGAGAAGTCCAGCTTTGCCAGGTCAACCCAGAGAACATTCGGTGTCAGCGCGGACTCAAAGAAATATCGCATGCGCTTCTGGTCGGCGACCGTACGCCAGCGTGTCGAGGAAATATTCGGCTCTTCAGGCGTGGCGATGCCGTAGGGAACGTATACATTGCGGATCACGGAAAAAACGCTCGCAATCGATTCGAGCTCGTTCGTGCTTTTCGGAATCGCATTCGCATAGAACATGGCGCGCGCAGAGCGATCAGAGGCGCGATTCGTGCCTGGCAGCATGACGGTTCCGCCAACCTGCTTCCAGTACTCCTCCATGGCAAGCTGCTTTTCGAATACCGGCGAGTTGGTCATTACCTGATAGGCGCGGCTGTGATGGATGACTTGCTTTCCGTCGATATACTCGATGATTGCACTGTCGCCCGAGGCGTCTGAAAGCGAAAGGTGCAAAGTGGCCAGCCGGTTTTCTCCCGGGACTTTATCGGTAACCAAGGTAAAGGGCTGCTTTTTCAGCGCATCGACTGCATCTTGCACAGTGGCAAAGTTGTCGAGCACATATTGCGCCCAAGCCGCGATCGATAGGCCCGGCGTTTTGTCGTCATAACCGGGGTACGAGGATTCGACCAGCCACAGCACGTTGGCGACAAGACCCGCCTCGTTCATGCCGTCGGTGGTAGAGATATCGTACCCGGAGGCAATGACGCTGCCGTATCTCGAGGTCCATAGCACCGAATTTGGCCCTGCCTCTCCGGAACGCTGCATGCCGCGTGGAAACACCCAGAGGTTTGTTCCGACGTCCGTCTTCCAATCCATGGACCGAGCAGTGATGACCTCGTCGCCGGCGCCATGGTAGACAAAGCGTGTGCAGGCGTTCGCCGAAGGAGCGAGCGCGCCCGCGCACAAAAGCGCGGCGGCATAGAAAGCCGCAACAGGTTTCTTCAAGGACATGCAACCATTCCCATAAAAATGTTATACAGCCGTGTCGAGCTCAATGAACGATTACAGTGTACGTAAACCGGCGGATGTCATCACCAGCGCTTGCTCAGTCACAGGAGAGACGTTCTTGAACAGATTTGCCCGCTCCATCGCGGTCGCTCTTTGCCTGGGCGGCAATGCCGCCGCTTGCGCCGCTGATGCGGTCCCCGCCAACGCTGAAGGGGCGCCGTCATCCATCGAGGCGACCGCTCATCCTGATTGGGCATTGCAGCTTACCCCCTACCTATGGGCTGCCCGGCTCGACGGGCATGTCTCGCCCTTCCGGCGCGGCCCCACCATAAGCGTCGACAAGCCGTTCTCCGAGGTGCTGGACGACCTCAAGTTCGGCGGCTTCTTGAATATATGGGGACGCTACGGCCGCTACGTGCTGTCAGGCGACGTCATGTATGTCAACACGACAGAAACCCATGCGTTCGGCGGCTTGCCGCCGATTGGCGCCATACCGCCCGGTACTTACGTGACCGGCCGGGTGGACTCCAAGCAGTTCATGGCGACATTGCAAGGCGGCTACCGTCTGCTCGATGCACCCGATTTCACACTGGACGCGCTGGCGGGCGCACGCTTTTGGCATGTATCGAACAAAGCAAGGCTTAGCGTGCGGGGGCTGTCACGCAGTCATGAGGAAAGCTTCGGGTGGGTGGAGCCCGTGATCGGCATCCGCACTTTCTCGCATCTGACGAGCAAGCTTTCCTTCCAAGCGCAGGCCGACATCGGCGGCTTCGGTGCGGGGTCCGATTTTTCCTGGTCAATGCTGGCGACCGTCAATTACAGCTTTACCGACAAGCTATCCGTTTCGGCCGGCTACAAAGTGCTCGATGTCGACTACGATCGCAAAGGCCAGTGTACCGCAGCCGCGTGAGCGGGCCGGTTCTGGGCCTGACCTATCGATTCTGAATTTACGCTGATGGGCTTCAAATGCCTGGGCTCATCGGGCGGACTGCTCCTTGGGCTCCGGTGCCGGTGTGGGATCCCCTTTGCAGAGCTCCGGGTGCGAGAAAATGCGCAGGACGTGATCTACGCTGTCTTCGACGCCTGCATTCCAGTAATAGGTGTATATGGTGGCCTTCACGCGCTCATCGTGCAGGAAGTTGGCCTTGTGCTGGACAAGATCCAGCATGACCGCGTGTTCCAGGATGTCCGTGCCGGCGGGGTTGTAGATGATGGTCGCGTAGCTGGTCTGGCCGGCATCCACCTTGAACGTGAGGGCTTCCCCGCAGGCGGCCTGATGCTTGAACAGCGCGCCTTGGAGCTTGGGGAAGTTCATGCCGATGAGCTTCTCGCCACGCATCAGCTCGGGGTTGCGCAGGTCGGTCTCTCGCAACCCTTGCTGTTGGGCCGCGCACCCAGCCAGCAGCACCAGCGTCAACACCATCGCCGTCTTCTTCATATTCATTCCTTGTACTGCGCGACCGCATGCCGCTGGGCATGCCGGAACGCCTGATTAATCTTGATCCCGAAACTGCATTTGATAAAGCGAGGCATATAGCCCTCCTTGCGCCAGCAGCTCTTCATGCCGGCCTTGCTCGACAATGCGGCCGGCATCCAGCACCACGATGCGGTCCGCCTTCTGGACGGTGGACAGCCGGTGCGCAATGACCAGGGTAGTCCTTCCCACCATCAGGCGCTCCAGGGAATCCTGCACTTGCCGTTCAGACTCATTGTCCAATGCCGACGTGGCCTCGTCCAGGATGAGGATGGGCGCGTTCTTGATGAGCGCGCGCGCGATGGCGAGGCGCTGGCGCTGCCCGCCCGAAAGCTGGCTGGCATTCTCGCCCACCGGCGTATCCATGCCCTGAGGCAGTTCATCGACGAAGGCAAGCAGATTCGCCGCTTCCAGAGCCAGGCGGATCTCCTCGCGGCTGGCTTCATGCAGGGCGCCATAGCCCACGTTGTCGGCAATGGTGCCGTCGAACAACACCACGTCCTGGCTGACCAGGGACAAGTGCTCGCGCAGCCCCCTGAGCTTGAGCTCCCTGATGTTCTGGCCGTCGATGAGCACCTCGCCCGAAGAGGGCTCGATGAAACGGGGCAGCATGTTGACCAGAGTCGTCTTCCCGCTTCCGGAACGTCCAACCAACGCAATGGTCTGGCCCGGCTCGGCGACAAAGGAAACGTTGGACAAGGTATTCGACGCGGCATCGGGAAACCGGTGTTCGATATTGCGGAACTCGACCCGCCCCCGGACAGGCAAGGCCAGCGCCGCGACGCCGCGGTCGTCCTCGGGTTTCTGATCGACCAGCGTGAAGACGCTTTCCGCCGAGATCAGCATGCGTTGCATCGCGCCGGCGATATTCGTGAGCCGTTTCATCGGATCGAAGATCTGGCCCAGCGCCGCCATGAAGGCGGCGAAGCTGCCCACGGTCAGGCCTTGCGTATTGGCCTGATACAGCGCCACGGCGATCACGGCGGCCACCGACAGGGCGATGGAAAACTGCGACAACGGCGACATGGCCGCATCGGCGCTGGCGGCGCGCATCGCAAAGCGCCTGAGCCGTCCATTCACGTATTCGAAACGGCCGGATTCCCGTTCGTAGCCGTCGAACAATTTGATGACGCGCTGGCCGTCTATGCCTTCCCTCACCACCCGCGTGAGTTCGGCATTCATGCCTATGGTTTCGCGATTGATGCGCCGGAGCCGCTTGATGAATATGCGCGCAATGAAGGTGGATACCGGCAGCATGACAAGCACGATGAGCGTCAGTTGCCAGGACATGTACAGCAATACGCACAGCAGCGCCACCACCACCAGCGATTCGCGCACGACCACCGTGATGACTTCGGTGGCCAGGCCGGTGACGGTGCCCGCATCGATGGTGAAGCGGTTGAGCAGCCGGCCGGAATCGCCCCGTTTGAACTCTTCGTCGGAAAGTCCCAGCAGCCTGTCGAACATCTCCTTGCGCAAGCCCAGCAGCATGTTGTTGGCCACCCAGGCCAGCAGATACGAACTGGCGTAGCTGCACACGCCTCGAAGGAACATCAGGCCTACGACCGCCAGCGGAATGGACCATATGTAAGAAGGCTTGGCACCGGAGAAGCCGTCGTCCAGCAAGGGCTTCATGATGATGGCCAGCGTGGGCTGAGTGGCTGCGGCGACGCTGACCAGGAGCACGGCCAGAACGACCGCCTTCCAGTATGGTCCCAGCCGGCTGTATATCCGGCGCCACAATTCCAGCTTTACAGGGTCCGAACGGGAAGGCGCGGCGTCGGTGGAAGGCATCAGCAATAAACTCGCTTATATACTATCGGATCGGGCATTTTAACGTTCCCGCGAGGAAAGCAAGCCCGAAACAGCCATCATACAGCCGCCGGCCTTTCTCCCATGTCGTCAATTTCAGCAATCTACGTACGCCTGCCCAACTGGATAGGCGATGTGTGCATGAGTCTTCCCAGCCTTCATGCCCTCCTCCATACCCAGATACCCGTGGTGGTCTGCGCACGCCCCTGGGCCCGCGATCTGCTGTCGGCATACCGGCTTGGAGGCTTCGTTGAAATGAAGGGCAAATGGCGCGAAGACCGGGCGGCGGTCCACACGTTCAGAAAGAGAATGCAGCACGCCCACCCCCGCGGCCTCTTGCTGCCCGACTCGCTTTCCAGCGCGATGGTATTCAAGTTCGCCGGCGTGCCCAGCGCGGGCTACCGCGACGACGGCCGCAGCCTGATCTTGCGCTGGCCGGTCAACAAGCCCAGCGCCAGCCTGCATGCGGTCGAATCCTGGCATCATGTCTGCAGCCAGGCCCTGCGTCGCTGGGGGCTGCATGCCCAGCCGCTGCCGGCCAAACGAGAGCTCGGCTTGCGGTTGTCGGAACGGCATAGGGCCGAGGGGCGCGAGATTCTCGAACATGCGGGTCTGCAGGCCGGTAAGTTCGTATTGATCGCGCCGACCGCCACCGGCCTGCACCGCGGCAAGATCAAGGTATGGCCTCGCTTCGATGCGCTCACCCAGCGCCTGCAGCATCATGGCCATACCGTGGTCATGTGCCCGCCGCCTGCGGAAGTCGACGAGGCCGTGCGCAATGCGCCCCATGCCATCTGCCTGCCTTCCGTAAAACTGGGTGCGTTTGCTACACTCACCCAACTGGCTTCACTGGTGGTGTGCAACGACTCGGGCGTCTCTCACCTTGCGGCAGCCGCGGGCGCCCGGCAACTGACCCTATTCGGGGTCACGCAACATGAACGGACCGGCCCCTGGTCGGAAACCGCCACCTGCCTGGGTTCGGCACATGAATGGCCAACCCTGGAACAAACTGAGCGGCAGGTCCTGTCGCTGTTGTCCTCGCAACCTGGTTCCTAGGACCGTTAACGCTAGCGCATGAATTTTTCGAGCTTCCTGACCAATCTCGTCATCCCGTTGAATCTTTGCATCGTACTGCTGCTCGTCGCAGCCGTATTCTTCATGATCCGGCGCCGGAAGCTTGCGTTTTTCTGCGCGGCGGCCGGCTTGGGCTGGGCGCTTTTCTGGTCGCTGCCCGCTTCGTCGCTGTGGGCCGGCGGGCGCCTGGAACAGCTCTATCCCTACAAGGCCGCCAGTACTCTGCCCACGGCGGATGCAATCGTGGTGCTGGGCGGAAGCACGGCAAACAGCCGCCACAACTGGTTCGAACCCTATGACAGCGCGCGCGCCATCCCTCGTGTGGACACCGCAGCCCTTCTGTACAGGGCAGGACGCGCCCCGCTCATCATTCTTTCCGGAGCGGCGCTGGAGGGAAGCGTCAGTGAAGCGCAAATCATGGCCAACGCCCTGAGGCAGCAGGGCATACCCGCCGATGCCATGGCTCTGGAAACCCAAAGCTTCACGACGCATGAGAACGGCCTGTACACTGCGGCGGAGTTGAAACGGCGGAACATCCACCGCGTTCTCCTTGTCACCTCGGCCCTGCATATGCCGCGCGCCGTGGCGGTATTCAACAAGCAGGGCATCACCGCCATTGCCGCGCCATCCAGGCCCCAGATCACGGTGCCAAACAGCGACCCCCGCTTTTCGTTCTGGCAGCCCGACCTGCGGGCACTGGCGGCCAGCCGCTCTATCGTGAAAGAATACGTGGGGCTGCTGGTCTACTGGATACGTGGCTGGATCTGACCCATGGAGTGCCGGCCCGGCTGCAGCGCCTGCTGCATCGCCCCGTCCATCAGCAGCCCGATTCCGGGCATGCCGCAGGGAAAGCCGGCGGGCGTGCCCTGTGTTCAACTCGATGTGCATGGAAGATGCCGGATTTTCGGCCGTCCCGAACGGCCCGCGGTCTGCGGCGGCCTGCAGCCGTCGCCCGAGATGTGCGGACAGGATCGCGGCGCGGCCATGCTTTGGCTGACGCGCCTGGAGGATCTCACTGCGCCGTGACCATGCCTGAGGGGTCAGACCCCGTCCGGGGTCTGACCCCATCAATAAGTGCGAGGGGTCTGACCCCGTCAAGTGCTTAAGGGGTCAGACCCCGCTTGGGGTCTGACCCCTCAGTAAGTGGCATGGGGTCTGACCCCTCAGTAAGTGGTATTCGACAAGGACGCCCAGAGGTGGGCGGCGACCAGGGCGCGCCAGGGGGAAAAAGCGGACAGCCATTGCTGCGCTTCTTTTTCGCCTATCTTGTCGGATGAGCCTCTCAAGGTCTGAAGCGCTCGCCTTACCGCCACGTCCCCGTGCAGGGAGCCATCCATCCAGCCGAATCCGCGCAGCAAGGTGTAGTCCACCGTCCATGGGCCTATGCCCTTCAGGCTCAGCAGCCGCTCGCGGATATCGTCGACGTAGGCGGCATCCAGCCAGTCGTCGAGCTGCAGTTCGCCATCCGCCACAAGCCGGGACAGCATGGCCAAGGTGGCTGCCTTTGCGGTGGAGAAACCGGCTTCCCGCAAGATTTCGGGCGACAGGGCCGCGATCTGATCGGGGTCCGGATAGCACAACAAGCCGCTGCTGTGCGGTTTGCCGATCAAGCCGATCAGGCGCCGGCGAATCGACACCGCGGCGGCCACGCTCACTTGCTGTCCGGTAATCGCCCAGGTCAGTGCCTCGAAAGGCGTGGCGGCGACGGGAACCCGCAGACCGGCCTGGTTTGCAAGCATGGACCCAATGATGGGATGCCCGCGATGAGCCCGCTCGAACTCCTCCACGCCCTGCTTCAGGCCCAGCATGCGTCTTGCCATGCTTTCGAGCCGTTCCGCGCTTCCCGCCGGCATGCGGCCATCGAGCGCAAGCTGTATCAGCGCGCTGTCGCGGGTGAATCGCACCGCCAGGCAAGCAGGCTTGCCGCTCCATAGCATGCCTTTGCTGAACCCATGCTCATCGGCACGCTCGGAAAGCGCTTGAACATCGCGCCTGTAGAAGGCCAGGATGTCGTTTGGCCGAAACCTCGCAGGCAAGGCAACTGCGCAGGAGAGCACTGCGGCCATACGCCCTTACCTTTGCCTTTCCGTAATGACCTGCTGGTACAGGTCTTCGTACCGGCCGGCGACGGAAGACCAGCTATGGCGCTCGACGACCCGGTTTCCGCCCTCCAGCAAGCTTTTGCGCAACGCATCATCGGTGCTGATTTGCCGGACATACCGGGCCAGTTGTTCGGCATCTTCAGGATGCGCCAGCACCATTGCGTCTACGCCGTGGTCCACATACTGCGCAAAACCGCACCAGGGCGCGGGGCTCAGCACCACGGGCAGCCCGAACGACATCGCTTCCAGCGGCGCCATGCCGAAGCTATCGTTCAAGGTAGGATGGACGTAGACGTCCGCGGCCGCATAATAAGGAGCGACATCGGCGGTCTCCCCGACGAAACGGAGCCGCTCGGCCAGTGCCGCGCCGTCGGCCGACCTGTAGATATGGTCGCGCGCCCCGCCATTACTGCCCACTACCAGCAGTTTGTAATGTTCGGGCAACTGGGCCAAAGCGCCGAGCACCGCGGGCAGCCCCTTGCGCAAGGGATTCCGCGCCACCAACAGGCACACCACATCGTCGTCCGAAAATCCCAATGCGCCGCGAGTCTCGTGGCGTTGCGCAATCAGAGCGCCTTGCGGGCGGGACACCCCCGGCGGAATGACCGGAAAGGATAGCTCGGCGCCGTAGGCTTGCCGTAATTGGTCGGCAATGAGGCCCGACACCGCGACCGTTCGATGGCCTGGCCGCGCCGCGACCCGGCGGGCCTCGAGCCGCAGGTAGGTCTGTACCCGCAGGCTGGCGCGCGAAAGCCAGCGCTTGAGTGCCGGCAAAGGGCGCACCCGCCAGTTATAGCGTACGGGCGTCACGTGCACCACTTCGATATCGCCGCACCAGCCGTTCATGTGCGAATGGACGATGTCGAACCCGTCGCGCGTGGCGCGCCGGGCACGGACGGCGAACAGCAACACCCGCAGCCAGCTGGGCCATTTGCGCCAGCTGCGCAATGCCATGAAAGGCAACTTGAGATCGCAGGCGGGATCGTATTCGCGTGCAAGAACGGTGATGTCGTGACGGCCGGCCAGTTCACGCATCAAGGCGACGCCATAGGCCTCCGCCCCGCCGAACCGGTTTCCGAAACGATCTACGACAAAAGCGATCTTCAATCTGGACATGGGTATATGGGGCATGCGCTAGGCGCCTGGAACGCGCCGCTTTTCCTCGAGGCGTGTCATGCACTTCTGCAGAAAGCGCAGAATATGGGTGGATCGGGCGACAGTAACGCGGGGAAGGCCGAAAACATCATCACTGGGGCGGGCAAGGCCGCCGCTGGTGGTGGTCGCGTTCGTGTATCCGGCGTCGCGCACCATGCCACGGATCTCCGCCGTTTCGCCCCCGTAAGGATAGCAAAAGGCCGTCACGGGGGTGTCGAGCGCGTCTTCCAGCTCTGCTCTGGACTGACGTATCTGGTAGTCTGCGATCTCGGGCGACGTCTTGGGCAGAAAAGGATGGTCCAGCGTATGAGAGCCGGCCTCCATGCCCGCGCCGACCCAGCCGCGCGCCTCTTCGATGGACATCAGGTCGGCATGCGCGACGCCTTTTTCGTAGTCCCAGACATTTCCGCCGCCGAACTGGCGGGCGACGAAATAGTTCGTTGCGGTGAAGTCCTGGTCCCGCAGGACCGGCAATGCGTGCTGATAGACGTTGCGATAGCCGTCGTCGAACGTGATGCCCACCACCTTGCCGCGCCGCTGCCCTGTCAGGTAGGGAAGCAGGTCCCGCATGGAGAGGCCGCGATAGCCGAAACGCCGCAGCCAGGTCATCTGGCGCCGGAAGTCGGAGGGGTGCACGACCAGGCTGCGATACGGCGCCCCCCTTGGCGGGGGCTCGCCGACTTGGTGGTACATGAGGATAGGGATCATGCGCTTATTATATAGAGCCGTTGCAGCCCGACAATCAGGACCGAACGCTTTCGTAGACGGCGGTGGTCTGCTCGATGAAGGCATGCGGACAGAAGGCGCTTTCGCTGTGGCGTCTTGCGGCCTGGCCCATGGGCTGCAGGCGTCGCGGATCGGACAGCACCTCGTGCAGCACCGCCTGGATGGCGGCGACGTCTTTGACTGGCACGATCCAGCCTTCGCGGCCATGGGAGAGATTCTCGGGCAGGCCGCCGACATCTGTAATGATGGTAGGCAGGCCGCAGGCAAGGGCTTCACGGCAGGCGTAGGAAAGCGACTCGCTGTAGGACAGCACGAAGCCGATGTCGCTCGCGCCCAGCACACCACGGATGTCGTCGACCAGGCCTGTGAAGTGCACGCGCGCCTGGACGCCGGTATCGGCCAGCCGGCGGACCAGATCGCCCCGCGGCGGGTCGCCCGCCACCACTACCACGATGCGGGATTGTTCCTGGACGCTCAATCCCGCCACCGCCGCGACCAGGTCCAGCCAGCCTTTTTCCAGGTCGGTGCCTGCCGTGCTGCCCAGGACCAGCGTATCGTCCGGGATGTCCCCCAGCAAGAGTTTGCGCAGCCGGCGCTTCTCGGCAAGGTCCACGGGCCGGAAGGCCGCCATGTCTATGCCGTGGCGGACGACGTAGATGGGCTTGGACTCGTAGACCGAGTCCTGCAGCATGCGCCTGACATAGTCGCTGACCGCGATGACGGCATCCGTTCCCAGCTTGGCTCTCAAGCGGTGCCCCACGCTGGCGACCGGTTTGAGGTTGTGCTTGGTCCAGACAATTTTGGGCGGATGGCGCAGTCCCATGCTGGCCAGCATCACATGCCGGTGATCCGCCGACGCGTTCACATGCACGAGGTCATAGCGCTCTTGAGCCAGAAATGCCCGTAGTTTGACGATTTCCTTGGCCAAGGGAGCGATGCGGCTTGAATACAGCGCGGGCATCACCTTGCCCCGGCCGGCGTGGCTGGCATAGCGGAACAGGCGGCCCGATGCGGGCGCAGCCACTGTAATGTCATAATGCGTGGGCAAGCCGCGCAGCAGGCTCATGACATAGGTGGCGTGGCCGCCGCCGTTCCCATGATGGATGTCGGTGATCAGGATTTTCATTCGCGCAAACCGCCGGTCGGTGGTTTGCCCGGGCCGGTCCGTTCAGCTTTTATTCAGATAAAGCAACTTAGTGTAACGGAAAAAGCTGCCCGCGGCGGCCATGGCTGCCAAAATAAATCCTTCCTTTCCATCCAGGAAACCGCGTCTTACGACATACAGGCGAAAGAAGGTCCACACGGCATGTCCGACCGCCCCCAAGGCCGTGGTTTTCTTGCCACGGGCGTGCATGATGCCCGCCGCCTCGGACGAATAGAGATTGATCTTGGCGATGAAGTGCTCGAGGCTTGCATAGGGATAATGCAGGAAATGCCCGTCCAGGATGGCGACCCGGCCGTCCGGGATCACGCTTTCGTGCACCGGGACCTCTTTGAACCTGGCCGTTCCCCTGCGGAAAAGTCGCAATACATGGTCGGGCCACCATCCGCTATGGCGTATCCAGCGGTCGCCGAAACGCGACAGCCTGGCGATCTTGTAGGCGTCGGCACTGGGCGCCGCAAGCTCTTTGCGTATTGCGTCGGCGAGCTCGGGCGTGACCCGTTCGTCCGCGTCGACGGACAGCACCCAATCACAGGTGGCGAGATCCAGTGCGCGATTCTTCTGTCTCCCGAAGCCCGGCCAATCCGCGCTCTGGGAGACACGTGCGCCTTTGTCTGCGGCGATCTCGCGGGTGGCATCCGTGCTTCCCGAATCGAGCACGATGATTTCATCGGCGAAGGCCAGGGAATCGATGCAGGCGCCGATATGAGCTTCTTCGTTTTTCGTGATGATGATGACCGAAAGGCTCATGGTGCCTTCTTTTCAGCATAGGCGGACCGCAGGCCCCGCTTCCAGATCTTCCATTTGTTGAACAGCGGGCCGATGACCGGGTGGGCGGCCACGATGATGCGCCGGCCCACCGAGCGGCCGGTCGTATTCCGCACGGCAAAACGATAGATATGCGCCGGATCGGAACCCGGACGGTTCTGCCCGAAGGCCTTGGTGGTGTACAGGTAGCGGAAGCCCGCATCCTGCGCGATGCGGACATAGTCCGCATCGTAGTAGCCCTGCGGCCAGCAGAAGTGCTCTGACACGCCGCCCAGGTGCTCGTGCAGCGCCGCGCGCGACGCCTGCAGCTCTTCGGCCATGTGCCGGTTCTTGTCGGCGGGCTGGAGCAAGTCCCAGCGTGTATGAGTATGCGTATGGCTGTGGAACTCGAACGTTCCGTCCGCCTGCATGGCGCGGATCTCGTCCCAGCGCAAAATGACGTCGTCGCTGCGGCCCTGCTCAATGCGGTCTTCGCAATCGCGATGCTGTGGTGTCTCGGGCAGTTCGCCCTGGCCGAGATGGCGGCGCACCGGTCCGTCGTTGACCCAGGAAGTGACAAGAAACACCACTGCGTTGAAGCCATGCTTCTTCAGCAGCGGATAGGCGTAGACCCAGTTGTCCAGATAGCCGTCGTCGAAAGTGATCAGCACGGACTTGGCGGGTGCCGGCTTCCCGCCGAGGTGCTCCGCGAACTGCGCTGTATTCAAACTGCGGTAGCCTCGGCTTTTCAACCAGAGCAATTGCTGCTCGAAATTCAGCGGGCTGACGTTGATCATGCCTTCCACGGGCGAGACATGGTGATACATCAGAACGGGCACGGTTTGTGTCGATTTCATTTTTTTCGCTCCGCAAGCCATCGCAGGTAACACGATTCTATGCGATCGGCCATGGCTTGCGCGGTGAATTTGCCGCTATCGCGGCAGTACTTCACCCCCTCTTCTCCCATTTTGCGGCGCAGCTCCGGATCTTCGATGAGGCGGCGCAGGGCTTGCGTCATCGCCTCGCGGTCATCGAGTGGAACCAGCAAGCCGCTGACGCCCTCCCGCATCATTTCCGGCACGCCGTCGACGCGTGTGCCCACCACAGGCAGGCCGGCGGCACCCGCCTCGACGAACACGGTTCCGGAGGCCTCCTTGCGAGTGGCCAGCGCAAACACATCGAAGCCGGCCAGCAAATTGGGAACGTCCTGCCGCGTGCCCAGCAAGTGCACGCGCTTGCCGAGCCTTCTTTCGGCGACGTAAGCCTGCACCTCTTCGAAGATGGGCGATCCGCCGCCCACGAATACCAGATGGACGTTGGGCCGCTCGCGGATCAATGGCTCCATGGCGTCGATCAGGTCTTTGTGGCCTTTCTGGGCGCGCATGACGGCGACGCAGCCCACGACGATGTCGTTGGGCGCCAGGCGCAGCTCCGACCTCAGCGTCGAATCGGGCGGCACGGCTAGCAGTTCGACCGCGGGATAGACCGTGGCAACGTGGCCGGGCGGTACACCCTTGTCGATGAGATGGGCGCGGACGAAATCGCTGGCGGTGGTCACCCGGTGCGGGACGACGGTGTACGACAGCAGGGATCCGATCTTGTTGGCCAGATGCCGAGTGCGGACGATGAGCGGCGTGCCGGCCAAGCGACCGGCGCAACCCGCAAGCATGGTGTCGCGCCGGCTGTGCGAATTGAGCACGTCGAAACGGCCGTCGCGCAGGATGCGGCGGATGCGGGCCACGCCTTTCACGAAATTCGCGGGGCCGTCCATGAGCATGGTGTGGACGGTGAAGCCTTCATCGCGAAGACGCTGGGTCAGCAAGGCATGCGGCTGGCAGACGGCCTCCAGGTGATGGCCGCGCTCGCGCATCGCCATCATCATCCGATAGATGTACTGCTCTTGCCCGCCGAAGCTGGTCGCGGCCTCGGAATGCAGGATGCGCAGGGATGTCATGAATACTGGATCTCCACACTGTCGGGATCGGTCCATCCGGCCAGTTGCTCGAACATGGCGTCGGCCATGCGCACACGCCATTCCTCGCCCAGGCGGACGGTGCACAGGAAGTCGTCGCGCATGAGGCGGATCTCGACCGGCACGCCGGGCACGCCGTTCTCGGGTTCGGCCCGGAAAGGATTGAGCATCTGCCTGAGGCGGATGGCATCGGCGTTGCCGTTCAGAGTGATGCGCAGGCGCTGCGCACGGGCCTCACGCGCCAGTTGCAGGTCATAGACCGCATCCGCGGACACGCGCAAGCCGCCGGAGTAATCATCATTGCTGACCTTGCCGTGGATGATGACCAGGCGGTCTTCCCTGAGCCGGTTCTTGTGCTGCTCGTACAGTTCATTGAAAATGGCCACTTCCACTTGTGCGGAACCATCGTCCAGCAAGGCATACAGCATCTTGCCCCGGCGCGTCATCTTGGGCCGGACGGAAGACAGCACGCCCGCGAACCACTGCAGGCCGCGAGCCGGCTCCAGCCTTGCCAAAGGCTTGGGCGCGAATCGGCGGACCTCGTCGCGCCAGGCATCGAAAAGATGGCCGCTGAAGTAAAAGCCCAGCGCCGCCTTTTCTTCGCGCAGCCTGGTTTGCAGATCCCAGGGCTCGACCTTGGCAAGCTCGCCCTCCACGATATCGTTCGCGTCATCGGCGAAAAGCGATACCTGGTTGGCGCTGCGCTCGGCCTGTTCGGCCGCCTCGATGGCATTGCTCAGTGTGGCAAGCAAGGCCGCCCGGTTCTCTTCGATGGCGTCGAATGCGCCGGCCCGGATGAGGGCCTCGACGCTGCGCCGATTGACGGCATGCCGGTCGACCCGGCGGCAGAAATCGAACAGGCTCGTGAAGGGCCCGCCGTCCAGGCGCGCACGCTCGATTTCCTCGATGGCGCCGCGCCCCGCCCCCTTCACGGCGCCCAGGCCATAGCGGATGGTGCGCGGCGGCAGCCCCTGGGCGGAATGCTCGTCGCGTACGGGCTCGAAGCGATAGGCCGATAGATTGACGTCGGGCGGAAGCACCTTCACGCCGTTGTCGACGGCGTCTTTCCAGAACACCTGCACCTTGTCGGTATCGTCCATGTCCGACAGCATGGTGGCCGCCAGGAACTCGGCCGGATGGTAGACCTTCAGCCACGCGGTCTGATAAGCAATCAGCGCGTAGGCGGCCGAGTGACTCTTGTTGAAGCCATAGCCGGCGAATTTCTCCATCAAGTCGAACAGCTTGACGGCCAGGTCGCCGTCGTAGCCTTTTTCGACGGCGCCCTTCTCGAAGATGGCCCGGTGCTTGGCCATCTCCTCGGGCTTTTTCTTTCCCATGGCCCGCCGCAGCATGTCGGCGCCGCCCAGGGTGTAGCCGCCGATGATCTGGGAAATCAGCATCACCTGCTCTTGGTACACGATGACGCCGTAGGTGCTGCGCAGCACGGATTCGAGGTCGGGGTGGAAGTAGTCGACTTCGGCGCGGCCGTGCTTGCGATTGACGAAGTCGACCACCATGCCCGATTCGAGCGGACCCGGCCGATACAGCGCCAGCATGGCGATGACGTCTTCGAAGGTGCTGGGCTGCAGGCTCTTCAGCAATTCCTTCATGCCACGCGATTCCAACTGGAAGACCGCCGTGGTGTTCCCTTCGCTGAGCAGCCGGTAGGCCTTCTGGTCGTCCAGCGGGAGCGCCATGACATCGAAATCGCGCTTGGACTCGTTGTACTCGCGCACATAGCGGACGGCCCAGTCCAATATGGTCAGGTTGCGCAGTCCCAGGAAGTCGAACTTGACCAAGCCGGCCGCCTCGACGTCGTCCTTGTCGAACTGCGAAACGGCATTGCTGTCGGTGCCTGGCTGGCAATACAGCGGACAGAAGTCGGTCAGCTTGCCCGGCGCGATCAGCACCCCGCCCGCGTGCATGCCGATGTTGCGCGTCAGCCCCTCCAGCGGTCGGGCCAGGTCCACCAGGGCCTTGACCTCTTCGTCCTGCTCGTATCGCTCTTTGAAGGCGGGCTCTTGATCCAACGCTCGTTCCAGCGTCCAGGGGTCGGCGGGATTGAACGGGATCAGCTTGGACAGCCCGTCGCAAAGCATGTAGGGCATTTCCAGCACCCGGCCCACGTCCCGGACCACCGCTTTGGCGCCCAGCGTGCCGAAGGTGGCGATCTGGCTCACCGCTTCCCTGCCGTACTTCTGCTTGACGTAATCGATCACGCGCTCTCGATTATCCTGACAGAAATCAATGTCGAAGTCGGGCATGGATACCCGTTCCGGGTTCAGGAAGCGCTCGAACAGCAAGTCGTAGCGGATGGGATCAAGGTCGGTGATGCCCAGCGAGTAGGCCACCAGCGATCCGGCGCCGGATCCCCGCCCCGGTCCTACCGGCACGCCGTTGTTCTTGCCCCAGTTGATGAAGTCCGCGACGATCAGGAAGTAGCCTGGGAAGCCCATGTTGATGATGGTCTTGCATTCCCATTGCAAACGCTCCATGTACTGCGGAAGCTGGCTCTGGCGCTCCGCCTCGTCGGGATAGAGCTGGGCCATGCGCACTGCCAGGCCTTCCTCGGCCAGCTTCACCAGATAATCGTCCAGGGAAATACCGTCAGGCGTCGGGAAGTTGGGCAGGCGCGGACGCCCGAGCTCGAGTGTCAGATTGCAGCGCTTGGCGATCTCCACGGAATTGGCCAGCGCGGACGGCACATCGGCGAAGCGCTCGGCCATTTCTTTTGAATCGAGCAGGTACTGTTCTTCCGTGAAGCGGCGCACACGCTTGGCGTTGCCCAGCTGTTCGCCTTCCGCAATACATACGCGCGCTTCATGCGCCCGAAAATCCGACCGGTGCAGGAACTGGACGGGATGCGTCGCCACCACCGGCAAGCCGAGCTCGCCGGCCAGCCGCATGGCGGCCTGTACATAGGCTTCGTCGCCGTCATGGCCGCTGCGCTGCAATTCGATGTAATAACTGCCGGGGAAGGCGCGGGCCCAGCCTGCCGCCACAACGCGCGCCTCGGCGGCCTTGCCGGCTTCGAGCAGCTGGCCGACATCGCCGCCCCGGGCGCCGGACAGCGCGATCAGGCCCGACTGGCCGGCCAGCCATTCGCGCTTGATCTCGGCGCGGCCGCGATACTGGTTCTCGAGCCATGCCCGGGTGAGCAGATCGCATAGCGCCAAATATCCGCAGTGGTCCCGCGCCAGCAGCAGAAGCCGGCTGGGCTTGTCGCGATCGACTTCGTTCTCCAGCCATATGTCGCAGCCCGCAATGGGTTTGACGCCCTTGCCCCGTGTCGCCTTGTAGAACTTGATCAACCCGAACAGATTGGAAAGATCCGTCAGGGCGATGGCCGGTTGCCCGTACTTGGCCGCCGCTTTGACGAGATCGGGAATGCGGGCGATGCCGTCCACCACCGAAAATTCGGAGTGGACGCGCAAATGCACAAAAAGAGGAGTGGAATTTGCTTCAGTCATGATGGGATTGTACTCATCCGGGATGGGGGTCAGCGTGGGGTCAGACCCCATACGGGGTCTGACCCCGACACCTGCTGCGTTGGATGTGGGGTCGGGCCCCGTACGGGGTCTGACCTTGCTGAAACGCTGGAGGGGTCAGACCCTATCCAGGGTCTGACCCCCTTAACGCTGCATCGCCGACCATGCTTTTTGCAAACGCTTGACGGAGACCGGCATGGGGGTGCGAAGCTCCTGCGCGAACAAGGCCACGCGCAGCTCTTCCAGCAGCCAGCGGAATTCCTCGAGCTGCGCATCCCGGGCGCCTTTCAGCGCCGATACGGCCCGCTGGTACTGCGTGAGCAGCGGCGCCATGTCTGCCATGAGGCGGGCATCCCGCGCGGGATCGGAGCGCAGCTTGTCGATCCGTACCTGTGCTGCTTTCAGGTAACGCGGAAAATGCGACAGCTGCCGGTAAGCCGTGTCGCGCAGAAACCACTTCCCCATCAAGGCGGATTGCTGCTTCTGCAGATCGGCATAGGCCGCAGCATGCGGCTTGGCCTGCGGCAGTTTTTTCTGCAGCGCAGACCATTCGGTGAGGATGACGCCGGCCAGGCGCGCGATTTCCTGTGCTAGCAAGCCCAGCCTCGCCTTGCCTTCGTTGCGCCGCTGCTCGAAGCTTTCGCGGTCCGCCGGCCAAGGCTCTGCCAGGCAAGCCTGGTCCAGCGCGCAATCGATGATCTGGGCACGCAATTCTTCCTGTGTCCCCAGGCTCATGTAAAGCATGCTGATACGCGTGAGGTCATTGAGGTTCTTCTCCAGGAACTTCACTTGTTCCCGCAGAGCCAGGCGAAATAGCCGCAACAGGCCGGCATGGTGCTGCTGGCGCGCTTCCGCAGGATCGTCGAAAACGTCCAGGTCGCAGTGCGTTCCGCGATCGACCAGCGCCGGATAGCCGACGAAGGACTCGCCCTTGCGCTTGATTTCCATGATCTCCGGCAACGGACCGAAGCTCCAGTCCGTCAGGTGCTCGTGAGCCAGCGCCTGAGCCACCTGTTCGTCGCGGGCCGCGAACTTCTGAAACGACGCCTGCGCCTGCCTGCCGTGCTCCGCCTTGAGCTGATCGAGGTTGCGTCCGCCCGAAAGCATGCGGCCGTGTTCGTCCACGATCTTGAAGTTCATGAACAAATGGGCCGGCAGCGTTTCGACCTTGAAGTCGCTGCGTTGCGGCCGAACCTTTACCTGCTCCCACATGTCGGCGCCGATGGCTTCCAGCAAGCCCATATCGGGGTCGGCGGCCCGGTCGAACCAGCGGTCGACGAAGCCTGCCGCATAATCGGGCAAAGGCACGCAATGCCGCCGCAGCTTCTGCGGGAGCGACTTCAAGAGCAGATGCACTTTTTCCTTCAGCATGCCGGGCACCAGCCATTCGCATCGCAGCGGATCAATCTGGTTCAAGGCAAATAGGGGCACGGTCAAGGTCAGGCCGTCGCGCACCGAGCCTGGTTCGAAATGGTAATCGACCGCCATCTGTACGCCGTTCCACTCGAGCTTCTTGGGGAAGACGTCGGTCGTGACACCCGCCGCATCGTGGCGCATCAGGGCGTCGCGCGTCAACAGCAGTGCCTGGGCCTGTTCCTTGTCCAGCCCTTTGTGCCACTTCTCGAGCGTGGCGGTCTGGTAAATGCCTCCGGGCAGTTGTTTGTCGTAGAAAGCGTAGATCAGCTCATCGTCGACCAGTATGTCAGGACGCCTCGTCTGGTGCTCGAGCTTTTCGATCGAGGCGGCCAATTGACGATTGTGCCGCAGAAAGGCAAGACTGGTGTCGATCTCGCCGGCGACCAGCGCCTGGCGTATGAAGATTTCCCGCGCATGGATGGGGTCGATTTTCCCGTAGTGCACCCGGCGGCCCGAATAGATCTGCAAGCCATACAGGGTTGCGCGCTCATTGGCCACGACCTGGCCCGCCTTCTTGTCCCAGCGGGGGTCCGACCACGCGCGGCGGATGAGATGCGCGCCCGCCTTTTCCAGCCACTTGGGGTCGATGCGCGCAACGCAGCGCGCATACAGCCTTGTCGTCTCGACCAGCTCGGCGGCCACGATCCAGCGTCCCGCCTTTTTTACCAGGCGCGAGCCCGGGTGAATCTGGAAGCGGATGTCGCGCGCGCCCTGGTAGCCGCTCGCCTCTTCGCTCTTGGTGCCGATGTTGCCCAGCAGGCCCGAGAGCAGCGCCATGTGGACTTGCTCGTAGGTAGCCTCCGAAGGATTGACGCGCCAGCCCTGCTCGCCCACGAGTGCGGCCAGTTGGCTGTGCACGTCGCGCCACTCGCGCAGCCTGAGCGGAGACAGGAAATTCTGCCGCAACAGGGCGACCAGCTTGCGCTGGGACGCCTTGTGTTCGACTTGCTCCGCATACCACCGCCAAAGCTTGATGAAGGAGAGGAATTCGGACCTATCGTCGGCGAACTTGGCGTGCGCCGCTTCGGACGCATCGCGTTCGCTCATGGGCCGGTCGCGCGGGTCCTGAACGGACAGCGCGGAGGTGATGACGAGCATTTCCGCCAGGCACTGCTGCTCGCGCGCCGCCAGGATCATGCGCGCCAGGCGGGGATCGATGGGCAGGCGCGCCAACGCGCGGCCGGTCTCGGTCAGGCGGTTGCTTTCATCGATCGCCCCCAATTCCTGCAACAGGTGGTAGCCGTCTGCGATAGCCCGGCCCGATGGCTGGTCGACAAAGGGAAAGGTCTCGATGTCGTCCAGCTTCAGCGCCTTCATGCGCAGGATCACCGAAGCCAGCGAGGACCTGAGGATTTCGGGATCCGTGAATGGCGCGCGTCGCTTGAAATCCGTCTCGTCATACAGACGTATGCATACCCCGGGGCCGATACGGCCGCAACGGCCCGCTCGTTGATTGGCGGATGCCTGGCTGATGGGCTCGATGCGCAATTGCTCGACCTTGTTGCGCCAGGAATAACGCTTGACGCGCGCCAAGCCGCTGTCGACGACGTAGCGTATGCCGGGCACGGTAAGAGAGGTCTCGGCCACGTTGGTGGCAAGCACGACGCGGCGGCCGCTGCCCCGAGGACGGAAAATCTGCTCCTGCTCGGCCTGCGACAGCCGCGCATACAGAGGCAGCACCTCGGTTCCCGGCGGGTGGTGCTTGCGCAGCGCTTCCACCGTTTCGCGTATTTCCCGCTCGCCCGGAAGGAACACCAGCACGTCGCCCGGGCCATGGCGGGCGCACTCCGCCACGCCATCGACCACCGCATCGATCAGGTCGCGCTCTTCATCCCCGGCGGATTTCCGGTCCCTGCCCTCCTCGCCGTCCGCATTCTCTTGAACCACCGGCCGGTACAGCACATCGACCGGATAAAGACGGCCCGAGACTTCGATGACGGGCGCGGGCTTGCCGCGCTGCTCGAAATGCCGGGCGAAACGCTCGGCGTCGATCGTCGCGGAGGTGATGATGAGCTTCAAATCAGGGCGCCTGGGCAGCAATTGCCGGAGGTAGCCCAGGAGGAAATCGATATTGAGGCTGCGTTCGTGCGCCTCGTCGATGATGATCGTATCGTAGCGGCGCAAAAGCGGGTCCCGCTGCGACTCCGCAAGCAATATGCCGTCGGTCATCAGCTTGATGGCGGCATTGGGGCCGCTGCGGTCATTGAAGCGGATCTGATACCCCACCCAGTCGCCCAATTCGGTATCCAGCTCTTCGGCGATGCGCTTGGCCACCGACGTCGCGGCCAGCCTGCGCGGCTGCGTGTGGCCGATTATCTTCTGCAGGCCCCGGCCCAGCTCCAGGCATATCTTGGGCAGTTGCGTCGTCTTGCCCGAACCCGTCTCGCCGCTCACGATGATGACCTGATGCGCCTGAATGGCCGCGGCGATATCGTCCCGGCGCGCGCTGACGGGCAGGTCCTCCGGATACTTGATGGGCGGCGGGACGCGCACCGTCCTCGGCTCGGGACGCGGCTTGCGGGCGTCCCGGCCTGGCTGTTCGCGGCTCTTGCGCGGGCCGATGTGTTCGTTTTCTGACAAAATGACAGGCTCTTGCATGAAACTTCTATTGAGTAGGCTGAGCCTTATTATAATTTTGCACAAGCCAACTCTCTTTTTGTATGCTGCCCACGACATGACCACGACCAATACCACGCTCTCCGCCCAGGATGCTCCAGAATTCGCTCCGGCTCAATTTGTGCGATGGTTTCGCGAAGTGGCTCCTTATGTGCACGACTTTCGCGGCAAGACCTTCGTCGTCGCCTTTGGCGGCGAACTGGTCAGCGACGGCGCCCTGAACACTCTGATCCAGGATCTTTCCCTGTTGTCTGCGCTGGGCGTCAAGCTCGTGCTCGTGCATGGCTCGCGTCCTCAGGTCAATGAGCAGCTCAAGCTCAAAGGCTTCCAGACGCAATTCGGGCGCGGCACGGAACCCACAAGCCCGGAAGCGCTGGAATGCGCCAAGGAAGCGGCCGGCGAAATACGCCTGGACATCGAAGCCGCATTCAGCCAGGGCTTGCCCAATACGCCCATGTCGCATGCACAGATCCGTGTGTTTTCGGGCAATTTCGTCACGGCGCGGCCCGTCGGTGTCATCGACGGCGTCGACTACAAGCACGCGGGCGCCGTGCGCAAGATGGACATCGACGCCATCAAGAACGTCATCAATCAAGGTGCGATCGCCCTGCTGTCGCCGCTGGGCTTTTCGCCCACCGGCGAAGCATTCAACCTGGCGATGGAAGACCTGGCCACCAGCTCCGCCATCGCCCTGCGCGCTGAAAAGCTCATTTTCCTGACGCAGGACCGCACCGTGCGGGACGAGGACGGCACCGTCGACACCGAACTGGCCCGTGAAGACGCCGACAAGCTCCTGGCCACCGGCAAGCTCGACGAGGACACCGCCTTCTTTCTCACGCATGCGTCGCGAGCCGTCAAGCGCGGCGTCGCGCGCGCCCATTTGGTGCCGTATACGCTGGACGGCAGCATATTGCTCGAAATTTTCACCCATGACGGCGTAGGCACCATGGTGGTCGAGGACACGCTCGACGACCTGCGCCCCGCCACCGTGGACGACGTGGGCGCCATCGTCCAGCTCATCGAACCGCTGGAGGCCGATGGCACCCTGGTCCCCCGGGGCCGCGCCGTCATCGAACGCGACGTGGAACAGTTCACCGTCCTGGAGCACGATGGGGTGATCTACGGCTGCGTGGCGATCACGCCCTACCTCAACGACGGCATGGCCGAAATGGCGTGCCTGGTGGTGCAGCAGGAATGGCAAGGCACCGGCGAAGGCGAAATGCTGTTGCGGCATGCCGAATTGCGCGCCCGCGCCATGGGCGCCAAACGCCTGTTCGTCCTGACGACCCGCACCTCGCATTGGTTCATCAAGCGCGGCTTTGTGCAGGGCGGCGTTTCCGACCTGCCCAAAGACCGCCAGGCTCATTACAACCGCTCGCGCAACAGCCTGATTTTCATAAAGAAACTATAAGGCGAGTACAATACTTGGTTGGTGAACATTTTCAAGAAGGTGGCAGCATCATGGCACGCATGGTCCAATGCGCGAAACTCAAGCGCGAAGCCGAGGGGCTGGATTTTCCTCCGTATCCCGGAGAGCTCGGGGTCCGGATCTGGCAAAGCATTTCAAAGGAGGCCTGGGCACAATGGATGGACACCCAGACCCGCCTGGTCAATGAGAACCGGCTGAATCTTGCGGATTCGCGCGCCCGCAAGTATCTGCAGCAGCAAATGGAAAGCTTTCTGTTCGAAGACGCCGACGTCGAGGCGCAAGGCTACGTACCTCCGTCAGCTTGATGGGGTCAGACCCCAGAGGGGTTCTGACCCCTCGCTTTTTTGGACAAGGGCCATGCCCCATGCGGGGGATGGCCCTTTGTTTTTGGTGGGGGTCAGACCCCATGCGGGGTCCGGCCCTTTTTTTGGGGTCAGACCCCGTACGGGGTCTGACCCCCGGAATGGTTTAGCTGTCGTCTTCGATGGTCTCGCCCCTGGCCAGGCGCTCTGTGTTCTTGATGCCCGTATGGCGCACGTCGTCGCCGCGCACCATGTAGATGACGCGCTCGGACATATTCTTGGCGTGGTCGCCGATGCGCTCCAGGGCGCGGGCGATGAAGATCAGATCGATGGAATGCGAAATGGTGCGCGGGTCCTCGATCATGTAGGTGATGATGTGCCGCAAAGACCCCTTCCATTCTTTGTCGACTTCCTTGTCGTTGCGCACGACCCTGGCGGCATGCACCGGATCCATGCGCGCAAAGGCGTCCAGGCAATCGCGGATCATGGCCGTGACGAAGCTGGACATGTGGCGGAGTTCGACCACAGGCTCGTAATGCCCGTAGCCGTTCGTTTCGTGCAGGCGGCGAGCAATCTTTGCGATTTTCTCGGCTTCGTCGCCCGAGCGCTCCATGTCGGTCAGCATCTTGGATACTGAAAGCAGGAGGCGCAGGTCGACCGCGGTGGGCTGGTTGCGCGCAATAAGAAGGCCGATGCGCTCGTCGATGTCGACCTCGAGGCGATTGACCTCTTTCTCGCGCTCGCGCACTTGGTCGACCAGATCGATATCGCCGGTGGCCAGCGCTTCCATCGCGTCCCGGACCATGGACTCGACGAGGCCGCCCATTTGCAGGAAAAGCGATCGGGTCGTTTCCAGATCGGAATGAAATTGCTTGTTGGTATGCTCGGACATGTCAGCCTTCGGTCACAGCGGATATGGAAAAAACAGCGTATCACCATATAAGTGTATCAGCCAAATATTACGCATTCATGACGATGATTTCGTCAGTTGGCGCACGCCTTGCTGGGTCGACATCAGGACAACGCTCGCGCCGGAAAGCGCGAACAACCCGCAGCACACCACACCGGGAATATTGTTGAGCTCGGCCTCGAATTGCGCCGGCGAATCGATGGAAAGCCCAGACACATCGAGGATCTGGCAGCCGTTGTCGGTGATGAACCCCTCGCGCAGCGCCGGCTTCCCCCCCAGCGCCGTCAAGCGGCGCGCCACGGACTCCCGCGCCATCGGAATGACTTCGACCGGGAGCGGAAACTTCCCGAGCACTTGCACCCGTTTGGATTCATCGACGATGCATATGAAACGCTCGGCCACCGATGCCACGATTTTTTCGCGGGTCAGCGCTCCGCCTCCGCCCTTGATCATGTTCAGTTCGTGATCGACCTCATCGGCGCCGTCCACGTACAAAGGCATGGCCTGGACCTCGTTCAGGTCGAAAACCGGTATGCCCAGCGCCGCCATGCGCGACGAACTGCGCTCGGAGCTGGATACGGCGCCACGAAAGCGGTGTTTATGCGGCGCCAGGGCATCGATGAAGAGATCGACGGTCGAGCCGGTGCCGACACCGAGCACGGTGGAGGGCGTCAGCAGCGGAAGAACGAATTCCATGGCCGCAGCCGCAACGTTCTGCTTGAGTTGTGTTTGGGTGAGCATGAATGAAGCCTGTCTAGCCGGCGAATCGCTCGGCGTATTTTTTTTCGGAAAACCCGATGCCCACGCCACCGTCGGCATCGACGGCGACCGGCCGCCGGACCAGCGCGGGAAACTCCGCGATCAGGGCCAGCCATTGTTCGGGCGTGGCCGGCGACTTGCGGTCGTCAGGAAGATTGCGCCAGGTCATGGAGGCGCGATTGACGAGCTTCTCCCAGCCTCCCAGCGCGTCGGCCCAGGCCCGTAAATGTTCCGGGGCCACAGGATGATCGCGATAATCGGTGAACTGGAAGGAAATGCCCTCCTGCTCAAGCCAGCTCGTGGCCTTGACGCATGTGCTGCACTTCTTCAAGCCATAGAGATGCACGGTTTGCATGGGGTTTCCTTTATTGCGTTGACTGAGTTGGGGTCATACCCCATACGGGGTCCGACCCCTGGCTTTCGCAGGCCCTAGCGCTACAGTTGGGGTCAGACCCTATGGGGTCTGACCCCTTCCTTGCTTAGGGTCCCGCCTCGCTGCGCCGCTGCATCCGGTTGGCCACGACCACGAAGATGCCGACCAGCAAGATGAAGAGCGTGGCCAGGGCATTGATTTCCGGCTTCAGGCCCAGGCGCACGCGCGAGAAGATTTCGAGAGGCAAGGTGGTGTAGCCCGGCCCCGACAGGAACGATGCTATCACGACATCGTCCAGCGACAAGGTGAAGGCCAGCAGCCAGCCCGCCATGAGCGCGGGCAGGATCAGCGGCAGAGTGATGTGGAAGAACACCTTGAGCGGCGTGGCGCCCAGATCCAGCGCGGCCTCTTCCAGGGACCGGTCCAGATCGCGGATGCGGGACTGGATGATGACCGCCACATACGCCATGCAAAGCGTCACGTGACCCACCCAGATCGTGAATACTCCGTTGCCGTCGGGCCACCCAAGCAGATCGCTGATCTCGACGAACATCAGCAGCAGGGATATGCCCAGGACCACCTCGGGGATCACCAAAGGCGCGCTGACCATGCCGATATAGATGGAAAAGCCCCGGAAGCGCCCCATGCGCGCCAGCACGTAGCCCGCCCAGGTGCCGATCACCACGGCCGTGGTGGCGGTAAGGGCGGCGATCAGCAGCGACAGGCGTGCCGCGCTCAGCAAGGCCTGGTCATTGAAAAGCTCTACATACCATTTGAAGGAGAACCCCGTCCAGGACGTCATCATGGACGAGTCGTTGAACGAGAACGCCATCAGGCAAAGTATGGGGATATAGAGGAAAGCGTAGCCGAGCGTCAGCGTGACGGCTCTCAGGACGGGATCTGGCCTGGTCATTTCGCCCCCATTCTCCGATTTTCCATCTGCTTGACCTGGTTGTACTGGAACAGAACAAGCGGAACCAGCAACAGCAGCACCATGACGCAGGTGACGGCGGCCGCCATCGGCCAGTCGGCATTGTTGAAGAACTCGGTCCACATCACGCGCCCCATCATGAGCGTATCCGCGCCACCCAGCATTTCGGGAATCACGTATTCACCAACCGAAGGGATGAATACCAGCAGCGCCCCCGCGACCACACCGGGCATGGACATGGGAAGCGTGACGCTCAGGAAGGCGCGCCAGGGTCGCGCGCCCAGGTCATAGGCGGCCTCCAGCAGGCGCACGTCGAGTTTGACGAGGTTCGCATACAGCGGGAGGATGAAGAAAGGCAGATAGGCATAGACCAGGCCGATGTATACCGCGACGTCGGTGCGATAGATCTCCAGCGGGCTATCGATCAGGCCCAGCCACATCAGGAAGTTGTTCAGCAGCCCATCGTTGCGCAGAATTCCGACCCAGGCATACACACGCAGCAGCAGCGATGTCCAGAAGGGAAGAATGACGCCCAGAAGCAGCAGGTTGCGCAGCGCCGGCCGCGACCGCGCAATGTAGTACGCCATGGGGTAGCCGATCAGCGCGCAGCACAGCGTCGTCAGCGCGGCCATCTTGACCGAATTCAGGTAGGTGGCGATATACAGGCTGTCGCTGAACAGCAAGGCGTAGCCCCTGAGGCTGAGGGCAAACGTCAGGGTTTCGTCCTTGAGCTGCGTCAGCGCCGTATAAGGCGGTACGCCGAACTGCAGATCGGCGAAGCTGATCTTCAGCACCAGCAGGAAAGGCACCAGCAGGAAAAGCCCCAGCCACAGGAAAGGCGGGCCGATGGCCAATAGCCGCCTTGCCGGAAGGTTATGCCAGGATATGCGCTTCATGATGACAAGACGTTTGCGCTGTCGTCCGACCAGGCCACGTATACCTCGTCGTCGATGCCGGGGGCATCGGCCTGCGCCAGCACCAGGCTGGGCACTGTGGCTTCGACGATCAGACCGGAATCCAGCCTGACCTGGTATCGGGCGTAGCCGCCCAGCCATGCCACGTGGCTGACCATGCCATGGCCCCAATTCGATTCACTTTCGGGCTGCTCCCGCAGCACGCGTATGTTTTCCGGCCGGATGGAAACGTGCACCTCCATGCCCAGCGGTTCGCTGACCCCATGGCTGACATACAGCGGGCGGGGCAGCTCGCCGCTTTCAATCAGGACATGGTCGGGTTCATCGACCACGATGGTGCCCGTGAACAGATTCGTCGAACCAATGAAGCCCGCCACGAAACGCGAATTCGGAAAAGCGTAGACATCTTGCGGCGTACCGTATTGGACGATCTGCCCCTCGCTCATGACGGCGAGCCGGTTGGCCATGGTCATGGCCTCTTCCTGGTCGTGGGTGACCATGATGCAGGTCACCCCGACCTGATCCAGGATCTTCACCAGCTCGATCTGCGTCTTCTGGCGTATCTGCTTGTCGAGCGCCGACATGGGCTCGTCAAGCAGCAACAGCTTGGGACGCTTCACCAGGCTGCGGGCGAGCGCAACCCGCTGCTGCTGGCCGCCGGACAGCTGATGCGGCTTGCGGCGGGCAAAGCCGGCCATTTGCACCAGGTCGAGCGCTTCGAACACTCGCTCGTTGATCTCGTGCTTGGGCACGCCTTCCTGCTTCAAGCCGAATGCCACGTTGGCCTCGACCGTCATGTGCGGGAACAAGGCATAGGACTGGAACATCATGTTCACAGGGCGGCGATACGGAGGCAGATGGGTAATGTCTTCGTTATCGAGGAAGATGCGCCCCGAGGTCGCCTCTTCGAATCCGGCCAGCATGCGTAGCAGCGTTGATTTTCCGCAGCCCGAGCTGCCCAGCAGGGCGAACATTTCATGGCGGCGTACAGACAGGTTCACCGATCGCACCGCGACCGTGTCACCAAAGATCTTGACGACGTCCTCGACGCGGACGAACTCGTCCGCATCCCCGGACCAGGAAGGCGCCGCGGGTCGAATATCGGCCATGATGATCAGCGCCCCGACTTGAGTTCCGCCCACATCCGTGTCTGCAGGCGCTGCACCGGCAGTGGCTGAGGCTTGATGACGTACAAGCTCTTGGAGACTTCCGCCGGCGGATAGATCATGGGGTTGTCCGCGACGTCCTTCACCACGTGCTTGCGCGCCTCTTTATTGGCGTTGGGATAGAACATGACGTTGGTGATCGCCGCATGGACCTCGGGCGTTTCGATGTAATTGATGAACGCATGCGCCGCCTCGACGTTCGCGGCATCCTTCGGGATAGCCATGGTGTCGAACCAGGCGGGCGCCCCGCCGGCGGGGATGTAGTAGTCGATCTTGTAGCTCTTGCCCGCTTCTTTGGCCCGGTGGGCGGCGATCATGACGTCGCCGGAAAAACCATAGACCATGCACAGGTCGCCGGCCGCCAGCTCGTCGATATAGCCGGACGAACTGAACTGCCGGATGTAGGGCCGTATGGATTTGAGCAAGGCCAGCGCCTGCTTGTAGTCATCGGTATTGCTGCTGTTGGGATCCTTGCCCAGGTAGTGCAGCACGGCGGGAAATACCTGCGCCGCCTCGTCCAGCATGGAGATGCCGCAGCCCTTCAGCTTTTCGGCATTCTCGGGCTTGAACAGCATGTCCCAGTTGCCCAGGTCGGCATCCTGCCCGAATATCTCGCGGACCTTGGTCACGTTATAGCCCAGGCCGTTGGTGCCATAGCCCCAGGGAACCAGGTATTCATTGCCCGGATCGACGGCCGCGACAATGTTCATGATGTCCGGATCCAGGTATTTCCAGTTGGGTATCTTGGATTTGTCCAGTTTCTGGAACAGGCCGCCTTCGATCTGCCGGGCGGCATAATGGGTGGACGGCACCACCACGTCGTAGCCCGACTTGCCCGTCAGCAGCTTGGCCTGCAATGTGTCGTTGCTGTCATAGACATCGTAGCGGGCCTTGATGCCGGTCGATTTCTCGAAACCCGAAATTGTATCGGGCGCCGTATATTCCGCCCAGTTGTAGACGTTCACGACCTTGCCTTGCGCCATCGCGGAAGACGTCGCCATGGCAAGAGCCACACCCAGAATCAGTGTTTTCACCGTGAGTTTCATTGCAAGCCTCCCAGAAATACACAAAGCCAAAAGGCGTGATGATAAAGCTTTTTCCGGCTACAGGGGGCCTTTGGCCCGGGAAAGCAAATCGTAGGCGATATTGAGTTCGGTCCACCACTGCAGCCCGCTGTCCCCGGCCAGCTTGATGAGCGAACGGCGCAGCCGCAAAAGGTTGGCCCGGCGGCGCTCCTGCGACAACACCACCCTGCGGCCCTTGTCGAAATCGATCAGCCAGACCTTGCCCTGCGCGTCCAGCAAAATATTGTATGCGTTCAGATCTGCATGCCAGACACCCGCTTCATGCATGGCGAAGATGGCCAGGGCGACTTCGGCATGATGCCCGCCTTCGAGCGACTGCCGCAGCGGACGCGCATCGGCAATCCGCTCGGTCAGCAGTGCAGCCGTGTAGGCGAACCCGCTGCGCCAGTACGCCGCGGCCAATGGCCGGGGCACGGCCAGGCCGCGCTGATACATGTAGCGCAGCAGCTCCGCCTCGGCAAAAGAACGGGTCTGCTCGGCGCCCAGCCACAAGTAGCGATTAGCGCTGAATCTGGCCATCAGGCCGCCGCGCCGGTAGTGCCGCAGCACGCCTTCGCCGAACTCCCCTTTTACATACCATGCCGCCTGCCGCCCACCCTGGTCCACGGCTTGCGCTTCGAGGCGCGCGCCGGCAGGATCGAGCAGATCACCGCCCGGCTCGGAAATACGCTGTGCATCGTAGCGCAGCATGCCGTCTTTCAGGGCATGGTCGCGAAAATCGATGGTCCGCCCCTTCATGACACCACCCGCAAGGAAGCCAGCGGCGACGTTTTGAGTACGCCGGCCAGCGCCGCGCTGCCGCCCGCCAGCGATATGGCGAGGCCCGCAGCCATGCCGGCGACCCATGGCCACCACGGTATGCCCAGTGGAAAATCAAAGACATGCCGCGCCAGCAGCGCTGCGATGGCTACCGCTGCAAAGGCGGCCATCAGCCCGGCCATGATGCCGATGATGGAAAGCTCGACCCGCAAGGCCTGCTTCAGCTGCCGGCCGCTGGCGCCGAGCGCGCGCAGGACGGCGACTTCATGCATGCGCTCGTCGCGCGTCGAGAACAGGCTGGCTCCCAATACCAGGGCGCCCGCCAGGACCGCGAAGATGAACAGGAACTGCACCGCTTGCACGGCCCTGTCCAGGATGTGTTCGACTTGCCCCAGTATCGCGCCGATATCGAACAGCGTCAGGTTGGGAAACTGTTGCAGCAGCCGCTGCGCGAGATCCCCGTGACGGCCCGGCTCGACGTGTATGGAGGTGATGAAGGTTGCCGGGGCATCGCGCAAGGCCGCCGGGCTGAGCAGCGCAAAGAAGTTTGCCTCGAAGGAATCCCAGTTGACCTTGCGCAGGCCGCTGACCGTCGCCTCGATGCTTTGCCCCGCCACGTCGAAGGTCATGGTATCGCCGACACCGACGCCCAGCGTCTGGGCCAGCCCGCTCTCCAGGGCGAGCTCCGATCGCCGGGGATCCAGCCAGCGCCCCTCCGTGATGCGGTTGCTTGCCGGCAGCGCCTGGGCGTGGGACAGGTTGAACTCGCGGTCCACCATGCGCTTGGCCCTGTCGTCCTCGTAGTGGTCCGCATCCACGGGCTGCTGGTTGATGGCGACCAGCCTGCCCCGGACCATCGGCGACAGGACGACATCGGGAATTCCGGCCGCGCTCAGGGTCTCGACCACCGCCTCGCGCTGGTCCGGCTGAATATTGATCACGAATGTATTGGGCGCATCGGGCGGCAACGTGCTCTGCCAGCCGCGCAGCAGGTCGTTGCGCGTGAGGGCGAGCAGCAAAAGTATCATCAGCCCCATGGACAGCGCGCAGAGCTGGGTGATCGTCAGGCCGCGCCTGCGCGCCATGCCCGCCAGCGCGAAACGCAGCGAAGGGGAACCAGCCAGCCGCTTGCGCGCGGCATCGAGGATGCGCAGCAAGCCCCACGCCAACGCGGCAAAGACCAGCACCGACACCAGGAAACCGCCCCCGACGATGAAGCTGAGCTTGAGATCGCCCGACATCCACCAAAGCAGCAGCAGGAAGGAGGCAGCCCCCATCAGGTAGGCCGGCCCATGTTTGGCTGGCGACAGCGCGGCATCACGACGCAATACCCTGACGGGCGCCACCCGAGGCAACCCCGCCAAAGGAGGCAAGGCGAAGCCCAGCAACAGCAACAGACCCGCCGCCAGACCCTGCAGCGCAGGCAGCGGGCCGGCATTCGGCAGGCTGGTTTTCAGCCATTCGGAAACAATGGCGACCAGCCCCTGATGCGCGAGGAATCCCGCCACGCATCCCACCACGCCGGCCATCAGCCCCAGGACGATGAACTCTATCCAGAGCATGGCGGAAAGCTGCCGGGTGCGCGCGCCCAGGCAGCGCATGATGGCGACGCCGTCATGGTGGCGCTGGCCGAAGCGCCTGGCGGCCAGTGCGATGGCGACGGCCGCGATCACGACCGTGAGCATGGCGACCAGGAGCAGAAAATTCTGGGCGCGTGCCAGCGTGCGCTGTATTTCCGGTCGGCTGCTTTCCAGTGTGCTGATCCGCTGTCCGCGCTCGAGCCGGGGCTGCACCCAGGACCGGAACCGGTCGATGTCGCCCGCCTCGCCCGCCGCCAGCAACTGATAGCGTATGCGGCTGCCAGGGGCCACAAGGCCGGTCGCCGGCAGATCGTCCACGCGCATCAGCAGGCGTGGAGCCACATTGATGAAACGCATTCCACGATCGGGCTCATAGGCGATGATGCGGCCTATTTTCAAGTGCGTATCGCCCACGGCCATGCGGTCGCCCACCTTCAGGCCAAGCAGATTCAGCAGCTGGCCATCGACCCATGCCTCTCCCGCCAAGGGGCCATGCGCGGCGGTCACGGGCGGCCCATTGGCGGATTCGGCCACACGCAGTTCGCCACGCAGGGGATAGAGATCGGTCACCGCCTTCAATGCCACGAGCTGGGTGTTGTCCCCGCTGCTGGCCATGGAGGGAAACTGCAGCGTCTGCACCGTCTGCAGCCGCCGCTCGGCCGCCTCTTGCAGGAACTCGGGCGGAATGGGGGCATCGGCATCGATCGCCAGATCGCCGCCCAGCAACTGGCCGGAGTCCCGCTGCAGCGCACGATCGAGCCTGTCGGCCAGGAACCCGACGGCCGTCACCGCTGAAACCGCCAGGATCAATGCCAGCAGAAGCAGCCGCAACTCGCCCGAGCGCCAGTCGCGACGCAGCGCCCGCAGGCCGGGCCAGAGATAGGAGGACAGGAAAGTGTGCATGAAATCAGGCCTTCACGAGCAGGAGCACCATGATAACAAGCAGCATGCAGGCAAAGATGAGCTTCAACCTGGGTTCGGGCAATGCATAAGCCAGCTTGACGCCGTAAGGCACCATCAGGACGCTGCCCAGCGCAAGCGGAACGCCGATCAGCCAGTCGGCCCGCCCATGCGCGGTGTAGGTGAACAGCGCCACAAAGGTACTGGGGATCATCATCGTCAGCGCCAGGGCCTGTGCGCAAGTCTGGGTCAGGCGGAACATCGTGGTCAGGATAGGAATGACCAGGACCGACCCTCCGACGCCGAAGATGCCGCCCGTCATGCCGGCAATCATGCCGATCAGGGCAAACCAGGCCGAATGGTAGTGCTCCGGCTGGCGGCGGCTGGCGGCCGGAGCGGCCTTGCGGCGCCGCGAGGCGCTCTGGTGAAAATAGAATATCGCGATGCACAGGACGAAGCCCGCATAGATTCGGCGCAGGAACACCGGGTCGGCGCCCAGCGCGATCTGGGCGCCGACCCAGGTGAAGACAATCGCCCCGACCGCTCCGGCGCCGGCGGCCCGCAGGTTGACCTTGTCGTGCTGGTTGTATTTGCGTACCGTCAGGAGCACGGCCGGCGCGACCATGATCAAGGCCGTACCCTGTGCCGCCTGCTGCTCCATGCCCAGGGCCAGGCCCAACAGCGGAATGGCAAGCAGCCCCCCGCCTATGCCCAACACGCCTCCCGTGAAGCCGATGAGCGCGCCCACGGCCAGGCATGCGGGAATCAGCACGTACCATAGCGACCAGTAGTCCACTCAGCGTGCCTCGCGCAAACGTGAGATGGCGTCGCTGACCCGATCGACGGCCCAGATCTCCAGGCCTTCGATGGGCTGCCTGGGCGCATTGGCCTTCGGGATGAGTGCAATGCTGAAGCCTAGCTTGGCCGCTTCGCGCAAGCGTTCCTGTCCTCTGGGCGCAGGACGGATCTCGCCGGCCAGTCCGACCTCGCCGAAGACGGCCAGGCCCGGCGGCAAAGGCTTGTTGTTGAGCGAAGACATGATGGCCAGCAGCACCGCGAGATCGGCCGCCGGCTCGGTGATCTTCACGCCCCCGACCGCGTTGACGAAAACGTCCTGGTCGAAGGTGGCCACTCCCGCGTGCCGGTGCAGCACCGCAAGCAGCATGGCCAGGCGGGTGGATTCCAGGCCGACGGAAAGCCGGCGGGGATTCGGACTGTGGGCGCTGTCGACGAGCGCCTGGATCTCGACCAGCAAGGGGCGCGTACCCTCTTGCGTCGCCATCACGCAGGAGCCTGGCACGTTCTTTTCGTGCTGGGACAGGAACAGGGCCGACGGATTCGCCACGCCGCGCAGGCCGCGGTCCGTCATGGCGAAGACGCCCAGCTCATTGACGGCGCCAAAACGGTTCTTGAAGGCTCGGATCAACCGGAACGACGAGTGCGTGTCGCCCTCAAAATAAAGCACGGTGTCAACGATGTGCTCCAGCACACGCGGTCCGGCCAGCGCGCCGTCCTTGGTGACGTGCCCGATGAGGACAATGGTGATGCCGGTCTGCTTGGCGAGGCGCGTCAACTGGGCGGCGCATTCACGGACTTGCGAGACCGATCCCGGGGCGGCGCTCAGCTCGCCCGAATAAAGCGTTTGTATCGAGTCTATGACGGCGACGCTGGGCTTCTGCTCGGCCAGGGCCGCCATGATGGATTCGAGCCGGATTTCGGCCAGCAGGTTGACCTCGCTGGTGACGAGTTCGAGCCGGCGCGCCCGCAAGGCGACCTGCTCGGCGGATTCCTCGCCGGTCACATAGAGCACTTTGACCGCCTGCGACAGCGACACCAGGGCCTGAAGCAGCAAGGTGGACTTGCCTATGCCCGGGTCGCCGCCGATCAGCACGACGGCGCCGGATACGAGGCCGCCGCCCAGCACGCGATCGAACTCGGAAATGCCCGAGGGCTGCCTGGGCAGCTCGCGCGCTTCGATTTCGGCAAGACTGCGCACGGGGCTGGCGCCCGCCAGCGGTGCAAAGCGATGCGCCGGCGCCGCGGACTCGCGCGTTTCCTGCAAGGTGTTCCAGGATCCGCAATGCGGGCATTTCCCTTCCCATTTCGGGCAGGTACCGCCGCAATCACTGCATACGAATAAGGTTTTAGACTTGGCCATCACGCAAGTTTAACCGGCAGAGGGGTCAGACCCCGTACCGGGTCTGACCCCAACTTCAACGACAGCCCGCGCAGAGCCGGGGTCAGACCCCGCATGGGGTCTGACCCCATCCACAACCACAGCCGATGCAGAGCGGGGGTCAGACCCCGCATGGGGTCTGACCCCAACCGCAACGATGGCCGATACAGAGCCGGGATCAGACCCCGTGCGGGGTCTGACCCCATCAGCTTCGGCCCGCCAAGCTGCCGCCGCCGTCCACGCCGAGCACCTGCCCGGTGATGAAGCCGGCTTCGTCCCCAAGAAGGAAAGTGACCGCCGCCGCCACGTCGGCCGGCGAACCCAGGCGCCCCATGGGCGTGGATGCCAAGGCCCTTTTTTCGGCGTCGCTGCCGGCGGGATGGCCGGCGCGGAACAGCTCGGTCTCGATCGGCCCGGGAGAAACCGCATTGACGGTAATGCCGTAGGGCGCCAGTTCGAGCGCCCAGGTGCGCGTGCATCCGATCAGCGCGTTCTTGGCGGCCGAATAGCTGCTGCGGTTTAGGGAGCCGTGCGTCGCCCGGCTGCAGATGTTCACGATGCGCCCTTCCTTGCGCGCCTTCATGGACGCGACGAAAGTCTGCGTCACCTGGACGGCCACCCGCACGTTGAGGTCGAACACCTGGTAAAGCGACCCCAGGTCGATTTCGCCCAGGGGCTCCGGCCTGACCATGCCCACGTTATTGACGACCGCATCGACCGGGTATTTTTCGCGAATGACGCGCAGCATGTCTTCGGTTTCACCGGCGTTGCTGAGGTCACAGGAATACAGATAGCCCGGAAAATCGATGTCCTGCGTATTTCGCGCCAGGCCCACGACATGGCAGCCCAGATCCGCGAGCCGCTGGCTGATGGCCCAGCCTATTCCCTTTGTCGCACCCGTTATCAGTACACACTTGTTCTTCACGCGATTTCCTTGATTTGGCGATTCATCAAATACACATCGGTGTGTGTCAAACGGCAAATTTTGGCACACGGGGCGCGACTGCGCACAATAATTCATAGCCGATCGTGCCGGCTGCCTTGGCAACTTCGTCCACCGAAGGGCCGCCCTGGCCCCACAGGACGACATGGCTGCCGACGTGTGCGTTCGGCACGGGTGTCAGATCGACCACGAGCATATCCATGGAAACGCGCCCCAGCAAGCGCGTGCGCACGCCGTCGACGGTGACCGGCGTGCCGGTGCCGGCATGGCGGGGATAGCCATCGGCATAGCCGCAGGCCACCACGCCGATACGCATCTTGGCGGAGGAGGTGAATGTATAGCCGTATCCCACCGATGCTCCGGCCTGAAGCTCGCTCACACCGATCAGTTTCGCCGCCAGCGTCTGCGCAGGCATCAGTCCGAGCTCGTCCGCCGTGCGCCCATCGAAGGGAGACGCCCCATACAGGCAGATGCCGGGACGCACCCATTGATCCGGACCAGCCGGCAGTGCGGGCCAGATCGTCGGGGTGAGCGTCGCGGCGGAATTGCAGACACTGACCGAACCCGGCAGGCCCTGCGTGGCCTTGATGAAGAGATCCAGTTGCCGCCGGGTGGCGTCCGGGTCGTCGTCGGCACGCGCGAAATGGCTCATTTTTCCGACGATATTGACGGTGCCGCGCTCGTGCAGCGCCAAGAGCCGACGGAATGCGTCGGAATACTGCTCGGGCGCGAAGCCCAGGCGATTCATGCCGCTATTCAGCTTGACGAAGACATCGAGCGGGCGCGACACCTTGGACGCCGCCAGGATGTCGATCTGCTCCTGGCAATGCACGGCGGACACCAGGCGATGCTGATCGAGCACGGCAACGTCGCCCGGCTCGAACAAGCCTTCAAGCAGCAGCAATGGCTTGTTCCAGCCCAATTCCCGGCATAGCAGCGCCTCGTCGAAATCCAGCATGGCCAGGCCGTCGGCTTGCGCGAAAGCCGGCACGGCGTTGCGTATCCCGTGGCCATAGGCATTGGCCTTGATGACCGCCCATATGCTCGGACGCTTGCGGCCGTTCTGCGCGCACGCGGCTTCCAGCTGATTGCTGACGGTGGCCAGGTTGTGGGCCAGAGACGATAAGGAGATCGTCGCTGAAATAGGACGGGGCATGGCAACTCCAAAATAGAATGGTGAAGTCTAAACCAAGACACGGTGCATGACGACCTTGTCTTATACTGCGCAGCTATGGCCGTCGACCACTATGAGAACTTTCCCGTTGCCTCCTTGCTCCTGCCACGCCGCCTGCGTGCGGCTGTCACGGATATCTACCGCTATGCCCGAAGCGCCGACGACATCGCCGACGAAGGAGACGCCGGACCGGCGCAACGCCTGCAAGCGCTGGAGACATATCGCGAAGCGCTTGCGCAGATCGGACGCGGCGCGGCGCGCTGGCCTCACGATCATCCCCTGAGCGATGTCTTCGGGCCGCTGGCCGGCACCATCCGCCGGCATGCCTTGCCCTTGCAACCCTTCTACGACCTGCTATCTGCCTTCGAACAGGACGTGACCGTGCATCGCTACGAGAACCTGCCCCAGTTGCTGGATTACTGCAGGCGCTCCGCCAACCCGGTCGGCCGCCTGATGCTGCATCTATATGGCCGCGCCGATACAGGCAATTTCGAATGCGCCGATGCGATCTGCACCGGACTGCAACTGGCGAATTTCTGGCAGGACGTGGCCATCGACTGGCGCAAGAACCGAGTGTATATACCGCTGGATGCGTTTGAGCGTCATGGCCTGGAACCGGGCTATATCGGGAGGAGCCTAGAAGGGGTCAGGCCCCATACGGGGCCTGACCCCGGCTCTAGGGGGTCAGACCCTATAGGGTCTGACCCCAGCCATTCGGGGTCGGACCCCGTACTGGGTCCGACCCCCGGGCAGGACATCCCCAATGCCGCCTGGCAATCGCTGATGCGTGAACAGGTCGGCCTGGCCCGACGGATGCTGCGCTCGGGCATGCCGCTCACCGGGCGCCTGCCCGGACGCATCGGTTTCGAGCTCAAGCTCGTCGTTCATGGCGGGCTGCGTATCCTCGAGCGCCTGGACCAATTACACTACGACATATTCCAACACCGTCCGACGCTTGAAAAACGCGATTGGATGCTGCTCCTGTGGCGCGCACTAAGGCCTCTTTCCTAGGTCGGCGCACCACATCCCACGGTGACGATCACGCATGACACCCGACGAATACTGCCAGAACAAGGCCGCCCAAAGCGGCTCGAGTTTCTATTACTCCTTCCTGTTCCTGCCGCCTGAACGGCGCAAGGCCATCACCGCGCTGTATGCCTTCTGCCGGGAAGTCGACGACGTCGTCGACGAATGCGAGGAAAACTCGGTGGCGCGCATGAAGCTTGCGTGGTGGCGCAGCCAGATCGAGGACATGTACGCCGGCAAGGCCGACCATCCCGTCATGCGCGCGCTGGCGCCCCACCTGCTGCCTTACGGACTGGATGCCGACCGCCTGTATGCCATTGTGGAAGGCATGGAAATGGACCTGGACCATGCACGCTACGCCGATTGGCCGGCGCTGCGCAAATACTGCTGGCATGCGGCCGGCGTGGTGGGCGAGCTCTCGGCCGGCATCTTCGGCTATACCCGCCCTGGGACACTCGAATATGCCGAAAAGCTGGGCCTGGCCTTCCAGCTCACCAACATCATCCGCGACGTCGGCGACGACGCACGGCGCGGGCGGATCTACCTGCCCCAGGAGGACATGCAGCGTTTCAACGTCAGCGCGGCGGAAATCCTGAACGGGCAGTACAGCGACAACTTCGCGGCGCTGATGCGGTTTCAAACGGATCGCGCGCGGCAGTACTATCGCGAGGCCGTGCGGGCATTGCCCGAGGAAGACCGCCGCGCGCAGCGGCCCGGCCTGTTGATGGCCGCCATCTATCACACCCTTCTGCGCGAGATCGAGCACGAACAATGGCGTGTCCTCGACCAGCGCATCTCCCTGACCCCCATACGCAAATTCTGGCTGGCATGGAAAACCTGGGTGGGCGGCGGCCGCGGACTGGTGCGCCGCCTGGGCCGGTGAAGCTAGCCGTCGTGGGCGGCGGCTGGGCGGGACTTTCCGCCGCCATCCGCCTGAAGCAATCGGGTCACAGCGTCGTCGTATACGAATCCGCCGCCACACCCGGAGGGCGCGCGCGCCGCGTGCCGTGGCGGTCGCTAGGCGTGGATATCGATAACGGCCAGCACATTCTGCTCGGAGCCTATGCCGCCACGCTCGGCCTCATGGACGAGCTGGGGCTCGAACAAGAAGCCATGTTCCATCGCATGCCGCTGTCGATCGAATCCGCGGACGGCGGCTTTCGTCTCAAAGCGCCAAGAATCGCTTCGCCCCTCAATCTTCTGCTCGGCATAGCGGGCGCGCGCGGAATGCGTGCCGGGGAACGCATGTCGCTCATCGCCGCCGTGGCCCGCTTGCGCCTGAGCGGCTGGCGCACCTCCGCCGACGCCACCGTCGGCGATTGGCTGGCTGAAACCCGTCAATCGCCTCAAATGATCGCCAGTTTCTGGCGGCCGCTGTGCGTGGCGGCGCTGAACACTCCGGTGGAACAAGCCTCTGCACAAGTGTTTGCCCATGTGCTGCGCGACAGCCTCGGCGGTCGGCGCAGCGCGACCGACATGCTGCTGCCGCGCGTAGACCTGTCGGCTTTATGGCCCGACCAGGCCGTACGCCGTCTGGTCGCCGGTCCGGCCGGAAGCGCGGCCTGGCGCCCATCGCATACCGTGCGGCAATTGTCCATGGGCAATGGCCGGATCGAATTGGACGGCACGTCCTACGACGCGGTGATACTGGCCGCCAACGCGGCTTCCGTGCAGACCCTGCTGACGCAGTTGCCGGCCCGGCCCGGCAGCGCCGACTACCTGGACATGCTGTCGGCCTTCACGTATTTGCCGATCGCCACCCTGACGCTGCAGCTCGAATCGCCGTGGCCCGACCCGGCTCCCATGCTGTTGCTGCGGGAAGATCCCGCGCGTCTGCAATTCGGCCAATGGCTGTTCAACCGGAAAGCCTACGCCAAGACGCCGGGCGCGACGGAAGCGGCGCTTCTGCATGTCGTCGTCAGCGACGCCCGCGCCCTGCTCGGACATGGCCGCCAAGCCGCGATTCCGGCCATTATTGAACAGGTGCGCGAGCAGACACGGCACCGCGCACCCATGCCGAAAGTGCTGAAGCAGCATCTCATCGTTGAAAAGCGAGCCACCTTCGCTGCCGTGCCGGGCCTGCGCCGTCCGCCCAACTCGACACCCTGGCCTGGCATCTGGGTGGCGGGCGACTGGACGGACACATCGTATCCGGCAGTCCTGGAAGGCGCGGTGATCAGCGGGAAACGGGCGGCCGAGGCGCTGATGTCGGCCTTCAGGGGTCAGACCCCATTCGAGGTCTGACCCCGGGACGCACAGGGGTCGGACCCCGGATGGGGTCCGACCCCATCGACGCATCAGCCTTTCAGCCCATGCACCGTTGCGAATCCCGCGGCCGTCAACAGCAGGCTGCCGAGCAGGCTGGCGCCGGCATAGAGCAAGGCCTCCAGGAAGGCGCCCCGTTCGAGGAAGCTGTAAACCTCGCTCGAAAAAGTGGAGAACGTCGTCAGGCCGCCAAGGAAGCCGGTAATGAGAAACAGCCGGAGCCAGGCCGGCACTTCCGGCGACTGCAGCAGCAAGGCGAGTATCAGTCCGATCAGATAGCCGCCAACCAAGTTGGCCGCCAGAGTCCCCCAAGGCAATAGCGCATGTGCGGTATTCAGCCACAATCCCAACAGCCATCGCAGCACGGCGCCGATAGCGGCGCCCATGCCGACTGCCAGAAAGTGCCCGAAGGTGAGCATGATGCGCCGGTATCAGGCCTGGGTCGCGACGTGGGCCTTGATGTAGTTCCGCACCAGCTCCGCATCGCAGTCCATGATCTCGACGCGTTGCGGCAGTTCGGCCAATTCGCGCAAGTGGGCCGGTATGGGCGCGGGCTTGCCGATGGCTTCCTGTATGGTCTCGCCGAATTTCGCCGGCATGGCGGTTTCGAGCACCAGCATGGGGATGCCCTCTTCCACATGAGCGGCCCCCACCTTGACGCCGTCGGCCGTGTGCGGATCGATGAGCACGCCGGTTTCCTCGTAGACCTGCCGTATGGTGGCAAGCCGGTCGGCATGCGTGCTGGCCCCTGCCACGAAGCCGTAGCGCGACTCGAACAGCGGCTTCAGCTCGCTGAGGTCGAATGCGCCGGTCTCGTCGAGCTGTTTCCAGCAGGCTTTGACCTTCGCGGCATCCTGATCCAGGAGATCGAAGACGAAGCGCTCGAAGTTCGAAGCGCGCGAGATGTCCATGGACGGGCTGGATGTGGCGTGAGTCTGTTCGGCCGAGCGCGGGCGGTAGATACCCGTGCGGAAGAATTCCTCGAGCACATTGTTCTCGTTGGTGGCCAGCACCAGCCGCCGCACGGGCAAGCCCATCCGGCGGGCGATGTGCCCGGAAAGAATATTGCCGAAGTTGCCGGAAGGAACCGCGAACGACACTTGCTGGCCCGGCGCGGAGGTGGCTCGCAGCCAGCCCCAGAAGTAGTAGACCACCTGCGCGGCGATACGTGCCCAATTGATGGAATTCACGGCGCCCAACTGGTAGCGCGACTTGAAGTCCAGATCGCCCGCCAGCGCCTTGACGATATCCTGGCAGTCATCGAATACGCCCTTGAGCGCCAGGTTGTGGATGTTCCGGTCTTGCAGGGAGTACATCTGGGCACGCTGGAACCCGCTCATGCGGCCGTGCGGGGACAGCATGAAGACATTCACGCCGCGCTTGCCGCGCAGCGCGTATTCGGCGGCGGAGCCGGTGTCTCCCGAGGTCGCGCCCAGGATGTTCAGCGTGGCGTTGCGCTTGCCCAGGACGTATTCGAACACCTGGCCCAGGAACTGCATGGCCATGTCCTTGAAAGCCAGGGTCGGCCCTTCGGACAGCCCCAGCAGGGTCAGACCATGGTTCAGCGGTTTCAAGGGCACGATCTGCTCGCTGCCGAACACCGATGCGTCGTAGGCGGCCCGGGTCAGGGACAGTAGGTCGTCCCGAGGGATGTCGTCGATGTACAGACCCAGGACCTCAGCGGCCAGTTCGGCATACGACAGCGCCCGCCAGGCTTCCAGGGTGTCTGCGTCGATGGTGGGAATGCGTTCGGGCAGCGCCAGGCCGCCATCGGGCGCCAGGCCTTCGAGCAGGATGTCGGAGAATGCTTGCGGCGCCATGCCGCCACGTGTGGACCGGTATTTCATATCAGGTGCTCCATGCGCAGGCGCGTAACGTCGGAATGTACGAAAGCCAGGACGCCGATGCGCTGCAACGCGCTGTCTATATCGCCTTCACGCGCCTCGTGCGTCAGGAAAATGATGTCGGCTTCGGTATCGCCATGCGGTTCCTGGAACATGGATCCTATGGAAATGCCCACGTCGGCGAGTATGCGCGCAATGTCGGCCAATACGCCGGGACGGTCCTGGACCCGCAAGCGCAGATAATAAGAGGAACGGATTTCCTCGATGGGAAGTATGGGCGTGTCGTCCAGCGCATCGGGCTGGAAAGCCAGATAGGGAACCCGATGCTCGGGATCGGCCGTCTGCAGGCGGGTGACGTCGACCAGATCCGCGACCACCGCGGAAGCCGTCGCCAGTTCGCCCGCCCCCTGGCCGTAATACAGCGTAGGGCCGACCATGTCGCCGCTGACCAGGACAGCATTCATGGCGCCTTCGACATTGGCGAGCAGGCGCTCGGTAGGAACCAGAGTGGGATGCACCCGCAGTTCGATGCCGTCGTCGCGCCGGCGCGTGATGCCCAGCAGCTTGATGCGATAGCCCAGGCGCTCCGCGTGGATGATGTCTTCACGGGCCAGATTGGAAATGCCCTCGATATGGGCTTTGTCGAACTGCACCGGCACGCCGAACGCGAGCGAAGCAAGCAGCGTGAGCTTGTGCGCGGCATCCACCCCCTCGATATCGAAAGTGGGGTCGGCTTCCGCATAGCCCAGCCGTTGCGCTTCGGCGAGCACCTCGTTGAAGGACAGCCCGCGCGCGCGCATTTCCGACAGGATGAAATTGGTCGTGCCGTTGATGATGCCCGCCAGCCACTGGATACGATTGGCCGTCAGGCCTTCGCGCATTGCCTTGATGATGGGAATGCCGCCCGCGACGGCGGCCTCGAAGGCCACCATGACGCCTTTCTGGTGCGCGGCGGCGAAGATCTCGTTTCCATGCTTGGCAAGCAGGGCCTTGTTGGCCGTCACGACATGCTTGCCCTGGGCAATGGCCTCCATGACCAGTTCGCGGGCCAGGGTATCCCCTCCGATGACCTCGACGACGATGTCGATGTCGGGATTGCACACAACGTCGAAGCCATCGCTGCTGACCAGAGTCTGCTCACCCACGAGCTTTCTGGCCTTTTCGACGTCCCGGACGGCAATGGCCGAGACCTCGATGCGCCGGCCGGCGCGGCGTGCGATTTCCTCGGCGTTGCGCGTCAATACCTTCCAGGTGCCGCCCCCGACGACGCCCAGACCCAGCAAACCAACTTTAATAGGACTCATTTACCCGATCCGTACTTGCGGAAAAAAACATTCATTGTAGCCAAGGGATGTGTTCAGCATGCTCACTTGCCGACGCCGTCTTTGCGGAACATGTCCTTGATGCCGCGCACCGCCTGCCGGATGCGCTGCTCGTTTTCGATCAGGGCGAAGCGCACATAGTCGTCGCCGTATTCGCCAAAGCCCACGCCCGGCGACACGGCCACCTTGGCATCGGCCAGCAGGCGCTTGGAAAACTCCAGCGAGCCCATGCCCTTGTAAAAGTCGGGTATCCGGGCCCAGATGTACATGGACGCTTTCGGGATATCGACAGGCCAGCCGGCTTCGTGCAGGCCTTTGGCCAATACGTCGCGCCGGATCCGGTATTGCTCCACCACTTCCGCCACGCAAGCCTGAGGGCCTTCGAGCGCCGCGATGGAGGCGACCTGGATGGGCGTGAACGTACCATAGTCATGGTAGCTCTTGATGCGCGCCAGAGCATTGACCAATTCCTGGTTGCCCACCATGAAGCCCACCCGCCATCCCGCCATGTTGTAGCTCTTGCTCATGGTGAAGAACTCGACCGCCACGTCGCGCGCCCCTTCCACCTGCATGATGGAGGGCGCGACATAGCCGTCGAAGGTGATGTCCGCATAGGCCAGATCGTGCACCACGAGAATGTTGTGTTCGCGCGCCAGCGCGACGATGCGCTCGAAGAACGACAGGTCGACGCACTGGGCCGTGGGATTGCTGGGAAAACCCAGGATCATCATCTTGGGCTTGGGAATGCTCTCGCGCACCGCGCGCTCGATTTCCTCGAAGAAGTCCAGGCCCGGGGTCATGGGCACCGAGCGGATGTTCGCGCCGGCGATCACGGCGCCGTAGATATGGATGGGATAGCTCGGATTGGGCACGAGCACCGTATCGCCGCGGTCCAGCGTGGCAAGCATGAGATGGGCCAGGCCTTCCTTGGAGCCTATCGTGACGATGGCCTCGGTATCGGGATTGATCTGCACGCCATAACGCCGTTCGTACCAGCCTGAAATGGCCTTGCGCAGCCGCGGTATGCCCTTGGAAACGGAGTAGCCGTGCGTATCGGGCCGGGTGGCCGCCTCGACGAGCTTGTCGACGATATGCTTGGGCGTGGCCCCGTCCGGATTACCCATCGACATGTCGATGATGTCCTCGCCGCGCCGTCGCGCCGCCATCTTGAGTTCGCCGGTGATATTGAACACGTAGGGCGGCAGGCGCTCTATGCGAGGAAAGTTCGTCATGATGGTCCTTGGGTCAAAGAGACGGAATAGTGGGATGTGCAGCGCAACAAAAGTAAGTAATCTATCGCAAGCCGTCGCCTGCGGCAAATGGCGAACAAGTGTAATCCATCCTATGAAAACAAGCTTTGCGCTATCATCAAGTTGACTTCGGGAGTAACCAGTGCAATTGCAAAGCGAATCCAACCCAGCCCTCAATACCGTGACGGCGTTCCGGGACGACCACATCGAGATCAACGAAACACCGTATGCGCATGCCGTGTATTTCGCCCCCGAAGGGGAAATACACGAATGGAAAGTGTCTTCGGCCTCCGACATCACCACGGCGGACTTGCGGGCCATCGCCGGCCTGAAAGAGGAAAAACGCGATCCCATGGCGTTCCTGGATGATGCTGCGGCGCCACAAAAACCGGCCGGCGCCCCCGAGGTCATCCTGATCGGCACCGGGCACAAGCAATACCTGCTTCCCGCACGCGTGACCGCCCCCCTGTTGAACGTGGGCATAGGAATAGAATCCATGAGCACCCAGGCAGCCGCCCGGACCTACAATATTCTGATGTCCGAAGGGCGGCGCGTGGTCGTGGCCCTTCTTCCCTATAAGGAGTCCGCATGAGCCAAGCCACCGTCGGCAAGCCCATACCCGAGTTCACCGCCGCCAGCACCCAGGGGGAAGTCAGCGCCCACGGCTTGCGCGGCCATCTCACGGTGCTGTACTTCTATCCCAAAGACAACACGCCCGGCTGCACGACCCAGGCGCAGGGATTCCGTGATCGCTACCAGGATTTCGTCGACGCCGGATGCCAGATCATCGGCGTATCGCGCGACTCCCTGAAGTCCCACGCCGGCTTCACCGAGAAGCAGTCGCTTCCCTTCCCCCTGATCGCCGACGAAGATGAAAGCCTGTGCCAGCTCTTCGGCGTCATGAAAATGAAAAACATGTACGGTAAACAAGTGCGGGGCATCGAGCGCAGCACGTTTCTCATCGACGAGGAAGGCGTGCTGCAACGCGAATGGCGGGGCCTTCGGGTGCCGGGCCATGTCGACGATGTCCTGCAGGCGGTACAAACGGCGGCAAGCAGCTAGGGCCTGTTCACAGCCGGGGGGTCAGACCCCGTACGGGGTCTGACCCCGCCTCCGGCGTTAACAGGCCCCGGCCCGCCACGACGATCCACGTAAATTTCAGGAGCTCAGAACCCTATGCCGCTACCCAAGTTGCCAACAAGCATGGGCGCCACGGTTGCCATCATGAACCCAGAACCGCCCACTGCCACCACGACCAAGGCAACTGTATCCCGGACGGCAAGCAAGACAGCGGCCCCCGCAAAAGCCGCCCGGCAGGCGGATGCGCCTGCCCTCAAAGCGCCCGGAATCCAGCCGTCCGCCAAGACGGCCGCCAAGGAACCAGAAGAAGTCGCCCCCACCGTCCCCGCGCCTGTCGCGCAAGCACGCACTCCCGCCAAAAAGAGGCGCCTGGCGGCCTCCAAGCGCAAACTGTTCGTCCTGGATACCAACGTCCTGCTGCACGACTCGAATTCGCTTTTCAAGTTCGAGGAGCACGATATCTTCCTGCCCATGATGGTCCTGGAAGAACTCGACCATCAAAAGAAGGGCATGTCGGAAGTGGCGCGCAACGCCCGGCAGGTCAGCCGCTCTCTCGACGGCCTGGTCAGCGGTGCGCAAAACCTGGAAGCCGGCGTGGAGCTCGATGCGCTGGGCAATGCGGAAGCCCTTGGGCAATTGCACTTCCAGACGACCGCGCTCGAAACCAGGCTGCCCATCGAGCTGCCTCTGGGCAAGGCCGACAACGCCATTCTTGGCGTGGTGCACGCCCTGCACCAGATCCACGGCAAACGCGAAGTCATCCTGGTGTCCAAAGACATCAACATGAGGCTGAAGGCCCGCTCGCTGGGCCTGGAAGCCGAGGACTACCTGAATGACCACGTGCTGGACGACTCCGATCTGCTTTACGACGGTGTCATGCCCCTGCCGGAAAACTTCTGGCTCAAGCATGGCAAGGACGTCGAATCCTGGCAGCAGGGCGGCACCACCTACTACCGCATCCGAGGCCCCCTGTGCTCGGAATTCATCGTCAATGAATTCGTCTATTTCGATGGCGATCTTCCGCTTCAGGCCCAAGTCAAGGAAGTCAGCGGCAAGAGCGCGGTCCTGGCCACATTGCGGGACTACAGCCACGGGAAGAACAATGTCTGGGGAATCACGGCACGGAATCGCGAACAGAATTTCGCGCTCAACCTGCTCATGAACCCCGATTGCGACTTCGTCTCGCTCCTGGGCCAGGCCGGTACGGGCAAGACGCTGCTGGCGCTGGCCAGCGCGCTTACCCAGACGCTGGAAACCAAGCGCTACAACGAAATCATCATCACGCGCGCCACGGTGCCCGTCGGCGACGATATCGGGTTCCTGCCCGGCACCGAGGAAGAAAAAATGCTGCCCTGGATGGGCGCGCTCGAAGACAACCTGGAAGTGCTTCACCTGGGCTCGGGCAACTCGGAACTCTCCACCGGCAGCGGCGGACAGGATTGGCCCAAGAACTCCACCATGGAACTCATACGATCGCGCATCAAGGTGAAGTCGCTCAACTTCATGCGAGGCCGCACTTTCCTCAACAAATTCCTGATCATCGACGAAGCGCAGAACCTCACACCCAAGCAAATGAAGACGCTGGTTACGCGCGCCGGTCCCGGAACCAAAATCGTCTGCCTCGGCAATATCGCCCAGATCGACACGCCCTACCTTACCGAAGGCAGTTCGGGCCTGACGTACGTGGTGGATCGCTTCAAGGGCTGGCCGCATGCGGGCCATATCACCTTGCAGCGCGGCGAGCGTTCGCGGCTTGCCGACTACGCAAGCGAGGCGCTCTGACGATGGCTCCGCCCCGGCAGCCGATCGGCATCACCATGGGCGATGCCGCCGGCATAGGCCCCGAGATCATCGTCAAGCTGTTCGAAAGCGGCTTGCCCTACCCCGCCGTCGTCTATGGCGACGCGGGCGTGCTCGACACCGCCATCGCGCGGCTGGGGCTGGCGGATCACCTGCGGGTACAGCTCGTCAGCGAGCCTGATGTGGCGGCTGCCGGCCACGGTGCGATACCGGTGCTGAATCGCTGGCAGGCCCTTCCGCCCGATCTTCCACCGGGCAGGCCCGACCCGCTTGCAGGACGAGCGGCTTACGAATTTCTTTGCTACGCCATTGACGACGCGCTGGCCGGCAAGCTGCGCGCCATCGTCACGGCCCCGCTCAACAAGAAGACCATGCAGGCGGGCGGCGCCGACTATCCCGGCCATACGGAAATCCTGGCCGAGCGCAGCGGCACGCAGCACTACGCCATGATGCTGGCCAACCAGGAATTGCGCGTGATCCTGGTAACGATACACGTGGCCTTGCGGCAAGTCAGCGAGCTCATCACCGTCGACAACGAGCTTCAGACCATCCGGCTCGCGCATGATGCCTGCCGGCGGGCCGGCATCCAGGCGCCCCGCGTCGCTGTCGCCGGCCTCAATCCTCACGCCGGGGAAGACGGCCGGTTCGGCAGGGAAGACATCGACGTCATCGCCCCTGCGATCCAGCAAGCCCGCGCGGAAGGCATCGATGCCACCGGGCCCTGGCCGGGCGACACGGTCTTCATGCGCGCCCGGCGCGGCGAGTTCGACATCGTGGTGGCGCAATACCATGACCAGGGCCTGATCCCGGTCAAGTACCTGGGCGTCGATGAAGGCGTGAACGTCACGGTGGGCTTGCCCTTCGTGCGAACCAGCGTCGATCATGGCACGGCGTTCGACATCGCGGGACAAGGCATTGCCGACCCGGGGTCCCTGCGGGCGGCATATGATCTTGCGCTCGACATGACTCAGGACTCGACTTAGGGGGTCAGACCCCGAATGGGGTCTGACCCCTGCTGCGAGGTTCTGGGCTCAGACCCGTTCACGAGGGTTTGGGGTCAGACCCCATTCGGGGTCTGACCCCCGTTCTTATTAGCCACCCATGCCCGACGTGAAGTTGAGGAAACGGGTGCTTGAACCCTGGAAGGTCAGCCGCACGGTGCCGATGGGGCCGTTACGCTGCTTGCCGATGATGATCTCGGCGGAGCCCTTGTCGGGCGAGTCGGGGTTGTAGACCTCGTCGCGATAGATGAACAGGATCAAGTCGGCGTCCTGCTCAATGGCGCCCGATTCGCGCAGATCGCTCATCACCGGGCGCTTGTTCGGCCGCTGCTCCAGGCTTCGGTTCAACTGCGACAAGGCGATGAGAGGGCAGTTCAGCTCCTTGGCCAGGCCTTTCAGCGAGCGGCTGATTTCCGAAATTTCGGTCGCCCGGTTTTCCCCGGCCGAGTTCGCGGACATGAGCTGCATGTAGTCGATGATGATCAGGCCCAGTTGGCCGCACTGGCGCGCCAGGCGCCTGGACCGTGCCCGGACTTCCATCGACGAGAGCGCCGGGGTTTCATCGATATAGATCTGGGCTTCCTGCACTTGCTGCACGGCATGGGTCAAGCGAGGCCAGTCGTCGGCGGTCAGCTTGCCCGTGCGCATGCGGTGCTGGTCCAGCATGCCCACCGAGCCGACCATGCGCATGGCCAGCTGCACCGCGCCCATTTCCATGGAGAACACCGCTACGGGCAGGCCCTGCTCGATCGCCACGTGTTCGCCGATGTTCATGGAGAACGAAGTCTTGCCCATGGACGGCCGGCCCGCGACGATGACAAGGTCGCCTGGCTGCAAGCCCGAGGTCATGCGGTCGAGATCGGCGAACCCGGTTGGCACCCCCGTGATGTCGGAATCGCCCTCGCGGTGATAGAGCTCGTCGATGCGTTCCACCACTTGCGTCAACAGGGGCTGGATGTCTTGGAAGCCGGTGGCGCCGCGGGCGCCCTCCTGTGCAATCTGGAATACGCGGGATTCGGCCTCGTCCAGCAATTGCCGGGCTTCCTTGCCCTGCGGGTTGAACGCTGCCGCGGCGATTTCATCGGCCACCGACACCAGTTTGCGCAGCATGGAGCGCTCGCGGACGATCTCTGCGTAGCGGCGGATGTTGGCCGCCGAGGGCGTGTTGTGGGCCAGGGCGTTCAGGTAGGACAGCCCCCCGACCTCTTCGGCCTTGCCGGCGCTGGCCAGCGACTCGTTCACCGTTACCACGTCGGCCGGCCTTGCCAGGCCGATCAGGCGGGTAATGTGATGCCAGATGATTTTGTGGTCGAAGCGATAGAAGTCATCTTCGTTCAGGACATCGGTAACGCGGTCGAATGCACTGTTGTCCAGCAACAGACCGCCCAGCACGGACTGCTCAGCCTCGACCGAATGCGGAGGCACGCGCAGGTACTCGAGCTGCGGATCGTTGGTCATCTTCTTGCTGTCCACTTCAGGCTCCGGCAAATACAGAAAACAAATGAAAAAAGCCGGCAAAGGCCGGCTTTTCTTGTTGCAGCCGCGGCACGGCCTTCAAGTGAAGGAATGTACCACGGGGAGCGAACGGCCTATCAGGCCATTTCGCCCTGGACTACAACGGTGATGTCCGTCACCACGTCGGCGTGCAGCGCGACCTGGACAGGGTATTCGCCCACGGCCTTCAGTGCGCCGTCGGGCAGACGGACTTGCGTCTTCTCGACGCCGGCAAAGCCCGCCTGAACCAGCGCCGAAGCGATGTCCATGGTCGTGACCGAACCGAACAGGCGGCCATCGACACCCGCTTTTTGCGAGATCGTGATGGTTTGGCCGTTCAGCTTCTCGCCGACCGATTGGGCCGCGGCCAGTTTCTCGGCCTGGACTTTTTCGAGCTCGGCGCGACGGGCTTCGAATTCCTTGAGTGCGGCATCGGTCGCACGGCGGGCGATGCGCTGGGGGATCAGGTAATTGCGGGCGTAGCCGTCGCGAACACGCACGACGTCACCGAGGTTACCCAGATTGACGACTTTTTCGAGCAGAATCACTTGCATGACGATAGGCCTCGGATTAGTTGTGGTTGTCAGTGTAAGGCAACAGGGCCAGGAAGCGCGCGCGCTTGATGGCGGTGTCGAGCTGACGCTGGTAGTGGGCCTTGGTGCCGGTCAAACGTGCAGGAATGATCTTGCCGTTTTCCTGGATGAAATCACGCAGGGTGTCCAGATCCTTGTAGTCGATTTCGTCGACGTTCGCTGCAGTGAAGCGGCAGAACTTGCGACGCTTGAACAGCGGGTTCTGTTGGGTGAACTTGCGTTTTTCCTTGCCTTTCTTGAAGTAAGCCATAATGTGCCTCTTTAGTGCCCGGACCGAGCCGGACTGTATATTCGATGCGCCTGGCGTAATCGCCCCTGCGCTACTGATTTGCCGTGAATTCCCGCTAGACGACAGCGCTTGCGCCGCCGGAAAAAACCCGGCTCGCCTGCTGTATGTGCAACACCAACTTGCTTGATCCCTTGCGCGAGGGGGCCAGAAAGCCCTGTATCGACAAGGAAGCCCCCAAGGGGGTGTCGGCCAGCAATAAAGCGATGTCTCCGAGAGCGATGGCCGAAAGAACCATTTCGACGCGGCGCGCGTGACCGGCCTCTTGGACTTCCGATTCGTGTTCCAGCATCATTTCGACTGCCGGCAAGCCGGCCGGGGTATACCTGAGCGGCTGGACTTCGAGGGCCGTCGCAGTCAGAACGAGCTGGTTCACATCGCTTCCGGGAACCGGATTATTCCGACTGGTTCGCTGCCGCCGCTTCGGCGCTGGCCTTGCGGGCCTCTTCGCGCTCGACCGACTTCATCATGACCGAAGGCGTCGTGTGAGCTTTCTTGGTCTTGATGACGAGGTGGCGCAGGATGGCATCGTTGTAACGGAACGAATGCTCAAGCTCATCGAGAGCCGCTTGGCCGCACTCGATGTTAAAGCACACGTAGTGCGCCTTGACGAGCTTCTGGATGGGATATGCCAATTGACGGCGGCCCCAGTCTTCCAGGCGATGAACCTGGCCACCATTGCTGGTGACGACGCCCTGATAGCGCTCGATCATGGCGGGCACTTGCTCGCTTTGATCGGGATGCACGATGAACACTACTTCGTAGTGGCGCATAAATAACACTCCTTGTGGATGGCTTCCGGCAAAAAGAAAATGCCGAAAGGGTCAGCCCGCCGCGCCTCAAAATCAAAACGGGTCGAGCAAGAAACCAGTAATGTTAGCATTTTTAAGGACTTGGATGCAAGAAGCTTTGGGGGCCAAAGGGTCAGACCCCGTACGGGGTCTGACCCCTCAAAGGTTCTTGTTTCCTTAAGATCATTGTTGTTACAATTGCCTCCGGCCTGCTTTACGGCAGCCTAGAACCGTAACCGTACACATCAAGAAAGCCTTCATATGAAAAAAGTCGCCACTGCATTGATCGTGCTCACTTCGGCCATCTCCCTTGCGGGATGTTCAGACGGCGGCAGCTCGGCCGGCACCGCCACCGCGCCCGACGTAGCCGTCGAAGACGGCCCCGCTTACTTCTACGGCCCCAAGAACCTGGCTGTTCACAAGGTGGCCGGCGTTCCCGAAACCCTGTTGCGCATTCTCAACAAGGACGACACGCTGACCACCTGCGAGGTCGACGAGTCGGGCGACCTTGACGATTGCGACATCCAGGAACTGGATGCCGACGTCGTGCACCAAATGGTGGTGAACCCGCGCACCGGTTCTGTGTACTTCCTGCAAGACGATGCCGATTCCGTACTCGTCTGCGACGGCGCCAAGGGCGCACTTTCATCCTGCGCCCCGGCGGAAGGCGGCGGCACTTTCAAGGATCCGTCATCCTTGGCCCTGAATGCCTCAGGCACGCTAGCCTATGCCACCAACGAAGACAACACGCTGACGGTCTGCCAGGTTCTGGGCGACGGCACTTTCAGCAGCTGCGCGGTAACGGATGCCAACGGTACCCTCGATACTCCCGTCGAGGTCGGCCTTGCAACCGGCGAGTACGGTACCCATGCCTACTTCCTGAACGGCGAAATCAAATCCACGATCACCGCCTGCACGCTGGCGCCCAATGGCATGCCCAGCACCTGCCAGGCGCAAAACAACGAACTGTTCAGTGCGCCCACGACGATCGCCTTTTCATCCAACGGCAAGTATGCCTATGTCGGCAACCTCGACAACAGCGTGACGATCTGCCAGATCGGCAACGACGCCTCTCTTTCGTCCTGCCACGCGGTGCACTCAGGCGAACAAGAGCTTTTCGATGGAATCCAGAAAATCGCGGCCGATTCGTCCAATGCCAACATCTATGTGGCCAATGCCCGCAGCGGCCGCATCACGCATTGCAAGCTCACGGGCGGCGGCGCCGATTTCGCCGACTGCGCGCCCTACCGCATCGACGGCTTTGAAGTCACGACGGACCTTGCGCTGTATGAAGTCACGGGATCCTCGTCCCTGTTTCTGACGAGCCTGGCCAATGACTCCGTATTCGGCTGCCCGCTACAACCCAACGGCGGCTTCGGCGAAAGCTGCATCAGCACCCGCTTCATGGAGTAACAGGAAATGCTCATGTCCTCTTTCCATATGCCTTCAATAACGAATCCGGTACAGAACATGATCCGACTATTCCTGATCATCTGCCTTTTGCCGCTGTCGCTGCTTCCCGCCACGGCCAAAGGCGACACGCTCTATTACAACATCGCCCATGCAATCAACCATTCCCAGTACATCGACTGGGCCACACAAGAAGGCGCCAACGCGATCGAAGCGGACTTGCGCTTCACCAACGACGGCATGGTCGACAAATTCCAGCACGGTACGCCTTGCGAATGCAGCTTCATCCCGCTCGTCGGCGGCCGCCTCTTCTGGAAGGAGACAGGAATCTGCGGCCACATGATCCGTGAAAAGCCGACCTTCGTGCCCGACAGGGCGACGGGAGCATCGGAAACGATCCGGTCCAGCAAAGACGCCTGCATGGTTCACGAGACAGCCCAGGGCTATCTGAACACCCTCGCGAGCCACCCTTCCCCGATCGCCTTGTTCATCGTCGACAGCAAAGTCGGCGCCAGCGTCGCCAAGAACGATACCGCGAAATCAACGGCCGGGCGTAATGTCATCGCAGCGCTCGTCACGCAGCTGTTCGACAAAAACTACAAGGGAAAAGTGATCGTCAGCGTGGACAAGACCGAGCATAAAGCCTATATCCGGGCCGCTGCCGCCGCCGCTGCGGGAACGAAGTATGCAAATCGCATCTACTTCAGCTTCGACGACACCGACAGGCCCGGCCCATCGTCATCATTACTTTGGTTTGTGAAGCAAAACCCGGTGGATGCCACCATTGAACTGTTGAACAGCTACGCAAAGGGCAAGGCGGTGTACGGGAACGGCATCACCGCCAACGCGTTCGTCGTTGGCGGCTTTACCGATACGTTCAAGCGCAGTGTGTCGGCCGAAAGAAATGGCGACGTCCGCCTGAACTACATCTGGACACTGGATAGCCGCAGTTCGATGCAAGACTACCTGGCCCTGGGTGTCCGTGGGATCATGACCAACAACCCCGGCACCATGCTGGAAGCCTTGCAGCCATATGTGGCCCCAGGCAAGGGCGGACGCCTGGCCCGTCCCGAAGACCCGCTCTAACCATTCGAACAAGGGGTCTGACCCAAAGGGTCAGACCCCTGAATCGGCCGCGCCGCGATGGATGTGGGGTCAGACCCCGTACGGGGTCTGACCCCTGGGTTTCCCCGGGGTTTCAGCCTTCTACGACTGCGTAGGCGGAATGGTTGTGTATGGATTCGAAGTTCTCGGCCACGACCCGGAAGCGCTGCATGCCAGCCACCTGCTGGAGCCGTTCGGCAACGTCGCGGACCAGGTCTTCGACGAATTTCGGATTTTCGTAGGCGCGCTCGGTGACGAATTTTTCGTCGGTGCGCTTCAGCAGCCCCCAGAGTTCGCAGGATGCCTCGCTTTCGACGCCCCGAATCAGTGCTTCGGGATCTGCCAGGCCTGCATCGCTGTACACCACGGTAGCCGTTACATGGGAGCGCTGGTTGTGAGCGCCATATTCCGAGATGGCTTTGGAGCACGGGCACAAACTGGTCACGGGCACCAGTACCGACAATTCAAATTCGACGGAATCCGGATTCCTTCCGACGCGGGCGGTCCAGGTTAGTTCGTAGTCCATGAGGCTGGCCACGCCCGAGACGGGCGCCACCTTGTTCATGAAATAAGGAAAGGATGCCGTCATGTCACCCCGCTCCGCGTTGAGCAGCGGCAGCATCTTGCGGGCCATGTCGCAAAACAAGGCCGGCGTCATGGGGGTCTGGCGATGCTCTTCGAGCAAGGCCACGAAACGCGACATATGCGTGCCTTTTTCCTGCGGAGGCAAGGCAACGGTGAGCTCCCAGTTGGCGACGGTAGGCATGGCCGGCCCGTTCTGCACGGCAAGCAGCATGGGATGGCGCACGCCCTTGACACCCACCCGCTGGATCGCAATGTGACGTGTATCGAGACTGCTCTGGACGTCGGGCATGGCGACAACGGGATCAATCAGTGTATTCATGTAAACGAAACCTCTGTAACACCGCTTGGCGAGTGCGGCGTAAATTACGGTTAACGAACCATTATGCGGCACATAGGCGTCGATTAACCCTATAACCACAATGGTATTAGGGCTTGTCGACGCCGGGCACGCGACGGCATGGGCTTCTGGCTATCTAGGCACGACTACTCAAAGACCTTTCGCGCTCTTCATCGAACATGTCGGCAAAATGAGAGCGCACCGAAGCCTGAATGCCATCGGCATCCAGGCCGAGTCCGGCAAGAATGGCAGCCTGCTCGCCATGGTCGATGAAACGGTCCGGCAGGCCCAGCTGCAAGACAGGCCGGTCGATGCGGCTGCGGCTGAAGAACTCCAGCACGGCGCTGCCCGCGCCTCCCATGATGGAGCCCTCTTCAATGGTAACAAAAGCCTCGTGGGACTGGGCCAGTTCCTGAAGCAGGGCTTCGTCCAGGGGTTTCACGAAACGCATGTCGACCAGCGTGGCATCGAGCGCTTCGGCGGCCTTTCCCGCAGCGCAGGCCAAGGTGCCGAATGCCAGGATGGCGAGGCGGCGGCCCTGGCGCCGAACGACGGCCTTGCCTAAGGCCACCGTGGCCAGGCCATCGGCAACGGCCGCTCCCGCACCGCTTCCGCGTGGATACCGGACTGCGGCGGGCCCGCAATGCTGGTAACAGGTGCTCAGCAGGAGCCTGGCTTCGTTCTCGTCGGACGGAGTCGCGACCACCATGTTTGGTACGCAGCGCAAATACGCGATGTCGTAGTTGCCGGCATGGGTGGCGCCGTCCGCGCCCACGATGCCGGCCCGGTCGAGCGCAAAGGTGACGTCGAGGTCCTGCAGGGCCACGTCGTGGATGAGCTGGTCGTAGGCGCGCTGCAGAAAGGTGGAATAGATGGCGACGACCGGCTTCTGCCCCTCGCACGCCAGGCCCGCGGCGAAGGTCACTGCATGCTGCTCGGCGATGCCGACATCGAAGTAGCGCGCCGGAAAGCGCTGTTCGAACTCGACCATGCCGCTGCCTTCGCGCATGGCCGGCGTAATGCCGATGAGGCGCGCATCGGACTGCGCCATATCGCATAGCCAACGCCCGAAAACCTGGGTAAACGTCTGTTTGGCGGGCGCCTTCGGCTTTTGTATGCCCACGCTGGGATCGAACTTGCCGGGGCCGTGATAAAGCACAGGATCGGCTTCCGCCAGCTTGTAGCCCTGCCCTTTGCGCGTCACCACGTGCAGGAATTGGGCGCCGCCCAAAGCCTTCAGATTCTCGAGCGTGGGAATCAGCGCATCGAGATCGTGGCCGTCGATGGGGCCGACATAATTGAAACCCAGCTCTTCGAACAACGTGGCCGGCGACACCAAGCCTTTCGCATGGCCTTCGACCCGTCTTGCAAATTCGAGCATGGGCGGCATGTGCTGCAGCACCGCCCGGCCCACATTCTTGGCGGCGGCATAGAATCCTCCGGACATCAGGCGCGCCAGATAGCGGTTCAGCGCTCCCACCGGCGGCGAGATCGACATATCGTTGTCGTTCAGGATCACCAGGGTGTTGATACCCGGCGTGACGCCCGCGTTGTTGAGCGCCTCGAATGCCATGCCCGCGGTCATCGCGCCGTCGCCGATCACGGCGATGTGCTGGCGGTCGCGCTTGGCATTGCGCGAGGCGACCGCCATGCCAAGCACAGCGGAGATCGATGTGGAAGAGTGCGCGGTGCCGAACGCGTCGTACTCGGATTCGCTGCGCTTGGGAAACCCTGAAATGCCCCCATGCTGGCGCAGCGTGGACATCTGCTCGCGGCGGCCCGTCAGGATCTTGTGCGGATAGGACTGGTGCCCGACGTCCCACACGATGCGGTCGTCCGGCGTATTGAAGACGTAATGCAGGGCGATGGTGAGCTCTACGGTGCCCAGATTGGAAGACAGATGGCCACCGGTCCTGGAGACCGATTGCAGGACGAATTCCCGCAACTGTGTCGCGATGTCATCGAGCTCGGACCGCTCCAGCTTGCGCAAATCGGCTGGTGTTTTGATGTTTTCTAGGGAAGCCATACAAATCAATGTGTTCAGTCAACCGGCATTTTAAGCTGCATACCGCCAGCCCGGATAGAACAGGACGTTACCGTCAACGGTCGCGTCCTACGATGTAGTCTGCGATGCTGGCCAGATGCGCCGCCGACGGGCCCAGGGGCAGCAAGGCGGCATGTGCCTGGGCATGCAAGGAATGCAGCAATTCGCGCGACCCGTCCATACCCATGATGGAAACATAGGTGGGCTTGTTCTCGGCGGCGTCCTTGCCGGCCGTCTTGCCCAGCGTAGCGGTGTCCGCCGTAACGTCCAGTATATCGTCCACCACCTGGAACGCCAGCCCGATGGCGGCCGCATAGGCTTCCAGGCCCTGCCTTGCCGCCGAGCCGGCGCCTGCGACGATCCCCCCCAGCAAAACGCTGGCTTCCAGCATGGCGCCGGTCTTCATGCTGTGCATTTGCTTGAGCTGGTCGCCCGTGAGGGAGAGCCCCACGCTTTCGCAATCGATGGCCTGCCCGCCGACCATGCCCAGGCTGCCCGCCGAACGCGCCAGCAATTGAGTGGCCTGCACGATGAGCGCCGGCGCAATCGGCATCAGCCCGAGAAGCTCGAATGCCAGCGGCTGCAGCGCATCGCCCGCCAGCATGGCATTGGCTACGCCGAACTTCACATGCGTCGTCGGGCGGCCGCGCCGGAGTTCGTCGTCGTCCATGCAGGGCAAATCGTCGTGCACGAGCGAATAGGCGTGGATGAGTTCGACCGCGGCCGCGGCGTGATCCAGCGCGATTTCCTGTGGAGCCGCGGCGGTGCCGGACTGCAGCGAAGCTTCGCCGGCTGCGTAGACCAAGGCCGCCCTGACCCGCTTGCCGCCGCCCAGTACCGCATAGCGCATGGCTTCGTGCAGAGTGGACGGGACTGTCGTTGCGGGGGGCAGGAACTGATCGAGAACGGTTTCGATATGTTGCACGCGCTCTTCGAGCCAGGCCGGGAAGTCGATGGTATGACGCCCCATGGCTATTCCTGGTCGCCGGAAAGGTCGTCCAGCGGTTTGAGAAGATTGTCTTGCAATACCTTGACCTGCTGCTCCGCGCGATCGAGCCTGCGCTGGCAGATCTTCACCAGCTCTACGCCCCGCTCGTAGGCTGACAAGGATTGATCGAGTGCGAGCGATCCGTTTTCCATCTGGGCGACCAATGCCTCGAGCTGCGCCAGGGCGGTCTCGAAATCCTGCGGCAGCTCGCCCGCGTTGCGCTCCGCCGCGCCGGTGTCTGAAGGTGTGCCCATATCAGTGTGGTTCATGAACGTTTCCAATAAGCTTGCGCCTGCGGCGCCCCGCCTCGCTTGGCGGTCCTGGTCAAATTGTACGGGAAGCCGCGCCGAAGCGCCGAATGGAGGGTCAGACCCCATGCGGGATCTGACACCGTATGCGATCCGAGGCGGCGTGGGGTCAGACCCCGCATGGGGTCTGACCCCTTCCTGGCCCCTGGAACAGCATACTAGGTCTTGTTTTATAAGAAGAAATTTAAGGTACAATCCTACCTCCTTAAAATTTCATCGGCCAGTCCGTTTTTTTCTTCGCACCGGAAATACGAATCGCATCGATGAGTCGCACCGATGAATCGCACCTATTCTTCCGGTTTCATTACCGCGGGGGGAACCATGACCGACATCGGTCGGGAAGCGCATTTCGCGCCGGCACAAACACAGCTGACCGTCAGCAGCTACTTTGACGAAGCCATTTTTGCTCAAGAGCAAGAACTCATTTTCAAGAAATCCGCCCTTTATGTAGGACACGAGAAATTCGTGCCCGAGGTCGGCGACTGGCGCACGCTGCTTCAAGAGCACGCTGGCCGCGCACTCGTGCGCAATGCCGGCGGGGTTGAACTCTTTTCCAATGTCTGCCGCCACCGGCAGGCAATCATGCTGGGCGGCGAAGCAGGCGACGTCTGCAGCGCCCGGCTGGCCAGCGGCAATCTGCGCGACACCGGCGGCAACATCGTCTGCCCCGTGCACCGCTGGACCTACAGCGATCAGGGCAAGCTGATCGGCGCCCCCCTGTTTCCCAAGACTCCATGCATGGACTTGCAGCGCTTCACGCTCAAGAACTGCCATGGTCTATTGTTCGAAGGCCCGCGCAATCCCGCCAAAGACATGGCGGCGCTGTTCGATCGCCCTGAATTCGATTTCTCGGAATACGTACTCGACCATGTCGAGGTCCACGAGTGCAACTACAACTGGAAGACCTTCATCGAGGTCTATCTCGAGGACTACCACGTCGCACCCTTCCATCCCGGCCTGGGCCATTTCGTCACCTGCGACGATCTGACCTGGGAGTTTTCAGATTGGTATAGTTCGCAGCGCGTCGGCGTGAACAAGGCCCTGTCGCAGCCTGGCAGCGACATCTACGGCAAATGGCATGATCGGCTGCTGGACTATCGCAGCGGCGATACGCCCGAGTTCGGTGCGGTATGGGTCACGTACTTTCCCACGCACATGATCGAGCTCTACCCGCATGTGGTGGTGCTGTCGACGCTGCATCCGGTCTCACCGCAAAAGACCGTGAACATCGTCGAATTCTATTATCCTGAAGACATCGTCGCCTTCGAGCGGGAATTCGTCGAAGCACAACGCGCGGCCTACATGGAAACCGCCATCGAAGACGATGAAATCGCCGAGCGCATGGATGCGGGCAGGAAGGCCCTGATGCTGCGCGGCACGAACGAAGCCGGCCCCTATCAGTCGCCCATGGAAGACGGCATGCAGCACTTCCATGAGTGGTATCGGCGGATGATGAGCGTGGATCCGGCGTTGGGGTCAGACCCCGAATGGAGTCTGACCCCTTGAAGCTGACCCGGGGTCAGACCCTTGGGGGTCTGACCCCCAACCCCTTAGGAGCGCTCTACAGGCCGCGCGGGATCGCTGACCCATTCGCTCCAGGATCCCGGATACAGCGCCGAGCCGCCCAGGCCGGCGAGTTCCATGGCAAACAGATTATGGCTGGCGGTGATGCCGGAGCCGCATTGATGGACCAGTTGCTCGGGCTTGCGATTGCCCAACAGCGCCAGGTATTCCTGCCTTAGCTGTTCGGCCGGTTTGAACCGGCCGTCGCCCTGGAGGTTCTCGGTGTTGGGACGGTTCAAGGCGCCGGGAATGTGGCCGGCAACCGGGTCGATGGGTTCGGTTTCGCCACGGTAGCGGTTTGCCGCGCGGGCATCCAGCACGGTGAAGACCGGTTGCTGAATGTTGGCGAGCACCGCCTGCGCGTCGACAGTCGGCATGGCGGGCTCGGGCGGCAAGCCCAGGCTCTGGAGCGCCTGGGCTTCAGTGACGGAAGGCGCGCGCTCTCCGGTTTCCACCTCGCCGCCCGCCTTCAGCCAGGCTTCCCAGCCGCCGTCCAGCACTTGCACATTTTCATGGCCCAGCCAGCGCAGCATCCACCACAAGTGGGCGGCGAACATGCTGTTGCCGGCGTCATAGACCACGACTTGCGACTGGCGTGTCAGGCCTTGCGAACGCATGAGCGCGCCGAGGTCCCGGCGCTCGGGCAAGGGATGCCGGCCGTTGGAGCCGGTCTTGGCGGCCGACAATTCGGTTTCGTGATCGAGATACAGAGCGCCGGGTATATGGCCCTGCTCGTATGCGCGACGCCCTGCCGAGTGATCGGAAAGATCATGCCTTACGTCGAAAATCAACCACCCTCGGGAAGAAATGTTCTTGCGCAGGTCTTCTGCAGAGATCAATAAGTTAGACACGCCTGGTCTCCTGTGTTGCTGTTTCCGCACCGACCGGCTGCGCCTGCAGCGCGGTCTGCCCCCTCATGATACGGTCTTCGCTATAGGTGCGCCAGATGGACAGCAGGCCCGACGCGATGATCAGCGCCATGCCCGCCCAGGCCACGATATCGGGCAGGTCGTCCCAGAAGATGATGCCCAGCAGGGCGGCAAAGATGATGGTCGTGTACTGCAGGGCGGCGGTCAACAAGGCGGAGCCCAGGCCGAACGCGCGCGTCATGGCCAATTGCCCGACCAGCCCGAACAGGCCTACGCCGGTCAGCGCCAGCAGGGTGGCGCCGTCGATTTCGCGCTGTCCATCGATTGCAAATCCGGTGAATCCGGTAAAGCATACAAAACAGGAGAAAATGAACACTGTGCGCCATTCGGGCTCGCCCGCCTTGCCCAGCTCGCGCACCTGCATCATGGCAACCGCCGACAGCGCACCGGCAACAAGCCCCACGGCCGCTGGCAGCAACTGGTCATGGCCGATGCTGGGCCGAAGCACGGCAACGACACCCAGAAAACCCAGGATCACGGCTGCGATCCGGACCGGATCGCGCTGGGTGCCGCCCCAGGCCAGCATCCAGCCCGCGATGAACAGGGGCGCGGTGTAGTTCAGGCTGACGGCCGTGGACAGGGGAAGATGGGAGATGGCATAAAACCCGAGCCACATCGAAGTGACGCCCGATACATTACGCCAGACATGGAGCTTCCAGCTTTTCGGCCGCAGGCTGCGCCTTGTGAGCAGTGTCCAAAAAAAAAGGAGGATGACGGATGGGACGCCCCGAAAAATGACGACATAAGACAGCGAGGCACCAAGTTCGTAGGCGACTTTTATACAAGCCCCCATGCCAGCAAACATGACACTCGCCAGTAACATCCACAGAGACTGCATTTAATGTCGACCAAAATCCGGATAAGTTTTCAACCAGCCGATACTATACTCTGATGCCCGGATTTTTTTGCCGCGCGGGCTTTAAAATCCGGAACCCGCCTCTATATAAATTGTCCAAGCTTCGGCTCGCATCGTTTTGGATACACACATAATATGAAACGAATCTTTCTTTTCCTGCTCACCAATATTGCCGTCATGGTCGTGCTCAGCGCGTCCATGAACATACTGGGTGTCGGCCGCTACCTGACGGCCCAGGGTCTCGACATCACCCAGCTCCTGGTGTTCTCGGCCATCATCGGCTTCACGGGCTCCATCATTTCGCTGCTTCTTAGCAAATGGATGGCCAAGCAGTCGACGGGCGCCCGCGTGATCGACCCGCAAGCGCCCGCCAATGCCCGGGAGGCCTGGCTCGTGGATACCGTCCATCAGCTTGCCGACCGTGCCGGCATAGGCCGTCCCGAAGTGGCCATCTATGATGGCGCACCCAACGCCTTTGCCACTGGCGCCTTCAAGAACGAAGCCCTGGTCGCCGTGTCGACCGGCCTGCTCGAAAGCATGACGGAAGAAGAAGTCGCCGCAGTCCTGGGACACGAAGTCGCGCACGTCGCCAACGGCGACATGGTCACGCTTACCCTGATCCAAGGGGTCGTGAACACCTTCGTCGTCTTCTTCGCTCGCATTGTCGGCTATTTCGTCGACCGGGTCGTCTTCAAGAACGACCGCGACATCGGCGCCGGGTACTACATCACCGTGATCGTCTGTGAAATCATCTTCGGGGTGCTGGCGTCCATCATCGTGGCCTGGTTCTCGCGCCAGCGCGAGTATCGCGCCGATGCGGGCTCTGCCAGCCTGCTGGGTTCCCGCGAACCCATGATCCGCGCCCTGGCGCGACTGGGCGGCGTCGAATCGGGCGAACTGCCCAAAGCCATGCAGGCCTTCGGCATCTCGGGTACCCGTTCGATCAGCGCCATGTTCGCCTCTCATCCTCCCATCGAAGCGCGCATTCATGCGCTCCAGGCCGCCCAACGGATCTAAGACGAGGGGTCGGACCCCATCCGGGGTCCGACCCCGGTGAAAGATATGGGTTCTGACCCCGGATGGGGTCTGACCCCTCAACCTTCGAGGCCTGGTCCCGTTGAAAGGCATGGGGTCAGACCCCGCATGGGGTCTGACCCCTCTACCCTGCCTGGTTCCGGTTTATCATTCACGCATGAGTGATATTGTCGGGCTTCTGAACTTCGGCGGTTTCATCGCCCTCCTCATCTGGGGAGTCCACATGGTCCAGAGCGGCGTGCAACGCGCTTTCGGCGCTGCGCTGCGGACCTGGATGGGGCGCGCCCTCAACACACGGCTGCGTTCCTTCTTCGCCGGCCTGGCCATTACATCGGCCATCCAGAGCAGCACAGCGACCGGTCTCATGATCACCAGCTTCGCGGCGAGCGGCCTGCTGGGACTGGTTCCCGGTCTGGCCGCCATGCTGGGCGCCAACGTCGGCACGACCATCATCGTGCAGTTGCTCTCGTTCAACCTCAACGCGCTCGCCCCTACTTTGATACTGATCGGCGTCTGGCTGTTCCGCCGCTACGAGCCCGGCCGCAAGCGCGATCTGGGCCGGCTCTTCATCGGCCTGGGCCTGCTCATGCTGGCGCTGCATGAGCTGGTACTGATGTTCGCGCCCCTGCAAGACGCCCATCTGCTGGAGATCGTGCTGGACGCGCTGGCGGGCCAGCCCGTCATCGCGCTGCTGCTTGCCGCCGCCCTGGCGTGGGCCGCCCATTCCAGCCTGGCCGTCGTGGTGCTCATAATGTCTCTGGCCCACCACGAGCTCATCAGCACCCAACTGGCATGCGCGCTGGTTCTGGGCGCGAACCTGGGCACTGCTATCAATCCCATGCTCGAAGCGGGCTCCGGAGACGATCCCGCCGACAAGCGCCTTCCGCTCGGCAATCTCGGGACAAGGATCACAGGTTGCCTGCTGGCATTGCTGGCGCTGCCCTGGTTGCCGGATCTCATGAATGCTCTCAGCGACGACCGGTCCCGCGCCGTCGCGAACTTCCATACGCTCTTCAACATCGCGGTGGCCCTGATTTTCCTGCCATTGCTGAAGCCCTATTCCAAGCTGCTCATACGCTTGCTGCCCAAGCGCGCCGATCCCGACGACCCGTCGCGGCCGCAATACCTGGATGAGTCTGCGCACGAAGTTCCGGCGATCGCCCTGGGCAATGCCGCGCGCGAAGCCTTGCGCATCGCCGACATGGCCCAGAGCCTGCTCGGGATCGCCCGCGGGGCGTTCCTGCGCGATAGCCGGCACCGTGTGGCCCACGCCCGCTACGTCAACAATGCCGTAAGCCGGCTCGAAAACCATATCACCACCTATCTGGCGACCCTGGATCCCGAAACCATGAACCAGGACGACGACCGCCGGCGCGAAGAGATACTGAGTTTTTCCTCGAACATGGCCCATGCCGCCGGCGTGGCCACGCAGGGCCTGCTGGGTTATGCGGCCACCATGAACAAGAAGGGCTGGATCTTTACGCCGCAGCAGCGCGAAAACCTGACCAAGGCCATGGACCGCCTGATACGCAACCACCGCCAGAGCGCGGCGCTGTTCGTGGCGGAAGACTTGCGCGGCGCCCGTTATCTGGCCTTCGAAAAGGACCACTTCCGGGAAGTCGAAGCCAATGCGGCCGAGCAGCATCTGCAAAGCCTGAAATCGGGAGACCTGGAGCAAGCGCAGCAAGGCTCGCTGTACCTGGACGTCCTGCGCGAAGCCAAGACGCTTAATTCCTGCCTCGTCGAAGCCGCCGCCTATCCGATCCTGGCCAAGCACAACGAACTGCTGCCCAACCGCCTGCGCGAAAGCGAACAGCCGGCGGAGTGACCGGGGTCAGACCCCGAATGGGGTCTGACCCCTATACCGGAAGCAGCTTTAACATGACCTGGGGTCAGACCCCATGCGGGTCTGACCCCTCGCGGCGATCGACGGGGAGGCCTGGGGTCAGACCCCGTACGGGGTCTGACCCCTACATAATCCCTACATATGGCGCTTGAACCAGCCCAGCATGCGCTGCCAGGCGTCGACGGCATCCGCCTGCACGTAGGTGGGGCGATAGTCCGCAAAAAAGGCGTGGCCGGAATCAGGATACACCACGAACTCGGACGCCTTGGCGGCGGCGTTGCCCTCGGCCAGGGCCGCTTCCATGCGCTTTACCCCGTCCAGCGGAATGCTGGCGTCCTGAGCACCGTAAAGGCCCAGCACCGGCGCATGCAGATCGCCGCACACGTCGATGGGGTTACGGACCTGCAACGGGCCGTGCCCTGAAACGAGGCGGCCATACCACGCCACCGCCGCCTTGCATCCGGGGTTGTGCGCCGCGTAAAGCCAGGTCAGGCGGCCACCCCAGCAGAACCCGGTGACGCCCAGGCGCGACGTGTCCGCGCCCTGTTCCGCCGCCCATTTCACGCTGGCGTCCAGGTCCGCCATGACCTGCTCGTCAGGCACCTTGGCGACGACTTCCTTGATGAGGGTGGGCGCGTCGGTGTAGCTGGCCGGATCCCCCTGCCGGTGATAGAGCTCGACGGCCACCGCCATATAGCCTTGTTTGGCAAGCCGGCGGCAGACGTCCTGGATATGCTCGTGCAGGCCGAAGATTTCCTGGATCACAAGCACCACGGGCACCCGGCCGCTGTTCTCCGGCGCTGCGAAATAGGCAGGTATCGAGCCGTCGAACGTGGGCATGTCGATCATGCCGCAGCGCAATGCGCCGCCGTCGGTTTCCACCGCGGTTCCCGCTTTACCCGTAATTGAGGAATATGCCATGTTGACTCCTTGGTTCAATGCCGCCACGCGGCTTCAATGGGCCTGCTCCCAGTTCGGCCCAGTGCCGACCTCGGCCATCAGCGGAACATCGAGCTTGGCGACGTTGCACATCAGCCCGGGCAGGTGCTTCGCTATGGTTTCGGCTTCGTCCAGCGGCGCATCGAGGACGAGTTCATCGTGCACTTGCATGACCATCAGGGTATGCAGTTTTTCGCGCTCGATCCAATCCTGGACGGCCACCATGGCCATTTTGATGAGATCGGCCGCCGTGCCCTGCATGGGCGCGTTGATCGCCGCGCGCTCGGCCGCTTTCTGGCGCGGGCCTTTGGCCCCGCGCAGTTCGGGCAGCCACAGACGGCGTCCGAAGACGGTTTCGACATATCCCTGCTCGTGGGCGCTACGCTTGATGCGCTCCATGTAGTCGGCCACGCCCGGATAGCGCACGAAATACCGGTCGATATACGCACGCGCCGCATCGCGCGTGATGCCCAGGTTCGCCGCCAGCCCGAATTCGCCCATTCCGTAGATCAGGCCGAAGTTGATGGCCTTGGCCGCGCGCCGCTGCTCGGAGCTGACGTCGGCCAAGGGCACGCCGAAAACCTCGGCCGCCGTGGCCTTGTGGATGTCCAGCCCTGCTTCGAATGCGCCTTGAAGATTCTTGTCGCCCGAAACGTGAGCCATGACGCGGAGCTCGATCTGCGAATAGTCGGCGGAAACGATCCGGCCGTTTGTGGCGATGAAAGCCGTTCGCACGCGCCGGCCCTCCGCCGTGCGGACCGGAATGTTCTGCAGATTGGGATCCGAGGAAGCCAGCCGCCCGGTAATGACGGCGGCCTGAGCATATCGGGTATGCACCCGCCCGGTCGAGGCGTTGACCATGCGGGGCAGCTTGTCGGTATAGGTGGACTTGAGCTTGGCCAGCGCCCGGTATTCCAGCAGCAATGCCGGCAAGGGATAGTCGCGCGCGAGCTTGGACAATACGTCCTCATCGGTCGAGGGCGCGCCGCTGGCGGTTTTCCGCAACACCGGCAACTGCATGCGCTGGAACAGGATCTCACCCAGTTGCTTGGGCGAATTCAGATTGAAGGGCTGGCCCGCGAGGTCGTAGGCACGCTTTTCGAGATCCAGCATCTGCTGGCCGAGCTCATGGCTTTGGCTCAGCAAGAGGTCGGCGTCCACCTTCACCCCATTGCGCTCTATCGTGGTCAGGACCCGCGAAGCGTTGATTTCAAGCTGATATATGCGCTCGAGTCCGGGCTCGGCCGCCACCTTGGGCCGCAGGACCTGGTGCAGCTGCAGCGTGAAATCGGCGTCCTCGCAGGCATAGTGCGAGGCGCGCCCGACTTCGATTTCATCGAAGCAGAGCTGCTTGGCGCCTTTGCCGCACAAGTCTTCATAGCTGATACCCGTGCGGCCAAGCCAGCGCTCGGCCAGTTCCTGCATATTGACGCGCCGGTGGGATTCGAGCACATAGGCCTGCAGCATCGTGTCTTCGACGATGCCGGCCAGGCTTACGCCCTCGTTGAGGAAGACGTGAGAATCGTATTTCGCGTTGTGCAGCAGTTTGCGGGCGGTCGGGTCTTCCAGCCACTCCTTCAAACGGTTCAGCACTTCCTGGCGAGGCAGTTGCTCGACACGGTCCGGCCCGCGATGGGCGACGGGTAGGTAGCAGGCCTCTCCGGCCTTCACCGACAGCGAAATGCCCACCAGGCGCGCGGCCATGGGATCGAGCGAGGTCGTCTCGGTATCGAGCGCGACGAGTTCCGCCGAACGGAGGATCTCCAGCCATTTGTCGAAAGACTGCCAATCGAGCACGGTTTCGTACCGGACATCCGCGACGGGCGGCGGCACCGGAGCATCAGGGGCAATGCGGCTGTCTTGCGCCGGAATCCGTTCCTGGTCGCCGGTAAGCTCGCGCAGCCAGGTGCGGAACCCGAAGGCATCGTAGAGTTCGATCAGTTTTTCCCGGTCGGGCGCCCTGGGAACCAACGTGTCCATGCCGACACCTAGCTCGTCCATCTCGCAATCCGTCTTGACCGTGATGAGCTTTCGGGTCATGTCGAAGTTCGGGATGGACGCCCGCAGGTTCTCGCCGGCCACCCCCTTGATTGCATGAGCGTTCTCCACCAGCTTGTCCACGCTGCCGTATTCCGCCAGCCACTTGGCCGCGGTTTTGGGACCGACCTTGGGCACGCCCGGTATATTGTCGACGGCGTCGCCGGTAAGCATGAGGTAATCGATAATCTGTTCGGGGCCCACTCCGAATTTGTTCCGGACGCCGGCGATGTCCTGGCGCTCGCCGTTCATGGTGTTGACGAGCTCGACGTGCTCGTTCACCAGTTGCGCCAAGTCTTTGTCGCCGGTAGAGATGATGGTGTGGATGTTCTCGCGAGCGGCGCGGCAAGCCAGGGTGCCGATGATGTCGTCGGCTTCGACGCCCGGCACCGCAAGCACCGGCCAGCCCAGCGCCTCGACCGCCTGATGGATGGGAACGATTTGTGCTACCAGTTCGTCAGGCATGGACGGCCGATGGCCTTTGTATTCCGGGTAGAGTTCGTCGCGGAATGTCTTGCCTTTTGCGTCGAAAACACATGCTGCGTAGTCTGCCTTGTAATCCTGGACCAGTCTCCGTAACATGGAGATGACACCATATAGAGCGCCCGTGGGTTCGCCCATGGCGTTTCTAAGGTCGGGCATTGCGTGAAAAGCTCGATACAAATAGCTCGACCCATCAACAAGTAACAAGGTTTTTTTCATGTCAAACAATAAATTGGTCCGTCTGCCGGCAAGTATGCAGATTCCCGGAATTATGGCAGAGATGGAACGCGCTGCCGAGACGCTGAAAGATTTGCGCTGGGGCGTCAGTGTATTCGGTAGCGCGCGTATCCGCCCCGACTCCCCCTACTATGCAATCAGCGAACAAGTCGGCGCAAGGCTTGCGCAAGCCGGCCTGCCCGTGATTGCGGGCGGCGGCCCCGGCATCATGGAAGCCGCGAACAAAGGCGCCTTCGAAGCCGGCGGCCAGAGCGTGGGGCTGAATATCAAGCTGCCCATGGAAACCAGCAATAACCGCTACCAAACCCATAGTCTCACATTCGACTACTTTTATTCCCGGAAAGCCACTTTTTTCATGCACAGCGCCGCCTACATCGCGCTGCCCGGCGGCTTCGGCACGCTGGACGAGCTTTTCGAAGTGCTGACCCTGGTCCAGACCCGGAAAGTGCCTGCCGCCCCCATCATCCTGATCGGCACCGCATTCTGGGAAGGACTCATCGGGTGGGTACGCCAGGAGCTGCTCACGAATCGGCTCATCGGGCCCAACGATCTGGATCTGCTCACCATCACCGACGACCTGGATGTCGTCATGCAAACCATCAGCCATTATTGCGACGTCTTTTCCGAAGAGCGCCAGGCCGCCCCCGCCTTGCCCGAATAATGGCAGCGGCGCGCTTTGTTGCGCGCCGCAACACCCGCAATCGACATCGGCATTTACCCTTAAGCCCATTGGCCGTTCCGCCATGCCGTCATCGGGAAAGGCCTCTGCATGCGCAGTTTCTTCATCTCCATCAAATTTCGGCGTCAAAACTGGTCCAATCTAATAAAATCAACTGGACCTAGTCGCAGGCCATGACTATAGGCACTATCCATCAGCATAGCGACACAAAGCCGCACATTCCCAGAGTGTCGCGATAACGAAATGGAGACAAACCATGAAGCCCCTGTTTCAACGTGGTCGCAAATTCGCCCTGATCGGCATGGCAGCTGGCATACTCGGCCTGGGCTCTATCGCCGCCCAGGCCCAGACCAAAGTCGTCGTGGGATACCAGCAGATCGTAGGTCCGTTCGTCAGCGCCATCGCCGACGGCAGCTTTGACAAGGCCGCCCAAGAGGCCGGCTATAAAATCGATTGGCGCCAGTTCTCATCCGCCGGCGACATCTCCACCGCTTTCGCTTCCCGCGACGTGCCAATCGGCGTCCTGGGATCCACCGGCATTACCGCAGCGGTCACGCGCGGCGTCAACATAGAACTGTTCTGGATCCTGGATAACATCGGCAAGTCGGAAGCCCTGGTGGCACGCAACGGTTCCGGCGTGTCCAAACCCGAAGACCTGGTCGGCAAGAAGGTCGGGGTGCCTTTCGTTTCCACCGCCCACTTCCACCTGCTGGTCGGCATGGACAAAGTCTGGAAGATCGATCCCCGCAAGGTCAACATCCTGAACATGCAGCCGCCGCAAATCGTTGCCGCATGGCAGCGCGGCGACCTGGATGCCGCCTATGTGTGGCCACCCGCGCTGACGGAAATCCAGAAGACGGGCACCACCATCGCCGACTCCGAGCAAATCGGCAAGGCCAGCGTACCCACTTTCGACGGCATCGTGGCCGACCGCGACTGGGCAGCCAAGAATCCCAAGTTCATGGCTGCGTTCACCAAGGTTCTGGCCCAATCCTACAAAGACTACAACGCCAACGCCGGCAAGCTCGCGGCAGATTCCGCAGGCGTCAAGGGCATCAGCAAGATGATAGGCGGCAAGCCCGACGACATCGTTTCCGCTCTGCAGCTGCTGCTGTTCCCCGACGCCAAGGAACAGGCTTCCAATGCCTGGCTGGGCGGCGGCAAGGACGGCGGCGCAGTCAAGGCACTTACGGAAAGCGCCAAGTTCCTGAAGGAACAGCGCCAGATCGACAAGCCTCTCGACGACTACAGCCCGTTCGTCAACGCAAGCTACGCCGAAGCGGCCGCCAAGTAACAGGCGCTTCGCTGCCCGCTGCATCCCGTTCCGGGCTGCGGCGGGCGCATCCAAACAAGGAGCAAATGCATGTCAGCCCCCATGGCCCGACTCAGTGTAAAAGGCGTCAGCGTCACCTACCCCGCCCTGCGCGAAGGCGGGTCCGTCACCGCCTTGAAAGACGTCAACCTGGATATCGAACCGGGCGACTTCGTGGTCGCGCTGGGGGCGTCCGGCTGCGGCAAGACCACGTTGCTCAATCTGCTTGCCGGCTTCCTGTCTCCCACGCAAGGCGAAATCCTGCTGGGCGACAACCCCATCGTGGGCCCCGGGTCGGATCGGGGCGTGGTCTTCCAGAAGCATGCCTTGCTGCCCTGGCTGAACGTCATCGAGAACACCGAGTTCGGCCTCAAGCTTCAAGGGGTCGACAAGGCCACCCGCCGCAACGTCGCCGAGCGCAACCTGGAACTCGTCGGCCTGCAGGATTTCCACCAGCACATGATCTATCAGTTGTCGGGCGGCATGCAGCAGCGGGTCGGCATCGCCCGTGCGCTGACCTGCGATCCGGCAATGCTGCTCATGGACGAACCCATGGCGGCGCTCGACGCGCTCACGCGCGAAACCATACAAGAGCTGCTGCTGGACGTCTGGCAGCACACCCACAAGATGTTCTTCTTCATCACCCACAGTGTCGAAGAAGCCTTGTTCCTGGGATCCCGGCTCATCGTCATGTCGCCCCGCCCCGGCCGCATCACCAATACCTACAACCTGGATTTCAACAAACGCTATCTGGAAACGAGGGACGCCCGTGCGATCAAATCTAGTCAGGACTTTATCGAGATGCGCGAAATCATCCTTAGTATCATCTACGGCGACGAGCGCGCAGCCGGCGAACCGGAAATCATCCATGCCTAAGAAGCGGTTCCTTGGCAAGCCCGCCGCGCCGGGCAAGGTCTACGGCGCACCCGGAGCCGGCTATAGCGGCTTCATCAGCTTCATGACGGCCGTCGTGCTGATCGCGCTCTGGTTTCTTGTCACCAGCATGGGGTGGGTCAAGCCCATATTCATGCCATCGCCCTACGCGGTCTTCAACAAGTTCATCGAGGCCTGGACCGAAGGGGTCGCGAATTCGACGCTGCTGCAGCATACCCTGGCCAGTCTGGGCCGAGTGCTGGGCGGCTTCCTGCTGGCCATGGTCACCGCCATTCCCATCGGCATCCTGATGGGTGTCAACCGCATCATGCGCGGCGTCTTCGATCCCATCATCGAGTTCTACCGGCCGCTGCCGCCGCTTGCCTATCTTCCTTTGGTCATCATCTGGTTCGGCATCGGCGAATTCCCCAAGGTTTTCCTTATCTATCTGGCCATCTTCGCTCCCATGGCGATCGCCGCGCGCTCGGGCGTGCGCTCGGTATCCATAGAACAGATCCATGCCGCCTACGCCATGGGTGCATCCAGCCGGCAAATCATCACCCATGTCATCCTCAAGGCCGCCATGCCGGAAATCTTCACCGGCATGCGCATCGGCATCGGCGTGGGCTGGACGACCCTGGTCGCAGCCGAAATGGTCGCCTCGTCGCGCGGCCTGGGCTTCATGGTGTTGAATGCCGCTCAGTACCTGGCGTCGGACACCGTCATCATGGGCATCCTGGTCATCGGCTTCTTCGCCCTGATCTTCGATCTGCTGCTGCGCCACCTCGAGAAAGTGCTGATTCCCTGGAAGGGGAAGGTGTAGCGCGGGGTCAGACCCCGTACGGGCATGCAAAAGCGGTGGGGGTCAGACCCCGTACGGGGTCTGACCCCATACCAGGGCCTGCCTTCTTGGGCTATCATCAAATCCATGCAAGTACCCGCCTCCGCGCCCATCTCCACCGTTCTATGGACATCGCTCTTCGAGCGAGTGGGCGAGTCTGGCCTCAGCCTGCAGGGGCGCATCCGGCAGATGCTCGTATCGGCCATACTTTCCGGCCACCTGCCGCCCGGCGCCCCCGTCCCGTCCAGCCGCCTACTCGCGGACAGCCTCGGCGTTGCCCGCAACACCGTTGTGTTCGCGTACCAGCAACTCGTCTCCGAGGGCTATCTGGTGTCGCGCGAACGCAGCGGGCATTTCGTTTGCGACGACGTACGCAAAAGCCATGTCGCAGCGCCGATCGAACCCGAAAACCCATCCCGCCACCACTACACCGCAAGATGGCATCAGCGCGTCGTGTTCCACCCGTCCCGGCAGCGCAACATCGTCAAGCCGGAAAACTGGCAAAGCATGCCCTACCCATTCGTGTATGCGCAATTCGACGCGGCCCAGTTTCCCACCGCGGAATGGCGCGAATGCTGTACCCGGGCGCTGTCCGTGCTCGACATACGCAGCTGGGCCCCCGACCTCATCACCAACGACGATGCCGCCCTGATCGAAGAAATCCGCACCCAGGTGCTGCCGCGCCGCGGCGTATGGGCGGAAAAAGATGAAATCGTGATTACCGTTGGCGCACAGCATGCGCTGTATCTATTGGCCGACCTGCTGATACATGCCCATACCGTGGTCGGCATGGAGGATCCGGGCTATCCGGATGCGCGCAATACCTTCGCCCATCGAAGCGACAGGCTGATGCCGCTGCCCGTGGATGAAGACGGCCTTTGCATCACGCCCGAACTCACCGCCTGCGACTATATCTTCGTCACCCCCAGCCACCAGTGCCCCACCACCGTCACCATGCCCATCGAGCGGCGCGAGGCCTTGCTGGAACTGGCCGCCAGGTCGGACAGCATCATCATCGAAGATGACTACGAAACTGAAAACCGCTACGACAACCAGCCAACGCCGGCCCTCAAAAGCCTGGACAAGCATGGTCGCGTCATCTATGTGGGCAGCCTTTCCAAAAGCTTCGCTCCGGGGCTGCGCATAGGCTATATCGTGGCGCCTGCCGAGCTTACCCACGAACTGCGTGCGCTGCGGCGCCTGATGCTGCGCCATCCGTCCGCCTATATACAACGGGCGTTCGCCTTGTTCATTTCGTTGGGGCACCACCACGCGTTGTTGCGGCGGCTGTCGTTGAGCTACCAGGATCGCGCGCGGGCGCTGACCGAAGCGCTGGCTTCGAGCCTGCCCGAATTCAGCATGGTACCCATTACGGGCGGCTCATCAAGCTGGGTGAGGGCGCCCGCCCATGTCGATACCGAACAGCTGGCACGCGCAGCCCTTGACGTCGGCGTGGTCATCGAGCCGGGCCATGTTTTCTACCATACCCCGGGCCCGGGAAAGAATAACGATATCCGCATCGGCTTCGCATCCATCGATATCGAGAAGATCCCGGCCGGCATCGCCAAGCTGGCCGGCGTCTATCGCAAGCTTTACGAATGAGCATGCCGGCACATAGTCACAGGACTTCGTCCCGCAAGTAATAATACTTGTAGAGTATGGCCTGCCCGAGACGTCGGAACGGCGCGAACAAGTGACCGGGCAAGGGGCTGTTGTAGATGGGCAGGTCCCACTGCTTCCCGTCCTTGCCCACAACACGCTCCGCCAGCCGGCGCCCCGCATTGGCGGACGACGACACCCCGTTGCCTCCGTATCCGAAAGCATAGAACACGAGCTCGTCGGGATTGGGCTGGACCACGCGCGGCATCATGTCGTGGCTGACGTCGACCCAGCCCCACCATGAATAAGCGATGGGAACATCACGCAGGCGCGGAAACTTCCTGTACAAGCCGTTCTTCAAGAGCTCAAGGTGCCGCCCGTTCTGTGCGTCCGCCCCGGTCAGCGCGCTGCGGCTGCCGATTTGCATGGACCCATCGGGCAGCAGCCGATAATAGAAACGCAGGGTTCGTGTATCGGTGATGAATACGGTGCTCTTGAGGCCGGCTTCGGCACGTTCATCGGCCGTCAGGGGCCGGGTCACCATGGAATTCGACAAAATGGGCATCATGCGGTTGGTCAGCGACGGATGCAGCCCCTGCGGCGTATAGCCGCCCGTTGCCACCGCCACCCTGCGGGCACGGACCGTACCGCCCGGCGTACGCAGATGATGGATGCCGTCGCGGGTCTCCCAGCCGAGCACTGGGCTGCACGGATGTATTTTCACGCCCAGCGCGCGCGCCTGGCGGATATAACCGAAGGCGAGCTTGAGCGGATGCACGCCCACCCCTTCCTGCTCATGCAGCGCCCCTACCGCCTCCTGATCCTCGACATAGCGCTCGTGCAGCGCTTCGCGGCTGAGCATGCGGGTATCGTATCCGAAGACGTCGCGCATGACGCGGCACTCGTTCTGCAGGAAAGCCAGTTTCTTGGGCCTGTGTGCCGTATACAGATGGCCGCCCGGCTGCGCGTCGCAGTCTATGGTCGCCACCAGGCTTTGCCAGTATTCGAAGCCTTCCCGGATTTCGGCGTCGAGCCGCTTGGCGACATCCAGCCCCCAGCGCTGTATCCACTGGGAACGATACAGGCGGCCGGAAGCGTTCTGCCCCTGCCCGCCGTTGCGGCTCGAGCAGCCCCATACCGCGCGGTTGGCTTCCAGCACCACCGCCGAGACGCCGTGCTCTTTGGCAAGATTCAATGCAGTGACCAGACCGGTGAAGCCGGATCCGATGACGACGACATCGGCATCGAAATCGTTGCGGACCGGGCCATCGTCTTCCGGTGGAGGACCTGCGGTGCCGACCCAGTAAGTCGGCGCATAGGCCTGGCCGCAACCGGTCTTGGAGACCAGTGGATCGTACCTGGGATCATAGGGGCTTTCTGGGAATCCCTCCGGCGACGAAGGGTCCGCAAATTCAGGAATGGCTGCCATCACGACTCCGTAACAGACAAGGAACTTCAGCCTCGGGCCGGCAGGTGCGGCCGGTTCTTGCGGAATGCGTTCTTCAGGATGATCTTGCCGTCGCGAAACTCGAGCAGATCCACCATATTGGCTTCGATGCGGGAGCCGTCGGCGGCCGTCCCGGTGAACGTGGACTCCATCACGCCCTTGTCCCCATGCGCCCAGCACCGGGCGTTGAGCCATTGTGCGTCGGGTATCGTTTGCCATGCCGCTTCGAAAGCCTTGCGCACGGCAGTCATGCCTTCATGCCGCGAACCGTGGGCCTCGGGCCCCGCCACCGTTTCGAATACGCAGTTTTCGTGCATGAACGACATCAGCGCGTCGATATCGTGCCGATTCCAGGCATCGCCAAACGCCTTGATGCGCGTCACCAGATCTTCATCGGACATTCCTGTGGTCTCCCTGTCGATTCGGGGCGTACGCTCGCCGCCCCATTGCCTCGTAAGGTAGAAGATCCGCCGCTGCGGGGCTAGAGCCAGAGCGGACGTTTCGCATGAGCCAGTTCCCGCCCGGCGTGCAGCATGTCCTCTTTCAGAGCCTGCCAACGCTGAAAGGGCAGCGACGCAAGCCCTAGGTGTTTTCACCTAAATCAGTATTATTCATTCCGAAAACGGTAAATGAAATTGACATTTCAATCCCTCCCCTTAAAATTGAGCCATAAAACAAATAACGGAACCAATTATTTCACTTTTGGTTATTTAAGCAGCTCGATCGCGCCGGATTTTTCTCCTCGCTACCTCTACAGGACTTATTGCCATGCAAACAGACAACCGAGAACCCGTCAGCGGCGTTCAGAAAATGACACCGTCCGAGGCCTTCGTCGAAACGCTGGTCGCCAACGGCGTCCGCGAAATCTTCGGCATCATGGGCTCTGCCTTCATGGACGCCATGGACATCTTCGCGCCCGCGGGCATCCGGCTCATCCCGGTGGTCCATGAACAAGGCGCGGGGCACATGGCCGACGGCTACGCGCGAGTCAGCGGGCGGCACGGCGTCGTCATCGGGCAGAACGGCCCCGGCATCAGCAACTGCGTCACCGCCATCGCGGCGGCGTACTGGGCGCATTCCCCGGTCGTCATCGTCACGCCCGAAGCGGGCACCATGGGCATAGGCCTGGGCGGCTTCCAGGAAGGCAACCAGTTGCCCATGTTCCAGGAATTCACCAAGTACCAGGGTCATGTCACCAACCCCGCCCGCATGGCCGAGTTCACCGGCCGCTGCTTTGACCGCGCCCTGTCCGAGATGGGGCCCACGCAGCTGAACATTCCGCGCGACTACTTCTACGGCGAAATCAAGGCCGAGATCCCGCGTCCGCAACGCCTGGACCGTGGTCCCGGCGGGGACAAAACCCTGGACGAAGCGGCCGACCTATTGGCGACCGCCAAATTCCCCGTGATCATTTCAGGCGGCGGCGTCGTCATGGCCGACGGCATGGAAGAATGCAAGGCGCTGGCCGAGCGCCTGGGCGCGCCCGTTGTCAACAGCTACTTGCATAACGACTCATTTCCCGCCAGCCATCCGCTATGGTGCGGCCCCCTGGGATACCAGGGCTCGAAGGCCGCCATGAAGCTCATTTCGCAAGCCGACGTCGTCCTCGCGCTGGGCACGCGACTGGGGCCTTTCGGCACCCTTCCCCAGCACGGCATGGATTACTGGCCCAAGAACGCCAAGATCATCCAGATCGACGCCGATCACAAGATGCTGGGGCTGGTCAAGAAAATCACCGTCGGCATCTGCGGCGATGCCAAGGCAGCGGCCGTGGCCCTGACCAAGCGCCTGCAAGACCGCAGCCTGGCCTGCGATGCCACCAAGGACGAACGCGCCGGCAAGATCAAGGCCGAAAAAGAAGCCTGGGAAAAAGAGCTGGACGAATGGACCCATGAGCGCGACTCGTTCAGCCTGGACATGATCGAAGAACAGAAAGGAGAACCGGGCAACTACCTGCATCCCCGCCAGGTACTGCGCGAGCTCGAAAAAGCCATGCCCGAGAACGCCATGGTCTCCACCGACATCGGCAACATCAACTCGGTGGCCAACAGCTATCTGCGCTTCGAAAGGCCGCGCAGCTTCTTCGCGCCCATGAGCTGGGGCAACTGCGGCTACGCCCTTCCCACCATCATCGGCGCGAAAGTGGCCGCGCCCGATCGCCCCGCCATCGCCTATGCGGGGGACGGCGCCTGGGGCATGAGCATGTCCGAAATCATGACTTGCGTGCGCCACGACATTCCGGTCACCGCCGTGGTTTTCCATAATCGGCAGTGGGGTGCCGAAAAGAAGAACCAGGTGGACTTCTACAACCGGCGTTTCGTGGCTGGCGAGCTCGACAACCAAAGCTTCGCCGGCATTGCACGGGCCATGGGCGCGGAAGGCATCGTGGTCGACAAGCTCGAAGACGTCGGCCCCGCACTCAAGAAAGCCATCGACATGCAAATGAACGAGGGCAAGACCACCGTCGTGGAAATCATGTGCACGCGCGAGCTGGGGGACCCCTTCCGCCGCGACGCCCTGTCCAAGCCGGTCCGCTTCCTCGACAAATACAAGGACTATGTCTGAACGTTGACGGAGAAGGCCAGCCATGAGTCTGCTCGATGCCATCCTTCGCAAAGCCCGACTGAACCCGATGCGCATCGTGCTGTGCGAAGGCGATGACCCGCGCATACTCGAAGCCGCCCACAAGGCGGCTGCCGAGGGGCTGGCCCGCATTTCGCTGGTCGGCGACGGCGAACGGATCGCCCGCGCGCTGGAGCACCATGGCTGGAGCGATCCGCACATCGAAGTCATCGATCCGCAGCAGTCCTCGCTTGCGCCCTCCTTCGCGCAAGAGCTGGCCCGCCTGCGCGCCAAGCGCGGCATGAGCTTGCAACAGGCCGAAGCCGCCATTCTCGAGCCCCTGGTCTTCGCCATGCTCCTGCTGCGTCTGGGACACGTCGATGGTTCCGTCGCAGGCGCGGTCCACACCACGGCCGACGTGGTTCGCAACGCCATACAGATCATCGGCATGAAGCCCGGCACGAAACTGGTATCGAGCTTTTTCATCATGCTGCGCGACGAACCCTTCCACACCAACGCTCACGCACTGATTTTCGCGGACTGCGGCCTGGTCATCGATCCGGACGCGGACGAGCTGGCCGAAATCGCCATGGCGGCGGCGGACAGCGCGACCGCCCTGCTCGACACCGAACCACGGGTAGCGCTACTGTCCTTCTCCACCGGCGGCAGCGCCCGACATGGCTGCGTAGACAAGGTAAGGCAGGCAGCAGAACAACTCAGGGCCCGCCGCCCCGGCCTGGCGGTGGACGGCGACATCCAGCTGGATGCGGCCATCGTTCCGCAGGTGGCGCAAAGCAAGCTGCCGGGATCACAGGTCGCCGGACAGGCGAACGTGCTCGTGTTCCCCAACCTGGATGCCGCCAATATCGGCTACAAGCTGACGGAGCGGCTTGGGCACGCGACGGCGATCGGGCCGCTGCTGCAGGGATTGGATAAGCCGGCCAACGATCTGTCGCGCGGGTGCAATGCGAACGACGTGTACAACGCGATCGCCGTAACGGTGGTCCAGGCTCAAGGGACGAGGGGTCAGACCCCGTATGGGGTCTGACCCCGGCAATGCAGCGGGCAAGGGGTCAGACCCTATAGTGAATGAGGGGTCAGACCCTATAGGGTCTGACCCCAAAAAATGCCGGGAAAAGGGTCAGACCCCGTACGGGGTCTGACCCCCGTGCCTTAACGCTTGCCCTGGCCGGCCAGCAAAGCCAGAAACACGTCGAATACGGAATTACCCACGCCTTCCGAAAGGTCCAGGCTCAACGAGCGCGCATAGTATGCGCTCAGATCCAGTCCCAGCCCCACTCCCAGGATTTCGATGCCGGCATGTTGCCCGTAGTGCCTGACCACCGATCTCAGATGGCGGTCGAGGTAGAACTCGTCGTTAGCGAGATGCGTGGCGCCGTCCATGGGACAGCCGTCTGAAATCACGAAAAGGACGCGCCTTTCCTCGTCTCTTGCGAGCAGGCGCTCGCAAGCCCATTGCACCGCCTCGCCATCGACGCCTTCGCGGAACAGGTCCGGCTTCATCATGGCCACGATGCTGCTGCGCGCGCGCCGCCAGGGCTGGGAGGCCGCCTTGAACACGATATGGCAGAGCTCATTCAAGCGGCCAGGCGCGGCCGGCCGGCCGGCAGCCCACCAGGCTTTCTGGGCGCGGCCTCCATTCCAGGCCTGCGTCGTGAATCCCAGGATCTCGGACCGCACGCCTGCGTGGTCCAGGGCCCGCATCAGCACGTCCATGATGAAGGCAAGGTCGGCACGATACTGCTTCATGGAACCCGAGCAATCGATCAGAAAGCTGACGGCGCAATGAGATACGGGTGTATACCGATCCTGGTAGAAAACGCGGCGCTCCGTCGGGGAGCTGACAATCGAAGCCAACCTCCGGCCATCGATTCGCCCTTCTTCCTCGCCATACTGGAAGCCATCCCGGCGCGGACGCGTCAGCAAAGCGCGCAGCGCGCGCGACAGCCGCCCGACGTTCACGCCTTCTTGCGCCAGGCGCTGGTCCAGCGCCTCACGATATTCATGGGCAAGGCCGGAGCGCAAGAGATCCGCGGCGTCCACCTCGCGGTCATAGCGGCGCGTGAAGACGCGATAGGTTTCCCGGCCACCGGGAATCTCGCCCCGCTCGCCGATAATGGCCTGTGTCTCCGGCGCATCGGCATCGCCGGATTCGAAATCCAGCGACAGGCTGAAATCCCCCCGCCGGACCGCTTTGGTCTCGGGGCTGTCTTCATATTCGCAGTCCACACGCTGTGCAATCTCGTGCGCGATATGGAGAGCATGGCGGGCGTAGGCGGCCTGATCGTCGCGGCATTGGCGCAAGCCGGCCAGGGCCGGGCCCAACGAAGGCGCCAGCGAGGCTCGCACAGGCTCGAGCAGGTCTTGCACGTGTTCGGGCAGCGCTTGCACCATCAGGCGGCTCCATACGATCTGGGAGAACGCAAAGAGCAATATTCCCAAACTGCTTTCCGCCGCGCCGGAATCGAGGAAGTCATCCGACCAGCGCCGATAGTTCCGGATCAAATTGCGCCGGGTGCCCGGCAAGGAGGACGGCGCCAGCGACTCCACGCGCAGCTGCTCCAGCCATTCGAAAAGCAGTTTTTCGATGGATTTCTCCGGCATCAACCGCTGATGGAGGACGGCATCCGAATAGCGGCTGCGCAATGCCAGTGCATCGGCCACGGCGCGGCTGGATTCGAAGTCCGCCCGCAGGAGCTGTCTTTGCAGATGCGGCGCATGAACGGGAACAGGCCTGGCATCGTCGTAGACTCGACCGCCCTCGAAATGCAGCTGAACGTTGCCGCTCAACGCCCGCAGGACGGCGGCCGCCAACTGTTCGGTTTGTATCGGAAGGCGTCGATGAGCGGTGCCGCTGTCCATGGCGATTCAGCGCAAGGCCTGCGCGGCGGACTCGTCGAGGTCGCAATCGAAACAGCGCTGATAGTATTCCGCCACGACGGGCTTTTCGGCGTCTTCGCACTTGTTCAGGAAAGACAAGCGGAACGCCAGTTCGATATCCGAAAATATGCGGCTGTTTTCCGCCCACGAAATCACCGTGCGCGGCGACATCAAAGTGGAAATGTCCCCCGCCTCGAATCCCTTCCTGGTCAGATTCGCCACGCCTATCATGGCTGCGACCGTTTGCCTGCCTTGGCTGTCGTCCATGCCGGGAACGCGCGCCAGCACGATCTCGAGTTCTTCCGCAGGGTGGAGATAATTGAGCGTGGCCACGATGTTCCAGCGATCCAGCTGCGCATGATTGAGCGCTTGCACGCCGTGATACAGGCCGTTCAGGTTGCCCTGGCCCACGGTATTGGACGTGGCGAAAAGCCGGAAGCCCGCATGGGGCCGGATCACCCGGTTCTGGTCGAGCAGGGTGAAGCTGCCTTCGCGCTCCAGGATGCGCTGGATGATGAACATGACGTCGGGCCGGCCCGCATCGTACTCGTCGAAGACCAGTGCCACGGGACGCTGCAGCGCCCATGGCACGATGCCTTCCTGAAACTCGGTGACTTGCCGGCCTTCGCGCAGCACGATGGCGTCTCGCCCGACCAGATCCAGGCGGCTGATCTGGCCGTCGAGGTTGACCCGCACGCAGGGCCAATTCAGCCGGGCCGCGATCTGTTCGATGTGCGTCGATTTGCCTGTGCCGTGCGCGCCCTGGACCAGAACCCGCCGATTCTGCATGAAACCGGCAAGCACCGCCAGCGTGACTTCCGGATTGAATCGATAGACGGGGTCGATCTCTGGAACGTGCTCGTCGCGCTCGGCGAAGGCGGGGATCTGGAAATCCTGCTGCAGGCCGAACGCCGCGCGGCTGGATACATGCTGCATGGGCGGGGTCACGGACATGTTATGTGCTCCTTGACGGCCGGACCTATGACCGGCCGTTCTCGATTTCGATTTCGGACAGCGCCCCGGCCGCCCTGTGAAGCGCGGGCAGGCATTGCAAGGACTTTTCGACGGTCATGCGCAGGGTCGGGGCCTGAATGGCAACGGCGATATTCGACTTCCCTTCCTTGACCGGTACCAGCACCGCCACGCACACAAGTCCGGGAAGAAACTCTTCATTGTCGACGGCATAGCCATCGCGCCGCACACGATCGATTTCGGCCTCGACCTGGTCCATCGTCAGCAGCGTCTTGTCGGTATATTTGGTCAGCGCGGCGTGTCCCAGCAGGCGCCGCCGCTGCGAGGGCGTCATCTGGGCCAGAAACAGCTTGCCGCTGGCCGAGCAATGCACCGGCACCCTGGATCCGGGATGCAGATAGAAGCGCAGCGGCGCCACGGTCTCGACACGGTCCAGATACACGACTTCATTTCCGGTGCAGCTGGTGATGTTGCAGCTTTCTCCGACCTCTTCGACAAGTTGTCGCAGTATTGCGTGCCTGGCGCCATGCACGGTGTTGTTCAAGAGCAGGTTCTCGGCCATGCGGCGCAAACGCAAGCCGCTGCTGTATTGGCGACCGTCCCCGTCGCGCTGGATCATGCCGGCGCTTTCCAATTGCTGCAGCATGCGGTGCAAGGTGGGCTTGGGCAGGCCAAGTTCCTCCACCAGGCCTTGCAAGGAAAAAAACTGATTCTTGCGGGCGATGACCTCAAGCAGCGCAAAAAGCCGCATGGTCGGCGTGTTGCCGTCTATCTTGAGTTCATCGGACTCGGCGATGCTGTCTTTGGCCATGATGATACGAATTCCGGAAATAGGAATGAATTGTATCGTTTTTTTGAGAGATCGGCTAAAAAACTTGAGGGGTCAGACCCTGTACAGGGTCTGACCCCTTTCAGGGCAACTCAACGAACTGGGGGTCAGACCCCATACGGGGTCTGACCCCTTCATCTTCAGGCCAGCTCGAAAAACCTGGGGTCAGACCCCATGCGGGGTCTGACCCCCTCAGCTTGCTTCGCGCGACATGCGGCGGCGCTCGTGCTCCTGCAGGTAACGCTTGCGCAAGCGGATGGACTTCGGCGTCACTTCCACCAGCTCATCGTCGTCGATGAATTCGACCGCATACTCGAGCGTGATCTGCACGGGCGGCACGAGGTCGATGTGCTCGTCCTTGCCGGAAGCACGCACGTTGGTCAGCTTTTTCTCCTTGGTGGGATTGACCACCAAGTCATTGTCGCGGCTGTGAATGCCGATGATCATCCCTTCGTACAAAGGATCCTGGGGCGTCACGAACATGCGGCCGCGCTCTTGCAGCTTCCAGAGCGCGTAGGCCACCGCCACGCCGTCGTCCTGGCTGATGAGCACGCCGTTGCGGCGTTCACCAACGCCACCCTCGCGCATGGGAGCGTAGTCATCGAAGATGTGGCTCATCAATCCGGTGCCGCGCGTCAGCGTCATGAACTCGCCCTGGAAGCCGATGAGGCCACGGGCCGGGATGCGGTACTCCAGCCGGGTACGGCCACGCCCGTCGGCCTGCATGTCGAGCAAGTCGCCCTTGCGGCGGCCCAGTTCTTCCATGACGCCGCCCTGATGGCTGTCTTCCACGTCGACGGTCAACAGTTCGTAAGGCTCCAGCTTGACGCCGTTCTCTTCCTTGAACACTACGCGCGGACGCGACACGGCCAATTCATAGCCTTCGCGGCGCATGTTTTCGAGCAGGATGGTCAGGTGCAGTTCGCCCCGCCCGCAAACCTCGAACACCGTATCGTCATCCGTATCGTTGACGCGCAAGGCCACATTCGATTTCAGTTCGCGGTCCAGGCGGTCGCGCAGCTGGCGGCTGGTCACGAACTTGCCTTCCCGGCCTGCCAGCGGCGAGGTGTTCACCATGAAGTTCATGGTCAGAGTGGGCTCGTCGATGCGCAGCATCGGCAGTGCCTCCGGCTTGGCCGGATCCATGATCGTGCAGCCGATACCGATTTCCTCGATGCCATTGATCAGCACGATGTCGCCCGCTTCAGCCTCATCCACCAGCTCGCGCTCCAGGCCTTTGAACTTCAGAACCTGGTTGACGCGGCCCTTGATCGGATCGCCGTCAGGGCCGAACTTGACGACCACGTCCATGCCGGCGCGCATGCGCCCGCGGTTGATGCGGCCCACGCCGATCTTGCCGACATAGGTGCTGTAATCCAGCGAGATGATCTGCATCTGCAGAGGCCCTTCGGCATCGTCCTCACGCTGTGGAACATGCTTGAGGATGGCATCGAACAGGGGACGCATGTCGCCGCTGCGCACGTCATCGGTCAGACCGGCGTATCCGGACAGGCCCGACGCATAGATGACCGGAAAATCGAGCTGTTCTTCCGTGGCGCCCAGCTTGTCGAAAAGGTCGAAGGTGGCGTTGATGACGAAGTCGGGGCGCGCGCCCGGACGGTCGATCTTGTTGACGACCACAATGGGCTTCAGGCCCAGCGCCAGCGCCTTGCGCGTCACGAAACGCGTCTGGGGCATGGGACCTTCCACGGCGTCGACAAGCAGCACCACCCCGTCCACCATGGACAGCACCCGTTCGACTTCGCCGCCGAAGTCCGCGTGTCCCGGCGTGTCGATGATGTTGATGTGGGTGCCTTCATACTGCACGGCGCAATTCTTCGCAAGAATGGTGATGCCGCGTTCTTTTTCGATGTCTCCCGAGTCCATGACACGCTCGGACACCTGCTGGTTGTCGCGGAACGTACCCGACTGGCGCAGCAATTGGTCGACAAGCGTGGTCTTGCCGTGATCGACGTGGGCGATGATCGCCACATTGCGCAAAGCGCGGTTCATAGTTTCAATCCTTTTGTGTAGGGGTTGCCGGCTTCAGCCCGGCGGGCAAGGCATCCAGCGCGATCAGGGCCGCCTTGGGATCCGGCATGGCCTGCAGGGCTTCGAGCCCGACGGCCTTGTCGAGCCCGAACGGCCCGACACTGGTGCGCCTCAGTGCCTTCAAATGTGCGCCACAACCTAACTGGCGGCCGATGTCCTGCGCAAGCGTGCGTATGTACGTGCCTTTGCTGCATTGGACCGCTATGACTGCCTCGAGCCGGTCAAAGCTCAAGAGCTCTATGTCGTGGATCGTGACCGCGCGGGGCGGGCGATCCAGTTCTATCCCTTGGCGCGCATACTCGTACAGCGGCTTCCCATCGCGCTTCAGGGCGGAGTACATGGGCGGGACCTGCTGGATCTCGCCCTTGAAATTCAACAGCACTCGTTCGAGATCCGCCTGATCGACACCATCGAAACCTGCGGGCGCCAAGCTGACCGGGTTGCCGGTGAGGTCGCCGCTATCGGTTTCCTCGCCAAAACGGAGCGTGGCCACATAGCCCTTGTCGGCATCGAGCATATGACCCGAGATTTTCGTCGCCTTTCCCAGACAGCAGACCAGCAGGCCTGTGGCAAAGGGATCGAGCGTGCCGGTATGGCCGGCCTTGCGCGCGTCGAGCGCGCGCTTGGCGCGCTGCAAAGCATGGTTGCTGGATAGACCTTCCGGTTTGTCCAGCAACAGGACACCATCGAGCATCTGCCCGCGTCGGGAAGCCATCGTTCATAGATCCTGGTGAAAACGACAGCCCCCTAGGGCTGTTCGTCGGGGTCCTCGGGGTCCGAGGGCTTGAAAGGTTCGGTACGGGGCTGGTTCGCCCGATCGATCAGTTGTGACAGTTCAAGGCCACGCACGATTTGCTCATCGTGAATGAAACGCAGCGTAGGAACGGTATGGATGTGCAGCAGCTTGAACAGCAGGGAGTGCAGCCAGCCTGCCTTTTCCGTCAGGGCGGCGGTGGCCGCTTCGGGCTCGGCCCCCATGACGGTGAAGTAGACCTTCGCGTGCGCGTAGTCGGCCGAAAGCTCCACGCCCGTGAGCGTGATGAGCCCGGCGCGCGAGATGTCGATCTCGCGCTGTATCAGGCCGGCCAGATCCTTCTGGATCTGGTCGGCCAGCCGCGCATTGCGGCCGGGATTGGGTTTGGATTTATGACGACCCATGATGCTTACAGAGACCGCGCAACTTCTTTGATTTCGAAGACTTCGAGCTGATCGCCCACTTCGATATCGTTGTTGCCCTTCAGGGTGATGCCGCAATCGAATCCCGACTTGACTTCCTTGACGTCGTCCTTGAAGCGGCGCAGGGATTCGATGTGACCCGTCCAGTGCACGACGTGATTGCGCAGCAATCGAATCTGCGAATCGCGGCGCACCACGCCATCGGTGACCATGCAGCCGGCAATGTTGCCGACGCGCGATACGGAGAAGATCTCGCGGATCTCGACCATGCCGATGATCTCTTCGCGCTGTTCGGGCGCCAGCATGCCGGACATGGCGTTGCGTACGTCGTCGATCGCGTCGTAGATGATGTTGTAGTAGCGCAGGTCGACGCCATTGTGCTCGGCCAGCTTCTTGGCGCTTTGCTCGGCGCGTACGTTGAAGCCGATGATGACGGCGTGAGATGCAATCGCCAGGTTCACGTCGCTTTCCGAAATGCCGCCTACGGCCGCGTGCACCACCTGCACGCGGACCTCGTCGGTCGACAGCTTGACCAACGAGGAAACCAGCGCCTCTTGTGAGCCCTGCACGTCCGTCTTGACGATCAGAGCAAGCGTCTGCGTGCCTTCGCCGATGTTGTCGAACATGGACTCCAGCTTTGCGGCCTGCTGACGGGCCAGCTTGACGTCGCGGAACTTGCCCTGGCGGAATAGCGCTATCTCGCGCGCCTTGCGCTCGTCGGCCATGGCGATGACTTCGTCGCCCGCCGCCGGCACATCGGTAAGCCCCTGGATCTCGACCGGAATGGACGGACCCGCACTGTTGACCGGCTTGCCGTTCTCGTTCAGCATGGCCCGCACACGGCCGAAGCTTGCGCCGGCCAGCACCGCGTCGCCGCGATTGAGCGTGCCGCTTTGCACCAGAATGGTCGCCACCGGTCCGCGCCCCTTGTCGAGACGGGCTTCAATGACGATACCCTTGGCGGGCGCATCGACCGGCTCTTTGAGTTCGAGGATCTCGGCCTGCAGCAAGACGTTCTCGAGAAGGTCGTCGATACCTTCGCCCGTCTTGGCGGACACGCCCACGAAAGGTACGTCGCCGCCGTATTCTTCCGGCACGACCTGTTCGGCCACGAGCTCTTGCTTGACGCGCTCGGGATTGCCGTCGGGCTTGTCGATCTTGGTGATCGCCACGACCAGCGGCACGCCGGCGGCCTGCGCGTGGTGGATGGCTTCCTTGGTCTGCGGCATGACGCCGTCGTCGGATGCCACCACCAGAATGACGATGTCGGTTGCCTTCGTGCCTCGGGCGCGCATCGCCGTAAAGGCTTCGTGGCCCGGGGTATCCAGGAAGGTGACCATGCCGCGATCGGTCTTGACGTTGTATGCGCCGATATGCTGCGTGATGCCGCCGGCTTCGCCCGACGCCACCTTGGTGCGGCGGATGTAGTCCAGCAGCGAGGTCTTGCCGTGGTCGACGTGGCCCATGACGGTAACCACGGGTGCACGCGGCAATGCCGGGGCCTCGGGCCCTTCGGCCTGTTCGAGGAAGGCCTCGGGATCGTCCAGCTTGGCGGCGATCGCGATGTGGCCCAGTTCTTCGACCACGATCATCGCGGTTTCCTGGTCCAGCACCTGATTGATGGTGACCATCTGGCCCAGCTTCATGAGATGCTTGATGACCTCGGCTGCCTTGACCGACATTTTGTGGGCAAGATCGGCAACGGAAATGGTCTCGGGCACATGGACTTCGCGGGCGATGAACTCCGCCGGCGCGGCGACCTGGCGCTCGGGCTGGGCGTTCCTGCCGCGGCCACGGGCATTGCCCTTCGCTCCCTTGCCTGCCTTGCCGCCCGCGCGCCAGCCGTCGCGGCTTGCACCGGGCGCCTGGGTTTCGGTCTTCGCAGCGGGCTTCTTGCGGCCGCTGTCGTCGGACCACGACGATGAGACATCGGACGCCTTGATGGTCTTCTTGACCTCTCCCGGCGCAGCCTTTGCGTCCTTCTTGGCGCCCTTGCCGGATGTGGGTTTATGCAGCGTGCCCGACAAATTGCCGGCCTCGGGTTCCGGTGCCTTCAGCACCTTGCGGGGACGGCTGAGCATCTCGCGCAGCGCCGCGGCCTCGGCCTCGGCGGCCTTGCGGGCGCGCTCGCGTTCGGGATCGACGGCAGGCGCTGAAGCGGAAACCGCACGCTTGACGGCTTTTGCCGGGCGGTCGGCGGGCTTGGCCGCGCGTGCCTGCGCCGCCGGCACGGGCTGGCTGGGTGTTTCAGCAGCGGGAGCCGGAGCAACTTCCTGCCTGGGCGCTTCGGCCTTGGCGGGTTCAGACAGCGCCGCGGCTTCTTCCGCCGCTGCGGACGAGGCTTCGACAGCCTCGGCGCCGGCGGGCGCGGGCTCGACTTCGGCAGCAGAAGCCTCTGCAGGCGCCGATTCGGACACCTGCGGCGCTTCGGGCTCGAGAGCCGGCGCGATTTCAGGCGCTGCTGCGCGTGCGGACGCTGCTACGGGGACCGCCTCGGCGGGAGCCGGGGTTTCAGCCGCCGGCTCGATGGACGCGGGCACATCTTGGGGCTCGGGCTGAGCGGGCGTCACGGTTTGGGGAGCGTCGTCATGGCCGAGTACGGGTTGCTCGGCCGCGGCTTCCTGGGCCGCGTGCGCGACGGGTTCGAGCTTGTCGACGCCTTCGGCCTTGATGGCTTCGGCGGCAAGTTCGGACGTATCGCGCTTGACGAAAGTGCGCTTCTTTCGCACCTCTACTTGAATCGTGCGCGAACGGCCTGAGCCGTCGGCCTGCCGGATTTCGGAGGTTTGACGGCGAGTCAGGGTGATCTTCTTGCCCTCGCTCCCGCCATGGGCGCGGCGCAACGACTCAAGCAGCCTCGCCTTGTCCGCGTCAGTGACGGCATCGTCAACCGACTTGAGTTCAACGCCGGCCGAACGCAGCTGCTCCAGCAGCACGTTTGCAGGCATTTTCAGTTCAACAGCGAACTGGGCGACGGTGTTACTCGGCATTCGACTCTCTCTTGCTTGCTACTACTATTTTCAATAAATACACCCAACTGATTCGATTCGAGGATTACGCTTCATCGTCAAACCAGTGAGCCCGGGCGCGCATGATCATCTGGCTGGCTTCCTCTTCGGACAAGCCGGTGATCTCGGCCAGTTCGTCAGTGGACAGTTCAGCCAGGTCGTCCAGCGTGGTGACCTCGTTTTCGGCGAGCTTGCCGAGCAACTCGGGCGTCATGCCTTCCAGTTCCTGCATATCCTGCGCGACGGTCTGCACACGCTCTTCGTGCGCAATGGCTTCCGTCAGCAGGGCGTTACGCGCGCGGGTGCGCAGTTCGTTGATGGTCTCTTCGTCGAAGGCTTCGATCTCGAGCAGTTCCTGCATGGGCACATAAGCGATTTCTTCCAGACCGGTGAAGCCTTCGTCGATCAGGATGTCGGCGACTTCTTCGTCGACGTCGAGCCTGCTGATGAAGGCCTGGCGCAGCTCGCCGCGCTCTTCTTCCTGGCGGTTCTGGCTTTCTTCCGGCGTCATGATGTTGATCTGCCAGCCGGTGAGCTCGGACGCCAGGCGCACGTTCTGGCCGCGGGCGCCGATGGCCTTCGGGAGGTTCTCGGCGTCGACCACGACATCCATGGCGTGCTTGTCTTCGTCGACCACGATGGATTCAACATGCGCCGGCGCCAGCGCGCCGATGACGAACTCGGCGGGGTCTTCCGCCCACAGCACGATGTCTACCTGTTCGCCGCCCAGTTCGTTGCGGACGGCGGTGACGCGCGAACCGCGCATGCCGACGCAAGTGCCGATGGGATCGATACGCTTGTCGTAGGCGATGACCGCGATCTTGGCGCGCACGCCGGGGTCTCGCGCCGCCGCCTTGATCTCGAGCAGGCCTTGTTCGATTTCCGGCACTTCGTTCTCAAACAGCTGGCGGATGAAGTCGGGCGCCGTCCGGGACAGGATGACCTGCTGGCCGCGCGCGGCGTGATCGACCTTGAGCACCCAGGCGCGGATACGATCGCCGATGCGGATATTTTCCTTGGGGATCATTTCGACACGGGGAAGGCGGGCTTCGATCTTGCCGGTCTCGATGATGGCATCGCCCTTGTCCATGCGCTTCACGGTGCCCGACACGATGCTTTCGCCGCGCTCGAGGAAGTCGTTCAGCACTTGCTCGCGCTCGGCGTCGCGTATCCGTTGCAGGATGGCCTGCTTGGCGGCTTGCGCGCCGATGCGGCCGAACTCTTCAGGCTCGAGGGGCTCTTCGATATAGTCGCCGACTTCGATGCCGGGAACGATTTCCTGGGCATCGGAATACAGCTCTTGTTGATCCGGTTCTTGCAGGCCGGCGTCGTCGGGCACGACCAGCCAGCGGCGATAGCCTTCGTGCTCGCCGGTATTGCGGTCGATCGTCACACGGATGTCGGCGTCTTCCTTGAAGCGCTTTTTCATGGCCGATGCCAACGCGCCTTCAAGTGCGCCAAAAACCACCTCGCGGGCGACGTTTTTTTCACGCGCCAAGGCGTCAACCAATAGAAGAATTTCGCGACTCATCGCTTTTTACCCTTGAAATCAAGAATCGGATCCAGTTTGGCACGATCAACGTCGTCGAAGGTGAAGCTAAGGATGCGGGTTTCGCCTTTCTTGTCGGCGTCGATCTCGAGCCCGAACTCAGGCGAGGAAGCCGCAGCTGCATCCGCATCGGCAGGAACGCGAAGCGTGCCGACAAACACCTTGCGGTTGTCGACGGCTTCGCGCAGCTTGATTTCGACCCGCTCGCCGGCGAAACGAATGAAGTCGGCAACGCGCTTCAAAGGCCGATCGACCCCAGGCGAACCCACTTCAAGGCGCTTGTAATCGATGTTTTCCACTTCGAATACACGCGACAGCTGTTTTGAAACCTGTTCGCAGTCTTCAATTCGCACACCATCCGGACGATCGATCGTTACACGCAACAGCCCAAGGGGCGCGCGTTCCACGTCGACAAGCTCGATATCCATACCGGCCAGGGCCTCTTGTGTCAAAGCGAATATATCTGCCATAAAATCCAAAAAAAATGGGCTGTCTACCAGCCCACTGTTATCGCATCCGCGGTGCATGACATTGCACGGCTGGGCATGCGATGCGCCGCATTTTCATGCCGCAATCAAGCTTGACCGTGCGTAACCATTACTTCACCAAAAATAAAGACGCATTCGAAAATGTGCCGCTATCATTGTCAGTCAAGGTTCGCATGACGATGCCGCATGACTAAAAGCATGACAAAAACAATATAGCTGTAAAGCCCTATATTCTAACAGAAAAACAAAAAAAATCCTGTCATGTCTTGGCCTTACATTAAAAAAGCAACAGTGGCGGGGCCTGAAGCCCCGCGAGCCCCGGATATCTAGCGCTGGCGACGGCCACCCAGCACGCCCAGTTGCGACTCATGGGCCGACGCACCGCGTGGCTGCCAGTCGTCCCCGCCGGGTGATCCCGCCTTGCCGCGTCCGCCCGTCTTGCCGGACCGCGCCTTACCTTCGCCACGGCCTCCACCCGCCTTGGGCGCCGCGCCGCCGGGCTTACCCGAACGCGCGCCCGGGCCACGGCGGCGGTTTTCGGTGGTCGCGCCCCCGTCGCCGGCCGCCTTGGGACCGCCCTTCTTGCCCTTGCCAGCACCCTTGCCGTTTCGAGCACCCGCCCCATTGCCGGTGGGATGCCCATTGGGCAAGCCGCCGCTGAACATGAGGCCGGTTCCGTACGGATCGGAAGGATAGGTTTCGAGCGCCGAGCCCCGTGTCGGCCGGCCGCCGGAGAGCTTGCCGCGCCTGCTGACCTTGGCGCCGTTCATGCCGTTGCGTTCCAATGTGCCGAAGCCGGGCGGCAATGCGCTGTCGTGGGAGGCGGGTTGCCGCTCGCGGCGATTGCCGCGGCCGTCGCCGTCATCGTCGCGCAGCAAGCCGAGCTGAACCATGAGCGCCGAGACGAGGGTGCTGTCGAGCTCTTCCCAGCGTCCGCGGCGCAGATTGCGCGGAAGCACGACCTCGCCGAAACGCGTGCGAATCAGCCGGCTGACGGTGACGCCCGCCGCTTCGAACATCCGGCGCACCTCGCGGTTGCGCCCTTCGGTCAGGGTGACGCGGTACCAGCGATTGCTGCCCTCGCCGCCCAGGTACTCCAGTGACCCGAACTGAGCCACCCCATCTTCCAGCTCTATGCCCTTCAGCAGACGGGACTGCTGCTCGTCGCCCAGCTCGCCCAGCACCCGTACGGCGTACTCGCGCTCGGCGCCATAGCGAGGGTGCATCAAGCGATTGGCGAGATCTCCGGACGTCGTCAGAATCAGCAGGCCCTCGGTATTCAGGTCGAGCCGCCCCACCGACAGCCATTTTCCGACACGCATCTTGGGCAGGCGGGCGAATACCGTGGCGCGGCCCTCGGGATCGTCGTGGCTGACGATTTCGCCGGCCGGCTTGTGATACAGAATGATACGCGGCGGCTTCTTGGCATTCGGACGGGTCACAAGACGACCGTTGACACGCACCTGATCGTTCGCGCCCACCCTTTGCCCGATATGCGCCGGCTCACCGTTGACCGAAACGCGCCCCGCCACGATCAGCTCTTCCATTTCCCGACGCGATCCCACGCCCGCGTCGGCAAGCACCTTGTGCAGCTTGGGCATGATTGCATCGCTGCTCAGGTATTTGCCCAGCCGCTGGGAAATCGGAGCAGCGGTGTCCAGGTAAGAGAGCGCCTGTTCGGTTTCTTTTTCGGATTCCCCGGTATCGGCGACCCGTTTTGATCCTCGGCCGCGCGGCCGGGCCGGCGCCTCGGCGACATCGGGGCCAGGCTGCGCGGGCGCATCGGCGGCCGCCGGCTTGCGCCGGCGCGGCGCACGGGCCGGCTTCGCGGCTACGGCCTCGGCTTCGGCCGGCCCTTCAATGCTGGGGGCCGCCTCGCCGGCCGGCTCGCTCGATTCCGCCTGGGCGTCGCCGCGGCGGCGCCTGAATGGGGTCCTGAGCTTGCGGCCGCGCCCACGAGGGGCCGCAGCCTGGGTTGATTCGTCAGGGGCCTCGGACGCAGCGGGCGCGTCGACCGGCGAGGCGCCGTCGTGGGACTCATTGATGTCAGTCATTTTCTTTTAGGTACTCCGTTTCCATATCCATATCTGTGTGCTCGGACGCCGCTTCCGCGGCACCTGCGTGTTCTGTCTGTTCTTGCTTCGTCTCGCCCGAGCCATCGTCTGCGGCCTCGTCGGGGACGAGCTCCAGATCCAGGCCCGCCAACGCGATGGAGGCATCCTGCGGTTCGAGATCGGGCAGCTCGTCCAGCGCCTTCAGGCCCAGGTCATCCAGGAACTGGCGCGTAGTGCCCAGCAATGCCGGCCTGCCCGGCGCATCCCGATGGCCCAGTACTTCGATCCAGCCGCGATCCTCCAGGGTGCGGACGATTTGCGACGACACCGTGACGCCGCGTATGTCTTCGATATCGCCCCTAGTAACCGGCTGGCGCCAGGCAATGATGGCTAGCGTCTCAAGCACCGCGCGCGAGTATTTCGGGGGCTTCTCGGGGCTGAGCCGGGAAAGGTAGCGCTGCATTTCTGGCCGGCTCTGGAAGCGCCAGCCGCTGGAAAGGTTCACCAGTTCCAGGCCTTTATCGCTCCAGCTTGCCTGCAATGTCGATAGATGATCCCGCAGCGCCTCTGGGGAAATTTCTTCCGCCACGAACAATTTTCGCAGATCTGCGACGCTCATGGGTTGATCCGCGCATAACAACGCGGTTTCTAGGATGCGGATGATCTCGGTTTCAGTCATCTAGGGCTTGGAAATACTACCTTGCTTGCATGAATCAAAGGTATGGGTTAATATTTAATTCTTCAGACGCGGGGTGGAGCAGTCTGGCAGCTCGTCGGGCTCATAACCCGAAGGTCACAGGTTCAAATCCTGTCCCCGCAACCAGTATTCGAAATGGGTCATTTGCTTCATGCATTTGACCCGTTTTTATTTGTGTCGCCGCCTGCGCTATAAAAATCGAAAACCCGCCAAAAGCGATCGAAAACCCGCCTAAAGCGATCGAAAATCCGCCTAAAGCGGGCACGCAAAATCCCTGCATCAAGAAATGGGCTACAGGCCCTGCCTTTGGGGCTACGGGCGCTGCCTTTGCCTTCACAACAGGCCGCGTTGCGCATTCGTGCGATCGCGGCCCCGCCGCCCGGCCGAAGACGCCATTTTCCCTATCGACAAGCCCGGCATTGACAAGTCCGTCATTTGTCGTGCGCGGCGATACAGCTGCGGCGAATTTTCGCGTAGCGTTTCGAGGTGCCGGCATGCCGGCTTTGATCGGGATATAAGCCATTATTCCTATTTCATGGCGTAGCGTGCCGGCTGCGAGCATGGCTGGCGCTGGATCATGCCGAGCCCCGCAGGGCGCTACGGTGGAATATCGTGGTTCAGGACCTCGCGCCATGCCAAGCCGCGCCGCCTGATGAACGGGCACTTGGCGCACGCGGAAGACGCCTGCTTAAAAATTATTCGTTTATATTGCGATGGCCGGAGAAAGGATTCATCACGAGCCGTGGCCCGCAGGCCTTTGGGATGCATGTTGCTTGATTCAAGGTATGGACCCGGCAAAAAGCCCGCAAAACATAAGGGCCCATGCAGCAAGACACCCAGCCTGGGAGGCGATAATGCAAACATTACACCATCTGCGCAGCATCTGCGCAAGCCTTCATTGCGCAAAGTTGTCTTCAGGCGACAATAGCAAGCCGGCAGGCACTGCCGGCCTTCAGCGTTGACCGGTTCCAGGCAAGTGCCGCCCGATGAGCTCAAGAAGCTCCGCCCGGGCATCATCCTTGCGGCGATGGAAGATCAGCACCAGCACGCATCCGTCGTCGCCCAGGCTTTCCCCTTCCCTCGCGGTTTCCGGCTCCATGGGATACAGGACCTGATGCACACCCTGCACCGACCAGCGGCCTGCGGAGCCGGTGAAGCGAAACGACCCCTTGATGCGCAGCATGTCAGCGCCGGCATATGCCATGGCGTCTTCCAGCGCTTTCGTGGCGGCGGATCGCAACTGTGGAACCTGCCATTCCAGCGCCATCACATCAAGCATGCCATGGGCATTTGCATGACCACGGGAAGCCAGGCCGGCCCCGAAACGAAATCCGGAAGCCGGCTGCTTCTTGCCGCTGCGCCGCTCCACCGCGCGGAAGATGTCGGCGGTTCGTTGCCCTTCCGACAATACATGCAAGGGAGCCGAAGGATTCAGTCCGGCCAAGGCGGATTGCAGCGCCTCGCGGTCATCCTCCGAGGCAAGGTCCGTTTTGCTCAATGCCAGGGCGTCGGCCAGCACGACCTGCTGAACCGCCTCCCTGCGTTCGCGCAGATGCCGCATGCCGTGCAAGGCATCCACGACCACCAGGCAACCCGCATAGGCATACCGCTCCTGGAGGAAGCGCTCATACCGCAAGGTATAGCGGACAGGAGCCGGGTCGGCGATGCCTGTGGTCTCGATGATCATGCGCGAAAAAGGCGGAATAGCCCTGCTCAAGGCCTGCAGAAACAGTTCGCGCAAGGTGTCAACCAGCTCGCCCTGGACAGTGCAGCACAAGCAGCCCGACTCCAGCAACACCACCTTGTCGCTCAGGCGCCTGACCCGCCGGTGGTCCAGTCCGATTGCTCCAACCTCGTTGATCAGCACCATGGTCGATGAAGCGTCTTCGGGCTGTTCGCGCAGATAACGGTTCAGCAGCGTCGTCTTGCCGCTGCCGAGGAATCCCGAAAGCACCGCTACCGGTATCTTGCCTGCCATGCCCATCCTTCCAAGTATTCACGGGCCGTGCCCTGCGTTACACTGGCCCGAAGCTCCATCAGCAAAACGACCGAACCGTCAAAAGCGCCTTGTCTCCAAGCCTCAGCCTATCCCCACTTCAAGATATTAACGCCGAACAATGGGACCGCCTTGCAGGCGAGCAGCCTTTTCTTCGCCATCGTTTCCTGCTTGCACTGGACGAAACCGGTTGCGCGTCTTCGCGTACCGGCTGGACGCCCCACTTCCTGCTGTTGCATGAAGGGTCCGAGCTGTCCGGCGCCATGCCGCTGTATCTCAAGGCGCATTCCCGCGGCGAATATGTCTTCGACCACGCTTGGGCGGAAGCCTTCGAGCGCCACGGGCTGCGCTATTATCCCAAGCTGCTCTGCGCCATTCCTTTCACGCCTGTTCCCGGTCCGCGCATTCTGGCACGCGCGCATGAAGCGCGAGTCGCGTTGGCACGCGGCGCGATCGAACTCTGCCGCGTGAACGGCATTTCGTCCTTGCATGTGCTGTTTCCATCAGGGGAAGATTGCAAAGCGCTCGCGGAGGCCGGATTCATGTTCCGGCACGGCATGCAGTTCCACTGGTTCAATCAGGGCTATGCAAGCATGGAAGACTTCCTCATGAGCCTGAACCAGAAGAACCGCAAAAAGATCAGGCAAGACAGGAAGAAGTCGGACGACGCCGGCGTGCGGTTCCGCTTCCTCAGCGGCGACGGCATCGACGACGACAGCCTTCGCTTCTTCTATCGCTGCTATCACCAGACATATCTCGAACACGGCCATCTGCCTTATCTGAACAGCGACTTCTTCTTCAGGCTCCGTTCGGAGATGGCGGACAGCATCGTGATCGTGATGGCGTTGCAAGGAGACGAACCCATCGCGGCCGCATTGAACCTGCGCGACGATCGGACTCTGTATGGCCGCTACTGGGGCAGTGTCCGCTACGTGCCGGGCCTGCATTTCGAGACCTGTTATATGCAGGGCATCGCTTATTGCATCCAGGAGGGGCTTTCAGTCTTTCAGGGCGGCGCCCAGGGAGAGCACAAGCTGGCGCGCGGGCTGCTGCCGGTGGAGACGTGCTCGGCGCACTGGATCGCGGACCGACGGTATGCGGACGCGATCCAGGACTACCTGGACCGTGAAACCCCGGCGGTGCGCGCGTATGCGGACGAATTGCGGGATCACAGCCCGTACCGGAAGGCGTGAGGGGTCAGCCCTGAGGGGTCAGACCCCTCATGGGGTCTGACCCCAGCCCCGGAAGTGTTAGGGTCAGACCCCGTACGGGGTCTGACCCTATAAGGATCCTGCCCTTTATTTTTTATTGTCTTTCGGCGGATTGGGTGCAAACGGAAACACGGAAAACATGTTGCGGGTCTGGTCCTGCATCTGGTCCTGCATTTGCACGAACAGATTCTTGCTTTGATCCACGTAGTTGCTCATCATGTTTTGCAGCACCGGCGCCTGGACGTTCATGAATTGCGCCCAGGCTTCGGGGCCGAACTGATTGCCGTACAGGCCTTTGGATTGTTCCGCGATGCGGTCCTGGACATCCATGAAGGCCTGAATGTTCTTTTCCAGGAAGGAGCCCATCACGCCCTGCATGGCATGGCCATAGAAACGGATGATCTGCGACAGCGCCGTTGCCGAGAACATGGGCATGCCATCGCTCTCTTCTTCGAGAATGATTTGAAGAAGGATGCTGCGCGTCAGGTCTTCGCCCGACTTGGCATCCACGACCTGGAAGTTTTCGCAATCGAGCACGAGTTGCTTGACGTCGGCCAAGGTAATGTAAGCGCTGGTCTGCGTGTCGTACAGGCGCCTGTTGGGATACTTCTTGATCAGGCGAGTGGGGCTGCTAGCTTGAGATTGCGTCATGACGATGGCCAAAATACGAAAAGCGAAAGAGGAGTACTCGATTCGGAATGCACTGCGTTGCGGCCGCAGTGAAAGCAGGCACTTACCCCATATGCAATCCGCCGTTCAGCGAGAAGTCCGCACCCGTCGCAAAGCCGGAATCATCGGATGCCAGCCATGCGACCATGGAGCCGATTTCCTCGGGGCCTCCGAGGCGCTTGACCGGTATCGTGGCCACGATTTTTTCCAGGACATCGGGGCGCATGGCGCGAACCATGTCGGTGCCGATGTAGCCGGGCGACACCGTGTTCACGGTCACGCCCTTGCTGGCGACCTCTTGGGCGAGCGCCATCGTGAAGCCGTGGATGCCGGCCTTGGCGGTGGAGTAGTTGGTTTGGCCGAACTGCCCTTTCTGGCCGTTGACCGAACTGATGTTGATGATGCGCCCCCATTGGCGGTCGACCATGTCCTCGATGACCTGCTTGGTGACGTTGAACAGGCTGTTGAGGTTGGTGTCGATCACGGCGCGCCAGTCTTCCTGGCTCATTTTGCGGAACAGGCCGTCGCGCGTGATGCCGGCATTATTCACCAGCACATCGACGGGACCGTGCTTTTCGCGCACCTGCGCAAACGCTTGAGCGGTGGATTCCCAATCGGCAACGTTGCCCACCGATGCATGGAACTGATACCCCAGCGCCGACTGTTCGTCGATCCATTGCTTGTGGTTCCGGCTGGGCCCGCAACCCGCCACGACGGTAAAACCTTCCTTGGCGAGCCGTTGGCAAATACTGGTGCCTATGCCCCCCATTCCACCCGTCACATAAGCTAATTTTCCGCTCATATTGTTCTCCTAAAAAATCAGACTACACGGCCCTTGCCTTGACATAGCTGCCAGGGGCTTCTTCAAGCGGGACATGGCGCGCATTGCCCAGGCTCTTGCCGGCCCGGACCTTGGGCCCCGCATGCGCGGCCTGCCATGCGGCCCAGTCCGGCCACCAGCTTCCCGGATGTTCCGAGGCGCCGCCAAACCATGCATCGGGTTCGGCCGGCAAGCCATCGGGGGGCGATTTGGCATCGATCTTCCAGTAGCTGCGGCGCTGCTTGCTGGGCGGATTGATCACCCCCGCGATATGGCCGGACGCACCCAGGACGAATCGCGCCGGACCGCGCAGGATATTGGCGCTTGCGTAGGCGGACCGCCACGGAACGATATGGTCTTCGCGCGAACCGTAGATATACGCCGGCATGTCGAGCGTGGTGAGATCGATGGGATGGCCGCCGATGTGCAGGCGGCCGGGCACCTTCAAATTGTTTTCCAGGTAGGTATTGCGAAAATACCAGGTGAAGAACGGGCCCGGCAGATTGGTGCCGTCGGCATTCCAGTACAGCAGGTCGAATGCCGGCGGTGCTTTTCCCTTCAGGTAGTTGCCCACCACGTAATTCCAGACCAGTTCCCCGGGCCGGAGGAACGAGAAAGTGGTGCCCAGTTCCCGCGCCGTCATCAGGCCGCCCTGCCCGATCTGGCTTTCGCGCAAGCTGGCGTGCAGCTCATCGACAAACACATCGAGCACGCCGGTATCGTTGAAGTCGAGCAAAGTGGTGAGCAGCGTAAGACCGCTTACGGGGCGCTTGCCTTGTGCGTGCGCCAGCGCAAGCGCCGAGGCGAGCAGCGTGCCGCCAACGCAGAACCCCAGCGCGTTGATCTGCTTCTGGCGCGTAATGTCGCAGACGGCATCGATGGACGCCAGCACGCCTTCTTGCAGGTAATCGCCCCAGCCCAGTGCATCGATGCCGTCGTCTTCAAGAGGAAGCGGATTCCGCCACGACACCATGAACACCGTAAAGCCTTGTTCGACCGCGTACCGGACGAAGGAGTTCTCGGGTTGGAGGTCGAGGATGTAGTACTTGTTGATGCACGGAGGAACGATGAGCAACGGCTTCTTGTGCACGGTGGCGGTAAGAGGCGCGTATTGGATGAGCTGGACGAGCCGATTCTGGAACACGACCGCGCCCTTGCTGGTGGCCACGTTGGCGCCAAGTTCGAACCGGGATTCGTCGGTTTGCGATATGCGGCCTTTTTGCAGGTCTTCGAGCAGGTTCTGCATGCCCTGGCTGAGCGTCTGGCCATGGCTTTCAATGAGTGCCTGCTGGACATCGGGATTGGTGGCAAGAAAATTTGCGGGCGACAGGGCTTCCGTCCATTGCATGACCGAAAAGCGCAGGCGGTTGCGCACGGGTTCGGGGATGTCGGCCGCGTCGACCATTTGATTCATGGCCTTGGCCGAAAGCAGATAGGCATGCGCCATGAGCAGGCTGACGGGGCTGCCCGACCAGGCCGGTGCATTGAAGCGGCGGTCGGACAAAGGCGCCAGCTTGCCCTGCTGCGCACTGGCGGTCATCTGCAGCCATTCGCGCGAGAACTCCGCCTGAATTGCCGCCAGCTTTTCCGGCGCAACGCAGGCCGGAGCAGGCCACTTGGATATGAACGGAGCACTCACGGGAAACCTTGCTTGTATGGATATCGATGCGTTCAAACTATGGTGGAGGCCAATTGAAACCCTGTCAATCAGGGTAAGTCGCTACACCTTGCAAACCCTTGAAGATCAAGTGTTTTGCGGCTTGATCCAGGCAAGCGTGGCCATGCGGCCGGTATGCGGATCGCGGCGATAGGAGTAGTACAGATCTTCGCGCGCGAAGGTGCAGTGGCCGCTGAGTTCGATGGTGTCCACCCCTGCCTGGAACAGCCGGTGACGGGCCAGCCCCGCCAGGTCGGCATGCCATTTCCGCTGCGGGATTTTTTCGGCGAAGAACATGCGCGCCGCGGCGTCGCCGGCCGTGAAGGCATCGAAGACGTCCGGCCCCACTTCGAAGTGCGCCTGGCTGATCGCCGGACCTACCCATGCCCGGATGCGCGGGGCATCGGACCCCTGGCCTGCCTTGGCGCGGAGCGCCGCCACCGTCTTTTCGAGTATGCCGCCGGCCAGTCCACGCCAACCGGCATGGGCGGCTGCCAGCACCGTACCATCGACCGTAGCCAATACCACCGGCAGGCAGTCGGCCGTCATGATGGCGAGCACGCGGCCGGGCACCGTGGTGACCGCCGCATCGGCCACCGGCGCATTCTGCGATGCCGCTTGCGGGAATGCGTCCGCATCCAGGACTTCGGTGCCGTGCACCTGCTTCAGCCACACCGGCTCCGAAGGCAGCGCGCTGCGCAATAGATCGCGGTTCGCCCGCACGTCGCGCTCGTCATCGCCCGCATGCAGGCCAAGATTGAAGGAAGCCCAGCGCCCGCGACTCGATCCGCCATGGCGCTGCGTGCTGAAGTACGCCACACCGTCCCAAGGAAGGCCCGACACCGAGCCAAACGTTTCATTACCGCTCAGTCTTCCCATTGCACCCTTTCCAGAACCGCCGCGAAGTCATGGGCGAGTTCCGCTTCGAAAGCCTTGCGCCCGCCATCTGAAAAATCATCGAACGCCAGGGCCCGCGCATGCAGCAACTGACGCTGGGCGCCCGCGATCTGCTTGCCACCATACAGCAAGTCTCCTACAAGAGGATGACCAAGGCTTGCCATATGGACGCGGATCTGGTGCGTGCGTCCGGTCTCGAGCCGGCAAGCGACTTCGCACACGCCGAAGTCGCCGTCGGCCACACCCATGCGCAATGGTTCGTAATGCGTGATCGCAGGCTTGACGGCAATGGCCGGCTCGATGGCCATGCGCACCGGCACCCTGGGGTCGCGGCCGATGGCGCGATCGACGGTGCCTGCCCTTCCCATGCGGCCATGCACCAGCGCGACGTATTGCCGGCTTACGGTACGCGCCTGCAATTGCCTGATGAGATGCGTCTGTGCCTTCTCGTGCCTTGCGACGACCAGCAGGCCCGACGTGTCTTTGTCCAGGCGATGCACGATGCCGGCCCGCGCAACCTGGGCAAGCTCCGGATAACGGTACAGCAAGCCGTTCAGCAGCGTGCCGCTCCAGTTGCCCGCACCGGGGTGCGTTACCAGGCCCGCCGGCTTGTTGACCACGATCCAGTCGGGGGAATCGGCCACCACGGCGAACTCGACGTCTTCCGGCGCGAACGCCTGCGACTCGGGCGGCTGCTGTTCCCAGACGGTCAGCTCGTCGCCCGGATGCACGGCCTGCTTGACCTTGCCGGGCCGCCCATTGACGAGCACATGCCCTTCTTCTATCCATGCCTGCAGGCGGCTGCGGGAATGCTCGGGAATGAGACGTGCCAGCGCTTTGTCCAGGCGTTCCTGTACGGCGTCGACGGGCAGGCGGAACTCCAGCGGGGCGCCCGCCGTGAAACTTTCTTTGTCTATATCTGTGTCAGGCATGGCGACAAATCATATAATCAGCCTGCAATGCTAACACCAAGGATGCTTTTGTGACCCGAACAGATCTCAATCTCTCTCGCTTTCCCGGACTGGCACGCCTGAATCGGGCCGCGCTTGCACTCGTGATCGTCGCGTTCGTCGCCGGCTGCGGGACCATGAAAGCCGAGCCGGACAAAACCGCCGGCTGGAGCGCAGAGCGCCTGTACCAGGACGCCCGAGAGGAAATGAGCGCAGGCAGCTGGAGCAACGCCCGTGCGCGGCTCGAAACCCTCGAGGCCCGATATCCGTTTGGCGGCTATGCGCAGCAAGCGCTCATCGATCAGGCCTATGTCAACTGGAAGGACGAAGAACCCGAACAGGCTTTGGCCGCCATCGACCGCTTCCAGCAACAGTACCCGAACCACCCGGGTACCGATTACATGCTCTACCTGAAAGGCCTCATCACCTTCACGCCTCCCAGCGCGGCCTTCTCGAACATCACGCAGCAGGATCCCAGCGAACGCGACCCGAAAGGCTTGCGCGAGTCGTATGAATCCTTCAATGAACTCATCAAGCGCTACCCCGACAGCCGCTACGCCGCCGACGCGAAAAAGCGCCTGACCTGGCTGGTCGACACGATCGCCCGCAACGAAGTCCATGTCGCCCAGTACTACTACGAGCGCGACGCCTATGTGGCAGCGGCCAACCGCGCACAGACCGTCATCACCGACTTCGAAGGCGTGCCCATCGCCGAGAAAGCGCTCTACATCATGTACCTGTCGTACGACAAGCTCGGCCTGACCGACCTGCGGGACGATGCCAAGCGCGTGCTGGATCTCAACTTCCCCAACAGCAAGTACTACGAGCAAGGGCTGGACGAGCCGCGTGGCAGCCGCTGGAACCCCATCAACTGGTTTTGATTCGGGCCGGGGGTCAGACCCCGTACGGGGACTGACCCCATATCCTTAAACAACCGGGGGTCAGACCCCGCATGGGGTCTGACCCCTCATCCTTGAACTGCCTGGGGATCGGACCCCGTACGGGGTCCGATCCCACTTTCTTGAACCGCATGGGGTCCGACCCCAGCCTGTTTGTTCTGCAAAAAGGCCAACGCGGGCCCCGCTTCCCGCGTACGGGCAAAGGGCGGCAGCCCGCGCCACAAGAGCTTGCCATAGGGCTTTTCCACCATGCGGCGGTCACCGACCATGAGCACGCCCCAATCCGCTTCCGAGCGGATCAGCCGGCCCGCACCCTGCTTCAGCGCGATGGCCGCCTCCGGAAGCTGATATTCCATGAAGGGGTTTCCCCCTTCGTTCCTGCATAGATTCAATCGCGCCTCCAGGACGGGATCATCGGGCGGCGCAAAAGGCAGCTTGTCGATCGCGACCAGCGTCAAGGCATCGCCGGGAACATCGATGCCTTCCCAGAAGCTCGCGCTGCCGACCAGCACGGCATCCCCCTCGGAGCGGAAACGCTCGAGCAGCACGCGCCGCGAGCTTTCCCCCTGGCGCAACAAGACCCGTTCCACGCCCTCGTCATCGAAACGCTCTTCGAAAAGCTCGGCGATGCGCTCGACGGCGCGCAGCGTCGTGCACAGTACCAGGACGCCGCCTGTCGACGCCCTGATCAAAGGCATCAGCGTATCGACGAAGCGCTCATTGAAACCATGCTCGCTGGGCAGCGGAAGATTCTTGGGCACATAGAGCAGGCCCTGCTCGGGATAATTGAACGGCGATTCCCACCGCAGGGTAGTGGCGTCCCACAAGCCCAGTTGCCTGAGGAAATGGCCGAAGTCGCCATTGACGGACAAGGTCGCCGACGTAAGCACCCACGCCTGATCCTTGCCGCGGAAGCGGGAGAAGATACGCGACACCGACAGCGGCGCGCTGTGCAGTCGCATGTGATGCTGACTTTGCTCCACCCATCTCACCGCCGCGGCCTCTTGCACCGCCTGCCCGTCGTCCGCCGAGACCGCCGGCTTCAAGGCATTCCGGCCCTGTCGATCGGGCTGGCTCCATTGAAAAAGCTTCGCGCGCAGATCCATGCAGGTCTTGGCGGCGGCCGCCAGGTCGGGGTGTTTTTCGCTCACCACGTCAAGAAGTCTGGTGCTCTTGTCCAATACGCTCAGCAGGTCATCGAGCGCCGTGTCGAACGCCTCCGGATCGGGTATGGTCTGGAATGTGGCCTTGCGCCCCGGCATGTTCTCGACGCCGGCGGCAGCCAGGCGCAACGAGCGCGCCGCCTGCTCGATCTGCTTGCCGGCCTCGCTCCAGTTGGTGGCTTCGCGCGCATGCGCCAGGCCCGCCGCCTCGGTGGCGCGCGCAAGATCGAGCAACTGATGGGAGGAAACACTGGTACCCAGGAAGCGCGTGGCGATGTCGGGCAGTTGATGCGCCTCGTCGAACACCACCATCTCGACCGTAGGAAGAAGCTCGGTGATGCCCTCTTCCCGCAGCGCGAGGTCGGCCATGAACAAGGCATGGTTCACCACCACCAGATCCGCGTCCTGCGCCTGCCGCCTGGCTTTCAGGACGAAACAGTCACGCACGTGCGGACATTCCTGTCCCAGGCAGTTCTCGCGGGTGGACGTCACCCGGCCCCAGATGTCGGCGTCCTCGGGCACCTGCGCAAGATCGCTCTTGTCGCCATGACTGGACTGCTGGGCGAATACCTGTATGTGGCGCAACTGGCTTATTTCCGCGCGCGAGCGCAGGCCGCGGTCGTCTCCGGACAGACGCTCCAGGTGGTAGTGACAGACGTAATTCCCCCTGCCCTTGAGCAGCGCCACCGTGATGGGCAGGCCCAGCGCCTTGCGCAAGCGGGGCAGATCGCGGCGGAACAATTGGTCCTGCAGCGTACGGGTGCCGGTGGAGACCAGCACCTTGCTGCCGCTGAGGAAGGCGGGAACCAGATAGGCCCATGTCTTGCCGGTGCCCGTGCCGGCCTCGGCGATCAGCGTCGAATGGTTTTGCAAGGTTTCCTGGATGGCCTGGGCGAGCTCCTGCTGCGCCAGCCGAGGGCGATAGCCCGGCTCCGCCTGCGCCAGCGGGCCTTCGGGGGAGAAAATATCGGAGAGTTCTTGCAAAAGCATCAAAACGTAAATATGAAAGGGCGCCGGCATGCAACGCACGGCAAAGAGGTAAAGTATGCAGTCCTGGACGCATCGCCAGACAAGATCATACCCGCCTATGTTTCCGCCTTGCGGGCCAGTATGGCAAAATGCGCCGCGTAATTCATGTTTTTATGGCTCATCGATGACTGACTCTTCTGTTCAAGCCCGGGCGGCCGCGCCTGCCGACTCCACAGACACCGCCCGTATCGTGGCTTTGCTGGCCAAGGAGCTCAATGCGCGTCCCACGCAGGTAGCCGCCGCGGTGGAACTGCTGGATGACGGCGCGACAGTGCCCTTCATTGCCCGTTACCGCAAAGAGGTCACCGGCGGCCTGGACGACACCGTGCTGCGCAATCTGGAAGTACGCCTGCTTTACGTCCGCGAACTCGAATCCCGGCGCGCCGCCATTCTGGAATCCATACGCCAGCAAGACAAGCTCACGCCGGAACTGGAACAGGAGATCACCACTGCCGATACCAAGCAGCGGCTGGAGGACTTGTACGCACCCTACAAGCCCAAGCGCCGCACGCGTGCCCAGATCGCCCGGGAGGCCGGCCTCGAGCCCTTGGCCGACGCGATTCTGGCGGATGCGCAATGCGATCCCGCCCTGCTCGCGAACGGCTACCTCAATCCCGAGGCATCCATCAACGACGCCAAGTCGGCGCTCGACGGCGCGCGCGACATTCTTGCAGAACGCTACGCCGAAAACGCCGACCTGCTCGAGAACCTGCGCGAACACCTCTGGAGCACAGGCCTGCTGTATTCCAAAGTGGTGGAAGGCAAGGAATCCGAGGGCGACAATTTCCGCGACTGGTTCGATTTCAGCGAAACCTTGCGCTCCCTTCCTTCGCACCGCATCCTGGCGCTGTTGCGCGGCCGACAGCAAGGGGTGCTGGACATCCGTCTGGGCCTGGATCCGGAACTGGAAGCGCAAACGCCCCACCCCTGCGTCGCGCGGATCGCCGATTTTCTGCGCATGGGCGCCGACTTCTCGGCGGACGCCGGCCCGCGCGGCCGCTGGCTGGGCGAGGTCTGCCGCTGGACGTGGCGCGTGAAGCTGCTGACTGCGTTCGAATCCGAACTGATCGGCCGCCTGCGCGACGCCGCCGAGCAGGAAGCCATACGGGTGTTCGCCGCCAATCTCAAGGATCTGCTGCTCGCCGCGCCTGCAGGCCCGAAATGCGTCATCGGCCTGGATCCGGGCATCCGCACGGGCGTCAAGGTCGCCATCATCGACGCTACGGGCAAGCTGCTGGACACGACCACTATCTATCCCTTCGAGCCCCGCCGCGACCGCGAAGGCAGCATCAACACGCTGGCGGCCCTGGCCGCCCGCCACAAGGCCGAGCTCATCGCCATCGGCAACGGCACCGCCTCCCGTGAAACCGAGAAGCTGGTAACCGACATGCAGGAAAAGTTCAAAGACATCAAGCTCACTCGCATTGTGGTGTCCGAAGCCGGTGCGTCGGTGTATTCCGCTTCCGAACTCGCTGCCCTCGAATTTCCTGGACTGGACGTCAGCCTGCGCGGTGCGGTGTCCATCGCCCGCCGTCTTCAGGACCCGCTCGCCGAACTCGTCAAGATCGAGCCCAAGGCCATAGGCGTCGGACAGTATCAGCATGACGTCAACCAGCGCGAATTGGCCCGCTCGCTGGATGCGGTGGTCGAGGACTGCGTAAACGCGGTCGGCGTGGACGTCAACACCGCCTCGGCGCCCTTGCTGACCCGCGTCTCGGGCCTGAACTCCCTGCTCGCCAAGAACATCGTCGCCTGGCGGGACAGCAACGGTGCCTTCCCCAATCGCAAGGCTCTGCTCAAAGTCCCGCGCTTCGGCGACAAGGCCTTTGAACAGGCGGCAGGCTTCCTGAGGATTCCGAATGGCGACAATCCCCTGGACGCGTCCGCCGTCCACCCGGAAGCCTATCCGGTGGTCGAGCGCATCCTGTCCAGGATCACGGCGAAGGCAAGCGAGGTCATGGGACGCCAGGGCGCGCTGAAGGGCGTCTCGCCCTCCGAGTTCACCGACGACCGGTTCGGCCTGCCCACGGTCAAGGACATCTTCCAGGAGCTGGAAAAACCCGGCCGCGATCCGCGCCCCGAATTCAAGACCGCCCAATTCATGGAAGGCGTCAATACGCTGAATGACCTGCATCCCGGGATGATCCTGGAAGGCGTTGTCACCAACGTCGCCAATTTCGGCGCCTTCATCGATATCGGCGTGCACCAGGACGGCCTGGTGCATATTTCCGCGCTGTCGGAAACCTTCGTCAAGGATCCGCGCGACGTCGTACGCGTGGGGCAAACGGTGAAGGTCAAGGTTCAGGAAGTCGATCCGGCGCGCAAGCGCATCGGGCTGACCATGCGCTTGAACGACGATACCGCGCCTCTGCGGCGCGGCGCGGCCGATGAAAGACGTCCAGCCGGCGGCAACAAGCGTCGCGGCAACGGAGGTCCGCAAGCGCGCACCGCCCAACCTGACGGCATGGGCGCGATGGCCGCCGCCTTTGCCAAACTCAGGAAATAAGCCATGACCGAGCCCACCGAGGAGTACGAAACCAAGCTTGGCACACTGATCGGCCTGCTCAGTTGCGGCGACCTGGATGAACACGAAACCCAGCGCATCGTCCAGGCTTGCGTCGCGGCGCGCCGCGACGCCTCGAAGACCTTGCGCGAATTCTACGGAGCGGATGCCGCGAAAGTCGCGCAGTACGATCCGGCCGGTGTCATCGCTTTCGTTCTTTTTGTCGAACTCGAAGACTATTTCGCCGTGGCGGACACCGTGGATGAGGTCTATGAGCAAGTCGTCGATGCCTTCGAGCACCCCGCGCTGCCTGAGTATCCTTACGACGACAACGACTTCCAATCCATACCCGATTTCTATCAGTGGGTGGACGAGCAACTGCTGCGCCACCACGACAAATACTGCCTGATCGAATTCGGCGAAAGCTATACCAATGACTTCCAGGTCATATTGATCCACCGCGCAACGGTGGACCGGGCTTTGGATCTTTGCCGGGAACTGGAGCTGCACGCGGCACGCTGTTTATGAGACCTATGGGGTCACATGGGGTCAGACCCCATTCGGGGTCTGACCCCAGCGCGTGAAGTTCATGGGGTCAGACCCCGTACGGGGTCTGACCCCGGCATGCTAAGTTCAAGGGGTCGGACCCCGCGCCTGTCAGTCCTGCAGCGTAAGCAAGGCTTCGGCGACGGCGTCGTGCTTGGCGGCGTCGAAACGCGCAATGACGGCGCCGCCAATCGCCAGGACCATATCGTCACCCTGGCGCGACGCGATGCCGTCGAGCCCAGCGCTTTGCAAGGATTTGATCGCAGCCCCCGCCGCCTTGGGATCGCTGAAGACTTCGGACAGAAAGAGTTCCTGCCCGTCCGCCGCCAGCAAGCGAAAGCGGAAAAGGTTGCCGTCGTCTCGGAAGCTGACCAGCCGCGCGCGCTTGCCCGACGCCTTCTTGCCTTCTGCCGCCGTCCGTGCTGCACCCGCGCTGCTGCGCAGGCCGACTGCTTCGCGCAGCGTCGCCATGAAGGGCTCGGACAAGCGCCTTGCCTTCTCGGCCCCGGCCTGCAGGATCTCTTCGATGCGTTCCGGATGCGCCATCAGGTCGGCATAGCGGTCGCGCATGGGGCCGATTTCCTGTTCGATGCGCTCGCATAGCAAGGACTTCGCGTCTCCCCAGCCCATGCCTTCTTCGAGCTGCTTGCGGAACTGGCTGCTTTCCGAAGGAGTCGCGAACGCACGGTACAACGCGTACAGGTGAGAACCCTCCGCGTCCTTGGGTTCGCCCGGCTCGCGTGAGTCCGTCACGATGCGCATGACCGCCGAGCGCAGCGCCTTGGCGCCCCCCTCGAATAAAGGAATGGTGTTGTCGTAGCTCTTGGACATCTTGCGTCCATCCAGCCCGGGCAGTGTCGCCACCTCTTCGTCGATCTGTGCTTCGGGCAGGACGAAGAAGTCGCTGCCATTTCCGTACAGGTGATTGAAACGGCTTGCGATGTCGCGCGTCATTTCCAGATGCTGGATCTGGTCGCGACCCACCGGCACCTTGTGCGCGTTGAACATCAGGATATCGGCCGCCATGAGTATGGGGTAGGAAAACAGCCCCATGTTGATGCCGTCGTCGGGCTCGGCCTGGCGAGCGACATTCTGATCCACGGAAGCCTTGTAGGCATGCGCCCGATTCATCAGTCCTTTGGCCGTGACGCAGGTCAGCATCCAGCACAGTTCGGGGATGGCGGGCAGATCGGATTGCCGGTAGAACGTGACCTTGTCGGTGTCCAGGCCGCCCGCGATCCAGGTGGCCGCGATCTCGAGGCGCGAACGCGCCACGCGCTGCGGGTCGTCGCATTTGATCAAGGCATGATAGTCGGCCATGAAATAGAACGCATCCACGCCTGGCTGCGTGCTTGCCTGTATGGAAGGACGTATCGCGCCCGCATAGTTGCCCAGGTGGGGCGTTCCGGAAGTGGTGATGCCAGTCAGTACGCGGGTATTCATAGAGTGTTTGGAATATTCTTGAGACAGAAGAAAAAGCCGGTCCGTCCGGCCGGAAAAGTTCAGCTATAGCGTGACCGCCTCGCGCTTCTCGGCTTCGAGATACTCGCGCGATTGCATCTCGAGGATGCGTGAAACGGTGCGGTGGAACTCGTTGGACATGGGCCCCTGAGTGTAGAGCTCTTCCGGATCGCATTCAGCGGACATGATCAGCTTGACCTTGTGATCGTAGAATACATCGATCAGCCAGGTAAAGCGGCGCGCTTCGGAAGCCTGGCGCGGGCCCATGCGCGGCACATCGGAAAGAATCACCGTCTGGAACCGGCTGGCCAGGTCCAGGTAGTCGTTCTGCGATCGCGGCCCGCCGCACAAGGTGGCGAAATCGAACCAGACGATGTTGCCGCCCAGCGCCACGGCTTTGAGCTCGCGGTTCTCCACCGTCAGCACCGGCTTCAGCGGCGCCGTGTCCAGCAGCCGGTCGAACGCCTGCTGCAGCTCGGCCTGCGTGTCGGCACTGATGGGCGTCAGGTACATGCGCACCTGCTCCAGCGTTCGGCGCCGGTAGTCCGTTCCGACATCGACGTTCATGATGTCCATGCGTTCCTGAATGAGCTTGATGGCGGGCAGGATCCGGTCGCGATGCAATCCGTCGGGATACAGTGTGGACGGCTCGTAGTTGGAGGTCATGACGAAGGACGTCCCGTACTCGAACAGGCGAAAGAGCAGCCGGTACAGGATCATGGCGTCGGCGACATCGGACACGTGGAATTCGTCGAAGCAGATGAGGCGATACCGCTTTGCGATGCGCCGGGCGACTTCGTCCAGGGGATCCTGCTGGCCTCTGACGTCGTCCAGTTCCTTGTGCACGCTGCGCATGAACTCATGGAAGTGCACGCGCGTCTTGCGCTTGACCGGCACCGTCAGGTAGAAGGCATCCATCAGGAAGCTCTTGCCACGCCCCACGCCGCCCCACATGTAGACGCCGCGCGGCACATCGGGACGCTTGAACAGCTTGCGGAACGTCGATGCGCGTGCCTTCTTGAACTCTATCCAATCATCGAAGTAAGCCTGGAGGCGATCGATGGCATGCAATTGGGCTTCGTCGGGCTGATAGCCCCGGTCTTCCAGGGCTTTGGAGTAATACTCACGAACATTCATACTTTGCCTTGAGATGGGGCCATATTGCCTCGGCCTTCCAAGGCAAAAAAGGGCGGGCCGCCGCCCGCCCTTTACTGAGTCACCGATGATGTGACATGGACGATCAAAAGTTCAGCGTGCGCTTGTCCACGGCCAGCGCCGCTTCCTTCATGGCTTCCGACAAGGTCGGATGCGCATGGCAGATGCGCGCGATGTCTTCAGCCGCGCCACGGAATTCCATGATGGTCACGGCTTCGGAAATGAGCTCCGACGCCATGGGCCCGATGATGTGCACGCCCAGTACCTCGTCGGTCTTGGCGTCGGCCAGGACCTTCACGAAACCGGTGGTGTCGCCCAGCGCCCGCGCCCGGCCGTTGGCCATGAAAGGAAAGCTTCCCGCCTTGTATTCGCGGCCTTCGGTCTTGAGCTGCTGTTCGTTCTTGCCGACCCAGGCGATCTCGGGCGAGGTATAGATGACCGAGGGTATGGTGCCGAAATTGACGTGGCCATGCTGGCCGGCGATGCGTTCGGCAACCGCGACCCCCTCTTCTTCGGCCTTGTGGGCGAGCATGGGCCCGCGGACTACGTCGCCGACCGCCCAGACATTGGGCAGGCTGGTCTTGCAGTCGTCGTCGACGGCGATGAACCCGCGCTCATCGCGCTTGAGGCCCACGACATCGGCACCCAGCCCTTCTACATTGGGCACCCGCCCGATCGACACGATGAGCTTGTCGACCGCGAGCTTCTGCTCGGCGCCGGCCGCATCGGTGTAGTTGACGGTGACCGATTTGGCACCGGCCTTGACGTCGGTGATCTTGACGCCGGTGTGGATGGCCAGACCTTGTTTGGTCAAGGCCTTGTGTGCTTCCTTGGCCACTTGCTGATCCGCGACGGCCAGGAAATCGGGCATGGCTTCCAGCACCGTGACTTCGGCACCCAGCCTGCGCCATACGCTGCCCAGTTCCAGTCCGATGACGCCCGCGCCGATCACACCCAGCTTCTTGGGGACGGCCGGAATGCGCAAGGCGCCGTCGTTGGACAGCACCTGGGTTTCGTCGAAAGGCAGGCCGGGAAGCTCGCGCGGCGAGGAGCCGGTGGCGATGACGACGTGCTTCGCGATGAGGTCTTCTTCCGTCTTGCCTTCGACCTTGATGTTCCAGCCGCCATCCACATGAGCGACGAACGATCCCTTGCCGTGGAAGAAGGTGACCTTGTTCTTCTTGAACAGATACAGAATGCCGTCGTTGTTCTGCTTGACGACGGTGTCCTTGCGGCCGATGAGTGTGTCGAGCTTGAGGTTCACGCCCTTGATTTCGATGCCGTGATCGGCAAAGTGGTGATTGGCCTGCTCGTAATGCTCGGAAGACTGCAGCAATGCCTTGGAAGGAATGCAGCCTACGTTGGTGCAGGTGCCGCCGGGTGCGGGCTTGCCGTCAGCGGCGGTCCAGGCGTCTATGCATGCCACGGTCATGCCCAGTTGTGCCGCGCGAATGGCGGCGATGTACCCGCCGGGACCCGCGCCGATGACGACGACGTCGAATTGTTTAGCCATGTTTATCTCGATAAGAATAGGGTTGCGACAAGAAAAAAGCCCCGGCGGGCGTATCCAGGCGCACTGGATCGCTTCCGGGGTTTTTCTTACACCTTTGCCTGCATTGTTTTAGACATCCAGCAGGAGGCGCTGAGGATCCTCGAGCGCTTCCTTCATGGCCACCAGGCCCAGTACCGCTTCGCGGCCGTCGATGATGCGATGGTCATATGACAAGGCGAGGTAATTCATGGGACGAATCACCACCTGGCCGTTCTCGGCCACCGGCCGGTCCTTGGTGGCGTGAATGCCCAGGATCGCGGACTGCGGAGGATTGATGATGGGTGTGGACAGCATCGAACCGAACACGCCGCCGTTGGAGATGGAGAACGTGCCGCCGGTGAGTTCTTCGAGGCTGAGCTTGCCGTCGCGGGCGCGGGCACCGAAATCGGCGATCTGCTTTTCGATTTCAGCAATGGACAGTTGATCGGCATTGCGCAGGATGGGCACCACCAGGCCGCGTGGGCTGCCGACGGCGATACCGATGTCGAAATAGCCGTGATAGATGATGTCCTTGCCGTCGACCGACGCGTTCAGCACGGGGTACTTCTTGAGCGCTGCAACGGCGGCCTTCACGAAGAACGAGGTGAAGCCCAGCTTGACGCCGTGCTCTTTCTCGAATTCGTCCTTGTACTTCTTGCGCAGGTCGAGGATGCCCTGCATGTTGACCTCGTTGAAGGTCGTGAGGATGGCGTTCTCGGACTGGGATTGCAGCAGGCGCTCTGCAACGCGGGCGCGCAGCCGGCTCATGGGCACGCGCTGCTCGGGACGGCCGTCCAGTGACAGCGTGGGCGGTGCGACGGGAGTCGCCGCCTTCTTGGCGGGCGCCGAGCCGGACTGCAGCGCGTCACCCTTGGTGATGCGGCCGCCACGGCCCGTGCCTTCGACACTGGCTGGGTCCACGCCCTTGTCGGCGAGAATCTTGCCGGCGGCGGGCGAGGTGATGGCGGACGCAGCGGGTGCGCCGCCTGCGGCGGGTGCCGAGGCAGGCGCCGGCGCGGCGCTTTCGGCGGGCGCGGCGGCCGGAGCGGCTGCCTTGCCTTCGGTGTCGATACGGGCAAGGACTTCGCCGGACGTCACGGTGCTTCCGTCGCCTTTCACGATTTCTTTCAGGACGCCGCTAGCCGGTGCGGGCACTTCGAGCACGACCTTGTCGGTTTCGACTTCAATAAGAATTTCATCGGCTTCGACCGCTTCGCCAGGCTGCTTCTTCCAATTGAGCAGTGTCGCTTCCGAAATGGATTCGGAAAGCTGGGGTACGAGAACGTCAGTAATTGCCATGTTGTGTATTCCGTTTATGTAAGGTGTTCGTTACTTGGCCAGGAAGGTCTTGAACTTGGATGAGTACGCCTGCTCGAGCAGCGCGCGCTGCTGCTCTTGGTGCTTGGCCAGATAGCCCACCGCCGGCGAAGCCGACGCGGAGCGCCCGGCGTATCCCAGTTTTTGACCTTCGGTCATGTTCTCGTACAGATGGTGCTGGATGTAGAACCAGGGGCCCTGATTCTGCGGCTCGTCCTGTACCCACATGACTTCCTTGGCGTTCGTATACTTTTGCAGTTCGGCCTGGAAGGCCTTGTGCGCGAAAGGATACAGCTGCTCGATGCGCAGGATGGCGACGTCGTTCCGGCCCGCGTCGTTGCGCGCATTGACCAGATCGTAATACACCTTGCCGGAGCATACCAGGACGCGCTTGACGCCCGCCGGATCGATGCCGGCGTTCTGTTCGCCGATGACGGGAAGGAACTGGCTGACGGCCAGGTCGGAAAGCGGCGAGGCGGCGTCCTTGTTGCGCAGCAGCGACTTCGGCGTGAAGATCACCAGCGGCTTGCGGAACGGACGTATCATCTGGCGGCGCAAGACGTGGAAGATCTGCGCGCCCGTCGTGGGCTGGACCGCCTGAATGTTGTTGTCGGCGCACAACTGCAGGAAGCGCTCGATGCGGGCGGACGAGTGCTCGGGACCCTGGCCCTCATAGCCGTGCGGCAGCATCAGGGTCAGGCCGCATTGACGGCCCCACTTGGCTTCGCCGGACGTAATGAACTGGTCGATGACGACTTGAGCGCCGTTGACGAAGTCGCCGAACTGCGCTTCCCAGATGGTCAGCGTATTGGGTTCGGCCGTGGCATAGCCGTACTCGAAGCCCAGAACCGCCTCTTCGGAAAGCACCGAGTCGATGACGGTAAACGGCGCCTGGTTGTCGGAGACGTTCTGCAGCGGAATATAGGTGCCGTCGTTCCAGCGCTCGCGCTTCTGGTCGTGCAGCACGGCGTGGCGGTGGGTAAAGGTGCCACGGCCCGAGTCCTGCCCTGTGATGCGGATCGCATACCCGCTGGCCACCAGCGTTGCGAAAGCCAAGTGCTCGCCCATGCCCCAGTCGACGTTCATTTCGCCCCGCGCCATGGCGCGGCGGTCATTGAGCAGCTTGTTGACCAGCGAATGCGGCGTGAAGTTCTCGGGAACGGTCGTGAGCTTTTCGCCGATGCGGGTCAGTTCGGTGAGCGGTACGCCGGTGTCGGCCGAGTCGGTCCATTTGGCGCCCAGGAACGGCGACCAATCGGTGGCGTACTTGTTCTTGTAGTCGGTCAGCACGGGCTCGATGGTGCGCTGGCCGTCTTCCATGAGCTGGCGGTAGTCCTTGACCAGTTGATCGGGTTCGTCGGCGGACAGCACGCCCTGCGCCACCAGCTTGTCGGCATAGACTTTACGGGTGCCGGGATGCTTGCCGATGCTTTTGTACATAAGCGGCTGGGTCAGAGAAGGAGTGTCCTGCTCGTTGTGGCCCAGCTTGCGGAAGCAGACGATGTCGATGACGACGTCGTGGCGGAACTTCTGGCGGTAGTCGAGCGCCAGCTGGGTCACGTACACGACGGCTTCGGGGTCGTCGCCATTGACGTGGAAAACCGGGGCTTCGATCATCTTGACGACGTCGGTGCAATACAGCGTGGAGCGCGTATCGCGGGGATCGGAGGTCGTGAAGCCGATCTGGTTGTTGATGACGATGTGCAGCGTGCCGCCCGTACCGTAGCCGCGCGTCTGGGCCAGGTTCAGGGTTTCCATGACCACGCCCTGCCCTGCGAAGGCGGCGTCGCCGTGCACCAGCACAGGCAGGACCTGCGTGCCGTCGGTGTCGCCGCGGCGGTCCTGGCGTGCGCGCACGCTGCCTTCAACGACGGGATTGACGATTTCAAGGTGGGACGGATTGAACGCCAGCGACAAATGCACGGGGCCTCCGCGCGTGGACAGATCGCTGGAAAAGCCGTTGTGATATTTGACGTCGCCGTCGGTCAGGCCTTCGGCGTGCTTGCCTTCGAATTCGGCAAACAGGTCACCCGGCATCTTGCCCATGATGTTCACGAGCATGTTGAGACGGCCGCGGTGCGCCATGCCGACGATGATTTCCTGCACGCCGTTCTCGCCGGCGTGGTTCACGACTTCGTCCATGGCGGCAATGAAGCTTTCGCCCCCTTCGAGGGAGAAACGCTTCTGGCCGACATACTTGGTGTGCAGATAGCGTTCGAGGCCTTCGGCCTCGGTCACTTGCTGCAGGATGTGGCGTCTTTGCTCGGAGCTGAGGGTCAGCACGCCCATGGAGGACTCAAGCCTTTCCTGGATCCAGCGCTTGGCGGTGGGGTCGGAAATATGCATGAATTCCGCACCGACATTACGGCAATACGTGTCGCGCAAGGCCTTGAGCATGTCGCGCAAGGTCATGGTGTCGGCTTTGGTGAAATACGTGTTGGTCGCCGCGTAGACCTGGTCCAGGTCGGCTTCGGTCAGGCCATAGGAGCTGGGATCCAGCTCGGGGATGGCCGGGCGATCCTGGCGCTTCAGGGGGTCCAGGTCGGCCAGGCGCGAGCCCAGCGAGCGGTAGGCCGCTATGATGGACTGGACGTAGACCTGCTTGCTGGCCACCGAAAGATCGGGTTCCTGAGCGCGCACGACGAAGGCGTTGGCCTTGGCGCGCTGAGCGAAGGACTCGATGACCGGCGCATGGGCTTGATCGCGCGTGGTTTCCTTGCCATCGGCCGCAGGCTGGTTTTGCAGCTGGTCGAAATACTGGCGCCACTTGTCCGGGACGGAGCCGGGATTGTCAAGGTAGGACTCGTAGAGTTCCTCGACATAGGGGGCGTTGCTACCAAAAAGGTAAGAAGTGGATAAAAGTTCTATTTCCGATGACATATATGCGCTTCACCTATCCGAGTGTCTCACTCGTTATGATGCAGGAACACCTTCCGCGACACGGCCAGACCGATTAGCGGATAGCGGGGCAGAAGGCAACGTACGACGCCTTGATAAGCCGTATTCGCAGTAGTATACCCTTGAAGCAACAGGGGACAAACTTGGCGGGCGGAAATGGCTGCCAAATCGGCCAAAGCGTTGGCATTAACAAACACCTGGCGCCATCTGTCTACATTTTCTTTACCCCGCCTGGCAATCCGGTTAACTTTTCTGTCTTTTTGTTTTCATCAGGAGCTGTACTCATGGACGCCAATGCCGACCTCGCCAAACTCGCTTTGGACTACCACGCCAATCCGTCTCCCGGCAAGATCTCCGTCATGCCGACGAAGCCGCTGGCCAACCAGGACGATCTCTCGCTCGCGTACTCGCCGGGCGTCGCCGTTGCCTGCATGTCCATCCATGCCGAAGGCGAACAGGCCGCATCCATGTATACCTCCCGGTCGAACCTGGTGGGCGTGATCACCAACGGCACGGCGGTGCTGGGCCTGGGCAATATCGGGCCGCTCGCCGCCAAGCCCGTCATGGAAGGCAAAGGATGCCTGTTCAAGAAATTCGCCGGCATCGACGTCTTCGACATCGAGCTGGCAGAAACCGACCCGGACAAGCTGGTGGACATCATCGCGGCGCTGGAACCGACGCTGGGCGGCGTCAACCTCGAGGACATCAAGGCGCCGGAATGCTTCTATATCGAGAAGAAGCTGCGCGAACGCATGAAGATCCCCGTCTTCCACGACGACCAGCACGGCACGGCGATCATTTCCTCGGCCGCCATCATCAACGGCCTGAAGGTGGTCGGCAAGCAGATCGGCGACGTGAAGCTGGTGTGCTCCGGCGCCGGCGCGGCGGCCATTGCCTGCCTCGATCTGCTCGTGCACCTGGGGGTCAAGAAGCAGAATATCTTCGTGGTGGATTCACGGGGCGTGATCCGCGTCGGCCGCGATGAAAACATGGAGCCCAACAAGGCCCGCTACGCGCAGGAGACCCAGGCCCGTACGCTGGCCGACGTCTGCGTCGACGCCGACGTGTTCCTGGGCTGCTCCGCCCCCGGCGTGCTCACGGCCGACATGCTCAAGACCATGGCGCCCAGCCCGCTCGTTCTGGCCTTGGCCAACCCCGAGCCTGAAATCCGCCCCGAAATCGCCAAGGCGGCGCGCCCCGACTGCATCATCGCGACCGGCCGCTCCGACTACCCCAACCAGGTCAACAACGTCCTGTGCTTCCCCTTCATCTTCCGCGGCGCGCTCGACGTAGGCGCCACCGTCATCAATGAAGAGATGAAGCTCGCCTGCGTCAAGGCCATCGCCGAACTCGCCGAAGCCGAGCAGAACGACGAGGTCGCCACCGCCTACGCCGACCAGGACCTGGCCTTCGGACCCGATTACATCATTCCCAAGCCCTTCGATCCTCGCCTCATCGTCAAGATCGCGCCGGCCGTCGCCGAAGCAGCCGCAGCATCGGGCGTGGCCCGCCGCCCCATCGAAGACATCGAGGCCTATCGCCAGAAGCTGATGAGCCTGGTCTACCACACCGGCCAATTGATGCGCCCCCTGTTCATGCAGGCCAAGACCGCGCCGAAACGCGTCATCTATGCGGACGGCGAAGACGAACGCGTGCTGCGCGCCGCCCAGACGGTAGTCGACGAAAACATCGCCTTCCCCATCCTGGTGGGCCGTCCGGCGGTGATCAATATGCGCATCGAGAAATTCGGCCTGCGCCTTCAAGCCGGCCGCAATATCGAGATCGTCGACCCCGAGGACGACTCGCGCTTCAACGAAACCTGGTCGGCCTATTACAAGCTCAAGGGCCGCGACGGCGTCACGCCCGACATCGCCAAGGCCATGGTGCGCAAGCACAACTCGCTCATCGGCGTCATGCTTTTGCAGCGCGGCGATGCGGACGCCATGCTGTGCGGCGTCAGCAGCCGTTTCGATAACCAGCTGAAATACGTCGAGGAAGTCATCGGCCTGAAGGAAGGAGCCAAGACGTTCGCGGCGATGAACGTGCTGATGCTGCCCACCCAGACGCTTTTCATTTGCGATACGCACGTGAACGAGGACCCGGACGCGGAACAGATCGCCGACATGACCATCCAGGCGGCCGAGGAAATGCAGCGCTTCGGCGTCGTCCCCAAAGTGGCCCTGCTGTCACACTCCAACTTCGGCAGCCGCAGCACCAAGTCATCCCGCAAGATGGCCGAAGCCCGCCGCATCCTGTCCGAACGCGCACCCCAGCTGGAAGTGGACGGCGAAATGCACGCCGACTCCGCGCTGTCCGAAAAGATCCGCAACAAGGCCTATCCAGATTCCTCGCTGAAGGGTCCCGCGAACCTGCTCATCATGCCCAACCTGGATACCGGCAACATCACCTACAACATGCTGAAGATGACGGGCAGCAATGGCGTCGCCATGGGCCCGGTCCTGCTGGGCGCGGCCCGTCCGGTGCATATCCTCACCACCAGCTCCACGGTCCGCCGCATCGTGAACATGACGACGCTGGCGGTGGTGGATGCACAGCAGGAGGCCGGCCAGGTTTCGCGGTAAAAGCGGACTTAGGGTCGGACCCCATGCGGGGTCAGACCCTGGCAGGCCTGGGGTCAGACCCCGCATGGGGTCTGACCCCTACGAAAGCTGAGACCCAGAAGCAGGCCTGGGGTCAGACCCCGCATGGGCTCTGACCCCTACACGCCTTCAATCACATACATATTCATCACCGCGGCTTGTTCACGCACATTGCGGGCGCGCCGATACTGGGCGGAGTGATAGAACGCGCGCGCAGCCGCCATGGTGGGAAACTGCAGCACGACGGTACGGCCGGGATCCCGGCCTTCGAGCGTTTCGGTCTTGCCGCCGCGCACCAGCACCTTGACATCGTGCGCGCGCATAGCCAGCGTGGAAAAACGCCGGTATTCCTCGTATTTTTCGGGGTTCGTGACAAAAACATTAGCAATTACGTAAGCCGCCATACCGAGTCTAAGGCCCTAGTCCATTGCCAATACGCCGCTGTCCTTGACGTAGCGATCGATGCTGGCCAGCGATTCGAGCAGGCGCCGCATCCGGTCCAGCGGGACAGCGTTCGGCCCATCGGACAGGGCCTGATCGGGATCCGGATGTGTTTCCATGAAGAGCCCTGCGATCCCGACGGCGACCGCGGCACGCGCCAGGATGGGCACGAATTCGCGCTGGCCGCCCGAACTGGTGCCCTGCCCGCCCGGCAACTGCACCGAGTGCGTGGCGTCGAAGACGACCGGACAGCTGGTTTCGCGCATGATGGCCAGCGACCGCATGTCGGAAACCAGGTTGTTGTAGCCGAATGAAGCCCCGCGCTCGCACACCAGGATGTTATGGCCGTCGCCCCCCGCCGCCAGCGCGGCGGAGCGCGCCTTGGCCACGACCTGAGTCATGTCGTGCGGCGCAAGAAACTGGCCTTTCTTGATGTTCACGGGCTTGAGGGTCGCGGCGCAGGCCTGGATGAAATCGGTCTGGCGGCACAGAAAAGCGGGAGTCTGCAGGACATCCACCACTTCGGCAACCATCGCCACCTGCTCCACCGTATGGACGTCGGTCAAAACTGGGACGCCCACCTGGGCGCGCACGTCGGCGAGGATACGCAGGCCCTCGTCTTGCCCGGGCCCGCGATAGGACGCGCCCGAACTGCGATTCGCCTTGTCGAAGGAGCTTTTGTAGATGAACGGTATGCCGAGCTCGGCCGTCATCTCTTTGAGTATTCCTGCGGTATCGAAAGCCATCTGGCGCGATTCGATGACGCAGGGACCCGCGATCAGGAAAAAAGGATGCGCTAGACCCGCTTCAAAACCGCATAGTTTCATGATGTCGCCTTGCGTTCAGCCTGATGTTCGATTGCCGCCCGGATGTAGCTGGTGAACAGCGGATGGCCGTCACGCGGCGTGGAGGTGAACTCCGGGTGGAACTGGACGCCCATGAACCAGCGGTGGCCTGGCAGCTCCATGATCTCGGGAAGGTTCTCAGTGGGCGTGCGGGCGCTGATCACCATGCCCGCGTCTTCGAGCCGGGGAACATAGACATTGTTGACTTCGTAGCGGTGGCGATGGCGCTCGTTGACCTCGCTGCCGTAGATCTTGCTGGCGCGCGTATCGGGCTTGACCGGGCATTTTTGAGCGCCCTTGCGCATCGTGCCGCCCAGGTCGGAATCCTGGTCGCGCTTCTCGACCTTGCCTTCGCGATCCTGCCACTCTGTGATAAGCGCCACGACTGGGTGGGGAGCCGACGGGTCGAACTCGGTGCTATTGGCGCCGCCCAGCCCGGCCACATGGCGGGCGAACTCGACGACCGCCAGCTGCATGCCCAGGCAGATGCCCAGATAAGGCACATTGTGTTCGCGCGCATAGCGGATGGCCTTGATCTTGCCTTCCGTACCCCGCTTGCCGAATCCGCCGGGCACCAGGATGGCATCCAGATCTTCAAGGCAGGCCGTGCCCTCGGTCTCGATTTGCTCCGAATCCAGATATTCGATTTCGACGCGCGAACGCGTGTGGATGCCCGCGTGGACCAGCGCTTCGCTCAGTGACTTGTAGGATTCGGTCAGGTCGACATACTTGCCCACCATGCCGATGCGCACATGATGAACGGGGTTCTCGATGGCATCGACCAGACGGTCCCACATGGTAAGGTCCGCGGGCGGCGGCGTGAGCGCCAGTGCGTCGCACACCAGGTTGTCCAGGCCCTGCTGATGCAGCATGGCCGGAATTTTGTAGATGGAATCGGCATCCCAGACGGAAATGACCGCGTCCAGCGGCACGTTGGAGAACAGCGAAATCTTCGCGCGTTCCTCGTCTGGAATGGGCCGGTCGGCACGACACAACAGCGCATGGGGATAGATGCCGATTTCGCGCAGCTTCTGTACCGAATGCTGGGTCGGCTTCGTCTTGAGCTCGCCCGCCGAGGCAATGAAGGGCACCAGGGTCAGATGCACGAAGGCGGCGTTGTTGCGCCCCAGGCGCAGGCTCATTTGGCGCGCGGCCTCAAGGAAGGGCAGGGATTCGATGTCGCCCACCGTACCGCCGATTTCCACGATGGCGACGTCGGTTTCGCCATTCCAGCCCGCCTTGGCCCCGCGCGCCACGAAATCCTGGATTTCATTGGTGATGTGCGGGATTACCTGCACCGTCTTGCCCAGGTAGTCGCCGCGGCGCTCTTTGCGCAGCACGGATTCGTAGATCTGGCCGGTGGTGAAGTTGTTGACCTTGCGCATGCGCGCAGAAATGAAACGCTCGTAGTGACCGAGATCCAGGTCTGTTTCCGCGCCGTCCTCGGTGACGAAGACCTCGCCATGCTGGAAGGGGCTCATGGTGCCGGGGTCGACGTTGATGTAGGGATCGAGCTTCAGCAGGGTGACGCGCAGCCCCCGGGATTCCAAGATGGCGGCAAGAGAAGCAGCTGCAATGCCCTTACCCAGGGAGGACACGACGCCTCCCGTGACAAATACATATTTGGTCATTGTGTATATACATGCCCGGGATGACCGGACAGGAGCGGGAAATTTGGATTATAGCCGGGAGCCGACCGCTTGTTTTGCCTGGAAGCCGATATTTTGGGGTCTGACCCCATGCGGGGTCTGACCCCGGAAGAGCCCAGGGTTGGTAGGGGTCAGACCCCGCATGGGGTCTGACCCCTCAAATCGCTTGCGTGCGCAGCACCAGCCACCGCAGCGCCGGCCCATCGACCAGCGGTTCGAGCCGGCTGCGGACATGTTCGTGGTACCTGTTCAGCCAGGCCCGCTCGTCGGCGGCAAGGAGGTCGGTATCGATGCAGCGCGTATCGATGGGGCAAAGCGTCAGGGTTTCGAAGCGAAGGAAGCGGCCGAACTCGGTTTCGCAGGCCGGCGTCGCCAGCACCAGGTTCTCGATGCGGATACCCCATTTCCCGGGCCGATACAGACCGGGCTCGTTCGATGTGATCATGCCCGGCAGCATGGCGGAGTGCGGCGTGACCGTGGCGCGGTAGGCGATGGACTGCGGGCCCTCATGGACGTTCATGAAGTAGCCTACCCCGTGCCCCGTTCCGTGGCCGTATTCCGACCCGGTGCGCCAGATGGGCGCTCGGGCGATGGTGTCCAGCAGCGGCGCTGCCAGGCCTTCCGGGAAGACCGCTTGCGAAAGCGCGATCATGCCCTTCAACACCGCGGTGTAGTCGCGCTTCTGTTCCGGACTGACCCGTCCAACGGGCACGACGCGCGTGATGTCGGTCGTTCCGTTCAGGTACTGCCCTCCCGAATCGATGAGCAACAGGCCGTCGCCTTCGATGACGGCGTGAGAGGCTTCCGTGGCGTGGTAATGCGGCATCGCGCCGTTAGCGGCATAAGCCGCGATGGTGCCGAAGCTTGGGGATACGAATCCCTTTCGGCGGCTCCGCGCCTCGGTGATTTTTTCGTCGATGGTGAGCTCGGTGATTCGCCGACTGCCCTGCTCGGCTTCGAACCAGGCGAAAAATTCGCATAACGCGGCGCCGTCCTGCTCCATCGCGGCACGTACGTTCTCGATTTCCGCCGCGTTCTTGCGCGACTTCATGAGCTGCGTGGGGTTGAGCGCCTCGGCCTTGGCCGCGAAAGCGGCCGCCTGCAGCAGCCCTATCGTGGTCCGCGCCGGATCGACCAGCAAGGTCTGGCCTTCCGCCAGGCAGGCCAGAGCGCCGGCGATGTCTTCATAAGGCTCGATGCGGATGCCATCCGCCGCCAGCGCCTGGCGCAATTCCGCGCCGATCTTTTCCTGGGCCAGAAACAGCCGTGCCTCTGTGCGGCCGATCAGCGCATAAGAAAGGAATACCGGGTTGTAGGACACATCGCTGCCGCGCAAATTGAAGAGCCAGGCGATGTCATCGAGCGAGGACAGCAAATGCCAGTCGGCGCCGTGTTCGCGCATCGCCGTTCGCAGCCCCGCAAGATTCTCGGGCCGGGTCCTGCAGGCATAAGGAGGAAGATGTTCGAACACGGCCTCGTGCGGCAGCGCCGGCCGTGGAGTCCAGATGCCGTCCAGCGCATCCCGGTCGGAAACCAGCCTGATGTTCTTTTTCGATAGCGCCTCCTGCCATTGCCGGTGCGCCTGCACCGACAGCACATTGCCGTCGATGTTCACCCGCGCGCCCTCCGGCAGCTGATTGGCCAGCCACTGAGCGGGGCCCGGAACGTCGGGCGCGCCGGCGCGCATCGTTGCGATGCCCGTGCCGGCCAGATCGTTATCGGCCTGTTCCCAATACCGGCTGTCGGTCCAGAGGCCGGCGAAATCGGCGGTCACGACCAGCGTGCCGGCGGAGCCATCGAAGCCGCTCAGCCACCGGCGCCCCTGCCAGTGATCGGGCAGGTACTCGGAAAGATGCGGATCCGACGACAAGGCCACGTAGGCATCCAGGCCGGAGTTCTTGAGGGTGGCTCGCAGGGCCTTCAGGCGCCCGGCAAATTCCTGCTGGCCGGACATCAGGCCACCGCCGAGACATCCAGGCGGGCCGCCGTCTTGGACTGGATTTCTTCGACCGTGACGCCGGGCGCGACTTCAAGCAGCTTCAGGCCGCTGTCCGAGACTTCCATGACGCCCAGGTCGGTGATGATGAGGTCCACGACGCCCACGCCCGTCAAGGGCAAGGTGCATTCGGGCAGCAGCTTCATGTCCTCGGTGCCGTCCTTCTTGCGCGCCACGTGCTCCATGAGCACGACCACGCGTCCGACGCCGGCCACCAGGTCCATGGCGCCGCCCATGCCCTTGATCATCTTGCCGGGAATCATCCAGTTGGCGAGATCGCCTTTTTCGGACACCTGCATGGCGCCCAGAATGGCAAGATTGATCTTGCCGCCCCGGATCATGGCAAACGAATCGGCGGAAGAAAAAATGGAAGACCCCGGCAGTGTGGTCACCGTTTGCTTGCCGGCGTTGATCAGGTCGGCGTCGATTTGCTCTTCGGTGGGGAACGGGCCGATGCCCAGCAAGCCGTTTTCGGACTGCAGCCAGACTTCGACGCCGGCCGGCACATGGTTGGCCACCAGCGTGGGAAGGCCGATGCCCAGGTTCACGTAGAAACCGTCCTGCAGCTCCTGCGCGGCGCGCGCCGCCATTTGGTCACGATTCCAGGCCATCATCAAGCTCCTTGGGCACCGCGGACGGTGCGCTGTTCGATACGTTTCTCGGGTGTGGCATTGAGCACGATGCGATGCACGAAGATACCCGGCAAGTGGATGTCGTCGGGATCCAGATCGCCGGTGGCGACGATGTGTTCGACCTCGGCCACCGTGATCTTGCCCGCCATGGCGACATTGGGATTGAAGTTGCGGGCGGTCCTGCGGAAGATCAGGTTGCCGCTGCGGTCGGCCTTGTAGGCCTTGACCAACGAGACGTCGGGAACGAGCGAGCGCTCCATGACATAGGTTTCGCCATCGAACTCGCGGGTTTCCTTGCCTTCCGCCACCACGGTACCCACGCCGGTGCGCGTGAAGAAAGCCGGAATGCCGGCGCCGCCGGCCCGCAGCTTCTCGGCAAGCGTGCCCTGTGGAGTGAATTCCAGCTCCAGCTCGCCCGACAGGTATTGGCGTTCGAATTCCTTGTTTTCGCCCACATACGAGGCGATCATCTTCTTGATCTGCCGTGTGGTCAGAAGCTGGCCCAGGCCGAAGCCGTCGACCCCCGCGTTATTGCTGATGCAGGTGAGATCCTGCACGCCCGAATCGCGCAAGGCCGCGATCAGGGCTTCCGGGATGCCGCACAGGCCGAACCCGCCGACCGCAATGGTCTGGCCATCGGCAATCACGCCTTTGAGCGCCTCTGGCGCGCTCGCATACACTTTATCCATTACTCCTGTCCTTTCATTGAATTTATATTCGCCGGGCGCTACGTTTACCGTCCGGCGACCCTTCTACCGCGCAAACATCACAAACGGCAGGACTGCCGCATCAACTAATTGAGAACATCTGCTCCAGCCGCCGGGCCTCCGCTTCCGTCCATGGCATGGACTTGCCGGTGCCCTTGTCGGATCCGACCATGACGTAGCGGCCCCGCGCGTAGACCACGCCCGGCTCGCCCTCGAGCTCGAGCGTGACCTCGACCTCGAGGCTGGAGCGGCCGATGCGCACCAACCCCTGCCGCACCACCACCGTGGCGGGATACAGCACGGGCTTGAGGAAGTCACAGGACGCCTGCGCGAGAACGGATCCGCGCCCGGCAGCGTTGAAGATGCCCGCAGCGGCCAGCATCTGCACCCGGGCTTCTTCAAAGTAGCGGAAATAAACCGTATTATTGACGTGATCCATGGCATCAAGGTCGCCCCAACGCACCGGTATCACACAAGGCTCCGCCCAGCGAACGGACGGCAATGGCAAACGATCGGCGGCTTGAATCGACATAGGCTCTTCTGCTGAATCTGGTACCGGGCAAGTATACCGTGAGCCGCCCCTTGGCGCGCCCTTTGCCGATCGCGCCCGCAGGCCTTTTCAACGCATACCCGGACTGCAATACAATTGCGGCAGAAAATTACGGCCCGCGCGGCTGAATGCAAGCCATACCTATTACATTCTGGAGAACCCACTCATGTCTGAACGTGAATCAATGGAATACGACGTAGTCGTGGTCGGCGCGGGCCCGGCCGGGCTCGCCGCAGCCATTCGGCTCAAACAACTCGCCTCGGAGCGCGAGCAGGAAATCAGCGTTTGCGTGCTCGAAAAGGGCGCGGAAGTCGGCGCACATATCCTGTCCGGCGCCGTCATGGATCCACGTGCGCTGACCGAACTCATTCCGGACTGGAAAGAGAAAGGCGCGCCGCTCGAAACGGAAGTGACGGAGGACAAATTCCTGTTCCTGTCCCAGAAAGGTGCCCGGGCCACACCGGGCTGGCTGCTTCCCGAATGCTTCCAGAACCATGGCAACTACATCGTTCAGCTGGGCAACGTGACCCGCTGGCTGGGCGAACAGGCCGAAGCGCTGGGCGTGGATCTCTTTCCGGGCTTTGCCGCGGCCGAGATCCTGTATACGGACGACGGCGCGGTCAAAGGCGTCGCAACGGGGGACATGGGCGTGGCGCGCGATGGTTCGCACACCGACCACTACCAGCCGGGAATGGAGCTGCATGCGCGCTACACCGTGTTTGCCGAAGGCTCGCGAGGTCAGCTGGGCCGCCAGCTGACCGAGCGCTACAAGCTCGATGCCGGGCGCGATCCTCAAAGCTACGGCATCGGCATCAAGGAAATGTGGGAAGTCGATCCGTCGCAGTCGCAGCCGGGCCTGGTCGTGCATACCGCCGGCTGGCCGCTCGACTCCGACACCTACGGCGGCTCCTTCCTGTACCACCTGCCCAACAATATCGTGGTGGTCGGCCTGGTCGTCGGGCTCGATTACGCCAATCCGTGGCTCTCCCCTTTCGAAGAATTCCAGCGCTACAAGACTCATCCGGCCATCCGCCCGACCTTCGAAGGCGGAAAACGCATCGCCTATGGCGCGCGTTCGCTGACGGCGGGCGGCCTGCTTTCCATTCCCAAGCTGTGTTTTCCGGGTGGCGTGCTCGTGGGCTGCGAAGCGGGCATGCTCAATGCGTCGCGCATCAAAGGCAGCCACTCGGCCATCAAGACGGGCGCGCTTGCCGCCGAAGCCGCATTCGACGCGCTGGTCGCCGGCAGGAGCCATGACGAGCTGGTGGCATATCCGGCCGCGTTCGAGGCATCCTGGCTTCATGCCGAACTGAACAAGGCTCGCAATTTCAAGCAATGGTTCAAGAAGGGCCGGACCATCGCCACCCTGATGACGGGCGTGGAGCAATGGCTGCTGAAAGGCAAGATGCCGTGGACGATTCATCGCACCAAGCCGGATCACGCCTGTCTGCAACCGGCTGCGGAATGCGCGCGCATCGATTATCCCAAGCCCGACGGCAAACTCACCTTCGACCGCCTGAGCTCGGTGTTCATCTCCAACACCAACCACGACGAAAACGAACCCATCCACCTGACGCTCAAGGACCCCGGCGTTCCGGTTTCCGTGAACCTGGCGAAGTACGGCGGACCCGAGGCGCGCTACTGTCCGGCGGGCGTCTATGAATTCGTCAAGACCGATACGGGCGAGGACAAGCTGCAGATCAACGCCCAGAACTGCGTCCACTGCAAGACCTGCGACATCAAGGACCCGACCCAGAACATCGTCTGGGTCGCTCCTCAGGGCGGCGAAGGGCCGGTATATAACGGCATGTAGGGCCTTGGGGTCAGACCCTATGGGTCTGACCCCCGCCATGGCGTTGAATCGGGATCGGAGCCGATGCGGGGTCCGACCCCTTTACCCGCGCCGGCTCTTGGGGTCGGACCCCGCATAGGGTCTGACCCTTCTTCCCAAAGCCGGTGCCAGATTCACCACCAGCAGGCCGCCCATGATGAAGCCGATCCCCGCCAGTTCCAGCCACGTCGGCCTTTCCCCCAGCAGCAGCCATGCAAGCACGACCGTCAAGACCGGCACTCCCAGGCTGGACATGCCCGCGACCATGGCGCTGACCCTGCGCACCACCGACATCCACAGCCACCAGCCAAGGGCCGAGGCGACGACCGCCATGTAGGCCACGCCCCAGAAAAGCTCCGGAGCCCAGACCACCGGGCGTTGAGGAAAGAGCAGAGTCAGGGGGAAAGTCGCCGCCGCGCCCAGCAACATCTGCCAGCAAGTCAAGGTCAGGACATTGGGCCGATGCCGCTGGAACATTTTCTTGGCCAGCACCATGCCCAGGCCCCAGCTCACGCCGCCGGCCAGGGCCAGCAGCGATCCGGTGAGAGACCCCAGGCCCTGCCAGGGCGCCACTATCCCCACGAGACCCACGCCTGCCAGGAGGAATCCCAGCGTGTGCCAGCGCGTGGGCCGGTCACCCAGGATCAGCCAGGCGAACAGCGCCGCCCAGAAGGGCATGGTGTAGGCCAGCGTCACCACCCTGCCAGTTCCGCCAGTGACGAGCGCCAGCTGGCACAGGCACTGAAAGCTGGAGGTCTGGAAGATCGCGATCCATACGTTCAAGCCATAGGGCCGCGGGCAGGCCAGGGGCTGCCGGGTCAGCAGCAGCACGACGACAAGAACCAGAAAGGCGATCGCATAGCGGGACATCACCAGATCGAAAGGCCCGATATAGTCAACGAGCGACTTCATGGCGATCCAGCTGAGCCCCCACAAGGTGACGGTCAGGACCATCAGGGCCAAAGCGCCCCGATCCGTTTGATTCGATCCCAAGGGATACTCCGCAAAAAACAAAAAAGCGCCCCCATGGCGGGGGCGGCAAGCGCCGGAACAACGCAGGGGCGCTCCGGTATCAGATCAGGACTTCAATCAATGCGCCTGTGATAATTGATCGAGGATGGTCGGGTTTTCGAGCGTGGAGACGTCCTGCGTGACTTTTTCGCCTTTGGCGACCACACGCAACAAGCGGCGCATGATCTTGCCCGAACGCGTCTTGGGCAGGTTTTCACCGAAGCGGATGTCTTTGGGCTTGGCGATCGGGCCGATCTCTTTGGCGACCCAATCGCGCAATTGCTTGGCGATCGCCACCGCTTCATCGCCCTCGGGCAGGGAACGGTTCAGCACGACGAACGCCACGACCGCCTCGCCCGTGGTGGCATCAGGCCGCCCCACCACGGCCGCCTCGGCGACCAGCTCGTGCGAAACCAGCGCCGATTCGACTTCCATGGTGCCCAGGCGGTGTCCGGACACGTTCAGCACGTCGTCGATGCGGCCCATGATCCAGAAGTATCCGTCCTGGTCGCGCTGGGCGCCGTCGCCGGCCAGATAATACCCTTTGAGCTCCGGCGGGAAGTAGCTGCTCTTGAAGCGCTCGGGGTCGCCCCAGATGGTCCGTATCATTGCCGGCCAGGGGCGCTTGGCGACCAGGAACCCGCCCTTGCCATGCTCGACGTCTTCGCCCGCCTCGTCCACGACCGCCATGGCGATGCCCGGCAGCGGCAATGTGCAGGATCCGGGCTTCAACGGGGTGACGCCCGGCAGCGGCGTAATCATGTGGGCCCCGGTTTCGGTCTGCCACCAGGTATCCAGCACCGGGCAGCGTTCGCGCCCGACATTGGTGTAATACCACATCCAGGCCTCCGGATTGATGGGTTCACCGACGGACCCGATGATGCGCAGGCTGCTCAGGTCGTACTGGCGCGGATGGAATTCGGGCGTCGATTCCGCCGCCTTGGTGAGCGACCGTATCGCGGTAGGCGCAGTGTAGAACACGGTCACCTTGTGCCGCTGGATCATTTCCCAGAAACGGCCGGAATTGGGATAGGTGGGAACTCCCTCGAAAACCACCTGTGTCAGGCCCGCAGCCAGCGGGCCGTAAGTGATGTAGGTGTGGCCGGTAACCCAGCCGACGTCGGCCGTGCACCAGAATACGTCGCTGTCCTTGGCGTCGAACGTCCATTTGACGGTCATGAGCGACCACAGCAGATAGCCCGCGGAAGAATGCTGCACGCCTTTGGGCTTGCCCGTGGAACCGGACGTATAGAGGATGAACAGCGGATGCTCCGCATTCACGGGGACCGGGTCGCAGCTGGACGGCTGACTCGCGCAGACGTCGTGCAGCCACAGGTCGCGGCCTTCCTTCCAGGCCACCTGGCCGCCGGTGCGCCGATACACGACGACATGCCGGACGGCCTCGCAGCCGCCCGACTCCAAGGCTTCGTCCACCGCGCTCTTGAGCGGAATGGTCTTGCCCCCGCGGACCTGCTCGTCGGCGGTGATGACCAGGGATGCGCCGACGTCGATCGTGCGCTCGTGCAGGCTCTTGGACGAAAAGCCGCCGAATACGACGGAATGGATGATGCCCAGGCGCGCGCAGGCTTGCATGGCCACCACGGCTTCGATGGACATGGGCATGTACAGAATGGCCCGCTCGCCCTTGGAATGCCCCAGCGCCTTCAGGCCGTTGGCCAGCTCGCAAACCCGGGCATGGAGCTCTTTATACGTGACCGTACTGACTTTGCCGTCATCCGACTCGAAAATAAGCGCCGTTTTATTGGCGGTTGGGGTATCGAGATGCTTGTCGAGGCAGTTGGCCGAAATATTCAGCTCGCCATCCCCAAACCAACGATAAAACGGCGCTTCGGATTCATCGAGCACCTGCGTGAACGGCTTGTGCCAATCCAGGTTTTCGCGGGCCAGGCGTCCCCAGAACTCGTCGGGCGCGCGTTCGGCCTCGGCGCACAATTCCTGGTAGGCCGGCATGCCTGATATGGCGGCTTCCTTCACCAGATTGGCGAACGGTGGAAAGACCCGGTTCTCGATCAACACCGATTCTATTTCACTGGACATGCTAATGACTCCTTCTATTTGATATGTTATTTCCGGCATTGCCGGCCTACCGTAGCGCAATCGGCTTACGGCACACTGACAATCCAGCGCAATGCGCACATGGCGTTCGAAGCCGTCGGTTTGGTACGTGCTATGCGCTGGCGGCGCGCGCCAGGGCGCCCCTGTGGAAGTCCAGGCGTGCCAGCACAGCCAGCCCTGCAACGAAGAACAGGCCGGTGCACAGCAAGGCAAGGCGATGGTTTCCGCCGGTCAGCCAAGTGACCAGACCATAGCAGAATGGGCCCACGACGGCAGCCAGCTGCGTTGCGAAGGCCCATAACGAATAGAATTCCGCCAGCCGCTGCCTGGGCGCCAGCGCGCCTACCATGGCCCGGCCCGCGCTTTGGCTCGTGCCCATGCACAAGCCCGCGACGGTCGCCGCGCACCAGAAGACCCATACCTGCCTGGCCGAGTAAGCCAGCAACACCATGACGATCCACCCTACAAGTGTAATCGACAGCGCCTGTTTATGCCCGATTTTGTCCTGCAGATAGCCAAACAGGAAAGCGCCTGCCGCGGCGGCGATGTTCACCGTGAAAACCAGCATCATCGTCTGCGGCATGGTGAACCCCATGGCCTCCGACGCATACACGGCGGACAGGGTGATGACCACCGAGATGCCCGCATGGTAGCAAGCCCCGCAGAACAGCAGCAGGCGGAAGTCGGGAAAATGGCGGCCTGTGTCGCGCCAGGCATTCCGCAGCCGCTGCAGCATCGGTTCGTCGGGCTTGCGGCTTGCGGGACTGCGCTCTTTCAGAAACAGGAACGACGGAACGGCCGCCACCGCGAAGATCGCGGCCGTCAACGCCATGACATACGGCACGTAATCGCTGGCGTTCCAGCCTTGCTCGGTCGCCCAGGCAACCAAGGCCAGCGACAGGCCCAGCGCCAGCATTCCGCCGAAATATCCGAAGCTCCAGCCCCAACCCGAAACGCGGCCCAGCGACTGGGGCCTTGCGATCTCCGGCAGGAAGGCTGCGATGATTGCCTCGCCGACGCAGTAGCAATAATTGGATATCGCAATGAACGCCAGGCCCCAGGCGATGTCGCCCGGGCCTGTGAATGCCAGCATGGAGGTCGCCAGCACGCAGCCCAGCGTGCTGGTAAAAAGCAGCCGACGCTTGCCGGCCCGCGCATCTGCGCGAGCCCCCAGCGCCGGCATGGTGAGCATGATCAGCAAGTAGGAAAGGGAAAGCGCGGACGTCAGGGCCAGTGTGGCCCAGGGCTTCTGCCCTGCGACCACCCCGACGAAATACGCGCTGAATACGGTTGTGAGGACGACCGTGGTATAGCCCGAGTTGGCGAAATCGTACATCGCCCATGCCCAGACCTCGCGCTTGCGTACTCCGGCATTCAGGATGCCTTCCGGCGCGGGCGTCTCGTGGGAGGCCCGCGCCGGTTCCGGACCTGCACCGGAGCCCGCCATCATGCGGACAGCTTGGCGATGCCCGCGCGGGCGATCTCGACGTCCTCGGACGATTTCACGCCGGACACACCGACCGCTCCGACGACATGGCCATCCACGACGATGGGCACCCCGCCTTCCAGCATGCCTTCGAGGGGCGCCGAAAGAAAGGCGGTGCGTCCTTGATTGATGGTGTCCTCATAGGTTTTCGATTCGCGGCGGCCCAGCGCGGCGGTTCGCGCCTTGGCCGGGGAAATCTGGGCGGAAATCGGGGCTGCGTCGTCCAGCCGCAGCAGGCCCAGCACATGTCCGCCGTCGTCCACCACCGAAATGGTGACCGCCCATTTGTTCTTCAGGGCGTGTTCTTCCGCCCCCGCCAGTATGGTTTTGACGTCGGAGGCGCTCAGCATTGGTTTGGTCTTCATGGGAATCCTTGGATGAATTTATTGTAACTTCAAGTAAAAGCAAAGGCGATCACGGATACGGACCGAACCATAGACTAGCCCGGCAAGCAGACCAGGTAAAGTAGCTGGAAAAGTAAAACACCTTTACGTTCACGTTTCGATTGAGTACACTTTCGCCACCCAATGTTCAATTTGTGTAAAGCATTTGGTTTTTGACGGCGGCTTGCCTTCCGATGTGAACGATTTAGCATCTGATAGATACAAAATCGCACATCCTCGTCAAGTGCTTTACACAAGCTAAAACGAAAAGCCCATGCCGCCGCACCATCGACTATATCGCTCGTTACCGTCCTTTCACTCTCTCTTCTTCACCCGCGGCGCCAAGTGTCTTTTGGCAGCCACTACCGTGGTCCTCGCCGGTTGCGCAACGAATCCCCCCAGTACCTCGGCAAGCAGCCACCACCTGATACGCGACGCCTACCTGTCTTACACGCAGTCAGACCCGCTCGGCGCCTATCTCAAGTCTCAGGACCGCCAGAATTACGGCACAAGCACTCCCAATGCCAGCGAAGCTTCCCGCTCGTTCGCCAGCACGGCGCTCGGCGCGCTGGGAATCAAATATCGCTTTGGCGGCGATACGCCTTCCACCGGCTTCGATTGCAGCGGGCTGGTCGCCTATGCGGCTGAAAAGTCGCTGGGCCTGAAGCTGCCACGCAAGTCGTCCGATATTGCACGGTTGGGCAAATCCGTCGACCGCAACGAGCTCAAGAAGGGCGACCTCGTCTTCTTCAATACGCGCGGGCATCGCTTTTCCCATGTGGGCATTTATCTGGGCGACAAGAAATTCGTGCATGCGCCGCGTGCGGGCTCGGTGGTCCGCATCGAAAGCATGGACATCGCCTACTGGAAAAAGCGCTATAACGGCGCCCGGCGCTTGCCGGCGGGCAACACGGCCGAAACCCGGCTGGCCTCCAAATGATGAAAGCGGCGCAAGCCGCTTTTTTTGTGGGGTCAGACCCCGTATGGGGTCTGACCCCAGTCCTGTGCAATCTGCTGCCCGAAGGGTCAGACCCCTCACGGGGTCTGACCCCGCCGCTCCGCTAACGGGGCCTGACTCCGCTGCGCTTGCCTTGCCTTCCCGCGTCCTTACCGGCATCGGGCGCGAACTTCATGTTCCGCTCCATCGGCACCTCCATGGAACAAGTCTCGCAGTAACCGCATTGATTCAATGCCTGCTTCATGCTGCAGACCGAGCGCCTGCAGGCGAGCACCCGTATTCCGGCGCGCTGAGCCGCCGCCCGGAATGTCTTCATGACGTTGTGCCCGAGAAAGTCGGTGAGAAGAATCAACAATTCAGTACCGGACGGCAGCTGCAGCGTTTTCTTCTGATGCGAGGGATCGCGCCCGCTGATGTGATGGCGGATCGCAATGTTGTGCCCTTTGAGAAGATCCGGGATATTGCCGAGACGGTCGGCTCCAACAATGACTGCGCTGACGAGTTGGGTCATGACATCCTCCGATGAATGGTTTTCGTAACGATAATCATTCCTATTTATGTTGTCAAATAGGGTTTGCGATTAATACAGTCGTCGGATCGATATAGGGGGTCATACCCCATGCGGGGTCTGACCCCTCCCCACATCCTAGTCGGATCGATGTAAGGGGTCAGACCCCGTACGGGGTCTGACCCCGGCCGCCGCTATTCCGCGCGCGGAGCCTTGTCTATGGCCTCTTGCACGACTTCGCGCGTGAGCTCGGGTGCCAGCATTTCGAGCAGCACGTACACGTAATCGCGCAGGAACACGCCGGACTTCACGGCAACGCGCGTGGTATGCGTGCCGAACAGATGCCCCGCGGGCAGGCCCACCAGGCCTTTGTCGCGTCGCGGATCGAAAGCCATGCCGGCAATGATGCCGATACCCAGCCCCACATCCACATAAGTCTTGATCACGTCCGCATCGATGGCCTCGAGGACGATGTCGGGTGTGATGCCGGCCTGCATGAAGGACTTGTCTATCGCCCCTCTGCCCGAAAAGGCATGGTCATAGGTCACGATGGGGTACTGTGCGACCTGCTCCAGGGAGATCTCCTTGGCGGCGCTGGACGTCAGTTCGGCGAGGGGGTGATCAGGGCGCACCACAATCGTGTGTTCCCATGAGTAGACAGGCAGCGCCGCCAGCCCGGGGGTTTGCGACAGCGTTTCGGTCGCAATGGCGACGTCGGCCTGTTCATGCAGCACCATTCTGGCCAGGTGCGGCGGGTTGCCTTCGGCCAGCGATACACGGACTTTGGGAAACCTTTCGCGAAACGCCGGAATCACCTTGGGCAGGATGTACCGCGCCTGGGCGTGCGTGCAGGCGATGACCAGTCCTCCTTCGTCGCGCCGGGCGAATTCGTCGCTCACTTTTTTAAGATTGTCGACTTCGCGCATGATGCGTTCGATGACTTGGGCAACGACTTGGCCGGGCTTGGTCAGGCCTTTGATCCGTTTGCCATGGCGCTCGAAGATCTTGACGCCCAGCTCATCCTCGAACTCTATGATCGCCTTCGATACGCCAGGCTGCGAAGTAAACAGCGTGCGCGCCGCCTCGGTGAGGTTGAAGTTGCGGCGAATAGTTTCACGAACGAACCGGAATTGTTGAAGATTCATAAAAAAATAGCCCTGTAAGTAGGGCTATTATATGTAATAAAGAAATTAATTTATATTTATTCTGGTAATAAGCTTACTTCATGGAGATGGTAGTGTTCACTCCAGTGGCGTGCGCCACCCAGCGCGCCGTCACGGTCTTTGTCTGCGTCCAGAAATGCACCGCCTGCTTGCCGTTGGGACCCAGGTCGCCCAGCTTCGAGGCGCGCGACCCGGTGAAGCTGAACCAGGCGACGGGAACCGGAATCGGGATGTTGATGCCGATCTGCCCGACGTCGATGTGGTTCTGGAAGTAGCGCGCGGTGCCGCCGTCCTGCGTGAACACCGCCACGCCGTTGCCGTTGGGATTCTGGTTGATGAACTCCACCGCCTCTTCCAAGGTGTCGACGCACACCACGCACAGCACTGGGCCGAATATTTCTTCGCAGTATATGGCCATGTCGGCTTTGACGCCGCCGAAGACGGTCGGCCCCACGAAGTTTCCCTGCTCGTAGCCGGCAACGCTCAGGCCGCGCCCATCCAGCAGCAGTTCAGCGCCCTCTTCGACGCCTTTCTGTATCAAGCCCTCTACGCGCTTCTTCGCGGCGGGAGAAACCAGCGGGCCGAGATCCGCATCGCGATCGGAGCCTATATTGACCTTGAGTTTGCGCGCGCGCTCGACGAAATCCGGCAGCCAGTCCTTGGCCTCGCCGACCACCACCGCGACCGACGTGGCCATGCAGCGCTGTCCCGCCGCTCCGAAGGCCGCACCCACCAACTGGTTCAATGCCACCTCGCGGTCGGCGTCCGGCATGATCACGCAGTGGTTCTTGGCGCCCATCATGGCCTGGCATCGCTTGCCGGCTTCGGACGCGCGCCGGTAGATTTCAGTGCCCACGCGTGTCGAGCCAATGAAGGAAACTGCCTTCACATGAGGATGTTCGCACAACCCATTGGCAATGTCCGCCCCGCCATGGATCACGTTGAGCACGCCTGGAGGCAGTCCCGCCTCCAGCGCCAGCTGGGCCAGCATCAGGGATGAGCTCGGATCCTGTTCCGACGGTTTCAGTATGAAGGTGTTGCCGGCCGCGACGGCGATCGGAAACATGAAGCAAGGCAGCATGATGGGGAAATTGAACGCCGTGATGCCGGCACATACGCCCAGAGGCTGTATCAGGGTATAGACATCGATGCCCGTCGCGGCGTTCTCGGCATATTCGCCCAGTTGCAAAGACGATATCGCGCACGCATGCTCGATGACCTCAAGACCGCGGCCCACTTCGCCTTCGGCATCCGGCAGGGTCTTGCCGTGCTCCAGCGTAATCGCCTTGGCCAGCGCGGCCGTGTTGTCACGAACCAGCTTCTGAAGATTGAGCATGACCCGCGTGCGCGCGGCTTGGCTGGTATTGCGCCACGCGGCAAATGCCTCGCGCGAATTTTCCACCGCCAGATCGAGCTCTTCTTTGGTGGCGAACGGAACTTGCGCCACCACCTCCTGAGTCGCCGGATTGAATACATCGCGCCATTCGGTGGTTTTCGATTGCACGAGTTTTCCGCCGATCAGCAGCGGGATGCGTGGAACTGCACTCATTGAAGTCTCCTAGAACTATGCACGCGGATTGCGTGTCAAGGGTGATGCATCAGCCGGCGGCCTTGGATTCCGCCACGAGAGGGCATGTGGATTCGGACAAAGGCTGGAAGGCGTCGGCGGCCGGTATGGTGGCGACCAGTTTGGACAGATCCCATTCGCCGGTGGACTCCGAAGGCCGCTTCACCTCGTACAGATACATGTCGTGGATCACCCGGCCGTCCGGGCGTATGGACGCATTGCGCATGACCAGGTCCTGTATGGGCAATTCCCTCATCTTCGCCGCAACCACGTCGCCGTCGGTGGACTGCGCGGCAGCGACGGCTTTCAGATAATGCAGCACGCTCGAATACACGCCGGCCTGCGTCATGGTCGGCTTCAGGCCGCGGAAGGCCTGCGCAAATCGGTCCGACCACTTGCGCGTGCCGTCATCGAAATCCCAATAGAAGCCGTCGACATACGTCAGGCCTTGCGCGGTATCCAGTCCCAGTGCGCGCAAATCCGAAAGAAAGATCAGGAGCGAGGCCAGCCGCTGTCCCCCGGAGACGATCCCGAATTCGCGCGCCTGCTTGATGGCGTTGACCACGTCGGCCCCGCCATTGGCCAGCGCCACGACCTGAGCCTTTGAGCTTTGGGCCTGAAGCAGATAAGAGGCGAAATCCGGGACATTCAGGGGATGCAGCACCGAACCCACGACCGTGCCGCCCAGCTTCTGCACCATGTCTCCGGCGCCCTTCTGCAGGGAATGGCCGAACGCGTAGTCGACCGTGATGAAGAACCAGGACTTTCCGCCCTTCTCGATGGTGGCGCCTACGCCGCCGACCGATTGGGAATAGACATCGAACATCCAATGAAAGCCCACGGGAGAGCAAGACTTGTTGGTCAGTTCCGTGGTGGCCGGGCCGGAAAACATCACTACCTTGTTTTTCTCCTTGGCGATGCCTTGCACCGCCAGAGCCACGGCGGAGTTGGTCAGGTCCGCAATGGCGGTGACGCCGTCCCGGTCGAACCATTCGCGGGCCTTGGCGGCGCCCACGTCGGCCTTGTTCTGGTTGTCGGCCGACAGAAGATCGATGTCCATGCCTTTGCACTCGGCTGCCAGGCAGTCGTCGATGGCCAATTGCGCCGCGGCGACCGACCCCGCCCCGCCCATGGAGGCGTAGGTACCCGACATATCGGTAAGGATGCCGATCTTGACCGCCGGCGCCTTGGCGCTGGCCGTTCCCAATACGCCCATGCAAACACTGATAGCCAGTGACACACTGAGTCTCTTCATGCTTGTCTCCGATGTTTTTTATAGGGTCGCGCCCGCAGGCACTCTCGCAGTGTAGTTGTGTAAAAAACCAATTCCTATCAAAATATTTGCACATTAGTTGCTAATTTATGCACAACTGCCATGCTCGACTGGGACGGAATCCGTTATTTTCTTGAAGTGGCCCGCACGCAGCGCGTCAGCGCCGCGGCGCAGCGCCTGGGTGTGCGGCACAGCACCGTCTCGCGCAGGATCCAGGCCCTAGAACGCGAACTGAACGCCGTCCTGTTCAACAAGTCGAAGGCCAGCGGCTTCACGCTGACCGAAGACGGCCAGCGCTTTTTTGCCTACGCCGAACGCATAGAAGGCACGCTGATCAATGCGCGTGAAGAAATATCCGGCCAGTCGCAAGCCGTGTCGGGCCATTTGCGCGTCGGCTCGACCGAAGGATTCGGCAGCTATGTCCTGGCGCCGCTCATGGTGGACTTCCAGCGCCGCTTTCCCGCCGTGACGCTGGACATCATGCCCGTGCCCCGTTTCATCAGCCTTTCCAAGCGCGAGGCCGATATCGCGATCTCCCTGGAACGCCCGCAGCGTGGGCCCTATCTATGCACCAAGCTGCTGGATTATTCGCTCAAGCTCTATGGCAGCAAGGCATATCTGGCGGATTCCCACCCGATACGCAGCAAGGCCGACCTGCCATCGCACACCTTCATCGGCTATGTCGAAGAGCTCCTGTTCAGCGATCACTTGCGCTATCTCGAGGACATCGTTTCCGACGCAAGAGTGATATTCAAGAGCACCAGTGTCGTGGCGCAATACCACGCCGCCCTGCAAGGCCAGTCTCTGGCCATCCTGCCCTGCTTCATGGCGGCACAGGACGCCAGGCTTCAAGCCGTCCTCGAAGACGAGATCGAAGTGCGGCGCAGCTTCTGGATGTATTGCCACGAAGACCTCCGGCATTCCAGCCGTGTCATGGCGCTATGGGACTTTCTGAAGGCCTCCGTACAGCTCAACCAGGGCCTGATGCGGGGTGATGAGGGCACACTGAAATACCTGCCGCGGGAAGCCGGCGGGAACGCCGCCGTCGCGCACGGCATCTAATGGGGCAAGCAGATACATTCAGGATACCGACATGCCGCTCGCCCTGGTCAAACCCCCAGAAAATCACGTCGCCGACCTGCATCTGGCGCAACGCATCGCTCAAGGCGACCGCCAGGCCTTCATCGGCCTGATGCGCAGCCTGAACCAGCGCATGTACCGCAGCGCGCGCAGCATTCTACGCAACGATGCGGACGCTGAAGAGGCCGTACAAGACGCCTTCTACAAGGCCTACTGTGCCATGCATCGGTTCCGCGGAAACTCCGCGCTCTCGACCTGGCTGGTGCGCATCGTGGTCAACGAGTCGGTGCGCCGCCTGCGCAAGATCAATCACATGGCGGCCTGGCTCGAGTTCAAGGACGAGCCTTCAGATGGGGACATCAGCATGGAAACCTCGATGCCCCTGTCGGTGGGCGGCATGCCGGAGGAAAACCTGGCGGGACGCCAAGTCCGGCACATTCTGGAAACACGCATCGATCAGCTTCCCGATCTTTTCCGGATGGTGTTCGTTCTGCGCGCCGTCGAAGAATTGAGCGTGGAAGAGACAGCCGCGCTCTTGCAGATTGCGCCGGCCACCGTGCGCAGCCGCTATTTCCGCGCGCGCCGCCTGCTACGCGAGTCTCTTGGAAGCATGCCGAAAGACGCCCTGCCTGAAAGCTTCAGCTTTGCCGGCAACCGCTGCAACCGCATCGTGGCGAACGTCCTTACCCGGCTCGACGCCGCGCCATAGCGCAGGTCTTCCCCACTCCTCTCTTTTCCCCATCAGGGGCCACTCCATCCTTTTCCTCAAGGAGAAGCATCATGTCGTTTCTCGCTTTCGCCGCCACGCCGGCCTTGCACCTTCCGCGCCGCGCCTTTCTCGGTGGCACCGGCTTGGTCCTGTCGGGCACTGCCATTGCCCTGCTCGCCGGACGGCCCGCCCTGGCCAAGGGCCAGGACGCGCCGGCTTCCGATATCCGCGTCCTGAACTCCGCCCTGAGTGCCGAACTGGAAGCCATTGCGGCCTATCAGCTGGGCGCGGACAGCGGCCTGCTGAAGCCGCCCGTCCGTGACCTCGCCCTCACTTTTCAGGGACATCATGCCCAGCATGCGGAACTGCTGGCGAGAACCGTTCAGACGCTCGGCGGCCGACCCGCTTCGGCCAAGGATAAATATCAATTTCCGACTGAGAAACTCAAATCTCAGGAAGATGTGCTCCGCTTCGCCGCGCTGCTGGAAAAGGGGGCGGTCAGCGCCTACCTCGGCGCCGTGCCCATCCTGGACAATCGCGAACTGGCAAAGGCGGCGGCCAGCATACTGGGCGATGAAGCCATGCACTGGGCCGTGCTGCGCAATGCTCTGGGGGAGGCGCCGGTGCCGGACGCTTTCGTATCATGATCCTGCGCCTAGCGTTGGGAGCCGGGCTGCTTTCAAGCGCCTCGCTGTGCGCGGCGGGCCCTACCGGCGACGCCGTTCGAGGCGCCACCGTCTATGAGCGATGTCTGGCCTGCCATGCCCTGGCCTATGACCGGACCGGTCCGCGGCACTGCGGCCTGCTGGGGCGCAAGGCAGGGTCTGTGCCCGGCTTTCCCTACTCCCCGGCCATGCGGGCTTCCGGCATAGTCTGGGACGAAGCGGCGCTGGACACCTTCCTGCGCAGCCCCATGGACAAGGTGCCGGGAACGTCCATGGGCTATGCGGGCATCCCCGACGCCCAGGAGCGCGCCGACCTCATTGCATGGCTGCGGCAGGCCGACTCGTCGCCCGAATGCAAGGCCCGGAAGTAGGGGTCAGACCCCGCACGGGGTCTGACCCCGGGATCTCCCGTACTGGGTCCGGAGGTGGGGGCCAGACCCCGCACGGGGTCTGACCCCAAGGCCTCCCCCCGCTCAAACCGCGGGGTCGGGCGAAGCCGGATCCTTGGGAGCCTTGACGCGCAGCTTGCGCCACATCATATAGGCCATCAATGCCGTGAAAATGGCATGCACCAGCCAGACGCCGACGCCGAAACTCAATTGCCCGCTACCGATCCAGCCACGCGACAGATTGATCAGGTTCATGTAAAGCAGGCCGACCAGGCCGGCGATGAGAAAATCGCCCGAGCGCCCGAGCCGCGGGTTGACCGAGCCCAGCGGAATGGCCAGCAAGGCAAGGTTCAATGCCGCCAGCGGCAAGGCCAGCCGCCACATGATCTGCGACCTGGCCTCGTCCGTGTCGTCGGCGAACAGCTGCATGGTCGGCCTGGCCTTGATCTGGCTTTCGGCAAGCTGGCGCGCCGCGTCGATCGAGCTCGCGCTGGCCTTGCTTTCGAGCCGGAAGCCGTAGCGCTCGAAGTCGATCAGGCGAAAATCGGGCAGGCCGGGCTTCAGGTCGTAGCGATGGCCTTCGCTCAAGACCAGAAAGCGGTCGCCGTTGGCTTCCTCCTGGATGCGCGCGCCTTGAGCGGTGACGACGCTCAGCCATTCCTGATCCACGACCCGCGCAATGATGTTGCCCATCTCTTCGCCCGGTTGCGTGGGCTGTTCAGCAAAAAACACCCGTGCGCCGTCATTGGTTTCAATGAACTGGCCGGTCGTCACCTTGGAAAGGTCGGAACGCTGCTCGTAGCGCTGCCGGTACTCGGTGATCTGCCGATAGGCCCAGGGCGAGGCGACCAGGGTCAGGACCGCGATCATCAAGGCAATCGGCACCGCGCAGCGCATAATCGGCCCTATCCAGTCTTTCAGCGATAGCCCGCTGGCAAACCACACCACCATTTCGGATTCACGGAAATTGCGCGTGACCGTCGTCAGGACGGCAATGAACAGCGACACCGACAAAATGACGGGCAAGGCTGTGATGCTGGAAAACGTGGCCAGCCCGAACACCACGTCGGCGCCTATGGACCCGTTGGCTGCCTCGCCAAGCAAGCGCACCAGCAATACGCTGAGCCATACCACCAGCAGCGTGGACAGCACGACGCCGGCGTGACTCATGATTTCGGAGACTACGGAACGCTTGAATAGTGACATGAGAGAATATGCGGGATAATCACAAGCATCCTATGGACACTCTCGGGAAACTGGAATGGAATTTAGCACACAGACCACCGCTTCATTGCATCAATTGAAAACAGCGGCGCTGGCCATCGGCATATTCGCCGACGGCGCGCTGAGCCCTGCCGCTGAAACCATCGATCGCGCAAGCAATGGCGCCGTGAGCGCGGCGCTCAAGACTGAATTCAAAGGCAAGGCCGGCAGCCATCTTGCCTTGCACAACCTGCCCGGCGTGAGCGCGGTACGCGTCATTTTAATCGGCCTGGGCAATCAAGAATCCTATACAGCCGCCGCGCATACCAAAGCTGAACAGGCTTTCGCAAAATACTGCGTCGGCGCCAACCTGTCCGAAGGCACTTCCACGCTGGCTGCCATCGACTGCCCCGACAGCAGCTTGCGGGCCCGCGCCCGTTCCGCCGCCTGCGCCGCCGGCGTGTCGGTCTACCGGTACAGCGCCACCCTGAGCAAAGACAAGGAAAAGGATGGCGCGCCCAAACTCAAGAAGTTCACGGTCTGGATCCCGCGCACGCAGGCAACCCAAGTCCAGAACGGACTGCGCGAAGGTCGCGCCATCGCCAACGGCATGAATCTCACGCGCGAACTCGGCGACCTGCCACCCAACGTCTGCACACCCACCTATCTGGGCGCCACCGCCAAAAAGCTGGCCAAGGAATTCAAGTCGCTCAAGGCCGAAGTCCTCAACGCCAAACAGATCGAAGCCCTCAAGATGGGCTCCTTCCTTTCGGTGGCGCGCGGCTCCTATGAACCGCCCGCCTTCATCGTCCTCAGGCACACGCCCGCCACGGGCAAGCCCGCATCGAAGGGCGACAAGGCGCCCATCGTACTGGTCGGCAAAGGCATTACCTTCGACGCCGGCGGCATCTCGCTCAAGCCCGCCGCCAACATGGACGAAATGAAATACGACATGTGCGGCGCCGCCAGCGTGCTGGGCACGCTGCGCGCGGTTGCCGAGCTCGAGCTCGGCCGCGAAGTCATCGGCCTGATTCCCGCCTGCGAGAACCTGCCCAGCGGGCGTGCCAACAAGCCGGGCGACGTCGTCACCAGCATGTCGGGCCAGACCATCGAAATCCTCAATACCGATGCCGAGGGCCGCCTGGTGCTGTGCGATGCCCTGACATACGCCGAACGCTTCAAGCCGGCCGCCGTGATCGACATCGCCACCCTGACCGGCGCTTGCGTGGTGGCGCTGGGCCACGTCAACACCGGGCTTTTCAGCAAGAGCGACGAACTCGCCGACAGCCTTCTGAAAGCGGGACGCGAGGCCAACGATACCGCGTGGCGCATGCCCCTGGAGGACGCCTATCAGGAACAGCTCCATTCGAATTTCGCCGACATGGCCAATATCGGCGGCATGCCGGGGGGATCCGTCACGGCGGCATGCTTCCTGTCGCGGTTCACCAAGAACTATCCCTGGGCACACCTGGACATCGCCGGCACGGCGTGGCGCAGCGGCAAGGACAAGGGCGCATCGGGCCGCCCTGTCCCCTTGCTCGTCCATTACCTGCTGGCCCAGGCGGGCTGAACCGGCAGTGAGCCGCATCGACTTCGCCTTCGGCGCGCCGGACCGTCTGCGCATGGCTTGCCAAGTCGCCAGCAAGCAGTTTCTGGCGGGCCGCCGGCTGGTCGTCTATACGCAAGACCAGGCCCGGCTGGCCAAATTCGATCGCCTGCTGTGGGGCTTCGAGGCCACGGCCTTCGTGCCCCATGTCCATGCCGACGACGCGCTCGCCCCGGAAACGCCGGTGCTGCTGACCAGCAACGCGCCCGTCCCTCCCGAGCCCGGTGCAGCCCAGGCCCCATGCTGGCTGCTCAATCTGGACCTCCAATGCCCGCCGAACGCCGGGCAATTCGAGCGGATCCTGGAAATCGTGTCCGGACACGACGAAGACAAGCTCGCGGCACGCGAACGGTGGCGCGAATACCAGGCGGCCGGGCACGACCTGCATGCCCATGACGTGTCCTCGGCATCCAAGCGCTGAACGGGGTGGGGTCAGACCCCGTACGGGGTCTGACCCCTGCAATGGAACCCATCACGACGTCAGGGGTCAGACCCCATATGGGGTCTGACCCCAACAATGAAATCCGGCGCGACCACCGGGGTCAGACCCTTTGGGTCTGACCCCATAATCAGCACCTTGCATTTTCAGCTAGTTGTCAGTTAACCTTAGCGTTAAAGTTTCTATCTATCTCAAAGGAAGCATCATGAGCGATCTTCGTCCAACCTTGGCTGACAACGGCGCGTACTCCACCGCCACGTCGGCAGCGGTGCGCAACCGTGTCATGCGCAATACTTATTGGCTGCTTGCCCTTTCGCTGGTGCCTACCGTCCTGGGCGCCTTCGTCGGGCTGAATTCAGGCATCAATCAAGTCATGGGCGCCAGCCCCGGCACCAGCGCCATCGTCTTCCTGATCGGCGCATTCGGCCTCATGTACCTCATCGAGCGCAACAAGAACAGCTCGGTCGGCGTCGCGCTGCTGCTCGCCTTCACGTTCTTCATGGGCATCATGCTGTCGCGCCTGCTGGGCCACGTCATGGGCCTGGCCAACGGCTCGCAGCTCATCATGCTGGCCTTCGGCGGCACGGCAGTGGTGTTCGGCGCCATGGCAAGCGTCGCCAGCACCAGCAAGCGCGACTTCTCCACCATGCATAAGTTCTTGTTCATTGGCGTGGTGATCCTCATCGTGGCCTCGCTCGCCAACATCTTCCTGCAGTTGCCCGCACTCATGCTGACCATCTCCGTCATGGCCATCGGCATTTTCTCGGCACTGCTTCTGGTGGACCTCCAGCGCGTCATCAATGGCGGTGAAACCAACTACGTTACGGCCACGCTGGCCATCTACCTGGACGTCTACAATATTTTTGCCAACCTGCTGATGCTGCTCGGCATTTTCGGCGGCGACCGGGAATAAAGGCGATAGGGGTCAGACCCCGTACGGGGTCTGACCCCGCTCTTCTTGCGCGTCAGACAGGGTCAGACCCGCTTGCGGGGTCTGACCCTTTTCATCCCATCCACGGCCACCAGCGCCACCGCCATCCAGATCGGAACGTAGGTCAGCCACGCCGCCGCCGGCACCTCTTCGCTCAGAAACAGCAGGGCCACCCAGAACAGCAGCACCGGTTCCACATACCCCAGCAGGCCAAACAGGCCCAAAGGCAGGTATCGGCTTGCCGTCAGATAGGCGATCAGCGCCGCGGAGCTGATGACGCCAAGCACCGGCACCAAGCCAAGAAGCGCCGGCCGCTGCCGGAACTGCTCGATCACTCCAAGATCCTGGCCTCCCAATATGAGCAAGGCGGCCGGCACCATCAGCATCATGTCGAACCAAAGTGTGCTCAGCGACCCCATCCGAAGCTTGCGGCGCACAATGAAATACGGCGGATAACCGAACATGACCAGCGCCGTCACCCAGGAGAACGTCCCGGTGCGCATGAGTTCATGGGCCACGCCCAAGGCCGCGACGAAGACCGCGGCGGTCTGTAGCCGGTTCAGCTTTTCCTGATAGAGTACGCGGCCGATCAGAACCATGACGAGCGGCAGCAGGAAATATCCCATGGAGACGTCCATCGCCCTCTGATGCAGGGGCGCCCAGACAAACAGCCAAAGCTGGGCGCCTATCAATGCGGAACTCAAAGGCAGCAGCAGCCATAGGCGCCATTCATGGCGCAACCGCCTGAAAACCTGCGCCACCTCTTTCCAGCCTCGGGATCGGGCAAGCAACACCGCCACGGCGGGCAGGCACAGCAATATGCGCCAAGCGAATATCTCGGCCCCGTCCAGAGGATGAAGCAGGGTCGTGTAGTAGTACAGGACGGCAAACAGGACGGAGGACAGGACGGAAAGGACGACACCGCGCGTCATGGCGAACAGACGACCAGCTTGTTGATCCGGAACAGCCGCTCGCGCCTCAGTATGGCGTCCAGCGGCTCGAGCTCTTTGTCGGGCGCCAAGGCATAGCCGGGCAAGGCCGCCATCAGGCCATGCGTGGCATCCGGGTACTGTTGCCAGCAACGCAGCATGAACTCGTCCGGATCGAGCAGGCCGAGGCCCATCCCTCGCAGTTCCGAGCGATTGAAGTCCCGGATATTTCGCGTCAGGATGCTCGCTTCCAGCCCGGGCCACCGCGCCTGTGCCGCCCGGCCGGCCGCCACGACATGCCAATCCTTCGGATCGCTGCGCCGCAAGCCGGCCTTATAGGCTTCGACGTTTCCTTGGTCCGCCTCCGGAAACGCGTCTTGCAGTTCCTGCCATTGGGTCTGGACGTCTTCGTGGGGCACGCCCCACAAACGAGCGGCATTGCGGCGCCATTCATCGCCTATGACCTCGCTCCAGACCGGACGGAAACAGGCTTGCCGCGCCAGGTGAAGCACGCCTCGGCGCAGGACATTGGAAATCAGGACGCAAGTATCCATGACCAGGATATCGGGCACGCGCTTGTTCAATATCTTTGCAGCTCCATCAGGACCTTGCGGGTCTGGAGCGGGCGGCCGAGAAGCTCATCGAGACGCTCCCGCAGCTGCCGGCGCAGTTGAGGCTCCAGCGCCGGGTCGTCGAAATCGGGGGCGTCGCTTTCGACCCCGTATCCGGTTTCATGCAGCAGCATCCATTCGAAGCGGCGCAATGCACTTGCGGCCGGCTGCTGCGATGCGAGCCGCCTCAGCGCCGCATCATAGGCATCGAAAAGGACGGGATGAGGGTCCTCGCGCGGCAACAGCCGCAGCAGCAGTTCGTTCATGTACCAAGCGGACATGTGCGCCCGGCCGGAAAGCCTGTGCACCCCCGCGCATTCGGCCCGCGTGAGCGTCTTGACCTCGCCCGCGCCGCTCCAGGAAATCGCGAGCGGCTGAAAAGCGGACAGGACGGGCCTCAGGACGGAATACGGCCGTTTTGCGCCCCGCGCGGCAAGAGACACCACACCATGCTCGCGCGCGAATGCCTGGATCAGGAGCGAGGTCTCGCGCCAGGGCGAGGAATGCAGCAGATAGGCCTCGGCATCCTGGACACGCAGCGTCCTTCTACTCATACCCCAGTTCGCGCAGCGCGCTCTCGCGGTCCGACCAGCCCTTGCGGACCTTGATGTAGACCTCGAGGTGCACCGGTTTATCCAGAAGCTTGATCATGTCCTGCCGTGCCTCCGAAGCGATGCGCTTCATGTGGACGCCGCCCGCCCCCAAAAGAATGGGCCGATAGCTTTCGCGCTCGACGAGCACGCAGGCGGCCACGCGGGCTCCGGCGTCGTCCTCTTCCCACTGCTCGATCACGACCGTGCACCCGTAGGGCAGTTCGTCGCCCACCAAGCGGAAGATCTTCTCGCGGATGAGCTCAGCGGCGATGAAGCGGACCGGCCTGTCGGTCAGGGTATCGGCTTCGAACATCGGTTCGCCCTCGGGCAGGCGCGCCGCGATTTCCCCCAGCAGTTCCTCGAGCTGAACCCCGCGCAGGGCGCTGACCGGCACCACGGCGGAATAGGGAAACTGCGCCATGATCTTGCTCACGTAGGCGAACATGTCGTTCTTGCTCTTGAGCGCGTCGACCTTGTTGACCACCAGGATGGTGTTGCCCCCCTTGGGCAGCAAGGGCAGCAGCTGGGCGTCCCCCGCAGACCATTTGCCCGCCTCGACGACATGCACCACGACGTCGACGTCGGCGAGGGCCTGGGTAACCACCCGGTTCATCATGCGGTTCATCGCTCCGCCGTGGCGGGTCTGAAAGCCCGGCGTATCGACGAATACGAATTGTTCTTTGTCGCGTGTCAGCACGCCATGGATGCGATGCCGAGTGGTCTGCGCCTTGCGCGAAACGATGGAGATCTTGGTGCCGATCAGGGCGTTGGTCAGGGTCGATTTGCCCACATTGGGACGGCCCACGACGGCCACGAAGCCGCAACGATAGGGAGTGGTCATTTGTGCTCCTGTGGCACAGCGACGGGCAAGGAGAGCTGTGTGGATTTACGTGGCCGGTGCCCTCTTCCGCCCTTGGCCGGTGCCAGGGCCTCCAGCGCGGCGATGGCCTGTTCGGCCGCCTGCTGCTCGGCGGCGCGCCGGCTGCCGCCTCCGGCCGTCACTTTGATGTCGAACTTGGGGATATGGCACTCCACTTCAAAAAGCTGATTATGCGCCGCGCCGTGCGTGGCGATGACGGTATAGACGGGCAGGTCCACCTTGCGGGCCTGCAGGAGTTCCTGCAGCAAAGTCTTGGGATCCTTGCCCAGGGTCTTGGCATTCACGTTCTGCAGGATGGGTTCGTATTGCCTGGCGATCACGTGCTGTGCGGCGGCATAGCCGCCATCCAGGAATACGGCGCCGAACAAGGCTTCGAGCGCATCGGCGAGGATCGACGGACGGCGGAAGCCGCCGCTCTTGAGTTCGCCCTCGCCCAGCCTCAAGTATTGCGACAAGGACAGGTTCCCAGCGATGTCTGCCAATGAGGCCTGCTTGACCAGGTTGGCACGCAGCCGCGACAGATCGCCTTCGTCGATTTTGTCGAAACGCTGGAACAGCAAAGCGGCCACGACAAAATTCAGCACCGAGTCCCCTAGAAATTCCAGGCGCTCATTGTGCCGGGCGCTGTGGCTGCGATGCGTCAGCGCCTGCTCCAGCAGAGAGGCGTCCGCAAACTGATGCCCCAGGGCCGTCTGCAAGGAAACCAGGTTGCCCATTAGCGAAAGCCACCTATGCGACCGAGGTCGCCGAAGTTCATCCAGATGAAAAAGGCCCGGCCCACGATGTGCGCTTCAGGCACGAAGCCCCAATAGCGGCTGTCCAGGCTGTTGTCGCGGTTGTCGCCCATCATGAAGTAATGGCCGGCCGGCACGGTGCAGCGCACCCCGTTGCCCAGGTAGTCGCAATTTTCCCGATACGGGAAATTCGAGATGGGCATGTAGTCCTGGCGCGCCTGCTTGTTGAGCAGGATGTCGTGGCTCGTCTCGCCGAGCTCTTCGATGTAGCGCCCGACGTAGGCCGAGCGGTCCGGCTCGAAATAATCGCCGTCGCGTACGTGGCGCACCGGATTGCCATTGACGGTCAAGACCTTGTTCTGATACTGCACCACATCGCCCGGCAGGCCGACGACGCGCTTGATGTAGTCCACGTCCGGATCCACCGGATAGCGGAACACGATGACGTCGCCGCGCTTGGGCTCGCCGATGTCGATGATTTTCTTGTCGATGACAGGCAGCCGGATCCCGTACTGGAATTTGTTGACCAGGATCAGGTCGCCGTTCTGCAGTGTAGGCAGCATGGAGCCCGACGGGATGCGAAAAGGCTCCACAACGAAGGAGCGCAACGCAAAGACAAAAAGTATCACCGGAAAAAAGCTGACGCAGTATTCCACCCACCACGGCGCCCGATTGGCGTTGTCATAGGCCTCCTGGCGTATGCGGGCGGCATCGGAAGGCTCGAGCCCCTCGATGGCCGGCGCAACCGACGCCATGGCTGCGACGCCGTTCGCGCGCCGCCTGCTGCGCAGGAAAAAGAAATCCAGGCACCAGACCACACCCGTGACCAGCAGCAACAGGAACAAGATCAGCGCAAAATCCCAACTCATACCCGGTAAACCCTCATTTGAAATTATTATTTATCCTCGACCTGCAGGATGGCCAGGAAGGCTTCCTGGGGTATTTCCACGTTGCCCACTTGCTTCATGCGCTTCTTGCCGGCCTTCTGCTTTTCAAGCAGTTTCTTCTTGCGGGAGATGTCGCCGCCGTAGCATTTTGCCAGCACATTCTTGCGCAGGGCCTTGACGTTTTCCCGGGCAATGACTTCGGCGCCGATGGCCGCCTGGATGGCGATGTCGAACATCTGTCGCGGTATGAGCCCCCGCATCTTGGACACGACCTCGCGCCCCCGATAGCGGGCGTTGGCGCGGTGCACGATCATCGACAACGCATCGACGCGATCGCCGTTGATCAGGAGATCGACCCGCACGACATCGGCAGCCCGGTATTCCTTGAACTCGTAGTCCATCGACGCGTACCCACGCGACACGGATTTCAGCTTGTCGAAGAAATCGAGCACGATTTCAGCCAGCGGCATTTCGTACATGAGATGCACTTGCCGGCCGTGGTAGGTCATGTTCAGCTGCACGCCGCGCTTGGCCATGCACAAGGACATCACGGGACCCACGTATTCTTGCGGCATGAACAGCGTGATGGTGACGATGGGCTCGCGAATTTCGGTGATGTTGCCGACCTCGGGCATCCGCGACGGGCTTTCTATCATGGCCACCGTACCGTCGCGCTGCTCGACTTCGTACACGACGGACGGGGCGGTCGTGATGATGTCCATGTCGAATTCGCGCTCGAGCCGTTCCTGGACGATCTCCATGTGCAGCAGCCCAAGAAAGCCGCAGCGAAAGCCGAAGCCCAGCGCCTGGGAGACCTCTGGCTCGAACATCAGTGAAGAGTCGTTCAGCTTCAGCTTCTCGAGCGAATCCCGAAGCTGATCGTACTCGCTGCTTTCGACTGGGTAAAGCCCGGCGAAAACCTGGGGCTTCACTTCCTTGAAGCCGGGCAGCGCCTGGCTGGCGGGCTTGCCGGACAGCGTGATGGTGTCACCCACTTTGGCGTGTTCCAGCTCTTTGATGCCGGCGATGACGAATCCGACCTCGCCGGCTGACAGCTCGGTGCGGGGCACGGATTTGGGCGTGAAGACGCCGATATGCTCGCAAAGATGGGTGGCGCCGGTCGCCATCAGCAGGATCTTGTCCTTGGGCCGCAGCACGCCGTTCACGATGCGGACCAGCATGACCACGCCGACGTAGTTGTCGAACCAGGAATCGATGATCAGCGCCTGCAGGGGCTTGGCGGGGTCGCCCACGGGCGGCGGCACCTTGCTGACGATCATCTCGAGGATGTCGTCGATGCCCATGCCGGTCTTGGCGCTGCAGAGTATGGCTTCGGAAGCGTCGATGCCGATGACGTCCTCGACCTCCTGGCGCGCCCCTTCGGGATCGGCGGAGGGAAGATCCATTTTATTGAGCACCGGCAGGACCTCGACGCCCAGCTCGATGGCCGTATAGCAGTTCGCGACGGTCTGGGCCTCGACGCCCTGCGATGCGTCGACGACCAGCAGGGCGCCTTCGCAGGCGGACAACGACCGGCTGACTTCGTAGGAAAAGTCCACGTGGCCCGGGGTATCGATGAGATTGAGCGCGTATTCCTTTCCGTTCCGGGCCTGGTAGCGCAGCGCGGCCGTCTGGGCCTTGATGGTAATGCCGCGCTCGCGCTCGATATCCATGGAATCAAGGACCTGGGTGGACATTTCCCGGTCGGCCAGCCCCCCGCAACGATGAATCAGGCGATCGGCAAGCGTGGACTTGCCGTGGTCAATGTGGGCAATAATGGAAAAGTTGCGGATGTGATCCATAAACCATCAGAAAGAAACCCGCCCGGGTGCCGGGCAGAGAGTATTAATGGGAAGCATAAAAAAGGGAGCGCTAGAGGGCGCTCCCTTTTGCCTGACGACATTTTAGCCGTTTCTGCCAATTATTTTCGGGGAGTGATGGTGATCCACTGCGATTGATCACCACGCATCACCAGCAAGGCTGCCGCGCGGGATTTGTTCAAGCCCGACACCACCTTGGCATACTGCGAAGGGCTGGTGATGTCCACGTCGTTGATGGTGACGATGATGTCGCCCGGGGCAAGGCCCGCCGTGGCAGCCGGCTCTTCGACCTGGGCCACTTGCACGCCGCCCTTGATGTCCAGCTTTTCGCGGACCGCATCGGACACTTCGATCACCTTCAGGCCCAGAACGTCGGCCGCCTCGGCCTTGGGCTGTTCGCCCTGCTCTGCGCTCGGCTCGTCTCCGGAAGGCATTTCGCCCACCTTGACATGAAGGGTCACGGTCTTGCCTTTGCGCCAGACCTCCATGGGCACGCGGTTGCCCGGCTTGGTGCCGCCCACGATGCGGGGAAGATCCGACATCTGGGAAATCTGCTTGCCATCGAAGCTGGTGATGACATCGCCGGAGCGCACGCCTGCCTGTGCGGCCGGGCCGCTGGGTTCGACGTTGCTGACCATCGCGCCCTTGGCGTTTTCAAGGCCTATCGCCTTGGCGACGTCTTCGGACACCGAACCGATCTGCACCCCGATGCGGCCGCGCGTCACCTTGCCATGCGCCTTCAACTGGTCGACCACCCGCATCGCCTCATCGATGGGAATCGCGAGGGAAATTCCCATGAAGCCGCCGCTTTGGGAGATGATCTGGGAATTGACCCCTACCACCTGCCCGGCCAGATTGATGAGCGGCCCGCCGGAGTTGCCGGGATTGACCGCCACGTCGGTCTGGATGAAGGGAAGATAGTCGCCCGTATCGCGATTGATCGCGCTGACGATGCCGGAGGTTACGGTGGAGTCCAGCCCGAAAGGCGAACCGATGGCAAGGACCCACTGCCCCTTCTTGAGCTTGGTGGAATCGCCGATGGGCAACGGGGTGAGGCCTTCGGCGTCGATCTTGATGAGCGCAACATCGGTACGGGGATCCGTTCCGATGACCTTGGCCTTGTACTCCTTGCCTGACGTCAATGTGACGAAGATGCCATTGGATTTCGCCACCACGTGGTTATTGGTGAGGATGTACCCGTCGGCCGAAATGATGAAGCCCGAACCGACGCCGCGAGGCACGGTGCGCTCTTGCTCCGGCGGGGTGGGCGCATTGCGCTGGCGCGGCCCTCCCGGCCCGCCCGGCATGCCGGGCGGCACGAAGTCGGGACCGAAGAACCAGCGGAACATTTCGTAGGGATCGTTGCCGCCGGGGCCCATGGGGCTGCGGCGCACGGGTACCGACTCGGTCGTGCGGATATTGACGACGGACCCTTCGGTCTGCTCGACCACCTGCGTGAAGTCGGGAACGGACAGCGTCGGCGCGACACTGGACTGGGCGTTGACGGCCGTTCCCGCAACGGCTAAGGCCATGGCGACGCTGGCCGCGGCGCAGGCCGCGATACGTTTCATTGGTGTGCTTCCTAGACGTATCAATTGCATCATGGAACTCCTGGCTGGAAAATTCAAATTATTGGGATTGGGCCAAGGGGACGTACTCGGTGCGCTCTGCGATGCTTTGCAGGGTTTCCGGAGGAACTTCTCCCAAGGCTGTCAACCAGTGATCACCCACGCGCGTACGGAAAATGTTCATTGCGCCGGCGTTGACGACCGCGTTGACGTTCTGGCCTTTCTGATCTTGCTCGAACGGCTCTATGAAGACGGAAATTGCGGCGAGCCCGTCAGTGACGACCAGTTGGCTGACCGCGCCGCGCTTCATGTGGCGCTGCACTTGCGTGATGGGCTGGAACCCTTGTGGAAAAGGGATGCGCCAGCCGTTTTTCGCGAGATCGATCGGTGACATGGAGGGTTCGACAACCGTCCAGTCCTTTAGGTTCCAATTGGAAGCGAGAAGACTCGATTCAACCTTGTCGCCGACCTGGATGCTGTTGAATGCGATCTGGTCCAGGACTTGGCGCTCGGCATTGAGGGTTTGCAGCTTGAGCAGCAGATCGGTCTTGGTATCGACGCAAAGGCGGTAGCCGTAGCGCAGCCCGTCGCGTGGAATGAGTTCGACGATGCCGCATTCGCGGCCGGCCACGCGGCCCACCGCCGCCTGGGGCCGGACATCGTAATGCGCCGGGACTTCTTTTCCGCCGGCCAGCAGCAGCGCGGGAAATCTCTCGCCATTGCGCCGCTCTATGACGACGGTTTTCTTTTCAGGAAAAAGGCATTGCGTAACGTCGTTCTGGCGGATGAATTCCCGCGGCATGCCGTCCAGGATCTCGATGCGCTCGCGCTCGCCCGTGCCGTCGACCATATGGATGATGCGCGAGGAGCTCATCACCTGGCCCTGCTGGTAGGTGTAGACCCCCGAGTAGTCGAGCTGGCGCGCAGCCTTGTGTATTTTTTCCAGCACCGCCAGGGTCTGTTCCGGGGCGGCTTCCGCCGCCCATGCGGACGTCGGCGGGAACAGACAGCCCACCGCCAGCCATACGGCCGAATACGCCTGGCCCATCTTGAACGAAAACCGCATCACCGGCGTACCTCGAACGAGGCCTGCCTGACGGGATTCACCCCGGCTATCTCACGGTGGGCGTCCAGGTAGTCACCCAGCCCGGCGGGCTCGTCGGCGACGCTGGCCATCAGCGGAGCGCCGGTCACCGGAATGGATTGCTCGCCGGCCATGTACGGCAAGGCCACCCAGACGACGGTCGCCACGGCGGCCGCCACCGCCAGCCCTGACAGGCCGATGCGCAGCGGACTGCTTCGGCGCAGGTTGCGGGGCGCCACGATGGGCGGCTCGGCGTCGATGGCCTTGGAAACCCGGGCGTAGAAGAAGTCCGAGGGCTTGACGGCCAAGTCCTGATTGCGCAGGACATCGCCAATCAGGTGATAGGTATCCCATACCTGGCGCCCGTAGGGTGTATCCAATTCTTCAGGACGGATATCGTCTTCACCATCTATCCAAGAAGAAACCGACGCCTCCCAGGAAGGCTGAGCATCGTCCTGATTCAGCCCGGTCCGATTGACGTATTGCATTGTGGCTCCTTACCAACGACGGTCGGAATCGCCGCCCAGCACTGGACGCAATTGCGCCGCAATGGCTTCCCGTGCCCGGAAGATCCGTGAACGGACCGTTCCGATGGGACAGCCCATGCTTTGGGCGATATCCTCGTAACTCATACCTTCAATTTCGCGCAGCACAATGGCTGTGCGCAGGTCTTCCGGCAAACTGCTGATGGCCGCGTTCACCGTCTCGACGATTTCACGGCTGGCCATGGCTGATTCCGGGGTGTTGATGTCTGTTAGGTTGTCAATTTGGCTAAAAGTTTCACCATCTTCAGACTCAATTGCATTTAAAGTGACCGGGCGCCTGCCGCTGGCCGCCTGCCAGTTGCGCGCCGTATTGATGGCGATTCTGTAAAGCCAGGTATAAAAGGCGCTTTCACCCCTGAATTGGGGCAAGGCCCGATAAGCCTTGATGAATGCCTCCTGGGCGACGTCTTCGACCTCGGCCGGGTCGCGTATCATGCGCGACAGCAAGCGCATGATCTTGCGCTGATACTTGAGCACCAGAAGATCATAGGCGCGCTTGTCGCCTCGCTGAACGCGGGCGACCAGTTCGGCATCGACATCGCGTTCGCTCATGGTGTGTCCTTATTATGACTGCGATCCGGCATGGCCTGCTGCGCGGCGACGCATCTCCGCAAGTGACGCCATTCTCCTTCCTTCAGGCCGGCTTTCCATACAGTGAACTCTAGTGGTTTTCCCCGAGCGACGGGGGCATCGTCCTGAAATCGCAGCGTGATCCAGGCAAAGGCGGGCCACGCATGCACCAGCCGCAAGGGGCGGACCGTGCCGGCCAGGGAGACCGCCCAATGGCCGGCGCCCTGGAGTGTCAGCGTTGCCGGCGCATCCGGCTCCGCCAAACCGAGCGCCTTCGCCAGGCCGGCCCAGCGGCCGGGCCGGACCGGCCAGCAGCCGACCATCGACATGGGGCCGGCCAGCCTAGATCCTCCGGACGACCATGGACCCGTTCGTGCCGCCAAAACCGAAGGAATTGGACAGCGCGACGTCGATCTTCATGTCGCGCGCCTGGTTGGCGCAGTAGTCCAGGTCGCACTCGGGATCCTGGTTGAAGATATTGATCGTGGGCGGCGAAATCTGATGGTGGACCGCCAAGGTCGTGAAAACCGCTTCGATACCGCCGGCCGCCCCGAGCAGGTGCCCGGTCATCGACTTGGTGGAGTTCACCACCAGACGGGCGGCGTGGTCGCCGAAAGCCAGCTTGAGCGCTTCGGTTTCGTTCTTGTCGCCCAAAGGCGTGGACGTGCCGTGCGCATTCACGTAATCGACGTCCTGAGGATTGATCCCGCCACTGCGCAGGGCGTTGAGGATGCCGCGGCGCGGACCGTCGCGGTCGGGCGACGTGATGTGGTGGGCATCGGAGCTCATGCCATAGCCTGCGAATTCGCCGTAGATGCGAGCGCCACGCTTGCGAGCGTGCTCGTACTCTTCGAGCACCACCACGCCGGCCCCTTCGCCCAGCACGAAGCCATCGCGATCGCGGTCCCAAGGCCGCGAAGCCGTGGCGGGATCATCGTTGCGGGTGGACAGGGCACGCATGGCGGCGAAGCCACCCACTCCCAGGGGCGAGACAGTGGATTCCGCACCGCCGGCCACCATGACGTCGGCATCGCCGTACTCGATGAGCCGCGCCGCGTCGCCGATGGAGTGCAGGCCGGTCGTGCAGGCTGAAACGACGGCGTAGCTGGGTCCCTTGAAACCCAGCATGATGGACAGTTGCCCGGAAATCAGGTTGATCAGCGAGGCAGGCACGAAGAACGGGGAAATCCGGCGCGGACCGCGTTCCAGGTATTCCGCCTGCGTTTCTTCTATGCGGGGCAAACCGCCGATGCCCGATCCGACGATGACGCCGACGCGCTCGGCGTTATCGTCGGTGATTTCGAGGCCGGCGTCGCGCCATGCCTGCATGCCCGCCGCCACGCCGTAATGAATGAAGGTATCCATTGTTTTGGCTTCCTTGGCGGACATGTACTGCGTAACGTCGAAACCCTTGACCTCACCCGCTATCTGGGCATTGAGCGCAGACGGATCGAAGCGCGTGATTCGGCTGATGCCCGAACGCCCGTTGACGATATTGTCCCAGGCTGTGGGAATATCGTTGCCGACTGGCGAGACAATACCCAGGCCGGTAATGACGACACGTCGTTTCACGGATGACTCCTAAAATAAAAAAGCGGTTTAAAGCCCGCAGGCACCGCGCCTAGCCAAGCAATAGCGCTTGGGAAGAAGCGGGGCCCGGCTCTAAAAACCGCCCTGAAGGGAGGAGCGGCGGAGGAAACCGCGCCCGCACCCGAAAATGGAAAATTACTGTTTGCTGTGCGAAGAGATGTAATCAACAGCTTGCTGAACCGTCGTGATTTTCTCTGCCTCTTCGTCAGGAATTTCAGTTTCGAATTCATCTTCGAGTGCCATCACGAGCTCGACCATATCGAGCGAATCGGCACCGAGGTCGTCAAGGAAGGAAGATTCGTTTTTGATCTCGGCTTCGTTGACGCCAAGTTGTTCAGCGACGATCTTCTTGACGCGCTGTTCGATGCTTTCCATGCAGATCTCCAAGTGGGGAAAATTCCCGCGAATTATAGCCAAACGAATAAGTTATTGGTGTTGGCCATGATAAAAAACAGCATTGCCGAATGCTCAAGTCGCCCGCCTGGTTGCTGCAGGCGCATTCGGAACACCCTAAAAGTGGACAGATTTTACCCTACGAGAGGGTCACTGTCGGTTTCGTTACATATACATTCCGCCATTCACGTGCACGGTCGTGCCCGTGATGTAGCCCGCTTGCGGGCTGGCAAGGAATGCGACGGCGTGGGCGATGTCCGTGGCGGCGCCCAGGCGTCCCAAGGGAATCTGCGACAGTATCGCCGCCGTCTGGGTTTCGTTCAGGGCGCGCGTCATGTCGGTTTCGATGAAACCCGGCGCCACGCAATTGACGGTGATGTTCCGGCTGCCCAGTTCGCGCGCCAGCGCACGCGACATGCCGGCGACGCCGGCCTTGGCGGCCGCGTAATTGGCCTGGCCAGGGTTGCCGCTGGAACCGATCACCGAGGTGATGTTGATGATGCGTCCCCAGCGGGCCTTCATCATGCTCTTGGTCACGGCCCGCGACAGGCGGAACACCGCCGTCAGATTGGTGTCGATCACCGCTTGCCAGTCATCGTCCTTCATGCGCATTGCTAGATTGTCGCGCGTGATGCCCGCATTATTGACCAGGATGTGCGGCCCGCCCTCCTGGGCCAGGTCGGCCACTACCCGCTCGCAAGCGGCAGCGTCGTCCACATTGAGCGCCACGCCGCGGCCACCGGACCCGGCCAGCATTTCGCCTATCGATTGCGCGCCCGACTCCGACGTCGCCGTGCCGATCACGACGGCGCCCCGCGCAGCGAGTTCAAGCGCGATCGCTTTTCCTATGCCGCGCGTCGCGCCGGTCACCAGGGCAGTCTTGCCCTCGAGTTGTTTGTCTTGCATTGACGTCACCCTTGTAAAGTGTCCAAAGCATGCTGCAAGGAAGCCGGGTCGGTAATGGCCAGCCCGACCAGTTCGCGGTCGATGCGCTTGGTCAGCCCGCTGAGCACCTTGCCCGGCCCGCATTCGACCACATGAGTGATTCCCTGCGCCTTCATGGCCTGTATGGTTTCGACCCAGCGCACAGCATGCCAGGCCTGCCTGACGAGCGCATTCTTGATGCCGCCGGGATCGGATATTTCGGCCACGTCGACGTTATTGATCAGGGGGATGGCCGGCGCGGACATATCGATGCCGGACAGGGCCTCTTCGAGAACCAGCGCGGCAGGTTTGAGCAGGCTGGAATGGAAAGGCGCGGACACCGGAAGGACCAGCGCGCGCTTCGCGCCCGCCGCCTTGGCCAGATCGCAGGCGCGCTGCACTGCGTCCTTGTGCCCGGCGATGACCACCTGTTCCGGCGCATTGAAGTTCACGGCCTCCACGACCTCGCCCTGTGCCGCATCGGCACATACCGAGCGCACGGTGTCGTCGTCCAGGCCCAATATGGCGGCCATGCCGCCGGTGCCCACCGGCACGGCTTCCTGCATGGCGTCGGCGCGGATCCGTACGATGCGCACCGCGTCTTCCAGACGGATGGCGTCGGCGGCGGCAAGCGCGGAGTACTCGCCCAGGCTATGCCCGGCCACCAGCACGGGCTTTGCACCGCCCGCGGCGATCCAGGCCCGGTACATGGCCACCGCTGCCGTCAGCATGGCCGGCTGGGTGTTCGTGGTGAGATTGAGCTCGTCGGCCGGGCCGCCGGCAATCAGCGCCCCCAGGTCTTGCCCCAGCGCGTCGGAAGCCTGCTTGATGGTGTCTTCCACCACCTGGTTGCCGGCCCAGGCGTCGAGCATCCCAACCGATTGGGAACCCTGGCCCGGAAATACAAATGCAACTTTCATAGAATCCAATGAAAACGGTTAGACGATCCTGCTGCCTTACATGCGGGCCAGCACAGATCCCCAGGTGAAGCCGCCGCCCACCCCTTGCATCATGACCAGGTCGCCCTGCTTGATGCGCCCGTCGCGGCGGGCGGCATCGAAAGCAAGGGGAACGCTGGCCGCCGAGGTATTCGCGTGCTGATCCACCGTGACGACGACTTTATCGTCCGTCAGGCCGAGCCGGCGCCCAAGGAAATTGATGATGCGGACATTCGCCTGATGCGGCACGAACCAATCGATTTCTTCGAGCTTGATGCCGGCTTCCGCGCATACGTCGGTGGCGGACTTGGCCAGGGAAGTGACGGCAAGCTTGAATACCGCCTGCCCGTCCATGCGCAGGAAGGGATCGCCCACGACTTTTCCGTGCGCCACGTTGCCGGCCGCGCACAGGATTTTCATCTGGCTTCCGTCGGCATTCAGCTGGGCGGCAATGATGCCGGGCTCGTCGGCGGCCTTGAGCACCACCGCGCCCGCGCCGTCGCCGAACAGGACGCAGGTGCCGCGGTCGTTCCAATCGAGGATGCTGGAGAACACTTCGGCGCCGATGACCAGGGCGGTCTTGGCGCGGCCCGCGCGGATGAAGGCATCGGCCGTCGCCAGCGCATACACGAAGCCGCTGCAAACCGCCTGGACGTCGAATGCCGCTCCGCCCTTCGATCCCAGAGCCGCCTGAACCAGGCATGCCGTGCTCGGGAAGACGAAGTCGGGAGTGGAGGTCGCGACGATGATGAGGTCCAGGTCTTCGGCCGCCACGCCGGCGTCATCCAGCGCGATTTGCGCGGCGCGGGTCGCCAATTGGCTCGTCGTCACGCCGGGATCGGCCAGATGGCGCTGCCGTATGCCCGTGCGCTCAACGATCCAGGTGTCCGAAGTTTCGATTTGTCGAGTCGCCAGGTCCGCCGCAAGATCGTCATTGGTCACGACCCTGGGCGGCAGATAGCCGCCCGACCCGATAATTTTCGCATAAGGCATAGTAGCTTCCAGATACCTGGCTATGGCGCAGGATCAGATACATCGTTGGCGAGCTCCGCCGATTGCACGGCCGCAGCCTGCAAGCTCTGGCGAAGGCGATCTATGGCGCTTGTCGTTCCGTCAAGCAGGCCTTTGTGCACCGCATCGCGCGCGCGTTGCAGTGCATAGCCGAACGCATAGGCGTCGGCGGATCCATGGCTCTTTATGACGATTCCGCGCAGGCCCAGCAATGCGGCGCCGTTATAGCGCCGGTTGTCGACACGGTCGCGCAAGCGATTGAGCACAGGCTTGGCCACCATGCCGGCCGCCATCGACAGCGCGTCCCGGGTGAATTCGGCGCGCATCATGTTGGCAACCATCTTGGCCAGCCCTTCGATGGATTTGAGTACTACGTTGCCGACGAAGCCATCGCAGACGATGACGTCGACGGTACCTTTGCAGATATCGTCGCCTTCGACATTGCCGTAGAAATTCAAACCGCTGCCACGCAGCAGCTCCGCGGCCTGCTTGACGACTTCGTTGCCCTTGATGACCTCTTCGCCGATATTGAGCAGGCCGATGGTGGGCCTTTCGTGCCGATCGACGGTGGAAGCCAGGGCGGAACCCATGATGGCGAACTGCAATAAATGCTCGGCCGTACAGTCCACATTGGCCCCCAGGTCCAGCATGGTGGTCGCGCCACCCTTCTGGTTGGGTATGGAAGTGGCGATGGCGGGCCGGTCGATGCCGTCGAGCGTCTTGAGGACGTAGCGCGAAATGGCCATCCAGGCGCCGGTATTGCCCGCCGAGATGCAGGCGTCGGCACGCCCATCCTTGACCGCTTGCGCAGCCACGCGCATGGACGAATCCTTTTTGCGGCGAAGGGCGATCTCGACCGAATCGTCCATAGTGACGACCTCGGACGCAGGAAGGATTTCATACCACTGCCTGCCCAGGCTTGCCAAGCCCTGAAGCGCGGTTTCGATCGCCGCGGGGTCGCCCGCGAGAAGAAAGCGCGTATCGGGATGTTGCTTTGCAAACTGATGGGCCGCAGGAACGGTGACCGGCAAGCCGACATCACCGCCCATGCAATCGATGGCGATCCGAGTTTCTGATTTCGACATCAAGCGCGCAATCTGTGGCGTTTATAGCGAGATCGCTGGACGAAGCTTATTCGTCGTTCTTGGTCTTGATCACTTTACGGCCACGGTAGATACCGTTGGGGCTGATATGGTGACGCAGGTGCAATTCACCGGTGGTGGGTTCTACAGCCGTGGGAGGCGTGGTAAGAAAATCGTGCGAACGATGCATACCGCGTTTAGACGGGCTCTTTTTGTTTTGCTGAACGGCCATGATGACTCCTGAAAACGGGTCGCTATTGTACGCGATAGCCCCGCAAGTTAAGTGCGTTAAATCAATTTTTCTTGAGCTGGCTCAATACCGAGAACGGTGAAGGCCTGCCCGTGTCGCTGTCGGCATCCAAAGCCGCCGGCAACGAAGGACAAACATCGTGCTTGGGCACGTACGGCAGGGCGAGAATGATCTCGTCTTCGACGAGCTCCAGGACATCGAAACGCTGAGAGCCCAGAATACGCTCGGGCGCTTCGTCGTCGTCAAGCCCGCCTTCGGGATCGAGATCGGCTTCCGACGCAACGAGCTGCAAACGGCTGTCGACCTTGACAGGAAAAACAAAGGGCTGCATGCAACGCTGGCACATGAGCACCGGGCTCGCCTTGACATCGACACGCAAGAAACGCTGGCCGTGGGCGTCGGTTTCACCGCGCACCGACCAGACGACCTCGGAACCTTCCTGCGCAGGCAGATCGCCAATCAGGCGCTCAAAGCGGGCAATACCCGTCCGCCCAGCAACCTCGCGGCCCAACCGGGCAAGCACATAGGTATCTACGTACGCCTGGCTGCCTTGGTCGCTACTGCCTTGGTCCGCAGTATTTCGACCCGCAGTATTTCGACCCTCCGGGTCTGGACCCATATCTGGGTCCATATCTTGGCCCCTAGTATCTTGATCCCTAGTGTCTTGGTCCATATAGCCCTGTACCGTCCCGCGCGCAAAAGCTTCCCGTAAACCTTACCGTGGGCTTTCCCCCATGGGCTTTTCTCGTAAGCCTTTTCTCGTAAGCCCCGTGTTTTCTCGCCAACCGCGCTTTTCAAGCACAAAGAAAACATTAGATAATACTGTGTTTCAGCAATCGCAGTCAAACAGAACAGGCCCAGCTTCGCTTATGCGTCTCATCCTAGCCTCAAGCTCGCGCTACCGCAAAACCATGCTCGAACGGCTCGGCATGCCTTTTTGCAGCATATCGCCCGACATCGACGAATCGCCGCTGCAAGGCGAAACACCATCGCAGCTCGCACTGCGCCTTTCCATGGCGAAAGCCCAGGCCATCCTGGCCGGTCATCCGGACGCCGTCGTCATTGGCTCGGACCAGGTCGCCACGCTGGACGGCCTGCCCATCGGCAAGCCGGGCAATTTCGAGCGCGCCCGCGAACAGTTGGAAATGCTCAGCGGGCGCACTGTGGAATTTCACAGCGCACTGTGCGTCACCGACGGCAGGCGCTACGAAATCGACGACATCGTCACGCGCTGCCGCTTTCGCAGCTTGCGCACAAGCGAAATCATAGCCTATCTGGAGAAAGAACAGCCCTACGACACGGCCGGGAGCGCGAAAGCCGAAGGCTTGGGTATTGCCCTGATGGATGGCATGGAGTCCAATGACCCCACCGCCATCATCGGCCTGCCCTTGATCGCGCTGAGCCGCATGTTGCGCAGCTTCGGCCTGGATCCGCTCGCAGACGCCCAATAGCACGCCTGTCGCTCATTCCCTACTGGAAAACACCTTGAAACCAACCGGAACACTACATTTGATCCCCGTCGGCCTGGGCGACGCGCCGCCTGCCTCATGGCTGCCGTCCGACGTGCGGGAACTGGCGGGGCGCATTCCGACCTACATCGCCGAAAACGCAAAGACGGCGCGCGCCTTCTTGAAACTGGTCGGCACGCTGCGCCCCATACAGGAAATCACCATCCATACGCTGGATGCCAAGACCGACGCCAAGCAAATGCGTGCCTGGCTGCAGCCCCTGCTTTCCGGCGGCGACATCGGACTGGTTTCCGAGGCCGGGTGCCCCGCCGTTGCCGACCCTGGCGCCCGCGTCGTCGCCGAAGCGCACGACATGGGCCTGCGGGTTGCGCCCTGGGTAGGCCCGTCCTCCATACTCCTCAGCCTCATGGCCAGCGGCCTGGACGGCCAACGATTCGCCTTCCATGGCTATGCGCCGGTCAACGCATCGGAACGATCCGCCCAGATCAAGTCCTGGGAGGCCTTGTCGCTCAAACATCAGCAAACCCAGATCCTGATCGAAACCCCCTATCGCAACGACGCCATGTTCCAGGCGCTGCTGCAATCGCTGAAGGGCAATACGCGGCTTTGCGTCGCACGCGCGCTCACCACGCCCGACGAATGGATTGCCAGCCATGCCGTCAGCCGGTGGAAAACCCTGCCGGCGCCCGACCTGTCGAAGAAGCCGGCCATTTTCCTGTTCCTTGCGAACCGCTAGCGCATGAACACGGCAACCGTTGAACAACGAGAGACGAAGCGCGATCGCGGCAGCTTCTTGGCAAGCATGCGCCGCGAGAGGCGGCGCTCGCCTTTGTCGCCAGGGCTGGCCGCGCTGCTGTTGGCGATGGCCGGCTGCAGCGGCTACGACCCGGGCAAGCTGGACATAGATCGCAGCATACAGGCAAAAAGCCAGAGCAGTCGGGTGGATTTCATCGTGCTGCACTACACCTCCGCCGACAACGAGACCTCGCTCAGGATCCTTTCCGAGGGGAATGTCAGCAGCCATTACCTGATCACCGACCATCCGCGCCCCCGTGTCTACCAACTCGTCGATGAAAGCCGGCGCGCCTGGCATGCCGGTGCCAGCTCCTGGTATGGCCGCAGCGGCGTGAACAGCGGTTCGATCGGAGTCGAGGTCGTGAATCCCGGAAAGCGCGATGAAACATGGAGCGCATACTCGCCCAGGCAAATCGCGACCCTTGCCACGCTCCTCAGGGATCTCATCAGCCGCCATCAGGTCAAGCCCCAGAATATCGTGGGCCATAGCGATATTGCCCCTCAGCGCAAAATCGATCCCGGCCCCCTGTTTCCCTGGAAAAAGCTCGCCGACGAAGGGATAGGCCGATGGTACGACGAAGCAGCGGCGCAACGGTACGAGCGCGACTTCCAGGCAAACGGCCTGCCGGACGCCGCCTGGGTGCAGCAGGAGCTTGGCCGCGTCGGCTACGAGGTGCCGCGCAGCGGCCTGCTGGACCCCGCCACACGCAATGTGATCGCCGCCTTCCAGATGCGGTATCGCCCCGAGCTTTTCGACGGCATGCCCGACGCCAGAACCCTGGCGATCCTGAAAGCGCTGCCATAGGATGGGGTCAGACCCCGTACGGGGTCTGACCCCAATCTTATGCATGCGGGGGGGGGGCAGACACCGCATGGGGTCTGACCCCATCCTATCAACGCCCGGGGTCAGACCCTGCACGGGGTCTGACCCCGAAGAAAAACATCACGCGCAGCAATAGCAGCACAGCCAGGAGCACGCCATACGCATATGGCTCCGCGAAATCGTTCTTGCCGGCGCGCACCAGCCAGAAATGCCAGACGGACAGGGCCGCGATCGCGTACACGCTGCGGTGCAGGCGCTGCCAATAGTGACCCATCCGGCGTATCCAGCCCCGGGTGGAAGTAATGGCGAGAGCCAGCATGAGAACGAAGGCGATCGTACCGACCAGGATGAAAGTGCGCTGCACGATGTCTTCCCACATCGAAGCCAGGGACCAGCCTCTTTCCCAGAATGCCCAGCCGAGCACATGCAGGACAGTGTAGAAAAAAGCGAACAGGCCCAGCATGCGCCGCACACGGACGAGAGCGGGCTGCCCGAGCAATCTGCGCAGCGGCGTCACCGCCAGCGTCAGCCCCAAGGCAACCAGGCCCCATATGCCTGTGGAACGGATCAGGAACTCCGGCGGATTGGCGCTGAGGCCATCGGTATAAGCCAGCCACACCCACCGGTAGACGGGATACAAAGCTAGCAGGAACAAGAAAGGCTTGAAGCGCGCGATCTGCTTGGACGACCAGTTGGAGCGAGGCGTGGCTATCTTCACTAGGACCCGTCAACGCTAGTAATACCGGTTCAAGTCCATGCCTTGGTACAGCGAGGCCACCTGTTCGGCGTATCCGTTGAACATCATGGTTTCCACACGTGGCGCCAAAAAGCTTGCGCCGATGCGGCGTTCCGTGGCCTGGCTCCAGCGGGGATGGTCGACGTCGGGATTGACGTTGGCGTAGAAGCCGTATTCGTTGGGCGCAATTTTCACCCAACTGGTCTCGGGCATGGTTTCCAGCAAGCGTATCCGGACGATGGACTTTCCGGATTTGAAGCCGTATTTCCAGGGAATGGCAACACGCAGCGGAGCACCGTTCTGGTTCGGCAGCATTTTTCCGTAGACGCCGAAAACCAACATGGTCAAGGGATGCATGGCCTCATCCAGGCGCAGCGCCTCGACATAGGGCCAGTCTATGATCCGGCTTCGAAGGCCCGGCATGGTGTCCGGCTGGGCTGCCGTCGTGAACTCGATGAACTTCGCCTTGCTGGTGGGCTGCACCTGGTCCAGCAACGCCGACAATGAATAGCCGATCCAGGGGATGACCATCGACCAGGCCTCCACGCATCGCAGACGATAAATGCGCTCTTCCATGGGCGCAAGCTTGAGCAGGTCGTCGATATCGAAGGTGCGCGGCTTGGCCACTTCGCCCTCGACCGTGACGGTCCAAGGGCGTGTCTGAAACCGGCCCGACCTGTCCCGGGGATCGGTCTTGCCCGTGCCGAACTCGTAGAAATTGTTGTAACCGGTGACGTCTTTCTCGGAGGTGGATTTTTCGCTCAGCCAGTACTGCGGATTAGGCGTGGCCGGCAGCGCCGGCTTTTCGGCGGCGGCCGCCCACGGCATTCCGGGCACCGAGGCCGCCCCTAGCGCGACCGCCCCCATGCCCATTTGACGCAGCCACACGCGCCGGGCTTGCCAGACCGGTTCGGGCGTGATTTCGGACGGTGCGATGCGTGGTATCTGGATCCTGGCCATGGCACTGGACTCCTTCAGGATGGGGTCAGACCCCGTAGGGGGTCTGACCCCTCGAGCGACGAGATCGGTCCCGGGCTCCGAGGCGAGGGTCAGACCCCATCCGGGGTCTGACCCCCGTCTTTGATTCTACACCCAACCGCGCTCCGCGGGGTCAGACCCCGCATGGGGTCTGACCCCTACACCCGCTCCAGGAGCCAGGACCTCATTTCGCGAACGCTCGACACCATGATCGTCGGCTCCGCCTTCAGCAGGATGCTCTTCTGATGCGCGCCATAGGTGACGGCCATGCTGTCGACGCCGGCTGCCGTGGCCATCTGGATGTCGTGCGATGTGTCCCCGACCATCAATACCGCATGGGGCTCCAGACTGAGTTCTTCCATGAGCTCCAGCAGCATTGCCGGATGCGGCTTGCTGAATGACTCGTCGGCACAGCGCGTGGCGTTAAAATAGCCGCCCAGCTGCATATTGCCCAATACGCGATCCAGGCCGACCCGGCTCTTGCCGGTGGCCACGCCCAAGGTGACATCGCGCTGCTGCAGTGCGCCCAGAAGGTCGAGCATGCCGTCGAACAGCTTCAGATGCGGGTCGCGGCTCAGGAAATGAAAACGATAGCGCTCAAGAAACAAGGGAAGCTGCTCTGCGGTCAGCGTGGGCACGCAACGGTATAACGCGCTTTCTAGCGACAGTCCGATCACCCAGCTCGCCTCTTCGGCGGGGGGAATGGGAAGCCCGACATCCGCGCATGCCCCTTGTATCGCCTCGACGATGGAATGGGTCGAATCCATGACGGTGCCGTCCCAGTCGAAAATGACCGCCTTGTAACGCTTCACGAGTGTTGCTCCAGATAATCAAGTATTTTCAGGCAGGCGGGCGGCAAAGGCGCTTCCAGCTGCAGGGGTTCGCCGCTCAGCGGGTGTGGAAGTTCGAGCCGGCCCGCATGAAGAAACATGCGTTCCAGCCCGAGGCGCGCGAAATGCGCCCGGACCTCGTCCGAACCGTATTTGTCATCGCCGACGATGGGATGGCCGCTGGAGGCCAGATGGACGCGAATCTGGTGGGTGCGCCCGGTGCGCAGTTCCGCCCCCACCAGACTGTATCGCCCGTACCGCTTTTGCATAGTGATGATGGTATGGGCGGCCTTGCCTTGCGCGTCGACCCTGACGCGCCGCTCGCCCGCCACCGTCAGCCACTTGAGCAGGGGCAGCCGGATGTGCTGGCGGTCATTGACCCAGTCGCCGACGACCAGCGCCTGGTAATGCTTGCGCCCCCCGCCCTCGCGCATCATGTCGTGCAGCGCCACCAGCGCCTTGCGCTTCTTGGCGATGATCAGCAAGCCTGAGGTTTCCCGGTCCAGCCGATGGGCCAATTCCAGGAATGGCGCCTGCGGACGAGCGGCGCGCAATTGTTCGATGACGCCGAACGAAACCCCGCTGCCGCCGTGAACCGCCACACCCGCCGGCTTGTCGATGACGAGCATGGCGTCGTCTTCGTAGATGACGGGAAAGCAAGCCGGCGGGACCGGGCGGGGCTCGTCCGCCCGCGGCAGCCGGATCGGGGGAATCCTGACGGTATCCCCTTCCTCGACGCGGTAATCGGCCGATGTACGCCCCTTGTTGACGCGCACTTCGCCGCTGCGGATGGCCTTGTATATATGGCTTTTTGGCACGCCCTTGCACAGCCGCAAGAGGAAATTGTCGATGCGCTGCCCGGCCTGTTCGGTCCCGACCTGGACCAAGCGGACGCTTGGCGGACTATCTTGGGCAATAACTGTTTTGCGCATAGGGAAAAGCGGAATATAATCGCGTCAGCCTATAGAAGCTGAAAAACCGCCCGACGTAGAGATGCAAGGTGCGTCTCCGTTGGACGAACAAAGGCCATATTGTACTGCCTGGGTTTCAGCTTCTGGGTCATTAGGTCGCCGGGGCAAGCCCGATACGCCGATGGTGGTGTGGCGAACAGCCCGCTATTCGAGTATCACCTGCCAACCGCGTGCGACGCTGAATCTCTTTGCAAAGCTTGTCATCGTTCTTATGCACCAGCCGCGGCTTAAAACACGCGTCTGCCGTTCCCAGCAAATTTATTTTCGTCAACAACACTATAGTGAACCTGACCTTCCTGCTGACTGAACTGCGCACCTACCAGTGCGCCGTGCCTACTCGACACAAGGTGGGCAATGCCTGACATCGTCAGCCATCCCCGCCACGCAGATTTAGCGCCACACACCGAGTGACCCGCGGTCGTGCGCCGATCAACGGTGCGCCATGACTACGGAGAAACACACTCATGAAACGAATGCTGTTCAATGCAACGCATCAAGAAGAACTACGCGTTGCTATTGTCGACGGTCAAAAACTCATTGACCTCGACATCGAAACCGCCGGGCGCGAACAACGCAAAGGCAACATCTACAAAGGGGTCATCACCCGCATAGAGCCCGGCCTCGAAGCCTGCTTCGTCAGCTACGGCGAAGAACGCCACGGCTTCCTGCCCTTCAAGGAAATCGCCCGCAGCTACTTCAAGGAAGGCGTCGATGTGCGCACGGCGCGCATCCAGGACGCCCTCTCCGAAGGCCAGGAACTCATCATCCAGGTCGAAAAGGAAGAGCGCGGCAACAAGGGCGCCGCCCTGACCACCTTCATCTCGCTGGCCGGGCGCTACCTGGTCCTGATGCCCAACAACCCCCGGGGCGGCGGCGTCTCGCGCCGGGTCGAAGGCGAAGACCGCCAGGAACTGCGCGAAACCATGGACCAGCTGGACGTCCCGTCCGGCATGAGCATCATCGCCCGCACGGCCGGCATAGGTCGCAGCGTCGAAGAGCTCCAATGGGACTTATCCTATCTGCTCCAGCTCTGGAATGCCATCGACGGCGCGGCGCGCGAAAACAAGGCGCCCATTCTCATCTACCTGGAATCCAGCCTGGTCATCCGCGCCATACGCGATTACTACTCTCCCGAAATCGGCGAAATCCTCATCGATACCGACGACATCTACGACCAGGCCACCGCCTTCATGAGCGTCGTCATGCCGGACAACGTCCAGCGCGTCAAAATGTATCGCGACGACATCCCGCTGTTCTCCCGTTTCCAGATCGAACACCAGATCGAAACCGCGTATTCGCGCACAGTCCAGCTGCCCTCGGGCGGCTCGGTGGTCATCGACCACACTGAAGCCCTGGTGGCGATCGACGTCAACTCCGCACGCTCGACGCGGGGCGCCGACATCGAAGAAACGGCGATGCGCACCAACCTCGAGGCGGCTGACGAAGTGGCGCGCCAGCTGCGCCTGCGCGACCTCGGCGGCCTGATCGTCATCGACTTCATCGACATGGAGGACAGCAAGAATCAGCGCGCGGTCGAACAACGATTGCGCGATGCCCTGCATTTCGATCGCGCCCGTGTGCAAATGGGCAAGATCTCCCGCTTCGGGCTCATGGAACTGTCGCGCCAGCGTCTGCGCCCCGCCCTGAACGAAGGCTCGCACATCACCTGCCCGCGCTGCAATGGCACCGGCGTCGTCCGCGACGCTGAATCCAGCGCCCTGCACGTGCTGCGCCTGCTGCAGGAAGAAGCCATGAAAGAAGGCACGGCCGCCCTTCACGCCCAGGTGCCGGTCGACGTGGCCACTTTCCTGCTGAACGAAAAGCGCACCGACATCACCAAGATCGAGTCCAGGCTCAAGGTCAACCTCGTCCTGATTCCCAACAAGAATCTGGAAACACCGCACCACCATATCGAACGGCTGCGCCACGACGATCCCCGCCTGGAGGAACTCAAGACCAGCTTCGAACTCGTGACGCAACCCGAGGACAAGGTCGTCTGGGAGCCCAACAAGGCGCTGGAGTCCAAAACGCGCCCCGAAGCGCTGGTCAAGGGCATTACGCCTTCTCAGCCGGCACCCGTATCCGCCCCCAGCGCACAAGCGTCGGCGCCTGCCGCCCAGCAAGGCGCAGGTCTCCTGAAGCGCCTTATCAACTGGCTGACCGGCGGCGGGCAAAAGGCCGAGGCCCCCGCCGCCGAGCCCGCCAAGGCGGCGCATGGCGGTCGTGGCAAAGGAAACCGTTCCCAGGAACAACGCCGCGATCGCAGCCATAGCGAGCGCGGGCGCTCCCGCCGGGGCGACCGCCGTCCGGAAGCCGCCGGCATCAAGGGCGAAGAACTGGCCCCTGCCCAGAAATCCCGTCGCCACACTCAGGATGCTCCCATCGCGAGCGAAGCCCCTCGCCAGGCTCCCCAGCAGCCGGCTCCCTCCTTCGCGACCGACGCCACCGAAGGCAACGGGCGCAGCCGGAACCGGCGCGGACGCGGGCGCAACCGCCGGGAAGAGACCCAATCCGAGGCAACGGAAACCGAAACCGTGCTGGCTACCCTGCCAGTTGCAGCGGCCCCCATCGTTGACGCCGTGATTCCTGTCGAACCCGAGGCCGAGGCCATCGAAGAAACCATCGTGGCCGAATCCGAGCTCATCAGCGAAACGCCTGCCGAAGGCGACCAGCAGGAAACCGAGCGCAAGCGTCGTCGCCGTCGCAGCCGCCGTAGCCGCAAGTCTTCGGAAGCCGGCCTGGAAGGCAGCACCGTCCAGACCGACGAGGACGGCTCAGCCGACGAGCAGGCTTCCTTCATCGGACACGAAACACCGGGCTTCGATCCCCAAGCCACGCCGGCCGCCGATGTCCAGCCCGCCGACGCAAGCGCGGAAGAGCCAACCGCCGCCGTCACCGACGTGGCGGAAGCCGAAACCAGCGACGCCCAGGCCAATATCACGGAGCCGGTCGCCATTGCGCACGCCGCCGCTGAACCGGTTGCCGACGTCCCGGCCTCCACGGGTGCAGACGTCCAGGAAGCGTCCACCGAGCCGGCCACGGTCGTCGCGGAAACTGCGGCGGTACAACCTGACGTGCAAGCGCCTGCCGAAACCGTTCCGGCACATGAAGAGGCGTCCATTACGGCGCAAGCACCGGCTGCCGAGCCGGAACAGGCCGAACCCTCAGCGGAACCGGAAGCCGCTTCAGCGGCCCAGTCCTCGGAAGCTCCCGAAGACACCGGCGCCCCCGTCGAAGAAGCCGCCTCTACCCGCGATCAAGCCCCGATCACGCTGAACGGCGCGGCATCCAAAGCGGAAACCGGCCTGGATGAAGTGCTGCAGAACGCCGGCATGCAACTCATCGAAACCAAGGCAGCCTTGGCGCAAACCGAGGCTCCCGCCCCGGCGGTCCGCCTGGGCCGGGCCCGCAAGCCCGTGGCCTCCGTTGCCAGCGAAGCCTTGCAGCAGGTGGAAACCCACTGATGGCGCTCACGCCCGCCGCCTAGCGGCGGGCGCACGCAAAAAAAGCCTTGCCGGCTCATCGCCGGCAAGGCTTTTTTGTGGGTTCCAAGGGGTCAGACCCCATTCGGGGTCTGACCCCGTCTTTACTACATGGGGCCAGACCCTTCCGGGTCTGACCCCCTTTATCCTTTTTCATGGGGTCAGACCCCGGATGGGGTCTGACCCCTCATTCAGTCCTTGGCCACCACGTCGACCGGCTGACGAGTCAGGATGGCCATCAAGTGGGCCAGTTCATTGCGCATTTCGCGACGGTCGACCACCATGTCGATCGCTCCTTTCTGCAACAGGAACTCAGCGCGCTGAAAGCCTTCGGGGAGCTTCTCGCGCACAGTCTGCTCGATGACGCGCGGGCCGGCAAAACCGATCAAGGCCTTGGGCTCGGCGATCACGACATCGCCCATGAAAGCGAAGCTGGCGGAGACGCCGCCCATGGTCGGATCGGTCAGCACGCTGATGAACGGCAGGCCCGCCGCCGACAGCCGCGTGAGCATGGCGTTGGTTTTGGCCATTTGCATCAGGGACAGCACGCTTTCCTGCATGCGTGCGCCGCCGGAGGCGGCGACGCAGATGAATGGGGTGCGGTTCTTGATGGCCTCCTGGACGCCCCGCGCAAAGCGCTCGCCGACCACGGAGCCCATGGATCCGCCCATGAACTCGAATTCGAAGCAGGCCAGCACGGTCGGCACCTCGAGGATGCAGCCGCTCATGACGACCAGGGCCTCGTTTTCGCCCGTCTGCTTGACGGCTTCGGAGACACGGTCCGGGTACTTGCGCGTATCGCGGAATTTCAGCGGGTCCATGGGGCGCGTTTCCTGCCCGATTTCGACGCGTCCGTCGGCATCGAGCAATGCATCAATGCGGGCACGCGAGCCGATGCGCATGTGATGGCTGCACTTGGGGCACACGTTGAGCGTCGCCTTCAGGTCTTCCTTGTACAGCACGGACTCGCAGGACGGGCACTTGACCCACACCCCTTCGGGGACCCGCCTGCCGCCCTCGCTGCTGCGGTTGATGCGCGGTGGAAGTATTTTATCGATCCAACTCATGTTCTTTTCCGATGTAGGCCCTCTTCGGGCCGTTGGGTTCTTGCTCTGTTGCTCAACCGCCCGAAGGCAGGACCCGCCGGATTCCGGCCAGCCAGCCTTCCGCAGCTTCGATGGCCGCTGTGTCGGCTTCTTCGGGCGAGCCGCCGCGCTGGCTTACCTGCGCCACGGCGGCTTCCATGGTTTCTATCAGCTTGCTGCCGATGACGACCGCATCCGCGCACTCGGACAGGCGTTTGGCGCTATCAGCATCCCGGATGCCAAAGCCCACGCCAACCGGGATCGACACATGGCGGCGAATTTCGGCCAGGCGCGCCGCAACGTCTGCCGTATCCAGGTGACCGGCGCCGGTAACGCCCTTCAGCGATACATAATAGACATAGCCGCGCGCCAATTGCCCGATCTTGCTCATGCGCTCCTGCGTCGACGTAGGCGCCAGCAGGAATATGGGATCGATCTCCGCCTTGCCCAGCAGCTCGGCGAAAGACTCGATTTCCTCGGGCGGGTAATCCACCACCAGCACGCCGTCGACGCCCGCCTGCTGCGCGCGTTCCGCAAACACGGCCGGCCCCATGCGCTCGATGGGATTGGCATAGCCCATCAGGACGACGGGCGTATCCTGGTTCTGAAGACGAAATTCGGCGACCATGTCGAGCACCTGGCGCAGCCCCACGCCCCGGCATATGGCACGCTCGCCCGCACGCTGAATGACGGGGCCGTCGGCCATGGGGTCGGAAAAAGGAACACCCAGCTCGATGACGTCGGCTCCGGCGCGAACCAGAGCGTGCATCAACCGCGGCGTGGCCTCGATGGAGGGATCGCCGGCGGTGATGTATGGAATCAGCGCCGTGCGCCCTTTATCGGCAAAGCTCGCAAGCAAACGCTTGTTGGAAGAATTCATTATGTAAACCCCGCTCCCTACAGGCTGATGCCGCTGAAATCGGCCACGGTATGCATGTCTTTGTCGCCTCGCCCGGACAGGCAGACAAGAATGATTTTGTCCTTGGGAAGCGTTGGCGCAAGCTTCTGTGCATAGGCGATCGCATGTGAAGACTCGAGCGCGGGCATGATCCCTTCGATACGGCAGCAGGCATGGAATGCGGCGAGCGCTTCGTTGTCGTCGATGCATTCGTAGCGGGCACGCCCAGAATCCTTCAGCCAGGCATGTTCGGGACCAACCCCGGGATAGTCCAGGCCGGCGGAGATGGAATGGGTCTCGATGATCTGGCCGTTGTCGTCCTGGATGACATAAGTGCGGTTGCCGTGCAGCACGCCGACCGCGCCCGCGTTGAGCGACGCCGCATGCTTGCCGCTGGACAAGCCCTCTCCGGCCGCTTCGATGCCGACCAGGCTTACGTCCTGGTGTTCGATATAGGGATAAAAGATACCCATGGCGTTCGAGCCGCCGCCCACCGAAGCCACCACGTAGTCGGGCTGGCGACCGGTTTCGGCCGGCATCTGCTCAAGGCATTCATCGCCGATGACGGATTGGAAATCGCGGACCATCATGGGGTAGGGATGCGGCCCGGCCACCGTGCCGATGATGTAGAAGGTATTTTCGACATTGGTGACCCAGTCGCGCATGGCCTCGTTCAGGGCGTCCTTGAGCGTGCGCGAGCCGGAATCGACAGGCACCACGGTGGCGCCGAGCAGCTTCATGCGGTACACATTGGACGCCTGGCGGCGCACGTCTTCGCTGCCCATGTAGACCACGCATTCCAGGCCGTAGCGGGCGGCGACGGTGGCGGTGGCAACGCCATGCTGCCCCGCGCCGGTTTCGGCAATGATGCGGGGCTTGCCCATGCGTCGGGCCAGCAGGATCTGCCCTATGCAGTTGTTGATCTTGTGCGCCCCCGTGTGATTGAGGTCTTCGCGCTTGAACCAGATTTGCGCTCCGCCCAGCTCTTCCGACCATCGACGAGCATGGTACACAGGGCTGGGGCGCCCCACGAAGTGCTTGAGCTCGTAGGCGAATTCCTTCAGGAATTCGGGATCATTGCGGTACTTGTCATAGGCAAGACGCAACTCGTCCAGGGCATGGACCAGGGTTTCAGCGACGAATGAGCCGCCATACTGGCCAAAGCGCCCGTTCTGATCAGGCAGAGTATAGGATTTCAAAACATGACTCTCTGGTTATGCAACATTGTCGAGACCGGCCATTTTACCAGTCCCGACGCAAGGTTTCGGCGGCGCGCCGCGCCGGCAACGGAAACCGGCGCGGCGCATGCCGTCTTCAATGCCGCGCCGCCGTCACCCCCGACAGCTCGTTCAGCGCCGCAAGCGCCCTGCCGATCTGCTCGCCGTTCTTCACCTCGATGGTGAACACCATGTGGGCCAGCGAACGCCGGCTGTGCGTATTGACGCTCACCACGTTCAGCCGCAGCTTGGCAAAGACCTCGGACAGGTCCCGCAGCAGATTGGGACGCTCCGGCGCATGGATGCTGATGTCGATGGGGTACACGGCGTCGCCGGTATTGCCCCAGTCCACATCGATCAGCCGTTCGGGGCTGCGGGCGGCCAGCGCGGCATAGGCGCTGCAATCGCGCCGGTGTATGGACACGCCGCGGCCGCGCGTCACGAACCCGACGATGGAGTCGGGAGGCGCGGGGCGGCAGCAGCGCGCAAGCTGGGTCATCAGCGAGTCCACGCCCACCACCAGCACGCCGCTCTTGCCGGTGCGCGCCACGCTCTCGTCCCGGCTACCGTAGATCCGGGCCTCGGATACGTTCGCCTCGGAGTCACCCTCCGGTGTGCGGCCCTTGCCGCCCATGAGCAGGTAGTCGATCTGGCGCAGGCTGAACTCTTCCTTGGCCACCGCGACGTAAAGGTCATCGGCGCGTGCGAAGTCGAGCTGTTGGGCCATTTGCTCGAGGTTGACCGCGGTCTTGCCCAGGCGCTGCAGCTCTTTTTCCACCATGGCCTGGCCCTGCGAGATGCGCTGCTGCAGCTCGATCGCATTGAACCAGGCCCTGACCTTGGCGCGCGAACGAGGGCTGGCCAGGAACCCCAGTTGGGGGTTGAGCCAGTCGCGGGACGGGCCGCCCGATTTGGCCGCAATGATTTCCACCGTCTGGCCGGTCGACAACCGGGTCAGCAACGGGACCATCTGCCCATCGACGCGCGCGCCCCGGCAGCGGTGGCCCAGGTCGGTGTGCAGGTAATAGGCAAAATCGACCGGCGTCGCGCCGGCCGGCAGCTCGATGACTCGCGCCTGGGGGGTCATGACGTAGATGCGTTCATCAGCCGCCCGCGCAGTTTCGGTGCCCTCCGGCGCGCGCAGTGTTTCCGCGTCGTCTTTGTCCCAAGCAAGCAATTGCCGCATCCAGGCGATTTTCTGATCGTAGCCGCCCGAAGCAGCAACCTGCCCTCCGCGCGGCCCCGCCTCTTTATAGCGCCAATGGGCCGCCATGCCGTATTCGGCGAACTGGTGCATTTCGTGCGTGCGTATCTGAATCTCGAACGTTCTGCCTTGCGCGTCGGCCACCACGGTGTGCAGCGACCGGTAGCCATTGGGCTTCGGCCGCGAAATATAGTCGTCGAACTCATCGGAAACCGGCGTCCACATGGCATGCACCAGCGCCAGTGCGCCATAGCAGGCGCGCTCGTCTTCGACGATGACTCGCAAGGCCCGCAGGTCGTACAGCTGATTGAACTCCAGGCTCTTGTTGCGCATCTTGTTCCAGATGCTGTAGATGTGCTTGGGCCTGCCGCTCACGTCGGCATGTATGCGCGCCTTTTTCAGGGCGGCCCGCAGCCGCCGGACCGTATCGCTGATGAAGGCCTCGCGTTCGACGCGTTTTTCCTCGAGCTGGCGAGCGATGGTCTTGTAGGTATCGGGCTCCAGGAATCGGAACGCCAGGTCTTCCATTTCCCATTTGATCTGCCATATTCCCAGCCGGTTCGCCAGGGGCGTATAGAGCTCCATGGTCTCCTGCGCGAAACTCCTTGGGCATGGCGTCTTGGAACTGGCGTGCCAGCGCAAGGACTGCAGGCGCGATGCGAGGCGCATCAGGACGATGCGCAAGTCGGCAGCCATGGCCAGCAGCATCTTGCGCTGCATCTCCTTTTGATCCGTGCCGGTGGCGGCCTGATCGGTCGCCTGCCCCGCAAGATGGCCAAGCCGCAGCAAGGCGCGCGTACCCTGGACGAGAGACATGACTTCCGGGCCGAACCGCTTGAACAAAGGATCGTCGCGTTCGTTGCGTGTGTTCTCGGGTCGCAGGACGGTCAGCAGCGCGCTGGCGCGCGCCTGGGCATCGGTGCCGAGTTCGGCCAGAATCAGCACCACCTCCGCGCTGTGTTCCGCAAGCGGTTCGCCGGTGGTGGCCAGAAGGCCGGTGGTATGCTCGCGCGCCCAATCCGCGGCGTCCTTCAGCAACTGGCAGCCGCTCTCGTCCAGGTCCGCGCAAGCGCGTTTGAACCATTGCGCATCGAAGGGCAATTTTTCGGAATCCGGTGGAGCAATCGTAGCCATGGCGGGAAACTTACAGACAACAGAAGCGTGCGAATTTTGCAGCGCCCCTATACTAACGTGTATGGAGGCCATGCGAAACAACGACCATCATGAATTCAGAGACTCGGAAAACCCTGCTTATCGTATGGCATTCGCGCACCGGCGCCGCAAAACAGATGGCGGATGCCGCAATTGCGGGCGCCCGCGCCGCCGCCGACGAATTGCAGGCAGAGCACAGGCTGGATATCGTGATCCGGCACGCCGACGAGGCCCAGGCGGAAGACTTGCTGGGCGCGGACGCCATGCTGTTCTGCTGTCCGGAGAATCTTGCCGGCCTGAGCGGAGCAATGAAGGAATTCTTCGACCGCAATTACTATGCCGTGCTGGACCGCCTGAACGGGCGCCACTACGGGCTGCTGGTCAGCGCGGGCAGCGACGGCGGCAATGCCGTGCGCCAGGCCGAAAGAATCTGCACCGGCTGGCGCCTCAAGCCGGCGGCCCCTGCCTATATCGCAAACACCGCGGCGCAAACCGCCGAGGCCATACTCGCACCGAAGACCATCGGCCCGCAAGACCGGCAGGCCAGCGAAAACATGGGCGGCCTGCTGGCGGCCCTGCTGCTGTGAAAGCCGCCCGGGCCGGCTTAACGCAGGGCGGCGGTGACGACGATTTCGACTTTGTAGTCGGGATTGGCCAGGCGAGCCTCGATGGTTGCCCGGGGCGGAGCGTTGCCCGGCGCGACCCATGCGTCCCAAGCCTTGTTCATGCCGTCGAATTCCTTCATGTTGGCAACGAAGATCTGGGCCATTAGAATGCGGGACTTGTCGGTGCCGGCCGTGGCGAGCAGCCGGTCGATGGTGGCCAGGACTTGCGCTGTCTGGCCCTGGATATCCAGCGATGCGTCATCGGGGACCTGGCCCGCCAGGTAGGCGACGCCATTGTAGATGGCCATGTCCGACAGACGTTTTTCAACATTGACGCGTTCCACTTCGCTCATAAGAAGCCTCCAAAACTGGCAAATATAGCAGACCTCAGGCCGGCGGCAGTTCGAAGACCTGGCGCAGGTAGGCCAGGTAGGCTGGGTCGTCGCACATGGTCTTTTCAGGCGCATCCGACACTTTCGCCACGGGTTGACCGTTGCAGCGGACCATCTTCATCACGATTTGCAAGGGCTCGTGGCCCAGGTCGTTGGTAAGATTGGTGCCGATTCCGAAAGAAATCTTGCAACGGCCGGCGAAATGCTTGGCGAGCTCGATGGCGCGCGGAATGGTCAAGGCGTCGGAGAACACCAGGATTTTGGTACGGGGATCGGTGCGGTTGCGAGCGTAATGCTCGAGCAGGCGTTCGCCCCATACGAAAGGGTCGCCCGAATCATGGCGCGCCCCGTCGAACAGCTTGCAGAAATACATGTCGAAGTCACGCAGGAAGGCATCCATGCCGTAGACGTCGGACAGCGCGATCCCGAGGTCGCCGCGGTATTCCTTGGCCCAGACTTCCAGCGCATAGACTTGCGAGTCGCGCAGGCGCGGCCCGAGCGCCTGGCAGGCCTGCAGGTATTCGTGAGCCATGGTCCCCAGCGGGGTGACCTGGTGCTTCATGGCCAGTTCCACGTTGCTGGTGCCGGCAAAGTGGACGCCCATCTGGCTTTTCATGGTGGTCACGACTTCATCGTGCCAGAGCTTCGAGAACCGCCTGCGTGTGCCGTATTCCGCGACACGGAAGTCGGCCAGAGCGGGGTCATCGACGACCAGACGCATTTTTTCCTGCAGCCGCTTGCGCCCTTCTTCCCAGCCAGGTTCACGGCAGACGTTGCGGAAGTACACTTCGTTCACGATCGCCAGCACGGGGATTTCGAATAATATGGTGTGCAGCCACGGCCCCTTCACGCTGATTTCGATTTCACCCGGCACCTTGCTTTCGGTGATGCTGATGCATTTTTCGGGAAGGTGGAACAGCCCCAGAAAATCGACGAAATCGCTTTTGATGAATCGGAGCGAACGCAGATACTGAAGTTCCGCCTCGGTGAAGCGCAACTGGCACAGTTGGTGCACTTCCTCGCGGATTTCGTCCAGATAGGCCGCCAGGTTGATATTGGGATTACGGCACTTGTAACGATATTCGACCTGCGCGGCGGGGAACTGATGCAGGACCACCTGCATCATGGTGAACTTGTACAGATCGGTGTCGAGTAACGAAGTAATTATCATGGGGTCCGGCGAAAGTTTTGCTTACCATATCACAGGGCGGCCGCCCTGCCTCCGATGCAAACGACATCATAGAGGCAAAGACCAGCTTTGCCGACAGGTCAATCCGGGCTTACCTTCAGTTAATTGGGTAAAATCAAGCTCATCTGATGTTGGAGCTTTGAAATGACACACGTTGTCACCGAAAACTGTATCAAATGCAAGTTCACCGATTGTGTCGACGTCTGTCCGGTGGACTGTTTCCGCGAAGGGCCCAATTTCCTGGTGATCGATCCGGACGAATGCATCGACTGCGCGGTCTGCGTGCCGGAATGCCCCGCCAACGCTATCTTTGCCGAAGAGGACGTCCCCCAGGACCAAGTCCAGTACATTGCCCTGAATGCCGAACTCACTCCCGAGTTCGGCCCCATCAACCGGTCGAAGTCGCCTCTGCCCGACGCCGATGACTGGAATGGCGTGCCCGACAAACTGAAGTATCTTGAAAAGTAACGTTAAAACAACAGATGATCAGCGGTGCCGCCCAGGGAAGATGCAAACTTCTGGTAACTTCTTATTGGTAATCTAGCGTGATTGTGATTAGCTTATAACCATGCTCACAAGAAGAATATTTTTATAAGGCCGCACCCTCTCATGCTGTACGATCTGCACGAACTCCAACGGGCCTTCCTGACCCCTTTGGCCGCCTTTACCAATTCAGGCAGCCAGCTTTTCTCCCACCCCTACAGCCCCTTCAGCTATACGCCGGTGTCCCGGCAGGTTGCGGCCGCCTACGAGCTGGTCCACCGCCTGGGCAAGGATTATGAAAAGCCCGCATGGGGGCTGGACAGCACCGAGCGCGACGGCCACCCCGTGGTGGTCCGCAAAGAGATCGCGCTCAGCAAGCCTTTTTGCAACCTGATCCATTTTCAGCGCGACAGCCGGGCGAAGCTGGACGACGATCCGCGCATCCTCCTGGTGGCGCCGCTTTCAGGCCACCATGCCACGTTGTTGCGCGACACCGTCCGTACCCTGCTGCCCCACCACGACGTCTATGTCACCGATTGGCTGGACGCCCGCATGGTGCCTGCCGATGCCGGCCCGTTCCACCTGAACGACTACGTACGATACATACAGGGCTTTCTGCGCCATCTGGGCCCGCAGACGCATGTCATTGCGGTCTGCCAGCCCACCGTGCCGGTCCTGGCGGCGGTATCGCTCATGGCCGCCAACGATGATCCCTGTCAGCCCTGCAGCATGGTCATGATGGGCGGCCCCATCGATACCCGGCAATCGCCGACCCAGGTCAACCGCCTCGCCACCACCAAATCGTACAGCTGGTTCGAGAACAATGTCATACACCGCGTGCCGGCGCGCTATCCCGGCGCGGGCCGGCATGTCTATCCCGGCTTCCTGCAGCATGCGGGATTCATGGCGATGAACCCCGATCGGCATCTGCGCTCGCACTACGATTTCTACATGGACCTGCTCAAGGGCGACGACGATGACGCCGAGGCGCACCGCCGGTTCTACGATGAATACAACGCCGTGCTGGACATGCCGGCCGAATTCTATCTGGACACCATCAAGATCGTCTTCCAAGAGCACCGGCTCCCTCTTGGAACCTGGATCATCGACGGCCGGAAGGTCGACCCGTCCGTCATCCGGCATACCGCACTGATGACGATCGAAGGCGAACTCGACGACATCTCCGGCCAAGGGCAGACGCAGGCCGCGCAAACGCTTTGCGCCGGCATACCGGCCGAACGCAAGCAGCACTACACCGCCATGGGCTGCGGACACTATGGCATTTTTTCCGGTCGGCGCTGGCGCAACATCATCTATCCTAAAATAGCGCAATTCATACGCGACATGGCGTAGGGCCTGGCAAGCGCACGCCTTGGGGCCCTGCGCGGGCCCTTTTTACTTATGCAAGCCTCTTCACTCATCGAACGCATCGATGCCGCACTCCCGCAGACCCAATGCACGAAGTGCGGATACGATGGCTGCCTGCCCTATGCACGCGCCCTGGCGACAGAAGGCGAAGCCATCAATCGCTGCCCGCCCGGCGGCCCGGAGGGCATACGCCTGCTCGCGGAAATCCTGGACACGCCCGAACTTCCCCTTGACCCCGAATGCGGAGAGCATGTGCCGCTGTGCATCGCGGTCATAGACGAAGCCCACTGTATAGGCTGCACACTTTGCATACAGGCTTGCCCGGTGGATGCCATCGTCGGCGCGAACAAGCTCATGCACACGGTGCTGGCGGACCGCTGCACCGGCTGCGATCTTTGCGTAGCGCCCTGTCCGGTCGATTGCATCGACATGATTCCCGCCACTCACGAGTGGACGCCCGACCACGCAGCGCGCGCGCGCGAACGCCACCAGCGGCGTCAACAGCGGCTTAGCGGCCAGCACCATGAATCATCCGCGCTGGCCGCCCGGACCTTGGCCAACAAGGCGCCCATCGCCACGGGCATGGGCGGCGATTCCGCACTCAAACAAAAAATCATTGCCGATGCGCTGGCCAAGGCCCGCGCGCGGCGTCGAAAAAATGAACCAGGCCAAACGAACTGAAATCTTCGAGCGGCTGCGAGCCGCCAATCCCAGCCCGACGACCGAACTGGAATATGCAAGCACCTTCCAGTTGCTGATCGCCGTCCTTCTTTCGGCGCAGGCCACCGACCGGTCCGTGAACCTGGCCACGCGAAAATTCTTTCCCGAGCACGGCACGCCGCAAGGATTGCTGGCGCTCGGCGAGGAAAGGCTCAGCGACTACATCAAGACCATCGGCCTTTATAAGACCAAGGCAAAGAATGTGATCAAGACATGTCATATTCTGATGGAACAGCACGGCGGCCAGGTTCCCGAAGACAGGGAAGCGCTTGAGGCCTTGCCCGGCGTAGGCCGGAAAACGGCGAACGTAGTGCTCAACACGGCATTCGGGCATCCCACGATCGCGGTTGATACGCATATCTTTCGCGTTGCCAACCGCACCCGGATCGCCCCCGGTAAAAACGTGGTCGAAGTCGAACGCAAGCTTGAAAAAGTCATTCCGAAACCTTTCCTGCTCGACGCCCATCACTGGCTGATCCTGCATGGGCGCTACGTCTGCGTGGCTCGCACGCCCAAGTGCCCGCAATGCGGCATCGAGGACCTTTGTGAATACAAGGAGAAAACACGTTAAGGGTTTTCCAGATCCTATGTAAAACCCGCATGGCGTTTTACCGAGCCAACTCGCATACTTTTCGCAGCCTGAACAGTATAAAGAGCCAAGCGGGTTGGTATGAGCGATCACATTCTAGAAACAAAAAATCTCGTCAAGGAATTCCGCGGCTTCGTCGCCGTGAACGACGTCAGCCTGCAGGTCGAACGCGGCAGCATCCATGCTCTCATCGGTCCGAACGGCGCGGGCAAAACCACCTGCTTCAATCTGCTGACCAAATTCCTGGTGCCCACTTCAGGCAAGATCTTCTTCGCGGGCAAAGAGATCACCCACGAGAAGCCCGCGCAAATCGCGCGTCGCGGCATCATCCGCTCATTTCAGATCTCCGCCGTATTTCCCCAGTTGACCGTGCTCGAGAACGTACGCATCGGCCTGCAGCGCGGCACCGGCATGTCCTATCACTTCTGGCGCAGCCATAGAACGCTCGACCGCCTCAATGATGCCGCTCGCGCCCTGCTCGAACAGGTCGATCTGGCCGACTTCGCAGACGAGCGCACGGTCAATCTACCCTATGGCCGCAAGCGCGCCCTGGAAATCGCCACCACCCTGGCCATGGACCCCGAACTGATGCTGCTCGACGAACCCACGCAAGGCATGGGTCACGAAGACGTCAGCCGGGTCACTCAACTGATCAAGAAAGTCAGCGCAGGCCGCACGATACTCATGGTCGAACACAATATGAACGTCGTCTCCCAGATCGCCGACAAGATCACGGTGCTGGCCCGCGGATCGGTGCTGGCCGAAGGCAACTACCAAGAAGTCTCACGCAACGCCGCAGTCATGGAAGCCTACATGGGAACGACCAGCGGCGAACTCGAAGGGGCCCACTGATGAACGAGCCGGCACTCGAAATCTCCAATCTGCATGCCTGGTACGGCGAGTCCCATGTGCTGCACGGCGTGAACATGAAAGTCGAAGAAGGACAGGTCGTCACCCTGCTCGGGCGCAACGGATCCGGCCGCAGCACCACATTGCGCGCCATTCTCGGCCTCACAGGATCACGCAAGGGATCCATCCGCATACAGGGCACCGAATCCATCAACCTGCCCACCTACCGCATCGCACACCTGGGCATCGGCTATTGCCCCGAAGAGCGCGGCATATTCGCCGGCCTGTCCTGCGAAGAGAACCTGCTGCTGCCGCCGGTCGTCGGCGATACGCTGGGCGGCGGCATGTCGCTGGCCGAAATCTACGAAATGTTTCCCAATCTCGAAGAACGCAAGCACTCTCCGGGCACGCGTCTTTCGGGCGGCGAACAGCAAATGCTGGCGGTGGCCCGCATCCTGCGCACAGGCGCGAACCTGCTATTGCTGGACGAGATCTCCGAAGGTCTCGCTCCCGTCATCGTGCAAGCCCTCGCCCGCATGATCACCACTCTCAAGAGCAAGGGCTACACCATCGTGATGGTGGAACAGAACTTCCGCTTCGCCGCGCCCCTGGCCGACCACTTCTACGTGATGGAACACGGCCAGATCGTCGAACAATTCAATGCCAACGAGCTTCAATCCAAACAGGATGCGCTCAATATCCTGCTGGGCGTCTAGGGCCGATCAATGCCTTCCGGCCCAAAGCATCCCCACCCACTCATGCAGACCAGGCAAAACGATTTCCCGGCACATCCCGCCGGTCACGACAAGGAGACTCACCTTATGAAACTGCGCACCCTTACTGCAGCACTGGCCCTTGCGGGCGTAGGCTTTGCCACGCCCGGCCTGGCTGCGGGCATTTCCGACGACGTCATCCGCATCGGCTTCATCACCGACATGTCCAGTGTTTATTCCGATCTCGATGGCAAGGCGGGCGCAGACGCCATCCGCATGGCCATTGCCGATGCGGGCGGTGAAATCAATGGCAAGAAGATCGAGCTCCTCGTTGCTGACCACCAGAACAAGCCCGACGTCGCCTCGACCCGCGCACGCGAATGGTTCGATGAGCAAAAACTCGATATGCTCGTCGGCGGCACGAACTCGTCCACGGCGCTTGCCATGGCCGCCGTCGCTGCCGAGAAAAAGAAACCCTACATCGCCATTGGCGCCGGGTCTTCCAACCTTACCAATTCGCAGTGCACGCCCTACACCATCCACTATGCCTACGACACCATCGCGCTGGCGCGCGGCACCGGGTCCGCGGTAGTCAAGAACGGCGGCGACTCCTGGTTCTTCCTGACCGCCGACTATGCCTTCGGCCACTCGCTCGAGCGCGATACATCCGAAGTCGTAAAAAAGGCGGGGGGCAAAGTGCTGGGCAGCGTCCGCGCGCCGCTGGCCGTTTCCGACTTCTCGTCCTTCCTGCTCCAGGCGCAATCGTCGGGCGCCAAGATCCTGGGCCTGGCCAACGCCGGCGGCGACTTCATCGCGTCCGTCAAGGCGGCCAGCGAATTCGGGGTCACGCAAACGATGAAGCTTGCCGGCCTGCTGGTGTTCATCAATGACATCCATGCGCTCGGCCTGGAAGCCACTCAAGGACTATATCTCACCTCCGGCTGGTACTGGGATCAATCCGACGAATCCCGCAAATGGGCCGAGCGTTTCTACAAGGACCACAACCGCATGCCCTCCTTCGTCCAGGCTGCGGACTACTCCAGCGCCGCCTTCTACCTGAAAGGCGTCAAGGAAACCGGCACCGACGACGCCGACACCCTCATGAAGTGGATGAAGTCCAACAAGATCAACGACATGTTCGCAACCAACGGCGTCGTGCGTGAAGACGGCCGCATGGTCTATGACATGTACTTGATGCAGGTGAAGGCGCCAAGCGAATCCAAGCGCCCCTGGGATTACTACAAGAAGGTGGCCACGCTTCCCGGCAACGAGGTCTACGCCTCGCTGGAAGAATCCACTTGCCCGTTAATCAAAAAGTAAATCTAAGTGTCATAGGTCCCCGGCGCCTCCGGCCCGGGGGCCTGCGTGTCACCCCGGGCCCGCTGCGCGCCCTGCCACGGATTCAATATCAACATGACTGATTTATTCGGCATTCCTATCCAGGCCTTGTTGGGACAGTTGCTGCTGGGCCTGGTCAATGGTTCGTTCTATGCCGTGCTGTCGCTCGGCCTGGCCGTCATCTTCGGCCTGCTCAACATCATCAATTTCGCGCACGGCGCCCTCTACATGCTGGGTGCATTCGTGGCCTGGATGGGCTTGCAGTACCTGGGCCTGAACTACTGGATCATGCTCATCCTGGCGCCTCTCGTCGTCGGTCTCTTCGGCATCATCCTCGAGCGCCTGCTGATCCGCCATCTGTACAAGCTGGACCATCTCTATGGCCTGCTACTCACTTTTGGCCTGACCCTGCTCATCGAAGGCGTTTTCCGCAGTCTCTACGGCGTATCGGGCCAGCCCTACCCCACGCCCGAATTGCTGCGCGGAGGCGTCAATCTCGGCTTCATGTACATGCCTGTTTACCGCGGCTGGGTGGTCATTGCGTCCGTCCTGGTTTGCCTGGCCACGTGGTTCATGATCGAAAAGACGCGGCTTGGCGCGCTCCTGCGGGCAAGCACGGAAAATTCCAAGCTGGTGGAGGCCTTCGGCGTCAACGTGCCGCTGGTCGTCACGCTCACCTATGGCTTCGGCGTCGCGCTGGCCGGCTTTGCCGGCGTGCTCGCGGCCCCCATCATGCAGGTATCGCCGCTCATGGGCTCCAACCTCATCATCGTGGTCTTCGCCGTCGTCGTGATCGGCGGCATGGGCTCGATCATGGGGTCCATCCTCACGGGCCTGGGGCTGGGCGTCATCGAGGGCCTGACCAAGGTGTTCTGGCCGGAAGCATCGAATACCGTCGTATTCATCATCATGGTCATCGTCCTGCTGCTGCGTCCCGCCGGGCTATTTGGGAAAGAAAAATGAATCGTCAACTGATCGGCTACCTGCTCGCCGCGATCGTCATCGCCCTGCTGCCGGCCCTCGGAGCCTATCCCATCTTCGTCATGAAGGTCATGTGCTATGCGCTGTTCGCCTGCGCCTTCAACCTGCTGCTGGGCTTCACCGGCCTGCTCTCCTTCGGGCATGCCGCCTTCCTGGGCGGTGCCGCGTATGCCACCGGCCACGCGCTCACGGTCTGGGGAATGCCCACGACCGCGGGGCTGCTGTTCGGCACGGCCGTCGCCGCGCTCATGGGCCTGGTCATGGGCGCCATTGCCATCCGGCGCAGCGGCATCTATTTCGCCATGATCACGCTCGCAATGGCCCAAATGTTGTTCTTCTTCTTTTTGCAGGCGCCATTTACGCACGGTGAAGACGGCCTGCAACGCATACCGCGCGGCAGCGTGCTCGGCATCGACCTGTCCAACGACTTCAATCTGTACTATTTCATCATGGCCATTTTCATTCTTGGCTATGCCGTAATCTGGCGCGCAATCAACTCTCCTTTCGGGCAGGTGCTCAAAGCCATACGCGAGAACGAAGCCCGAGCGATTTCCCTGGGCTACGACGTCGACAACTTCAAGCTGCTGGCCTTCGTGCTGTCGGCCACGCTCGCCGGCCTGGCCGGCGCCAGCAAGTCCCTGGTCTTCGTTTCGGCAACGCTGTCGGATGCCACCTGGCAAATGTCCGGCCTGGTCATCCTCATGACCCTGATCGGCGGCCTCGGCACATTCACGGGTCCGGTGCTCGGCGCCTTCATCGTCGTCATGCTCGAAAACAAGGTCGGGGAATTCGGCCGTCTGCTCAGCCAGGAAACCGGCATCAAATGGTTCCAGGTGCTGGGCGAGTCCGTCACCATCGTGATCGGACTGATCTTCATCCTGTGCGTCATGGCTTTCCGGCGCGGCATCGTCGGCGAAATCAGCCATCGCCTCAAGAAAGAGTAAGCATGATGGGGGTCAGACCCGAAGTAAGCTTGGGGCCTGACCCGGGGTAGGCATGGGGTCAGACCCCGTACGGGGTCTGACCCCTTATTGCACCACCGGCAATAATCCGTTACCCTTTTCCTGACATCCTAATACGAAGAACATAGGCCTAGGTTAAAAGACGTAGCGTCATATTCAGCGTCCAGCGCCTGGGGCGGGCATGAGCCCTCAGGAGACCGCAGTGAAAAAGACGCTTCCAACGATGGCACTCGCGGCGGCCGCCGCGCTAGGCTTGACTTCCTGCGGCAGCGACAGCAACGTCGCATCCAGCGATCCCGCGCCGTCCAACATCCTGTTTGTCATCATGGACGACGTCGGTATCGATCAGATGAAGTCCTTCGGCTACGGTGGCGCCACGCCGCCAAGCATGCCGAACATGGATGCGATCGCGCGGGCAGGCGTCCGATTCCGCAATACCTGGTCGATGCCCGAATGCTCGCCCGGCCGCGCCGCTTTCTTTGCAGGCAGGTATCCATTCCGCACGAATGTGAACCAGGCACTCGGGCCCAGCGATCTGGCCAATTCCCAGCTCTCGCCTTACGACATGACGACGCCCAAGCTGCTGAAGGAGGCAGGCTATGAAAGCGGGCTGTTCGGCAAATTTCACTTGGCAGGTCCGGAAAACAATCAAGCCGGCGCCGCCACTCCCAGCGTGGCGGGCTGGGACTACTTCTATGGCTGGGTGGGCGGGCTGCCCGGCTCCGTTGACACCACCGCGGGCGGCGTAGGTCCCGAAAAAACTTATTCCTGCGGTTTCGTACCCGGCACGCAGGCCGGCGGCGCGGATACAGGCGCCTGCTATCAAGCTGACAACACTTGCTCGGTTGTCACGCGCAGCGCGCTTGTGCAAGATGCGGCCGGCCTGCAATGCCTGGCCTCGGGCGGCATCTTCGTTCCAAACGAGCTCTGCGGAAAGCCACCGTCTACACTGAACTTTTCGCGCGTCAACGGGTACTACGTCTCACCGCTGGTTATTATCAACGGAGACAGTGTCGAAGAGGTGCCCCTCGCCGATCCGCGCGCCCGAAAATACCGTACCCAATTGGAAACCGATGCGGCGATCAACTGGATCAAGTCGCGTCCCGCGAACAAGCCCTGGATGGCCACGGTCAGCTTCACCGCGGCGCATACGCCCTGGCAGCAGCCGCCGGGCGACCTGATTTCCATGCGCAACGATCCCGTATCAGACAACTGGGATTGCAACGGACCGGAAGCAGGCAGGCTGATTCAAGACAAAATGACGGAAGCCATGGATACCGAATTCGGGCGGCTGCTGGTCGAAACAGGCCTGGCCGGCCGAGCCGATGACGGCAGCCTGGTCTACGACCCCAAGACCTCGGGCACGACCATTGTGATCATCGGCGACAATGGCACACTGGGCACCGCAGTCAAACAGCCGTTCATCCCGTCCCAGGCGAAAGGAACTTCTTACCAGACAGGCGTCTGGGACCCGCTGATCATCGCCGGGCCGCAAGTCGTCCAGCCCGACCGCAATGTCGAGCACATGGTCAACGCCGTGGATTTATTCCAGTTTTTCGCCGAAATCGCCGGCCTGGACGCTCACAAAACCGTGCCGCGCACCATCGATTCAGTGGGCCTGCTGCCCTATCTCGCCAATCCAGAGCAAGCCAGCCTGCGCACCATCAACTTCACGATGGGCGGCGGCAATCTGCAAGCCCACGGCGCCAGAAACGGCCCATGCGTGATCAGCGGCAGCTGCACCCAAAGCGCTCCGTCCAAAGAGGTATGCCAGGACAACCAAGGCAACTGGTGGGGCGCGGATTACACCCACGACAGCGTGATTCCCAATAACGGCGTGGGGTACGAGACATGCGCGGATGTAAACCATGCGCTATACAACGAAGGCCGGGAAATGTTCAACGTACTGCCGGACGTCACGATGGCCGTGCGCAACGACCGCTACAAGCTGGTGCGCAACATCGTCCTCGACTTCAATCCCGCCGTCAACGAAATCCAGACCAACACGATCGATGAACTATACGAGGTCGACCAGGCGACACCCAAGCCACTGCTCGATACGCCCGATCGCAACCTTCTGGCCAGCCCCACAACCGAAACGCAGGCCATCTATGACAATCTGCACGCGACGCTGGACCGCATCCTGGCCTCAGAACCCGATTGTCCGGGCGACGGCAACAAAGACGGGGTGGTCGACGCAAAAGACTTGGAGAACTGGCGCCAGATCGCCTCCCAGTGGGGACTCTCCAGCGTCTACGACTTTGTCGTCGGCGGCGTTTACGATGGGCTGACCAACCACCTGGACGAAGCGGTCATCCAGAGCAACCTGAACAAGACCTGCAAGCGGTCTTACGGCGTGTATTAGAGGGGTCAGACCCCGTACGGGGTCTGACCCCATCACTCAAACGCCCAGGGTCAGACTCGTGCGGGGTCAGACCCCATTATTCAGACGCCCAGGGTCAGACCCCGCATGGGGTCTGACCCTACTTGGGTTACCCCTGCCATCCTCAGTCCTTCTCCTTGTTCCCCGTACCCAATCCCAGGTAGCTTTCGATGACGCGCGGATTGCCGGCCAGCTCTTTGGCCTTGCCTTCCAGCACCACCTCGCCGGTCTCCAGCACGTATCCGTAGTCCGCCACCTGCAGGGCCGCGCGCGCATTCTGTTCGACCAGCAGTATGGCGACGCCCGTGCTGCGCAGGCGCGAGATGATCTGGAAGATTTCCCGGACGATGCGTGGCGCGAGGCCAAGGCTGGGTTCATCGAGCATCAGGAGCTGAGGCTGGGCCATCAGCGCCCGCCCGACGGCCAGCATCTGGCGTTCGCCGCCCGACAGAGTTCCCGCTTGCTGCGACTTGCGCTCGCGCAGGCGCGGAAACAGGTCATAGACCTCGTTGATGGTTTCCCGCCAACCGTGCTTGCCGGCGCGATACAGGCGAAAGCCGCCCAGCAGTAGATTGTCTTCCACCGACATGCTGCCGAAAAGCTCCCGCCTTTCGGGCACCAGCGAAATACCGTCCGAGACGCGGCGCTCCACCTGCCAGGCGCCGATCTCCGAACCCAGGTACTGCACGGATCCCGAGCAGCTTCCGGTAGACGGCAGGGACCCCATGATGGAGTTCAGCAAGGTCGACTTGCCCGCGCCGTTGCCGCCGATGACCGTCACGATGCTGCCGCGCGTTACCGCGATATTGGCGCCCACGACCGCATTGACCTTGCCGTACCGGGTGGAAAGATCGGTGACCTGCAGGATGGGATGCTTGGGTTTATTGACGCTCATGACTATCCTCCCGTCGCTGCCGGCACTGCTCCGCCCTTGGGCGTATCGCCCGGGGGATCATCAAAATCCATTTCATCATCGATTCCGCCAAGATAGGCTTCCAGGACCTTGGGGTTCTTCTGAATGTCGGCGGGCAAACCTTCGGCCAGCTTCGTACCGAAATCCATCACGACCAGATGGTCGGTAAGATTCATGACAAAGTCCATATCGTGCTCGACCAGCAGGATGCTCATGCCTTCCTGGCGAAGCTGGTCCAGCACCTTCGCCAGTTCCTGCTTCTCCTTGTAGCGCAAGCCCGCGGCAGGCTCATCGAGCAGCAACAGTATGGGGTCTGCCGCGAGGGCGCGCGCAATTTCAAGAATGCGCTGCTGCCCCAGGGCCAGGTTGCCGGCCTGCTCGTACAGGTAGTCGCCCAGGCCGACGCGCTGCAGTTGCTTGGCGGCTTCGTGCAGCAGCTCGGCCTCGTCCCGCCGTTCGATATGCAGGGCGGCTGCCAGCACGCCGACCTTGCTGCGCAGATGCGCGCCCAGGGCGACGTTTTCAAGCACCGTCATGGTCGGCAGCAACTGCACATGCTGGAAGCTGCGGCCCACGCCGAGCTTGGCGATCTCGCGCGAAGGCAGGACATCCAGCCGCTCGCCCAAGAACCGCACCGTGCCGCGCGTGGCCTGCAGAACGCCCGTGATCAGATTGAAGGTGGTGCTTTTGCCGGCGCCGTTAGGCCCGATCAGCCCCATGATTTCCCCGGCCTTCAACGAGAAGCTGATATCGTTCACCGCGACCAGCCCGCCGAATTCCTTGCGGATGGAATCGACCTCGAGCACCAGTGAGCCTTTTTGGGGCCTTGGGCGCTGCGGCAGTGCGGGCGCCTCCGGAGGCGGCGCCATGCGACGGCGCTCGGTTGCGCCGGTCAGCATGGACCACCAATTGCTGAGTATCGGCCAGACACCGTCGCGTGCATACTGCAACACGAGTATCATCAATACGCCGAAGACGATGAGTTCGAAGTTGGAGTCGGTATCGAGCAGCTTGGGCAAGACGTTCTGCAGCTGGTCTTTCAGGCTGAGTATCAGCCCTGAGCCCAGGACTGCCCCCCACACGCTGCCCACGCCGCCCACCACGGCCATGAACAGGTATTCAATGCCGTAGTTCAGACCAAAGGGGCTGGGGCTCACCGCCCGCTGCATATGCGCGTACAGCCACCCGGATACGCAAGCCAGCAGGGCCGCATAAACGAAAATGATGACTTTGTACGTGGCCATGTTCACGCCGAAGGATTCGGCCATGCCGCCGCCGCTGCGCAGCGCGCGTATGGCTCGGCCGGGGCGCGAGTCCAGCAAATTGCGGGTGGCCCACATGGACAGCAGGACGAAGATCCAGATCAGATAGTAAATATGCCGCCCCTGGCCCAGCGACAGGCCGAAAATCTCGATGGGCTGTATGCCGGCGATGCCGTCGTACTGGCCGAGGAAATCCAGGTTGCCGAACAGATAATACAGGGACAGGCACCAGGCGATGGTGCCCAAAGGCAGGTAGTGCCCGGACAGGCGCAGCGTGATGGCCCCCAATATGTAGGCGACCAGGAAGGTGATCGCCAGGCCAACCAGCAAGGCGGCCCAGGGCGACCAGCCCATGGCGGTGGTCAGCCACGCAGTAGCATAGGCCCCGATCCCCACAAAGGCCGCCTGGCCGAATGAAGTCAGGCCGCCTACGCCTGTAAGCAGGATCAGGCCGAGCACGACCAGGCTGGCCAGCCCGACATAATTCAGATGGGTGATCCAGAATTCGGGCGTGGCCGGGACCATGGGCAGGCCGGCAATGACCAGCACGACGACGGCAAGCAGTATCTTGTTCATGGCTTACTCCTCGTCCTCGATGTGGTGCGACCCGAACGAGCGCCACAGCAATACGGGAATAATCAGCGTAAACACGATGACCTCTTTATATGCGCTGGCCCAGAACGATGAAAATGCTTCGAGGATGCCGACGAAGATTGCGCCGCCGGCCGCGATCGGATAGCTGACCAGGCCGCCGAAGATGGCGGCGACGAAGCCCTTCAGGCCGATCAGGAACCCTGTGTCGTAATAGATGGTGGTGACCGGCGCGATGAGCATGCCGGACAATGCGCCGATGGCGGCAGCCAGCGTGAATGTCAGGCTGCCCGACATATTGGTGCTGATGCCCACGAGCCGCGCGCCGCGCCGGTTGACCGCAGTGGCGCGCAGCGCGCGGCCATACAGGGTCTTGCCAAAGAAAATCCAGAGTGCAACGATCAGCGCCGAACAAGTGCCGAGCACGAAGAATGTCTGGGCAGACCAGCTCACCACGCCCATTTGCACATCCCCTTCGACGAAAGGCGGCGTGCGCCAGCCTTCCGCGCCGAAGAAGACCAAGGCAAGACCGGTGAGCGCGAAATGCACCGCCACCGAAATAATGAGCAGGACCAGCACACTGGCTTCCGCCACCGGCTGGTAGACGAGACGATAGAGCATGGGTCCCAGGGGGACGACCAGCGCCATGGAAAACAGAACGTTGACCCAGAGCGACGTGTCGTTGCTGACGATATACGGCGCAAGCAGGTAAAGAACCACGGGCAGCAGCAGCGTCCAGGCGAAAGTCTTGCCTATGCCCGTCCAGTTGCGGCTGCGCAGCGCGGCGATGCATTCGACGAGAAAAACGAGGGTGCCGATGATGAGCAGCAGATTGACCGTTCCCGGCATGCGGCCGTTGACCATGAAGGCCAATGTCAGCGCGCCGAAGGCGACGAACTCGCCCTGCGGGATGAAGATGACGCGCGTCACCACGAACACCAGCACCAGGGCGAGGCCCAGCAGCGCATAGATGGCGCCGTTGAGGACGCCGTCCTGCAACAGTATGAGTACTATCGTTGAATCCATTTCGGATAAACCATAACAATGGGGCCAGGCTCAAATGTCCTGCCTGGTTGGCATGCGTGCTCAACCGGGCAGGACAGCAGCCTTTCCGCCCCCTAATTCAAAAGACGGCGTGCCACGGCCCAGCGCCCCCCGGCGGCACGCACGCCGGCCCCGTCCGTTGGACAAGGGCCGGAATACCCGATTGGAAATCAGAGATCAGGTTGGTAGGTCCATTTGCCATCGACCACTTTGACGATGACGCGGGCACGGTTGTCGAAGCCGGCGTGATCGGTCGAGCTCATGGTGAAAACGCCCTGCGAGGCGGGCAGGTCCTTGATTTGCTCGATGGCGTCGCGCAAGGCTTTGCGGAACTCGGCTGTGCCCGGCTTGGCGCCGGACTTCAGGGCGGCGGGAATGGCCGTACTGATCAGCAGGCCGGCGTCCCACATATGGCCGCCAAACGTGTTGATGGTGCCTTCGCCGTACTTGGCCTCGTATTTGGTCTTGTATTCGAGCGCACTTTTCTTGACCGGGTTGCTGTCGGGCAATTGATCGGCAACCAGAAGAGGACCGGCCGGAAGAATCATGTCGTTGCAGTCTTTGCCGCAAACGCGCAGAACGTCGTTGTTGGCCGCGCCGTGCGTTTGGTACATGATGCCCTTGTAGCCACGGCTTTTGAGCTCGCGCTGAGGCAACGCCACGGGCGTACCCGAGCCGGCGACCAGAATGCCGTCCGGCTTGGCGGCGACCAGCTTGAGCGCCTGGCCGGTAACGCTGGTATCGGTGCGGCCGTAGCGCTCGACCGCCACCATCTTGATGCCCTTGGCTTTGGCGGCCTCGGTCATGACGTTCAGCCAGCCCTCGCCATAGGCGTCGCTGTAGCCGATGAAGCCCAAGGTTTTCACCCCTTGCTTGGCCATGGCATCGGCCAGCGCGCCGGCCATCAATTGATCGTTCTGCGGCGTCTTGAAGACCCATTCGCGCGCGCCTTCGACGGGCTCGACGATTTTGGCGTTGGCCGCCACGCTGATCATCGGCGTCTTGGTTTCCCCGGCGACATCGACCATGGCGAGCGAGCCGGGCGTTACCGAGGTGCCCACCACCACGTCGACCTTGTCGTCGGTGATCAGTTTGCGCATGTTCTTGACGGCAACGGTGGTGTCGGTACCGTCGTCGAGAACGATGTATTCGATTTTCTGGCCCGCGATTTCGGTGGGCAGCAGGCTGACGGTATTGCGCTCGGGAATACCCAGCGATGCGGCGGGGCCGGTGCTGGCCACCGTGATGCCGACTTTGATCTGCGCCGAAGCGAGCATGGGCAGAGCCATTGCCACGGCCCCTGCCAGGACAGAAAGTCGAACTGACTGATTGAAATTCATTGTTGTCTCCATGGGGATGCTCGATATCCGTTCGCAAAGAATGAGGGGCGATGGGATACAGACGTTATACAAAATCCAGCCCGTCACTAAAATTACAGTATCACTTTGAATCGGCAAAACACATTAGTGTTTTCCAGCGATATTTTAGGGTTCTAGCAATTTTGCGCAGGTCCGGGAATTATGGACAAAAAGAGATACAAAGTCTTTTAGGGGATTCCCTGCATAGACAGCAAAAAGAAAACTCCGGTTTCCTTGAAACTTCTGGCGCATGGGAAAGTCGATTAACATGTTGAATATCATCGAACAGCCCTTACAGGTACTCACGTGAACAAGATTCAAAAATCCGACGCGCAGTGGCGCGCGGAGCTGACCCCCGAGGAATACATCGTGGCGCGCCAGAAAGGCACCGAGCGCCCGTTCACCGGCCGCTACTGGGACACGACCGAAACCGGCATCTACCGCTGCGTGGGCTGCGGCACGCCGCTCTTCGCATCCGATACCAAGTTCGATGCGGGCTGCGGCTGGCCCAGCTATTTCGAGCCTCTTGATCCCGACAACGTCCGCGAGGAAACCGACACCAGCCACGGGATGGTGCGTACGGAAGTTCTCTGCAACGTATGCGACAGCCACCTGGGCCATGTTTTCCCCGACGGCCCGCCGCCTACCGGCCGGCGCTATTGCATCAACTCCCTTTCGCTCAAGTTCGAGCCCGCATAAATGAAGAAATTCCTGTTCGACCTGTTTCCGCTCATCCTGTTCTTTGTCGCGTTCAAGTTCTATGACATCTTCACCGCCACGGCGGTCGCCATCGCGGCGGCCGTCGGGCAATTCATTTGGCTGAAAGCCACCGGCAAGGCCATCGAAGCCACGCACTGGATCAACCTCACCGTCATCGTCGTGTTCGGGGGCGCCACCCTGCTGTTCAAGAATGATGCCTTCATCAAATGGAAGCCTACGGTACTGTACTGGCTCTTCGCGCTCATACTGGTGGGCGGCAAGGTGTTCTTCAAGCGCAATCTCATGCAAAAGCTGATGGGCGAAAAAGTTTCCATGCCGGCCGCCGTCTGGGACAAAATGAACTACAGCTGGTCGGCCTTTTTCGTCGTCTCCGGCGCGCTCAATCTGTATGTCGCGTTTTCCGGACACTACACCGAATCGCAATGGGTAAACTTCAAAGTATTCGGCCTCATGGCGCTGCTGCTGGTGTTCGTGATCGGTCAATCCATCTGGCTGGGCCGGCACATGAAAGAAGGCGGCGATGCCCCCGATACGCTGGCCTCTCCGCGGGAACCAAAAGAGGGCCACTGATGTCTATAGACCGTATGCAATTGCTGAAAGAGCGGCTTGCGCCGCTCGCCCCGACACTCCTGGACATCATCGATGAATCGCACCTGCACGCCGGGCACGAGGGCAGCAAATCCGGCGCAAGCCACTTCCGGCTCATCATCTGGACTGAACAATTCAACGGGCTTTCCACCTTGGCCAGGCACCGACTTGTGTATGATCGCGTTCACGATTTAATGCCTTATCCCATTCATGCCTTGGCCATCGTCGCCAAAAACAACTCTTAAAGGAAATACATGAAACGTCTTGCCGTACTCGCTGCAGCCTGCGCCATCGCCCTACCGGTCTATGCCCAGAACGTAGCCACCGTGAACGGGCAGCCCATCACGCAAAAAAGCCTGGACCAATTCGTCGCCCTGCTCGTCGAGCAAGGTGCCCAGGACACTGCCGAACTGCGCACACAGGTGAAGCAGGAAATGGTCAACCGCTTGGTCGCCGTGCAAGCGGCCGAAAAAGCCGGCCTCGACAAGCAAGCCGCCGTCAAGCAGGAGATCGAACTTGCGCGTCAGGGCATACTGGTCCGTGCCCTCATGGCCGACTACCTGAAGAAGAACTCGATCACCGACGCCAAGATCCAGGCCGAATACGACAAGATCAAGGCATCCCAGGCCGACAAGCAGGAATACAAGGTCCGGCACATCCTCGTCAAAGAGCAGAAAGCCGCTGAAGACATCACCGCCGCCATCAAGTCCAAGAAGGTCACTTTCGATGCCGCCGCGAAAAAAGACTCCATCGATCCCGGCAGCGGCAAGAACGGCGGCGACCTGGGTTGGGCGCCCTCCAGCAACTATGTGCCCGAATTCGCCCAAGCGGTCGAGGGCCTGAAAAAAGGCCAGATGACCGACAAGCCGGTCCAGTCGCAATTCGGCTGGCACATCATCCAGGTCGACGACACACGGGCCGCGAAGTTCCCTGAACTGGCAGAGGTCAAGCCTCAGCTGGAAGAAATGATGCGCCAGCAGCAACTGGCCGAATTCCAGGACAAGCTCATCAAAGACGCCAAGATCCAATAAGCTGTTTCAGCTCGGGGTCAGACCCATGGGTCTGACCCCTTTTTCTTGCCGCCTCGTCCCGCCGGGTGTGGGGTCAGACCCCATACGGGGTCTGACCCCTCTTGTTGCCGCGCCCCGCTGGAGCGGCGTCAGACCCCGTATGGGGTCTTGACCCCTCAGCCCGCCATATCCAGCAGCTCTTTCAAGCCCTGTTCGTCGATCACCGGCACACCGAGCTCTTGCGCCTTGACCAGCTTGCTGCCCGCATCCTCGCCCGCCACGACGTATGCCGTCTTTTTTGACACCGAGCCGCTGACCTTGCCGCCTGCCGCCAGGATATGCCGTGTGGCCTCGTCGCGGGTCCAGTTCGGCATGGTTCCGGTCAGCACCAGCGTCCGGCCGGCCAGCCGCTGATTCCCGCCGGCTGGCGCCTCCGGCGGGACCGCATGCACGCCGGCGCGAGCCAGCGCTTCGACCACGTCGCGATTATGCGGCTCGGCGAAGAACCGGAGGATGGAGCCGGCCACCACCGGGCCCACGTCGTTCACCTGCAGCAGGGCAGCCTCATCGGCGGCCATGACGGCCTCGATGCTGCCAAAGCGCAGGGCCAGGTCTCTTGCCGTGGCCTCGCCCACATGCCGGATGCCCAAGGCGTACAGCAATCTCCCCAATGCGGGCTTGCGCGCCGCTTCCAGCGCCGCCACCAGGTTCTCGGCGGACTTGCGGCCCATTCGCTCGTAGGCGGCAAGCTCTTCGACCGTCAAGGTAAACAGATCGGCAAGCGATTTGACCCGCTCGCTCTCCACCAGTTGGTCCACCAGCTTTTCGCCCAGGCCTTCGATGTCCAGCGCCTTGCGGCCCGCGGCATGGGTCAGGCTCTGTTTGCGCTGCGCCGCACAAAAAAGGCCGCCCGTGCAGCGCGAGATGGTCTCGTCCTCAGGGCGCTCGATGGCTGATCCGCATACCGGACAGTGTGAGGGCATCACGAAGAGCGAGGTTTCCGGGGGACGCAGTTCCAGCACCGGACCGACGATTTCCGGAATGACGTCGCCCGCCCGGCGCACGACCACCGTATCGCCGATGCGCACATCCTTGCGCCGGATTTCGTCGTCATTGTGCAGCGTTGCATTGGTGACCGTGACGCCACCGACAAAGACCGGCCTGAGCCTGGCGACGGGCGTAATCGCGCCGGTGCGCCCCACTTGCACGTCGATACCAAGCAGCTGCGTGGTCTCTTCCTGCGCCGGAAATTTGTGCGCGATGGCGAATCTCGGTGCGCGAGCGACATAGCCCAGGACGTCCTGCGCCGCGAGCTCGTTCACTTTGTATACGACACCATCGATGTCGAAAGGCAGGCCCGCACGGCCGGCGCCCACCGCCGCGTAGAACGCCAGCATGCCGTCCGCGCCGAGAACCACCTTGCGTTCACCATTCACGGGCAGCCCCAGGGACTCGAACCAGTCCAGCATGCCGGCATGGGTGTCACACGGCATGTCGGCATCGCCTGCTTCCTGCAGGAAGCGTTCGACCTGCCCCCGGCTCACGAGGCGGATCTCGCCCCAGCCGTAAGCAAAAAAACGCAGGGGCCGGGTCGCCGTGATGCGCGGGTCGAGCTGCCGCAGGCTGCCGGCCGCCGCGTTGCGCGGATTGACGAAGATTTTTTCACCTCGTGCCCGCTGCGCTTCATTCAAGCGCTCGAAATCGCTGCGATTCATCAGTACTTCGCCGCGGACCTCCAGCACTTCCGGATACTTGCCGGTCAGCATCAGCGGCACCGAGCGCAGCGTCCGGATATTGCTGGTGATGTCTTCGCCCGTCTGGCCGTCTCCGCGCGTGGCGGCCTGCACCAGCCTGCCCTGCTCGTAGCGCAGACTGACCGCCAGCCCATCGAATTTGAGTTCGGCCACATACTCCACTTGCCGGCCGGGGGCCACCATGCCGGCGCCGCTCAGCGTATCGGAAACGCGCTTGTTGAAAGCCTGCACGTCTTCAGGGTCGAAAGCGTTTCCCAAGGAGCGCATGGGCACGGCATGCCGCAGACTGCCGAAAGCGGTCAAGGGCTGCGCCCCCACCCGCTGAGTCGGGGATTCCGGCGTGATGAGCCCGGGATGCGCATGCTCGATGTCGAGCAGCTCGTTCATCAGGCGATCGTATTCGGCGTCCGAGACGATGGGTGCGTCAAGTACGTAGTATCTATGGTTATGTTGTGCAATCTGGCTGCGCAGCGCCTCGGCCCGCCGCGCCGCCTCTGAATCCGCCGTTTTTTTTTGCGTCACGAAAATACTCGCACGGTGCGCTCTGAGGCTGCCTCGAAGCCGGCATGCTCCAGATTGCGATAAAGATCGAACAATTGGCGGTCGATGGTTTCATCTGCGCCGTCCGACACCGGACGGCCCTGGTCGTCGAGCAACTCGGCATGCAGGCGTCTTGCCAGGTCCCGGCCCACGCTCGCCATGCGGCTGAAAGCCTGCCCATCGGCCGGGCTGTTGGGTAAATCCAGCAAGAGATCCACACGATTGACGCTTTCGGATTTGAGCTCTTGCGGCGATATGCCGTCGAAAAGCGCGGTGAAGCGCGGCACCCCGGTATCGGACATCCAAGCCAGCTGCCGGCCGTAGGGCAGGAAACCCGCATCCTCGAGCACCTGTCGGGCTTCGCCGGCGGCAACGGTTTCATTCAGGCGCAGAATGAGCCCGACCTGCGCATCCAGGCCGGCGCAAAGCTCGTCCAGCTGCGCCGCCCGCCGAACGACCTCGTCCTGCTCGGGGGCTTCGATGACGCCGTCGAAACGCTCGGCCAGGCCTTGTGCCGCAGACCAGAGCTGCGACCATTCAATATCCGTCAAGGGACCGTTGCGGTTGGCCAGCAGGACCGCGAGCTGCATGGAAACATAGGTCTCGTTCGCTCGCAAGCGCGCGCGGTGGCCGCCGCCGTCGCGCTCCGCGAAGATGCGTACCGGCTTGTTCCCCGCGCGAGCCAATCCCTGGACGGCCTGCTGCAACTGCCCCGAGGCGACAGGCTGGGCAAAGCTGATGTCGATGACCACTTCGGTTCCGGGATCGACTTCCGCATCGTCATCGGCGGCGACCTCGCCGCTTTCGGTGATCATGGAGCCGAAGCCCGGCTCGCGGCGCACCGGCCCCTGAGGCTGCGCACCCATCAGCGGATCGTTATCTCGTTCCGGAAAATGCTCTTGCATCTTCTGCCGTATGCGCCTGTCCTGCCACCAATTGAACATGACGACCACCAGAATCAACAAGATGCCCAGTAGTATCAAACCGATTTGCAAATCGCTCATAGTCAGCCCCGCCGTATCACCAAACGTTTATACGCACACACTATCAGACCTCCGCCAACTGCAGGGCCGAATCTATGTCGACGGCGACGATACGCGACACGCCCTGCTCTTGCATGGTAACCCCGACCAGTTGCCTGGCCATCTGCATCGCAATTTTATTGTGAGAAATGAACAGGAACTGAGTCTGCTCGCTCATGCTGCTTACCAAATTGGCATAGCGCTCGGTATTGGCGTCATCCAGCGGCGCGTCGACTTCGTCGAGCAGGCAGAACGGAGCCGGATTCAATTTGAACAAGGCGAACACAAGCGCTGTCGCGGTCAACGCCTTTTCGCCCCCCGACAACAGATGGATGGTGCTGTTGCGCTTGCCGGGCGGTTGGGCCATGACCTGCACGCCCGCATCCAGGATCTCGTCGCCGGTGATGATCAGCTTGGCCTCGCCGCCCCCGAAAAGCCGCGGAAACAACTCGCCGAAGTGGTGGTTCACGGTATCGAAGGTGTCTTGCAGCAGCTGGCGAGTCTCGCGATCGATCTTGCGGATGGCGTCTTCCAGGGTCTCGATGGCGGTGGACAGGTCCTGATGCTGATCGTCCAGGAAGCCTTTACGCTCGCGCGCGGCCAATAGCTCATCCAGCGCGGCGAGGTTGACCGAGCCCAGGCCGTCGATGGCACGGGATATCCTTTGCACCTCCGATTGCAGCCAGCCGGTGCGGCGCCATTCCTCCGGCTTCTGCCCGAGCATCTGCTGCAGGCCTGCGCGATCGACTTGATGTGCATCGAGCTGCTCGGCGAACTGTTCAACGGCCAGCCGCGCCGCCTGCTCCTGCAGCTGAAGTTCCATGATGCGGGCACGCCGGGGCTCGAGCGATCGCTCCAATGCAATACGCTCCTCGTCGGCGCTGCGCAGCATGGCGGCAAGGTTGTCCAGCTCGATGCGGGCCAGGCGCAAGGATTCCTCGCGCTCGGCCCTGACCTCCAGGGCTTCCTGCAGGCCGGCCTGCGATGCCGAGGCGTCCAGTTCGAAGAGCTCGCCCTGCAGGCCTTCCATTTCCGCCGACGCACGCTGGGCCTGGTCCGCCGCCAGTTGCAGATTGCGCTTCAGGTCGGCGATACGGGTCTGCAATGCTCGTTCGGTGTATTCGGATTCGTGTACCGCCCGTTCCAGGTCGCGCATTTGCTGCCTGGCTCCTTCCGCCTCTTGCTGCAAGGCTTCGCCGGATATTTCCGCGTCCGAGAATCGCGATTGGTGCTCCGCGAGCTGGAGATCCAGCTCTTCGAACCGCACTTCCGCCTCTTCCCTGTCAGCGCGCAACTCCTCGGATTGGGCAGCGATCTCGGCCAGATCCTCGCGCAGGCGCGCCGCCCGCTCTTCGGACTGCTCGGCCTGCTGCTTGAGACGGGAATGTTCGAGCTGGATGTCATGCAGGCGCCGGGTAAGCTCCGCGGCGCGCTGGCGCGCCGGACCGAGCGCCTGCGATACCTGCTGCCATGCGCTTTCCGCTTGCGCGACCGCGGCGACGGCCTGATCGGCGATCAACTGCCGTGCCTTGACATCGCGCTGCAGATTTTCGATTTCCTGCTGACGCGCAAGCAGCCCCGACTGCTCGGAATCGGGTGCATAGAAGCGCAGGCTGTGGTGATCGACCAGATGGCCTTCCCGAACCACATACATCGCGCCGGGCGGCAGTTCGCCGCGCAGGCTCAGCGCTTTGCCAAGATCGTCAGTGACGTAGACGCCCTTCAGCCAGTCGTTGAGCAAAGTCCTGAGTTCCGGATCGCTGATGCGCAGCAGGCTGCTCAGGCCCTGGAGGCCCGGCACTGCGGCATCGGGCGCCTGGACGCCGGGCAACTGATAGAACGCAAGCCTGGCCGGCGGCGCGTCTGCTGCGAATGCGCTGGCATGTTCGAGCCTGCGCAGTTCGAGTCCAGCCATGCGCTCGCGCAAGACCGCTTCCAGCGCGGTTTCCCAGCCTGGCTGGATGCTGAGCTTTTGCCACAGCCGACCCAGGCGATCCAGCTCATGATGCGCCAGCCAGGGTTCCAGCGCTCCCTGTTTCTGCACATCATCCTGCAGCTTGGTCAACGCAGTCAGACGCGCATCCAGCCGAGCCATCGCCTGCGCTTCTTCGTGTGCCGCGCTTTGGGCGGCGCGCCGCTTATCGTCCAGCTCGGGCAGGCGCTCTTCAAGCTCGGCAAGCTGCGCCTGCGCTTCTGCCAGCTGTTCCTGCATCGCGGCGCCGTCGCCCGCCAGGCGCTCGATATTGGCGGGATCCGGAGCGTTGAGATCGCGCAGTTCTTGCTCCAGGCGCTCCTGCCGGCTTTCCAGCGCTTGCAACTGGCGGTCGGCATCGCGCTGAGCCTGCGCTACCAGCGCAAGCTGCTGTTCGAGCGCGGCAAGCGCGCTTCGCATTTCATCGCGCGCCGTCGCTGCGCCGCGGACGCGGCTTTCGACGTCCGGCAATTGCATCTGGGCCTGTTCGGCCCGGGCGCGGGACTCTTCCGTGCGCGCGGCCGCGGCTTCGAGATCGGCTTCCGCCTGGGCGATTTGTTCGGCGCAGTGGGCCTGCTGATCGGCCCACTCCTGCAACTGTTCTTGCAGTTGCGCACGGCGCGCCTGCACGCGATTGCGCGAGTCGACCACGTGCCTGATCTCCGCTTCCAGCCGGCTGACCTGCGCACCCGCCTCGTACAACTGGCCCTGTGCGGCATGCACGGCGTCGCTGGCCGCGTAGTGGGCCTGGCGCCGGGACTCGAGCGTGGATTCGCCTGCGCGCAATCCCGCCATGGAAGCCTCGAGCTCGGTCTGCGCCTGTTCGATGGCCACGAACTTGGCGCGCTGATCTTCTTTGGCGTTGCTTTCCTTCATCAGCCACAAGGCGTGCTGCTTGAGCTCGCCGTCCGCCTGCAGCTCGCGATATCGCTTTGCGACCTCGGCCTGGGTTTCGAGCTTTTCCAGCTGACTGCCCAGTTCGCGAAGGATGTCTTCAACCCGGGTCAGGTTCTCGCGCGTGTCGGACAGCCGGTTCTCGGTCTCCCGCCGCCTTTCCTTGTAGCGTGAAACGCCGGCCGCCTCTTCAAGGAAAACACGCAGTTCTTCGGGGCGGGCCTCGATCAGGCGATTGATCATGCCCTGGCCGATGATCGCATAGCCGCGCGACCCGAGACCCGTTCCCAGGAAGATATCGTGGATGTCGCGCCGCCGCACCTGCTGATTGTTCACCAGATAGCTGCTGGTCCCGTCCCGGGTCAGCACGCGCCGCACGGCAATTTCGGAATACGTGCTCCATTGCCCGGCCGCGCGGCCTTCGGAGTTGTCGAACACCAGCTCGACCGACGCCCGGGCCGCGGGCTTGCGATTGCCCGATCCATTGAAAATTACGTCCTGCATGGATTCGCCGCGCAATTCGGAAGCCCGGGTTTCGCCCAGCACCCATCGCACCGCATCGATGATGTTGGACTTTCCGCAGCCATTGGGGCCTACGACGCCCACCAACTGACTGGGTGTGGGAATGATGGTCGGCTCGACGAACGATTTGAAACCAGCGAGTTTTATCTGGGTCAGGCGCACAGTAAGCGATCAATAAATTAAGGCGATGGCCTGTATTCGCAGAAACAGGCATTCAATGAAAAAAAGGCGGCCATACTGGCAGGTAACCGGCTCGTATGATAACGCACCCTCCGGTCCCCGCTCCTATGTGAGAACGAAACTACGCTATTATTTTTCGTCAGGGCCTTGAGCCGACGCTATACTCGATAACATTTTTTTGCTATTTGCATAAAGAAGCTGTGGATAAAGCGAGCGACGACTTGTCCAACAGTTCTTGAACCTCGCCCCGCCAAACAAACAGGGATTTCGCTTTGAAAAAAGGCTTCTATCTGGTCATGATCGCCCAGGCGCTTTCGTCTGTCGCCGACAATGCGCTATTGATTGCCGCTATTGCGCTGATCGCCGATCTGCAAGGTCCCGACTGGATGGCGCCCATGATGAAATGGTGGTTCGCGCTTGCCTATGTGGTGCTGGCCGCTTTCGTCGGGGCATTCGCCGACTCCTTCCCGAAGGGGCGAGTGATGTTCATCACCAACGCCATCAAGATCAGCGGCTGCCTGCTGATGTTCAGCTACCAGACGCTGGGTTCGGATCATCATTCGCAATTGATACTCGTCTTCTGTGCGTACACCTTGGTCGGCATCGGCGCCGCCGCCTACTCGCCCGCAAAATACGGCATCGTCACCGAAATGCTGCCGCCTCATTTGCTGGTGAAGGGAAACAGCTGGATCGAAGGGCTCACTGTGCTGTCCATCATCATCGGCACGGTACTCGGCGGTATCCTCATCCACCCGTCGGTGTCCGACATGCTGCTTGCGCACTCGGGGATTGCGCAGTTCGCGCAGACACGGGCCGAAGCGGCCATTTTCATGATCGCCTTCGTGTACCTGATGGCGGCCGGCACCAATCTCCTCATACCGCTGACCAACGTCCGCTATCCCAAGCAACAGACCAATCCCATCAAGCTCATCAGAACGTTCGGCGGGTATGTCAGCATTCTGTGGCATGACAAGCTGGGCCAGATTTCCTTGGCCGTCACCACTTTGTTCTGGGGCGCCGGAGCTACCCTGCAGTTCATCGTCATTGAATGGGGCGCGCAGCATCTGGGCTATCGCCTGGATCAGGCTTCAGTCCTTATGGGCATCGCGGCGGTGGGCACCGTCTTTGGTTCCATACTGGCAGGCCGCGTGCCGCTGAAACGGGCATTATCGGTATTGCCGGTCGGGGTGGTCATGGGCTTTGCCGTCATGCTGATGCCCATCGTTCGCGAAACCTGGGAAGTTTACGGCGTATTGCTGCTGGTTGGAGCACTGTCGGGATTTTTCGTCGTACCAATGAACGCGCTCTTGCAGCATCGCGGCCACGTACTGCTTTCCGCGGGGCATTCCATTGCCGTGCAGAACTTCAACGAGCAATTGAACATCCTTCTGATGCTCGCGATCTACAGCCTGATGCTATGGCTCAACCTGCCCATCAATGTGATCATCGTCATCTTCGGCGTGCTGGTCGCGACGCTGATGCTGATTTTCATCCGCTGGAACCGCATCAACCACCGGGCAAATCCGAATCTGGAAAGCACCATCGGCCAGCACGGCCATGGCCAAGCCCTGAAACCGTAGGGGCTTGGGGTCAGACCCCGAATGGGGTCTGACCCCTCGGGCGAATTTATGGGGTCAGACCCCGAATGGGGTCTGACCCCTTTTTCGCCACGGGGTCTGACCCCTCCGCCTCCCGCACGAGCGAGCGCAGCAATGCCAGGTCTCGCCAGGCATCGGCCTTGTGCTGAGGCCGCAGCAGCAGCGCGGCGGGATGGTAGCTTACGACCACGCTGGTTTCCTCGCCTGTTTCACTGCGAATAACGTGCACCGCGCCGCGCTGCGCGTCCAATTCTCCTTCAGCGCCCAGCAGCGCTTGAGCGGCCCACTTGCCCAGGGCCAGGATATGGCGCGGCTTTGCCAGCGAGATCTGGCGCTGCAGGTAAGGCATGCAAGCCTGCACTTCTTCAGCGGTGGGCGGCCGGTTGCCCAAAGGGCGGCACTTGACCAGGTTCGTGTAGAAGGCCGTTGCGCCGTCGAGGCCGGCCGCCGCGAGCATGGCCTGCAAAAGAATGCCCGCCTTGCCCTGGAATGGCAGCCCGGCTCGATCATCGGAGCCGCCGGGCGCCTCGCCGATCACCATCAGCTGCGGCGCCTGGACGTCTCCCGAACCAAAGACCGCGCGACCCCGGACACTATGGAGCGCGCAGCCCTGGCATGACACGACTTGCTCGCGCAAGCCATCCCAGTCGCCCGCGACCTCGGCCCTGACCGGTGGTGTTTCGGCCGCAGGCGCCGCAGCCTGCGGTGCCCGCCTGGAGGGAGGCGTCTGGGCCGAAGGCCGTATGCCACGGGACGGCGCATCGGCGGCCGGAGCGGCGATGTCCGGCCCGCCTGGCGCCGCTGCACCCTGTCGAACGGGAGCCGTGCCGGGATCGCCGAATTCGCCTTGCGCGACGTAATGCGCCAGCATGCGGCGATCGATACCGATCTCCTGGAGCCATGCAATCTGGACGCGGGTCAGTTCGGGCGCGTTCATAATGCTTTCTGCATGATGCAGGCGTCTTCGCGCCTGCCGTCGGCGGCGGGATAATAGTCCCGCCGGGTGGACAGCGGCTGATAGCCTCCATGCCGATAGAATGCCAGCGCGTTGCCGTTCGAAGGCCGAACCTCGAGAATGATGGCCGGCAACTGCTTAGAGCGGGCCATTTGTTCGCAATGGTTCAGTAAACGGCCGCCGATTCCTTTTTTCTGCTGCTCGGGCGCCACGGCAATGACCAGCACATGCGCGACATCAGGCGCAAACATGGCCATGTAGAAGCCTACCGTCCGCCCGGCCTGCCGGGCCACATACGCGGCGTAGCCCGCGTCCAGGCCGTCCTGGAAGTTGCGCCGGCTCCAGGGAAACGACTGCACCCGGCTCTCGATTTCGGCGACGTCGTCCAGATGTTCCGGCAGCATGGGCTCAATGCGTATCGGAAAGCCTTCGGCGCGCGGATTGCCTCCGGCGCCCGACTCACGCTCGCGCGTCGTATAGGCAACCTTGTCTCGGACATATAGGGGCATGGCGTGATCCGGCGCCAAAGTTGCGCCATCTCGCCATGCTTGGAGCGCCAGGCTCGCGATGGCTGCGGCGTCCGCGCGCAACGCGTCGCCGGCCTCGGTGTCAATTCCGTCCAATCGGATGAGCCGGAGATCGGGATATGCGTCCAGGGCGTCTCCCACGAGCCTCAGTACAGGAGGACGATGCCCGGTTGATGTCCATTCCGGCCATGCCTGGCTCAGCCAGGGGCCGACGTCGGCCGCATCGAGCAGCACAGGAGCTTGCAAGGTTTCCCACTGGACGGCCGTGCCCGCCACGCGGTCTTGGTAGGCACCCAGATATACCTCGCCCATGCGCGCATCCTGAACGACGACCCGGACGGCACCGGCCTGCGCCTGCCTGTTCCGGTCGCGCTCGGCCACGGCCAGGAGCGAAACAATCGGCACGACGGGAACGCCGAGTGCATAGGCGATGCCTTGCGCCACGCCACAGGCCACGCGCAGGCCCGTAAAGCCGCCGGGCCCTTGCCCGAAAGCGACCCCCGACAACTGCGCCCTGTCGATGCCGGCTTCACGCATGACACCCTCGGCCATGGGGAGCAGGCGTTCGGCGTGCTCGCCGGTCGCGTCGTGCTCTTGGATGAACACCCGCAGCGCGTCGTCGGAGCACGAGAGCAGGGCCACCCCGCAGACGCTCGAAGAGGTTTCTAGAGCAAGGATATGGACTGTCATAGCCGCCCATTTTACTGTCTACGGCAAATGTCGGACGGACAATCACGAGCGGCCCGCCCTAAAATAGTATCGCTTGCGTCGGCAAGCGGATAAAATGAATTTGCAGCGACCAAAAAGAACAGAGAACCAGAAGGAGACTGCCAAACATCCAAGCGATACAGTTCCTATTGGGTTCCGTGTGCCCGAAGGGAATGTAATTGCAATTTCTACTATACGCTTAATGTGTAATATCTTGCTACAGACCCCTGTACGGCTTAACTCCACCCTGTTACATTTTCCCCATGAACACACAAAACCAATCTCTATCTCGCAAAATCCTCGTCGTTGACGACGATCCTCGCTTACGCGATTTGCTGCGACGCTATCTTTCGGAGCAGGGTTTTAATGTTTTCGTAGCCGAAGATGCCAAGGAAATGGGCAAATTGTGGCAGCGCGAGCACTTCGACTTGCTGGTACTCGACCTGATGTTGCCGGGTGAAGACGGGCTGTCGATCTGTCGCCGCCTTCGAGGCGGGCACGACAACACCCCCATCATCATCCTGACCGCCAAGGCCGAGGAAATCGACCGCATCGTTGGCCTGGAAATGGGTGCCGACGACTATCTTTCCAAACCGTTCAATCCGCGGGAGCTCCTTGCGCGCGTCAATGCCATTTTGCGCCGCCGCGGCACCGAAGAGCATCCGGGCGCACCCAGCCAGGAAAACGAGTCCATCGAATTCGGTCCCTATGTACTCAATCTTTCCACCCGTACGCTCACCAAGAACAACGAGCAGGTTCCCATCACCACCGGCGAATTCTCCGTCCTGAAGGTATTTGCCCGTCATCCCAAGATACCCCTGTCCCGTGACAAGCTGATGGAACTCGCGCGCGGCCGGGAGTACGAAGCCTTTGACCGCAGCCTGGACGTGCAGATTTCCCGCCTGCGCAAGCTGGTCGAGCCCAATCCTTCCAAGCCGGTGTTCATCCAGACCGTCTGGGGACTGGGCTACGTGTTCGTGCCGGACGGCGGCCACTGACACACAGCGCTCACTGGCACACAGCGGGCGTGATACCCTCGATCGGATATGTCTCCCCCGCAGAAGGCTCGCAGCAAGAAAACATCGCGTCTCCGCCTAGGCTTGTTCAGCCGGTCATTCCTGCTCCTGGCGGGGCTGATGCTGGTCAGCCTGGGCGCCTGGCTGCAGGTTTTTTTCAGCATGGAAGAAGGGCCGCGCGCCGCACAGATGGCGCAGCGCGTCACGACCGCCGTCAGCATCACGCGTTCGGCCCTCATTTACGCGCCTACCAGCGTGCGGCCCGCCCTGCTCTTGGACCTGGCCACCAAAGAAAGCCTCCGCGTCCAGCCCCACGAACCCACTGATGTTCTGGAAGGGCTGCCCAGCTCGAATTATTGGAAGCACGTCGCGCACGACATCAAGGAAAGGCTGGGCCCCGAAACCCTGGTCATGTGGTCGGTGAACCAGACCCCCGGCGTCTGGGTCAGCTTCGAAATCAACAACGATCAATATTGGCTGGTATTCGATCGTGAGCAACTGGGGCTGACCGCGGGCGCGGAATGGCTGGGCTGGGGCCTTACCGCCCTGCTGCTGGCGCTCATCGGCGCGGCCGTCAGCGTCCGCTTCGTCAATCGCCCCCTTGCGCAGTTGGCCAAGGTCGCGCAGCAACTGGCTCGCGGGGAAACGCCTTCCCCACTGCCCGAAAAAGGTCCGGCCGAGATTCGCGACATGAACATCGCCTTCAACCGCATGGCGCGTGACATACGCCAGACCGAAGCCGATCGCGAAATCATGCTGGCCGGCATTTCCCACGACTTGCGAACTCCGCTGGCACGCATGCGGCTGGAGATCGAGATGAGCGATGTCTCCGAGGAAACACGCCAGGCGATCGACGAAGACTTGGGGCAGATCGACCACAGCATCGGCCAACTGATGGAATACGCCCGGCCGGCCGGCGTGGTGCCCGAACAGGGCACGGACATCTCGTCGGTTCTGCAAGACCTGTATGAGCGTGAACGCAGCCACACGGAATCCCTGGGGGGCGAACTCACCGCGTCCATAGAGCCCAACCTCTATGCCAAAATCAACGCCCACGACCTCAAGCGCATCGTTGGCAACCTGCTCGAGAACGCGCGTCGCTACGGCCGCAGCCCATCCGACGGCAAAGCCCGCATCGCCCTGTCGGCCAAGCAGCAGGGCAATATTCTCGCCATCGAAGTCAAGGATCAGGGCACCGGCATCGCATCGACTGACGTGCACCGGCTCCTGCGTCCTTTTTCTCGAGGCGAGTCAGCCCGCACCGGCGTCAGCGGCGCGGGCCTGGGCCTGGCCATCGTGGAACGCCTGCTTGGCCAGGTGGGCGGCCAGCTGGAACTCATTTCCGAGCCGCCAGGCGGCCTCCTTGCCCGCATCGAGATTCCCAAGGTCCGCATCCGGAACGTGGGGTCAGACCCCATGCGGGGTCTGACCCCGGAACGCTAGCCCCGAGACGCTGGGGTCGGACCGCACACGGGGTCCGACCCTGTGCTGCCGGCCCGGAGGCTTCGGGGTCAGACCCCGTACGGGGTCTGACCCCCCAACTCCACCTCATGGAATTTTGCGCCGCCATGTGCGACCATACGGTTGTTATTCCCCGAATTCAGGAGATCAGATGAAAACAGTTGGCGACAAACTTGAACCCTTCAAAGTGGCCGGTGTCAAGCCAGGCTTCAATCACCACGAGGAAAACGCCGTCTCGGCGTTTGAAGACATCACCGAAAGCTCCTTTCCCGGCAAATGGAAGGTCATCTACTTCTATCCCAAGGATTTCACTTTCGTCTGCCCGACGGAAATCGTGGGTTTCAACAACCTGGTCCAGGATTTCGAAGACCGTGATGCCGTACTGATGGGCGGCTCGGTCGACAACGAGTTCGTAAAGCTCGCCTGGCGGCGCGAACACACCGACCTCAGCAAGCTGGGCCATTACCAGTTCGGCGACACCACCGGTTCGCTGATAGACCAATTGGGCATACGTGAAAAGACGGAAGGCGTGGCGCTGCGGGCCACCTTCATCGTCGACCCCGACAACGTCATCCAGCACGTATCGGTGAATAATCTGAACGTCGGGCGCAATCCTGAAGAGATCCTGCGCATTCTGGATGGCCTGCAAACCGACGAGCTCTGCCCCTGCAACCGGGGTCTGGGCGGCGATACGCTGTAAGCCCGCCCGGGCGCTGAAGCCTGGTGCCTGTCAAGCCCGCCAAGCAGGCGGCACAGGCCTCCGGCCCGGCATGGTCCGGGCTTTTTGTGTTTCGATGATACAGGTCTGAATCATGGAATTTCTTGCATCGATCAAAAGCTTGATCCCGGACTGGGCGAAAGACGTCCGCCTGAATCTGGATGGCACCATAGCGCGCTCTTCTCTGAAACGCGAAGACGCCGTGGGCGTCGCCCTGGCGGCCGCCTATGCCGCCCGCAGCCAGGTCCTGGTCCGCGCCTTCAGGTCCGGCCTCTCGGATACCGACGCCACCGGCGTGCTGACCGCCGCCGCCCTGATGGGCATGAACAATACCTACTATCCCTACGTGGAGATGTCCGGCGACGAGCAGCTCAAGACGCTTCCGCCGCAATTGCGCATGAACGCGTACGCCACGCATGGCGGCATCGAGCAGGCCCGGTTCGAGCTCTTCGCGCTGGCCGCTTCCATTGTCGGAAAGTGTCATTTCTGCGTGCGCTCGCATCACCAGAATCTGAAAAAAGCCGGCTACACGACAGAACAGCTGCGCGACGCAGGCCGGATTGCGGCAGTCGTCAATGCGGCCTCGCTGGCGCTCGCGGCAGAAGGGCAATAGCGCCCTGCCGAATCCGGACCTGACGGCGCAGGCCCGTCAGGCCTTTCTTGCCAGCAGGGCCACCACGGTGGCCGCAATGCCTTCCTTGCGCCCCAGGTAACCCAATCCTTCATTGGTTTTCGCCTTGATGTTCACATCGGCTGGATCCATCCCCAGGTCGGCCGAGATATTGGCCGCCATGGCGGGCGCATGCGGGCCGATCTTGGGCGCTTGCGCGTGTATGGTCGCATCCACGTTCACCACCTTCCAGCCCGCATCCCGCAGCTTCTGCATCGCCGTCCGGAGCAGGACCCGACTGTCGGCGCCCTTGTAAGCCGGATCGGTATCGGGGAAATGGCGCCCGATATCGCCCATGCCCGCTGCCCCCAGGATGGCGTCGGTGATCGCATGCAGCAGGACGTCCGCATCGGAGTGGCCCTGCAGGCCCCGGTCGTGCGGAATGCTCACCCCGCCGATGATCAAGGGCCGCCCCTCGACCAGCGCATGCACATCGAATCCTTGTCCTACACGAAATGGGAAATCCATTACTGCTTCCTTGTTCAAGCGGCTATTCCGGGCCTGTCGACGCCGAAATTGGCGAGTCCGGTAGCCATTTTTCCATCAAATCGAAATCCTCGGGCCAAGTCACCTTGAAATTCCGCGCAGAGCCCGGCACCAGGCAGGGCTGGTATCCCAGGCGCTCCAGCGCGGAGGCTTCGTCAGTGATTTCCGCCGAATCGACAGCCGCCTGGCGCAGGGCGGCCAGCAACAGCCCCGCGGGAAACATCTGAGGCGTCTGAGCCAGCCACAGCCCGTCGCGCGGTACGGTTGCCTCGGCATGCGGCACAACTGTCAGCGCGTCGCCATCGGTTGCGGCAGGCAGATTCGCCACGTCGGCCGCTCGCTTGACCGTATCCGCCACCGGCAGCGCCAGCAATCCTCCAGCATCCAGCGCCAGGCAGTGATCCAGCAAACGGGCCAGCGCACCCGCCGGCAAGCCCGGCCGTGCGGCATCATGGACCAGCACCCAGTCATCGGGGCGGAGCCCGGCGTCTTCGATGGCCGCCCGGACGGTATCGGCCCGGCTTGGCCCGCCGCAAGCCCTCCATACCGTGCGAGGCAGGCCGGAGAGTGCCGCCTCCGCCCAGGTGTCCTGCGGCGCCACGGCCACCCTCACCTGATGTATGCGCGGATCGCGAAGCAAGGCCTTCACCGCCCAGCGCAGCATGGGCTCGCCCTTGAGCGGACGATATTGCTTGGGCAGAGGGGGCCTCGCATCAGACCCGGCAGCCTGCGCGCGCGCGCCGATGCCCGCTGCGGGGACGATGGCAATCAGTTTCTTTTCCATAGGAAAGGCATTTTATAATGCAAGGCTACATGGCTACAGAATCTTCCTCTCTTTTGACCCTTCCCTCGACCAAAACCGTACTGGCCGCACTGCGCCCCGGGCAAAGACATGCGCAAGCGCTGCCACCCGGCTCCGGCGACGCCTGGCTGCTCGCGGATCTTGCCCAGCAGGCCGGGCAGACGATCGTCGTGCTCTGCGCCGATCCTTTGACCGCCCAAAGGCTGGCCGATGAAATCGTAATGTTTGCGCCGGATCTGCGCGTCAGGCAGATGCCCGACTGGGAAACCCTGCCCTACGACAGTTTTTCCCCGCACCAGGACTTGATTTCGGAACGCCTGCGCACGCTGCATGCACTGATGCAAAATGCGGTGGACATCCTTACGGTCCCGGTCACCACGGCCTTGTACCGGCTGGCTCCGCCCGACTTTCTCGCCGCCTATACCTTCTCGTTCAGGCAGGGCGACAAGCTGGACGAAGAGGGCCTGCGGCGCCAGCTTACCCTGGCCAACTATACCCATGTCACGCAGGTGACCGCGCCCGGAGAGTTCTGCATCCGCGGAGGGCTGATCGACCTCTTCCCCATGGGTTCGGTCCTGCCTTACCGGCTGGATCTCTTCGACGACGAGATCGAATCCATCCGCAGCTTCGACGTGGATACGCAGCGCAGCCTTTATCCGGTAAAGGAAATCCAGCTACTGCCGGGGCGCGAGTTTCCGATGGACGAATCGGCGCGCAACCAGTTCCGCGCCCGGTTCCGGGAGATCTTCGAAGGCGACCCCTCGCGCGCACTGCCTTACAAGGACATCGGCAACGGCATTGCCTTCGCGGGCGTCGAATATTATCTGCCGCTGTTCTTCGAAGGCACGGCCACGCTGTTCGACTACCTGCCTGAACAAGCCGTCACCGTGACGCTGGGGGACATCAATCAGGCCATACAGCGATTCGCCGCCGACACGCACAGCCGCTATCAATTCTTCAAGAGTGATCGGGAGCGCCCCGTCCTGCCGCCCGGCCAGTTGTTCCTCGATGAGGAAGATCTCTTCACCCGTCTCAAGTCCTTCCCCAGGCTGGCGCTTGTTGCGGGAGAGCCCCATCCGGACTTCTTCCAGGCCCCGGACGTGGCGGTCGCGCGGCGCGCGGACGACCCGCTCGCCAATTTGCGCATGCTTTTGGGACAGGGCCGCAGCAAAGTCGTGCTGTGCGCCGACTCGCCGGGGCGGCGCGAAACGCTGATGCAAATGCTGGCGGAGTTCGGCATCCGGCCCGATTCACCGAGCGAATCGCTGCAGGAGGCCCTTGAATCCGCCACACGCTTCGCACTCGTCACTGCGCCTCTGACCAACGGCTTCGGGCTTGCCGAGCAGGGCCTGACGCTGCTGACGGAGAACAATCTTTATCCGACACAGGCAAGGACGCTGCGTCGCGGAAAGCGTGCCCAGCAGGCCAGCAGCGACGTCGAAGCCATGGTGCGCGATCTGTCGGAATTGCGCGAGGGCGACCCGGTGGTCCATGCCCAGCATGGCATAGGCCGGTATTGCGGGCTGGTCGAGATGGACCTTGGCGAAGGGCCCATGGAGTTCCTGCATCTCGAGTACGCCACCGGCAGCACCTTGTACGTTCCGGTGTCTCAGCTGCACGTCATCGCCCGCTACAGCGGAGCCGATCCCGAGAACGCGCCGCTGCATCAGCTTGGTTCGGGCCAGTGGGACAAGGCGCGCCGCAAAGCGGCCAGGCAAGTGCGCGACGCCGCTGCGGAACTGCTGGCGCTGTATGCACAGCGCGCCGCCCGCGACGGCTACCGCTACAAAGTGGCGCCCAATGATTACCAAGCCTTTGCGGAAGGCTTCGGCTTCGAGGAAACTCCAGACCAGGCGGCAGCCATCGAAGCGGTCATCGGCGATATGACGTCTGGCCAACCCATGGACAGGCTGGTCTGCGGAGACGTGGGATTCGGCAAGACGGAAGTCGCACTGCGCGCTGCCTTCATCGCGGTGCTCAATGGCAAGCAGGTCGCCCTGCTCTGCCCCACCACCCTGCTGGCCGAGCAGCATGCCCAGACGTTTGCCGACCGCTTCGCGGACTGGCCGGTCAAGGTCGTGGAATTATCACGCTTCCGCTCGGGCAAGGAGATCAGCGCGGCGGTGGAAGGCATCAACAAAGGCAGCGTGGACATCGTCATCGGCACGCACAAGATTCTGTCGAAGGACGTGAAGTTCAAGGATCTCGGACTCGTCATCATCGACGAAGAGCACCGTTTCGGCGTCCGCCAGAAGGAAGCACTGAAGACGCTGAGGGCCGAGGTAGACGTGCTCACGCTGACGGCCACTCCCATTCCCCGCACGCTGGGCATGTCGCTGGAAGGCATACGCGACTTCTCGGTGATCGCCACCGCGCCGCAAAAACGCCTGGCCATCAAGACCTTCGTCCGGCGCGAGGACGGCAGCACGATACGCGAGGCGCTGCTCCGCGAGCTCAAGCGCGGGGGCCAGGTATATTTCCTGCACAACGAGGTCGAGACCATCCATAACCGGCGCGCCAAGCTGGAAGAACTCGTCCCCGAGGCCCGCATCGCGGTCGCGCATGGGCAGATGCCGGAGCGCGAGCTGGAAGAAGTCATGAAAGGCTTCTACCAGCAGCGTTTCAACGTGCTGCTGTGCACGACCATCATCGAAACCGGAATCGACGTTCCCACGGCAAACACCATCGTCATACACCGGGCGGACAAGCTCGGGCTGGCCCAGCTGCATCAATTGCGGGGCCGCGTCGGCCGGTCCCACCATCAAGCCTATGCTTACCTGCTGACACCCGGCGAGGACGCCATGACGTCGAACGCCAAGAAACGCCTGGAGGCCATCCAGGCGATGGAAGAACTGGGTGCAGGCTTCTTCCTCGCCATGCACGACCTGGAGATCCGCGGCACCGGGGAAGTGCTGGGGGAATCTCAGTCCGGCAATATCCAGGAAGTCGGATTTTCCATGTACTCCGACATGCTCAACGCTGCGGTGCGAGCACTCAAGTCCGGCGAAGAGCCGGATCTGGATTCGCCCTTTTCCTCACTGTGCGAAGTCAACCTGCATGCATCCGCCCTCCTGCCACCCGATTACTGCCCCGATGTGCATGCCCGGCTGGGCATGTACAAGAAGCTCTCCCATGCTCGCCATGAAGACGACATGATCGCCATCCAGGAAGAGCTGATAGACCGCTACGGGAAATTGCCCGAAGCGGCGCAGACGCTGCTTGCCACCCATCGCCTGCGCTTGAGCGGCGAACCGCTGGGTGTGGTCAAGATCGACGCGAGCGAAAACCAGGCCATGATCCAGTTCTCGGCCAAGCCCAGCGTCGATCCGCTGCGCATCATCGAATTGGTGCAAAAGAGAAAGGACGTGAAACTGGCCGGCCAGGACAAGCTCAAGGTGGAGATCAAGCAGGGACAACAAGTTTCCGCCCGCATCGACGCCGTGCGCAACGTGTTGCGCGCGCTCGCTTGAAGGATTCAAGGGGTCAGACCCCGGCGAGTCTTTGAGGGGTCAGACCCCATGCGGGGTCTGACCCCAGCTGATTGTTGGGTCTGACCCCAGCTGATTTGACTGACGGGGTCGGACCCCGCATGGGGTCCGACCCCTCCTACATCCGGAACCAGTTCAGGATGGCGTCCAGCGGGCTGACGTTGAGCGCATAATTGGCCTGCTCGCGCACGACCGGCTTGGCTCGATAGGCGACGGAATACTTGGCCAGCGCCATCATCTTCAGATCGTTGGCGCCGTCACCCACGGCGATGATCTGGTCGGACGTCGCACCAAGCTCCTGGGCCAGCGACGCCAGGCGCGCCGCCTTGCCCTGGGCGTCGACGATGTCGCCGTGGACGCGGCCGGAAAGCTTGCCGCCGCTGACTTCCAGCACGTTCGCATGGCAGGCGTCCATGTCCAGGCGGGCCTTGAGCCTTTCGGTGAAGAAGGTAAATCCTCCCGACACGAGCAGAACCTTCAGACCGTATCGGCGCGCCGTCGCGATCAGGTTCTCCGCGCCGGGATTCAGGCGCAGGCGTTCTTCATAAACCCTTTCAAGCGCCGTGGCATCGACGCCCTCCAGCAAGGCCACCCGGCGCCTCAGGCTTTCGGCGAAATCCTTGATCTCGCCGCGCATCGCCGCCTCGGTGATGGCGGACACCTCGGCCTTGCGTCCGGCTAAGTCGGCGATCTCGTCGATGCATTCGATGTTCACCAGCGTGGAGTCCATGTCCATCGCCAGTATCCTGCAGTCGCGCAAGCGCGCAATCTGATCGAAGAAAGCGTAGTCCATGCCGAACGCGTCGCAGCATGCCTGCACTTCAGGCCGTACGTCAGGGTCGACATCCAGCAGGCGGACCGCCGTGTTGCCGAGCTCCTGCACCCCGCCGGCGCTGGCGATGGCGGCGATTTTTTCGATGTTGGAAGCGACCAGATTGGGCGCCTGCAGAATGAGATGTGTCATGTCAATGTGCTGCGGCCGAAACCGCAGCCTTGCCAGGCTTGCGCCGGCGCATCAGATAGCGGAAAACGAACCCTGGATACCCCAGCACCAGGAACAGGCTGAGGGTGATGGCAAAGAACTCCCACTGCTTGGGAAACAGATTGCCCATATTGGCTTCGAATCCAAAGCCCATGGCGCCCACCAGGACGTAGAGCACCAATACCTCGAGCAGGCTCGAGAAAAAGGATTTGTCCGCCTGACGGCCCCGGTTGCGCCAGCCGGGATAGGCGAGCAGCGCGATCGCAATGCCGACGACAGCCAGCAGCTTGATCGTGAACAGGGCGACCGATGCCGCGTCGGACGCCATGAAGAAAGCACCCGCAAGGAGCGTGTATCCACCATAAGCCAGGCCGGCTAGGGCAGCGAAAAAAACCAGTGATTCCAGCAGATTCCGCCAAGCGGGGCGCGGCGGTTCGCCTGCCTGCGCCCAGGGCAGCGCCAGCATCGGGCGCCTCAGGACGAAAGGCAGGTTCGCCGCCAGGAGCGAAAGGCCGATCAGGAACCAGATCGCAAATGCCTGTGTCATGCGATCAGAACTTCAAGGAGCTCTCGATGACCCGGACGCACAACGCCATGAGACCACCCGGCAATATGCCCAGCGCAAGGACCAGAAGGCCATTGAGAGACATCAGGCCGTTGGTGACGATGCCGGTATTGACCGGAACCAGTTCGCCTTCGGGCTCGTCGAAGTATGCAACCTTGACCACGCGCAAGTAGTAGAAGGCGCCAATCAGCGAAAACAGCACCGCGACCACCGCCATGGCAATGTAGCCCGCACCGATCAGCGCCTGCAGCACCGCCAGCTTAGCGTAGAAGCCCGCCAGCGGCGGAATGCCCGTCAGCGAAAACATGGAGACCAGCAACAGCCCGGCCAGTACCGGATTGCGGCGATTCAGGCCCTTCAGGTCGGAGATCTCTTCGCACTCGAAACCTTCTCGGCTCAAGAGCAGGATCAGGCCGAAAGTGACCAGCGTGGTCAGGACGTAGATGACCACGTAGAACAGCGCCGAACCGTATGCCGAGCCAGCCGCGACCGCCTGCCCTTCCACGACGCCCGACAGCAGGCCCAGGAACACGAAGCCCATGTGCGAGATCGTCGAATAGGCCAGCATGCGCTTGAAATTGGATTGCATGATGGCGGCCAGGTTGCCGATGGCCAGCGACAGGACGGCCATCACGAGCAGCATGGGCTGCCAGTCGATGGCAATACCGTGCAGGCCTTCGATCAGCAGGCGCAGCGTGATGGCGAAAGCCGCCAGCTTGGGCGCGGCGCCGACGATCAAGGTGACGGAGGTCGGTGCGCCCTGATAGACGTCGGGAGTCCACATATGGAATGGCGCTGCGGTCAGCTTGAACGCCAGGCCGGAGACGATGAACACCACGCCGAAGACCAGTGGCAGGCGCTCGGCATTGCCGCTGTTGATGACCTGGGCGATCAGGCGCATGTCGAGCTGGCCGGTCGCGCCATAGATCATGGACATGCCGTACAGCAACACGCCCGACGCCAGTGCGCCCAGCACAAAGTACTTCATGGCGGCTTCCGTGGCCTTGATGTGATCGCGGCGCAGCGCAACCAGCGCATACAGGGCGAAGGACATCAGCTCAACGCCCAGATAGACCGTGAGCATGCTGCCGGCGGAGATCATGATCATCTGCCCGAGCAAGGCGAAGAGCGCCAGGCAGTATAGTTCGCCGCCATTCTTGACCATGTCGCGGCGCTCGGAATACTCGCGGCCGTAGATCATGGTGGCCGCCACTGCGATATAAGACAGCACCTTCAGGAAATGCGCGAGATCGTCGACGACATACAGGCCGCCGAAGGAGTTGCCCCGCACGCCGGCGCCCCATTGCCACAAGGAAATCACCGTCAGCACGAGCATGGCGCCGATGCTCAGCGTGAAGGTCGTATGGCGAGACTCGGTCTTGTTGAATGCGTCGACCAGCAAGATGGCGCAGGCCATGATCAACAGCGAAATCTCGGGCGTAGCCAAAGCGAAGTCAAATGGATTTTGCATAGTATTTCAGGTCTACAGTTTCGAGATAGAGACGTGCTGCAACAAGGCCTGCACCGACACATGCATGACATCTGTAAACGGTTTCGGATGGATACCCATGTAAAGCACCGCGATGGCCATGACACCCAGGATGAAGAACTCGCGCCGGCTGAGGTCGCTCATGCTGCGCACCGCATCATTGGCGATGTCGCCGAAAGCCACGCGCTTGAGCATCCAGAGCGAATAGGACGCACCGAGGATGAGCGAGGTTGCAGCCAGAAGGCCTATCCAGAAGTTGTATTCCACCGCACCCATGATGACGGTGAACTCGCCCACGAATCCGCTGGTCGCCGGCAGGCCGGCATTGGCCATGGAAAACAGCACGAAATACGTGACGAAGCGCGGCATGACGTTGATGACGCCGCCATAGTCGTCGATGCGGCGCGTGTGCAGGCGATCGTACAGTACCCCGATGCACAGGAACATGGCGCCCGACACGAAGCCGTGGGAGATCATCTGCACGATGGCGCCCTCGAGGCCGGCCGTGTTGAACACGAAGAAGCCGAGCGTCACGAAGCCCATGTGGGCGACCGATGAATACGCCACCAGCTTCTTCATGTCGTCCTGGACGATGGCGACCAGGCCAATGTAGATGACCGCGATGAGCGACAGGGCGATCATCATGCCGGCCAGGCTCTGCGAGGCGTCGGGCGCGATCGGGAGCGAGAACCGCAGGAAGCCGTATGCGCCGAGCTTCAGCATGATGGCGGCCAGCACGACCGAACCGCCGGTGGGCGCCTCGACGTGCGCGTCCGGCAACCATGTATGCACCGGCCACATGGGAACCTTGACGGCGAACGCTGCAAGCAGGGCCAGGAAGATCAGGATCTGGGGCGTGTAGTCCAGTTTGAGCCCATGCCAGGCGAGGATGTCGAACGAGCCGCCGGCGGAATGCCACAAATAGATGAAAGCGACGAGTGTGAGCAGCGAACCCAGCAAGGTGTACAGGAAGAACTTGAATGCCGCGTACACGCGATTCGGGCCGCCCCATACCCCGATGATCAGGTACATCGGAATGAGCGTCGCTTCGAAGAACACATAGAACAGCATGCCGTCCAGCGCCGCGAACACGCCGACCATCAGCCCCGAAAGAATCAGGAAGGCTGCCATGTACTGCGAGATCCGGCTGGTGATGACTTCCCAGCCCGCAAGCACCACGATGATGGTGATGAAGGCCGTGAGCAGCACGAACCAGAGCGAAATGCCATCGATGCCGAGGTGGTAGTTGACCGCAAAGGTTTCGATCCACGATGCCTTTTCGACGAACTGCATGTCGGCCGTATCGGGATTGAAGCCCGTGTACAGCGGCAAGGTGACGAGAAATCCCGCGACGGCTCCGATCAGCGAAATCTTGCGCGTGAAGCCCGGCCGATCATCGCGGCCCAGCAGCAGCACCAACAGACCCGCAACAATGGGAACGAAAATCGAGAGCGTTAACCAGGGAAAATTAGAAGACGCCATATCGCTTGCCATCAGTGAACCGTCAGCACAAAAAAGGTTAATAAAGCCATGATCCCGATGATCATTGCAAAGGCGTAGTGATAGATGTAGCCGGACTGCAGGTGACGGCTGACCGCCGCCACCCAGCCCACCACGCGGGCGCTTCCGTTGACGAGCAGGCCGTCGATCAGGCCGCGGTCGCCGGCCTTCCAGAAGCCATGGCCCAGGCAGCGCGCCAGACGCGCCACCACTTGCTCATTGAACCAGTCGGCGTAGTACTTGTTGTCCAGGATCCGGTTGACCACGGACAGATTGCGATGAATGGCGGCCGGGACCTTGGGATTGACCAGGTAGCAATACCATGCAACCACGAAGCCCGCGATCATCAGCCAGAACGGAACGGTGACGAAGCCATGCAGCGCATATGCCACCCAGCCGTGCCAGTGCGAAGCCAGCTCCGCCATGGCAGGATGCACAGGCAGGACGGCGATGACGCCATCGAAGAAGCTGCCGAACAGCAGCGGATCGATGAACCACGCTCCGGCAATGACCGACGGAATGGCCAGCAGCACCAGCGGCAGCGTGACGACCCAGGGCGATTCGTGCGGCGTGCCGCCGTGATGCCCGTGATCGTCGTGGCCGTGGGCGGCATGCCCATGGGCGTCGAAGCGTTCCTTGCCATGGAAGACCAGGAAATACACCCGGAAGGAATACAGCGAAGTCACGAACACGCCGATCAGCGTCGCGTAGTAGCCGAAGCTCGCACCCCATACGTCGGCCGCGCCCGCCGCTTCGATGATGTGCTCTTTCGAGTAGAAGCCGGCGAAGAAAGGCGTTCCGACCAGCGACAGCGTACCGATCAGGAAGGTGATCCAGGTGATGGGCATGTACTTGCGCAAACCGCCCATGTTGCGGATGTCCTGGTCATGGTGCATGCCGATGATGACGGAGCCCGCCCCCAGGAACAGCAGCGCCTTGAAGAAGGCATGCGTCATGAGGTGGAAGATCGCGGCCGAGTATGCCGATGCGCCCAGCGCTACCGTCATGTAGCCCAGCTGGGACAGCGTGGAATATGCCACGACGCGCTTGATGTCGTTCTGGACGATGCCCAGTATGCCCAGGAACAGCGCGCCGATGGCGCCGATCACGATCATGACCGACAAGGCGGTGTTCGACTGCTCGAACAGCGGCGAAAAACGCGCGACCATGAATATGCCGGCCGTCACCATGGTGGCGGCGTGGATCAGTGCGGAAATCGGCGTGGGGCCTTCCATCGAATCTGGCAGCCAGGTGTGCAGCGGCACCTGCGCGGATTTACCCATTGCGCCCACGAAAAGCGAGATGCAGGCCACCGTCAGCAATTGCCAGTCGGTGCCCGGGAACGCCATGCCGGCGAGCTTCTCGCTTTGATCGAATATTTCGCCATAGTGCATGCTGCCCGCATAGGCGAACAACAGGCCGATGCCCAGGATGAAGCCGAAGTCGCCGACCCGGTTGACCAGGAAGGCCTTCATGTTGGCGAAAATGGCCGTGGGACGCGTATACCAGAAGCCGATCAGCAGGTAGGACACCAGGCCGACCGCTTCCCAGCCGAAGAACAGCTGGACCATGTTGTTGGACATGACCAGCATCAGCATGGAAAAGGTAAAGAGCGAGATATAGGCGAAGAAGCGCTGATAGCCCGGATCGTCGGCCATGTAGCCGATGGTGTAGATATGCACCATCAGCGAAACCGACGTAACGACGACCATCATCAGGGCGGACAGCGGATCGATCAGGAAACCGAGCTCCAGCTTGGTCGTGCCAATGACCGACCAGGTATATAGCGTGCCGTCGTAGGTATGCCCATCGAGGACCTGGAACAGCACCATGACCGAACCGATGAACGATACCGCCACCAAGGCGATGGTGAGCATGTGCGAACCGCGGCGGCTCACCCAGCGGCCCAGGAAGCCGGTGCCGAAAAGGCCGGCCAATATGGCGCCCGCCAGCGGCGCCAGCGCGATCAACAAGTAGAGATTTGGTGAATTCATAATTTGAGCAATCCCATCAACCCTTGAGCTGGTCAAGTGCGTCAACATTGATCGTATTCAGGTTGCGGAACAGCAACACCAAGATCGCCAGCCCGATGGCGGCTTCCGCCGCGGCCACCGTCAGCACGAAGAAGACGAACACCTGGCCGGCCGTATCGCCGAACCAAGTCGAGAACGCCACGAAATTCATGTTTGCGGCAAGCAGCATGAGCTCGATGGACATCAACAGGATGATGAGATTGCGGCGATTCAGAAAGAAGCCGAAGATGCCGATGGAGAAAAGAATTGCGCCAAGTATCAGATAGTGGGCAAGTGTCAATGTCATTTGGTATCCCCTTGGGCTTTTTCCGCCTCGTTTTTCGCGGGTGCTTCAGTCTGCGACGGCATGCTGACCATGCGCAGACGGTCCTGGGCGCGGACCCTGACCTGTTGCGAAGGATTGGTGCGCTTCACGTCGCTCCGGCGCCGCAGCGTCAGTGCTATGGCGGCAATCATGCCCACCAGCAAGACAACGCCTCCGACCTGCACGGCCAGCACGTAGTCCGTATACATGGCCACGCCCAGCGCATGCGTATTGTTGTAGTCGTCGGCAACAGGGGCGGCGGGGCCCGCGTCGAGCCAGGTGCTTGCCAGCACGAAGGCCATCTCGAGCACCATGATCGACCCGATCAGCAAGCCGGCGGGCAAATAGGCCTTGAAGCCGGCGCGCAGTGCATCCATGCGCACGTCAAGCATCATCACGACGAACAGGAACATCACCATGACGGCGCCGACGTAGACGACGACGAGCAGCAGCGAGAGGAATTCCGCGCCCAGCAGCATCCAGATCATGGACGCGGTGAAGAACACCAGGATGAGATGCAGCACGCCGGTGACGGGACTGGAGGCGGTGACGACACGGAATGCGGCAATCACCAGCACCAGCGCCAGCAGATAAAACAGGACAGTAGAAAAAATCATAGGTGTCTGGTCCGGCATCAACGATAAGGGGCGTCTTCTGAACGACGGCGCGCGATTTCAGCTTCGTAGCGGTCCCCGACGGCCAGCAGCATGTCTTTGGTGAAGTACAGGTCGCCGCGCTTTTCGCCGTGGTATTCGGAGATGTGCGTTTCGACGATGGAATCCACCGGACAGCTTTCTTCGCAGAAGCCACAGAATATGCACTTGGTCAGATCGATGTCGTAGCGCGTGGTGCGACGGGTGCCGTCCTCGCGTTCCTCGGACTCGATCGAGATGGCCAGCGCAGGGCAGACGGCCTCACACAGCTTGCATGCAATGCAGCGCTCTTCCCCGTTCGGGTAGCGCCGCAAGGCATGCAGGCCGCGAAAGCGCGGCGATGCCGGCGTCTTTTCCTGCGGATATCGCAAGGTGACCTTGCGCTTGAAGAAATATTTTCCCGTCAGGCGCATGCCCTTCAGCATTTCGGACAGCATCAAACTGCCGAAGAAATCTTTAATTGCTTCCATAATCTTCTAGCCCCTGTGTCCTATTGCCAAATATTCCAGGGCGTCTGCATCCATATCGCCACAACGAGCAGCCAGATACCTGTCAAGGGAATGAACACCTTCCAGCCCAGACGCATGATCTGGTCGTAACGGTAGCGCGGGAACGTCGCACGGAACCATATAAACATCGAAACCACAAAAAAGGTCTTGATACCCAGCCACAGCCATCCTGGAATCCAGGTGAGCGGCGCGATGTCCAGCGGGGGCATCCAGCCGCCCAGGAACATGATGGACGCCATCGCCGAGAGCAGGATCATGTTCGCGTACTCGCCGAGGAAGAACAGCGCAAAGCCCATGCCCGAATACTCGACCATGTGGCCGGCCACGATTTCCGATTCGCCTTCCACCACGTCGAACGGATGCCGGTTGGTTTCGGCCACTGCCGACACCACGTAGATGACGAACAGCGGCAGTAAAGGCAGCCAGTTCCAGGACATGAAGGTAATGCCCTTCGAGGCGAACCAGCCGGCGCCCTGCCCTTCCACGATGCCGCTGAGATTCAAGGTGCCCGACACGAGAAGAACGGTGATGAAGACAAAGCCGATGGCCAGTTCGTACGACACCATCTGTGCGGCGGCGCGCAGCGCGCCCAGGAATGCATACTTGGAGTTCGATGCCCAGCCGGCGACGATCACCCCATAGACGCCCAGGGACGTGATGGCCAGGACATACAGCAAGCCGGCGTTGACATCGGCCAGCACGACTTCAGGGCCGAAGGGAATCACCGCCCAAGCCGCCAGCGCGGGCATCAGGGTTACGACCGGCGCGAGAATATACAAGACCTTGTTGGCCTTGCTGGGCACGATGACTTCCTTGGTGAGAAGCTTGAACACGTCCGCAAAAGGCTGCAGCAGTCCGCGGTAGCCGACCCGGGTGGGCCCGAGGCGAACGTGCATGGCGCCGATCATCTTGCGTTCCCAGTAAGTCAGGTAGGCTACGCACAGGATGATGGGGACGGCGATGACTACGATCTTGACGAGCGTCCATACGACCAGCCACGCGGTGGGGCCCAGCAGGCCCACGCCATAGTTTTCAAGAACTGTAAGCCACTCCATTAGACTCGCTCCACCGTCAGTTGGCCGGAACCGCTGCCCAGCGCCAGAGTTTCATTGAACGCCGTCGCGATACGCACGCAACCAGGGGCAACCGTATCGTCCAGCTGCACCGCCAGAACCACCTCGCCCTGAGCGCTGCCCACGCGCACGGCGGCGTCGGCCGCAATGCCCAGGCCGGCCATCGTGCCGGCGGACATGCGAGCCTTGGGAGGCAGCGATGCGGAAGCCTGCTGCAAGGGTTCGGAGCGGCGCACCAGCGCATCGCTGCGATAAATCGGTACGTCGGCTACCCTTTCGAGCCCGGCCGCGGGCGCCGCAAGCGCCGGCAACGCCGTAACCTGATTGGACAGACGGGTTTCGACGCCACCGACCATGACGGAATCGCGAACCGATTCAGAGGTTTCGTCTTCGAAGCCCTGGAGATCGAGCAAATTGCCCAGAACACGCAGCACCTTCCAGGCCGGACGGGTATCCGCGTACGGCGCCGCGACACCCTTGAAGCTTTGCACCCGGCCTTCGATGCTGACGAAGGTGCCCGAAGTTTCGGTGAAAGGAGAAATAGGCAGCATGACGTCGGCCCATTCTTCAGCCGCCGAGCGGAACGACGTCAGTGCGACCTTGAATGAGGCCGCTTTGAGAGTCTGGAGCGCTCGGGCGCCATTGTCGCTGTCAAGGGCCGGCTCGGCATGGAGCACGACATAGGCTTTCAGCGGTTGCTGAAGCATCTGCTCGGCAGTAAGTCCGCCGCGGACCGGCACGGCCCCGGCCAGGTATCCGCCCACGGTATTGCCACCCGAGGTCAGGAAGCCCAATGTCGCCTGTGCGGCCTTGGCAAGTTCCGACGCATTCGCAGCAATCAGGCTGGCATGGGCGGATGCCATGGCCATGTCGCCCAGGAAAACACCGACGCGTTGTCCGGAGGCCAGGCCGGCCGCGACCAGCCGAGCCGCCTCGGTGGGCTGAACATTGGCCAGGCCGTCTGGTGTGGATGGCTCCGCCGTGTTCTGCGCCAGCGCGACCAGCACCTCTGCCACGGCGTTGGGCACTTGGCTGGGGGCAACCGTGATCCGGCCGGCGACAGGGAACAGAGGGTCTTCGGCGGCCGAGTCGATGAAGAAGATCTGCGTGCCACGCTTGGCAGCCTGGCGCAGGCGCTGGGCCAGCAACGGCTGCTCCTTGCGCAGGACCGAGCCGACGACGAGCACGCGATCGAGCTCGCCGAAGTCAGTCACGGACATGCCCAGCCAGGGCACGCCGGCAACTGCCTGGTCGAGCGTCGGATCGATGGCGCGCAAGCGGAAATCGACATTCTCGGAACCGATGGCGCGCATCAGGCGGGCCAATAGGGCGAGTTCCTCGGTGGTGGCCATGGGGCTGCCGATGCCGCCGATCTGATCGCCGCCAAACTGCTCGCGCACGTTGCTCAACCCTTGGGCGACGACTTGCAGCGCGTCGGTCCAGGACGCCTCGCGCCATTGGCCGTCTTCGCCCTTCACCATGGGATGGGCGAGGCGGTCATGCGTATACAGGCCTTCATAGGAAAAACGATCACGGTCGCTGATCCAGCACTCGTTGACGTCTTCGTTCTCGAAGGGCACGACCCGCAGCACACGGTCGAGCTTGGTCTGCACGACCAGATTGGCGCCCAGGCTGTCGTGCGGACTGACCGAACGGCGTCGCGCCATTTCCCAGGTACGCGCCGAAAACTTGAACGGTTTCGAAAGCAAGGCGCCAACCGGGCAGATGTCTATCATGTTGCCGGAAAGCTCGGACTCGACCGCCTTGCCGACGAACGTCGTGATTTCGGAGTGCTCGCCCCGGTTGACCATGCCGATTTCCATGATCCCGCCGATCTCCTGGCCGAAGCGGACGCAGCGGGTGCAATGGATGCACCGTTGCATGCCGTCGGTGGAAATGAGCGGGCCCATGCTCTTGGCGACGACCACGCGCTTTTCTTCCTGGTAGCGCGACGCCGAAGCCCCGTATCCGACGGCCAGGTCCTGCAACTGGCATTCGCCGCCCTGGTCGCAGACCGGGCAGTCGAGCGGGTGATTGATCAGCAGGAATTCCATGACGCTCTTCTGGGCCGCAATGGCCTTGGGCGAGCGCGTATGCACGATCATTCCGTTGGTGACCGGTGTTGCACAGGCAGGCAGGGCCTTGGGCGCCTTTTCGACGTCGACCAGGCACATGCGGCAGTTGGCGGCCACGGAAAGTTTCTTGTGATAGCAAAAATGCGGCACGAACACCCCGAGCTTGTGGGCGGCCTGGATAACCATGCTGCCTTCGGGTGCTTCTACTTTGATGCCGTCGATGGTGAGTTCAACCATTAGCGTGTCCTGACCCTACAGATATTTGGGCACCACACAGCTCTTGTGCTCGATGTGGTGTGCGAACTCGTCGCGGAAATGCTTGATGAAGCTGCGTACCGGCATGGCGGCCGCATCGCCCAGCGCACAGATCGTGCGCCCCATGATGTTCTGGGCGACGTTGTCGAGGACGTCGAGATCCTCGGGCCGGCCTTGGCCGTTTTCGATGCGCGCCAGCATGCGGTACAGCCAGCCGGTACCTTCACGGCATGGCGTGCATTGGCCGCAGCTTTCTTCGTAATAGAAATAGGACAGGCGCAGCAGGGATTTCACCATGCAGCGGGTTTCGTCCATGACGATGACGGCGCCCGAGCCGAGCATGGAGCCGGCCTTGGCGATGGAGTCGTAGTCGAGGTTGGTTTGCATCATGATGTCGGCCGGCAGCACGGGGGCGCTGGAGCCGCCCGGGATGACCGCCTTGAGCTTGCGGCCGCCACGCATGCCGCCGGCAAGCTCGAGCAGCTTGCTGAAGGGCGTGCCCAGGGGGACTTCATAGTTGCCGGGCAGTTCGATGTCGCCGGATATCGAGAACAGCTTGGTGCCGCCGGCATTGGGCACGCCGATATCCAGGTATTCTTGCCCGCTGTTGCGGAAAATCCAGGGAACGGCCGCGAAGGTTTCCGTGTTGTTGATCGTCGTAGGCTTGCCGTACAGGCCGAAACTGGCGGGAAACGGCGGCTTGAACCGAGGCTGTCCCTTCTTGCCTTCGAGCGATTCGAGCAAGGCGGTTTCTTCGCCGCAGATGTACGCACCGTAGCCGTGAAAAGCATGCAGCTGGAAATTGAAGCCCGAACCCAGGATGTTGTCGCCCAGGAAACCGGCTTCGCGGGCCTGCTCCAGAGCACGCTCGAAACGATCGTAGATTTCGAAGATTTCGCCGTGGATGTAGTTGTAGCCCACGGTGATGCCCATGGCGTACGCCGCGATGGCCATGCCTTCGATCACGATATGCGGATTGAAGCGCAGGATATCCCGGTCCTTGAAGGTGCCCGGCTCGCCTTCGTCGGAATTGCACACCAGGTACTTCTGCCCGGGAAGCGTGCGCGGCATGAAGCTCCACTTCAAGCCGGTCGGGAAGCCCGCGCCGCCCCGGCCGCGCAGGCTGGACGCCTTGACCTCGGCGATGACGTCATCGGGCGTCATCCCCGTGGTGAGGATCTTGCGCAGGGCCTCGTAGCCGCCGCGCTTGACGTAGTCTTCCAGCCCCCAGTTCGAGCCGTCCAGCCCCGCGACAATTTGCGGGTTGATATGGCGGTCGTGGAAGATCATGCTGTTGGACAGATCATCGCCCGGGTTGGGCGTCAGTCCTTGCGAAAATCGCTGCAACAGACCGGGCGCGCTCATGCCGACTCCCCATGCTGTTTGAGTTCCTGGATCATTGCATCTATCCTTTCCGGAGACATGCGTACGCACATATGGTGATTGTTCATGAGCATGACGGGCGAATCACCGCAAGCCCCCATGCACTCACCCTCCATCAAGGTGAACAGCCCATCGGGCGTGGTCTCGTGGAAATCGATGCCCAGTTTCTGCTTCAGGTAATCAGCCGCCTTCACGCCATCGCGCAAGGCACAGGGTAGGTTGGTGCATACCGTGATCTTGAAGCGGCCCACGGGGTGCGTATTGAACATGTTGTAGAAAGTGGCGACTTCCTGCACGGCAATGGAAGGAACACGCAGGTAAGCGGCGATGTCGTCGATGACTTCAGTGGATACCCAGCCCTTCTCTTCCTGTGCAATGGTCAGCGCCGCCATGATGGCGGACTGTTGCTGGTCCTGCGGGAACTTCGTGAGTTCCCGGTCGATTTTCTGATAGGCTTGTTCGGAAAGCAGCATATTTTGAATCCGGTTTTTACCTTGGCTCGCGCCGGTTAACGGTCGATTTCGCCAAACACGATGTCTTGCGTACCAATGATGGTGACGGCATCGGCGATCATGTGTCCGCGCGCCATTTCGTCCATGGACTGCAAATGGGCAAAGCCGGGCGCGCGAATTTTCATGCGGTAAGGCTTGTTGGCGCCGTCGGAAACCATGTAGATGCCGAACTCGCCCTTCGGGTGTTCGACGCCCGCATAGACTTCACCGGCCGGCACATGCATGCCCTCGGTAAAGAGCTTGAAATGGTGAATCAGGTCTTCCATGCCCGTCTTCATTTTCTCGCGGGAAGGCGGAGCGACCTTGTGGTTGTCGACAATGACGGGACCCGGGTTGTTGCGCAGCCATTCCACGCACTGCCGGATGATGCGATTGCTTTCACGCATTTCGGCCACGCGGACCAGATAGCGGTCGTAGCAATCGCCGTTCACGCCGACGGGGATGTCGAATTCCAGGCGGTCATAGACTTCATATGGCTGGGTGCGGCGCAAGTCCCACTCGACGCCGGATCCCCGCAGCATGGGGCCGGTAAAGCCCAGCGCCTTCGCGCGGTCGGGATCCACCACGCCCACGCCCACCAGGCGCTGCTTCCAGATGCGGTTGTCGGTCAGCAGGGTTTCGTATTCGTCGACGCAGGCCGGGAAGCGATTGGTGAAGTCTTCGATGAAGTCGAGCAGCGAGCCGGAGCGTGCCTCGTTCATGGCGCGCACTTCTTTTTCGCCACGATACTTGCTGGACTGGCCGTACTGGGGCATGGCATCGGGCAAGTCGCGATACACGCCGCCCGGCCGGTAGTAGGCCGCGTGCATCCGCGCGCCGGAAACCGCCTCGTAGCAGTCCATGAGGTCTTCGCGTTCGCGGAACGCATACAGGAAGACGGCCATGGCGCCGACGTCGAGCGCATGCGAACCCAGCGACATGAGGTGATTGAGCAAGCGCGTGATCTCGTCGAACATGACGCGGATGTACTGCGCCCGCAAGGGCACCTGGACGCCAAGCAGCTTTTCCACCGCCATGACGTAAGCGTGCTCGTTGCACATCATGGACACGTAGTCCAGGCGGTCCATGTAAGGCAGCGCCTGCAGGAAGGTTTTGTGCTCGGCCAGCTTTTCGGTGGCGCGATGCAGCAGGCCGATGTGCGGATCCGCCCGCTGGATGACTTCGCCGTCCAGTTCCAGAACCAGGCGCAGCACGCCGTGCGCGGCCGGGTGTTGAGGACCGAAGTTGAGTGTGTAGTTCTTGATGTCAGCCATGCTTTAGCGCCCTGCTCCGTAGCCTTCTTCACGCACGACGCGCGGGTTGATCTCGCGCGGCTCTATCGTGACGGGTTGATAAATGACCCGCTTCTGCTCGGTGTCGTAACGCATCTCGACGTTGCCGGACAGGGGGAAGTCTTTACGGAAAGGATGCCCGATGAAACCGTAATCGGTCAGAATGCGGCGCAGGTCGGGATGGCCTTCAAAAACAATGCCGTAAAGGTCGAAAGCTTCGCGCTCGAACCAATTGACGGCGGGCCAGACATCGACCAGCGAGGCAATGACCGGAAACTCTTCGTCTTCGATGTAGGCCCGCACGCGCAGCCGAATGTTGTTCTTGACCGACAGCAGATGAATAACCACGGCGAAGCGATGGGGATGCACGCTGGTATCGGGCACGTGGGTTGGCGCTCCCCAGGCGGAGTAATCGATGCCGCAGAGGTCGATGCATGTATCGAAACCCAGAGAGGGAGTGTCTCGCAAAGTGGTACAGGCATCGGCCCAGCTCTTGGCCGGCACCACGAGCGTCAGCTCGTTCAGAGCCAGCGTCAGCGTGGCGGATTCGCCAAATGCGGCCTGCAGATTGTGTTGTAGCGTTTCGAGCCTAGTCATATCTCTATTCAACGTTGAACGCGGCAGCCCGGCGGGCTCAGCGCGCGATGGTGTTGGTCAGGCGGATCTTGTTCTGCATCTGGAGCAGGCCGTAGACCAGGGCCTCAGCCGTGGGAGGACAGCCGGGCACATAGACGTCGACCGGAACGATGCGGTCGCAACCCCGGACCACCGAGTACGAATAGTGGTAGTAGCCCCCGCCGTTGGCACAGGAACCCATGGATACCACCCAGCGAGGCTCGGCCATCTGGTCGTACACCTTGCGCAAGGCGGGCGCCATCTTGTTGCACAGCGTGCCGGCGACGATCATGAGGTCGGATTGACGCGGGCTCGGCCGAAAGATGATGCCGAACTGATCCAGGTCGTAGCGTGCCGCCCCGGCGTGCATCATCTCGACCGCGCAGCATGCCAGGCCGAATGTCATGGGCCACAGCGAACCCGTCTTGGCCCAGTTCAGAAACTTGTCTGCACTGGTGGTGATAAAACCTTCTTTCATAATGCCGTCGATAGCCATATATTTGCCTCGTAGGCCGGCCGGACGCCTGGCGTCCGGACCGACAAAAACACAAGCGGCGTTACCGCGATGCGTGCAGCCTGAAACCGTGCACTTCAGGCCTTGCCGTTATTCCCAGTCGAGCGCGCCTTTTTTCCACTCGTAGATGAAGCCCACGGTGAGAATGGCGAGGAACACCATGACGGTCCAGAATCCAACCAGCCCGATGGTTCCGTTGGCGATGGCCCAGGGGAACAAAAATGCGATTTCCAGATCGAACATGATGAACAGGATCGCAACCAGGTAATAGCGCACGTCGAATTTCATGCGCGAATCGCCAAAGGCCTCGAAGCCGCACTCGTACTGCGAGAGCTTTTCCTCGTACGGACGATGCGGACCAAGCAAGCGACCGGCGGCAAGCAGCGCAAAACCTATCAGCGTCGCAACGACAATAAACAGCAGAACGGGAAAGTACTGTTGCAGATTCATCCGGGGCGTCCAATCACAATAAGTAAACTCTGGGATTGTAGCATTTTGAGAGCGTCATTCGGCTGAAAGCCCTTGAACGGAAACAAGTTATTGGCTGCATGCCACCCTTTGCCGGACAAGGAAAAAACACACAGCAAAAAGCCACCCGAAAAGGGTGGCTTTTTGTTGCAAGCCTGGCTTGCCGCGCTCTGTAACGGCCCGGAAATCCGGGCCGACTCGGTGCATAGACGAGCTATGCGTACCGATTAGAAGCGGTGACGCAGACCGACGCCGATGACGGTCGATTTTGCATCAGGCAGGAACTGAGCGTGCTTGGTGTACGAACCGATAGCGTACACGTTGGTGCGCTTGGACAGGTCGTAGGTGTAGCCCAGGCTGTACGTTTGTTGCTTGTCGGTGTCCAGATCCGTACCGTTCCATGCATCGGGATTGCTACGGGGATCAGCCATGTGCCAGGAAGCCATTACCTTGCCGGCGCCCAAAGGAGCAGTCAAACCAACCAGGTAGGAATTGATCTTCAGGCCTTCAGCATTGACTTGGCCGGTGGGCAGTTGGCTACCGAAGCTTTCAGCAGCGAACAGACCATTGCGGGTTTGGCCGTATGCCAAGTGCAGCTTGACGACTTCGAAGTCGTAGGCAGCACCCAGGTTCCAGGCGCGGACCGTGAAGCCGTCACCGGAAGTCTTGGTCTGGTCGTAGCTCAAAGCAGCGGTCAGAGGACCATTGGCGTAACGCAGACCGGTGGTGATACCACGGTTGTTAGGATCGTCGTTGCCGTCGATCTTGAACTGTTGCGTGCCGCTGGTGCGGAACGAGTAACCTGCACCAAACTGGAAGCCCGAGAAGCTGGGGGTTTGATACATGACCATGTTGTCCCAACGCACGGTGTTGACGGCCGTGAAGGCTGCACCGATGTTGGCTTGGCCGAAGCCTTGGCTGAACGGATCGATCGCGCCGAAGTACTTGGAACCGATGTTGGTTTGACGACCAACGTCCAGACGGCCCCATGCGTCGCTTTGCAGACCCAGGGTTGCCTGACGGCCGAACAGACGGTCGTTTTGAGCGTTGGATTGACCTTGGTTACCAGTGCCCAGGTCGAAGCCGCTTTCCACTTGGAAAATGGCTTGCAGGCCATTGCCCAGATCTTCGGTACCACGCAGACCCCAACGGTTGCCGGACTGAACGCCGTTGATCATGCCAGTCTTGGTCGCTTTGGAATCGGTCGCGCCAGTGCGGCTAGCCGAGTAGCTGGTGTTACCTTTGACTTGTTGATAGCCAATACCACCGTCCAGGATACCGTAGAGGGTAACCGACGTTTCTGCTTGAGCAACGCCAGCAAAGCCGGCGACTAGAGCAGCAGCGAGCAGAGTCTTTTTCATGTAAGAAATCTCCGTAGATTTGAGTAACTAGAGCAGCGACTACCAAACTGTGCTGCTGCTCTTTCTAACTCCGCGATGGGAAGTTGCTGCTATTGCATCAAAATTCCGGCCTCGTGGCTACGACAGCTTCAGCAAAAGACGGGTTTTTCGCTGTCTCTGTTGGCTAACAACAACAGAACAGCCCCAGGGGAAACAAAAAGTAAGGGATTACCCGGGTCTATTTGTGGCGATGATGCGACATCGGCAAGCTGCGTTTTTGTTTTAAGGGGCAATTTAAGTATATGCCGCAAGCACCTGTTTTCATTAAGGCTTTTTCGGTGCTGCCCATTGCAGAAAAATCATACGTTTTTCAAGGATTTAACAGCTTCGCCCCATCGGGAATGACGGAAATTTACGTTCTGGACGCCTGTACGAAACGGCGCATTCCTGGATAATGTAACGATCCTCCGCCGTGACCGCATTACCCGTCAAACGCGGCGCATGTGATTGTCCCAGGCCAGTTGCCGTTCAGTCTGGACGACAGCCTTGAAATTATCCTTCGGCGAGATTCTTGCCAGGCGCCCGTCGCCGCTGCTGATCAGAAACCCGCCGCCGGGCGCGGCTGCAACGCCGCAGCCATCGAAAATCGCGCTTCGTCCCAGGCATTGCCCGCTTTGCGCATCCCAGAAAACAGCCACACCGCCCACCGGGCTCGTCGTCGACACCACTTTGCCCCGGGGATCGTAGGCAAGCGAGCCTATATAGTTCTTCATGGCTCGCAAGTTGCCTTCGTCGGCCTGAAGCAATTCGGCGGGCATCCCGCGCCGATGCCTGCCCAGAAGCGGAGGCCTATGGGCCGCCGGCCCGGTGTACTGGCAGCCGAACCATACGTATCCCGCCTCGTCCACGACCAGATGGCGGATGGAAAGCCGGTTCAAGGATTCATCCAGGAATACCTGTTCCAGCAAGTCTCCCGTGGCCAGATCCAGATACGCCAGGGACGGCCGCATCTCAGCCGCGTTCAGTTGCAGTTTCCCGTAGTCGGGATGCGTCAGGATACCGCCGTTGGCCACGCATAGCGTGCGCTCATCCGCCAATAGCACGACCTCATGGGGGCCTACGCCGCCCGTGGAGTATTCGCCGATGCGGCCATAGCCCTGTCCCGGCCTGCAGTCGTACACCCCGATTACGCCACGCCCCGCCTCGTAGTCATTCTCGGTCGCGTACAAACGGCGGCCATCCGGCGCATACACACCATGGCCGTAAAAATGGCGGCCCGCCTCTGCCTTCAGGACAAGCGGCTCGCCGGCCGAGTCGAACTCCATTGCCACCGCAAAGAAGCCGGGCTGCCGGCCAAATGCAACGGCGCGGCGATGCTTGCCGTCTATCGCGAAACTGTGCCCGCGACCCGGCAAGGAGATGACCGTTCTATCCTTCGCCTCGGAATCGAACAAAGCCGCTTCGTAATGTTCGCCATTTTTTCGCGCCGCGAGATAAAGAGCATCCTCCGGCATGGAGGAGGCCTCTCCGCCGCCGCCCATGGGGTCAGACCCCGTACGGGGTCTGACCCCTCCCGTACTGGGTTTGACCCCTTTGATTTCGCCCAGGCCGATGAAGAATCCGCCCAGCGCAATGGCCGACAGCAAGCGGCGCCGTTCAATCTCCATCGAGCGCATTGAATCCTATCCTTACGCCGAACGCCGGCGCCATGTGTTCGTCCACCACACTCTTCGCATTCTTCAGAATCAGGGCGATCAGCTGAAGCTGGCGGTAGCCATCGTCAGAGTTCACTGCCTGGTCCCATGGCGACGGGAGTCGGCCAAAGCCCTCCGCCGCCCTTTGCAGCTCATTACGCACGCTTTCATCCACCCATTGCTCATCATCGCCGTACTGATATGCGCCGGCCAGGTAAAATCCGCGCATGCCTTCGATTGCCGCCCGCTGCGACATGGCTGCAAGCCCGCTCCTCCAAAATGGAGCACGGCGCGGCGTGGCGCCGGCGGCATCGCGTCCGAGTACCGGCTGAAGCTTGACGGTCTGTCCAAACTGCAGTCCCGTCGATAAAGCCTTGAGCGCCTCCGATGCGACTTCCTGCCGGCTGCGGTACAGCGCCCGGTCCGGTGCAGGCTGTACGAATTGACGTCCGAACTCGCTGTCCGCGCGCCACTCCGTCGTCAACGCCTCCCCGATGGCGGCAAGGTTGCCCGTGATGGCGCCGGCGAACCTGCAGGAACGTTCGCGCCCGGCCGCCTGCCCGGACAGCAGGCCATGCTCTCTATAAAGCACGTATTCCAACGCGGGCAACCCCTGCGGCGCCACGCTCAGCTTCGCCAGCCCTTCGGAGTCCGGCAGATCCTGCTTCCCATTGAGCACCGCCTGTACCTGCCTCAAGACAACGCCGCGGGGATCAGGCCAGAACTGGATGCGCTCATAGCGGTTCTCGTTCATCATCGGACCGAACCGAAGGAATTCGATATGCGACCACGCACCGACCAGGGTGGCGAATTCTTTGGCGACGGCCATGCTCGACGATTGTGCCGGCCGCGCACAATACAGGTCCACCGCGGCCATCAAATCGCGCGCGGAATCGCGGAACTCCTGCATGGCCGGACTAATATAGTCCCGCAGCAGGTTCGCCCCCAGTTGCGGCGGCAGCGTTCCAGCCCAGCAAGCGCTTGCAACGGCCAGCGAAGCCAGGCCGGCTGTGATGGCCGCCGATGCCAAGCGCCGGGGGGTCAGACCCCGTATGCTGTCTGACCCCATGCCACGACCCTGTATGAAATCCTGACATGGGGTCAGACCCCGTACGGGGTCTGACCCCTTCGCCTGACCAGGCTTTTGCCGGCAATTCATAAAGACTCCAGAAACCGGATCAGGTCGGCACGCTGTGCCGGCGTCATGTCGCGGACACGGTCGCGGGCCGCCTGCGCCTCGCCTCCATGCCAGAGAATGGCCTCCAGCAACGTGCGGGCCCGTCCATCATGCAACCACGTCGCGGCAGGATTGACCGTTCGCGTGAGGCCTATGCCCCACAACGGCGGCGTCCGCCATTCGCGCCCGGATGCCTCGCCCTCTTCCACGTTGTCCGCCAGGCCTTCGCCCATGTCGTGCAAGAGCAGATCGGTATAGGGCCAGATGAGCTGAAAACGATGCTCGGGCCGCTCGGCGTCGCGCCTGGTCACATACTTGGGCACATGGCAGCCTATGCAATTGGCCTCGTAAAACAGCTTCTTGCCGGCGAGCACCCGCTCGTCCTCGACGTTGCGCCGTTGCGGCAGCGCCAGATTGAGTGCGTAGGCCGTCACCAGATCCATCAAGCGCCCCGGCACTTCGTGCTCGCCCAGATGAGACTGCGCGCCATTGGGCATGGCGAGGCAGGCCTCCTGAACCGAGGTGCAATCGCCATAGTGGTCTGGAAACAAAGGCGAGGACAAGCCCATATCGCCCGAGAAAGCCCTCGCCGACTGGCGCGCCACCGAGGATTCGCCGGCCTTCCAGTTGAAACGCCCCAGGACTCGCTCGCCCGTGTCGGGATCGAGCACCCAGTTTGGCTTGCCCGAAATGCCGTCTCCGCGTGCTGCCGCGGCATTGGCGAGAATGTCGTCGGGATGTATCGCCTCCAGCAGCCCCAGGCCAAGCATGGGCGGCGCCAGGCGCGGCGAGACGCGCACGTCGGGATGCAGGGGCCCATAGCCCAACGACTCCAGGCGATAGCTTGGCACCATGAGAACCGCCGCCTCCTCGCCGTTCAAGCCGACGGGGTTTTCTTGATAGGAAATTCTGATTTCCCCTTCCGCCGGCAACCCCGGCACCGCAAAGGGCTGGAATTGATGGCCGTATACCGGATCGGGAATCAAGACGTTGCCGGCGCGTTTCAATCGGTCCCGGGCCTCCTGGGCCGTATCGGGCAGCGCCAGGCGCAGCAGCAAGGCCACCGCGTCGTTCTGCTGCAGGGGATCAAAGCCCGGGACGGAACCACGTCCGTCTTTCACATGGCAAGCCTGGCACGAGCGCGCATTGAACAACGGGCCCAGCCCGTCCGACGCCTGAGTGGAGGACGGGGACGACACCCAGTCCTTGCGGAACAATCCGTTCCCGACCATGAAGTCCTGCCGGTCTTCGAAATCAAGGTTGGCGGCGGGATGAGAGAAAATATCGGGGTTGATCAGCTTGCGGACGGTGCCCGCGCCGCCCTGCATCGCCTCAAAAGATTCCGCCCGGTCGAATTGCGCGGCGGGCGCCGTGATCCGCCGGACGCGTTGCCGTTCCTCTTGCGACAGATCGGCACGCTGCGGGCCGCCCGCCCATGCGGCACTCGCGCATGCGGCAAGAACGAAGGCAAGAAAGAAGGCGGATCGCACGGTCTGGGCTGAAAACGCCGCCTACTGGAAGACGGCGGATGGGTTGTCGAGACTGTCCGACCCTTCCAGCTGAACCTGCCCCAGATCCAGCGCAGTGACGATGCGCTCTATGCTGCGTGTCTGCGTCACCAAGGCGTCGATGACCGCCTGCACCACCGCATTGCCCTCGGTATTGCCCTGCGCGATCATCTGGTCATAGGTTTCGATCTGCTCCGCCCTGTCCTTCATGGCCTGCATGGCGGACAGCGTCTCGCCCAGCCGGGCGCGCATTTCCCCGTCCAGCGCCGGGTCGCGCTGGCGGACGAGGTCCGACAGCGATGCTCCCTTGACGCGGGAGCCATCCACGCGCTGATATTCCCCGAGATAGACATTCATCATGCCGACCTGGTCATAGAAGTGCGAATTGTGGGTGTTGTCCGAAAAGCAATCGTGCTCTTCTTCGGGGTCATGCAGCATGAGCCCCAATTTGATGCGCTCGCCAGCCAGCTCTCCGTAGGAAAGGCTTCCCAGTCCGGTCACCATGGCCACCAGCCCGGCTTGCGCGTCATCCTGGACGGCCTGGCGAGCCTCGCCCCCTTCTTTCCAGTTAGCCACCATTTCCTCCAGATCGGACACCAGCATGTCGGTCGCGGTCTGCAGGTACTGCGCGCGGCGGTCGCAATGGCCGCCCGTGCAGTTTTTCACGTCGTAGTCCGTGTAGGGCCGGTTGCCGGCGTGCCGCTCTTGCGGCGTGCCCTGGCGGCCGGCCGGCGCGGGGCCCGTTCCGTTCAAGTCCTGGCCCCACAACAGGAACTCGATCGCGTGGTAGCCGGTTGCCACGTTCGCTTCGTTGCCGTCGGCTTCGTGCAGGACCTCACGCAGCAGCGTGGCATTGATGCGGCTGCTGTCCACCGACTTTCCGCCGACCTTCAGTTGCTGATTGGCGATGACGTTCACGACGTAATAGACATTGGCATCGGAATCCGTGCCGTAGGAAGCGTCGACGTAATCGATCATGCCTTCGTCCAGCGGCCACGCATTGACCCTGCCTTCCCAGTCGTCGACGATGGGATTGCCAAAACGATAGGCTTCAGTCTGCTGATACGGAACACGCGCAGCCAGCCATGCCTTGCGCGCCGCAGCCATCGAATCGGCGCTGGGCTTGTCAACCAGTTCTTGCACCGCGTCCTGCAAGGCCTTGGCGGTGGAAAGCGCGTCTTCGTATTCCGCCAGGGCGATGTCGGCATAGGTCTGCAGCACCGCCGAAGGCGCGACATCGGCATGCGCCGCCGTTCCACACATCGCGACACCCAAGCCGACAGTTAACAGCCATTTCCTCATGCTCCCCCCTTTTTGACGGCATGGACGTAAAACGCAATTGTAAACGATTTTCATTACGAAACCGGTGCTGCCAGCCACGCCCGCGCATTGCCAAGGCACGGAAATTGCTACGGCATGCGCACACACCCGCAAGGAAAGGCACATGGCTGCAGGCAACAGGCGCTCCCTCTGGAAAGGCGCCATTTCATTCGGTCTGGTCCATATTCCCGTTGCCCTTTATTCGGCAACGGAAAGCCAGGGCATCGATTTCGACTGGCTCGACGAGCGCAGCATGGAACCAGTGGGATACAAGCGCGTCAACAAGGTGACCGGGAAAGAAGTCCGCAAGGAACATATCGTCAAGGGCATTGAATACGAGGACGGACAGTACGTGGTGCTCTCTCCGGAGGAAATCGCCGCTGCGTATCCCAGGACCACTCAGACAGTGGAAATAGAAACCTTCGTACCCATCGACGACATTCCCTTTGCCTACCTGGAACGCCCTTACTACCTGGCCCCGGTCAACAAAGGCGCCAAAGTATACGCACTGCTGCGCGAGGTGCTGGCCAAGAACGACAAGGCGGGGATCGCAAAAGTCGTGATCCATACTCGTCAGCATCTCGCCATCGTCATGGCCTGCGGACGCGCGCTGATCCTGAACCTGATGCGATGGGAAAGCGAGTTGCGCGGCACGGAGGACCTGAATCTTCCCGAGAAAGGCATCAAGGCCAACGGGCTCAGCCCCAAGGAGCTCGCTATGGCCGAACAACTGGTTTCCAATATGAGCGGCACATGGGCGCCTACCGATTTCTCCGATTCGTTTCGGGAGCAGATTCTCCTGCTCGTCAAAGAAAAACTCGAAGCCGGCGACATCCACGCCGTCGCTTCCGCTGAATCCTCGGAAGAAACAGCCCCCAGCGCCCGCATCTATGATTTGACGGAAATGCTGCAGCGCAGCCTCAATAAAGGAACCGGCGCTCGCAAGACAGCGGAGGCCAAGCCCGCCAAAGCGAGAGCGCCGGCCGGCGGCAAAGCGGCGCCCAGGAAAGCGGCAAAGGCCGCCCCCAGGACGGCGCCGAGCGGCTCTGCCAAGCCAGCCCGCAAGAGCGCCGCAAAGACCGCCGTCAAAAGTGCGGCCAAAAAGGCCGCCGCCGCGAAGCCCCGTAGCACCCCGCGCAAAGGCAGCGCCAAAGCGGCTTGATCGACATGCCGAAAAAAGATCCGCTGCGCCAATACCGTTCGATGCGTGATTTTTCGCAGACGGCCGAACCCAGCGCCGGCGGCGCCGCCAGCACGGAGGCACCCGTCTTCGTGGTGCAGAAGCATTGGGCGACAAGACTCCACTACGATTTTCGCCTGGAGCTGGACGGAAGCCTGAAGAGCTGGGCGGTTCCCAAAGGCCCGAGCCTCGATCCGGCGGACAAGCGCATGGCCGTGCACGTGGAAGACCATCCCATTTCATACAAGGATTTCGAAGGAACGATTCCCGCGAAGCAGTATGGCGCGGGCAAAGTCATCATTTGGGACCAGGGCGTGTGGAAGGCCCAAGGCGACGCGGCGCGCGGATACCGGGAGGGCAAACTCAAGTTCACGCTGGACGGACGGAAACTGCGCGGCGGATGGACACTGGTGCGAATGAGGGGAAAAAGCGAGAAAAACCCGCCATGGCTGTTGATCAAGGAAAACGATGCGCATGCCCGTCCTTCGAGCTCATTCAACATCGTCGACGAGATGCCGGACAGCGTCGCCGAACCGGTAGCCGCAGGGGGCGAAAGCCTGCCCGCCATGCTCAAGCCCCAGCTCGCAACCCTGGTTGATGCCGCACCGTCCGACGCCGCGGAGTGGGTGTTTGAAGCGAAACTCGACGGCTATCGCCTGCTGGCTCGGGTGGCGGACGGCAGCGCGCGCCTGTATACGCGCAGCGGACTCGACTGGACGCATCGCTTGAGGCCGCTGGCGAAAGCAGCCGGCCGCCTGCCAGAAGGCTGGTACGACGGCGAAATCGTCGTCCTCGACGCAAAAGGCGTCCCCGACTTTCAAGCCTTGCAAGGCTCTTTTGATGACAACTCGCCGGAATCCATCATTTACTATCTTTTCGATCTGCCCTATTCCCTTGGCCGGGACTTGCGCCGCCAGCCCTTGACCCTGCGGCGCGATCGCCTCAAGTCCTTGCTGGAACACTCAGGCCTGCTGGACGGCGATCACGAGCGCATCCGGTTCAGCGAAGGCTTCGACGTCCCTGCCGCAGACCTTTTGGAATCCGCCTGCCGGCTGGGTCTGGAAGGCCTGATCGGCAAGCGCAAGGATTCCTTCTATGTTTCGAGCCGGTCGCCGGATTGGATCAAGCTCAAGTGCGGGCAGCGCCAGGAATTCGTCATCGTCGGCTATACGGAGCCTCAAGGTACACGCATAGGCGTAGGCGCCCTGCTTCTGGGTGTGCACGACGAAAATGGAACGCTGCGCTATGCAGGCAAGGTGGGCACTGGTTTTCGTTCAGGGTCGCTGGCCGCGCTACGCAAACAGCTCGATGCGATCCGGACCGCACGCAGCCCGCTCGCCTCCACGGCGGGAACCGAAAAAGGCGCAATATGGGTGCGTCCGGACTTGATGGCCGAGGTGTCCTTCGCGCAATGGACCGGCTCCGGCCGCATACGCCATGCCGTCTTTCATGGGCTGCGTACCGACAAGCCCGCCCGTTCCATTTCCCGGGAAACCAGCATGAAAGCCAGAAAGAACGCCGGCCGAACCACCAAAGTAAGCCATCCCGAACGCGTCGTGGATGAAACGACAGGTACCCGCAAGATCGATATCGTCGATTACTACGCCGACGCGGCTTCCTTGTTGATCGAACACCTGAAGGACAGGCCGGTGTCGCTGTTGCGCGCACCGGACGGGGTCACCGGCTCGATGTTTTTTCAAAAGCACCTTGGCCCGACCCAGATACCCGGGATTCGCGAGCTTTCCCGGGACCTTGATCCCGATCACGATCCATTGATGGAGATTCCCGGCACCGAAGGCCTGCTGTCCGCGGCGCAAATGAATGTGATCGAGTTCCATACCTGGAACGCGCGCAAGACGCTGATTGCGAAACCGGACCGCATGACTTTCGACCTCGATCCGGGCAAGGGGGTGGAGTGGCCGGCGGTCCAGGAAGGGGCGCTGATACTGCGCGCCTTCCTGCACGAACTCGAACTTCCCGGCTTCATCAAGACAAGCGGCGGCAAGGGCCTGCACGTCGTGGTGCCGCTGCAGCGGCGCCACGACTGGGATACGGTCAAGTCGTTCTCCCGCGACGTGGTGACCCATCTTGCCAAGACTCTGCCTCGTCATTTCAGCGCACGCAGCGGACCGCGCAACCGCGTCGGGAAAATCTTCATCGACTATCTGCGCAACGGCTTCGGAGCGACCACCGTATGTGCCTGGTCGGCCAGGGCCCGGCCGGGCATAGGCATCTCGGTTCCAATACGATGGGACGAAGTGGAACGCCTGGAGGGGCCGCAGCACTGGCGCCTGGAAAACATCAGGGAGCGCATGAGCGAAGGTAATGCGCCATGGGCGGATTATGCGGAAGCCGCCACCACCTTGACACGGGCAATGCGGATTCTCAAGCAGGCGGCGCCGAATCCTTCACGGAAGGACGCTGACTGAAGCTTGCGTACCACTTCGCCAGTGCCGGATGCGCGCTGCGCCAATCGTAGTCGGCGAAACGGAAATCCAGGTAACCGAGCGCGCAAGCCAGCGAGATCGTGCTGATGTCCACCACACCATCCTTGCCTGCAATGGCTTTCTCGAAATATCCGAGACCGCTGACGATCTTCTCCATCTGGCCCTGTGTCCAGCCTTCCCATTGGAACTCGGCCGGGCGAACCGCCTTCTCGTAGCGCGCCAGGAGCGCGGCATCCAGAATTCCGTCGGCAAGCGATTGTTCCGTCAGCGCCTGCCAACGGCGGTCGGGGTCCGAAGGGAAGATTTCTCCGTTTCCTCGATGATTCAGGTATTCGCAAATGACGCGGCTGTCATACAAGGCCTGACCGGTCTCGGTTAAGAAGGTCGGCACCTGGCCCAGCGGGTTGGTCGCGACGATGATCTGGTCGCGGGTGACCGGATTCGCGGCGCTCGGCAGCTTCTCGATCTGCTCGGCCAGACCCAGTTCGGCGGCGACCACCATGCACTTGCGTACAAAAGGCGAGGAGGAAGAGAAATAGATCTTCATGCTTGGTTTTCCTATTGATGTTGATGACTGGCGGCGCGAGCCAAATGCCGGCCCGCGATCCAGCCGAATGTGAGCCCAGGCCCTAATGTAATACCGGGAGCCGGGTATGCGCCACCCATGACGGACTGCATGTCGTTGCCGACCACGTACAGGCCTGGAATGACCTTGCCATCGGCCGTCAAAGCCTGGGCATGCTCATTCGTGGAAACGCCGCAGGCCGTGCCGATGTCACCGGCGACCACCCGCACGGCATAGAACGGGGGCCGGACGACGGGACCAAGGCAGGGGTTGGGCAGATGGCCCGGGGCGCCCAGATACCGGTTATAGGCCGTGCTTCCCTTTCCGAAATCCAGGTCCTCGCCGTTTTGCGCCATATCGTTGTAGCGCTTCACGGTCTCCGACAATACCGCCGCATCCAGATTCAGCCGCCGTGCGAGATCCTCCAGACTGTCGCCGCGTATCAGATAGCCAGCGTCGATCAAGTGCCGCCTGGGCCGTCCTCCCGGCAATGCCAGGCCCAGGCCCCATTTTTCGATGAAGCCATGGTCGCAGATCAAATAGGCCGGGATGGCGGGCGAGGCCGGATTGGCGCCATACATGGCCTTGACGAATTCATGGTACGAGGCCGACTCGTTGACAAAGCGCTTGCCCGACGCATCGACCGCGATCAATCCTGGTTTTGCCCTGTCCCAAACCAAATGGGGATAGCGAACCGGGCCGCCTTCTTTGCGTTCCAGCAAGGATACCGGCGCCCAGAAAGCGGGCGACACGTGGGCATCGCCCATGGCTGCGCCCGCCGCCAAGGCCAGCGCTATGCCCTGGCCCTCGTTGTCGCGCGGCGCCATGGACCAGGGACCAGTGGGCTTGGGGTAGTGTTTGCTGCGCAGTGTCTCGTTCCATGGGAAACCGCCGGTAGCGACGACCACGCCCTTCCGGGCCCGGATGTTGATGACTGCGCCCTGGCGCTTTACCGCCACGCCCAGCACCCGCCCGTCGCCGTCCTGGTGTATGCCGCAGATTGGAGATTCCAGCCAATAGGGAAGACCGTGCTTGAGCACCGAGTGAAATAGCTGTGCGGCCAAGGCATTACCCAGCAATAGCCGCGTACCGCGATGATAGCCCCGCAGGCGATCCGTCCAGTAGCGCAGCACCAGCAACCCGCCATGCAAGAACGACTTCAGCGAGCGGCTTGCTCCCAGCAGATGATAGACGTCGTTGATGTTGACCATCATGCCGCCCAGCACCAGGAATTCCTTCAATGGATCCCGCAGTTCGCGAAATCGCGCCCCCAGCGTTCTGCCGTCGAACTCTACGGGGTCCAGCGAGCGCCCGCCCATGGCGGCGCCGGGCAGATCCGAATAATAGTCGGGGGAATAGGTGCGCGCAGCGAGCTTGATCGCCCCACGCGACACCATGTAGTCGTACATGGCCGGGCCCGCATCGAGAAAGGCCCGCTTCATATCGGCCGGAGAGGCGTCTCCCACCGTATGGGACAAGTACTCCCAGACTTCCTCATAGCTGTCCGGATGGCCGGCGCCTGCTGCGTCCGCGTTCAGCGGAAGCCAGACCGCACCGCCCGAGACCGCGGTTGATCCGCCGATCCTGGCCGCCTTCTCCACGATCAGTACTTCCAGCCCTTCGAAGTGCGCCGTAAGTGCCGCGGACATGCCGCTGGCGCCGGAGCCCGCGACGACCACGTCGAACGAGCGATCCCAGCGTATAGAATCCTTCATATGATTAAGCTCCCGACCCGCCCAGGGATTTCCCGCCGTCCACGAAAATGACCTGGCCTGTAATGAATTCCATCTTGGGGTCGGCCAGGAAAGACACGGCGTTGGCAATGTCCTCGGGCCTGCCGGCCCTGCCGGTGGGCTGCAGCGCCAGCTGCGCCGCCATGCGTTCCGGGTCGAGCGCCCTCAACATGGGGGTGTCGATGAGGCCGGGAGCCACCGCGTTCACCAGTATGCCCCGCGGCCCGAGCTCCATGGCGCAGGCCCTGGTGTAGCCGACCAAAGCCGCCTTGGATGCCACATAATGGATATGATTCCTGGCGCCCAGATAGGCGCGCGAAGCGATATTGACGACTTTCCCACCGGGCCGCATGCCTGCCGCAACCGCCTGCGTCAAGGTGGCGACGGCGACAAGATTGATTTCGTACATGCGCCGGAAGTCCTGCGGATCGGCGTCGAAGAATCCCCGCTCGTCGAAGAGGCCGGCATTATTGACCAGCGCATCGACGGAAGGAAGATCTTCCACCAGCCTGCGGACCGCCGTCGCATCGGTGAGATCCAGCTCGCGCCCCTCGACGTCCAGGCCGGCGCCCCGATACAGGTTCACCACGCTCTTCAGCTGCTCTGCGTTCCGGTCGAGGATCACGGCGTGGAAGCCGTCTTCGGCCAATCTGCGCGCGATCGCCTTGCCTATTCCGCTGGCACCGCCCGTGACCACGGCAATCCGTTTCATATGCGTCAGGCCCCCAGATAGGCGCGCTGCACGCCTTCATCGTTCTGCAGATCGGAAGACCTGCCCTCGAGCGCCACTTCGCCATTTTCGAGAATATAGGCATAGCTGGACACCGCAAGCGCCAGCTTCACGTTCTGCTCGACCAGCAATATGGTCATGCCCTGCTCCCGGTTCAGGGTCAAAATCGTATCGAAGATCTGTTCGATGATCAGCGGAGCCAGGCCCATGGAAGGCTCGTCCAGGAGAATCATGCGCGGCCTGGCCATCATGGCCCTTCCCGTCGCCAGCATCTGCTGCTCTCCGCCCGACAGGGTGGCCGCCTTCTGTGACGCGCGCTCCTTCAGCCTCGGAAAGATCCGGAACACATTGTCGAAGTCATCTGCAATGCCGGAACGGTCGCGCCGCGTGTAGGCGCCCATTTCGAGGTTCTCGCGGACACTCATGTCGCGGAAGACTTCGCGGCCTTCCGGCACCTGGATGATTCCCCGGCGAACGATTTCGTCCGTCGGAAGGTCATGGATGGCTTGCCCATCGAACCGGACCGAACCGGATGTGGGCCGCACGATGCGCGAGATCACATTGAGCGTCGTCGACTTTCCCGCGCCATTGGCGCCCAATAGCGCGACGATTTCCCCTTTGGGAACTTGCAGCGACACGTTCTCCAGCGCCGAAATATTCCCATAGGACGCGGAAACCGACTCCACCCGCAGCAGAGGCTCAGTCATGAGCGCCCCCTTTGCCCAGATAGGCCTCGATGACTTTCTCGTTGCTGCGGATCTCCTGGGGCGTGCCTTCGGCAATCTTCTGTCCGAAGGACATCACGGTGATGCGCTCGGAAATGGACATGACGAGCTGCATGACGTGCTCCACCAGCAATATCGTCATGCCTTCCTTGCCGGCAAGCTCCGTGAGTATGCTGTCCAGCGCATCGATTTCGCGGTTGCGCAAGCCGGCAGCCGGTTCGTCGAGCAGCAGGAGCTTGGGCCGGATCGCCATGGCCCGCGCAAGTTCCAGCATTTTCTGGCGTCCGAAATCCAGGCCTTTTGCAAAATGATGCCGATAATCGATCAACCCCACCCGCTGCAGGAGGTGTTCGGCAAACTCGCGGGTCTCGACGGCGGGTGCCCTGAGCACCTTGCGGAGGCCGCGGGCGCCGTGCGAATAGGTTCCAAGCAGCACGTTCTCGAGCACGGACAATTCGTTGAAGAGTTCCAGATTTTGAAAGGTGCGCGCCACGCCCATGCCGGCCATTTCGTCCGCGCGCCGGTGGGTGATGTCCGTGCCATCGAACCGGATGCTGCCTTGCGTGGGGTCGTAGTAGCGCGAAATGCAATTGAAGGTGGTCGACTTGCCCGCGCCGTTGGGGCCGATGAGCGCGTGTACGGTGCCCCGCTTCACCTCGAACGAGAGATCCTTGATGGCCGTCAGCCCGCCGAACTGCACCGTCAAGCCTTTGAGCGACAGCAGATTATCGTGAGAACTCATGCCTTGGTCCCCTTCGCTTCCGTTCCGACACGGCTTTTTCCTCCGGCTTCCCGAGCGATGACGGATCGCCTCGATTCCCGCCCGCTGAAGAGCCCTTTGGGCAGAAACATCATGAATACAATGAGGATGGCGCCATAAATGATCTCCTGGAAAGAAAGGACCTGACGCAATAGTTCAGAGATCAGCCCGAAAATGACGGCGCCGGCGATGGCGCCCCGGACCGAACCGATACCGCCCACCACGATCATGATCAGGATCAGCACCGTTGCCTGGAAGCCCAGGCTGTCGGGGTGGATGAAGGAAGAAAAAGTCGTGAACAGACCGCCCGCCAGCCCGGCATAGGCGGCGGAGATCATGAAGGCGATGCGTTTGACCCGATTGACGTTCACGCCCATGGCCTGCGCCGCCACATCGCTTTCGCGCACGGCCCGAAACGCGGAGCCGAGCTGCGAGCGGGACAGGTACACGGTCAGCCCGAGCATGGCGCCCGCCGCCAGCACGACGAATGGATAGGCGCGCAGGTCCGACACGAGCTCGAAGCCGAAGAACTGGGCGGGCGACATCCGATAACCGTTGGACCCATTGGTGACGGCAACCCAGTTCAGGAAAACCCATTGCATGGCTTCCCCGAAAGCGAAAGTCGACAAGGCGAGATAGATATCGCGCATCCGGATCGCAAGCGCGCCCAGCATGTACCCGAGGACTCCCGCCACCACTGCGCTGACGAGTATGGAAATGACGAAGTTGGGGTGCCAGGCATTATTGATGATGCCCGCGGTGTAGATGCCTATGCCGTAGAAGGCGATATGCGCCAGCGCGAACTGCCCGGTCTCGCCCAGGACGATGTGCAAGCCCAGCGCGAGCACGATGTAGACCATCAGGAGATTGACGATAAAGAGCACGTAGCCGCTGGCCACGAAGGGCAAGACCGCCAGTATTGCGGCGCAGGCCAGCAGCAGTCCCTTGTCGAGATCGATTTTCATACTTTCTTAACCTGCAGCTTGCCGCCAAGGATGCCTTGGGGACGAACGATCAGAACGATCATGATGGCAAGAAAAGGCGCGACCACGATGGCGTTGGTCGAAATGAACAGCCCCACCAGGTTCTCCGCGACGCCGATGATGAAGCCGCCCACGATGGCCCCGGGAATGCTCGAGATTCCCCCCACGATGGCGGCAGCGAAGGCCAGGATGGCGATGTGCCCGATGTCCGGTGTGATCAGGATCTTGGGGGCGATGAGCAAGGCCGTCACGGCGGAAATCAGGCCGGCCAGCGCCCAGACCGCCGTGCGGATGCGCACCAGGCTTACCCCGACAATCTGCGCGGCGCGGGGATTCATGCCGACCGCCCTCATCGCCTTGCCGATGCGGGTGAAATTGAACATCAGGAACAGCGCCGCCATCGTGCCGACGGCGACTGCAAAGATCATGAGGTCGAGCTTGGTAAGGAACGCGTCCCCGATCATGACGGTGTCGGTCGACACGAGAGGCGGCAGCGACCTGGGCGAATCGCCCAGGCCGGTCTGCCGAACGGCGCCCTTGAGCACATAGGCAAGCCCTAACGTCGCGATGACCAGCTGGACGCCGACGCCCTTCGATTTCACCACCTTCTCCATGACGATGCGCTGGAACAGCGCAGTGATGGCGGCAACAAACAGCAAGGTCAAGGGAATGACCACCCACGAAGGCCATTGCTGCATGAGCACCATGGCCAGGGCGGCGTATCCGCCCACCATGAAGATCTCGCCCTGGGCAAAATTGGGCACGTCCGTCGTCTTGAATACCGTGACGAAGGCGACGGCAAGAAGCGCATAGACGCTTCCCGTCACCAGGCCCGAGAGCACTCCCTGCTGCAGGAACAGCCAGACTTCCGTTAGCGTCATTGTCTTGTTCTCCACCTTCCGCCGGCCGTCAACCGGCGGCCGGCATCCGCCCCGTGCGGGACTCTCCTTCTATTGCTTGGGAACGTACTGCCAGACGCTCTTGAACGTGCCCGGAATCAACTCTTTGTTGACGCCGTCGAACTTGATGTAGATGGCGGATTTCAACGCCGCATGGTCCGTGGGCGTGAACTCGACCGGCGCCGCCATCACGTTGGTTTCCAGCTTCATGTTCTCGAGCGCGCTCAGCACTTTCTCCCGCGTGGGCTCGGGTCCGGCCTCTTGCAGTGCCTTTACGATAGACATGGCCGACGGCAGCCCGTAGGGCATATAGCTTTGCGGATGTCCCGGCTTGGCTGCCAGGTCCGGGTAGTATTGCTTGTACATGTCATACACCCACGCCAGCTTGGGATCCGAGGGCAGCGCGGCCAGCACGTCCTGAATATAGAAGTTTTTCAGGGCGTCCGGCCCACCCACGTTCTCCACCAGCTGCGTCAAATCGGCGGTGCCGGTCACGGTCAGCACAATGGGCTTGGTCCAGCCCAGTTCGCGCGCCTTCTTGATGATGAGCGCCGCCGGCCGGGCATAGGTGGTGAGCACCAGCACGTCTGGGTTGGCGGCCCGGATCTTCAGCATGGGCGCCGTCACATCATTGATGTTGGCGTTGATGGACTGCACATTGAGGCTGACATCGCCCAGCTGCTTCACCTGCGCCTCGGCCGCCTCCAGATTCCAGGTACCGTAGGCATCATCATGGTTGATGTAGCCGATCTTCTTGGCCTTGAGGTGTTCCGCCACGAATTGCACGGCGGAGCCGCCGAGAGCATGCTGGGAAATCGAGAAGGCTCCATAAATGTACTTGGAGGGCGGATACAGCGCCCCATCGCCCGATGCGTTCAGCATCAGGAAGGGAACCTTGGCACGTTCGACATATTCACGAGCGCCCACCACCGCTGCCGAGCAGGAGCCGCCATTCAGCAGAAAGACCTTGTCCTGCTCTACCAGCTTCTTCACCGCCGCCACCAGGTCATTCGCGTTGCAGCGGGTATCCTCGATGACAAGTTCGATCTGGCGGCCATGAATGCCACCCTCTTTGTTGATCTTGTCGTACCACATTTTTGCGGCGTTGATCACGTCGAAACCATAGGCCATGCCCGGCCCTGAAAGCGGCGAGAACAGGCCGATGCGTATCGTCTTGTCGGTAATGCCGGGTTCGGTCTGGGCGAGCGCGGGTTGCATTGCGCCCACGCCGGCGATCAGCACCGCCATTGCCATGCGTTTGAATATCTTCATTTTGATGTCTCCATGGTATTTATAGTCAGTTCACTGCCGCATCTGGAAGCGAACTCATTGCATGCGATAGCCGCCATTCACATCAATGACGCCACCTGTGATGTATCCCGCCTCTTCCGAAACGAGATAATCGACGGCCGAGGCCACGTCGGCCACCGTGCCGATGCGGCCCAGCGGGATGCCGGCCGCCGCTGCCTCCATCGCACCGCTGCTGGTCACCGTGCTGCGCAGCATTTCGGTATCGATCAAACCTGGTGAAACGCTATTGACGGTAATGCCCAGCGACGCGACCTCGCGCGCCAGCGCTTTGGTGAATCCGAGCACGGCGGATTTGGCGGCGATATAAGAGGCGCTCGATCGATAGCCGCCCAATTGAGCGGCAACCGATCCGAAAGTGATGAAGCGGCCATGCGGGACGGGCGCCGCCTCGCGGCGCCGGACATAAGCGCGGGCGCAAAGGAAGACGCCTGTCGCGTTCACGGCCATGCTTCGATTCCAGAGTTCGAGCTCCGTGGATTTGATCAAGGGCCGATCCCCGTTGGGCTCGAACTGCAGCAACCCCGCAGCGCATACCACCACGCGTACCGGACCGTGATCGGATTCCAGCTTGGAGAATGCCAACTCGACCGCGGCCTCGTCCGCCACATCGAACGCCAGGGACAAGTGCGTGGGTCCCAGTTCTTCGGCCACCGCACGCGCACGCTGCGCGTCGAGGTCCGCCACCACGACTGTCAAGCCTCTATCCGCAAGCCTGCGGCAAATTTCCGACCCGATGCCGCCCGCCGCGCCGGTAACCAATGCGAGGCCCGACCCCTTTGTCCCCTTGTGTTGCTCCATGCTTTTGCCCGTATGTATACATGTGGTGTGCGATCTCTTCCTGATAATTGAAAAAAATCAAGAATATCGTCTAGAGGAGGCAATTATGAATACATGAGTCAAAGGCAAAAATTAAGGTTTACCCTAGATTTTTCCAAAAAACCCTTAAATTTCGGTGGTATAAGCCGGCTTTCCATGTATACAATTCTTCTCATGGATACATTATCACATTCAGTTACAGAAACATTGCGCGAATGGATCATCCAGGGTGTGCTTCCGCCCGGTGAGCGGCTGGAAGAGATTCCGTTAGCGAAGAAGCTGGGCGTATCGCGGACTCCGGTGCGGGCCGCCCTGGCGCTGCTGGGCAACGACGGACTGCTCGAGCATCAGCCCAAACGCGGCTACACAGTGCGCGTGTATAAATTCGAAGAGGTCATAGGGGCGTATGAGGTCCGATCAGTGCTCGAAGGACTGGCGTGCCGGCGGGCAGCACAGCGCGGCCTCAGCGAGTCCGCGAAGGACGAGTTGCTGGCCTGCCTTGCCCAAGGGGATGCCATCCTGGCCTGCGGCAGCTTGCGGCCGGAAGACCATGCACCCTACCAGCAAGTCAATGTCCGGATTCACAACACCATCCTGCATGCCGCCGACAACTCATGGGTCACGCGATTCGCAACCCAGGCGCAGACCACGCCCTTCGCCTCGGATCGCATCATGCTTTGGGACGACTACGACATCATCTACCGCTCGCATGGCGACCACCATCGCATCGTCGAGGCAATCATCAAACGGGATGCAGCAAGGGCCGAGGCACTGATGCGGGAACATGTCTATTACGCCGGCATCATCCTCACTAACAACTACGAAAGACTGGCACGGCAAGAGATTCCGCCGGGCGCAACCGCCGCCGGGCCACAAACAGGGCTGCTCGCGCAGCCCTGAACAAGAAACCAGGCCGCGTCAGCCCACCATGCGCGGCAACACCGTGGTTTCGCTGGAACGCGCATGCCAAACTGCCGCGACGATATGCCCGATGATCGAAGCCAGCAGAACCAGGCCAAGCAGGCCATGGAAATTGCCGCCCAGATCCACCATCCACTGGATGCGCCCGCCCTCGAAGCCGTCCATCAAGGGCAAGCCGAAGGGAGAGAATGCCCTTCCCGAGCCATACTGCCGGATCAGGCCAATGAGCGGGACGGCGAACATCAAGACATACATCAGCTTATGGCCGATACTGGCCGCCGCACTGACGGAAGCCGGCCGCCTCGAGAAGTTCAGGGCGGCCCATATGGTGCGCAGCACGATCAGCAGCATCAGCAAGGCGCCCACCGGCTTGTGCGTCGCCCACATGAACTGGTCGAACGGCGAATCCTCGGCGAATATCCTGGCTCCGACCGAGGTGAACTGCCAGGCAAACAATGCCGCCATCCCCCAATGCAGAAATCGAGTCACCAGCCCATAGCGGGACGACGAATCACAGAACGTGGCGGATGCTTGCATGTTTTTCCCCTTTTTGAATTTCCAAACTCGGCAGCCTATCAGCGGAATGTAGACGATCTGAAGCACGAATAGTTCCATTGGGCCGTCAGGCGCTTGAACTATACAGAAAACCCAGGTTCCGGATCGGAGGAAAGCATCGACATGCGTCGCAAAGACGCCGACTGGAGCATCATCCCGAGATCCTGTCCCCTCGTTTTCCCCGCAATTCCACCAGATCGAACCGTTTATTCGAAAAGACGGGTAGCAAAGGCTCATGCAGGCCGCGCATCACTGCTTTCGACCTCTCCTTGGGAATTGCCAAGTAGAAGGCCACACCACGCCTCACAAGCCGGTCCAGCTCCGCCTCCGTGATTTCCCGAGCCCTTCCCGCCGAATAAAACCGAGCCGAGAAGGGAAGCTCCGAGAGATAGAACAGCGGCGCGGAAGGCTCCGGTTGACGCATGGCGTACCGAACCAGCTCGCGCTCGGTATTGCGCAAGTCGGGCCTAATCCACATAACGGCGCTGCCCGCGGATACCACCGCAGGCACCAGCACAGCCGCCCACAGCAGTCTGCTGCGCAACGCCGGATATCGATCCGCCACCTCGACCGCCAGAATGGCGGCAAGAACACTGAATCCGGCCAGCGAGGGGAGCAGATAGGTCCATAGAATATTGGCGGAAAAGGTAAAGAAAACGGGTGTGAACAATGCGCTCGACAACCAATAGCCGAACAGCGGCTCCGTATAGACAGCGCGCAGCGCCTGGCGCAGGCGGTCGCTTCGAAGCGCCCCCGCCATAACGGCCAATGCCAGCAGCCCCCATGGAAATGACGCTTGCAGCCAGTAGATCCATATCGTGCCATAGGTCCGTCTATGGGCGCTCCCATAGAGATCACCCGCCCACCCGGGGTCCAGGAACCGACGATAGTGTTCACCCACGAAAAAGTAGTCGATGAACCCCGGGGTCTTGATCTCGGCAGCGATATACCAGGGTATCGTCACAAGCGCGACGAGTGCCAGCCCGCTTCGCCACGGTAGCCTTGCCGTGGCCTGCCTAACCCTGGGGTCGAAAAGACTCCAGATCGTGATCGGTGCGGTAATGATCAAGGCAGCCAGAGGGCCCTTCGCCAGAAGACCAATGGCAAGGCCGGCAAAAACCCCATATCGCCACCGTTGCATCCCGCCCTCAGGCTGACTCGCCGCCGCATTGGACGATCCCGCGGTGCATGCCGGCACGGAACCGCCATTGCCTTGCGCCGCTCTGGCAAACGAGACCAGAGACAACGTTGTCCCAAGCGCCAAGAAGGGGTCTGTAAGCACGGCACCGGAACTGATATAGGCCAGGGTGCACGTGCTATAGATGATGGCGGCCCATATTGCGACCCGGGCGCTCTTCAGAGGCCTGAGCCCGATGATGAGCAGCGCACAGCTGAGAACGAAGCAGAGCCACGAGGGGAAACGGCCGGCGAACTCGGTGAAGCCGAGCATCTTCATTGAAACCGCCTGCGCCCAGAACGAAACCGGCGGTTTGCCCCAGAATGGGACGCCGTCGCTGAACCACGGCGTGATCCAATCGCCGGTCTGCGCCATGACCCGCGCAATCTCAGCGTAGCGAGGCTCGCTTGTGTCATAGAACGGCACAATCACCATGGAAATAAGCGGCACAGGCAGGATCGCCGCCAGCGCAAGCCATGCTGCTTTATTCGGCTGCGGCATAGCGGTCCTTGCTTGCTGCGCTCCAGTCGAATTTGCTGCAAAGCCCATTCGCAGCCTCGCCTCTGCGTATTGCGTCGCGAACGATATAAACCGGACGCCGCTTGGTTTCGTAATAGGTTTTGCCGATGTACTCGCCAACCAGGCCGATTGACAAAAGCTGCACCCCTCCCAGGATAGCGATCATGGATATGAGCGACGGGTAGCCCTGGACGGGATCACCCAGAACCAGCGCCTTGACGACAACCCAAAGGGTGAACAAAACACCGAAAAGGGCCGTCACGAGGCCTGTCGCCATGGCAAGCCGCAGGGGAGCGATCGAAAAAGAGGTGATGCCCTGGAACGCAAGGCTGAAAAGACTCAGATAGTCCCACTTGGTGGCGCCGGCAACGCGTGGCATGCGGTCATACTCGATGACCGTCGTGGGCAATCCGATCCATGCGAACAGCCCTTTCATGTATCGGTTCCGTTCATTGAGCTGCAGCAAGGCATCGACCGCCTTACGGCTCAGCAAGCGAAAATCACCAGTATCCGGCGGGATGTCGACATCACTGATCGCATTGAGCAAGCGATAAAATCCATGTGCGCTGAAGCGTTTCAACCAGGACTCCCCCGCCCTGGAGCGCCTACGCATGCACACCACCTCGGCGCCCGCTTTCCAGGCCTGCATCATCTGCGGAATAAGCTCTGGCGGATCCTGCAAGTCCGCGTCCATGATAATGACGGCCGCGCCGCAGGCATGCTCCAGCCCGGCCGTCAGCGCGGCTTCCTTGCCGAAATTGCGACTCAGGAAAACCGCTGTGACCGCCAAGTCCCGGGCAGCGAGATCAGCCAGCATGCGGGGCGTGCCGTCTCGGCTGCCGTCATCCACCAACACCAGCTCGTAAGCGACCCGCAAGCGAACAAGCTCCGACGTCAGACGCGCATGCATGATCTCAATGACCTGATGCTCGTTGTACATTGGGATGACGACCGACAATTCCACCGGACGACTCGCATACGAATCGCCCGGCCATTTTTCGACTAAGGCATTCATCGAACAAGATCCTTTCGTAAAGAATGAGACGATGAAGCCAGGATACAAACGCAGGCAACAAGAATTCGTTAAGCAAATATCAGTATTTCATCAACGAGGCGCCAGGACTGCAGGACTGCTCATGGATCGGGCCGAGGCGCATCTTTGTGCCGTTGTGGCCGGTGCGTGCGATATCGAGGCGCCAACCCAGCCTTTCAGCCATCAACGTCACAATGTAAAGGCCCAGGCCGCTCAACGCCGCCCCATCGGCCGCCAGTCTTTTTTGCCCCGCCAAGATGGCCTGATGGTCCGCCTTCAGGCCTGGTCCCCGGTCCTCGATTTCCATGGCGTCCTTAAAGACGGTCAGCCTGACCTCATGCTCGGTGTGCTGCACCGCGTTCTGAATGAGGTTGCGAAGCAGCATCCCAACCATTACAGAATCCGCTTTCGCAAGAAACACCGATTCCATTTCAAGCCTTACCCGGTCGCCCAACTTATGATTGACCGCCAAATCAGCAAGAACGCGCTGCGCAACCGCGCCCACGTCGATCGTTTCCGGGACATGGCCGTCCGGATCGCGGCGGGCCAGCTTGAGCAGAATCTCGACGTTGTCTCGCATTTCGTCGCATGACTTACGGACACGCGCCAGCGTGGCGCGATCGCTCTCGCTTAATTGGCCACGCGACTCAATAACATCCAATGCGCCGGACATCACTGCGATGGGTGTTCTCAGCTCATGGCTGGCCAGGCTCAAAAGAGATTGCTCCCTGCGGACAAAGGACTCAAGTTCTTCCAGAAACCGGTTGAAGGTGTGGGCGATCGAATGCAGCTCGGCATCGCCGTAGTCGACCGTCATGCGCGGCATGCTGGGCCCGACCGGCGTACTGCTGATGCGCTCGGACAAGAGCCTTAGCGGCTTGACGATGCGGCGGCTGCTCAGCACGGCGAGCAACAGGCTGAAGGCGACGATGACCAGCGCCATGAAGACGAGCGCCATCCCGAACAGCGCTTCGCGTTTCTCGAAATGCGTGATGTTCTTGGCTATATACAATAGGCCGTTGCTTGCCGGCTCCACGGTCACCAGGTAGGTTTCATCTCCCAGCTCGACTTCCGCCGAATAATTCGCCGGCAAGCCCTTGAATATCCGCGGCAAAGCGGGGGGATGGGTCTCGCTTGAAGGCAAGTAAACGACGGCGAATCCCGGCGTATCCCATACAAAGACATCGCCTCCTGCGTGGTTCGCCAGTATGAAGTCACGCTCCTGCGCAAACTCGGCGTTGAGCATGGTGTGCTCCAAGTCCTCATTGACGAGAAGGACTGTCGCCACCATTGCCAGCGCCGTCATCACGCTGACGGCGAGGATGGCTCGGTAGACCCGCCGCGAAATGGACCTCAGTTTCATGACCCGGATTGGCGCAGCGGAAGAAGCCGATATCCCCGCCCGTGCATGGTCTTGATCAGCGGGTGATGAAAAGCATCCAGCAACAGCTTGCGCAACGAATACACATGCGTCCGCAGTGTGTTCATGTCCACTTCTTTCTCACCCCAGACCCTATCCTGGATCTGCGCATAAGAAAGGAAATCAGGATACGCCTTGATGAGTTCCTCGAATATCCTGGCCGCGGTTCCGGACAGCTCGAGCTGATCGCCATGATCGGTACGGACTGTGAACGTGCCCGGATCGAAACTGATGCCGGGAACACGGATATCAGGCATCCTCGAAAAACCCGCCTTGCGCCTGTACAGGGCATCCACCCGCAATTGAAGCTCTCGAAGATTGAACGGCTTGATCAGATAGTCATCCGCGCCCGCCGAGAAACCTTCTTCCTTGTCCTGCAGCTGATCCTTCGCGGTCATGACGATGACCGGCGTCGCCGACTGGAGATCATTTCGCAGGCGCCGGCAGATTTCGAATCCCGAAAGCCCAGGGAGCATGACGTCCAGGACGATGACGTCATATTGATTGGCCGCAACCAGATGAAGCGCGGTCAGGCCATCGGAAGCAAAATCGAGAATATAACGCTCATCATCGAAGAACTCGAAGAGATTCGTCGCCAGCCCGGCATGGTCCTCGACAATCAACATTCGTATCGCGTGCTTCAAAGACATCGCGTCGCCCCCTGGCAGGTTATCGCTGAAAGGCCCGTGACAGATACTTGACCGATTCGGCATGTTAGACCGGCCATCAACAACGAAACATCAATAACATATCAAGAAAAAATCAAAAAAACATCCTGTTGACAAAATCGCCTATCCGTTCGCCGGGCAAGAAAACGGCACGGCAGAAGGTAAGCGTGGATTCAACTTCTTTGCTGCCGGCCGCACATTGAAAAAACGGCGGGAACGGCTGCGTCAGTACCGTTCCAGCCAATGCGCGTACGGCGCCGGCAAGGTCCAGGAGGCCCGATCGACCTTGAGTTCACGGGCGGCATGATATGCCCAATGCGGATTGGCCAGATGGGCCTTTCCGACCATGACGAGATCCAGCTGGCCGTTGCCTATCGCATTCTCCGCCACCCCAGGCTCGCCGAATCCCCACGCGGCAGATACCGGAATGGCCGCCTCACGTCTCACACGTTCGGCAATCGGCCCAAGAAAGCCCGGCCCCCACGGAATCCTAGCTTCCGTGGCCGTGCTGAAGCCTATGCTCACGCTCAACATGTCCAGGCCCGCGTCCTTCAGGCGCCGGGTCAGATCAATGGACTCCGCCAGGGTCTGCTCATCGTTGCCGTCGAACTCCAATACGCCAAAGCGAATGGTCAAGGGAAGGTGCTCCGGCCACACTTCGCGCACGGCGGCGAACGTTTCACGGATGAAGCGACTGCGGTTCTCGTAGTTGCCGCCGTAGTCATCGGTACGCTGATTGGAATGCTCTGAAAAGAAGCTCTGCCCCAGATAACCATGCGCAAAATGCAGCTCCAGCCATTCAAAACCCACCTCACGGGCTCGCCGGGCTGCAGCCACAAAGTTATCGCGCACGCGTTCGATGTCTTCGAGCGTCATTTCACGCGGCTGCTTATCAAGGTGTCCGCCAAAGGCCAAGGCAGATGGCGCAATCGTTTTCCAGCCGCGAGGATCATCATCGGCAATATGATCGTCGCCTTCCCAAGGCCGGTTGGCACTGGCCTTGCGGCCCGCATGGGCGATTTGCAGGCCGGGCACGGAACCCTGTTGCTTGATGGCCCGTACTGTGGGGATGAACGCCTGGGCCAGATCATCGTTCCAAATGCCGGTGCAGCCCGGCGTGATGCGGCCTTCGGGCGCCACAGCCGTCGCCTCCACAATGACCAGGCCCGCTCCCCCTCTGGCCATGCCGGCATAGTTCGCATGATGCCAGTCATTGGCCCGCCCTTCTACGGCGGAATACTGGCACATGGGTGGCACGGCGATGCGATTGCGTACGGTCAGGCCCTTGAGGGTGAATGGCTGAAAAAGCGCAGACATGAATGTTTCCTGTGACGTTAAATTCTATTGTTCGATATTATTCGAACAATAGAATCAATGCAAGCTGCGGTGTAGAATCAAGCCATGAGACCTTTCAAACATCCGGAAGCCGCCGATTTCGTACTGGAGCGTGTACTGTATGCACTCAGTGATCCGGTGCGTCTCGAGATCGTGCAGCGCCTGGCACAAGTGGCTGAAGCCAGCTGCGGCGAACTGGATGGCGGACGCCCCAAGTCAAGCATGTCGCACCATTTCCGGGTTTTACGTGACGCGGGGCTAGTGTGTACTTATCGCGCCGGCACCACCCACATGAATTCCTTGAGAATGACCGACATGGAAAGCCGCTTCCCTGGACTGCTGAAGGCGATTCTAGGCCACGTGTGCGTTCCGTCTTGATATGTTCCTTTAAGGCATTACGATAGCGACGCCGTCGATCCGCCGTATATCAAATGTATCGCCGATCGCGTCGTGCCTGACAAGCCCGGCCACACCTAAGAATGGGCGTAGAGTGCTTGACCTGGAATCTCCATGTTGGCGACAACGATCTTTCCTGATTCGGACTCGGTAATGAATAGCTGTTTGCCGTCTACGCCACCAAAAGCGACATTCGTAGTAAGAATACCCGCACACGATCGTAAGCGTTTGGGGAACTACATCCCCCCACCCACTTCAGATGGAATTTTTTTGAGAAGCGGGGCCAGTTTCGAAGGTCACAGGCGCCGTCCAGTTGTGCGGCAATAGATCATCGATCCGGTTATCCGGATGCGTCGGCAAGCGCTCGAGCACATCGCGCAGATAGGCGTACGGATTCAAGCCATTGAGCTTGGCTGACTGAATCAGGCTCATGATCGCAGCGGCACGTTTGCCCGCGCGCAAGG
>JACCEN010000055.1 GCA_013416435.1 Alcaligenaceae bacterium | reverse complement strand
ATGGATTGTTTTGCCGCTTCGTAGACGCGGCGGCGGCGCTCAAGAATGACGTGCTCCTGCCCATAATGGCGCTGCGTGGGTGTCACGAACTTGATGCCGCTATGGCGGTGCTCTGTGTTGTACCAGGTCACGAAGCGCAGCACCCACTGGCGGGCCTGTTCGATCGACGCAAACGGCTTCTTTGGATAGGCCGGTGTGTATTTCAGTGTCCTGAACAACGACTCGGAATAGGGATTGTCGTCACTGACTGCCGGGCGGTGTTTGTCAACAATGATGTCCGTTTTCTTCATGCCGCGTGACTCAATTCTTTAGGTGCTGCGACATGTTCTTTCGGCGGGTTTAACCACACCTCGCCAACTGGGTTCCAATCCCGCGTGTGGCGGCCTTTCCAACGTTCAGGCATGGATTGTTTTGCCGCTTCGTAGACGCGGCGGCGGCGCTCAAGAATGACGTGCTCCTGCCCATAATGGCGCTGCGTGGGTGTCACGAACTTGATGCCGCTA
>JACCEN010000054.1 GCA_013416435.1 Alcaligenaceae bacterium | reverse complement strand
TCGACGCCGCTGCCTTGCGCCGTCCGGAGGTCCACCAGGAACACCGAGATGCCGTCGGTCTTCTTCGAGACCTGTTCGGCGGGCGTGGTGCGCGCCAACAAAAGCATCAGGTCTGAATGGCGCGCGCGCGACGTCCAGACTTTCTGGCCGTTGATGATGTAGTTGTCGCCGTCGCGCACCGCGCGGGTCTTGATCTGGGTGGTGTCCGACCCCGTGGTGGGCTCGGTGATGCCGAAGGCCTGCAGGCGCAGCTTGCCGCTTGCGATGTCCGGCAGGTATTTTCTTTTCTGTTCCTCGCTGCCATGGCGCAGCAGCGTGCCCATGATGTACATCTGCGCGTGGCAGGCGCCGGCGTTGCATCCGGCCGCGTGTATTTCTTCCAGGATCACCGAGGCGGCGCGCAGGGGCAGCCCGCTGCCTCCGTATTCCTCGGGGATCAGGGCGCCCAGGTAGCCGGCCTCGGTCAGGGCCGCGACGAATTCCGATGGATAGCCCTGGCGTTCATCCAGGTCGCGCCA
>JACCEN010000053.1 GCA_013416435.1 Alcaligenaceae bacterium | reverse complement strand
GGTGGCGGGTGTACTCCTCGTCGATCAGCCGCATGTACAGCAAGTGTTCATCACTGGCCAGATTGGCGGGCCTGCGGCCATAGAAAGTTGCCCGGGGCACCTGCGCGAGCTCGCACTGGCGAGTAATCGGCAGGGACGTGTCCTGCATGACCCAGTTCATCCGTACGTCTGCGTTCATAGTCCGGACTTTTTTTTGAGCCAATCCAATTCCATCTTCAGGCGCCCGATCTCGCTGTACAAGCGGTCCTCGTCGGCGTGCTCTGCAGGCTTTGGGCCACGCTTGCTGGCAAACAGCGTGGCTGCCTGTTCCTGGATTGCCTTCTTCCACTGGCTGACCACCACGGGATGCACACCGTACTGTTGTCCTATTTCGTTGAGCGTCTTCTCCCCGCGGATCGCTTCCATGCCCACCTTCGCCTTGAATTCTGCGCTGTGAACCTTGCGTTTCTTAACCTCTGTCACGCTGCTTTCCTCCTCGGATTACAGCTTAAACCGCTGTCTCGATTCCGGGGTCCACTTTA
>JACCEN010000052.1 GCA_013416435.1 Alcaligenaceae bacterium | reverse complement strand
CTGAACACGTCAGTGACATGGCTGTTATCGGTTCAGGTCGGCAGGCACTTGCACAGATTGCTGCGGTGGACGCTGTGCGTCCTTTAAGCCGTCTACGTATCTGGAGCCCGACGGCAGAGCGGCGATCTGCCTTCTGCGAGAAGGTGCGCGAGCAGTTTGCTATGGAAGTCATCAATGCCAATTCTCTTGAAGAGGCAGTTGATGGTGCCGAGATCGTCACCACGGTCACACGTGCCCGGACCCCCTTTCTGCACGGCAATCTGTTGGCAAAAGGCGCGCACTACAATGCAGTCGGCGCCATCCTGCCTTCGAATGCAGAATTCCACCAGGACGTCTTCGAGCGTGTCAGCATCATGGCTGTCGACGATGTACCCAACACCAAGAAAGCTTCGCGAGAGTTCATGGATCACTTCGATGTAGAGGGTAGGGACTGGGGTAGAGTTCGCCCTCTGGGCGAACTGATTGCCGGGAATGAGTGTAAGCCGGCAGGCGGGGATTTGTCCTTATTCAAATCCATGGGTATGGG
>JACCEN010000051.1 GCA_013416435.1 Alcaligenaceae bacterium | reverse complement strand
GCTGGAGCGCACCCAGCCGCTCTTGCCCATGGGGCTGGGCTACGTCGAAGGGGTCACGCATGATTATGTGCGCCATGGCACGGCCACCCTGTTTGCAGCACTCAATGTGGCCAATGGACAGGTCATCTCGCGCGTACGCCAGAAGCACCGACACCAGGAGTTCCTGGACTTTCTGCGCCAGATCGACCAGCAGACCCCGCCAGAACTGCAGCTACATCTGATTGTCGATAACTACAGTACGCACAAGCGTGCCAAGGTGAAAGCCTGGCTGGCGCGTCATCCACGCTTTGAGCTGCACTTTACCCCCACCTACAGTTCCTGGCTCAATCAGGTCGAACGCTGGTTTGCTTTAATCAGCGAACGAGCCATCCGGCGTAATTCCTTTACCAGCGTGCATCAACTGCGCCAGCAAATCGAGCTGTTCGTGAAGCGTTACAACGCCGACGCCACCCCGTTTCGCTGGGCCGCGACGGCAAACTCTATCTTGCAGAAAATTGAAAAAATAGCGAAACGTATTTATGCGACAGGACA
>JACCEN010000006.1 GCA_013416435.1 Alcaligenaceae bacterium | reverse complement strand
GTGCTCCTGAACCCAGCGGCGTAATAAGTTCGGATTTAAACCATGATCGATTGCGATGGAGGCCAGGGACGCCCCACTTGCCAAGCAAAGTTGAACCAGTTCGGCCTTGTATTGCGGGGAATGTTGACGTCGGTGGCGACGCCCTTGGGATGTTTGGTGCATACGTGTCCACGATAAAAATGATGGACACGTATGCTCTAACAGGGTCGGGCGCGATTCAAGATGGAGTTCGCAGAACGCTTACATTAGACTTTTCCATTCTTTACATGGCAGCACTTGCCATTATGTAGGGATTGCTGCATGATTGTCACATTATGTCACTTGATTTTGTCCCCTATCTGTTTTACGGCGCCGGAGCGACTCTGGGCGTAGTGTTATGGTGGATACGGCGTCGGGACTAGGGGCCCCAATAATCGATAGCGGGATCCCGGCTGCAAGACGCCCCGGCGCCGACGCTGAGAAAGGTTGCGTCTCTATCGAAGCCGGCTAACGCCGAGGCGATATAACCCGGGTCGAACTCAGGAACGAATCGGCAAGACGGCGCCAACGGCAATGAATACTCCGCCACACGTCCGGTTGAATCGACGACCTGCGCGAGCCAGCCATGGGCGAACATGACTGGCAGCGTTTGCAAATAGATATTCGATTACGAATTCGGTCACCGCGTATGTAGTGGCCACGACGGCAAACTGGACCGCCACGCTACGATGCGGATCCAGGAACTGAGGCAGCAGTGCGCTGAAGAAAAGCAATCCTTTCGGATTGGTGACAGCCGAGAGCAAACCTTGGCGAAACAGCCCCCAGACATTGACAAGACCTGGCGCATGCCCAACGGCAACGTTTATGGGCGGGGAGCACCACAGCCTTATGCCAAGCCATATCAGGTAGATGCCGCCCACCCATTTCAAGACAGTGAGCCACACGATAGACGACTTGACCAAGGCGCCGATGCCGAACATGCACAAGGCGATGATCACCACGAAGCCGATAACGCCACCCGCTATGGTGAACAGCGTGCTCCTGCTGCCATGCAGCGCACCGTGGGTGAGCGCCAACAGGCCGTTTGGACCAGGTGTAAGAGACAGGCCAATGGACGTTAGAAAAAACAATAGCCAGGTTTCAAACTGCATTAGGACTCCAAATCGGCTGAAGCTGTCTAGCGTGAAGCGACATCAACTGCTGCTTGGCGACCTCGCCACCGCCGATCGCAACATCATATCCCTTATTTCTATTCCATTTTCTCCCAAAAAACTGTATAAATACACAGTTTTTTTTGGAGCATCCATGTATACCATCACCCTTCAAGACCCGCCCGCCGACATCAGCGAACGCGCCAGACAAGACGCCGAGCAACGATTCCGCCGTACGCTGGAACGAGCCCTAGGCGGCCCCGAAGCCATCGTGCAGGTCTATCGAGCCTGGCAGACCGCGGAAGAGACGGCGGAATCTGAAATGTCGGCGGACGACATTGTTTTGGCCAAGCGCTGGATCTCCGCTTCGATGCGGGCAAGGAACGATGGGTTCCGTGACCTGGGAGAGACCGAGGCTTGGTTTGAGGTCCGGTTGGAGTAAGCGCAAGCGCATGTCCGTGGCATCGATATCGTTTACCGGATATCGTTGAAGCGTGACAAGTAATACACCGTGAGCATAAGCGCCACCCAGTGCGGGTCCTGATTCGTATCCGGACCACCTTCGATTTGAGGCTCGACCAATCCGTCTATTGAAGAATGGAACGTCATCAGGCCGCTTTGGTGGAAGCATATCGAGAGAACGGTGTCCCAGCGCTCTCTGTCGTATTTGTCCAATTGCACTCTTTCGACCGCAAGAACGCCGATCAAGTCCTTCGGGCTGCCCGCCCATGCGTTACGCAGCCTGCCCAGGGATGTTGGCGTCGATATCGTCAAAAGAATGTCTTTGCCATCGGAATCTTCTACCGTCACGCCAGCATCTGAAAAAAGCGGCATTCCGCAGCATTCGGCCATTTTCTCGGCAAATCCCTGCATCTTGCTCTGCGTCGTGGCCGCATTGCGCTTCAAATGGAAAACATCCTCGATACGGATCATGAGGCCTCCGGCCCGAAACCTGGGTGATGAAACGGCACATTATGCCACCGCCAAATTGAACGGCGTCCTTGGATTGCCTTCAGGATGCACCGGCGGAAGAAAGATGTTCGTACAAAATCAACGAGCCGATGCCGATGAGAGCGATGCCGCCCAAGATTTCGGATCGCTTGCCCGCTATGGCGCCCAGCATCCTTCCCACCATGACGCCCAGCGTCACCATCAGCAAGGTCGCCATGCCGATCGCAAGGGCTGTGATCAATATATTGTTGTCGATGAAGGCCAGAGTCACGCCGACGGCCATGGCGTCGATGCTGGTGGCGAAGCCCGTCGCCGCGAGTATCCAAAATGAATGCCTGTCCTTGGAGACCGCGTCTTCCGGGTCCCCGGTCTTACAGCCGTTGTACATCATGTGCAGGCCCAGCGCACATAACAGCGTGAATGCGATCCAATGATCCCAGGCCTCGACATAAGGCGCCGCGACCGAGCCCAGTGCCCATCCGACAAGAGGCGTTGCTGCCTCGATACAACCAAAAATCGCGCCGGTACGCAAGGCTTCCGAGAACTTCGGCCGCTTCAGGCTCGCGCCTTTGCTTACGGCTGCGGCAAACGCATCGGTGGACATCGCAAAGGCAATGACGAGGGTAGAGAACCAGGTCATGTGGGAAATCGCTCCAGCCGGGCAGACACGAAGGGTCGCCTCGCGCCCGGCCTGTCGCGAAAACGACCCTTGGTCTCGCCATGCCTTTCGGCCGCCAGCGCCATGGTCGAACGACCAAGAATGTTGACGCAGGCCTTCCGGCGGATGCCGGAAGCAGGCTACTCCCCAAGAGGAATGCGCATTCTACCCTCTCAATGAGATTTATGCGACTTCACCCCGATGCTGGAAAGGGGATTCCTGAAGTCTAGCGGGAGCCGGAGCCGGTCGCGCCCGAACCACCGCCGTCCGAGCCGCCCAGGCCGCTCGAGTCACCGACACCGCCGGCACTTCCGTTACCACCGGTTCCACCTGTTCCTCCTGTTCCGCCGGTACTGCCGCCATCTTGCCCGCTGGTGCCCAGGCCGGATGATCCGTCATTGGCATTGCTTCCACCCGCGCTGCCTTGCTTGTCGCTTATGTGCTCGGCCGCGCCGCTTCGGTCCAGGGGCGGCGGTGTGGTGACAGCCCCCTTGCTGGTTTCCGTCTGCGAAGGCGTAAGCGGCGGATTGGATGTCGACGAGCCTGGGTTGGTTCCGTTAGGGCCGCCCCCGCTTCCGCTGGCCTGCGCGAAGACTGCAGGCGCGGCGATCAAGGCTGTCGAACATAACACTGCTGCAAGAGACTTTTTCATAACTTACCTCCGATATGGCCGAAATGGCATACGAAGTTCAGCAATGCGTGTGCCACGACATTCCTTCCAGTCGAGTACGAAGGCCTTCTTCGTTCAGCGCAGCGGCAAGAAGCCCAGGCCGGTTCGCATTTCGAACTCTTCGTAGCTCATTGGCGGCCCCGCCCGACTCTGCGGACTGTTGGCCTGCCAATGCGCCCACGCCCTGCCGGTGGTCGCATCGTAGACAACCTTATATAGATGACTGGGAACGGCGACCCGCCCGGCGCCGATCGTCATGGACCGACCGTCGTACACCGTGCCGGTAAAAACGAAGACATCGCCGGCGGCACGCATTACGTACTTGCGTGTATCGTCTTCGACCTTGCTCCAGGCACCGCCGTTGTGACGCTGATCTTGCGGAACCATGTTGGCCAGGCTGAAACTTTGCGCCATGGCTTCCGGTGTATGCATATCGGCCGCCGGCGCCATGTGGCCGCGCGAATAGCCCGAGCCCCGGTAATCGTCCAGCTCGGCACGTTCGGCGGCAGGGAGACGCGCTTCCGGATAGAACTTGTCTGCTCGTGCCACGCTTTGCGCTTGGAGGAGCATTTTCCGGTTCAGGCGTTGCGCAACGAATACCGGCGCCTTCGCCTTTCCATTATGCAGTACGGCGAAAGCACTGAAGCAAAGTTCACGCAGCATCTGCGAGGAAGGCACGACGGGGGGATTCCCGCCGGGGAAAAACTGCGGGCATTGCGCAAAGCGCGTTTGAACCCGTGGGCCGGAAGCAACGGCAAGCGGCGCCATCTGAGCCTGGTCTGGAAAACCAAGCTGCGAAAGTATGGGTTCGAGGTGGACCTCATCACGCAGTTGGGGATTCAGGGCGCAACTGGCAATGCTGAATGCTGTCGTGGCAGAGACGACGAACGCCCGCAAAAACCGTTGGATCGAGTCTCGGGGCTTTCGCTTGGGGCGGGAGGAGCGCTTTCTGGGTTTGGACTTTTTTGTCATGCGGTGTAATTGTAGCGAGCGCGTAATGCGCAGCGCTTCCCCGCGTGACAACTCCTTGATCACCGAACCTCAATCCCGCGTGTTTATTACCGTTTCGTGAAGTAACCACGGGTTATCCCTAGACTTATGCACAACTTGTGGGGATAAGCCGGTGCGTCGGGCGGTTTCAGCCCGAATCGCGAGACCTGGGCGCCGGCCTGGCCTCTGCGCCGGGCACCGCAATGCCATGGACCATGTGCAGGTACTGGCGATGACGCTCGTATTGGTCTAGGATGTCGCCGATCACTGCCTCTTCGCTCCATCCCATGATGTCGTAGTCCTGTCCGCCCTCGCGCAAAAACACTTCGGCACGGAAGTATCGCCGCTCGTCTTCGTTGTCGAGCTCGTCCGATGTCAGGACCGGCCGCACCTGCTCCAATGGCCAAACGGCGTAAGCGAAGTCCATGTATTCACCATGATGATGCACTTCCAGGCTGATTTCGTCGTTCTCGCCTTTCTCCAGGACATCCGCGTCGTAGCCTTGCTGGCGCAGTTCGCTTGCGACGGCATGCATCGCGGGCAGCACGATGTCATTCATGAAGCGCAGGACATTATCCCGCTTGGGCATCATGACGATATTGCGCAGCCTTCTCCGCCATGATTCGCGGTTGCTGGGCGGGGCGCTGCGGGTGATCGTCTGATACCGTATGCGTCTTTTGGTCGCGTCGAGCTTGAGCGCCTTGAATACGCCCCACAGTGCGAGCAGCAAAATGATCGAGAATGGCAGAGCACTGGCAATGGTCGCGGTCTGCAATGCCTCCAGGCCGTCCGCCAGCAGCAAGGCAATGGCCACGACACCCATCAGCAAGGACCAGAAGACACGCTGCCAGACTGGAGAGTTTTCCGCGCCGTTGGAAGCCAGCAGGTCTACGACCAACGCTCCCGAGTCGGCCGATGTGACGAAAAAGACGATCACCATCACGATGGCGATAATGGAGGTAATGGTGGACAGCGGCAATTGCTCCAGGAACACGAAAAGAGCAAGCGAACTGTCCTTTGCCACCGCGCGCGCAAGCTTGATGTCGCCATAGCGGCTCACCGCCAGGAACACGACGGAAAGCAGGATGATCGCTACGGTCAGAATATAGACCCAACTGGCGTTGCGCAGTATCCATTCCTGAATAGCGCTGAATGTGGCTTGGGCGGAGGACGGCGCTGCCACGGCAAAAATCACCGTGATCAGGGTGAAGGCGGCCGACGCCACGAAGACAGGAGGGTGCAGGGTTCTTTTCATGAATTCTGGTACGCTTGAATTCGCGCCGCTCGGACGTAGCGGCCTCTACTCTGACGCCGATATCCGCATGATGACTCCACCGCTCTCATTTCGCAATGCCAATCACGACGACCTGCCGGCCATCGCAGCTTTGCTTGCGGATGACGATATCGGCGCTACCCGCGACGGCCCCCGATTCCTGCCCGCGTATGCATCCGCCCTGGATGCCGTGAACGCTCAAGCAGGGAATTCCATTATTGTGGCCGTGCTCGACGGACAAGTCGTTGGCGTATTGCAACTGACGCTCATTCCCGGGCTTTCTCGGGGAGGGATGCTGCGCGCCCAGATCGAAAGCGTCAGGGTGGATGGCCGGCACCGAGGCCGGAACATCGGTGGAAAGCTGTTCGAGCACGCCATCGAGCTGGCCCGGAACGCCGGTTGCGGAATGGTTCAGCTTACCAGCGACAAGCAACGTTCCGACGCCCTGCGCTTCTATGAAGGACTGGGGTTCAGGGCAACCCACGAGGGCTTCAAGCTGGCACTATGAGTCCGAAGCGGCGCAGCGCTCGCTTCATTTCTTCTGGTCGCGGTGGGTCTTCGGAAATGTTATGAATCGCCATACATAGACGACCACCACCAGAACCACGACGCCCAGCGACACCGGATCGAGCCATTCTTCCAGCATCTGGTAATCGTTGCCCAGCCAATAGCCGAAAAGCGCCAGGAAAGCCGTCCATATCGTCGTGCCGATGGACGTGAAAATCAGGAAGCGGGAAAGCGGCATTTCGGAAAACCCGGCGGGTATGGAGATCAATGTCCGGATTGTGGGTATCAGCCGGCCGAACAGCACCGCCCAATGCCCGTGATCATCGAACCATCGGTCGGTGCGCTCCAGGTCCGTTCGTGTGAGCGTAACCCAGCGGCCGTGCCGGTCGGCCAAACGCTTGACCCTCTCCTGATCGAACATTCGACCTATGCCGTACCAGAAAAGCGCTCCCGCCAATGACCCCAGCGTGCCCGCGATGATGACCAGGACAATGCTGGTTTCGCCACGCGAGGCGGCAAAACCCGAAAGCGTCATGATGAGTTCGGATGGTATCGGGGGAAAAACATTTTCCAGGAACATCAGAAGCGCTATGCCCCAAACACCCAGCGTATCGATGACGTTTTCAATCCAGCTTGCCATGTCGCTCTATCTCAAAGGTAAAGGGAGGTATGCTAGCAAACTGTGGGCGAGCACGCCTCCTTCCGCCTGAGGCCGGCCACCATCATGCCTTCCAGACGATGCGGTCGCCTTCGTCTTTGCTGTTTATGCAGGTACCGCATTCGTGCCATGCCAGTTCGCGCCTGATGGTTTTGCCTTCGCACAACATCAGTATGTATCCGTAGAAAACCGTCTTGTGATCGACTTCGCCACGCGTATGCAGAAAAGCCACCCGGCCGGATTGGGTCGTGTAAACGCTCACTTCGGTTATTAGAGCCGCCACGGTAACGCCTCCAATTAAAATTGAATGCTAGGGCCTGTTAACGCTAAAAGGTAGGCGGCACTGGCCCTAGGTTTCAAAACGCAACAATCCATTGTGGCGCTGCTGCTTACAGAAAGTCCACGAATTCTGTGCGATTGTGAAGCTTCATGACAATTCATGACAAATCTGTCAGTCAAAAACTACACACCGCTCCATTTCCTCCTGTAAACGCTCCAGCGAGACGTCTGTTTTTATGACATGATGAAAAACACGCCATGCATCAGGTAATGGTTCCATATAAGTCGTTTGCAGTTCGAGCACCCGCGACGTTGCATCGGAAGGATCGGTCCGTGCTTCGGCACGCCGCAAAATCCGCTCCAGCATCACCGGCGCGGGCGCCCGGCACTCCACCACAGCAAAAGGAATGCCCAGGCCTTCGGCCATGAAACGCATGCTTTCGCGCTCATGATGGCGGAGAAAGGCAGCGTCAAGGATGACCGGGAAATTCGCCTGAAGCAGCACGCCGGCAAGCTCGGCCAGCCGGGCGTAGGTTCGCTCATTGGCCTGTATGTTGTATAGCGCCGCCGGGTCCTCTGGACGGTCCAGGGCGGCCAGGCCGGCAAGACGCTTGCGCTCCACGTCCGACCGTATGCGGATGCCGCCCAGGCGCTCCGCCAGCATGCCCGCTAATGTCGATTTGCCGGAACCACTCATTCCCATCGTCAAAATCAGCCGTGCGCGCCCGGATGGCCTGGCAAAAGACCAGGCCAGATTCCAGTATTTGAAGAACGCGGCATGGTGGCACCCGCCCAGCAGGCTCAATTTCGCCCGCACCAGTGCCTTGGAGGCCGCATAAACGTACAACAGGCATAGGCCCTCGTAATCGCCGGTCCGTTCGATGTAGTCGTTCATGAGACGCCACGCCAGAGGCTCGCAGGCACTGGCGCACAGGTCCATGAAAGTGAAGGAAACATCGTTGATCACGTCGATGCGGCGCAAGGCCGGATCGAACTCCAGCGCATCGAAGGCAATCACACGCCCTTCCCATTCCACGATGTTGCCCAAGTGCAGATCGCCATGGGCTTCGCGCACCCACCCTTGTGCAATCCGCCGTTCCCGCAGGCGCTCCAGCCCACCGAAGGCTTTCTCCAACACCGACCGCAGCGCCTCGACTCCGGCATTCGTCTCCAGTGTCGGCGTATTCGCGCTGGCAGCGATTTCATCCAGGCTTTCATTGGCCCAATGCCAAGCATTCTTGTCGGGCACCTCCGCAGCGGGAATCGGGGGCAGCCGCAAGTGAAAGTCGGCGACATGGGCGGCCAGCTGTTCCATATGCCGTCGGGTAAGCCGCCCTTGGCGCGCCAGGACATCGAATCCGCCTTCGGGATCGAAGCGACGCATACGCAGCGCCCAATCAATGGCCTCGCCGGCCCCATCGATCTCCGGGTCATCCGGAGAACCCGTGATGGGCAGCACATCCAGATACAGCGCCTCGGCGGTACGGCGATTCAACTGAAGCTCCAATGACAGGAAATGTCGCCGCGAGGCCACGGTGGAAAAGTCGAGAAAAGGCAGTTGCACCGGCCGCTTGAGCTTATAGGCGTGATCTCCCGCCAGAATGATCGACGAAGCATGCGTATGCAAAAGAACGGGCGAATCCCCATGGCGCTCCAGCCTCCGGATCAGGCCGGCCAGCAGCCGTTCGTAGTCGATGTGTGCTTGCGCGTTCGGCATCAAAACAGCCCTTTGAAGAAAAGGAAGCCGGGAAACTTCAGCAATGAGCAACATAGCATCCTTCTTCAGCCGGCGCTTCGATGCTTGATGTTTCACGTAGGCAGCCACAAAATCAGTATGATCTGAACTTTCGCGCTTGCAATGCCGAGGAGTTGAAGACGGTGTGGGCGCTCGCATCCAATACCATGGCAAAACAAGGAAAACTTCCATGACTGCAGCCGTCTGGACAGACCAGCAGGTTCTGAATCAACTCATCAACGAAACCGTTTGGACCTTGCCCGTTCTGAGATTCGGCTTCCCGGCCACCGCCCGGGAGACCGTTACCCTGCAAGGCGAAGCAACGAGCTTCGTTCCATTGGATGACGCGCAGCAGGCGATGGCGGTGCTGGGGATGGCGGCGTGGGCCGATCTCATCGCCATTCCGGTACAGCAAACATCGGCCGCTGCCGCGAATCTGCGATTCGGCCTGACGACGACCGACATCAAGTTCGCCCACGCATACTATCCTCCGGTCGGCTCCATCTGGTTCAACGGAAAAGAAGCAGCCTTGCTGAACCCGGCCGTCGGCAATTACGGCTTCAGCACCTATGTGCACGAAATCGGGCATGCACTGGGCCTGAATCATATGGGCAACTACGACGGCGAAGGCAGCTGGCAGCCCTCTTCCTATCAGGACAGCGTCGTTTATTCGATCATGTCGTATTTCGGCCCGGAGGCTGGCGAGGGTGAAGGACAGGTCGCCTGGGGCAACTGGAAGGATGCCGGCGGCAAGATCATCAGCCCCCAGACGCCCATGCTCAATGACATTCTCGCCATCCAGGCAATATACGGCGTCTCCAATGCCCGCGCCGACAACACCGTGTATGGCTTCGGCTCCACGGTGGAAGGCGCAACCGCGCTGCTCTATGATTTCAGCATAAACAAAACACCCATCCTCGCACTGTACGACGCCGGCGGCATAGATACGCTGGACCTCAGCGGGTGGAGCACGGACAGCCACATAAACCTTGCACCGGGTTCTTTTTCGTCCGCCAACGGCATGACGAACAATCTGTCCATTGCCCGCAACACCATCATAGAAAACCTCACGACCGGCGCTGGAAACGACAAGCTCATCGGCAACCACGCCCACAATGTGCTGCGCGGAGGCGCCGGAGACGACGTCTTTGTGGGCAGTGCGGGCAACGACATGCTTCATGGCGAAGACGGCGACGATACCGTGCAGTACGCGGGCTCGGCCGCCGACTTCAGGCTGGCATACCATCTGTCCGACGACAGCCACACCATTGCGGACAGCACGGGCGCATTCGGAACGGACAGGCTCTTCAGCATTGAGAACGCCATCTTCAATGACGTGTCCGCGCCTGTCGCCAGCCTGACACCCACCGTGATGCGTTTCTACAATCCCGCCAATGGGTCGCACTTCCACACCGCCAATGCGCAAGAGGCACGGGCCCTTTATCTCGATGCGCCGGAATTCGTATACGAGGGGGTGTTGTTCAACCGCGTCCTGAAGAAAGACTCAACCACAGTGGACGTTCATCGCTTCTTCAACACAGCCACTCAGTCGCACTTTTACACGGCCGACGAGCATGAAGCCGCGTTCGTGCAGACGTCTTTCCCGTCTTTCGTGTATGAGGGCATTGCCTATTGGGCCTCGGCCGTCAAAACACAGGATTCAGTCGAGGTGCATCGCTTCTATAATACGCAGAAAGGGTCCCACTTCTACACCGCCGACACGGCCGAAGCCGAGCATGTGCAGCTCGCTCTGGCGGGCAGCTATGCCTACGAAGGCGTGGCCTATTACGCCGGCACGGCATAAGCCTTCGGGCCTTCTGGACAGTTGACCGCGCATGGAGAACTTCGGAACCTGGCTGGCGCTGGCGCAACCGGGCGTATCGATACTCATCGCGGCGTTGCTGGCTCTGGTATGGCGGTTCGACACCAACCTGCGGCATTTCATGTCGGTATCGGCGGCTTTTCTGTTCTACGGCCTGGGCATGGTGATGCAGATCACCTTGGTGCCCGCGCACCTGCCGCTGAACATCATGCTGTCCGGCGTCGTCTATCTTTCCGCGGCGGTTGCGCTGTGCCACGGGCTCGTCGCGCTGGGCGGCAAGCGGGCACCCTGGCTGGCGTTTTCAGCACTGTTTGCGTTGACCCTCGCGATTCGCGCCTACTACACCTTTCTGGAACCGGACAATGCCACGCGCGTCTATGCGCTCCAGTTCGCATGCGCAGCCTTGCTGGTCGTCGCTGGCTGGCGCGTACGTCATTTCCGCAAGGGCCTGGGTTCCGAGCGGCTCCTCTACTGGCTGGTAATGGGTTTTGCGTTGAGCTTCATCCTCCGCGCCCTGTCGACCATAGAGGCCGGTTCGCAGCGCTACGGTTATGACACCACGCTGTACTGGGTCGTCACTCAAATCACCTTCTATGGCTTCGGCATCTGTTTAGCCGTGGTGTTCCTGATGGCGAGCGCCAGCCGTGCGCTGCACATCATTCGCCAGGCCAGTTATCTGGATCCGCTCACGGGCATCAACAACCGCGCGGGATTCCGTACACTGGTGCGGGCGGCCCTGGCCGGCAGCACTTATTACGCCCTCATCATCATGGACATCGACCATTTCAAGAAAGTGAACGACCGGTACGGCCATGCCGTCGGAGACAAGGTGCTGGTGCAGTTGGCGCGCCTGCTCTCGCACGGCTTGCGCCCGGATGACGTGGCCGCCCGCTATGGCGGCGAGGAGTTCCTTATTTTCCTGCCCCAGACGGATGGCCGCACCGCGCTGGTCGTGGCTGAACGATTGCGCAGGAGCATCGAACAGATGGATCTGTCTTCCATCGCGGAAGGACTGTCCTGTACCGCCAGCTTCGGTGTCTCGCAATTCGACGCAAATCATCCCGTCGATCAGGCATACCGCAAAGTCGATGCCCTGCTCTATTCCGCCAAGGCCGACGGGCGAAATCGCATATACGGCGACGCCTCTTCATCCTGACTTCAATCAATCAATATTTTAGGATCCATCCGGAGCTCCCATTATGAATATCTTTGGAACGCCATTGTCCCCTTCCGCCACACGTGTCATGCTGCTGGGATCGGGAGAGCTCGGCAAGGAAGTGATCATTGCGCTGCAAAGGCTTGGCGTCGAGACCATCGCCGTCGACCGCTATGATCACTCGCCGGGCCAGCAAGTCGCCCACCACGCCCACCGCATCACCATGAGCGATCCCGAACAGCTGCAGGCGCTCATTCTGCGCGAGAAACCCGACCTGGTTGTTCCAGAGATCGAAGCGATCGCCACTCAGACACTCGAATCGCTCGAAGCCGCCGGCGCCGCGCGGGTCATTCCCACCGCCCGCGCAGCCCGCTTGACGATGGACCGCGAAGGCATTCGCCGCCTCGCCGCCGAGACCCTGCAACTGCCGACGAGCCCCTATCAGTTCTGCGACACGCTGCAGGAACTTCAAGCCGCCATCGAACAACGCATAGGCTATCCCTGCGTGGTCAAGCCGGTCATGAGCAGTTCGGGCAAGGGTCAAAGCCGGATCGACGGTCCTGAAGACATCCAGCGGGCGTGGGATTACGCCATGACGGGTGGCCGTGTCAGCCATGGCCGCGTCATCGTTGAAGGGTTTGTCGATTTCGACTATGAAATCACCTTGCTCACGGTCAGGTCGCGCGCCGCCGACGGCAGCATCGAAACGCAGTTCTGCGAACCCATCGGACACAAGCAGGTCGACGGCGACTATGTCGAAAGCTGGCAGCCGCAAGCCATGCACCCCGCGGCGCTGAAAAAAGCTCAGCAAGTGGCCAAGGCGATTACCGACGATCTGGGCGGTCAAGGCGTGTTTGGCGTCGAGTTGTTCATCAAGGGCGATGAGGTATGGTTCAGCGAAGTCAGCCCTCGTCCGCACGACACGGGCATGGTCACGATGATCAGCCAGTGGCAAAGCCAGTTCGAGCTGCATGCCCGCGCCATCCTGGGCTTGCCGGTCAACACCGCGCTGAGAACCCCGGGCGCGAGCGCCGTCATCTACGGCGGCGTGGATGCGCAAGACATCGTTTATGAAGGCGTGGCCGAAGCACTGCGTGTACCTAAAACCGAGCTGCGGCTTTTCGGCAAACCCGAAAGCCACGTCAAGCGCCGCATGGGCGTCGCGCTGGCGTACGACGATGATCTCGACACCGCTCGCGATCACGCGCGCACAGCCGCCCGCGAAGTGAAACCGCGCCTGCCCTGATATGAGGGGTCAGATCCCGCATGGGGTCTGACCCCATGTGAATTGCTTCGGGGTCTGACCCCATGGAAATTGCTTCGGGGTCTGACCCCATGGAAATTGCTTCGGGGTCTGACCCCATGGAAATTGCTTTGGGGTCTGACCCCATGGAAATTGCTTTGGGGTCTGACCCCGCATGGGGTCTGACCCCTGCATGCCCCAGATGAGCGATCGCCGGCCACGGAACCACAAACCCTTGTCGTCACGGGCTTTTTGCAAAGTGCCCACGGGTTTTCCCTAGGGTTATGCACAGAATCTGTGGGTAACCTGTGAAGGCCTACACTCTTTCAATGATATCGATACGATCATCGATCAGCGATTGGCAATGCCCGTCCGCCGACCACGCGTACCACTGCTGCACCACCGCGTGCCGGTCCTGATGCAGGACATAGCCGAAGTAGCGTTGCTCGCCATCATCAGCATTGCTGTCCAGATCGCTGATGAACGCGAGCCTCCCGCTACGCGTCACATACACCCCGCAGCCGGTTATGATGGTATGCCCGCCCATATATGCCATCCGTTAGTTCGTGTTGTCCCGCTTTCAGGCATGGCCAGCACGTGAGACAGGCCTGCTTCTATACTAGCAGTGCAAGCTCGGCGATGTATCCCTGCGAACGGCTTCGGACATCTGGCCGGTCCAGGGCCTGTTGACGCTAGAAGGCAGGCGGCACCGGCCTTGGGTTTCGCACAGAGTCCGCCGGTGCTAGGATATCGGCCATCGCAGCGCGACAGCCTGCTTGGAAGGGTATGAAGACAACGTGGGCAACTGGTTCAGAATTTCGCATATTTCAGCCGGCTTCATTGCCGTCCTCGTCGGTTATACGAGCTCCGTCGCCATTATTTTTCAGGCCGCCACCGCGGCGCATGCCACCCCCGCCGAACTGAACTCGTGGATGTGGGCGCTGGGCATCGGGATGGGCGTCAGCTGCATCGGGCTTTCGCTTCGCTACCGTAGCCCGGTTCTAACGGCCTGGTCCACGCCGGGCGCGGCGCTCCTGGCAACAGGTCTGGCCGACCTTACGATGGCGCAGGCGATCGGCGTTTTCCTGTTTTCTTCCCTGCTCATCACGGCAAGCGGCATAACCGGCTGGTTTCAGAAGATGATGGATTATGTGCCCAGGCATATCGCGGCAGCCATGCTCGCGGGCATATTGATACGGTTCGGCATGGATCTCTTCGTTGCCATGCAGACGCAATGGCTGATGGTCGGGCTGATGTTCATTGCCTACTTGTTGGGGCGCCTCTGGATGCCGCGCTATACCATCCCCTTCGCGCTGGCGGTGGGGGTCGCCTGCGCGGCGCTGCTTGGTTTGCTGCATCTGGACCTGCTCAGCTGGGAACCGGCGGCGCCAAAGTTCATGAAGCCGGAGTTCTCCGTATCGGCACTCATCGGTGTCGGGATCCCGCTCTTCATCGTCACCATGACATCGCAGAATGTACCCGGCCTGGCGGTATTGCGCGCCAACGGGTTCGACACGCCCGCCTCCCCGCTCATCACATCGACCGGTGTCATCGGCATGGTATTGGCGCCGTTTGGCGGCTATGCGTTCAACCTTGCCGCCATCACGGCGGCGATCTGCATGAGCAAGGATGCGGACCCGGATCCGTCGAAACGCTATATGGCGTCGGTGTGGGCCGGCATCTTCTATTTGATGACGGGCATTTTTGGCGCCACCGTGGTGGGACTTTTCACCGCCTTTCCGTCCGAACTGGTTGCCGCCATCGCCGGCCTCGCCCTGCTGGGCACAATCGGAAACAGCCTTGCGGGTGCACTGGATGACGAAAAGGGCCGCGAGGCGGCCCTGGTGACCTTCATCTGCACGGCCTCAGGCATGAGCTTCATGGGCATCGGCAGCGCGTTCTGGGGGCTGGTTTTCGGGATGTGCGTCCATGCGGTCATGGCGCGGGTTGGGAAAGGCGCTCGATAGCCCGCAATCCTATGCCCGCCTGCTGCAATCCCGCGCAAATCGCGCGGGCAAAGACCAAGGCGCCGGGCTGATCACCATGTATGCACAGGGTGTCGGCCTGCACGGGAATGTCGATTCCTTGCACTGACTCCACCTTGCCTTCGGTGACCATGCGCACCACTTGGCGCAAAGCGGTGTCCGGATCGACGATCATCGCATCGGCCTGTTTCCGCGACGTAAGGCTGCCGTCGTCTTGGTAGGTCCTGTCGGCGAACACCTCTTGAGCCACCTGGAGCCCCACCTCCTGTGCCGCTTCGACCTGGACGCTGGAGGCAAGCGCATAAAGCACGAGGCTGCCATCCACGTCTCGAACTGCCTGCGCAATGGCGGTTGCAAGCTCGCGGTTCTTGCAAGCCATGTTGTACAGCGCACCATGAGCCTTCACATGATGGAGCCGCCCGCCTTGGCTGGCGGCCACGGCGGCCAGCGCCCCAACCTGATACACCACGATGTCATAGGCTTCCGACGGAGAGATGTCCATTACACGCCGGCCAAAACCCTGTAGATCGGGCAGGCTGGGGTGGGCGCCCAAGGCAACTTCGTTCTTCAGCGCCGCCGCGACGGTGCGGCGCATGGTGGAAGGGTCGCCGGCGTGATAACCACAGGCGATATTCGCGGAAGTGACGTAGGGCAGGATGTCGTCGTCATGCCCCATGGTCCATGCGCCATAGCTTTCACCCATGTCGCAGTTCAAGTCGATCGTCAACGCCATGTTTCGCTCCTGCCGTGTCGTAAGCTGCTTGAACGGATGATAAAGCAAAACAGGTGTCCCTGAAACACATGTGACAAGGGGTCAGACCCCGTACGGGGTCTGACCCCAGCATCGCCGCACCCGAAGGGGTCAGACCCCCTGCGGGGTCTGACCCCAGCTCATTAAAAGAAGCCCAGGGCGTTGGGGCTATAGCTGACCAGCAGGCATTTGGTCTGCTGATAAGCCTGCAAGGCCACCTTGTGCGTTTCGCGTCCTATGCCCGATTGTTTGTATCCGCCAAACGCCGCGTGGGCGGGATACAGGTTATAGCAGTTGGTCCAGACGCGGCCTGCCTGGACTTGCCTGCCCACCCGGTAGGCACGCGAGCCGTCTCGCGTCCACACGCCGGCGCCCAGGCCGAAATAGGTATCGTTGGCGATCTCGATGGCGTGATCCTCGTCCTTGAATTTCATGACCGAGGCGACCGGCCCGAAGATCTCCTCCTGGAAGATGCGCATGCTGTTTTCGCCGAACAGCAAAGTGGGCTTGACATAGAAACCTTGCTCCAGGCCTTCGCCCGGCGCATTGCGTGCGCCGCCGGTCAGGCATGTCGCGCCTTCCGCCCTTCCGATATCGATATAAGACAGGATCTTGTCCATCTGGACTTGCGAGACCTGTGCACCCACCATCGTCTTGCTGTCCAGTGGATGCCCCGTCTTGATGGATTCGACGCGTTTGACGGCCCGCTCGATGAACTGGTCGTAGATGGATTCCTGTATCAGCACGCGCGATGGGCAAGTGCAGACCTCGCCCTGATTCAACGCGAACATGGCCAGGCCTTCCAGCGCCTTGTCGAAGAACGCGTCATCCTGGTCCATGACGTCGGCGAAGAATATGTTCGGGCTCTTGCCGCCCAGTTCGACGGTGGACGGGATCAGGTTGTCGGCGGCGGCATGCAGTATGTGCTTGCCGGTCGGCGTCGAGCCGGTAAAGGCGATCTTGCTGATGCGCTTGCTGGTTGCAAGCGCATTGCCCGCTTCCTTGCCGAAGCCGTTGACGATGTTCAGAACGCCGGGCGGCAGCAGGCCGCCAATCAGTTCGACCAGGACCAATATGGAAGCGGGCGTCTGTTCGGCCGGCTTGAGTACCACGCAGTTGCCTGCGGCAAGCGCCGGACCGAGCTTCCATGCCGCCATCAATAGCGGAAAATTCCACGGGATGATCTGCCCCACCACGCCCATGGGTTCGTAAAAATGGTAGGCGACCGTGTCTTTGTCGATTTCGGATATTCCACCTTCCTGGGCACGTATGCAGCCCGCAAAATAACGGAAGTGGTCGATGGCCAGCGGCACATCGGCGGCCATGGTTTCGCGCAACGGCTTGCCGTTATCGATGGACTCCGCGACCGCCAGCACTTTCAGGTGCTTTTCCATCACGTCGGCGATGCGCAACAGAATGCCGGCGCGCTCGGTCGGCGAGGTCTCGCCCCACTTGCGCCTGGCGGCATGCGCGGCGTCCAGCGCCAGGTCCACGTCGGCGGCGTCGGATCTGGGGACTTCGCAAAATGTCTGTCCCGTAATGGGCGATACATTCTCAAAGTAATTGCCCGCCACCGGTGCCACCCATTGTCCCCCGATATAGTTCTCGTAATGTTTCTTGTAGGGATACTCGACGTCGATTCCAAAATATTTCAATTGGGTCAAGTCCACGTTCGTCTCCTTGGATAAAACGCGCCCACACCATGCGGGCTTCGATTTAGTCGACGCAAGATGCATGCCAGTTATCCAAGGTCATATCCGACGTCCGCGCGAACAGCCTGCGAGCTACATGGCGGCGCTATTTCCAAGTCTGTACCGAAGTGGCATAATTTCCTTATAAAACAATGGTCTGTCGCATTTTGCGACAGTTGCGACGAAACTCGCGACACACTTGGCGCACAACGCCACAGCAACGGAGACCACCGGCATGACCCTCTCCCGGCCTACCGTGACACGCGGCCTGCACGGCATTGTCGCAGCTCAGCCTTCAAGCCCCGTCCTGCGTTCATGGGAACGTTGCTCGACCATGGGCGCTCTGCATGCCGACCCCAATCCCATGCCGACTCCCGAGCTGAACGAGCGCCGCGAGCAGCATGCGCGCATACTCGCAACCGCCAGCCCCGAGCTCGATACGCTGGCAGGCCTGGTCACGGGCGCGCATGGGGTGGTCCTGCTGGCCGATCCCACCGGCGTCATACTCCAGGAAGCCGGCAGCACCGACTTCCTGCGCAAAGCCGAACGCGTTGCACTGCGACCCGGCGTAAGCTGGGCGGAATCGATCCGCGGCACCAACGCCATCGGCACGGCCCTCCATGATGGAGCCGCGGTACGGGTGCACGGCAACGAACACTTTCTGCGCTGCAACCGCATACTCAGTTGCCATGCAGCACCCATCCTGTCGCCGCGCGGCGAGATCATGGGCGTGCTGGACATCTCCAGCGAAGCAAGCAGCCTGCAGGACTACGCTCTCGGACTGGCGCAAATATGCGCACGCCAGATCGGCAACCGGCTGCTCGACACCGCCGACGGCAGGCTGCATCGATTGGTGTTCCAGCGCCAGTCTTCTTTGCTCGACTCCACCGAACGCGCAATCCTGCTGCTCCAGGACGAGCAGATCGTCGGTGCCAACGAAGCCGCCCTTCAATTGCTGGGCGGCGACTGGAGCCTTCTGCACGGCTCGATCACCGCCTGGGTCGAAGGCTGGTCAGGGCTCAGCGAAAGCCCGAAACAGATCCTGAGCCATGCGGGCGTGCCCCTCGTCGCCACGCTCAAGCATGGTAGAAGTCCTGCCGCCCGGCCCTTGGCGGCGCCGGCCGCCGCGCTGACAGCCAAGCCGGAACAAGTCCGTCCCGCTTGCCGGGAGCCCACGCAATACGATCTGGGATACGAAGCCGAGGCCAACCTGCGGCGTGCCGTGGATGCCTTGGATGCGGGGCTGGCGGTGCTGCTCCAGGGCGAGACAGGCGTTGGGAAAGAAGTCTTCGCCCGGCAGCTTCACGCACGCAGCGGTTATCGGTCCGGGCCCTTCGTTGCTGTGAATTGCGGCGCTCTCCCGGAAAGCCTGATCGAAGCTGAACTCTTCGGCTACGAAGGTGGCGCGTTCACTGGCGCACGCCGTGAAGGATCGCTGGGCCGGCTGAGGGAGGCCCATGGCGGGGTCCTGTTCCTGGACGAAATCGGCGACATGCCGCTGGTATTGCAGACCAGGCTGCTGCGCGCCCTGCAGGAACGAGAAGTCCAGCCCCTGGGATCCAACAAGCGGATACCGGTCGATTTTGCGCTCCTCAGCGCCACTAACCAGGAGCTGGCCACCATGCTGGAACAAGGAGCATTCCGCTCCGACCTGTTCTATCGTCTGCAGGATTACCGGGTTTTCCTTTCGCCGTTGCGTCAACGCCCAGATCTGCGCAAATTCCTGCTCCAGGAATTCGAACGCCTGGGGGGCCTGGAACGCGCCATGTCGCTATCGGACGCAGCGCTGGACACCCTGGCACGCCATGCCTGGCCGGGCAACTACCGCGAAATGCGCGGCATCCTGCGCAGCCTGCTGTTTCTCAAGCCGGCAGGCAGCCTGCTTCAAGCCGCCGATCTTCCTCCTGAACTGCATGGGTCATCCCTCGCAGCGCTTGCGAAAGCGGAAGCGCTGCCCATCCCTGCCAACCGGCCGCCGACACGAGCCTCGGAAGCGCCGGCTCGCAGCCTGCGCGAACTGAACTCGCAGCTCATCGTGCGGGTGCTGGGCGAATGCGGCAACAATATCAGCCATGCGGCCGGCGTGCTCGGCATACACCGCAGCACGTTGCACCGGTATCTGGCCCGAAATCAAGATATGCGCGCCAGGCTTCCCAAGGTGGAATGAAAAGGGCCAGACCCCGCATGGGGTCAGACCCCGTACGGGGTCTGACCCCTCACGCGCCGTACGGGGTCTGACCCCTGCTTATCCTATTGCCCTTCGAGGAAGCTCTTGAGCTTGTCGGCGCGGCTGGGGTGGCGCAGCTTGCGCAGCGCCTTCGCCTCGATCTGGCGGATCCGTTCGCGCGTGACGTCGAACTGTTTGCCGACCTCTTCCAGGGTCTGGTCCGTGCTCATTTCGATGCCGAAACGCATGCGCAGCACCTTGGCCTCGCGCGGAGTAAGCGAGTCGAGCACTTCCTTGACCACGTCGCGCATGGAACCATGCAGGGCCCATTCGGACGGCGACAGCGTGCCGGTGTCTTCGATGAAGTCGCCCAAGTGGGAGTCATCATCGTCGCCGATGGGTGTTTCCATCGAGATCGGCTCTTTTGCGATCTTCAGGATCTTCCGGACCTTATCCTCGGGCATGTCCATTTTCTGGGCCAGCGTGGCGGGATCGGGCTCCGAGCCGGTTTCCTGCAGGATCTGGCGATTGATGCGATTCATCTTGTTGATCGTTTCAATCATGTGCACCGGAATGCGGATGGTGCGGGCCTGGTCGGCGATAGAACGCGTAATGGCCTGGCGTATCCACCATGTCGCGTAGGTCGAGAACTTGTAGCCGCGACGATACTCGAACTTGTCCACCGCCTTCATCAAGCCTATGTTGCCTTCCTGGATTAGATCCAGGAACTGCAAGCCGCGGTTGGTGTACTTCTTGGCGATGGAAATCACCAGCCTCAGGTTGGCCTCGGTCATTTCGCGCTTGGCCTTGCGGGCTTTCGCTTCCCCCGTCGCCATACGCTTGTTGACGTCTTTCAGGTCCTTCAAGGGCAGGACGACACTGGCTTGCAGATCGATGAGCTTCTGCTGGATTTCCTGGACGGCCGGAACATGGCGCTCGAGCGTTTCTGAATACGGATGGCCCGCCGCCACTTCATCGAGCACCCAGTTCAGATTCGTTTCGTTGCCGGGGAATGCCTTGATGAAATAAGCGCGCGGCATGCCGGCGCGGTCCACGCAAGTATGCAGGATGGCACGTTCGTGCTTGCGGACCTCATTGACTTGCTCGCGCAGCGTATCGGCCAGCTTCTCGACCATTTTCGCGGTAAAACGCACGCCCATGAGCTCGTTCAGAATGGCTTCCTGCGCCTCGGCGTATTCGGGCGCCTGATAGCCGTCCCGCTCGAAGGCGGCGCGCATTTTTTCGAACCACTCGCCAATGATCTCGAACTTCTTGAGCGACTTGGTGCGCAGGTACTCGAGCTGCTTGCTGCTCATGCCGCCCGCGGGGCCGTCTTCGTTTTCGTCGTTGTCGACGGAAACGCCGGCGCCCGCATATTCTTCGCCTTCCTGGTCGATCAGGCCGTCGACGATCTCGTCGATCTGGGCGGCGCCGTCGCGCACGCGCTGCACGTACTGCAGAATCTCGTTGACCGTGGTCGGGCAGGCCGCAATGGCCATGACCATGTGCTTCAGGCCGTCTTCGATGCGCTTTGCGATTTCGATTTCGCCTTCACGAGTCAGGAGTTCGACCGTGCCCATTTCGCGCATGTACATGCGCACGGGGTCGGTCGTGCGTCCGAAATCGGAATCCACCGTGGTGAGCGCCGCCTCGGCCTCGTCCTCGACGTCGTCGTCGCTGGAGGCGACGGGCGCGTTGTCGCTCATGAGCAATGTTTCGGCATCGGGCGCCTGGTCGTAGACCGAGATACCCATATCGCTGAACGTGCTGATGATGCCATCGATGGCTTCCGCATCGACGAGGTCATCGGGCAGGTGATCGTTGATTTCGCCGTAGGTCAGGTAACCGCGCTCTTTGCCGAGCTTGATCAGCACCTTGAGGCGATTGCGGCGCGCTTCCTGCTCTTCGGGCGTCAGCGCACTGCGCGTGGGCACGTCTTTGTCGCCCTTGCCGCGTTTGCCGCCGCGCTTGGGGAGCGGCTTGAGCTCGGGAATGATCTCGGCATCGCCGTTATCATCGTCATTGAAGTCGACAGGATCGGTATTGGCATTCTTGGCGGGGCGTCCCGGCCTGCGGCCAGTGGGCGCCTTCGCCGCTTTCTTGGCCGCGGGCGCCGCCTTGGCCGCTGTCTTGCGTGCCGTTTTTACCGCCGCGCCGGAGGCAGCTTTCTTGGCGGCTTTCTTGGCAGGCGCCGTTTCTGTTGCCGACGCTGCGTCAGGAGATTGCTCTGCCTTGACGCGTCCCCCGACTTTCACCGCCGCCTTGTCAACGCTTTTCGTTGCCGCAATGGTTTTGGATTTCTTTGCAGTTTCATCAACTGCCTGGGGGGTTTTACCAGTCACTTGGGTCATAGTCGCTTCCGTAGGCGCAAAAGCACTCGGTCCGCCTAAGGCAGACGAGTGTTGCAGGGGCAGAACTCATTCATCGCAAAGTTTCTATATACCGCGGCGGCAATTTTGATTTCGGTCACGGGCCGCCTGGTGTGAGTTTCCTTGGCATGTTTAGGCGTCCATGGCAGGACCCGGCAAGGCAAATTGGCTGACCAACCGACAATCGTGTTGCTGCGCATTCGATTCACCCCGATTTGTTGCGTGATTTGTCGTATATTTCATGCCGTATATTTCAAATACGCATTCAATAACTCAGGCTTCGTAAAACGCCATCTGCCAAAGAACCGGATCACCGCCCTTCCGGACGACTGCCCTTTCGGATCACTTCCCTTTCGGACGACCGCTCTTCGGCATTATTTTTCAAAACGGGAAATCAGTATATAGTTACTTGACGAAAACCATCAATTTTACCTCAGTTGTCGCAAACTAGCACTATGCAGAAGCGCCAGCCTGCGAGTCAATTCCTGATATCTTCTTTGGGAAGACTCATCCTTCAGGCCCGCCTGTACCAAGGCGGACTGTTCGGCTTTGATCGCATCCAGCTCGATCCGCCATAACGCATCGTTCCATTCACCCTGCGGATCCGGAAGTTCCTCTTGGGCAAGCAGCTCGGGCGACAGCGACGCCAGAACGCCTTCCAGATCGCTTCCCGGTTCGGCCGCCTGCAGCAGCGCACCGGCGTGGCGGGCGCCCGACATATTGGCCAGGGTGATCAGATCGCGCACAAGTACTAAATGGGGGCCATGCTCCAGAATTTCAAGCTGCTGATCGCCCAGCCCGGAGACCAGCTCAGGATGCGCCAGCAGAAGCCGTAACAAGCGCTTGGCCATCGGCGTGACACTGCGGGGATTCTCGCGTTTGCCAAAGGATCTGGACGGCGCGACCGCTCGCGGTTCATCGTAGTGGTCGTGGGGCTCCACGTGCAGGTAGTCGCCGTGATCCGCCGCCATCGCGTCCATGAAGCCAGGCGGCTCGTCGTGCTCGGGCCATGGCGCCCCTTGCGCCGAAACCGGATGATCGCCTCCGGCAATCACCGGCGTATCGGGAACGGCATGGAACATCTGCGCGAGCTCTTCGGGTGTCAACTGGACCAGTCTTGCGAACTCCCGTTCCATCTGCATGCGCAACGCGCCGGATGGCAACAGGTCGAACAAAGGCTTGGCTTCATGGACACAGGCCGCCCTGCCCTCGGGCTCGTCCATGGCATGGTGCGAAGCCAGCTCGTCCATCATGAAACGCGACAAGGCCATGGCTTCCGCCGCTGTCGCCTTGAACGCCTCGGCCCCGTATTCCCGGATGTAGGAGTCCGGATCATGATCGGCCGGCAGGAAAAGAAAGCGCATGGACACATCGTCCCGCATCAGCGGCAGGCAGGCCAGCAAAGCGCGCCATGCGGCGCGGCGCCCAGCCTTGTCGCCGTCGAAACTGAAGACGACCTTGCTGCTGGCACGCAGCAGCTTCTGGATATGGGCTTGCGTGGTAGCCGTGCCGAGCGTGGCCACCGCGTTTCCGACGCCATGCTGGGCGAGCCCGACGACGTCCATGTAGCCCTCGACGACCAGCACATGGCCCTCGCTGCGGATGGCGGTGCGCGCCTCCCACAGCCCGTAAAGCTCGTTCCCCTTCGAGAACAGAGGGGTTTCGGGCGAGTTCAGGTACTTGGGCTCGCCCTTGCCGATGATCCGGCCGCCGAAGCCGATCAGATTGCCCCGCTGGTTCCGGATGGGAAACATGATGCGCTCGCGAAAGCGATCGTAGCGACGCCCATCCTCCGACTCGATCACCAGCCCGGACTCCACCAGCACCGGCTCTTCGTAGTTGGGGAAAACGTCTGCCAGGCCACGCCGGTCATGCCCCGACCAGCCAAGCCCGAAGCGGGCGGCCAATTCGCCGGAGAGCCCCCGCTGCTTGAGATAGCGGACGGCTTCCGCCGATTGCTTGAGCGCGCGCGCATAGTGAGCCTGTGCCGTATCCAACACTTGCTGGTGGCGCGAGACCTCTTCTTTGCGCCGGATGTCTTCGGCACGCTGCCTAGGACTTCGAGGCTCTTCCGGCACCCGCATGCCTGCGCTTGCAGCCAGCGAACGCACGGCTTCCGGGAAGCTCGCGCCGGTGTGCTCGATCAGGAAGGTGATGGCAGAACCATGCGCGCCGCAACCAAAGCAGTGATAAAACTGTTTGGTGGGACTGACGGTGAACGAAGGACTTTTTTCGTTGTGGAAGGGGCACAGGCCTAAGAGATTGGCCCCGCCCTTGCGCAACTGTACGTATCGCCCGACGACGTCGACAACATCAATTCGGGCGAGCAGTTCCTGAACAAATGATTCAGGTATCAATCAATACAGACGCGGAGGCAGTTGTTGGCTGCGGATGCGCTTGTAGTGGCGCTTGACAGCTGCCGCGTGCTTGCGCTTGCGCTCGGCCGTGGGCTTTTCGTAGAACTCGCGCGAACGCAGCTCGGTCAAGAGGCCGATTTTTTCGATGGTGCGCTTAAAGCGACGCAGTGCGGCTTCAAACGGCTCGTTTTCTTTCAGACGAACGATAGGCATGTATTCTTAAGCCCTAAGGAGGTAAAAGGTTAGAAAATATTAAATGACAACCTGGGATTTTAGCACGAAAGCCGCAGTTTGTGAGGGAAAACTGCTGGGGCCGGCCCCCTCCCCTCGGCAAGGGGACAGACCCCGAATGGGGTCTGTCCCCAACATAAGCAATTCAAGTTGGGGTCAGACCCCTTCGGGGTCCGACCCCGGGATCAACTGCGGCGCCCTTTGCGTATCCATGCCTCGAGCTGGTGAGGCCGCAGGCTGTCGTAGTCTTCAAAAGGCTGATGTATCCAGGGATTGGTGGGCAGTTTGTCCACATAATAATCGGGCGTGGCCTGCGAATGGCCCTTCCACCACAAGACCGCCGTCCGCAATTCGCTGATCGCGGGAAATTGCGACCGGAGGTGGTCACGCACGCGATTGAACGTCATGCCCGTGTCGACCATGTCGTCCACCAGCAGAACGCGACCATCAAGCGTGCCGCGAGTGATGGTGATGAACTGGGCGATGTCCAGTTGGCCTTGCTGCGTTCCCGCCGCTTCGCGATAACTGCTGGTGGCAAGAATGCCCAGCGGCATATCGAAGATGCGCGACAGGACGTCTCCGACGCGCACGCCGCCGCGCGCAAGGCAGACAATTTTATCGAACTGCCAGCCGGACGAATGGACGTTCAATGCCAGGCGCTCGATGAGGCCGTGGTAGTCGTCCCAGCTAACCCATAGGTCCCGGTCTGTGCTCGGAGGTTGACTCATGTACCGCTTTCCATAATCAGTCACAAAGGACCATAATCATAAACCCGACCCCTTGTTGCGGAAAAGTCCGCATGGCAAAAAACCCCGGAATACACAGGTATTGCCGGGGTTTCTGTTGCGTACTGAACGCAAAACCGGAATGAGCCTTGCCGTGCGTCAGCCGCTGAAGGGATGGCGCAGGACGATGGTTTCCATGCGATCAGGACCGGTGGACACCATATCGATGGCAACATCGCAGACTTCGGCGATGCGCTCGAGGTAGCGGCGCGCGTTCACCGGCAGCTTGTCGTACTCGGTGACGCCAACGGTCGATTCCGTCCAGCCCGGCATTTCCTCGAGCACGGGCTCGGCTTCGGCGGCGGCATGCGCACCGTAGGGCAGGACGTCGAGGAATTCGCCCTTGTAGCGATAGCCCACACCGATCTTGATTTGCTCTACGCCGTCGAGCACGTCCAGCTTGGTGATGCACAGGCCGGAGATGCCGTTGATCATGACCGACCGCTTCATTGCAGCGCCATCGAACCAGCCGCAGCGGCGAGGCCGTCCGGTGACCGAACCGAATTCCTTGCCGACGGTGGCCAGGCGGGCACCGGTGTCGTCGAGCAGCTCGGTCGGGAATGGCCCCGAACCCACGCGCGTAGTGTAAGCCTTGGCAATGCCAAGCACATAATTCAAGGACTGCGGCCCGACGCCGGCGCCCGCCGATGCCGCCCCGGCGACGCAGTTGCTGCTCGTGACGAAAGGATACGTGCCGTGGTCGATATCGAGCAGTGCGCCTTGTGCGCCTTCGAACAACAACTTCTGGCCGGCCTTCTGGGCGGCATGCAGGCTGCTGGAGACATCGGCCACCATGGGCTTGATGCTGGGCGCAAGCGCCATCGCCTGGTCGCGAACCTCGTTCGCCGGAACGGCCTTGGCTCCAAGATACTGAGTCAGGACGAAGTTATGGTAGTCCAGCGCTTCGGCCAGTTTTTCGTCGAAGATCTCGGGATCGTAGAGATCCTGAACGCGCAAGGCCCTGCGTCCGACCTTGTCTTCGTACGCCGGGCCGATGCCGCGGCCCGTCGTGCCGATCTTGCCCTCGCCCTTGCGGGCTTCGCGCGCCTGGTCGACGGCGATATGGTAGGGAAGAATCAGCGGGCAGGCGGGCGAAATCTGCAAGCGACTGCGGACATCCAGTCCGGCTTCTTCGAGCTCGGCGATTTCCTTCAGCAGGGCCTCGGGCGAAAGCACCACGCCGTTGCCGATGTAGCAGGTTACGTGGGAATGCATGATGCCGGAGGGGATCAGGCGCAGAATGGTCTTCTTGCCATTGATCCACAGGGTATGGCCGGCATTATGGCCGCCCTGGAAACGCACGACGCCCTGTGCCGATTCAGCCAGCCAGTCGACGATCTTTCCTTTTCCTTCGTCACCCCACTGGGTGCCGATCACCACAATATTCTTGCTCATGTTACGTATCAAAAAAATTTCGGCCCGGCAGCGACAAGGCCAAAGTAGGTTTAAATCATGCGACAGATCAAGCCCGCGACGCAGGCCGTCAGATCGCTCTCACCTTCCATGCGCCGTTATCCAGAACCAGCTCCCTGTCAACGGTAAATTCATCCAGACGCTGCGGCTGTCCCGGCAGCATCTGTATCACGATTTCGCCTTCATCGCGCAGTCGGCGCAATGCCGCGACGAGTTCCGTGTTGGTGCCCCAGGGCGCCCGTATGGCCTTTGCCCTGGCGGCCGGCGGCAGGCCGCCTGACAATTTGCGCAGATCCAGGCTGAAACCCGTTGCGGGACGCGACCGGCCGAATGCCTTGCCCACGCCATCGTACCGGCCGCCCCGTACCAGCGCGTCATGCCAGCCCTGGGCATAGATGGAAAAGACCACGCCGGAATGGTAGCCGTAGCCGCTGCCCATATCGGCCAGGTCGACACTGAACTCGTGCCCCGGCAACGCGGTGATCAGGGCCTGGAGATCGTCGAGCGCCTTGCGCAGCGTCGGCAAGGCCGGCAACACCTGCCGCGCACGGGCTATGGTTTCGGTGCCCCCGTAAAGAGAGGCCAGCGCCTTCAAGGCCTGGGTAGTTTCCGGACGCAGGCCGGGATACCGGGACGCCAGCGCGCCGAGGCCGGGGATATCTTTGGTGCTGAGCAGCTCGTAGACATCTTCCGAGGCGCTGGTCAGGGCGGGATCGGAATCGACGATGGCGCGCGGCACGCCGGGATGATTGAGGTCCAGGCGCGCCTGCGAAACGCCGGCACGCCGCACGCTTGCCAGGGCCAGTTCGATGATCTCGATGTCGGCCTCGAAGCCGGCATGCCCGAAAATCTCGGCGCCGATCTGTAGCAGTTCGCGGTCGGACAACAAGCCCGCCGGCCGGGCATGCAGCACGGTACCGCAATAGCACAAGCGGGTCACGCCTTCGCGATTCAGCAAATGCGCATCGATGCGCGACACTTGCGGCGTGATGTCGGCCCGCACGCCGACCGTACGGCCCGACAACTGATCGATCAGCTTGCAGGTACGCAGATTGAGGTCGCCACCCGTGCCTGACAGCAGCGAGTCCAGGTATTCGACCAGCGGCGGTGCAACGAGCTCAAAGCCATAGGTGCGATAGAGATCCAGCAGGCTGCGGCGCAATTCTTCGATGCGGCGCGCTTCGGCGGGAAGGATATCGGCCAGGCTTTCGGGCAACAACCAAGTGGACATCATCCAGTCCTGAAAAAACAATGCGAATGAAAATTGCCAAACAAAAAGCGACCTGGGGCGTAAGCCCGCCAAGTCGCTTGCGGTAAAGGTAAACAAAACTTACGCGTTAGTATAAACGATCAAGCTCAATAAGTGAAACAGGGCCGTGTGGGGTGGATGGGGTCAGACCCGTTGGGTCTGACCCCGCCGCACTGAAATGGGGTCAGACCCAACGGGTCTGACCCCCACGGCAATGCGGCACTTCGATCAGGGTTGCGCGGCGTGCGTCTGGCCTTCGGCCTGCCCCCAGAACCTGAAGAAATCCGATTTGGGGCTGATGACCAAGGCATCGCCCTGGCCGGCAAAAGCCGCCTTGTAGCCTTCCAAGCTCTTGTAGAAAGAGAAGAACTCGGGATTCTTGCCATAGGCCTCGGCGTAGATGCCGGCGGCCTGTGCATCGCCCTCGCCCTTAATCTGCTGCGCCTGGGCGTATGCCGTGGCAAGTAGTTCCTGGCGCTCGCGGTCGGCCTGAGCCCGTATGCGTTCGCTGTCGGCCGTACCCGTTGCGCGCAAGCGGTTGGCTTCCTGCTTGCGCTCGGCTTCCATGCGACGGTACACCGATTCCGAGATCTCGGGGGCAAAGTCGATGCGGCGCAGCCGGACGTCGACGACTTCGACACCCAGAGGCTTCGCACGCTCGGTGACGTTGTTGAGGATTTCGCGCATGATGGTGTCGCGCTCATTGGACACCACTTCCTTCACCGTCCGGATGTTGACGGATGCGTTCAAGGCATCCCGGATCTGGGCCTGCAGGCGCTCGACGGCGGCGCGATCGGTGGCGCCGAACGTGACATAGAACAGTCGCGGATCCGAAATGCGCCACTTCACGAATGAGTCGATCAGCAGGTTCTTCTTCTCAGCCGTCTGGATGCGTTCCGGATCGTTGGTTTCAATGGTTTGCAGGCGCTTGTCCAGGCGCACCACGTTCTCGAAAGGAGGGGGGAACTTGAAGTAGAGCCCAGGCTTCGTCACGGTTTCGCGCACCTCGCCCAGCGCGAACACCAGGACCGCATCACGCTCGCGCACGACGAATACGCAAGAAGAAAGTACCGCCAGGACAATGACCAGGCCGATTAAAACAGGAAAAAAACGTTGCATCGCGGCCTCCTAGCGGGAATACGGGCTAACCAAAAGCGAGTTGCTGCTCGAGCCGTTCGGCGTCGTGCCGCGCGCCGCGGGGCGCGCTGGGGTCACGGGCTTGGTAGGCTGAGTGGCAGCCGCCGCGGAGGCGGTGCTTTCGACGGAGGAGCTGAAACTGGGCTGATCGCCCGCCGTCTGGCGAATGATCTTGTCCAGCGGCAGGTAAAGCATGTTGTTGCTGGCCTCGGAGTCGATCATGATCTTGCTGGTGCTTTTCATGATGTCCTGCATGGTCGACAAATACATGCGCTCGCGCGTGATGTCGGGCGCTTTCGCGAACTCCGCCTCGACGCTGGTGAAACGAGAGGTATCGCCTTCGGCATCGCCGATGATCTTGGCGCGATAGCCTTCGGCTTCCTGCAGCATGCGTGCGACCTGGCCCTGCGCCTCGGGAAGAACCTTGTTGGAATAGGCATTGCCTTCGTTGATCAGGCGCTCGCGGTCCTGGCCGGCCTTGACGGCGTCATCGAAGGCCGCCTGGACTTGTTCCGGCGGCTGCACGTTCTGGATGGCCACCGTGCTGATCTGGATGCCGGTCTGGTAGCGGTCGAGAATGCTTTGCGCCAGGCGCTGCACTTCGGTCGCGACTTCAGTACGCCCGGAGTACAGGACGAAGTCCATGGGCTTCTTGCCGACGATTTCGCGCATGGCGGTTTCGGACGCCTGGCGGACGGATTCGTCGGGCTGGCTGGTCTTGAACAGATAATCGGGCGCGCCGTTGGGCATCAGGCGGTATTGCACCACGTACTGCAGATCGACGATGTTCTCGTCGGTCGTGAGCATGAGCGCTTCGGGCAGCACTTTGTTGCGCGCATTGCCGCGGAAGCCGACTTCGAAGGTTCGCAGCTGGGCGATATTGACAGTCTGGTGGTCTTCGATGGGGTACGGAACACGCCACTGCAGGCCGGGCGACAGGGTCTTGGTGTATTGTCCGAAACGGGTGACGACCGCGACCTGCCCTTCTTGAACGATCACGAAGCCGCTGGCGAGCCAGAGCCCGACCAGCAGGACGAGAATGATGGCCACCAGCTTGGGCGACCCCTTGGGCAGTTGCGGCCCGCCCAGGCCGGGACCATTGTCGCCCCCGCCGCCGTAGCGGTTCCCGCCGCGCTTGGGCTTGCGGCCGAACAGCGAACCCAGGCGATTGTTGAAATCGCGCCAGACTTCGTCCAGATCAGGAGGACCATCGCCCTTGTTGGGTTGGCGTGGTGGCTCGGAGCCGCCGTTGTTGCCGCCTCGTCCCCAACCGGGATCATTCAAATTAAATATTTTCGACATTAAACGCATTGTTTCCCGCGATTTGACCAGATTCGACGATTGCCCCACGCAATCCATCTAGACCCAAGCGCTCTGAGGCGCTGACAAAAACTCGTGCAATCGTACCATGTTCGTTACGTTCGACCCGGGGTTCATATCCCGCCAGGTCGATTTTGTTATACACCAGAATCGTCGGAATCTCGTCGGCGCCGATGTCTGCCAATACCTTGTTGACTTCGGCGATCTGCTCTTCCCGTTGCGGGCTTGCCGCGTCGACCACATGCAGCAGCAGGTCGGCCTGCACGGTTTCTTCGAGAGTGGCGCGGAAGGCGGCGATCAGCGTGGGCGGCAGGTCGCGTATGAAGCCCACCGTATCGGAGACCACCACCTGGCCCGCCCCTTCGATCCAGATGCGGCGGGTCGTGGTGTCCAGCGTTGCGAAAAGCTGGTCGGCGGCGTAGGCGCCGGCACGCGTGAGCGCATTGAAAAGCGTCGATTTCCCGGCATTGGTATAGCCGACCAGCGACACGGACAAGGTGTCGCCGCGCGAGCGGGCGCGCCGCTGCGTCGTTCGCTGACGCTGCACGCGAGCCAGCCGCTCTTTGAGCAAACGGACTTTGGCGCCGATCATGCGACGGTCCATTTCCAGCTGAGCCTCGCCTGGGCCTCGCATGCCTATGCCGCCGCGCTGCCGTTCCAGGTGGGTCCACATGCGCGTCAGCCGAGTGGACAGATGCTGCAGTTGGGCGAGCTCTACTTGCAGCTTGCCTTCATGGCTCTTGGCGCGCAAGGCAAAGATGTCCAGAATCAATGCAACCCGATCGACAACACGTCGGTTGAGCGCTCTTTCGATATTGCGCTGCTGGGCGGGCGATAAAGGCTGGTCGAACAGTATGATGTCGGCGTTGGCCGCGTCCGCCGCCATGGAAGCTTCCTGGAGCTTGCCCGAACCGATGAAATAGGCCGCGTCGGGCCGTGATCGGCGCGCGACGACATTGCCTACGATGTCTGCGCCGGCACCCTTGGCCAGCATGGTAAATTCTTCTGCGTGCGCCTGGTAATCCAGATCGCCCAGGTCCACGCTGATGATCAGCGCCTTCATGCGCTGCGCCCAAACGAAATGCCCGCCAACGCGAGGCGTGTGGCGGGCGTTTGAGGGTGGCGGATAGTTACTGAATTATTCAGAAGAGTCATCCACTTGGAAATTGACGGGGCGAGCCGGCACGACGGTCGAAATGGCATGCTTGTACACCATTTGCGTCACGGTATTGCGTAGAAGAACGACATATTGATCGAATGACTCAACCTGCCCCTGCAGTTTGATCCCATTGACCAGGTAAATCGACACGGGCACGTGATCCTTGCGTAGCGCGTTCAAAAACGGATCTTGTAGTGTTTGCCCTTTATTGCTCATTGGCTAGGCTCCAATTCTGTTGTTATGTAAGGTGGTACGTCTTGCTAAGACGCATACTGTACAGGGTTTTCCCTGAATGCGCACGGAGCGAGACATTAATGTTAGGTAGCGTCAACGCAATTTTAATGTGTTTTCGTTAGGATTTTGACCAAGGTTTTACACAGAAGTTCGCACTCTTCCGGCGTGCCGATAGTGATGCGCAGGAACTGGTCGATGCGCGGCTGATTGAAATGGCGCACTAGAACTCCCTCTGCGCGCAAGGCTGCGGCCAGCTTGCTTCCGTCGTGATCCGGGTGCGAGGCAAATACGAAGTTGGCACGGCTTGGTAATACCTTGAATCCAAAAGTTTCCAACCGTTGCGTGAGCGCGGCACGGGTTTCCATGACCTTGTTACGGGTCTGGTCGAAATAGTCGACGTCTTCGATCGCCGCAGTGGCGCCGGCATGGGCAAGGCTGTCCAGAGGATAAGAGTTGAAGCTGTCCTTCACCCTGTTGAGGCCGTCGATGATCTCCGTGCCGCCGACGGCGAATCCCACCCGCAGCCCCGCCAGCGAGCGGGACTTTGAAAACGTATGAATGGCCACGATGTTGGCGCAGCGGCCCAGCAAGGCGATTGCCGATTCGGCGCCGAAATCCACGTATGCCTCGTCGATCACCACCGGCGCGTCCGGATGGGCTGTTGCGATGGCTTCGATCTCATCCAGGGACAGCGCCCGGCCGGTCGGCGCATTGGGATTGGCCAGGATGATGCCCGCTATGGGTTCCGTGCGGGCCGCGGTATAGTCGCCGACCCGGATGGCGAACTCGTCGTCCAGCGGGATGAGTTCGGCCGGCACGTCGTACAGGCGGCAATAAGTCTTGTAAAAGCTGTACGTGATGTCGGGCATGAGCAGGACGCGGCCATTGCGCCGGAACAAGCCGTTGAAGACATGGGCGAGGATTTCGTCGGAGCCGTTGCCCACGAACACCTGCCCCGGCTCCACGCCGTGATGCGCCGCGATCGCCGTGCGCAGCACCGTGCTTTCATTATCCGGATAGAGCCGCAGGCGGTCCCCTGCGGCCGCGCGTATGGCCTCGAGCGCCCTGGGCGAGGGACCGTACGGGTTCTCGTTGGTGTTCAGCTTCACGAGCTTTGAAAGCTTGGGCTGCTCGCCCGCGACATAAGGCGCCAGGTTGGCGACGTGGTCACTCCAGAAACGGCTCACTGCGTCCCCTGTACATAAGGATTATGGGATGATTTGAATTCGATGCGCAAAGGCGTCCCATCGAGCTTGAAGGCTGCGCGGAAACGCGACTCAAGATAGCGCCTGTAGGCATCCGGCACGGCATCGAGCGCATTGCCATGGATGACAATGAGCGGCGGATTCTGCCCGCCCTGGTGCGCATAGCGCATCTTGGGCCGGAATATGCCCTTGCGCGGGGGCGGCTGCTGTTCGACGGCGGCTTGCAGCACACGCGTCAGCTTGGGCGTGGAAAGCTTGGCGAAGGCCGCCGCATGGGCGGCGTTCACCGACTTGATCAGGGCATTGACCCCCTGACCGTTCAATGCCGAGACGGTATGCATTTTCGCGAACGACAAAAAGCGCAGCTTGCGTTCGAATTCGCGCAGGATGCGCTCGCGCTGTTCGCCGTCCAGGCCGTCCCACTTGTTGATGGCCACCACCAGCGCACGCCCCGTTTCCAGCACAAAGCCCGCGATATGAGCGTCCTGGTCCGAAATTTCCGTCTGGGCGTCGAGCATCAGCAGCACGACATTGCATGCCTCGATGGCCTGCAGCGTCTTGATCACCGAGAACTTCTCGATGGCTTCGAACACCTTGCCTCGCCGGCGCAATCCCGCCGTGTCGATCAGCGTGTACCGCTGCCCGCCGCGCTCGAAATCGATCTCGATGGCATCCCGCGTCGTGCCCGGCATGTCGAAGGCGATGACGCGCTCTTCGCCCAGCAAGGTGTTGATGAGGGTGGATTTGCCCACGTTCGGCCGGCCGACGATGGCCAGCTTGATGCGATGCTCGATGGGCGCCTTCTCGGCGGATGTCTCGTCAGCCTCGGGCGGTGCGAAGGCTTCGGCTTCCGGATCTTCCGCAGCGCCTTCCGCCTGATCGGCGTGATCCGTCTCGTCGAGAAAAGACAGGGCCGTTTCGATCAGCTCGACAACGCCATCGCCGTGCGAGGCGGAAATCGCGTGAGGCTGCCCCAGGCCAAGCTCGTGGAATTCCGAGATCGCGGCGTCGTAGCGCATGCCCTCGGCCTTGTTCACGGCCAGGAAAACCCGTTGGCCGGTCTTGCGCAATAACCGGGCGATTTCGTGGTCGTGCGCGTTCACGCCGGCGCGGGCGTCCACCAGGAAAATGACGACGTCGGATTCGGCGATGGCCTGCTGCGTCTGGCGCGCCATTTCGAGCAGTATGCCGTCCTTGGCAACCGGCTCGAAGCCGCCGGTGTCGACCGCGATGAACGGATGGTTGCCGACACGGCCTTCGCCATAGTGGCGATCACGGGTCAGGCCCGAAAAATCGGCCACCAGCGCCGCACGCGATCGCGTGATCCGGTTGAACAATGTGGATTTGCCCACATTGGCGCGCCCGACCAGGGCCACGACCGGCTTAAAGGAAATGCTGTTCAATTCACACCAACCAAAACCAGATTGCCGCTGCCGGTCTGGGCGACCACGCCACGGGGCGTCGCGACCAGCGGCGAAGTGATGGCATCGCCGCCAAGATGGATGCGGCCCAGCAGCTTGCCGTCGCTACGCGACAGGAAATGTACATAGCCTTCGAAGTCGCCCACCGCCACGGCCTGAGGCACCACGACCGGCGCGGTAAGACGGCGGTTGCGCAGGCCGTCCTGCTTCCAGGCCTCGTGGCCGTCGGTCAGGCCGAAAGCGTGAACGATATCGCGCTGGTCGGCGGCGTAGGCGTGCTGCCCATCGGCGCCCATGCCTGTCTTGCTGGAAAAGCGCTGCTCCCAAACCGGCCTGCCGCCCTGCGATACGTCGAAGCAGACGATGCGCCCCTGATAGGTCACGCCGCAAAGCAGCGGGCCCTGTATCTGGGGTGTGCCGACCACATCATTGATGCGCTCCAGGTCGGTCGCCCCTTGCGAATGCGACACGGCGCCTTCCCACTGGACCATGCCGTTGGCTGCGTTGATGGCCATCAGCCTGCCATTGGGCAGGCCGGTGATGAGCAGCCCTTCGACGACCAGCATCTGCATGCTGGTCTTCAACGCGAGCGCGGGCCCCGGCCGCTGGAGGCTCCAGCGCAATTCACCGGTGGCGGCGTCGAAGGCCTGGATGCGGTAATCGCTGCTGCGGACCGCGACGATGCCCGCGCCGACGGCGGGAGGAATGTCGACCGCGCTGCTGGCCCGGGTGCGCCATTTCTCGGCGCCCTGCTCGTTGAAGGCGATGACCGAGCCCCCCGCGAGTGCGACCGCGGTCGTATTGCCGTCACTGCCGACGCCGGCGGAAAGCGTGCCGTCCACCGTTGCCTGCCACTGCACCCGGCCGCTGGCCAAGTCGAGCTTGCTGACCTGCCCCGAAGGCGTGGCCGCATACACGGCATCGCCCAGTACCGCGGGTGCGAAGCCGTAGCCGCCCCCACTGCCAACGGAGACGGACCAGGCGACCGTTGCCGACACCCCTGCCGCATATTCCGTCAGGGCTGCGGGCTCGTAGCGTGGATTCTTGTCGGCAAACATGGAGCAACCGGCAAGGGACAGCATCCCGACAGCCAGAACGGCGCTGCCCAGGATACGACGGGTAATGGCGATTCGCATAGATCAGGCTCCACCTAAAGCATCGATTTTCAGTTGAATGATTTGTGCAATCGGATCCAGGCCCAGCGCCTTGATGGCGCTCTCCCATTCCGCTTTCGCCTCGGCCGTCTTGCCTTGCGCGACGAGGATGTCGCCGCGGCGATCGGCATACAGGCCGGTAAAGGAAGCGGGCGGATTGTTCAATTGCGCCAATGCCTGATCGTATTGCTTCTGTTCGAGCAACACCCCGGCCAGACGGAGCCGCGCCAATGGCTGCAGCGACGCATCCTTGCCGTGGCGCGTCAGCCATTCAAGCTGCTCGCGCGCACCGTCGACGTCCGAACGCGACTCGAGCGCCTTGGCGGCGATCAGCACGCCTCGAGAGGTATAGCCGGAATCCGGAAAATCCTGGCGCAAGGTGCCGCTGGCCGCCTTGATGCGGGCGACGGCGTCCTCGCCCTGCTGACCCGCCGCGCCTTCCAGCGCTTCGAAATAGCCCATGGCTTGCGTCGCCTTGTGCTGCTGGTACCACTGCCATCCGCGCCAGCCCACGATAGCGGCCACGACGACGAACACCAGGACGACGCACAGCGTGCCATAGCGGTCCCACCATGCTCGAAGCGCATCCAGTTTTTCCTGTTCTTCCAAATCGTATGCCATGCTTCTCAAACCCTTTGTTTCAAAACTGTCGTCAATCGATCGAATCCGACCGACTCCTGTTGCGGCTGCTCGCCGGCGTCTGCTTCCCGCAGCCATTTGACGCTGGCCCGGCCCGAAGCGAGTTCGTCGTCGCCCAGGATGACCGCCGCCTTCGCGCCGCTGGCGTCAGCCCTTTTGAACTGCGACTTGAATCCTGCGGAGCCTGCGTGGACGATGACTCGCAAGCCGGCATCGCGGAGCTCTTCGGCCAGCAGGGCGATACGCCGCTGCGCCGCCTCGCCCTGGTGGATCAGGTAGACCTGGCATTCGGGCCTAGGCTCGCTCTCGCCCACCTGCGAGCATAGGTCCAGCAACCGCTCCATGCCGATGGCAAAGCCGATTGCCGGGGCGGGCTTGCCGCCCAGCAGCTCGATCAGCCCGTCATAGCGGCCGCCGCCGCATACGGTGCCCTGCGCGCCCAGCCGGTCGGTGACCCATTCGAACACGGTGAGATTGTAATAGTCCAGCCCGCGCACCAGCCGGGGATTGAGCCGGTACGAAATACCGGCATCCTTCAGGCGATCGCATACCCCTTGGAAATGCGCAAGCGACGCTTCGCCCAGGAAGTCGAATAGCCGGGGCGCATTGTCAGCCATTTCCTGCATGGCGGGATTCTTGGTGTCGAGCACGCGCAAGGGATTCGTGTGCATCCGGCGCAGGGCTTCTTCGTCGAGCACATCCTTGTGCTGTTCAAGGTATTCGATCAGCGCTGCGCGGTGCGCGGCACGCTCGGATGCCTGCCCCAGCGAATTGAGTTCCAGCCGGATGTCGGTCAGGCCCAGCAGTTTCCAGAGCCTGGCAAGCATGACGATCAGTTCGGCATCGATGTCGGGGCCGGCGAAGCCCAGCGCCTCGACGTCGATCTGGTGAAACTGGCGATAACGCCCGCGCTGCGGCTTTTCGTGGCGGAAAACCGGACCCAGTGCATAAACGCGGTGTGGCCGGTCGTAAAGCATATTGTGCTCGATGCACGCACGCACCATGCCGGCCGTGAATTCGGGACGCATCGTGAGCTGTTCGTCGTTCAGGCTGTCCGTGAAAGAATACATTTCTTTCTCGACGATGTCCGTGACTTCGCCGATGCCGCGCGTGAAGAGCCGGGTGTGCTCGAGCACGGGCGTGCGCATGTTGCGGTAGCCGTAGCCGGCGAGCCAGTCGCGTACGGTGGCCTCGAGCCCTTCCCATTGGGCGCTCGTGTCTGGTAATACATCTTTCATGCCCGTCAGGGCCCGGACCTTCTGAAACGACTGCGTCATAAATGATTCTGGTTATTGGTTACCCGCTCCGTAGCGGCGTTCGACATACTGTTCGACGATGAGCTGGAATTCCTGGGCGATGGAGTCGCCCTTCAGGGTGACGGTGCGTTCGCCATCGACAAAAACAGGCGCGGAAGGAACTTCGCCGGTGCCCGGCAGGCTGATGCCGATATCCGCATGGCGGCTTTCGCCCGGCCCGTTCACCACACAGCCCATTACCGCGACGTTCATGGTTTCCACGCCCGGATAGCGTGTCTTCCAGACCGGCATCTGCTGCCGCAGATAGGTCTGGATGCTGTCGGCAAGTTCCTGGAAGACCGTGCTGCTGGTGCGCCCGCAACCCGGACACGCAACCACCATGGGGGTGAAGGCGCGCATGCCCATGCTCTGGAGGATTTCCTGGGCCACGATGACTTCGCGCTTGCGGTCGCCGCCGGGTTCGGGCGTCAGGGAAATGCGTATGGTGTCGCCGATGCCCTGCTGCAGCAGCACGGCCAGGGCCGCCGTGGAAGCCACGATGCCCTTGCTGCCCATGCCGGCTTCCGTCAAGCCCAGGTGCAAGGGGTAGTCGCAACGGGCGGACAAGTCCTGATAAACCGTGATCAGGTCCTGCACGTGGCTGACCTTGCAGGACAGAACGATGCCGTTGGGCGACAAGCCGAGCTCTTCGGCGCGCTTCGCGTTGCTGATGGCGGAGACGACCAGCGCATCGCGCATCACGGCCTGGGCATCCCAGGGCTGCGCCCTTTTGCTGTTGTCGTCCATCATGCGGGCCATGAGTTCATGGTCCAGGCTGCCCCAGTTCACGCCGATGCGCACCGGCTTTTCATAGCGGCAGGCGACTTCGATCATTTGCGCGAAATTGTCGTCGCGCTTTTTTCCGCCGCCCATGTTGCCGGGGTTGATGCGGTACTTGGACAGAGCTTGCGCGCACTCGGGGAATTGCCCAAGCAGCTTATGGCCGTTGTAGTGGAAGTCTCCGACCAGCGGCACCGACACGCCCATGCGGTCGAGCTGTTCGCGGATGGCGGGTACTTCGCGTGCGGCTTCGGGCGTGTTCACGGTGATGCGCACGAGCTCGGAGCCGGCCTGCGCCAGTTCCTTGACCTGGATGGCCGTCGCGATGGCGTCCGCGGTATCGGTATTGGTCATGGATTGCACCACCACGGGCGCATCGCCGCCCACCCGCACGACACGGCTGCCCCACGTCACTTGCGCGGAACGCGTGGGACGGCGCGGCGCGGCACCCACCGGCAAAGGGCTGCAGGCCTGGGCAAGGTCGGATTTGTCCATTATTTCTTCAGGGATTTCAGCCAGTCGAAAATCAGCCATGAATCCGGCACCCAGCCGCGTTCAATGGCATAGAAGCCGGCGACGAACAATAATATCAGGATGACGATGATCCATCCCCAGGGACGGTGCACCGGCTCGCCCTGGATGGAGAGATCGGCAGGGCCAAGGGAATTGGCACTGCTGATGGACACCGGCTTCGGCGCGGTGTTGCCCACCTGGCCGTCGAGCATGACGAGCAGCGCGTCGACGTCGGCGTCGAGGAAACGGCCGTAATTCTTTACGAAGCCGCGCAAGGACATCCCGCCCGGGAGCCGATCCCACTGCTCGGTTTCAAGCGCCTCGAGCTGCCGATTCGAAAACTTGAGCCGCGCCGACACTTCAGCCGGCGAGTAGCCCTTGGCTTCCCGGAGGTGGCGCAAGGTGGCGCCGACGCCCATGGCGGCCATGCCGGCCGGCGATTCAGGCAGGGCTTCTTCTTTCAGTAAAGGTTGTGTCATCCACGCTCCTGTTTTATTTCAATGACCGCACGATCCGGCAAACGCTCGTTGATGCGCGTTCGATCCTTGACATCGCCGGCCAGTTGCCCGCAAGCCGCCGCAATATCGTCGCCCCGCGTCTTGCGCACCGTGGTTACGATGCCGGCATCCATGAGCCGTTGCGCGAAAAGACGGACACGCGACGCAGGCGACCGCTTCAGGCCGGACTGCGGAAACGGATTGAATGGAATCAGATTGAATTTGCAACGCACTTGTTCCGCAATAGTAATCAATTCGCGGGCATGCTGGTCGCTGTCGTTGACGCCATCGAGCATGATGTACTCGAAAGTGATGAAATCGCGCGGAGCATGTTCGAGATAGCGATTACAGGCCGCGAGCAGTTCGGCCAGCGGATGTTTGCGGTTGAGCGGCACGAGGCGGTCGCGCAGGGCGTCATTGGGCGCATGCAGGGAAACCGCCAGCGCGACGGGACAGTCGCGCGCAAGCCGGTCCATCATGGGGACGACGCCGGACGTGGAGACCGTGACGCGCCGCCGCGACAACCCGTATGCATTGTCGTCGAGCATGAGGCGCAGCGCGCCAAGAACCTGGTCGTAATTCAACAGGGGCTCGCCCATGCCCATCATCACGACGTTGGTGATGACGCGCGACGGTTCGGCCAGCGGTTCGAGCGACTGCCCGATGCGCGCCGCGTCGAGGTCCGCCTGCAGGGCGCGCCGCGCGTACCAAAGCTGGCCGATGATCTCGGCCGTCGTGAGGTTGCGGTTGAAGCCTTGGTAGCCCGTCGAGCAGAATGGACACGCCACCGTGCAGCCCGCCTGGCTGGAAATGCACAATGTGCCGCGGTCGTCTTCGGGAATGAACACGGTCTCGACGGCGTTGTTCTTGCCCACGTCGAAAAGCCATTTCCGGGTGCCGTCAGAGGAGCGCTGTTCGGTCGATACTTCCGGAGCCTGGATCGAGCAGCGCTCCGAGAGTTGTTGGCGGAAATCCCGCGCCAGGTCGGTCATCCGGTCGAAGGAGTCCTCGTTGCGCTGGTGCATCCAGCGCATCAGCTGCTTGGCCCGGAAGGGTTTGCAGCCCCACTGCCCTACCAGTTCGGCAAGGGCGGGCGAGTCCATGCCCAGGAGATTGATCGGTTCGGTAGATGACATGACTTGGTCGCGGAAAATGACGCGGTCCGGTTAGGGATCAACGGCTGTAGACGTTGCTTTCCGGAAAGAAGAAGGCAATTTCGACGGCCGCCGTTTCAGGGGCGTCGGAGCCGTGCACGGCGTTGGCGTCGATGCTATCGGCGAAATCGGCGCGGATGGTGCCTGCGTCGGCTTTCTTGGGGTCGGTGGCGCCCATCAGGTCGCGATTCTTCTGGATGGCGTTTTCGCCTTCGAGCACTTGCACGAACACAGGGCCCGAAACCATGAAGTCGACCAGATCCTTGAAGAAGGGGCGCTCTTTGTGGACGGCATAGAAGCGCTCCGCGTCGCCGCGCGACAGCTGCTGCAGGCGGGCCGCAACAACTTTCAGGCCGGCCTGCTCGAAGCGGGCAACGATCTGACCGATGACGTTCTTGGCGACTGCGTCGGGCTTGATGATGGAAAGGGTGCGTTCAATAGCCATGTAGAATCCAAAGTGTTGAATAAAAAGGTTGTCGACATATTGCTTTGCCGGGTCTTTGCCGGGTCTTTGCAATGCACGCAGGCGCAATGCTCGGCAAAACCACAGCGCGACTGCGCCTAAGCAAAAGTTTTCCAATAAAAACAATGACTTTGGCAAAGTTTATGTTAACCGGGCATTTTAGCACGCCAACGTGTGCCCGCTCCATCATAAAATAACGCCGTTGCGGCCCAGGGCGCCCCCGCCCGGGCGCCATGCCTTGCGGCGGCCACGCATGCCGGCCCGCTTTCATATATAGTCAGAGTTTCGCCCCGCGGGGCCAAGAGCACCTTATTTGTACATCATGACAACGAATCGCGCACCGAACGAACCCGAACAACTCTCGAAAAGCTTTGAACCCCAGGAAATAGAAACACGCTGGTACGCAGAGTGGGAACGCAGGGGCCATTTCGCGGGGGGCCGGCACGTCGAGCCTGCGGACGCTGCCGAAAGCCGCCCCTTCGTCATCCAGTTCCCGCCGCCCAATGTGACCGGCACGCTGCACATGGGCCATGCCTTCAACCAGACAGTCATGGACGGCCTGGTCCGCTATCACCGCATGCGCGGCGACGATACCGTTTTCGTGCCCGGCACCGACCACGCGGGCATCGCCACGCAGATCGTGGTCGAGCGCCAGCTCGACGCTCAGAACATATCGCGCCATGACCTTGGCCGCGAGAAATTCGTCGAAAAAGTCTGGGAATGGAAGGACAAGTCCGGAAGCGCCATCACCGAGCAGTTCCGCCGGCTGGGTTCATCGTGCGACTGGGCGCGCGAATACTTCACCATGGACGACAACCTGTCGCGGGGCGTGGTCGAAACCTTTGTCCGCCTGCACGACCAGGGTCTCATCTACCGTGGCAAGCGCCTGGTCAACTGGGACCCCATCCTTGGCACCGCGGTGTCCGATCTCGAAGTCGTCAGCGAGGAAGAAGACGGCTCCATGTGGGAAATCCGTTATCCACTGGTGACGCCGGCCGGTGAACTGACCCACCTGGTGGTGGCAACCACCCGTCCCGAAACGATGCTGGGCGACGTCGCCGTCATGGTGCACCCCGAAGACGAACGCTATGCCCATCTTATCGGCCAGAAGGTCACGCTACCCCTGGTGGGCCGCCAGATACCCATCATCGCCGACGACTATGTCGACCGCGAGTTCGGCACCGGCGTGGTCAAGGTGACTCCGGCCCACGACTTCAACGACTATGCCGTCGGCCAGCGCCATCAGCTGGAGTTGATCAGCATCCTCACACTGGACGCCAGGATATCCGACGAGGCGCCCGAGACCTATCGCGGCATGGACCGCTTCGATGCGCGCAAGCAAATCGTGGCCGACCTGGAATCCCAGGGCCTGCTGCAAAGCGTCAAGCCCCACAAGCTGATGGTCCCCCGGGGCGACCGCACCGGCACCGTCATCGAGCCCATGCTGACCGACCAGTGGTTCGTCGCCATGAGCAAGCCCGCGCCCGAGGACTCGATCAATCCCGGCAAGAGCATCACCGACGTCGCGCTTGAAGTCGTTGCCGACGGGCGTATCAAGTTCTACCCCGAAAACTGGACCACCACCTATAACCAGTGGCTGGAAAAGATCCAGGACTGGTGCATCTCGCGCCAGCTGTGGTGGGGCCACCAGATCCCGGCCTGGTATTCGGAAGACGGGCAGATTTTCGTCGCCCGCAACGAAGAGGAAGCCATCCTGAAGGCACGCTCGGCCGGTGTCCAGGGCGCACTCACGCGCGATCCCGATGTGCTCGATACCTGGTTTTCGTCGGCGCTGGTGCCCTTCACCGACCTGGGCTGGCCCGAACAGAATCCCGACCTGGACCGCTATCTGCCGTCCAGCGTGCTTGTTACCGGCTTCGACATCATCTTCTTCTGGGTCGCCCGCATGGTCATGATGAGCATGCACATGACCGGCAAAGTACCTTTCAGCACTGTCTACGTCCATGGCCTGGTTTGCGACATGGACGGCAAGAAAATGAGCAAGTCCAAGGGCAACACCATCGACCCGGTGGACCTGATCGACGGCGTGAGCCTGGAGAAGCTGCTCGAAAAACGCACCAGCGGCCTGATGAATCCGAAGCAGGCAGCCAGTATCCGCAAGAAGACAAGCAAAGACTATCCCAACGGCTTCCCGGCCTACGGCACCGATGCCCTGCGTTTCACCATGGCGGCCTATGCCACCCTGGGCCGCAACATCAATTTCGACCTCAAGCGCTGCGAAGGCTATCGCAACTTCTGCAACAAGCTGTGGAATGCCACACGCTTTGTGCTGATGAACACCGAAGAACACGCGCTGCACGACCAGGCGGGCCAGGCGGAACTTTCCTTCGCAGACCGCTGGATCGTCAGCCAGCTGCAGCGGCTCGAGGCCGACGTCGAGCGTGGCTTCGTTGATTACCGTTTCGACAACATCGCCAATGCCATCTACCATTTCGTCTGGGACGAATACTGCGACTGGTACCTGGAAATGGCCAAGGCGCAGATCCAGCAAGGCAACGAAGCACAGCAGCTGGGTACCCGCCGCACGCTGATCCGCGTGCTGGAAACCGTGCTGCGGCTGGCGCATCCCATCATTCCCTTCATCACCGAAGAGCTCTGGCAGAAAGTGTCGATCGTGGCCGGGAAGCGCGAAGCCGGGCAGGAACTCAGCCTGTGCATTCAACCCTACCCCATCGCCAACAATGATTTCATCGACGAGCAAGCCGAGGCCCGGGTCGCCGGCCTGAAGGCACAAATCGAGGCGGTGCGGGCCTTGCGCGGCGAGATGAACCTGTCGCCCGCGCAGCGGGTGCCCCTCATCGCCCAGGGCGAGCAAAACATCCTGGCGGAAAACAGCATGTATCTCATGGCCCTGGCCAAACTCGAGAGCGTGGAAATCGTCGACCAATTGCCCAGCATCGGCGCTCCCGTGCAGGTCGTCGGCGCAACGCAGCTGATGCTGCGCGTCGAAATCGACATCGATGCCGAACGCCAGCGCCTGGGCAAGGAAATCGAACGCCTGGAAAATGAAATCGCCAAGGCCAACGGCAAGCTTTCGAACGCCAGTTTCGTGGAGCGCGCGCCGGCCGCGGTGGTCGAACAGGAAAAAGCACGCGTCGCGCAGTTCGGCGAAACACTGTCCAAAGTGCGGGAACAGCTGTCCAAGCTGCCCGCGTGATGTGTGGGGTCAGACCCCGGGCATTATATGTGGGGTCAGACCCCGGATGGGGTCTGACCCCTAGAAAAGGCCTGCGAGGCCTGACCCGCCTGGGTCAGACCCCAGCGCGGAAGAAGCAGGGTCAGACCCCATCCGGGGTCTGACCCTTCGCCAATTCAGCCAGATACTTCTCGTCGGCCTTGGTCAAGAGCCCGGCATCCCGGGCGGCCAATATGAGGTCCGGGCGTCGCGCGGCGGTAAGCGACAAGGACTGCCGCCGGCGCCAGGCGGCAATGTTCGAATGATGGCCGGACAGCAGTTCCGCCGGTACGGATACGCCGTGATAGTGTTCAGGACGTGTATAGTGCGGGCTGTCCAGCAAGCCGGCAAGCGCCGGATTGAACGAGTCCTGCCTGGCCGACTCGGCATCATTGAGCACACCCGGCATCAGCCTGACCACGCTGTCAATGATCGCGAGCGCCGCGATTTCCCCGCCCGACAGGACAAAGTCCCCCATCGAGATCTCATCCGTCACGCAGCGATCGACGAAACGCTGGTCCACGCCTTCGTAGCGCCCGCAGATCAGGATGGCTCCCCCGCTTTTAGCCATGTCTTCCGCCACGGACTGCGTGTAGCGCCGACCCGTGGGGCTCATGAGCACGACGGGCGCGGACTCCCCATCGCTGCGGTTGGACCGCGCCGCCCGTACGGCATCTTCCAGGGGCTCCGCGAGCATCACCATGCCGGGCCCGCCCCCGTATGGGCGGTCGTCGACGGTACGATGCACGTCGTGCGTGAAGTCGCGCGGATTCCAGAGGCCGATGGACCAGACGCCCTGCTTTCGAGCACGCCCCGTCACGCCCAGCTCGCTGACGACGGAAAACATGTCGGGGAATAAACTGACGACGTCAAAATGCATGGCCGGACTCCGTCAGAACTCGACCGGCCAGTTGCTTTCCAGTCGTTTGCGCTGAAGATCCACGGTATGGACGTGGGCGGCGACAAAGGGAACCAGGACTTCCCTGATCTTGCCTTTCTCGGTCAGGACCGGCACGAGCTCGCCCTGATCGCTCTGGACACGGCATTCCACTTGAAGGACGGCATGCGCACCGTTATCGATAATTCCTGTGACGACGCCGATCAGCCGGGGGTCGCCCTCGTGCTCGCCGAACAACTGGCAGCCGACCAGATCGATCCAATAGAATTCGTCGTCCTCCGCCGCGGGAAACTCGCTGCGAGGCACCCAGACGGTATGCCCTTTCAGGGCCTCGGCCAGATTCCGGTCGGACAGGCTTTCAAGCTGGGCCACCACCGTATCGGCATGCGGTCGAGCGCTGACCACCTGGTACGGCTTGGCCAACGGCAAAGCGCCCTGTCTTCCCACGGGAAGGGGCGCTCTCAACCACCAGGTCTTCGCAGCCAGCAAGGCCTCGGCATCTGCGGAATGAGGCTGAACCTTGATCAGCCCCCTCACGCCGTACGCCGCCACGATGCGGCCAAGCTCTACCAGGTCTTCGGGCATTGTCATGCCGCGAAGCCGTATCAGGCAGCGGCCTTGGCCGAAAATTCTTTAACCAGGCGAGCCACGGCTGGCGACAGTTGCGCGCCGTTGTCGGTCCAGTACTGAACGCGATCCAGGGCAATGCGCAGGCCTTCCTGGCCGTCGTTGGCTACGGGGTTGTAAAAGCCTACGCGCTCGATAAAACGTCCGTCGCGACGATTACGCGAGTCGGCTGCTACAACGTTGTAAAACGGACGCTTCTTCGAGCCGCCACGGGCTAGACGAATCACAACCATGGTAATCCTTTGAAAATATTGTGAAAAACAAAAGATTCTAGCATTCTTAGGCGGAATTCCGCAAACCAAACAATGCTGAACCGATCAATAGTAAAAGAAAAGCAACACTAGGGCCTGTTGACCCCAAAAGGGGCGCACGGCACCTGCCTGCAGCTTGCTCATTCAGCGGCGCCGCAGGAAATGCACGGCGCCCTCGCCGGTTTCAAGCTGGGCCTCCAGGACGTTGCCCGTTTGCTTGGCAAACGCCTGGAAGTCCCGGATCGCATGCGTATCGGTCGTCACGACCTTCAGTACCTGCCCGGATTCCAGCTGAGCCAGCGCCTTCTTTGCCCGAAGTATGGGCAGCGGGCATTTCAGCCCGCTGGCATCGACTTCAAGGTCGGCCTGCGGTGGCGCGGAACCGGACGACGTATCCTGAGACATGGCGCCCACCCTTTAGGCCAGGCGCTCGCGCACCCAGGCCTCGACACTGGCCGTGGCGCTCGCCAGGGCGGCGACATCGGTTCCGCCGCCCATGGCCATATCGGGACGGCCACCGCCTTTTCCGCCGACTTGCGCCGCAACCATGCCGACGAGTTCGCCCGCCTTGACCTTGCCGGTCAGGTCGGATGTGACGCCCGACACCAGGCTGATCTTGTCGTCCGCCACGGCGGCGAGCAATACCACCGCGGATTTCAGCTTGTCCTTGAGCTGGTCGACCATGCCGCGCAGCGCCTTGGGATCGACGCCCGCCAGATTGGCCACGAGCAGCTTCGCGTCGTCGTTCAAAGGAATGGCCTTGCCGGCCAGGTCATTGCCCGCCGACGCGGCCAGCTTGCTCTTGGCTTGATCGAGATCCCGCTCCAGCTGCTTCATCTGGCCTTGAAGCAAGGCGATGCGGTCGACCAGCTCCGCCGGCTGGGCCCGCAGCATGCCGGCGGCGCGCAGCAGGGTTTCGTTCGTCTGCTGGACCCAATTTACCGCGTTGTCGCCGGTAATGGCTTCGATCCGCCGCACTCCGGCGGCGACCCCGCCTTCGGAAACGATCTTGAACAGGCCGATATCGCCCGTGCGTGCAACGTGCGTGCCGCCGCAAAGTTCGCGCGAGAAGCCGATATCGAGCACACGCACCTCGTCGCCGTATTTTTCGCCGAACAGCGCAACCGCCCCGCCCTGCACTGCGTCGTCATAAGACATGAGCTGGGCCTGCGTCGCGTGATTGGAAAGAACCTCTGCATTCACGATGCGCTCGACCTGGGCGATCTGTTCGGCGGTCATGGGTGCATCGTGCGCGAAGTCGAAGCGGGTCTTGTCGGCATCGACGAGCGAGCCGCGCTGTTGCACATGATTGCCCAGCACTTGGCGCAGAGCCTTGTGCATCAAATGGGTGGCGGAGTGGTTGCGCACCGTGCGGGCCCGCTGGACGATGTCCACCTGGGCTTCCACGACATCGCCCACTTTCAGGCCGCCGTCCAGCATGCGGCCGTGATGGCCGAAAACGGCGCTCTGGATTTTTTGCGTATCCAGCACCTGGAACCTTGCGGCGCCTGCTTGCAGAATCCCGGTGTCGCCTACCTGGCCACCCGATTCCGCATAGAACGGCGTGACGTCGAGCACGACGATGGCGTCCTGCCCGGGGGTGATGGACTCCACGGAGGAGCCATCGACGTACAGCGCCGTGACTTTACCGCTTGCCTGCAAGTGCTCGTAGCCCTCGAAGCGGGTATTCACGCCGCTATAGGACAGCCCTTCGGCAGCCTTGAACTTGCCTGCCGCGCGCGCCTGTTCGCGCTGGTGATTCATCGCCGTTTCAAAACCATCGAGGTCGACCTGCACGTTGCGCTCGCGGCAGATATCGGCGGTCAGGTCCACCGGAAAGCCGTAGGTATCGTACAGGGTGAACAGCGTCTGACCGTCCAGCACCCCGTTTTCAGGGATATCGGCCAGGGCTGCGTCGAGAATCTTCATGCCGTGTTCGAGCGTTTCGCTGAAGCGCTCTTCTTCCTGCTTGAGCACCTGTTCGACACGTGCCTGCTGAGCGACGAGCTCGGGATAGGCGTCGCCCATTTCCTTGACGAGGTCCGCCACCAGGCGATGGAAGAAAACGCCCGACTGGCCGAGCTTGTGGCCATGGCGAAGGGCGCGGCGGATGATACGGCGCAGCACATAGCCGCGGCCTTCGTTGCTGGGAATGACGCCGTCGACGATCAGGAAGCTGCAGGCACGGATATGATCGGCGATGACCTTGAGCGAGTTGTTGCTCAGGTCGGTCGCGCCTGTTTCCCGTGCCGCGGCCTTGATCAGCGACTGGAAGAGATCGATTTCGTAATTGGAATGCACATGCTGCAGCACGGCGGCGATGCGCTCCAGGCCCATGCCGGTGTCAACACAGGGCTTGGGCAGGCGCGGCATGTTGCCTTGCGCGTCGCGCTCGAACTGCATGAACACCAGGTTCCAGATCTCGATGTAGCGATCGCCGTCTTCCTCGGGGGAACCCGGGGGGCCTCCCCAGACGTCCGGGCCGTGATCGTAGAAGATTTCGGAACAAGGGCCGCAGGGTCCGGTGTCGGCCATTTGCCAGAAATTGTCCGACGCATAGCGGGCGCCCTTGTTGTCGCCTATGCGCACGATGCGCTCGGCCGGCACGCCGATTTCCTTGAACCAGATGTCGTAGGCTTCGTCGTCTTCGTGATAGACGGTGACCCAGAGCTTTTCCGCCGGCAGCTTGTACACGGTGGTGAGGAGTTCCCAGGCGTTGTGTATGGCGTCGCGCTTGAAGTAGTCGCCAAAGCTGAAATTGCCCAGCATCTCGAAGAATGTGTGGTGACGCGCCGTGTATCCGACGTTCTCGAGGTCGTTGTGCTTGCCGCCGGCCCGCACGCAACGCTGCGACGAGGTCGCCCTGCTGTATGGGCGAGATTCCTTCCCGGTGAATACGTCTTTGAATTGCACCATGCCCGAGTTCGTGAAAAGCAAGGTGGGGTCGTTGCCCGGCACGAGCGAGGACGATGGCACGACCTGATGACCCTTCGACTCAAAGAAGGACAGGAACTTCTGACGTATTTCGGAGGTTTTCATTGCAGAAAAACGCTGATTGATAGGTAACCAGTAATTATAGAGGTATAAAAAGCGTTTTGCGCAAGACGAACCCGGCCGGCGTCGTGCTGGGTAGCACCGACGTTTTCAGACCGGCTGTCCGCCTTTGTACGAGCCGTCGATGCAGTATGCCGTGCGCAGGGTGGCTTCGTCGCAATTGGGTGCGCCGTCGATCCGGTCCACGATGATGAAATCGCCCTGCCGGCCCAAGGTGGCCAGGGGATGGTGCCAGGTTCCCGCACGGTAGTTCACGCCTTGGCTGCCTTGTGCATAGAACGCCCGTAGTCGTGTTTCGTCAGGCAGGCCGTCGGCGCCGTTGGGCGCGACGACCACGATGAACGGGGTCTGCGTGCAAGGTATCCAGGCCTGGCTGCCGACGGGATGGCGCTCGAGCATGGACACGGTAAGCGGATAATTGAAGGCATCGCCACGCGCCATGCTGATGCCGGCACGTCCGCCTTCGAGACCGGGATCGATGGACGCGAGGCCATGGTAGCGGCGGGTGGTGCCGGCATTGATCGGATACCAGTCACTGCCGTCGATTTCGATGACGTCGCCGAAGGGTGCGAACGCTTCTTTGGCGAGCCTTTCCAGTTTGAGGATATTCATTGCCTGCCCTTGTGCATGCTTGCGATGCTCGAGCCGGTTATGCCGGACTCGCAGAGGATAATCGCCTGGCCAGGACATTGTGTCAATTGGGAGGGGTCAGACCCCACATGGGGTCTGACCCCTGGTCTTATGAGATGGGGTCAGACCCCGTACGGGGTCTGACCCCTCAATCCACGCACAAATACCCCTGCGTCCGCCCCTCCGGAAAATCATGCGGGCCGCTGTCGGATATCTGGACCAGATACGTGGCCGGAGGACATGAACATGAACCGGTCAGGGGATTTGCCGTCGCCATGCCGCTGCTGTTGGCGCAGCCGCGGAACTGGTTGATCGAGAATCCTCCGCCGCCGGCTCGGCTGGCCGCGCGCCAGGCGCCGTTGCGGCACATCAGCAAGCCCTTCTCCGCGTCGCGCGTAAAGACGCCGTCCTGGGTGCAGGCTTGATGCATGACGCCGCCCGCTTCCATTTGCAAATATCCCTCGAGGCTCAGATCCGCACCGACCTGCACGTGGCCGGCGATGCTTGCATCGGCGCGGAAATCAGGATTGCGCAGGTCCCCGACCCTGAGGTATTCGAACTCGCGCAAATGTTCGCGCGTGACCGCCATCGCCACCGAGCCTGGCGCCAATGCCGGTCCGGACCATGACGGATTACCGAACCGAAAGGCCGGGCCTTGTATCCATTCAGGGTGCCGCGCATGCACCGCCGCCCCCCATCCCTTGCTGGACATCAGCCACTGCGCCACCATGTAGTCGTCGACCTGGCCCGAGGACCGCTGCAAGATAGGCAGTTTGCTATGAACCAGGCCCTCGACATGGCAGGCGGGCCCGGGGCACACGCCCTGCCGCAGCACCTTGAGCACTGCGCCGCCACCCGGAGAAACGGCTTCGGGAAAGCCCTGGGACAACAAGGCATCGGCCTTGAGTTCGTGAAGCTGGGGTGAAGACCAATCGGCATATCCGCGCGCACTCAGGACGGCCGGGTCTTCGGCATGGGCGATCAAAGGGCCGTATCGTTCGAGATAGCTATGCAGGGCCTGGCGCACGGAAAGCATCCATGCCGCGCTGGACTGTGCTGCGGCTTCGTCCATGCGGGTCATGAGCGCGCCGGCGCCCCATGCGGCGACCAAGGTCGCGACGATGGCCGCCAGCATCAACTCGAGCAGCCCCAGCCCGCGTTGGCTCGCCTTGCGACGCCCAGCCTTTTTTTGCGTTGACTGCACGCCGGCCCTCAACTGGCGGTGAATACGAAGGTGTTCACATCGCCTTTGGCGCAATGGGACTCCGCCGCCAGGGCGCTGTAGAGGACCGAGTCGCTTTTGATGACGACGGCGCCCTGCCCGTCCGGTGCCACCGTCATGCTGTCCGATACCCGCTGCAGTATCGAAGCAATCGAGGGGCAGGCGGCGTTGTGGACTTTGGACAGCGTGATCGAAAACGACGCGCCGGACTCCTCGGCCGCCACGCTGACCGCCCCCTCGCCGCCAAGCCCGTGCAGAATCTTCAATGTCGAGCCGTCTCCGGACACCGCGAATATGCTGGAGTCGCGGACGAGATTCGCGAAGTTGGCCGTATCGATGCCCTGATAGGGCGTTGCCGTGGCGTTCGAAGCGTTGACTTTGGTCTGGAGGATGAAGCGCGCGATTTCCTCGCCCACTTTGGGGACCTTGTTCTCGACCACATAGGCGCCTATGGCCGGCACGCCGATGATGGCCAGCAAGAGCACGATGGCGGTCACGATGGAGACTTCGATCAGGGACAGACCCTGCTGGGCGGATTTCATGATGGACATGGAGGACTCCTGGGTAATGACGCGCGCCGTCATTGGCTCGCGTAGAAAATCATGAGGGAACGGCGTAATTCGTCGATGACGGCGTAGTGCCACAAGGCAAGCGCCAGCAGGCAGCCGAGACAGGCAAGCAGGATGCACCAGCGCAAGGCCGCGGCCCGCCGCGCCAGCTTGTCGATGACATGGCTGCGCAGGCGCTCGGCACTGAGCCGCAGGCCTGCGCGCAACCCACGCGCCATGGCCATGTCGCTGAAGAACCAGAACAGTTCGCGGTCCATCAGGCCGCTATCGAAGGTGTCCGGTCCCGTCAGGCCGGCATCGATGCGCGCCAGCATCAGATCCATGTGCGCCGCGAGCCATGTGCTTGCGCCCAGTTTCTGCATGGCGAGTGTCGTGCGCAACGACAAGGGTCCGGCCCCATCGCTGTCCAGGAGAATCGCCTGGAACTTGAGGAAGCGCAGCGCCTGGACGTCGCGGTAGAGGCGCCAAGGCATCCATGGATCGAGCTTGCGGCGCAACGCGCCGCCCAGATTGGGTATGGACCACAGCAATAGCGCCCCGCCGCCGATCGCCAGCACGGCAAGCAGGGGCCAATGCGCCTGAAGCAGACCGGCAAAAGCGGAAAGTGCTTGCGTGCGGCGGCCATGGAAGGACGCGGGAACCGCTGCAAAGGCATGCAGCAGGCCCGGAAGGGTGAACAGCGGCACGGCGGCCAGCATGCCTGCCAGCAATCCCATTGCAACCACCGACGACCAGAGCGTCGATGACAGTATTCGGCCCGCCTGCCGGGACAGGCGCTGCGCGCTGGACAGGGCGGCAAGCGTTTCAGCCAATGCGGCATTGCCGTGGGCCTGAGCCGTGCGGATCAGGGCAAGCTCGGAGGGCGCAAAACAGCCATTCCAGGTGGCATGGAGGTCGCCGCCCACCATTTCGAAAGCCTGCAGCCAGGCCTGGGACAAACGGCCTCGCAGGCTGGATCTTCCATAGCGCCGCGCATCGTGCAGAAAGACGTCCCGGAGCGTTCGCGTGCCTTGCATTCCGGACAGCAAAGCGGCCAGATAATCGTAGTAGTCAGCACGCTTTGCCGAGAAGCGCCAGCAATCGATCCGATGCATGAGCATGTGCGCCGAAGCGCCGAAGAGCGGCACTTTCATGAAGCCACCTTCAAGCCTTGAAAACCCGACGGAACCCCATGCGCGGATCGGCGCATGGCCTCGGTCTCGAAGGCGTGGAAGCGCGCTTCGATATCGCGCAGATCGATCAACCCCTGGCGAGCCTTGCAGACCGCTGCGTCCATGGCGCTGAGCGCCGGCCCCGCGGCGAGGTCTGGTTCGTAGAGTTCGGCGGAAATCGTGCGGCCCGCGTAGCCATGGAGCTCAGGCGGCTGGCCATGGCGGCAGGATTCGCATCCTCGTGCATTGCGGACACGGCAGAGATCGAGCTCGCGCCCATACAGTGCATGGACAAGATTCAGCCATTCCGTCCAGCGCATGCCCGATGGGTGCGCTTCCCATTGTGCATCGGTGCGCAACAAGGACTGCATGGGCAAGGCGCAATGCCGGCACAGCAAGGGCAAGAGCGCCTGGAAGATCAGCAGCTTGAGCATGCCGGAAGTTGCAAGGAATTCACGAGGCACGCCGATGAAATCGGAAGCCAGCCGGTCGGGAATGCGCTGGGCCGATGGCGCGTGGATCGTCGTGTAGACGTTTACGCCTGAGCCGGCGAGGTCCATGAACGCGCGGCCGGTTTCAGGGTCGCGTACTTCGCCAAGGAGCACGTCGGTCATGGCGGAACGCTTCAAGGACCTGAGCTTGCTTGCAAAGCCAGCGTGCGTATCGGTATCGAGATGGCGCGCAATGGTGTTCTGGATGGCGCCCGGTATGCGGTATTCGACCGGGTCCTCGATCGTGACGACCTTGCGATGCGCGGGCAGCCCCGTAATCAGCGCAGCAAGACTGGTCGACTTTCCGGAGCCGACCACGCCCGCGATGATGACGGCGCCGCTTTCGGACAGCATGACTCGCCGTATGCTGCGCACCTGGTCGGGAAGATAGCCAAGCTGCTCGAGAGTGGGCAGGCCGGCGGCGGCATCCTGCTGCACGCGCAAGCAGACACTGGGTCCGGCATCCGCCGCCAGGGATGACCAGCGCAGCACGATGCGCTTGCCGTCCACCTGCCTCTGCAAGCTGCCCTGCTGCTCGATTCCCGGATCGAAGACCGCCCCGTTTCCCCCCTGGATGTCCATCCACGCCACGCACAGCATATCGAACAAAGTGCTGGTGGGCAGGCGCCGGAATCGTTCCGGCGCAAGATACTGGCCCGCGACGGTGTATTTGATTTCCGATTCGGGCTCGCCCTGCCGCACATTGAGATGGATATCGCTCGCACCGTGCCGCACGCCCCACTCGACGACATCCTGGAATGCTTCGGCCGGTGCGGTGCGTACGGAGGAGACGCGATTGCCGGCCGGCGGACCCAGGACCTGGCCGCTAAGCTGTCGCCGCGAAATGGCAAGCAGCAGGGGCGCCGCCAGCACATAGCGGACCGGGCCGGAGGACGCGCCGCCCCGCTCACGGATACGGCGTGCGAGCTCGTCGGCCTGGTCACTGCCCACGTGCTCGGCCAGTGCGAATATGGCCACGGAATGGTCTTCCAGAAGCACCGGCACCAAGCGGCCCGCCAGTGCCTCGGCATCGAACTTGTCGCTCAAGGCGCGCATGAAGCGCGGCTTCAGCCTGGCAAGATCGTCCGGGCTGCTGATGACGATGGCCGACGCGGAATCGAACCTGGGCGTGGGCGCGCCGGATCGAGGCCCCCAAGTCCCGCCCCGGCGCCAGGACAGCATGCGGCTCATGGCTTGGCCGCCCAGAGGCTTGGACGCAGGCACAGCGTCTGGCTGTCTCCGGTGCGTTCGAGATGAACGCAGGAACCGGAGATTCCCCGCAGCAGATAGGTGCTTGGGCTGGCCGTGCCGCCCACCGGCAGCGCCCGACCGCGCATGTAGATATGGCTGCGCGAACCGATGACGACTTCGGCCAGGAGTTTCCTTCCCACGCCGTAGATGGCTGCCACGTGCAGTGCGGGATTGCCGGAAGCCGCGGGGACGTCCAACTGCGGCCCCGCTGTCTTCAAGCGCTGCCGGGCCTGCTTGCGCGCCAGTTCGGCATCCAGGTGCATCAGCTCGCGCACGCTCATTTCGGCGGAAGCCATGTCGGGTACCGCGGCCAAAGGGCTGGATACGGCGAACACAAGCAGAAGGGCCGGTACATGTTCAGGAATCCGGCAGCGGCGGAAGGACGGCACCCGGAGCGTGGCCCATGGCCGCCGGCGGGGAAGAGGATGGGACCTTGCTGCTTTCATAAATCGCTCCTTCGAGAGTCAACATCAAACCGCTGTGGGTCAGCGTGGGTGCATCGGTCGCGCCGAGGACGAGTTCGGCTTTGTCCCAGGCCATGTGGGCCGTGTAAGGCAGAAGCACCACTGCTGAACGCAGAGGCCCCACGATCCGCAACGGGCGCCGGTAGTAAACCGGTTGCCGGGCAGGCCGTGGCAAAGCCTTGCCTTGGGAATCCGTGGGTGCCGAAACAGGTAATGCGGACGGTTTCGAAACATGCAATTGCGCAAAGCCGGGCTTGATGGCCTGAAGCTCGCTGACGAGCGCCCGCTCGTTGTCATCCGACGACGCAAGACGGTATTGCCCCAAAGCCGCACCCTGGGACGGCATGCGCCAGGTCGCCGTGACGCGCTCCGTGGGCGTGAACTCGACGGTCCAGGCGGCTTGCGCATGGTCCAGGAAGGTCTGATTGCTGGCTGGCGGGCCCGCACGCTCGAAGTGCGCCTTGCACTGCCAGTCCGACGCCAGCGGAAGACACTGGGTGCGCGTCAGCTTCCATCCGCCTACCCATAGCGGCAATGAGTACAGCGCATCGAACAGTGCTTGCGTGCCCGGCACACCATGCAGCATACGCCCCGAAATGGACTGAGCGACCGCTTTCTGCCAGGCGGTGCCTGGATCGACGCTCACGACACCGTGTGATGCCGCCGCCGGGCCAGGCATGAATGCCCACAGCTTCGGCCCGAGAACGGCAAGCAGCAGCGCCAGCATGAAATATTGCACCGGCCGGGGAAGAAAAGGCTGCCATCGCCGCAGTGGCAGCAAACGACTGTCAGGCGTGCGAGCCGAACCGAGTGCCGCCAGATCGGGAAGAGCGGGTGCGCCGGAGCTGCCGAGCAGTTGCAGCCCGGGAAATGCCGGCCGCAGTTCGCCCAGGAAATGGACGGCATCGTGACGGGTGCGATACAGCCTGTCGGTACGCGACACGACCACGCCGTCGTGGACGACGGCGAGCCAGCAACCCTTGTCACCAAGTTCCAGCAACATTGCATACGTTCCTCGCGGATGCAGTTGAGCCAGATTCTGGGCCGCGGAATACATGGCCCCCTGGCCACGGCTTTTTCTCATGGCCAGCATGCCCACCGCCGCGGGTGGCGTGCCCGCCAGCAGAATATGACTGGCACGATGTCGCTGCGCCAATCGTTTCCCCGCTTGCGCCGCCCTGCGGCCGACCAGCGGAAACCAGTCCAGGCCGAAGACCAGCGCGGCGTCGTCCAGGGGCAGGATGAAAGGTTCCGTCATATTGCCTACCTTTTAGCGTTGACAGGCCCTAGTAGCCTTCTTCGACCTGGGCGGACACCATCATGACGGTGGTCAGGTGCTGAGCCGACGCGCGGTCGCCCCCGCCCAGTGCCAGTGGGATGCCCGGATTGAGCCGCCTGCCTTCGGTTTCCTCGACCCTGCGGTCAAAGCCTGAAATCAGTACGGGCTGCCCCGGCTGGAGCGCGACCTGCTGCACGGTCCCGTTGCCGTCGATGGTGATCTGCTGCAATTGCAAGGGATTTTCCTTGTTGCCGAAAGCGATTGATTTCAGTGGCTGCGCCACGGTGTTGTCGTAGGCCAGCGAAAGAAGGATCTGGCCGTCTTCCTGGGCATCGGGCAGGAGCGTGAGCAGCGAGCCCACCGTTTCCTCGCGCTGGCTGACGGATACCGAAGGCAGCGCAAGGTTTGCGACACCGCCCAGCGCGGTCGTCTCGACGCGGTCGATATAGGAAAAAGTGGTGCGCACGGCGTGGGTGACGGGCCGCCGATTGAGGGTAAGTACAGGCATGCTGCTGCGCCGTACCACCCTGCCCACTTCGCTCAAGGCTTTGACCACGGCCTCGGACCCGGCAAAAGGGCCTTGATCCAGGCGCGCGCCCAGCGCACCGCCCACGATGCCCGGCCCAGGCGCCACGAGCGAGGCGGCCAATCGGGCGCTCGAGAACACCAGATTCCAGTCGATGCCCGCTTCGGCGGTGTCATGGAGCACTACCGTGAACTCTTCGACGATAAGCCGCACCCGGCGCGTGAGCGCGCGGTTTTCCTGTTCGAGATAGGCGGCAATGCGCGACAGAGCGTCGGGCGTGTCGGTGACGACCACCGTGGAGCCCGCGCCCGGTTCCGCCACGACGATGCCCGCCTGGGTCAGAAAAGGCTCTATGCGCGCGCGGACCACGGCGAAGACGTCTTTCGCGGTGCTCGCCAATTGGGTTCTGGAACTGCTGACAAAGCCTTCCGACGAGGTGGTGGCGCCCTGCCCCAATGAGGCTTCGGACGTGGCGTCGAGGGTGAGCGCCCGCACATTGAAGCTGCGGGTTTCCGTGCGGTAGAACTCGATGCGATCCTGATGGTATCGCCACATGATGCCGAGCCGCGCGCTGATGCGATCAAGGATGCGGACCAATGGCTCGGGCCCGCCGCCAGGCGGCAGCAACGGGGCGGCAGACACCATAGATGGCACGGCGCCGGAGCGGTTCAGGCGCGGCAGGAACATTTCGGGAGGAAGAAGGGCATCCGGCCGCACGTGGACGGGGATGTTGGTGGCGGCGGTGATCCGCTGCGCCAGCATGGGCAAGTCGAGGCCGCCGTCGGAAAACAGCAGCGTGGTGTTGACGTCGGCCCGCAGCGCCATCGGCAAAACGATTTCGCGTGCCAGGGGCTGTGCCCTGCCCGCCAGCCAAGGGCGCGGCACATCCTGGGCGGCTCGCCGGCTTTCCGGGTCGCCGATGACATTGGCGAATTCCGCCTGCCTTTGATGGATATGGGCATGCTGAGCTTCGACCGCCGTGGCGATCTGGCGTATGCGGTCGCCGAGGGCGCAGGATGAGAGGGACCCGCTGGCGGCCGCCACGGCGACGAGCCGCAGCACAGGCATCATGAACATCATGATGTTCTCCCGCCGCCGACGCTGCGGTCGCACGGCTGGGCATAAGGCACGATGCGCAGCACCCTGTTGGAGTAGAAGCAAGGCTGCAAAGGTCTTTCGCCAAGTTCGGTCGAAGCGAGCAGTTCGCGCACCGCGGACTTGAACCCCGCCTCGAAACGGGCCGAACCCGCCAATGGAATATCGACGTCGACCACCCAATGCTCGGGCTCGAAGGTCCAGCCCACGCTTCTTGCCCAGCGGTCGAGGGCGGCCCGCATGGTGCGGTCTTGCGGGCCGGCCTGAAAGAACGATGGCGCTTGCGATTCGGGATCGGGGAAGCTTTGGGCCGTCAGGGCGGCCGTCTGCGCTTCGGTCGGAATCGGATCAGGGGCTTCGATGGCCTGCGAAACGGACACAGGGACCGGATCGGCGGAGACACTGCCCGGAGGTTCCTGCTGGCCGGCCGCTTGCGCGGGGGCTTCGCGGCGGACGTGACCGACCAGCGAACCGCCCCGCAGGATAAGTTCAGGCCAGACGCCTGACAGGACGACGTAAGGCCCTTGCCGTGTGTAGGGCAGCAACTGGTCGCCTGTGGCGCCACGGAAGAAGATGGCGGGTACGGCCTGCGACTCGGAAAACTGCAGCCAGGTCTGGCGACCGTCGTCGAACACTTGCAGCGGCGCAACCGCACGGTCGCCCGACAGGCGCCATGCAAAACTGTAGTGTGCGCCCGGCGCTGGCGCTGGCGCTGCTTGCGATGCGGCTGCGGGCCAGGGCCAACGCAAGGAGGGTGTGCAGGCGGCAAGCATTGCGCAGGCAAGAAACATCGCAAGAAATCTGGACATGGCGGTCACCCAAAAACAAGATAGCCCGTGCTGCGGATTGCAGTACGGGCTATCTTGCTTTCTTGCGGCGGGTGCCGCCAGACCGAGATGTACGAATAGAACCTTTTATCGCTGCTGCGATTTGCTCGACATCATCTTTCCGGCTTCGGCAGCGGCGGTCTTGAGCGCCGTCACGGCGGGTTGCTGGCCATTCAGCGCCTGTTCCAGCGTGCGATGGAACATGGCGTGGATCTGCGGATAGTTATCGATGCGGAAACCGCGGCCACGATTGCCGGGGCTGCGCGCGTTGACCGCAACCAGCGACTGCCATTCGCCCAGGTCCTTGTAGTAGGACTTGTCGGTCTGGGCGAAGGCCTGCTGCGTCAGCGGCAGGAAGCCCGTCTTTTGGTACCACTGGGCAGCCTGCTTGGGTTCGGCCAGCCAGCCCAGGAAGCGGGCGCTGCTCGCATCGCTTTCCTTGGAATGGCCCGCCGTCACCCACAAAGCCGAACCGCCCACGAACGGGTTACCCGGCTTATCGGTTACCTGGGGATAATAAGGCAGCCCGCTGACGGAGAAATTCAGCTTTTTCGTGTCCTTGAACCAGCCCAGGTTGCTGGAAGTCGAGAACAGCACGGCGCATTCGTTGTTGGCGAAGCGCTTGGCGGCAACGGAGCCGAACTCCGGCTTGACCATGAGCTCGGTGCGGACCCAGCTGATCATCAGCGACAGATGCCGAATGTACATCACGTCGAACAGGAAGGCCGGCTTGCCTTTCAGGCCGTTGTCATTGCTGGTGTACAGCTGATTGTTGACGGCGGCCAGGTTCTCGAGGTTGATGGATACCGGCTGGTCGGATGTCAGCGGACATTTGCGCGAACCATTGTTGGCCAGCGATACGAGTTGGTCCTGCAAACTGTTCCAGGCGCGTTGAGGCGCGGCCGGCGTCAGCTTGGCCTTCTTGAACGACTCGATGTTGTAGAACATGACCGGAACATCGACCATGTATGGAAAGGCCACCAGACGGCCTTTGCCATCGCGCGCGAATGTGTTTTCCTCGGAAAGAAACCACTTGCCGTCCTTGATGGGGTACTTGGCCAGCAGGACGTGCAGCGGCTGTATGTACGAACGGCCGGCGATCTGCTCGGGTGCGCGGTCGTCGTCCAGCTGCACCAGTTGCGGCCTGTCGTCGCGCTTCTTGGCTGCGGCAAGCGCAGATTCGATCGCCTCTTCGCTGTCGAAAGCCTTCAGTTTTACGTCGACTTCATTCTGGCTGCGGTTGAAATCCTTGACCAGATCCTCGAAGACGGCCTTGTTGTATGGGCTGAGGGAATGCCAGACCCGAACCTCGGTCGCGGCGGTTACGGCCATGGATGTTGCCAGCAATGATCCGGCGCTCACCCACGCAAGCTTGCGCATCGGATCCGATGCGCCAAATAGCCACTGAAATTTCATAAAGCAATTAACCTAGAAAAGGAAACTCGGGTTCGGGCCGGCGGCCGGAGACGAGATCGGCCAAAGCGCGACCGGAGCCTGCGCCCATGGTCCAGCCCAATGTGCCGTGCCCGGTATTGAGATACAGGTTCTGGATTTTCGTCCGGCCGATGAGAGGGACATTGGACGGCGTTGCGGGACGCAAACCAGACCAGTAGCGTACGTTATCAAAATCGAGCACGCTTGGGAACAATTCCCGGGCCATCAGCGTCATATTATCGCAACGCGCGGTATTCAGCGCGCGGGAATAACCTCCCAGCTCGGCCGTGCCGGCCATGCGCAGCGTATTGCCCAGCCGCGAATACACCACCTTGTTCGCGCTATCCGTGAGGCTGACCATGGGCGCGCGGTCGGTATCGAGGATATTGAAGGTCGCTGAATAGCCCTTGGCCGGATACACATTGCAGGAAATTCCCAACGGCGCCACGAAATGGGGGGTATAGGCACCCAGGGCCGCCACATAGACATCGGCCTGCACGACTTCGTAAAGACCCTCTGAGTTGATGACCTCGGCACCCTGGATGCGGCCGCCCATCGACAGGAAACGGCTGAGCTGGGTGGCATAGCGGAATTCGACACCGGCGGCCGCGGATTTTTCCGCCAGCGCACGGGTAAACAGGTAGACGTCTCCCGTTTCGTCCTCGGCCGTGTAGTCGCCACCGACGATGCGGTCGCGCATGCCGGCGAGCGCCGGCTCGAGCCGGATGATCTCTTCGGTGCTGACGATGCGCCTGTCCACGCCGAAATCACGCATCACGCCGGCCATTTCCTGAGAAAAATCGAACTCGGCCTTGTCCCGGTAGAAATTCAGAATGCCGCGTTCGAGGTGATCGTACTGGATGTCCAGCTCGCGGCGCATTTCCTGCAAGGTCCGGCGGCTGTATTCGGACATGCGGACCATGGCGCGTATATTCGGTGCCAGTCTCGAGGGGAGGCATTCGCGCAGGAAGAGCAGGCCCCACCACCATTGCCGCGGATCGAACTGGGGCTTGAAGACGATGGGGGAGTCGTCCTTGAAGAGCCAGCGCGCCAGCTTTCTGATGACCTGGGGATTGGCCCAGGGCTCGGAATACGACACCGAAATCTGCCCCCCGTTGGCGCGGCTGGTTTCCTGCCCCGGACCGTTTTCTCGGTCGATGACGACGACCTCATGGCCATTCTGCCTGAGCCACCAGGCCGTCGATGTCCCGATGATTCCGCTACCCAGTACGGCTACTCTCATTGCGCTTTCCTCTGATGCTGTTTGGATTGCTTGGCGCTGCCTGCCGAGAATCCCGCCAGGCGCATGAGCACCAGGCTAGGCGATGTCCGCCTCGGTCGTAAAGGCGTCCGCGTAGAACTCGTCTTCGGGCAGGCCCGCCAGCTTCACGAAATCGCGCCTCGCGCTTTCGACCACGATAGGCGCGCCACAGGCATAGACCTGGTGGCCGGAGAGATCCGGCAGGTCTTGCAGCACGGCCTGGTGCACGAAGCCGACGCGGCCGCTCCAGTTGTCTTCGGGCAAGGCATCGGAGACGACGGGGATGTAGGAGAAGTCCGGCATGGTCTTTTCCCATTCCCGCGCCAGCGAGTCCATGTAAAGGTCCGCCGGGCGGCGGCCGCCCCAATACAGGACCGCTTTGCGCGTGCTGCCCGTTTCTATCATGCGTTCGACGATGGCCTTGATGGGCGCGAAGCCGGTTCCGCTGGCCAGGAACACGATGGGCCGGTCGCTTTCCTCGCGCAGGAAGAATGACCCCAAAGGACCCTCGACGCGCAGGATCTCGCGCAGCTTCATCTGTGTGGCGCCCGCACCGAAGACATGATCGGTGAACACGCCGCCGGGCGTATGCCGGATGTGCAGTTCGACGAGATTGCTTTCGTTGGGAATGGTGGCCATGGAATAGCTGCGCCGCCGCCCGTCCTTCAGGATGAACTCGATGTACTGCCCCGCATAGTAGCGGAATGGGTCGGCGGCGGGCAGTTGCAGCTTGATGATCTTGACGTCGCCGGCGGCGTCCTCGATACCCATGACCCGCGCCGGCATCTTGCGGATCTGGATGTCGCTGGCCATGCGGATCTCGCGCGCCTCGATGAGCATGTCGGAAGTCGGCTTGGCCTGGCAGAACAAGGTATAGCCTTGTTCGAGCTCTTCAGGCGAAAGCACGTGGGCCGGGCCATCGCCGGCCTCGTAGCTGCCTTCCACGACCTTGCCTTTGCAGGTGGAGCACGCACCGTTACGGCAGCTGTAAGGCAGGACGATGCCGGCGGCGAGTGCGGCATCAAGCACGGATTGACCGTCTTCGACCGAAAAAGCGTGGTTGCTGGGCTGGACGGTAACCTTGAAACTCATGACGTCTGACTATGAAAAGATTGAAAACAAAGCCATTTTAAGGCTTGGAACCAGATAGCGCTAAAAGGACGGCGGCGCGTGCCGCCGCCATCACGCCCGCAAAAGTGTAGGTTGCTTCATCTTCAGCGACAAGGCCTTGCCTTTCCTTGCCCGTTTGCCCACATATTCGGCCAGCGCCTCCATGTCCATGCTCCAGGTGGTGTCCTTGGCGCGGTATATGCCACTGACCAGAATGCCGTCGGGGCCGACGGGCACCCATTGCGCCACCGCATCGCCTTCATCGAGCCCCATCAGAATGGTGCCGCGCCCGCCGCCCGACAGGGATTTGAGCTCGTGGATGTCGATGACCAGGAAACGGCCCTTCCGGGCCAGCATCGCCACGTGCGTGTCGGTGTTGCGCAAGGCCAGCGGCTTGAGCAGCGCATCCGTGCTTTCCAGGTTGAGGAACTGCTTGCCGGCGCGCTGCCGCGTCGTCAGGTCCTTGTGTTTCGCGATGAACCCATATCCCGAGCCCGTGCCCAGCACATAGCGCTGTTCCGACGGTCCGGCGAGCATGTGCACGATGCGCGCGCCCGGCTCCAGATCGATCATGGACGTGATGGGCTGGCCGTCTCCGCGGGCCGACGGAAGGCTGGACACGGCAACCGTGTAGACACGCCCCGTATTCGAGATGGCGACCAGCTCATCGGTGGTGAGGCACTCGACGGCGTCATACATCGCATCGCCGGTCTTGAAGCCGAACTGCGCCGCGTCATGGCCATGGCCTTGCCGCGCCCGCAGCCAGCCCTTTTGCGACATGATCACGGTGACCGGTTCTTCGACCACCTTGGATTCCAGCACCGCCCTCTCGGCCGCTTCGATCAGGGTGCGGCGGTCGTCGCCGTACTGCTTGGCGTCGGCTTCTATTTCCTTGATCATCAAACGCTTGAACGCGGCGGGATTGTCCAGCAGTTCACGCAGGGATGCCTGCTCTTTGTTGCGTTCTTCCAGTTCTTTCTCTATCTTGAAACCCTCCAGCCTGGCCAACTGGCGCAAGCGCATTTCAAGGATGTCCTCGGCCTGCCTTTCCGAAAGTTCGAAGCGCTCCATCAGCGCAGCCTTCGGCTCGTCCGATTCCCGTATGGTCTGGATGACCTCGTCGACGTTCAGGTAGACGACCATGCGCCCTTCCAGCACATGGATGCGGTCCGTCACCTTGTCCAGGCGGTACTCCGTCCGGCGTGTCATGGTGTGCGCGCGGAACTCCAGCCATTCCGTCAGGATGTGCCGCAGCGATTTCTGGCGGGGACGGCCATCCGTGCCCAGGCACACGAGGTTGATGGGCGCGTTGCCCTCCATGCCGGTCTGGGCCAGCAGGACGTTCACGAATTCGTCGCGGTCGATGCGGCTGGTCTTGGGCTCGAACACCAGGCGCACCGCCGCGTCCTTGCCCGACTCGTCGCGCACCGTATCCAGCATGCCGAGCACCAGCGCCTTGGTCTGCTGCTGCTCGGACGTCAGGCTCTTCTTGCCGGCCTTGACCTTGGGATTGGTCAGGTCTTCGATCTCTTCCAGGATTCTTTGCGCGGAGGTGCCGGGCGGCAGTTCGTTGACCACCAGTTGCCACTGGCCGCGCGCGAGCTCTTCGAACTGCCAGCGCGCGCGCGCCTTGATGGAGCCGCGGCCGGTCGCATAGATGTGGGCAATGTCGGCGGGCGATGAAATGATCTGGCCGCCGCCCGCGTAGTCGGGCCCGGGCACCATGGCGTAAAGCTCTTCATCCGTCAGCTTGGGATGGCGGATGAGCGCAACGCAGGCGCTCGCCACCTCGCGCAGGTTATGGGAAGGGATCTCGGTGGCCATGCCGACCGCGATGCCCGACGCGCCGTTCAAGAGCATGACAGGCAGCCGCGCCGGCAACAGGACCGGCTCCTTTTGGCTGCCGTCGTAATTGGCGGCGAAATCGACGGTACCTTCGTCCAGTTCGTCCAGCAGGATGCGGGCAAACGGTGTGAGGCGCGCCTCGGTGTAGCGCATGGCCGCCGCGTTGTCGCCATCGCGCGAGCCGAAGTTGCCGTGGCCGTCCACCAGCGGGTAGCGCAGAGTGAAGTCCTGCGCCATGCGGACCATGGCGTCATAGGCGGCCTGGTCGCCATGGGGGTGGTACTTGCCCAGCACATCGCCCACCACGCGGGCCGATTTCACCGGCTTGGCGCCCGCCCCGAGGCCCATGGCCTGCATGGCGTACAGTATGCGCCGCTGCACCGGCTTCTGGCCGTCGGCCACGTCCGGCAGTGCCCGTCCCCGGACCACCGATACCGCGTAATCCAGGTATGCCTGCTCGGCATAATGGGCCAGCGTCATGCCGGCGCCATCGCCGCCGTCCTGGTCGAACAAATCAGCTTGTGTACTATCCATTTTCCATCTCGGTAGCGGTTAAACGTCGACCTCGGCCAGATTGCCTTTTTCTTCCAGCCAGCTCCGCCGGTGCGCCGATTCGCCCTTGCCCATGAGCATGTCGAACATCTTGGTCGTTGCTGCGGAGTCCAATGCGCCGTAGCCCACCTGCATCAGGCGGCGCGTGTCGGGATTCATGGTGGTGTCCCAAAGCTGCTCGGCGCTCATTTCGCCCAGGCCCTTGAATCGGCTGATGCTCCACGAGCCTTCGCGCAGCCCTTCGGTGCGCAACTTCTCTTGCACCACGTCCAGTTCGCCCTGGTCCAGGCAGTACACCTTGCGGGCGGGCCGCTTGCCCGCCGCCGGGATATCCACGCGAAACAGCGGTGGCCGCGCCACGTAGACATTCCCTGCTTCGACAAGCTTCGGAAAGTGCCGGAAGAACAAGGTGAGCAAGAGCACCTGTATGTGCGAACCGTCGACATCGGCGTCCGACAGGATGCAGATCCGGCCATAGCGCAGGCCGGACAGGTCCGGCGTGTCGGCCGGACCGTGGGGATCCACGCCGATCGCCACCGAAATGTCGTGGATCTCGTTGTTGGCGAACAGGCGCTCCCTGTCGACCTCCCACGAATTGAGCACCTTGCCGCGCAAAGGCAGCACGGCCTGGAATTCCTTGTCGCGCCCCATCTTGGCGGAACCGCCGGCGGAATCGCCCTCCACCAGGAAAATTTCAGTGCGCGCCACGTCGCTGGATTCGCAATCCGTGAGCTTGCCGGGCAGCACCGCGACCCCCGAACTCTTGCGCTTCTCGACTTTCTGCAGCGAACGTGCGCGCGCCTGTGCCTGGCGAATCGCCGTCTCGGCGAGCTTCTTGCCATATTCGACGTGTGCGCTCAGCCAGAGATCGAGCGCGTTCTTGACGAAGCCGCTGACCAGCCGGACCGCATCCCGGCTGTTGAGGCGCTCCTTGATCTGTCCTTGGAATTGCGGGTCGAGCACCTTGGCCGACAATACAAAGCTGGCGCGCGCAAAGACGTCTTCGGGCAGGAGCTTGATCCCTTTGGGAATGAGGCTGTGCAGCTCCGCGAACGTCTTGACCGCATTGAACAGGCCCTCGCGCAGGCCTGATTCATGGGTGCCGCCCGCGGTGGTGGAGATGAGATTGACGTAGGATTCCCGCAACACCAGTCCTTCGACCGTCCAGGCGACCGCCCAGTGGGCGCCTTCTCCCAAAGCGAAGGATTCGTCGTCCTCGGCGGCGTACTGCTTGCCCTCGAATACCGGAATGATCTTCTCGGCTCCGTCCAGCGCCTCTTCGAGATAGCCGCGCAGGCCGTCGCGATACTGCCATTCGCGCACTTCGCCGGTCTTTTCGATGGTCAGCGTGACCTTGACGTCATTGAGCAGGACCGCCTTGCTCCGCAAGACGTGTATCAGGTCGGCAAGCGGCACTGCTGCGCTATCGAAATAACTGGGGTCCGGCCACACGCGGACCCGGGTCCCCGTCTTGCGCCGGGCCGCCGGCTCGATCATGCGCAGCGGCTCTTGCACCTCGCCGCCCGCAAACACGAGTTCGTGCGTTTCACCGTCGCGCCAGATCCGCACCTCGAGGCGCTTGGACAGCGCATTGGTGACCGACACCCCCACGCCATGCAGCCCCCCCGAAAACGCATAGGCGCCGCCGTCTTTCTTATCGAATTTCCCGCCCGCGTGCAGGCGTGTGAAGACGAGTTCGACCACCGGCGCGTTCTCTTCGGGATGCAGGCCCACGGGAATGCCCCGCCCGTCGTCCTCCACCGTAACGCTTCCGTCGGTATGCAGCGTTACCTTGATGTGCTGGCCGAACCCCGCCAGTGCCTCGTCGGCCGCGTTGTCGATGACCTCTTGGAGTATGTGCAAGGGATTGTCGGTGCGGGTGTACATGCCCGGCCGTTGCCGCACCGGTTCCAGGCCCTTCAGGACCCGGATGGATGCTTCGTCGTAGCGTGGTATAGCCAATTTAGTCTCGAATGTTCTGTAAAGAGGGGGTATTTTACGGACTACTGGGCGTCCGCGAACCCACCAAACACGGCACGACAGTGGTATGCTTGTCAGAATCCAGCAACAAACGATCACTCACAATTAATAGAATACATTGTGCGGTTTGCTTGCATTCCCGTATAGTTTTCAGATCCCGATCTTCTTTTTTCTTTTTTATCATGAGCGAATCCATCAAACACGTGAGCGACGCGTCCTTTGACGCCGACGTCATCAATTCCGATCTGCCCGTGCTGGTCGACTATTGGGCCGCCTGGTGTGGCCCCTGCAAGATGATCGCGCCTTTGCTCGATGAAGCCTCCAGGCAGTATGAAGGCCGTGTTATTATTGCCAAAGTCAATGTAGATGAAAACCCCGAAACCGCCGCCAAGTTCGGCATTCGCGGCATACCCACCCTGATGTTGTTCAAAGACGGCAAACCCGCTGCAACCAAGGTAGGCGCATTGTCCAAGTCTCAACTGAGCGCGTTCCTGGACGAATCCCTGTAATCCTGACATAAATCGTTTTGCGCGCGAGCCTACTCTGGCTCGCCACGACCTTGCAAATACCCCCTTCTCTCCTCACATGCATCTCACCGAATTAAAAACACAGCACGTTTCAAAGCTGCTGGAAATGGCCGCAGAGCTAGAAATCGACAACGCTAGCCGTCTGCGCAAGCAGGAGCTGATGTTCGCCATCATGAAACGGCGTGCCAAGCAGGGCGAGCAGATCTTCGGTGATGGCGTCCTTGAAGTGCTGCCCGACGGCTTCGGCTTTCTGCGCTCGCCCGATACCTCCTATCTGGCCAGCACCGACGACATCTATATCTCGCCGTCACAGATCCGCCGCTTCAACCTGCATACCGGCGACTCCATCGAAGGGGAAGTCCGCACGCCCAAGGACGGCGAACGCTATTTCGCCCTGGTCAAGGTCGACAAGGTCAACGGCATGCAGCCCGAGGCCATCAAGCATCGCATCATGTTCGAGAACCTCACGCCGCTCCATCCGGACGAGGTCATGACACTCGAGCGCGACATCAAGAGCGAAGAGAACGTCACCGGACGCATCCTCGACATCTTCGCGCCGCTGGGCAAAGGCCAGCGCGCCCTCATCGTGGCCAGCCCCAAATCGGGCAAGACCGTGATGATGCAACACATCGCGCATGCCATCTCCACCAATTATCCCGACGCCGTAATGATCGTCCTGCTGGTCGACGAGCGTCCGGAAGAAGTCACTGAAATGCAGCGCACGGTGCGCGGCGAGGTCGTCGCCTCCACCTTCGATGAACCCGCCACCCGCCACGTCCAGGTGGCCGAGATGGTCATCGAAAAAGCCAAGCGGCTGGTCGAGCTCAAGAAAGACGTCGTCATCCTGCTCGACTCCATCACGCGGCTGGCCCGCGCCTACAATACGGTCGTGCCCGCCTCGGGCAAAGTCCTGACGGGCGGCGTCGACGCCAACGCCCTGCAGCGTCCCAAGCGCTTCTTCGGCGCCGCGCGCAACGTCGAAGAAGGCGGCTCCCTCACCATCATCGGCACCGCCCTGGTCGAAACCGGCAGCCGCATGGATGAAGTGATCTACGAAGAATTCAAAGGCACCGGCAACAGCGAGGTCCACCTCGAGCGCCGGCTGGCCGAAAAACGCGTCTACCCCGCTATCAATCTCAATAAGTCGGGCACACGCCGCGAAGAACTGCTCATCAAGCCAGAGCTTCTACAAAAGGTCTGGGTACTCAGGAAGTTCATACACGACATGGACGAAATCGAAGCCATGGAGTTCATTTTGGATAAGATTCGCGCAACCAAAACAAACTCCGAATTCTTCGACATGATGAAGAAATAAGCGGCTGAACACCTTGTAAGCCTCTCACACGAGAGGCTTACTTGCGTGATGCATCCGTAATCGACATAAGCAACTATGCCGACTCACAGCGCGCCACTTTAATCCCGCTGAGTCCTGCTTACTCAGTACGCAACACAGAGCACTTCTCGATGACACTACCTACACTAGACCGATTTCTTGACCAGATCCGCGCCCGGGACCCGCACCAACCCGAGTTCATGCAAGCCGTCAAAGAGGTAATGAATAGTTTGTGGCCTTTCATCGAGCGTAACCCCCAATACGCCGATCAAGGCTTGCTGGAGCGCTTGGTCGAACCCGAGCGCGCCATCCAGTTCCGTATTTCCTGGGTCGATGACCAAGGCAAAGTACAAGTGAATCGCGGTTTCCGCATACAGCACAGCTCGGCCATAGGCCCCTTCAAGGGCGGCATGCGCTTCCACCCCTCGGTCAACCTTTCCATCCTCAAGTTCCTGGCTTTCGAGCAGACCTTCAAGAACGCCCTCACCACCTTGCCCATGGGCGGCGGCAAAGGCGGATCCGACTTCGACCCCAAGGGCAAGTCCGACGCCGAGGTCATGCGCTTCTGTCAAGCCCTCATGATCGAACTCTACCGCCACCTGGGTCCCGATACCGATGTCCCCGCGGGCGACATCGGCGTCGGTGCGCGTGAAGTCGGTTTCATGGCGGGCATGATGAAGAAACTGTCGAACTCGGCAAGCAGCGTGTTCACCGGCAAGGGCCTCACCTTCGGCGGCAGCCTCATCCGCCCCGAAGCCACCGGCTACGGCACGGTGTATTTCGCGGAAGAAATGCTCAAGCACGCGAACCAGTCGATCGAAGGCCTGACCGTATCGGTGTCCGGCTCGGGCAACGTGGCGCAATACGCCATACAGAAATGCCTGCAACTGGGCGCCAAGGTCGTCACGGTCTCCGATTCGCACGGCACCGTGGTGGACAAGGCCGGCTTCACGCAGGAAAAGCTGAACGAACTCATACGCCTGAAGAACGAAGAGCGCGGCCGGGTCGAAACCTATGCCCAACGCTTCAACCTGGTGTACGAAGCCGGCAAGCGGCCCTGGCATGTGCCGGTCGATGTCGCGCTGCCTTGCGCCACCCAGAACGAACTCGAGCTCGAAGACGCCCGGACCCTCATCAAGAACGGCGTGCGTTGCGTGGCCGAAGGCGCCAACATGCCCACCAGCCTGGATGCGGTCGACGCTTTCATCGAGGCCAAGATCCTGTATGCGCCCGGCAAGGCCAGCAACGCCGGCGGCGTGGCGGTATCGGGCCTGGAAATGAGTCAGAACGCACAACGGTTGCAATGGACGCGCGACCAAGTGGACACCAAGCTGCACGCCATCATGCGCGACATCCACGAGAATTGTGTGCGTCACGGCAGCGAAGAAGGGAGAACCGTCAACTATGTCAATGGTGCCAACATCGCCGGCTTCGTCAAAGTGGCCGACGCCATGCTGCAGCAAGGCGTATATTGATTTACCCCCACTCCTGAAAAGCCGGCGACCCCGCCGGCTTTTTTTTTGTGGGGTCAGACCCCGAATGGGGTCTGACCCCTTGCTGAATTGCTGGTTCTTTTCAAAGGGGTCAGACCCCGTACGGGGTCTGACCCCACTGCAAGTCCCGGCGCTTTTTCTGGGGTCAGACCCCGTGCGGGGTCTGACCCCTTGCTGCGTTGCTGGTTCTTTTCAGGGGGTCAGACCCCATTCGGGGTCTGACCCCTCATCAATGAGCGATATGCTCCTCGTTGCCGTTAGCCGACCCGCCGGCTGTCGAGCCCCGTATGGCGTCCGGGCCGCCGATCTCCCGTATCCGGGGGTCTTTCCATGAGCCGGACACCTCATACTGAACCGTCATCGCCTTGGCCAAGGGCGCCTGCAGCAGCCACTGGGTCAGGAATGCGCCCAGGCCGACCACCGGATTGACCGCGATGCCCGCCGCGATGGCCGCGCCGCTGACGTCCAGCTTGGGAATCACGACCGCCTGCAGATTCATCTGCTCATCGATCAGATTCACCTTGCCGTCCATGACGATGGTGCCGACCGGTCCGATCACCCGGTAGTCGCGCGTGCTCATGACTCCCTGGCGCATCTCGACGGTGCCTCGCAAGTCGTCGTAGGGAAACCCTTCTTTGGTGAGGCCGCCCGGGTTCAGGTCCAGACGGGCCAGCCGGCGCAGCGACTGCAGCGACAGCAACTCCAGCAAGCGCGCGGAATAGGAATTGACGGAGCCGAACCGCCCCTTTTCGAGCTTGAACTCGATGTCGCCGTTCAAGTCCGCCTTGCTGAAATCCCAGGGCATGTTCCGCCATTGCAGATTTCCGGTGATCGTGCCCTGCCCGGATTTCATCGCGTCTTTCAGGCCCAGCTGTTCCAGGTAGCCGCCCAGGTCCTTGACGGTGACCTGCGCATCCAGTTCCAATCCGCGCTGCGGCCCGCTCAGGCGCCACAGCCCGCTGCCATCCAACACGGCATGCGGGCTTGACACTTTCATTTCATCCAGGCGCCAGAGCTTGCCCCTGGACTGGTTCACGCCGACCAGGGAAAGCGAGCCTACCCGCCGGCCATACAGGCGCAGATCCTTGACGCGCAGATTGATGGCCGGAATGTCGAAGTCCTCGTCAACCTGGAGGCTGTCGTCGCCATCCTTGCCGGCTTCATCCTCCTCGCCGTCCGCCCCCAATGACAAGCGGTCGAAATTGGCATCCACACGGCCGGCGATCCGTCCTTGAGCTTCCTTCCAGAACAGCGTCCCGGCGGTCTGCGAGGAGCTGACATCGACGCGCCACTGCTGCGGCTCGGGCTGGCGCGCGGTGAACGTCAATTCATCCAGCGTAAGCCCTTGCACGCGCAGCTGCGCGGACTGCAGCCTCAACTGAGTCAGGTCCGGCAATAAAGGACGCTCCCGGCCCTGATTCCCCGCGGTGGTCGGCGGCGCGGAAAAATCCTGTGCGACCTGGTGCCAGGCATCGAGATCGACGACGGGATAATTGAGATCCAGCGCCAGGCCCTGGGCCGGCATCTGAACCTTCTGCTGAAGGCCGAGGAAACCGGCATGGAAGTAGCTGGGACTCTTGCCTTGCTGGCGATGCAGGAACAAGGCATCGATATCGCTGCCCAGCGTGAGCCTGAGCCCCATGCTTTTCTCGGCATCCAGGCGGCTCCAGCTTGCCCGCAGGGGCATGGCCCGCCCCGCGGGCTTGCCCAGTGGCGGCGGAAAATCCAGCGCCAAGCCTTGCATGTCGGAATTCACCGCCAGGGAAAAACCACCGGCCTTGTCCCGCTGCAGCGTGGCGTCATACGCAAAATCGCCGGTCAGGCGCTTCATTCCCTCGAGCCCGACATACTTCTGAAGCGCGCCGGCGGTCGATTTACCACGGAATGCCAGGCCTTTGGCGTTGCCGCCGACACCGCCCGCGACGGCGACCGGCCCGCCCAGAAACTCGCCCTTGAGGCCCGACGCCGTGATTTCGCTTTCAGTGAAGGACAGCGCGCCATTGAGCCGCCTGAAGGCGGGCATTTCGGGCATGGGTTGAAACTCGCCGCCGGAAAAACGGAGCTCTCCCTTCACGGTGCTGTTCATGCTGTCCAGCAGAGGTATGGACAGCGACAGGGGGACTTCCCATTGGCCGGTCGCACGCGCTTCATCCAGCAGGCCATCGAGCATTTGCCCGAGCGGCGAATGCTTGGCCAGCGCCAGATAGGCATCCGCTTTTGCTGCGGTATGCCCCTTTATTTCAAGAACGGAACCCTCTTCGATATTGGAGATGCGCGCCTCGATATCCTTCAGATCGATGGGCGTTTCGGGACGGGAAAACATCGCAGCCCGGTCGGCGGAAATTCGTAAATCGACGCGATGCAGCGATATATTGCCGTCCATATCGGCCAGCCGCGGCCAGCCCGGCTCCTTGCCTTCAGCCGGCAGATAATCGATGACTGCGCCACGATAGCCGCCCTTGATGTGGAAATCCCCCTTGTCCGGCTGCTCGCCGAAAGGAAAATGCTCGAGATCGCCCTTGAGCAAGAGGCCGGCGTCTTCGATTCTCCCCGCCAGCAGTCCCTTGGCCATCCAATCCCGCGCATCGAAATTCACCGTCTTGGGCATGTATTCGTCGATGGCCTCGATCATGGCCCAGCTGATGCGTCCCTGTATGTCGGCCAGGCCCGCCCCCCCGGTGCCTCCCTTCCGCCAGCTTCCACTCAGCGTTGCATCGATGTCTTGATTCTGCACGCGCAAGGATTCCGCCTGCAGCTGGAGAACACCGTCGGCCTCCTCGACGCTGCCCTCGGCATCCACCCGGTCGATGGCGATATGATGCTCGAATGCCCGCGGTGCCCGGATATCCATTCCCCGCGCTCGAAGGCGATAGTCTATGGGCTGCATCGTTCCCGTCATGCCGGTCCGGCCGTGAAACACCTTTTGATAGGAATCCCAGGATCCGTTCACATAAAGCTGGAGCTCTTTCGCCTGCACATCGCCTTCGTCGGGTAAAGACCAGTGGCCGTCGGCAACCGATGTATCCGACGCAATGCGATGGATGCTTCCATCGGCAAACTGCAGCCAGTTCCGGGTGGACAAGCGATCGGTTCCGAAGTGCGGCGGCATCTCGACCCACGGCGCCCAGCTTGCCGGACGCAGATTCTCCACGCTCACGTACAGTTCACCCTCGCCTTCAGACAGATGGAACGGCCGCCCCTGCGCTGACGGGTTGCTGGAAAAGCGTCCGCGGACATCCAGCGCACCACCCAGCGCGGCCGGCGGCTGCGCCGTCAAGGAAAACCGGTGATTGCGCCGCTGATTCTGAACAATCAGCGTCACATCGTCGAGCACCAGAGGCGGCGCTGCCTTGTGCTCGTCGATCCAGCGTATGGTGGCATGGCGCAAGGTAATGCTGCGCTGAGCCAACAGCCAGTTGAAAAAGGCATCGCGCCCTCCTTCATCGGTTTCATCCACGGAATCGGGATCGAAAGAGCGGCCCAGCAAGTGCAGGCGTTTTTCGCCGTCGCGCCGCAAGGTTAGGTCGATGCCGTCCGCAGCCAATGTCAGCAGCCGGGGCTCGAAGGAAAACAGACTGCGCCAGCTGAGCGTTCCGTGCACCGCGGGAAGCGCCAGCAAACGCCCGTGCTCTTCGTCCGAGATGATCACGTTTCCGATGTCGAAGCTAGGGTTCAACCCTTTCCATTGGGCGCGGATTTCACCCAGTTCCACCTGCATTTGCAGAACCGAGGACAATTGCGCTGAAATGGGCTCGCGCCATGCATTGATATTGGGCAGGATCCAATAGCGGCCCGCAAGCACCAGCATGGCAAGCACGAAATAGGCGAACAGGACCAGCTTCAGAGCCAGCTTCAGGAAGGTAGTGGAAACTCGAAACAGTCCATGGCGCCGATGTTCCGTTGATTTAGCCATCGAATTTCCAGTTCAGGACACTATCCAGGACAATAACATTTGCGGTATCTTGCCGTTGATCAGCCATTTTTTCCGTTTCGAGCGTATCGCATTCCACCCCGGTCAGCCCATGCATTCAACCATTATATTAGAGCCCGCTTTGCGCTGGTCCGGCGCCTTGCGGCGCAAGACCGACGCCCATGCCGCATTCGGAGAATGGCTCGAGACGGCGGCGATGCAGCCGCTGAGCCGGCAGCGCATCGTGGACTGGTTCGACGAGCTATGCGGCCGGCCGCCCAGCGGCGCAATGCCTGTCGCGGACCTCAAGCGGGTGCTGCGCAAGCTGCGCGAGCGGGTGTTCTATTGCGCGATGGTGCGCGACATCAACCTCTCGGCCGACTTGCACGAGGTCGTCGGCGCCATGTCGGCACTGGCGGATCTCGCCATCGCACAGGCCTACAAAAGCGTTGCGGCAAGCCTTGCGGAAACGCATGGCGTCCCCATCGATCCCTCGACCGGCATGCCACAAGAGATGATCATCGTCGGCATGGGCAAGCTCGGCGGCAAAGAGCTGAACGTTTCCTCGGACATCGATCTCATCATGCTCTATGGCGAGGAAGGCGAAACCGACGGCCGCCGCAAGATCAGCCATCATGAATTCTATGGACGCGTGACCCAGCGCATGATGCCCGTCCTGTCGGAGATCGATGCCGACGGACAGGTATTCCGCACAGACCTGCGCCTGCGTCCCGACGGAGACGCGGGCCCGCTCGCCTGGAGCCTGGAGGCGCTGGAAAACTATCTGGTCGTCCAGGGACGGGAATGGGAACGCTACGCCTGGCTGAAAGGCCGCGTCATCCCGTGCCGGGCTTTCGACGGCAGCAACACTTCGGCGCAGCTCTCACAGCTTGAGGCCCTCCGCACGCCGTTCGTCTACCGCAAGTACTTCGACTTCGACGCGCTGGCCGCGTTGCGCGGCCTGCGGGAACGCATACGGCAGGACTGGCAGCGCCGTGCGCTCGCTCGCACGGGCGTCGACACGGTGCACAACATCAAGCTGGGCGATGGCGGCATCCGGGAAATCGAGTTCGTCGTTCAGTTGAACCAACTTATCCGCGGCGGACGCATGCCATCCCTGCAGCAGCGCGGCTTGCTGCTTGCCATGCAGAAACAAGTCGCCGCGGGCGTTCTGCCAGCCGACGTCGCTGAAGGCCTGGCCTCGGCATACCACTATCTGCGCCGCGTCGAGCACCTCCTGCAATATCGGGAAGACGAACAGACGCACCTGCTGCCGCGCGACGAGCATACCTGCGACGCGTTGGCGGAGGCCATGGGCGTGAAGCGCGCGGACTTCGAACACCAGTTGGCGGACCATCGCGGCTTTGTCGCGAGAACCTTCCGGGACGCCTTTCGCATTGCCGGCATGGGCGATTCGGAACATGACGGCAGCGGCCGGCAAAACCTCGAAGCGCCTTGTTCGGATCTTGCGGAATACGTGCAGAATCACCTGGGCGATGACGCACAGGCCGTCTGCCAGCGGGTGGACGCCCTGCTGGACAGCCACCGTATCCGCAGCCTGCCCGCGAGCAGCCGCAAGCGGGTTGAAACGCTGCTGCCGGCATTGATTTCCATGGCCGGCAAGACGCAGCAACCCGCCAGCACGGCCGCCCGCCTGCTGGAACTGATCGAACACATCGCGCAGCGCAGCGCTTACCTGGCCTTGCTCGCCGAATACCCCGAAACCCTGGCCCGCGTCACGCGCATCGTCAGCGCCAGTCCATGGGCATCGCAATATCTGCGCCGCTACCCGTTGCTGCTGGACAGCCTGATCGAATGGCGTTCATTGCTGGAACCCACCGACTTCGCGCAAGTGGCCGCCCAGATGCAGCGCGAACTGGATGCCTGCACACTGCCGGACGGCAGTCCTGACGTCGAGCAGCAGATGAACCTCATGCGCGACATCCAGCATCAGGTCACTTTCCAGCTGCTGGCGCAAGACCTCGAAGGCGTGCTGACCGTCGAACAGCTGGCGGACCAATTATCGGCGCTTGCGGACATGATGCTGGGCGAGACCATCCGGCGGGTCTGGCCGCTGGTGCAGCCGCGCGGGCGCTCCGCCCCGTTTCCCGAACCTCGCTTCGGCATCATCGCCTACGGCAGGCTGGGCGGAAAAGAATTGGGCTATGCCTCTGATCTGGACCTCGTGTTCCTTTACGACGACTCGGACGATGAAGCCGGCGAGACCTATGTGAAGCTGGGCCGCCGCATGGTGTCGTGGCTGTCGACCATGACCTCCTCGGGCCGGCTGTACGACATCGACCTCAGGCTGCGCCCGGACGGCGAAGCCGGCCTGATCGCCATCACCATCGATGCCTTTGAAGAGTACCAGACCAAGCAGGCCTGGGCATGGGAACACCAGGCCATCACGCGGGCGCGTTTCGTCGTGGGCGACAACGCCATCGGCAAGCGGTTCGACATGATCCGCGAACGTATTCTGCTCCAGCCGCGCGACCCCGAGGCATTCAGGAACGAAGTGCGCAACATGCGCGACAAGATCAGTGCCGGCCACCCCAACCGCACGCCCGATTTCGACCTCAAGCATGACCGCGGCGGCATGGTCGACGTCGAATTCATTACTCAGTACCTGGTTCTGTGCCATGCCAACCGCCATCCCGTCCTGCTGGGGAACCTGGGCAATATTACCTTGCTGCGCCTGGCGGCCGAAGCGGGGCTGATTCCCGCGGACCTGGCCGACAAAGCCGCCAATGCCTATCGCGAGTTCCGCAGACAGCAGCACGCCCTGCGCTTGCAGGGTGCCGAGAAAGCACGCCTGCCCAGCGATCGCCTGACCGAGGAACGCGATGCCGTGATGGCGCTTTGGAATATGGTCATAGGGGACTAAAATAGGATCTTTGTGTGTTTTGCCTATGCCATGCCCTGCAAGGGGCGGCATGTATCGTTATGACAACTACCGAACGCCCCAAGCTGACGCTCCCCCAAGACCGTAAGAAGGTGCTGATGCATTCCTGTTGCGCCCCTTGCTCCGGCGAAGTCATGGAAGCCATGACGGCGTCGGGCATCGACTACTCTATTTATTTCTACAACCCGAACATCCATCCGGACCGGGAATACGAGATCCGCAAGAACGAGAACATCCGATTCGCCGAACAGCACGGCATCGAATTCATCGACGCCGACTACGACCGCGACAACTGGTTCGAGCGCGTCAGGGGCCTCGAAAACGAACCGGAGCGCGGCGAACGCTGCACGGTCTGCTTCGACATGCGCTTCGAACGCACCGCGCTGTATGCCCACGAACATGGTTTCGACACCATCACCAGCTCGCTGGGCATTTCGCGCTGGAAGGACATGAGCCAGATCAACGGCTGCGGCGAGCGGGCCGCCGCCCGCTATCCCGAACTCATCTACTGGACTTACAACTGGCGCAAAGGCGGCGGCTCCGCCCGCATGATCGAAATCAGCAAGCGCGAGAACTTTTACCAGCAGGAGTATTGCGGCTGCGTGTATTCCCTGCGGGACACCAACCGCCATCGGCGCGCACAAGGCCGCGAACGTATCGAGATCGGGGTGAAGTTCTACGGGAAGGACGAGCTTTGACGAGGCAAGGGATCAGACCCTATGGTATGGCAAGGGGTCAGACCCTATAGGGTCTGACCCCGAATTCAATGGAGGTCTGACCTCGCGTCGATGATCTGGGGTCAGACCCCGTACGGGGTCTGACCCCTCAACCATCCGTCACTGCAGCGTACGCTCGAACACGAACTTGTCGTCCTGCCAATCCACCGGCACGACGTCCTTGGGTCCGAACTTGCCTTCCAGGATCAAGCGTGCGATTGGATTCTCGATGTGCTGCTGGATGGCTCGCTTTAGCGGACGAGCGCCGAACACGGGATCGAAGCCCGTTCGTGCCAACTGGGCCAACGCCGCCTCGGACACTTCCAGGCGCATTTCCTTCTGCGCCAGGCGCTGCCCCAGGCGTTGCAGCTGTATCCGGGCGATCGATTCGATGTGCTTGGCTTCCAGCCCATGGAACACCACCACTTCGTCGATGCGGTTCAGGAACTCCGGACGGAAAGACTGCTTGAGTTCGTCCCAGATCACTTCCTTGATCACTTCGTAGGGCTGGCCAGCCATGCTCTGGATATGCTGCGAGCCCAGGTTCGAGGTCATGATGATCACCGTATTGCGGAAATCCACGGTGCGGCCCTGGCCGTCGGTCAGCCTGCCGTCGTCCAGCACCTGCAGCAGCACGTTGAACACGTCGGGATGCGCTTTCTCGACTTCGTCGAGCAGCACCACGCTATAGGGCTTGCGCCGCACGGCTTCCGTCAGGTAGCCGCCTTCTTCGTATCCCACATAGCCCGGAGGCGCGCCGATCAGCCGCGCGACGGAATGCTTTTCCATGAACTCGCTCATGTCAATGCGGATCATGTGATCTTCCGAGTCGAAGAGAAAGCTGGCAAGCGCCTTGGTCAGCTCGGTCTTGCCCACCCCGGTCGGTCCGAGGAACAGGAAAGAACCATAGGGACGCTGCGGATCGGACAGGCCCGCGCGGGAACGGCGGATCGCATCGGCGACGAGCTTGACGGCTTCGTCCTGACCGACCACTCGCTGGTGTAGGTGCTCTTCCATCTTGAGCAGCTTCTCGCGCTCGCCCTGCATCATCTTGGAAACAGGAATGCCGGTGGCCCGCGAAACGACCTCCGCGATCTCTTCAGCGCCGACCTGGGTGCGCAGCAAACGTGGCTGATCGGCCTCTTTTTCGTCCTGCTTGCCGGACTCGGCCGCCTGCAGCCGCCCTTCGAGCTCGGGCAGCTTGCCATATTGCAGTTCGGCGAGCTTGTCGAATTGCCCCTTGCGCTGAAGTTCCGCCATTTCGGCGCGCGTGCGTTCGATCTCTTCCTTGATCGCCTGCGAGCCTTGCACAGCCGCTTTCTCGGCTTTCCAGATTTCCTCGTAATCGTTGTATTCGCGCTGCAGTTTCAGCAGTTCGTCCTCGATCGCCTTCAGGCGGCGCTGCGAGGCTTCGTCCGTATCCTTGTTGACGGCCTCGCGCTCGATCTTCAACTGGATGATGCGGCGGTCCAGCCGGTCCATGACTTCGGGCTTGGAGTCGATTTCCATGCGGATACGAGCAGCGGCCTCGTCGATCAGGTCGATCGCCTTGTCGGGCAGGAAGCGGTCCGTGATGTAGCGATGGGAGAGTTCTGCAGCGGCGACGATGGCCGGATCGGTGATGGCCACGCCATGGTGCAATTCGTATCTTTCCTGCAATCCACGCAGAATGGCGATGGTGGATTCCACATCGGGCTCGTTGACCTGCACTTTCTGAAAACGTCGCTCCAGGGCGGCGTCTTTCTCGATGTATTTGCGGTATTCATCCAGCGTGGTCGCGCCGATGCAATGCAGTTCGCCGCGCGACAGCGCGGGCTTGAGCATATTGCCCGCGTCCATGGCGCCTTCGGCCTTGCCGGCGCCCACCATGGTGTGCAGTTCGTCGATGAAGACGATGGTCTGGCCGGCGTCCTGCGAGAGTTCCTTCAGCACCGCCTTCAAACGCTCCTCGAACTCGCCCCGATACTTGGCGCCGGCCAGCAGGGCGGCCAGGTCGAGCGTCAGCACGCGCTTACCCTTCAGCGTCTCGGGCACTTCGTTGTTGACGATGCGCTGCGCCAGGCCCTCGACGATCGCGGTCTTGCCCACGCCGGGCTCGCCGATCAGGACGGGATTGTTCTTGGTCCTGCGCTGCAGGATTTGTATGGAGCGGCGAATCTCGTCGTCGCGGCCGATGACCGGATCCAGCTTGCCCTGGCGGGCCCGTTCGGTCAGGTCGGTGGTGTACTTGGCCAGCGCTTCGCGATTCGACTCGCCCTCGGAGTCCGATACGGCGGCGCCGCCCCGCACCGCCTCGATGGCGGTTTCAAGCGCTTTGCGCTGCAGCCCGGCGTCGCGCAGGATGCGTCCGACCTCGCCCTTGTCATCGCACAGGGCAAGCAGGAACAATTCGCTGGCGATATAGGAATCGCCGCGTGTGGTGGCTTCCTTGTCGGTACGCGCCAGCGCGGCCTGCAGCTCGCGGCTGACCTGGATATTGCCTTCCGCCCCCTGCACTTGCGGCAGGCTTTCGATATGCCTGTTCAGGGCAGGGCCGACCCGGTTGACCGCCGTCCCGGCGCGCGCAAGCAGGCTGGCCGCGCCGCTGTCGGCATCGGCAAGCAATGCCGACAGCACATGGGCCGGTTCTATGTAAGGATTGTCGTTCTTGACAGCCAGGCTTTGCGCATCCGCAATGGCCTGCTGAAACTTCGTGGTAAGTTTGTCGAATCGCATAGTCGTGTCTTTTATTGGATGAGAGCATGGGCTCGAATGAAGACTATGTAGGGCCAAAAGCCTTGATTTCAAGGGCTGGCCGGCCTTTTTGAGGGGTCGGACCCCATTCGGGGTCCGACCCCGTGCGGCTTCCGCATTGGGGTCAAACCCATGGGGGTCTGACCCCGTACACGACCCCGGACAAGTGCCGGCAGCGGGGTCAGACCCCGCATGGGGTCTGACCCCTTGCATCCCTCTGCTACTATAAGCCGGTGGCGGCCGAAACCTTGCGCCGTCTTCGTCATTACCGTTCAGCATGGGTAAGTTCAAACAACTTGAAAGCTTCGTGGCCGTCGCCACGCTGGGTAGCCTGTCGGCTGCGGCGCGCGCCGAAGGCGTTGCGCCGGCCATGATCGGCCGACGCATCAACGCACTTGAAGAGCGCCTGGGCATAAAGCTGCTGCTGCGCTCCACCCGCCGCCTGTCCCTGACCTCGGAAGGCGAAGCCTTTCTCGAAGAAGCGCAGCGCATACTACGCGACCTGAACGAGACCGAAGCACGTGTCAGCCAGGGCAGTCTCGATCCCAGCGGCCATCTGCGCGTAAGCGCCCCGGCAGGCTTCGGACGGCGGCATGTGGCTCCCCTGCTGCCTGATTTCATCAAGCGCCATCCCAACATGACGATCTCGCTCGACTTGAGCGACCGCCTGGTCGACCTGATCGAAGAACGTTACGATTGCGCCATCCGCATCGGCGAACTGGACGACTCGCAGATCGTGGGCCTGCGCCTGGCCGACAATAAACGCGTCATCGTGGCCGCTCCGGAATACCTGGCGAAACACGGCAAACCGCAGCAGCCCAACGATCTCACGCTGCACAACTGCCTGTCTTTCGGCAATCAGGGAAACCAGGCGCGCGGATGGCTGCTGCGCCAGGATGGCGAGCTGCGTGCAATACGGGTCAAAGGCAATATGGCCTGCAGTGACGGTTCCGTGTTGCATCAATGGACGCTCGACGGCGTCGGCCTGGCCTGGCGGTCGTTGTGGGAAGTCCGCGAGGACCTGGCGGCCGGCCGGCTGATCAGCGTACTGGATGAATATGCAGCGCCCGCCAATGGAATCTTCGCCATGTTGCCCGAACGACGCCACCTGCCCTTGCGGGTACGGGCTTTCGTCGATATGCTAAAGTCCACCTATTCGGAGTCCTCTTACTGGGACGTCAATTAGCGGAAGACACACAGCCAGTGTGTCATTTAATCACCCATACGCCATCGTGCCTTTTGACTCAGGTCAAAAGCCACGAAAATTCCCCTGAATTCCGCCTACAATAGGTTTTTCATTCGTCCTCAGGACGATCGTATGCAAAAAAAGATCGCCGTTACGCCAGAGTCCACGCACTGTTCCACATGCATGCTCAACGAAATTTGCCTGCCCGTTGGAATGCCGCGAAGCGACGTCTCGAAGCTCGACGAACTAGTCAAAGAACGTATTCGCATCCCCAAGGGCAAAGCGCTCTTTCACCTCGGCGACAAAACGGAAGCCATCTACGGCATACGATCGGGTTCGCTGAAAACCCAGCTTGAAGATGCATCAGGGCAAGTGCAGATCACCGGCTTCCTGCTGCCCGGCGAAATCATCGGCATGGACGGCCTGGTGGACGATCGCCACGTATCGCACGCAATCGCCCTCGAAGACAGCGAAGTGTGTGTAATCAGGCTTGACGAAATGGACCAATTGGCCCTGAAGGTGCCTTCTTTACAGTGGCAGTTCCGCAGGCTGATGAGCAAGGAAATCAACCGGGCGCACCAGCTCGTCATGACCTTGGGCGCCTTGCGCTCCGAACAGCGCCTGGCGGCTTTTCTGATCAACCTGTCGCAGCGGCTGGCCGCCTTGGGGTATTCGTCCACCGAATTCATTCTGCGAATGAGCCGGGAAGAAATCGGCAACTATCTGGGCCTGACCTTGGAAACCGTCAGCCGGCTGTTTTCGCGGTTTGCCCGCGAAGGCTTCATACGGGTACAGCAGCGCGAAGTCCATATCCTGGACATGCAGGGCCTGCGGCAGCTATCCGGAACCGACTGCGGCTAACCCTGCCAACCACCGCGCAAGAGACTGAACCGTCATTCATTGATGGGGTCGCCAAACTCGTCCAGGACACGGCCGCGCGGCGCCAAGTGCAGGGTCAGCGCGCTGGAAACCGCCGCCATCAGCCAGAAAAGAAAAAAGCCGCCCGCGTAGACCTGCTGGCGGCTGGCGTGTATATGCCCGAGAAAGGTGATGTCCAGCGGATCTACCAGCGCGAAAACGGTCGCACTGGTTGCTGCTGCAAGCAGGAAGGATGGCCACAGAATCAACATTGCCGTCACATGCCTCATAAAAGTCTCCGGTCTGATTTTTTTATTATCTTATCAGGGTTCCGGATTTGACGGCGCGGTGGGCGCTTCGACGGGCGCCTGCTTGGTCACGACGAGGCCGCGCTTTACCCCGCCGTCTTCTATTGCCTGGTCGCTGAAATTCTGCACGGCCAGCACGATGGTGATGATGCAGCCCACGATGGCGGCGGCCGGGCCTGCCATGATGATCCATGGCCATGGTTCGCGCCACCAGGGCTTGCTGGGTCCCACCACCCTGGCCGCGTCGGCTTCTGTTTGTGACATTTTTGTATCCCCGTCAGTCTATCATTTGGGCACGAAGAAGCTGGAACGTTCCACCACCGTCGTTTCATCGCCTTCATCGTAGTGGCCCACCGCATGGAGCTCGATTTCGTGCAGGCCCGAAGAGACCTGGCCGGCCGGAGCGCGGACCACGAATGGAACCAGCCTGTTCGATGCGCCATCGACCTTCACCGTCGTGCCGCCCTCGTCGCCCGCCATCACGGACAGCTCCGGCAGCCCGGTGGCACTGAAAGTGAGCGTAACGGGCGACTCGGATGTGTTGATCAGTTGCAGCCTGTATACGTTCTCTATCATGCCGCCGGCAACTTCCCGGCCCAGCGAGCCACGGTCCCGGATAACGTCCACACGCAGCGTCGTGCGGGTTGCCAGCGAAACGACGAAGGCGATGACGATCGCGCCCAAAATGATGGAATACGCCAGCACCCTGGGCCGCAACATGCGCTTGCGCACCTGGCTCTGGGTCATGCGGTCGGTGATGGCGCGTCCCGAGGTGTAGCGGATAAGGCCTGGTTCGTAGCCCATCTTGTCCATGACCTGATCACAGGCGTCGACGCATGCGCCGCAGCCTATGCACATGTATTGCAGGCCCTCGCGAATATCGATGCCGGTTGGACAGACCTGCACGCAAAGACTGCAGTCGACACAGTCGCCCATGCCGGCCTCTTTGTGGTCGATCTTGCGCGACCGGCCGCCGCGCGGCTCGCCCCGCACATGGTCATAGGTGACCACAAATGTGTCATCGTCCACCATGACGCTCTGGAAACGCGCATAGGGACACATGTACTTACAGACCGACTCGCGAAGAAAGCCGGCATTGCCCCAGGTGGCGACGGCATAGAAAACCATCCAGAACCACTGCCATGGCCCGAGCGACAGGGTCAGCAGGCCCATGCCGAGTTCGCGGATGGGCGCAAAATAGCCGATGAAGGTGGATCCCGTCCACCAGGCGATCAGTATCCAGACGATGTGCTTGCTCGCCTTCAGGCGAAACTTGCGCAGGCTCCAGGGCTGCTCGTCCAGGCGGATGCGGGCCATCCGGTCGCCTTCGATGCGGCGCTCGACCCACATGAAAATTTCGGTGTAGACCGTCTGGGGACAGGCATATCCGCAGAAGAGCCGCCCCGCCATGGCCGTGAACAAGAACAGGCCGAAGGCCGAAATGACGAGCAGGACGGACAGATAGATGACGTCCTGAGGCCACAGGACCATGCCGAAAAGATAGAACTTCCGGGCGCCCAGATCGAACAGCACCGCCTGGCGGCCGTTCCATTGCAGCCAGGGCAAGCCGTAGAAGATCAGCTGGGTGATGAACACCATGATGATGCGCCAACGGGCGAATATGCCTGAAACGGAGCGGGGATAGATCTTGCTCCGTACGTCTTTGAGCGCCTTTTCGACCTGAGGAGACGAACCGCCTCCCCGCTCCTTGGACACACGCGGCGGCTGCCAGGCTGGCACGGCTTCCACGGGCTGTCCGGAAACGGGTTGGGCGACGGGTTCGTTACTCATTTCATACCTCAGCTAATGTTCGCGGCACCTATTTGGCTGCCACCTTCTGGCCCTGATTGCCCAGCCCCCAGACCCAGGCGGTCAACATGCGGATCTGGTCCGGAGTCAGGATGCCTTCTTGGGCCGGCATATGGTTCTGGCGGCCGTTCAAGATGGTTTCCACGATGGACGCCTCGGAGCTGCCGAAAAGCCAGACGTTGTCGGTCAGGTTGGGCGCACCCAAGGCGGTGTTGCCCTTGCCTTCCGCCCCGTGGCAAGCCACGCAAAAGGTGTCGAAGCCCCGCTTGCCCGGAACGACACGCAGGGAATCGGCGGCAAGACCGGACAGCGACCGTACGTACTGGGCGATGTCGGATGCTTGCGCCGGCGAGATCTGAGAGCTCCAGGGCGGCATCATGCCGTGGCGGCCCTTGGTGATCGTCTGCATGATCTGCTCGGGATTCCCGCCGTACAGCCAGTCCCCGTCCGTCAGGTTCGGGAAGCTGCCGCTGCCGCGGGCATCGGAGCCGTGGCACTGGGCGCAATTATTCAGGAACAGCCGTTGGCCGATCTCCCGCGCGCTGGCGTCACGCGCTATATCCTCGATGGCCATTTCCTGATAGCGCGCATAGACCGGCGCGATCTGGGCCTTGAGCGCTTCCTGGTCGGCCTTGACTTCCCTGGCGGCGGTATAGCCGATCTTGCCCTGGTAGGTGCCGAGGCCCGGATACAGGAAGAGTATGCCCAGCGCCACGACGCACAGGCCGATGTAGAAGACGGTCCACCAGCGCGGTACGGCCGTATTCAATTCCGTGATGTCGCCATCCCATACGTGAACGGCATTGTCGTCCACTTCGGGAACGCTCTTGCCCAGCCATGCGCGCTGGGTGAACAGCAGCCACAGACAGAAGGCTATCCCGCCAAGGGTGATGACGGAAATGAAATAGCCCCAGAAGCCATTTATAAAATCACTCATGAGAGCCCCCTTCCTTCTTCTCCGTCACGAACTCATCCGGCAAAGCGAAAGGCAGCATCGAAGCCTCGTGATTTGCCTGCGCGCGCACGCGCGAAAATGCCCACCAGACAATGCCGAGAAACGTCAGCATCGCGAGTATGGTTGCGATTGCATTGATAATTGCCATTACAGCGCTCCCTCGGCAACGGCCTTGGCCGCGGCCTCACGCCCTGCCACGCCCAGACCTTGCAGGTAGGCGACCAGTGCATCCTCTTCCGTCTTGCCCTTCAATTGCTCGGGCGCCTTTTCGATCTGCTCATCGGTATAAGGAACGCCGAGCTTGCGCAGCACGCGCATCCGGGCCTGCACATCGGCGTTATCCACGCGGTTGTGCTGCAGCCACGGATAGGCGGGCATGTTGGATTCCTTCACCACGTCGCGCGGATTGCGCAGGTGGACGCGGTGCCAGTCGTCTGAATAGCGCTGGCCCACGCGCGCCAGGTCGGGACCGGTGCGCTTGGATCCCCACAGGAACGGGTGGTCGTAGGCCGATTCGCCGGCCAGCGAATACGGACCGTAGCGCTGGACCTCGGAGCTCAGCATGCGGATCTGCTGCGAATGGCAGCCGACGCAGCCTTCGCGGATATAGACGTCGCGCCCGATGAGATTCAGGGCCTCGTAGGGCTTGACGCCGGGTGTCGGCGTCGTGGTCGAGTGCTGGAAAAACAGCGGAACGATCTGCACGAGGCCGGCGAAAGAAATCACCAGGATGCTCAGCACGATGAGCAGACCGACGTTCGTCTCGATCAGCTTGTGCGAAAAGCGGGAATTTTTGCTTGCCATGTATGCTCTCCTTAAGCCGTGGCCGATGCGGGGCCTACCAGCGCCGGGTCGATGGCGTCCGGGCTATACAGAGGCACAACCGGGTTGACTCTTACCTGCCCCTTGATGGTCATGAGGGTGTTCCAGAGCATGACGCAGACGCCGCCCAGGAAGCACACGCCGCCAAGCAGACGGATGACGTAGAAGGGATAGGTCGCCTTGACGCCCTCGACGAAGCTGTAGGTCAGCGTGCCGTCGATGCCCGTGGCGCGCCACATCAGGCCCTGCATCACGCCGGCAATCCACATGGCGCTGATATAGAGCACGACACCCAGGGTGGACATCCAGAAATGCAGCTCCACCAGCTTCATGCTGGCCATCTGCTTGCGGCCATACAGGCGCGGGATCATGTAATACAGAGAGCCGAAAGTGATCATCGCCACCCAGCCCAGAGCGCCCGAGTGCACGTGGCCGACGGTCCAGTCCGTGTAATGCGACAGCGCATTGACGGTGCGGATCGACATCATCGAACCTTCGAAGGTGGACATGCCGTAGAACGAAAGCGCCACCACCATGAACTTCAGGATGGGGTCGGTGCGCAGCTTGTGCCATGCGCCCGACATGGTCATGATCCCGTTGATCATGCCGCCCCAGGAAGGCGCCAGCAGGATCAGCGACAGCGCCATGCCCAGCGACTGCGTCCAGTCCGGAAGCGAGGTATACAGCAGATGGTGAGGACCCGCCCACATGTAGGTGAAGGCCAGCGCCCAGAAGTGGACGATGGACAGCCGGTAGGAATACACCGGGCGCTCGGCTTGCTTGGGCACGAAGTAATACATCATGCCCAGGAAGCTGGTGGTCAGGAAGAAGCCCACGGCATTATGCCCGTACCACCACTGCACCATGGCGTCCTGCACGCCCGCGTAGGCGGAATAGGACTTCCACAGGGACACCGGCAGTTCCAGGTTGTTGAAGATGTGCAGCACGGCGATCGTCAGGATGTAGGAACCGAAGAACCAGTTCGCCACATAGATGTGCTTCACGCGGCGCTTGGCGATGGTGCCGAAGAACACGACGGCATAGGCCACCCAGACCAGAGTGATCAGGATGTCGATCGGCCACTCGAGCTCCGCATACTCCTTGGTCGACGTATAGCCCAGGGGCAGGGTAATGACCGCGGCCACCAGGACCGCCTGCCAGCCCCAGAACGTGAAGGCGGCCAGCTTGTCGCTGAAGAGGCGAACCTGACAGGTGCGCTGCACGACATAGTAAGAGGTCGCGAACAGCGCGCTTCCGCCAAACGCAAAAATAACACCGTTGGTGTGCAATGGACGCAGGCGTCCATACGACAGCCAAGGCGTGTCCATATTCAATTCCGGCCAAATAAGTTGCGCAGCGATCAGTACGCCGACCGCCATGCCGACGACGCCCCAGATCACGGTGGCGATCGCGAACTGCCGAACGACACCGTAATTGAAGACTTCGGCCTGTTTTCCGACAGTATCGGAAGTGCCCATGAGCTTCCCCTCAAACAAATAAACAATACGAGACGCCAGCATGATCCGCCATGCCGAACATTGCCTCCTTGATCCATATCAAGTGGCATTTAAAGGGGTCAGACCCTATAGGGTCTGACCCCGCGCGTATCAAACGCTGACGTATTCGCACCACACTTCAAAAATAAAAGACCGGATCGTTCCGCTAATCCTTACCCGTCGTCTTCCCGCTCTTCGAGCCGGCTTCCTGGTCGGCCTCGGGACCGTCGTCATCCAACAGGATGGAATTTGCGGCCTCGTTGGTGTCGTCGAACTGACCGGCGAATATCGCCCACCAGAAAAAAGCCCCGATGGCGACGACCGCCGCAAGGGAAATAGGAAGCAACAGGAATAAAGATGGCATGGCCTATGGCCTGTTCACACTAACTAAATTTGTACAGGGACTGCTGACAGCCCTAGCCTTGCGCCACCGCGCCCCGCCATGCGGTCTGGGGCGCCTGTAGGGCATTCCGCCGAAACAGGCGCCATGAGTTGCCGGCGACGGCGAGCGAGGAAATCAGCATGGTCAACGCGGCAACCCACGGGGCGACAAGCCCTGCCGCCGCAAGCGGCGTCATGAGCAAATGCCATGCGACGGACCCATAAAGATTCTGGCGCGCCACCCGTTCGGTGGCCTTGGTCAGCAGACCGACATCTTGCTCGCTCATGGCGGGAGATGCCGAAACAGTACAGTGCGCGGCCGCGACGGCCGTGGGAACAGCCATTGCCATGGCACAGGGACAGCTCATGACCAGCAATGCCACCATGACCCCGAGCGCATGCTGCGGCGCATAAAAGGCCCATACGCCACCCACCACGAACGCCAGGGCGAGTTGGACCACGACGAACCAGAACGCCACCCGATCAGCGCGCCCCGAAAAGGCAAGGCGGAATTGCTCGATGATATGGTGGGCACCCCCGCCGCCTATCGACTGGCGTGCGCAGAGCTCGAGGTAGCGGGCAGTGAGAAGAAATGCCAGGAACATGGTGACGGAGTCGAAATAGACTTCGCCGCGGCCCGTCCAGGTGGTGTAGACGCTGGGAATGAAGGCGGCAACGATGCCCAGCGCAACGGGAACGTCCATGTTGATGCGGCCCCTAGCCAAGCTGCGCAAGGCGCCGCCCCATATCGGCCAGGCGCAATACAGCATCGCCGGCACGGTGATCACCAGGCTCACCCAGTTCATCAGGTAGATCGCCTGGTCGAGTGTTGCGAGGTTGTCCGGAGCCATGGACTCCGAACGCAGATACCCCGGGAAGGCGAACATCATGACTTGCATCATGGCGAGCCAACCCAGGCCCATGCGTGCAAGCATATGCCGTCGCTTCTGACGTTCGTCGCAGGACAGGCCTGAAGGGGTGGAAAAAATAGAGAACGCGCGCATAATGGTTAGCAACTATAACAAATTAGCGTAAACACTACTTGATATAGATCAAGAACCGTATTTATAAACCCGAAGAAACGCGCCTTCCCGCAGGGGAAAGGCTGTCGCGGCGCGCCGGGCAGCCCTTCCCGCCGCTTGTTGAAGCCGGGCTCAGGCCACCTTGAGGCCTGCCTTGCCGGGCTCCGCTTCGAATTGCGCTTCTTCGGTCGACCCAGTCAGGGCGGTCGTGGACGAACGCCCTCCTTCGATGGCTTGGGTGACCGCATCGAAGTAACCCGTGCCCACCTCGCGCTGATGCTTCACAGCGGTAAAGCCCAGATCGGCGGCGGCAAATTCCTTTTGCTGCAGCTCGACGAAGGCGCTCATCTGGCGACGCGCGTAACCGTGCGCAAGCTCGAACATGCCATAGTTGAGCGCATGGAAGCCGGCCAGCGTGATGAACTGGAACTTGTAGCCCATGGCGCCCAGCTCCTTCTGGAATTTGGCGACGGTGGCATCGTCCAGGTTCTTTTTCCAGTTGAAGGAAGGCGAACAATTATAGGCCAGCATTTTACCGGGAAACTGCCGATGGATCGCTTCGGCGAACTGGCGTGCGTACTCGAGATTCGGCGTGGACGTCTCGCACCAGAGCAGATCGGCATACGGCGCATAGGCCAGCCCGCGGGAAATGGCTTGATCCATGCCTGCGCGTGTGCGGAAGAACCCTTCCACGGTACGTTCCCCGGTAATGAACGGGCGATCGTTCTCATCGACGTCGCTGGTGACCAGATCGGCGGCATCGGCGTCTGTGCGGGCCAGCAACAAGGTAGGCACGCCGAGAACGTCGGCAGCCAGACGCGCCGAAACAAGTTTCGCCACGGCTTCGCGGGTGGGCACCAGAACCTTGCCTCCCATGTGGCCGCACTTCTTGACCGAGGCCAACTGATCCTCGAAATGGACTCCGGCGGCGCCCGCTTCGATCATGGCCTTCATGAGTTCGAAGGCGTTCAGCACCCCGCCAAAGCCCGCTTCGGCGTCGGCGACGATGGGTGCAAAGTAGTCGATATACCCCTCGTCTTGCGGGTTCTTGCCTTCCATCCATTGGATCTGATCACAGCGTGTCAATGCATTGTTGATCCGGCGGACCACTTGCGGCACCGAGTTGGCCGGATAGAGCGATTGGTCAGGATACATCTCGCCTGCTCCGTTCGCATCGCCCGCCACCTGCCAGCCCGACAGATAGATGGCCTTCAGGCCGGCTTTCACTTGCTGCATGGCCTGGTTGCCGGTCAGCGCGCCCAAGCTGTTGACGAAAGGCTCGGAGTGCAAAAGGTTCCATAGTTTCTCGGCCCCTTGTCGGGCCAGCGAGTGCTCGACCACGACCGACCCACGCAGGCGGATGACCTCGTCCGCGGTGTATCCGCGCTTGATGCCCTGCCAGCGGGCGTCTTCGGCCCACGTCCGTTGCAGGTCGCGTATTTGGTTTTCTCGTGAATTCATGATGCAGCTCCTTGAGGTGAAAACATAAGCGTGAAAGAAATTTCATTGAGGAAAAGTCTACGCCTTTGCTGCATCGCAAATAACACTTATGTCTTATATAAGACAAATTATTTTTCTTTTTAGAATCATTAGATTATATTTTTTATTTTGCAATGTGAAATGAAATTTTTCGGTATGGAATACGGAATCATGCAGCGCAGCACTCACATTTCATCCAGCAAAATCTCTGTTTCACAATGCGGAAAATGCCGCTTCCAAGGTACAATACGGGCTGACTACCCACGACGTTGCGGCCATTGCCGCTGTCAGCACCACCATGACCGACACTCCCCTCGCCCATGCCCCTCTGGGGCAAGAAGTCGTTTATCCCGACGCTTACGATCCCTCACTATTGTTCTCCATCGAGCGCGCAATCAATCGCCGGTCGCTCGCCGTGCCGGCGCAATGGCATGGCGCCGATATCTGGAACGCATACGAAGTTTCCTGGCTCAATCCCAAAGGCAAGCCGATCGCCGCGGTTGCGCGATTCACGGTTCCCCATGCCAGCCCGCGGCTGATCGAATCCAAGTCGTTCAAGCTTTACCTGAACTCCTTCAATGAAGAGCGTTTCGCGAGTGCGGACGCCGTCAGGCAGGCGATGGCCCTTGATCTTTCCAAAGCCGCCGGACAAGAAGTAGAGGTCGAACTGATGAGCCTTTCAAGCCAGCAGGGCCGGCCCTTGGATGCCCTGGACGGCGACAATATCGACGGGCTCGACATCGAAATAGACCGCTATGAACCGGCGCCGGACCTTCTGCGCTGCAGCGGCAATGCCGAGATCGTCAGCGAAAAGCTGGTTTCCGATTTGCTCAAGTCCAACTGCCCCGTCACCGGGCAACCCGACTGGGGCAGCGTCCAGATCTGTTATACCGGCCCGCGCATCGATCGCGCCGCCCTGCTGAAATACATCGTTTCCTTGCGACGGCATACGGAATTTCATGAGCACTGCGTCGAGACCATGTTCTGCGACATCCAGCAGGCTTGCAAGCCTGAATCGCTTTCCGTCTATGCGCGCTATACGCGCCGCGGCGGCCTGGACATCAACCCATGGCGCAGCACGCACCCCTGGAAAGCGGCGCAATTGCGCACCGTCAGGCAATAATGACTGGGGGTCAGACCCCGTATGGGGTCTGACCCCTTAGCACCGCCCTTCACGCATTGACCTGGGGTCAGACCCCATGCGGGGTCTGACCCCTTGCACCACCCTTCACGCAACGAGCCGGGGTCAGACCCCGTACGGGGTCTGACCCCCCAGCCTTGCGGCTTGGCGGGATGCGGATCTGGCCACCCAAAGCGCCAGCAGGGCCGCGATGGAAAACGCCGCGGCGGCACCCACCCAGGGTCCTTGGCGGAAGCCGGCGTCCATCAGAAGGCCGAAACTTACCGGGCCCAGCGAAGAGCCTACGTCCATGCCGGAATACACCAGCCCGTACACCGTGCCTGTCGCCCCCTTCGGCGTCACGCGGCGAATAAGCATGTCGCGCGAAGGCGCCGATACGCCCGAGCAGAATCCGGCCAGGGCCACCAGCGCCATGGCCAGCGGAGGCGGCACGGCGCCCGCGGCGAGCACCACCAGCAGGCCGCCCGCCATGAACAGCGAAACTGCCACCGTACGCTCGGTATTGGGCGTCGCGCCGACCAGGAAGCCGCCGGCGATCATGCCGACGGCGGCCGCCACCATATAGGCGGACAGCGCCGAACCCGCCATGATCTTGTCGATGCCGTAGACTTCGCCCAGCATCGGTATGGTGTAGTTCTGGACGGCCGACAAAGAAACGGACGTGAATAGGAAAAACAGGAATGCGCCCCAGAGCGCTGGCTGCACCAGCAGCGCCGCCAAGGTCTCGCCGACGGACTTGCGTGCCAGATCGGATTGCACTGAGGCGCTGGGCGCCGGGTCATCGGCAGCGACGACTGCCTGATTCTTGCCGGCCAAAAGGTCGCGTCCCAGCCAGCTCATCAGCAACACCACGGCGACCAGGGCCGCGGCGCCAAACGCCGCCGTGCGCCAGTCCGCAACGTAGATGATGGCCGCCATGAAGACAGGCGTCAGCGCCCACCCCAGGTTGCCCGTCAGGCCGTGCGTGCTGAAGGCGTGCCCGAGCCGCTTCTGGCTGACCCGGTGATTGATGATGGAATAATCGACCGGATGGAACACCGAGTTGCCGATGCCGCCGATCGCGGCGGCGGCCACCAGCATGAAATAGCCGTTCGAGACGCCGATGAGGACGGCGGAGGCAACAAAGCAGGACAGCCCGAAACGAAGGACGGGCGCCGGGCCGATGCGATCCACCACGAAGCCGGAAGAGGCCTGCCCCAGGCAGGACACCAGAAAAAAGACTGACGCCAGGAAACCGAGCTTGACGAAGTCGTAGCCGTACTCGTGGGCGAGCGACAAGTATAGCGTGGGAAGGACCAACTGGAAGAAGTGTGAGGTTCCGTGCACCAGGCCGATCAGACCGATAATGGACCAGTCTCGCCGTTTGAGTTCGGGGGTGTCGGTGAAATCGGGGTTGGCAGTCGCCATTTGTGCTTCTCGCAATATCAGCCGCGGCGGTCGGACCGGTCGCGGATTTCGGGCCACGCGCGGCGCAGGTAATAGCACATGGACCACACCGTAAGAATGGCGGCGATGACGATCAACACCCCGCCGACCACGTCCAGCGGCACCCCGTACAAGGGGCGCCAGTACAGCAGGCAGGGAATGGCGATCATCTGGGCCGCCGTCTTGAACTTGCCCAGCCAGTGCACGGCGACGCTGCCGCTGGCGCCGATCTTGGCCATCCATTCCCGCAGGGCCGAAATCGTGATTTCACGCCCTATGATGATAAGCGCGATGAAGGAATCGACGCGTCCCAGATCCAGCAGGATGAGCAGCGCCGCGCACACCATGAGCTTGTCCGCCACCGGGTCCAGGAAGGCGCCGAAGGAGGAGGTCTGGTTCCAGCGCCGTGCCAGCCAGCCGTCGAACCAGTCGGTCAATGCCGCGACGATGAATGCCAAGGCCGCGACCGTGTCGCGCACGGGCACGGAGATCCAGTCGGCCGGCAGGTAGAACAGGCCGACGATCAGCGGAATCATGGCGATGCGCAGCCACGTCAGCGCAATGGGAAGATTCATAGGCATAATGTGAATACTACCTTATCGGAGCGCCTGATAGATACGTTCCGCCAATTCATCCGAGATTCCCTCCACCGACCGCAGATCGTCGATGCTGGCGTCGACCACCCCTGAAAAGCCGCCGAAACGCGCCAGCAGCTTCTGCCGCCTGCGCGCGCCTATGCCTTCGATTTCCTCCAGCCGCGACACATTCCGGGCTTTCGCGCGCTGGGCCCTCATGCCCGTGATGGCGAATCGGTGGGCCTCGTCGCGAATCTGAGCGACAAGCATCAAGGCTGCCGACTCGACCCCCAGCGCAATGGACGCGCGCCCATCGACGAAGACCAATGTTTCCAGGCCCACCTTGCGCCCCTCGCCCTTGGCGACCCCCACGATGACGCCGGTGTCGAGCCCGAGTTCGACGAAAACCTGCCTTGCCACTTCAACCTGGCCCTTGCCCCCGTCGATCAGCACGATGCCGGGCATCTCGGCCTGCCCATCCGCCACTCTGCTGAAGCGGCGGGTCAGCACCTGCCGCATGGCCGCGTAATCGTCGCCCGGCGTGATGCCGGCGATGTTGTATCGGCGATACAAGGACGGCTGCATGGCATGATGCTTGTATACGACACAAGAGGCCTGCGTGGCTTCGCCCGCCGTGTGGCTGATGTCGAAGCATTCGATATGCAAGGCATCCAGCGCCGTCTCATCGGTATCCAGGTCCAGCTCCGTGGCCAGGGCAAGCGTGCGGGCCGCCCGCGCGCTGGACTCCGTCAGCACCCGGGCCAGCGCCATCTCTGCGTTCTTCGTTGCCTGCTCCAGCCAGGTCTTGCGCATGCCTTGCGGACGCACCAGCACACGTGGCTTGACGCCCTTTTGCTCGGCCAGCAAGCCCATCAAGTCCGGATCGGGCAAGCGATGGGAAAACACCAGAATGGGCGGAAGCGCGCTATCCAGGTAATGCTGGGCGACGAAGGCGGCCAGCACGTCTCCGGGACTGTCTTCATTGGTGTGCGTGGGAAAGAACGACTTGTCGCCCAGGTGGCGCCCGCCGCGCACCATGGCGAGATTGACGCATACCCTGCCCCCCGCCGACGCGATGGCGACGATGTCCACGTCGTCATTGCCGACTTGCTCCATGGACTGCTGCTGCAGCACCTTGGCAAGCGCGCCCATCTGGTCGCGCAGCGCCGCCGCCTGCTCGAATTCGAGCGCCTGTGAAGCCTGGTGCATGCGTTGTTCGATATCGCGCAGCACTTCGTCAGCATGGCCGTCCAGGAAGCGCGTCGCGCGCTGGACATCGGCCTGGTAGTCGGGCGTGGAAATCAGGTCGACACACGGCGCGGAGCATCGTCCGATCTGGTACAGCAGACAGGGCCGCGAACGATTCGCGTATACGCTGTCTTCGCAGGTGCGCAGACGGAACACGCGCTGCAGGATCTGTATGGTTTCCCGCACGGCCCATGCATTGGGATAAGGCCCGAAGTAGCGCCCCTTGCCGCTGGTGCTGCCTCGGTAATAGGCAATCCGGGGGACCTCATGGCCACTGAACATCAGGTAGGGATAGGACTTGTCATCCCGGAACAGAATGTTGTAGCGCGGCTTCAGCCTCTTGATGAGGTTGTTCTCCAGCAGCAGCGCCTCGGCCTCGGAACGGGTGACCGTGACCTCGACGCGGACGACCCGCGCGATCATGTGCGTGATGCGCGGGCTATTGTGCGTCTTCTGGAAGTACGAGCTTACGCGCCGCTTGAGATCGCGGGCCTTGCCGACATAAAGCACCTCGCCCTGGCCATCGATGTGCCGATATACGCCGGGCAGATGCGGCAAATCAGCCAGAAACGATTTGAGATTGAAGTCTTCGAGCATATTGATAACGTTGGTCGGCCTGGAGCGCGTCCCAATCGGGCGATGGCCGCGACGGCATGAGCCGCCTGATGCGGTTCACCGAGGCGCTGCTGTGCTCGGACGATAGCCGCGCCAGCAGGTCGTCCGCCAGATCGGGGCGGTTGCATACCAGGACCATGTCGCAGCCGGCGCCCAATGCCGCGTTCGCGCGCGCCAGGATGTCGCCGGCCACCGTTGCGCCTTCCATCGTCAGGTCGTCGGAGAACACCACACCATCGTATCCCATCTCTTGGCGCAGCACTTGCTGTATCCAATACGGGGAAAAGCCCGCCGGATTCGGGTCGACCTGATCGTAGATGACGTGTGCGGGCATCACCGACGGAAGCACCATGTCTCCCAGCCACCCATAGGGTGCCGCATCTTCCTGCATGATTTCCTCGAAGGGCCGATGGTCCACCGGGATCTCGTGGTGGGAATCCGCCTCGACTGCGCCATGCCCCGGGAAATGCTTGCCGCAGGCCGCCATGCCGCTCAGCATGAGCCCTTGAATCAGTGATCGCGCCAACATGGCCACCACGCGGGCATCGCGATGGAACGCCCGGTTCCCGATGACCTTGCTGACGCCGTAGTCCAGATCGAGCACCGGCGTGAAGCTCAGATCCACCCCGCAGGCGCGCAGTTCGGCGCCCAGCACATAACCGGTCTCGGAGGCCAGCCGCATGGCGGCCAGGGAGTCCTGCTCCCAGAGTTCGCCGAAGACGCTCATGGCCGGGATGGCAGAGAAGCCGTCGCTGCGAAAGCGCTGCACCCTGCCGCCCTCGTGATCCACCGCGATCAGCAAAGGCTCATCGCGCTCTTCGTGAATCTCCCGGCACAATGCCGACAGCTGTTCGCGGTCCTGGAAATTGCGCGCAAAGAGTATGACGCCCCCCACCAGCGGATTGCGCAGGCGCGCGCGCTCGTGCTCCGAGAGCGCCGTGCCCTCGACATCGACCATCACGGGACCGGGCGGCAGACTGGCGCGCGTAGTGTTGATTGTCATGTTTTCTTTCCGTTTTCTGCATGAATGTGCGTGGATAGCGCCTCGACCACAACGAAAGCCGCGACGGTATCGCTTTCATCGGTGATGGACACGTGGGCGGACCCGAACCGCTGCTCATACCAGCTGAGCAGCGGTTCGGACAATACCACGCAGGGCCGGCCGCTGGGTTCGTTGAGCGTCTGCATGCGAGACCACGCCATGGGCGAGCGCATGCCGAGTCCGACGGCCTTGGAGAAGGCCTCTTTGGCGGCAAAACGGGTAGCCAGGAAGCGCATGCCGCGCTGCGGGTCGCGTGCAAGACGGCGCAGGAATTTTTCGTATTCCTGCAGGCCCAATATGCGGCGCGCGAACCGGTCGCCATGGCGGGCATACACGCGCTCCACGCGTTCGAGCCGCAATAGATCGACACCGATACCCGCCACGGCATTCCGCACTGCACGCATGTTCATGGATCCGCCTTTTCAAAAGACGAATCATACCGTGAGTGCGCGGCCTATCTTTGCCGTTTGTCGATCACGCGGCGCGCCTTGCCGGTCAGGGTGCGCTCCACCAGGCCCGCCGTCTGTACCGTTACCCGCGCGGACACGCCGATATAGGTCTTGACGGCATGCTGCAGTTTCTTGGCCAGCCCGTCGCGATCGGCGACGCTCAGGTGATCGTACTCAGTCCGCACTTCGGTCAGGATCTCGAGTTCGTCCAGGTTCCCGCTGCGTGTGAGCACCAGCTGGTACTGTGCCGCGAGTTCCGGCATTTTCAGCACGATTTCCTCGACCTGGGTGGGGAAGAGATTGACGCCGCGCACGATCAGCATGTCGTCACTGCGGCCCGTGATCTTGTCGATGCGGCGCATGCTGCGCGCGGTGGGCGGAAGCAGGCGGGTCAGGTCGCGGGTGCGATAGCGGATGACCGGCATGGCTTCTTTCGTGAGCGACGTGAATACCAGTTCCCCTTCCTCGCCGTCGGGCAGGACCTCTCCGGTGTCGGGATTGATGATTTCCGGGTAGAAATGGTCTTCCCACACCACCGGGCCGTCCTTGGACTCGACGCATTCCATGGCGACGCCCGGCCCCATGACCTCGGACAGCCCGTAGATATCGACGGCATCGATGCCGGAGCGCTTTTCGATGTCGCTGCGCATCTGGCCGGTCCAGGGTTCCGCGCCGAAAATGCCGATGCGCAGCGAGCTTTCGCGCGGATCCATGCCTTCGCGCTCCATTTCCTCGAGGATATTGCAGAAGTAGGAAGGCGTGACCATGATGATGCGCGGGCCGAAATCGCGGATCAGCTGGACTTGCTTCTCGGTTTGCCCGCCCGACATCGGCACGACCGAGCATCCCAGCCGCTCGGCCCCATAATGGGCGCCCAGCCCGCCGGTGAACAAGCCATAGCCGTATGCCACATGGGCGATGTCGCCCGGCCGTCCGCCCGCCGCCCAGATGGAACGCGCCACGAGATTCGCCCAGTTGTCGATATCCCGCGCGGTGTAGCCCACCACCGTGGGCTTGCCTGTCGTACCGCTGGAGGCATGGATGCGAACCACTTGCTCGCGCGGTACAGCGAACATCTTGAAGGGATAGTTGTCCCGAAGGTCCTGCTTGGCGGTGAACGGAAAATGCTTCAAATCGGACAGCGTCTTGAGATCGTCCGGATGCACGCCGGCCGCATCGAACGACTTCCGGTAATGCGGCACGTTATCGTATGCGTGCCTGAGCGACCACTTCAGGCGCTCCAGCTGCAGGCTCTTCAGTTCATCCTGGCTCGCGTGCTCTATGGCATCGCGTCCGCCTTTCGAGTTTGTCGACTCGGACATGTTTTGCTCCTACCTTTGATTTCGGTTTGAATATTGCTTTTTATCTGGGGTCAGACCCCGTACGGGGTCTGACCCGCCGGCTGCCCCCGGCTTGCCCCCGGTTTGCTAGTCGCCGACGACCTGCCCCTTGATCCGGTATGAGCGTCCCCGGAAAATGGCAATGCGCTTGCCGTCCTGATTGGTGACCTGCACATCGTAGACGCCGGTGCGTCCCGCCAGGGAATATTCTTTGGCATCCGCCGTCAGGATATCGCCCTCGTAGCCGGGCGCAAGATAATCGATGGTGCAGCCCGAGGCCACGGTCGCGGCATTGCGGGAATTGCAGGCGAATGCGAAGGTGCTGTCGGCCAGGGCGAAGATGAAGCCGCCGTGGCAGGTCTGATGGCCGTTGAGCATGTCGCGGCGCACCGTCATGGACATGCGCGCCTCGCCCGGCGCCACATGCTCGATGGCGAGCCCCAGCGCCTGCGACGCCGGGTCGTTGTCGAACATGACTTTGGCGGTCAGTTCGGCCAGTTCCTGCGGATTCTCCGGAAGATCGGGCGCGGCCACCGCCGCGCTTGAAGATTGGCCGGCCATCATTTCCCCTTGAAGACGGGTTCACGTTTGGCCAGGAACGCCGCTACGCCTTCCGCATAGTCTTCGCTGGCGCCCAGCTCACGCATCAGGTCGCGCTCCAGGTCCAGCTGCTGATCGAGCGTGTTGCCCAGGCTTTGATTGAGGGCGCGCTTGGTATAGGCCAGCCCTTTGGTCGGCGCCGACGCGAAATGCCTGGCCAGTGTATCCAGCCTAGCCTCGAACTCCTCGTCGGGCACGCTTTCCCAGATCAAGCCCCATTGGGCCGCCTTGTCCGCGCTGAGCTTGTCGCCCAGCAGCGACAGGCCCATGGCCCGCGCCTGGCCCACCAGCCTGGGCAGCGCATAGGTGCCGCCGGTGTCCGGCAGCAGGCCCAGGCGGCAGAATGGCTGGATGAAGCTGGCCGACTGCTTCGCGATGACGATGTCGCCGGCCAGCGCGAGATTGGCGCCGGCCCCCGCCGCCACGCCATTGACGCCGACGACGACGGGCAGCGGCAATGACCGCAGGCGGCGCACCAGCGGCGCGTAGAATTTATCGATCGTCTCGCCCAGGTCCACGCGTTCCGAGCCTGCGCTCATGCGGCGCTCCGACAGGTCCTGCCCGGCGCAAAAGCCGCGGCCGGTGCCGGTGACCACCAGGACGCGCGCGCCGCCGGATTCCACCGCGCCAAGGGCGTCCGCCAGTTCGCCATGCATGGCGGCTGTGAAGCTGTTGAGCTTGTCAGGCCGGTTCAGGGTAATGCGGGCGACACCGTCGGCGACTTGGAACTCGATATTTTCGTAATTCATTTAATGTCCTGCGATAGAGTTTTTCTTAAGCGTGCCACCGTGTCTGCACGACGCGAAAACGGTTCGCGACGAAGGCGGAATCCGACAGGGCGGCGTTCGCGGCCGGGTTGGCCCCGGTGCCGTGAAAATCGCTGAATGCGGCGGTCTGATTCACGAATACCCCGCCCGTCAAGTTCAGCGAAACGGACACGCCCGCCCGCTCCGCCGCCTTCTGGATTTTTTGCGCCACGGCGGTGTCGGTAGTGTACGCCGAGAGCGACAAGGCGCCGTGCTGGATTACCGTCTGCTTGGCAAGCTCGATGCTGTGCGCGGTGGAGTCGGTGGCCACCACGAAGGCAATGGGCCCGAACCATTCACGCTGGATCTCGGCACTGCCGGCTTCCGCCTTGAGCAGCAGCGGCGTCACCGCATTGGCTTCGGGAAACTGCGGATGCTCGAGCTTGCGGCTGTCGCACAGCACGGTCAGTCCGAGTCCGCGCGCCTCTTCTATGCGCTGAGCGACTCCCGTGTTCTGAATGGCGCCGGTGATCTCCACCGCGCGTGCCGGGTCCGACACCAGCTTTTCCACGGCCTGGGCCAGGCCCTGGGCCACCTCGTCGAAACTCATGTGCCCTTCCGCCGTCTTGATCCCGTCGCGCGGCACGTAGACGTTCTGGGGCGCGGTGCACATCTGCCCGGAGTACAGCGAGAACGAGAAAGCCAGGTTGCGCGCGACGCTCTTGAAATCGTCGACGGAATCGATGATGACCTGGTTGACGCCGGCTTTTTCCGTATAGACCTGGGCCTGCCGCGCATTGTCCTCCAGCCAATTGCCGTTGGCGCTGCTGCCGGTGAAATCGATGAGCTTCACGGCGGGATTCAAGGCCAGCGACTGCGCGGTGTCGTCGCCGGGCGCATGCGCCGCCAGCAGGACGACATTGGGGTCGAACCCCGCATCGGTCAGGACTTCGCGCGCGATCTTGACCGTGATGGCCAGCGGCAGGATGGCGCCGGGATGCGGCTTGACGATGACGGTGTTGCCGGTAGCCAGGCTGGCGAAAAGGCCGGGATAGCCGTTCCAGGTGGGAAAGGTCGAGCAGCCGATCACCAGGCCGATGCCGCGCGGCACCACGGTGAACCTCTTTTGCATTTTGATGGGGTCGTGCTTGCCCTGCGGCTTCTCCCAGCCGGCCTGGTCGGGGATGCGCGCCATTTCCTGCCAGGCATAGGCCACGGCCTCCAGGCCGCGATCCTGGGCATGCGGCCCGCCCGCCTGGAAAGCCATCATGAAGCCTTGCCCCGTGGTGTGCTGCACCGCGTAGGCGATTTCGAAGCTGTGCCGATTGAGGCGCTGCAGGATTTCCAGCGCAACGCCCACCCAGGCGCGCGGGCCCGCCTCACGCCAGTTTTCCAGGGCGGCCTGCGACTGCAGGACCAGCGTGTCGGCGGGTACTTGCGGATAGCGGATGCCCAGCTCCGGACCGAAGGGCGAGACTTCGCCGGACACCTTGCCGGCTTCTCCGTCCTGTTCCAGCGGGAAGTCCTTGCCTTTGTATGCTTCGAACGCGGCGAGGCCGAGCTCGTTGGCCGACTCCCCGTAGGCGCGGGGGCTGGGAGACTCGGAAAACGGGCTCCAGTAACCCCGATCGGCGGCGGCGGCCACCGCTTTTTCGAGAACTTCCTGATGGGCGTTGAAATAGTCGACTGACACTGCTTGCTCCTTGTTGTTCATTGCTGAGCCGTTCCGGCATGAGGGAACGGCCGGAATATTCGTCTGTGTGCCGCGGGACGGCGCGTATGGGTGGTCAGGTTTCCTGGTCGAAGTCGATGACGACCTTGTCGCTGACCGGAAAGCTTTGACAGCTGAGTATGAAACCGCGCTGGACTTCATAGTCTTCCAGCGCAAAATTGGCGTCCATGTCGACCTCGCCCTCGGTGACCTTGCAACGACAGGTGGAACATACGCCGCCCTTGCAAGAATAAGGCAATTCCACGCCTTGAGCCAAGGCGGAATCCAGGACGCTGTCCTTGTTTTTTTCTATGGTGAGCGTCCGTGTGAGGCCGTCCTGGATGACCGTCAGCTCGCATAGTTCGTTGCCCGGCGCCTTGCGGGCCTCTTTGCCCGTGCGCAAGGCGCGCGGGCCCTTGGGGGACCCGAACAGCTCGAACTTGATCTGGGACTTCTCGAGGCCCTTCCCCTGCAGCGACTCGATCACGGATTCGGTCATGTCCTGCGGACCGCAGACGAAGGCGTAATCGATGGTGGACGGATCCATCCACTTGCCCAGCAGCTGCTCCACCTTGGCGCCATCGAGGCGGCCATTGAACAGATCGATGTCCTGATGCTCGCGGCTCATGATGTAAACCAGCGAGAATCGGTCCATGTACTGGTTTTTCAGGTCTTCGATCTCTTCCCGGAACAGGACGGCGGACGACGCGCGATTGCCGAAGAACAGGGTGAAACTGCTGGCGGGCTCCGTGCTCAGCGCCGTCTTGACCAGCGACAGTATGGGCGTAATGCCGCTGCCCACCGCAAACGCCACGTAGCGGCGCGCATTGGCGGGGTCGAACTCCACGGTGAAGTGGCCGTCGGGCGGCATCACTTCGATGGATTGCCCCGCCGCCAGATGCTGGTTCGCCCATGACGAAAATGCACCGTCGTTCAGGCGCTTGATGGCGACCCGCAATTGCCGGTCGCTGGGCGATGCACAGATGGAATATGAGCGCCGCAACTCTTCGCCATCGATGTTCGCGCGCAAAGTCAGGTATTGCCCCGGCCGGAACGAGAACCGGTCATTCAGGTCCGATGGGACATCGAACGTCACCACCACGGCGTCGCGCGTGTTCTTGGCGACGGACGCGACTTTCAATGAATAGAATTGATTCATGAGAGAGCCTGTTGACGCTAATGCGCCTTGAAATAGTCGAAAGGCTCGCCGCAATGACTGCAGCGATACAGCGCCTTGCATGAAGTCGATCCGAAGTGGCTGACCAGGCGCGTATCCCGGGATCCGCATTGCGGACAGGGGACCACCACCTGTGTATTGCGCCGCGTGATTCCGGAGATGTCGATGGCTTTTTCCGCGGGCGGAGCAATACCGTAGCCTTTCAGCGCGTCCCGGCCTTTTTCGGTCATCCAGTCGGTGGTCCAGGCCGGAGAAAGCCGGGTGTCCACCCGCAACTGGTCCAGTCCTTGCGCCTTCAGGGCGGCCACGATGCCGTCAGAGATTTCGCGCATGGCCGGGCAGCCGGAGTAGGTGGGCGTGATCGTGACGACGCAGGTTTCACCTTCCCACTCGATATCCCGTATGAGTCCCAGGTCGGCGATCGACAGCACCGGGATCTCGGGGTCGGCGACGGCGGACAGCCATTGCATGACCTGTTCGACGGAAGGCCGGGCGGCGGTAATCACCACGATGCTCCCGGATAAGCCCGCTGCAAATGCTGCATCTCGGCCAGGATATAGCCCAGCGCCTCGGTGTGGCGCCCGACGATGCCGCCCCGGTGCGCGGGGTGTTCGGCCTCGTCCCTTGCGGGCAGATTCAGCGTGGCTTCGCGGATCACCGCACTCGCGTGCGCTTCCCAGGCGGGCCACAAAGACGAGTGCAGCGGAACGATGCCGCGGTCGGCCAGGCCGGCGATGACGTCGTCGTCATGGAAAAGCTCGCCGACATAGCGCCATGCGTCGTCCAGAGCTTCTTGCATGCGGGCGTGGCTTTCTTCGGTGCCGTCGCCCAGGCGCACCAGGACGTCCGACGAACGGCGCACATGATAGGTCACCTCCTTGAGCGACTTGGCGGCAATGGCGGCGACGCGCTCGTCCTGCGACGCGGAAAGCTCGCGCAGCAGGAAGTAGTGCCAAACATCGAACAGGAACTGGCGCGCCATGGTGTCGCCATAATGGCCGTTTTCACGCTCCACGAGCAGGTAATTCCGGTACTGGGGAGCGTCCCGCAGGTAGGCGAGCTGGTCTTCGCTGCGGCCTTTTTCTTCGACCTCGCCCGCCAGCGTCAGCCACATGCGGGCCTGGCCCAGCAGATCGAGCGCCACGTTGGCCGTTGCCATTTCTTCTTCGAGGGCGGGTCCATGGCCGGTCCATTCGGACAGGCGATGGGAAAGTATCAGCGTGGTATCGCCCAGGCGCAGCAGATACTGAAACAATGCTTGGTCCACAGTGCCTCCTACATCTTGATTTCGTCGGGCATCGGGAAAAACGTGGGATGCCGGTAGACCTTGCTGTCGGCGGGCTCGAACAGCGGCTCTTTGTCGCCCGGCGAACTGGCCGTGATGTCGGCCGCCTTGACCACCCAGATGCTCAGGCCCTCGTTGCGCCGTGTATAGACATCGCGCGCGTTGTTGATCGCCATTTCGGCATCCGATGCGTGCACGCTGCCCACATGCTTGTGGGCCAGGCCATGCTGGCTGCGTATGAAGACCTCCCAGAGAGGCCATCCGTTCTGACTCATGTTTTCATCCTCCGTGCCGCTGCCATGGGCACTCTGTCTGGTCTGGCAAGGCCGCCGCGGCGCGGCGTGCCGTGCATGGGAGCAGTACGGCGGCTCAGGCCACCGCTTTCTTGCGATCCTGCTTGTCGGCATAGGCGGAAAAAGCTTCGCGCACCCATGCGCCTTCCTCGTGTGCACGAACGCGTGTCTTGAGTCTTTCGCGGTTGCACTGGCCATTGCCCTTGATGACCGCGTAGAACTCGCTCCAGTCGATCTCGCCGAAATCGTAGTGGCCGCTTTCCTCGTTCCACTTGAGGTCTGGATCGGGAACCTTCAGGCCCAGGTATTCGGCCTGAGGCACCGTCTGGTCGACCATTTTCTGGCGCAGCTCGTCGTTGGAAAACAGCTTGATGCGCCATTGCATGGACTGCGCGCTATTGGGGGAGTCGGCGTCGGATGGACCGAACATCATGAGCGCCGGCCACCACCAGCGGTTCAGGGCATCCTGGCACATTTCCTTTTGCTCGGGCGTACCGCGCAGGCACATCTCGATCAGCAGGTCGTAGCCTTGCCGCTGATGGAAGGATTCTTCCTTGCAGACCCGCACCATGGCCCGCGCGTATGGGCCGTAGGAACATCGGCACAGCGGAATCTGGTTGATGATGGCCGAGCCGTCGACCAGCCAGCCTATCATGCCGATATCGGCCCAGGTCAGCGTGGGGTAATTGAAGATGCTGGAGTATTTGGCCTTGCCGGAGTGCAGATCGTCGATCAGGTCATCGCGCGAAACACCCAGCGTTTCGGCCGCACTGTAAAGGTAAAGGCCGTGCCCTGCTTCGTCTTGCACCTTGGCCAGGAGGATGGCCTTGCGCTTGAGCGTCGGCGCGCGCGTGATCCAATTGCCCTCCGGCAGCATGCCGACGATTTCCGAGTGCGCATGCTGCGATATCTGCCGCACGAGCGTCTTGCGATATGCTTCCGGCATCCAGTCCTTGGGCTCGATGCGGACACCTTCATCGATGCGCTGCTGGAACGACTGCTCCTGACCGGACAGCTGATCGACGGAACGCACGCTCTTGACCCCGGTTTCCACTAGTTGGGCATACATGAGGCGTCTCCTATACGTGTTAGCCTGCTTATTCGATTCTTTTTTATTATTTAATACAAAAATATTGATGTCAATCAAATTATAGTATCAAATAGACCTGTTTCCAAGACATCTCCACACCATGACCGACTCCAGTCCTGTATTGCAACGCCTGATCCATTCGCTGCTGGAACACGACCCGCCTCGCGCGAAATCACTGTGCGTGACACTGCTGGGCGACGCCATCGAGCCTCACGGCGGGAGCATCTGGCTGAGCGACCTGATCGACCTGGTCACACCGCTGGGCATCAATGAGCGCCTGCTGCGAACCAGCGTCTTCCGCCTTGTGGCGCAAGACTGGCTGCAATCCGAACGCCACGGACGACGCAGCCTGTACCGCTTGAGCGAACAAGGACTGGAACTGACACGGCAGGCCTCCAGCCGCATCTATACCGGATCGCCCCTGCTCTGGGACGGCGACTGGACGCTCGTCATCCTGCCCCGCTTCGGCAACAGCAGCCTGGGCAAGCGCGGAGAGCTCCGCCATGAATTGGTATGGGCCGGATTCGGCGCCATCGCGCCCGGCATCTTCGCCATTCCGCGCAATCAGAAAAGCGCAGCCTTGAAGATACTGGGCAAGCTCAAGCTCGCGCGCCACGCCCTGGTCATGAGCGCCCATGAAATGAACGAAGGGGAAGGCCTGCAGATCAGTGAACTGGTGTCACAGTGCTGGGATATCGAGGGAGTCGATCGGCAATACCGGGCTTTCCTGGAATCCTATGGTCCGCTGCTTGAATTCATAGGTCCGCAGATGAGGCCCATGCAGGCATTCGCCATACGCGCCATCGCCCTGCATGCCTGGCGCAGGATCGTACTGCACGATCCGCAACTGCCCCAGCAGATGCTGCCCGGCGATTGGCCGGGCCATGCCGCGCGCGAGCTGTGCGGCCAGTTGTACTGGGCGGTATTCGATGCCGCCGAGGAACACCTGTGCGAGATACTGGAACGGGATCCCGCGCGTTTTCAGCCGCTGAAATCCTATGTGTACGACCGCTTCGGAGGCCGCGAAAAGCAAAGCGCGCGTCAGGCGGTGGCCTGACGCGGCGGGCGGCCGATATCTGGCCGGCTTGGGCCGGGGTTACAGCTTGATGAAATGCTCGCGATAATGCTTGAGCTCTTCAATGGACTCATAGATGTCGGCCAGCGCTTCGTGCCGGCTTTTCTTGACGAAGCTGCGATAGACTTCAGGCTTCCAGCGCAGGGAAAGCTCCTTGAGCGTGCTGACATCCAGGTTGCGGTAATGAAAGAAGGCCTCGAGCCTGGGCATGTATTTCACCATGAAGCGGCGATCCTGGCCGATGGTATTGCCGCACATCGGCGACTTCCCCGGTGAAACATGCTGGGAAAGAAAGGCCAGCAATTGTTCCTCGGCCTGCGCCTCGGTCAGGGTGGACGCCTTGACCTTGTCGATCAGGCCGCTCTTGCCATGCGTGGACTTGTTCCAGTTGTCCATGGCGTCAAGAAGCTCATTGCTTTGGTGTATGACCAATACCGGCCCTTCGGCCACAAAGCTCAGATCGGCCTCGGTGATCACCACGGCCACTTCGATAATCCGCTCTTTTTCGGGGTCCAGGCCCGTCATCTCCATATCGAGCCACACCAGACGCTGATCATTCGCCGCCATATAATCCTTCCTTAAAACAGAGATTTTCGCACACACCGGCTCGCCATGTTTACATTGTTGTTCGTCTCCTTCCTGCTTGCAGACGTCCTGACCGGACTCTGGCTTGCCTCACGCCAGATCCGGCACGTGCAAACGCACCGCGATCGGGTCCCGCCGGAATTCTCGGACCGCATCGGACTGTACAGCCATCAGCGCGCCGCCGACTACACCATGGCAAAGATGCAGTTCTCCATGGTGGAGCGGATTACCGAAGCCGCCGTCCTCGTCGGTTTCACCCTTCTGGGCGGGCTGCAGTTCCTGGACCACCACCTGGGCGTCCTGTTCGACAACGAGATGCTGCGCCAGCTGATGCTGCTGGGGGCCGTGCTTGCCATCATGGGCCTGATCGGCCTGCCTTTTTCAGCCTGGCGCAAGTTCAAGCTTGAAGCCCGTTTCGGCTTCAATCGCATCAGTCCCCGCTTGTTCATACAGGACAACCTGAAGACACTGGCGCTTTCCCTGCTGCTGGGCACGCCGCTGGCCGCCGGCGTGATCTGGTTCATGGGCAATGCGGGCGCCAATTGGGTCTGGTGGGCGTGGGGTCTTTGGGTGGGATTCAATTTCTTGATTCTCTGGCTGTTTCCCACCGTCATCGCGCCGCTTTTCAATAAGTTCACGCCACTGGATAATCCCGAGATGGCCGAACGCATACAAAGCCTGGCCAAACGCTGCGGCTTCTCGCTGAGCGGCTTGTTCGTCATGGATGGCTCCAGGCGTTCAGCGCACGGCAACGCCTACTTCACCGGTTTTGGCAATGCGCGCCGCATCGTCTTCTTCGACACGCTGCTGTCACGACTGAATGTCGACGAGGTCGAGGCCGTGCTGGCGCATGAGCTCGGCCATTTCAGCCACAAGCACATCATCAAGCGCATGGTGGTCAGTTTCGCCGTCGCCCTGGTCTTCTTGCTGCTCCTGGGCTGGCTGTCGACACAGACCTGGTTCTACGTCGGTTTGGGCGTGCTGCCGCAGCTGGGGCGCCCCAACGACGCGCTGGCCTTGATCCTGCTCTTCCTGGCGGTGCCGGTCTTCACGTTCTGGGCAACACCTCTTGCCAGCTGGCTTTCCAGGCGCGATGAGTTCCAGGCGGACCGCTATGCCGCGGAACAATGCCCGCCCGAGCGGCTCGTTTCGGCGCTGGTGAAGCTTTATGACGACAATGCCGCCACTTTGACGCCCGATCCGATACACTCCGCCTATTACGACAGCCACCCACCCGCCGTGATCCGCATACAGAAACTCAAGCATGGATAAAGCCGCAGGCTTGCAAGGCCGCATCATTGCGGCACATGGGCGCCATTACACGGTGGAATTCGCCGATGGCAGCGTGCGCAAATGCTTTCCACGCGGGAAGAAGGCCGGTGCCACCGTCGGCGACCACGTCGTCGTGAGTCCTCAGGCAGCGGATGAAGGATCCATCGACCAGATACTCGAACGGCGCAACCTGCTCTATCGCTCCGACGACATGCGCAGCAAGCAGTTCGCCGCGAACGTCGACCAATTGCTGATCGTGGTGGCACCCGAGCCGGTGTTTTCCGACGACCTCCTGGGGCGCGCCTTGATCGCCGCCCGGACCGCCGGCATCGAACCAGTCATCGTCCTGAACAAGACAGACCTCCAAGACAGCCTGCCCCGGGCGCGCGCCAAGCTGGCCAGCCTCGCCGGCGCCGGCGTTCGCACCATCGAAATCAGCGCTCTGGCCGAAGAGGCGGTGCGGAATGCCCTGCTCCCCGTCCTGAAAGGCAAATGCAGCCTGTTGCTGGGGCAAAGCGGCATGGGCAAATCGACCATACTGAACGCGCTCATCCCCGACGCGCGCGCCCACACGCAGGAGCACTCCCTGGCACTTGGAACGGGCAAGCACACCACCACCACCACCCGCCTCTACCATCTGCCCGACGGCTCCGGCGACCTGATCGATTCGCCCGGCTTCCAGGCGTTCGGCCTGTATCATCTTAGCCCCAGCGACATCGAACGCGGCTTCCCCGAATTCCAGGAAGGCATCGCGCATTGCCGATTCTATAACTGCACACATCGGCATGAACCAGGTTGCGGCGTGCTGGCGGCGCTGGAACAGGGCTCCATCCCCCCGGAACGGCATGAGCTTTACAAGCGCATCCTGGCCGAGAACGAGGCGCAGGGGCGGTATTGACGTGGGGTCAGACCCCATATGGGGTCTGACCCCTTGGGGCGATTTCGACGAGGATTGGGGTCCGACCCCATACGGGGTCGGACCCCTCGGGCACAATGACCAGCGCGACAAGTCCGGGGTCGGACCCCATTCGGGGTCTGACCCCCTTCCTTCGTCTACTGTTTCTGCGCCGCAGAAAGAAAATGGTAGAAATTGCGTATCAACGCAGCGGTGGCGCCCCAGATGAAATAAGACTGCCACGTGATGGAAAAATACAGGCGCTGGTTGCCATCGGGCAGTTGCGCCTGATGCAGGCGATGCAGGCGCGGATCCATCAAGACCGACAACGGCACCTCGAATACTTCGGCGACCTCGCTGACATCCGGCGTGACCCTGAACCCGGGCCGTATCAATCCCACGACCGGCTTCATGATGAAGCGCGACGAGGTCAGATATTCCGGCTGCTTGCCTATGAGCTGTATGAACTCGGGCTCCACTCCGATCTCTTCCCGGGTTTCGCGCAACGCGGCGGCGACTTCATCGCGATCCGTGTCTTCGATGCGCCCGCCGGGAAAACAGATCTGGCCTGCGTGGTCGTACAGGTGCGAGGCGCGGCGCGTGAACAGGACATGCAGGCCGGTCGGCCGTTGAACCAGCGGAAAGAATACCGCAGCCGGGATGGCATCCTGATTCTGCAAGGGATCGGCGTCGAACGAAAGCTTGAATAGCGGCTCGACCTGCCACTGAAAGGATCGCTGAAAAGCGGACTGGATGAAATCCAGCTGCATGCTGGCGCCGCGCAGGGCTTGAAGCGGCTTCCTAGGCACGACGGGCTGAACCAGCGGATCAAAAACAGGGGTGGCGATGACGCGCCTGCTTCTGGGGGATGATGGGTTTTGCGACATAGTTCCTAAAACACAAAGGCACCCGCCGGGGTGCCTTTGTTGATTCTGGACCAGAGCCAGCAGGGGTTATTCTGCCGCCTTCTTGGCTGCCGATTTGCGAACCAGCTTTTCCTTGATGCGAGCGGACTTACCCGAACGGCTACGCAGATAGTACAGTTTAGCACGGCGGACATCGCCACGGCGCTTGACTTCGATGCTTGCGATTTGCGGAGAATACAATTGGAATGTACGTTCCACGGCTTCGCCGGAAGAAATCTTGCGGACGATGAAGGAAGAATTCAAGCCGCGATTGCGCCTGGCAATAACCACGCCTTCATATGCCTGAACACGCTTGCGAGCGCCTTCGACCACGTTTACATTGACGACGACGGTGTCGCCAGGGCCAAACTCGGGTTTGGCTTCGCCGCCGGTAAGGCGGGCAATTTCTTCTTGTTCAAGAAGTTCGATAAGGTTCACGGTGAACGCTCCAGAGGTCATCTTGATGCGGGCCTGTTTTTGCCGTGTTGCGTCAACTGCTGCGCTAACCGAAGTTTGACAGCTCTTTCAACCACTTGGCTCTACCCAAGCCAGCTAGCCAATAAGGCAAACCGCAAGCGGTAGTTATAAAACCAGTTATAAAACCCGTCAGAGGATGAGTTGCAAAGCCTGCCATTATACAGGGAACTACGGCGTTTTAAAAGCCGCTGGCTGCACCCAGCCACATGAGCCCGGGAATGCTTGCCCCCCAGACGGCAACCAGGCAGACATCGACCAGCATGGCCCCCCTGCTTAGCCGACCCTTGCCACGCTTGACGGGCTTGGCGGGAAAAGGCCATTTGGAAGGAGCATTATTGACACGGTGGGTTTTCATTGTTTGCCTCATTCAAACCGGCCAGTGCGCGAGCGCTGCGCCGAAACTACTGTTTATAAATACAGCTACGCATGAGCGATACTGTATGAAAAAACAGTATTTTTTGCAAGCTTTGATTTCAGGCATGTAAAAAAACCACAGCTTGCAGCGGCAAGCTGGAGCATGGGACGAAAAAAAACCGCTACCTGGGGCAGCGGGTTAGGCGGGCAAGGGGTCAGACCCCGCACGGGGTCTGACCCCCTGACCCCTCATCACTTGTTGGGCTGGGGCGTAACGCGCAGGTACGGGCGCACGACGGTATAACCCTTCGGGAATTTTTCCTTCAGGACCGCTTCGTCCTGCAGGGAGGGAACAATAATGACGTCGTCGCCGTCTTCCCAGTTGACCGGCGTTGCCACGCTGTGGCTGTCCGTCAGTTGCAGGGAATCCAGCACCCGCAGGATCTCGTTGAAATTGCGGCCGGTGCTGGCGGGATAGGTAATGATCAGGCGCACTTTCTTGGCCGGGTCGATCAGGAAAACCGAACGCACGGTCGCCGTTGTGCTGGCATTGGGATGGATCATGTCATACAGCGTCGAGACCTTGCGGTCTTCATCCGCCAGGATGGGGAATTCCACCTTGGTATTCTGCGTATCGTTGATGTCCTCGATCCATTTCCGATGGGACTCGGCGTCGTCGACCGACACTGCGATGACTTTCGCATTACGCTTGGCGAATTCGCCCGCCACGATGGCGGTATAGCCCAGCTCGGTCGTGCAAACGGGGGTGAAGTCGGCCGGGTGCGAAAACAGCACGCCCCAGCCGTCTCCCAGGTATTCATGGAAGCGAATACGGCCAATTGAAGAATCCTGCTCGAAATCAGGGGCGGTGTCGCCCAGGCGCAAAGTTGTCATGTCAGCTCTCTCATCAAAGAAATGGATCTGCGGGATGCACAGTCAATATATTTTGACAGCATGAACAAGTCAAAGGAAATAGGCGGTAGTTATTTACTTATGATCTCACCGCCAGGGCGGCGTAGCGGCTGGCGAGCTCGCCCTCGAGCACCGCATCGCAATGCGCCTGGCTTCTTGGCAGAATGTGGGCCGCATAGAATACGCAGGTGGCCAATTTAGCCACATAGAAATCGTCGCTATCGCCCGCCCGCGCGTGCTCTCGGCACGCCAGAGCGGCCCTGGCCATTTGCCAGCCGGCGTGCACCACGCCTGCCAGCATCAGGTAAGGGACGCTGCCCATGAATACCGCCCGGGGGGATTCTCCAGCCTGCTTCAGGATAAATGAGGTGGCGCGCTCGTAGGCTTCCACGGCGGCTTCAAGGCGCCGCGCCACCAATACCAGCGCTTCGGCGCCCTGCTCGTCGGCATCCGCAGCGGACCGGAGTGCCAGCACCGCCGAGCGCATTTCTTTGGACAGCGCGGCAGCCACCGCAGCGCCATCCCGCAATACCTTGCGGCCCACGAAATCGTTGGCCTGTATGGCCGTCGTGCCTTCGTAGATGGGCAGGATGCGGGCGTCGCGGTAGTGCTGCGCGGCGCCGGTTTCCTCGATATAGCCCATGCCGCCATGAACCTGTATGCCCAAGGATGCAACCTCGACCGACATCTCGGTGGAAAACCCCTTCACGACCGGAACCAGGTATTCGTATAGCGATTTGTAATGGGCGCGCGCTTCGGCGTCGGGCTCGTGCCTTGATTTATCGCAGAAGGATGCGGCCACGTAGGCGAGCGCCCGCGCACCCTCGGTCAGTGACTTCATGGTCAGCAACATGCGCTGGACGTCCGGATGATTGACGATGGACACTGGACCCGGCGAGCCCTCTAGCGCCTGGCCCTGTAGCCGCTCGTGGGCATAGGCCGTCGCCAGTTGCAAGGCCCGCTCGGAAACCGCAACGCCTTGAATGCCCACCGCGTAACGCGCCGCATTCATCATGATGAACATGTATTCCAAGCCGCGGTTTTCTTCACCGACGAGCTGAGCCACGGCGCCCTCGCCTACTTCGCCTTTGCCGGACCCATAGAGCAGCACGGCTGTAGGGCTGCCATGTATGCCGAGCTTGTGCTCGAGCGATGCGCACCAGACGTCGTTGCGGGCGCCCAGTTCGCCGTTGTCATTGACCAGGAACTTCGGAACGATGAACAGCGAAATCCCCTTGACGCCCTTGGGCGCGTCCGGCGTGCGCGCCAGGACGAGATGCACGATGTTCTCGGCCATATCGTGCTCACCGTAGGTAATGAAGATTTTCTGGCCGAACAGCCGGTAGCTGCCGTCGTCCTGCCTGACCGCGCGCGTGGACACCTGCGCGAGATCGGAACCCGCCTGGGGTTCGGTCAGGTTCATGGTGCCCGTCCAGCGGCCTTCGATCAGGGCGGGAATGTATAGATCCTGCTGAGCCCGGCTGCCCACTGCGGTAAGCGCTTCGATCACGCCGTCCGTCAGGAGCGGACAGAGCGAAAACGCCAGGCTGGCGGAATTGATATTTTCGCTGGTCGGCGCGCCCACGAGCTTGGGCAGGCCCTGCCCGCCCTGTTCGGGATGATGCAGCAGCCCTTGCCAGCCGCCTTGCGCGAATTCCTGGAATGCCTTCTTGAAGCCCGGCGAAGTGGTCACGCCGCCGTCGGACCATTTGGCGCCCTTGATATCGCCGTCCCGATTCAGAGGAGCGATTTCCTGTTCGACGAATCGCGCATTCTCGTCGAGCACGGCGTCGATCAGGTCTTCGGACACTTCCTCGTAGCCCGGCAGGGCCAGAACGCCCTTCAGGTCCGCCAGCTCCTTCATTGCAAAGCGAATATCCTTGAGAGGTGCTCGATAGCTCATACAGTCTCCAGTATGCCAAAGCCGTCCGGCATGTATGTAACGAGGAACTCCGGCCGCAGCCACGAGCCCTTTGTAAAAAAAGCCTGTAAACGACGGTCTACAGGCTTTTCAGGAAGCGGTCGATGATCAGAGGGTTTCGACCAGCTCGGGCACGGCCTGGAACAGGTCTGCCACAAGGCCGTAATCGGCCACACCGAAGATGGGCGCTTCGGCATCCTTGTTGATCGCGACGATCACCTTGGAGTCCTTCATGCCTGCCAAGTGCTGGATCGCACCCGAGATGCCCACGGCAACGTACAGTTGCGGCGCGACGATCTTGCCGGTCTGGCCGACCTGCCAATCGTTGGGAGCATAACCGGCGTCGACGGCCGCGCGCGATGCGCCCAGCGCCGCACCCAGCTTGTCGGCCAGCGGATCCAGGATCTTGAAGTTCTCGGCGCTGCCCAGACCGCGGCCGCCGGACACCACGACCGTGGCGCCGGCCAGCTCGGGACGGTCGCTCTTGGCGACTTCGCGGCCCACGAAGGACGACTTGCCGGAATCGGCCACGGCATCCACGGCTTCGACCGCGGCGCTGCCGCCTTGCGCTGCCACGGGATCAAAAGCGGTGGTGCGCACCGTGATGATCTTGATCGTGTCAGAGGACTGGACCGTCGCAATGGCGTTGCCGGCGTAGATGGGGCGTGTGAAGGTATCGGCCGACTCGACCGACAGGATGTCGGAGATCTGCGCGACGTCGAGCTTGGCGGCAACCCGGGGCGCCACGTTCTTGCCCGCCGCAGTCGCCGGGAACAGGATATGGCTGTAATTGCCGGCGATGGCCAGTACCTGGGCAGCCACGTTCTCGGCAAGGCCCTCGGCCAGCGAGGGACCATCAGCCAGCAGCACCTTGCCGACGCCGGCCGCCTGCGCAGCCTGGTCTGCCGCCGCCTTGGCGCCGCTGCCGGCAACCAGGACATGGATATCGCCGCCCAGCTTGGCCGCCGCGGCAATGGCATTGAGCGTTGCGCCCTTCAGTTGGGCATTGTCGTGTTCAGCAATAACAAGAATCGTCATTTAAACCACCTTTGCTTCGTTCTTCAGTTTGTCCACCAATGTCGCGACGTCGGGCACCATGATGCCGGCCGAACGCGCCGGCGGCTCGGAAACCTTGAGCGTCTTCAAGCGTGGTGCGACATCGACGCCCAGGTCTTCCGGCGTGACCACGTCGAGCGTCTTCTTCTTGGCTTTCATGATATTGGGCAGCGTGACGTAGCGCGGCTCGTTCAAGCGCAGGTCGGTGGTGACGATGGCGGGCAACTTCAGCGCAACCGTTTCCAGGCCGCCGTCGACCTCGCGGGTAACCGATACGGAATCGCCATTGACCTCGACCTTGCTGGCGAACGTGGCTTGCGGCCAGTCCAGCAGAGCGGCGAGCATCTGGCCGGTCTGGTTGGCGTCATCATCGATGGCCTGCTTGCCCAGGATGACCAACTGAGGCTGTTCCTTGTCGACCAGCGCCTTCAGCAGCTTGGCCACCGCCAGGGGCTGGAGCTCGGCGTCGGTCTGGATCAGGGCACCGCGATCCGCGCCGATGGCCATGGCGGTACGCAGGGTTTCCTGGCATTGTGCAACGCCGCAACTGACCGCGACCACTTCGGTGGCCACGCCTTTTTCCTTCAGGCGGGTCGCTTCTTCAACCGCGATCTCGTCGAACGGGTTCATCGACATTTTCACGTTGGCGATATCCACGCCGCTTTGATCGGATTTAACGCGTACCTTGACGTTGTAATCAACCACACGCTTGACAGGCACCAAGACCTTCATCGAGCTTCCTCCTGAGGAACTTTTAAGAAAATTGCAAATGAGAATTTTGTATTCTACAACTTTGCGAGCGATTTTATGTGCACTGCAGCACTCCTGCCCAACGCAGAAAGCGAATAGCCTCCTTCAAGAAAGCTAACAATCCTGCCCTGGGCCGTTTCGTCTGCCAGCTCGACAAGTTGATCGGTGATCCAGGCATAGTCTTGCTCGACCATGCCGAGTTGCCCCATATCGTCCTCGCGATGGGCATCGAAGCCCGCCGAGATAAAAACGAATTCGGGACGGAAGGCCCGCAGCCGGGGCATCCAGACGTCGCTGACCAGCATGCGCAAGGCATCGCCTTTCGTGTAGGCATCCACCGGTATGTTCACCATATTGTCCGATGGGGGGTCCTGCCTGAGATTGGGAAAAAAAGGATGCTGGTAAAAACTGCACATCAATACGCGGGAATCGCCGCCAAACATTTCTTCCGTTCCATTGCCGTGATGCACGTCGAAGTCGATGACGGCCACCCGATGCAGGCCATGCGTTTCAAGCGCGTGAGCCATCGCCACGGCGACATTGTTGAAGAAACAGAAGCCCATGGCCTGGGACGGGCGCGCATGATGGCCCGGCGGGCGGACCGCGCAGAATGCGTTGGCGCATTCCTGGTTCATGACGGCGTCCACCGCCATGATGCCCGCGCCCGCCGCCGCCATGGCGGCGGATAGCGTATGAGGATTCATGATGGTGTCGGCATCGATGGGGAAATAGCCGTCGGCAGGCGCTTTACCCCGCAAACATTCCAAATAGCCGGCCCCATGGACGCGCAGAATGTCTTCATCCCGGGCGGGGACGGCCTCGCGCTCGCGGAGATAGCCCATCAGCCCGCTGGCCAGCAGGCGGTCGTTGATGGCGTCCAAGCGCGCGGGGCACTCGGGGTGCCAGCTTCCCATTTCATGCAGCCGGCACTCCGGGTGGGTAATATATAGAGTCTCCATAAGGATGATTATGTTCAAACCTGCCCGTATATTGCAAGCCGGCGTGCTGTCGCTGTTCCTGGCCGGCTGCGCCTCGACCCAGACAGCCATGCCCCCGCCGCAACAAATCGCCGCCAGCCCGGCCATGCAGCCGGGCGGCACGTCCGCCGACATGTCCCGGACGGCGGAATCCACCTCCATCCAGGCCGGTTCCTCCATCCCGCGCGCGGAAGGCTTCCGCTTGGCCGACGGCCGCTTGAAGCCGGACATCCAGGCCTACGCCGAAGAAGTCTCCGCGCGCCGCGGCGTGCCACTGCAACGCGTCGAAAGCCTGCTGCAGGCAGCCCAATACAACGCGACCGCGGCAAAGCTCATGGCGCCATCCACGACCCGCATACGCCGCAGCTGGGTCACTTACAAGAATCGCTTTGTCGAACCGGTGCGCATCAAAGCCGGCCAGGAATTCTGGGCCGCGCACCGCGCGCAACTGGACAAGACCGCGAAGGAGTATGGTGTCCCGCCGTCCATCATCGTTGCGATCATCGGTGTCGAAACCATTTACGGCCGGCACACCGGCAATTTCCGGGTGCTCGACGCACTGGCCACGCTGGGGTTCCGCTATCCCGACAGCAGCCGCCCCGAGCGCAGCCAATTGTTTCGGGATCAGCTTGCCGACCTGATCCAGCTCGACCATGAAGGCAAGCTCGACGCGCTGACCGTCACCGGTTCGTTCGCAGGCGCCATGGGATTGCCTCAGTTCATGCCGGGCAGCCTGATGCGCTATGCGGCAGACGGAAACAGGGATGGGCGCATCGACCTGCATGGCAGTCCCGATGATGCCATCGCGTCGGTGGCGCGCTTCCTGCGCCTGCATGGCTGGGTGCCGGGCCTGCCGGTCTTTGCGCCGGTCGCGCTGCCCGCCAATGCCGGCACACTGGTCAAAGGGGGGCTATATCCGACTTACGGCTGGACGCAGCTGGAGGCGCTGGGCGCGCGTGAAATAACCCGGGCGCAAACGGCACTGGCGGGCGATTGGCGGGAGCACAAGCTCGGCGTGGTCGATCTGATCGACGAACCCAGGAACCAGGCCGAATACCGGCTCGGCACGCCCAATTTCTTTGCCATCACGCATTACAACCGCAGCTATTTCTATGCCGGTTCGGTTGCCGACCTGGCGCAAGTGCTGGCCGGCAAGATGGGCTACGGCGCCCCTAATTGAAAACGCCGGTGGACAGGTAGCGGTCGCCGCGATCGCAGACTATGAAGACGATCGTGGCGTTCTCGACCCGGGCGGCCACGCGCATGGCCGCCACCAGGGCGCCCGCCGATGAAATGCCGCCAAAAATGCCTTCCTCGGCCGCCAGCCGGCGAGCCATTTGCTCCGCCTCGATCTGCGAGATGAGCTCGAACTCGTCCACTTTCTCGGGTTGGTAGATCTTGGGCTGATATTCCTCGGGCCACTTGCGTATGCCCGGTATCTGGGAGCCTTCCGCCGGCTGTGCACCTACGATGCGCACCGATGGATTCCTGGAATGCAGGTAGGACGCGACGCCCATGATGGTGCCCGTGGTCCCCATTGCGCTGACGAAGTGCGTCACGCCGCCGTCGGTCTGTTCCCAGATCTCGGGTCCGGTGCCTTGGACGTGGGCGAGCGGGTTGTCGGCGTTGGCGAACTGGTCCAGCACCTTGCCCTTGCCTTCGGCCTGCATCTTCAGTGCGAGATCGCGCGCGTATTCCATGCCGCCCTGGTCGGCGCGGGTCAGGATCAACTGCGCGCCGTAGGCCGTCATGGACGCGCGGCGCTCCACCGACAGGTTGTCGGGCATGATGAGGATCATCTTGTAGCCGCGGACCGCGGCCGTCATGGCCAGCGCGATGCCCGTATTGCCGCTGGTGGCCTCGATGAGGGTATCGCCGGGCTTGATGTCGCCCCTTGCCTCGGCCTGCCGGATCATCGAGCTGGCCGCGCGATCCTTCACGGATCCCGCGGGGTTATTGCCTTCGAGCTTGGCCAATATGACATTGCCCCGCTGCTCGCCGAACTCGCCGGGAATACGCTGCAGACGCACCAGAGGCGTCGAGCCTATGGTGTCTTCGATGGTCAGATATTTTTTCATGCTGGAAATCATACACCATGGGGTCGGACCCCGTACGGGGTCCGACCCCTGCCTCATGATGAGGGGTCAGACCCGAGTGGGTCTGACCCCTGTTTCTTTAAGCGGTGTGGGGTCAGACCCGCCGGGTCCGACCCCTTCGTCTTCTCACCGCGTTTTCGGACGCTGGGTCGCTGCAGCCTGGGGCGCCGCGGGCGTGGCCGAAGCGGCCGTCGTCTTGCCGACCGTCAGGCCGGCCGCCTGCAAGGCCGTAGCCTTCTTGGGTCCAATGCCTTTGACCCGGTCGGAAAGATCTTCGATGGACTCGTAGCGTCCGCCACGCGTACGCTCTTCGACAATGGTTTCCGCCGTCTTGGGCCCAATGCCGCGCACGCCGCGCAATTGTTCCGGCGTGGCCGAATTGACGTCTACGCCATAGGACAGGGCGGGAAGGAATATGCCGGCCAGCACGCCCGCGCGCAATAGCGCCTTCAGGCTAGGACCCGTGCTGCCACGCCGCCTGCGCACTCGCGTGCGGGCCACTACCCCGCCGTATTTTGCATGCGTTGTTTCTGTCAGGGGACGCGCAACGGTCGATTCGGTAAACGGATTCATTTGCAAGCTCCAGAGTAGGATGTAAACGGAGCGGCCCGACGGGGCCGGCCGCCCACGGAGGCGGCCTCTCCTGCTTGCAATGATCCCGGGAACGAACGCGCCGCGACAGACGCTTTCCCGCAAAGTGTCCATGCGCAGACTTACCGAAGGACAAGCCTGTCGGGCTCTATCAGGGGTCAGACCCCGTACGGGGCCTGACCCCTAGCGCACTACAGCATGCCGCGATGCAGCAGCGCCTTCACGTATTGCGACACACCTGTCTGGACGTCGCGGAAAGGCTTCTCGTAACCTGCTGCGCGCAGTTGGCTCAAGTCCGCCTGCGTATGGCTTTGGTAGCGTCCCTTCAGGTCTTCGGGAAAGTCGATGTAACGCAGTAGCTGCCGGTCCACGAGTTCCTGCAGCGTAAGCGCGTCAAGACCGTGGTGCTGCCGCAAGGTGTTCACGACCGTCATGGCGACGTCGTTGAAAGGCTGCGCGCATCCTGTGCCGCAATTGAAAATTCCCGATTTCAGCGAATGATCGAGGAAATGGAGGTTCACATCCACGACATCGTCGATATGGATGAAATCACGCATTTGTCCGCCATCGTCGTAGCCGTCCCAACCGCCGAACAGGCGAACATGCCCAAGCTCCTTGAACTGGTTCATGTTGTGATAGGCCACCGACGCCATTCGTCCCTTGTGCTGCTCCTGTGGGCCATAGACGTTGAAATAGCGCAATCCGACGACAGGCGCCGTCAGGTCCGGCATGTGCCGGCGCAGCACTTGGTCGAAAAGGAATTTCGAATAACCGTAGACGTTAAGCGGCGCCTCGTTGCGCAGATGTTCCGCATAGACGGGGCCCGCGCCGTACACCGCGGCCGACGAAGCGTAGATGAACGGAATCTTCCTGCCTTGGCAATACTGGAACAATTCGAGCGTGACGCGGTAGTTGTTGTCCATCATGTAATGGCCATTGCGCTCGGTGGTGTCCGAGCATGCGCCCTGATGGAATATCGCTTCGATGCGTTCAAATCCGTCGCGCGCAACGGCTTGCCGGAAGTCGTCCTTGTGCATGTAGTCGGAAATACGGCCATGAACCAGATTGACGAACTTGTCGCCCTCGGTCAGGTCGTCGACCACCAAAATATCTGTAAAACCGCGCAGGTTCAACCCGCGCACCAGGTTGCTTCCGATGAAGCCTGCTCCGCCTGTTACGACGATCATGAGAGTTCTCCTGCCGTGACGACCGATGTACCGAGCTTGCCGACCACCACGCCTCCGGCGCGGTTTGCCCACAATACGGCGTCGAACCAGTCCAGACCCGCGGCCCGCGTGACGGCCAGCGTTGCAAGGACCGTATCGCCGGCGCCGGATACGTCAAAAACTTCCTGGGCATGGGCGCCGGTATGCTGCCGCCCCGCTTCGGTGAACAGCGTCATGCCCTGCTCGGAGCGCGTCACGAGCAAAGCATCCAGCCCCAATTGCTCGCGCAAGCCTTGCGCCCTGCGCTCCAGATCTTCTTCATCGGCCCAAAGCCCTACTGCCTCTTGCATCTCGGCGCGGTTGGGCGTGATGATGCTTGCGCCGCGATAGCGCCGGTAGGCATGGCCTTTCGGATCCACCAACACCGGAACCCCTGCTTCGCGCGCCGCGGCGATCAATTGTTCGACATGGGCCAGCGCGCCTTTGGCATAGTCCGAGACCACCAGCATGTCGTGCCGGCTGACCAGGTCCCGTGACAGCGACTGCAGGTCGTCCAGGCTGTCCGGACCGGGGCCTTCCTCGAAATCCACGCGCAACAGCTGCTGCTGCCGGCCCAGCACCCGCATCTTCAGGGTGGTGTGCATGCGTTGGTCGATGACCAGGTGCGCGCGGATGCCCGCCTCGTTCGCCAACTGGGCTATTTTTTCACCCGCCTCGTCCGCGCCCACCAGCCCCAGCAGGCTGGCCTGCGCGCCCAGTGCCGCAATATTGCGCGCGACGTTCGCCGCGCCGCCCAGGCGGTCTTCGCGGCGCGCCACCCGCACCACGGGCACCGGCGCCTCCGGCGATATCCGGTCGACTTCGCCGAACCAATAGCGATCGAGCATGATGTCGCCCACGACCAATACTTTCGAGCGGCTTACCGCTGCGGCCGGGAACGGCATCATTTCATTTCCTCCAGACGGCGGGGTTGATAGGTCTCCCAGGAATTGCAGCCCGGACATTGCCAATAGAAGTGACGCGCCTCGAACCCGCATACCCGGCAGGCATAGCGATCGAGACGCTGCGTATGCTTGTGTATGAGGGTGCGCAGCAGACTGAGGTCGGCGCCGGCAACGATGTCCGCCGCCGCGCTGCTGCCTTCGGACGCGGCGAGCCGGACCCCCGCCGGATCTTCGTTAAGGACGAGCTCGGCTTCCAGCATGCGGTCCAGGCCCAGCAGCGACGGATGGGCGCGCAACGCCTCGCGCGCGAACGCCCAGGCCGGCTTGTGGCCATGCTGGGACCGCAGCTCGCGGAACACGACATTGAACGTATCCAGAGAGGGATGGCGCATGTAGTGGTTTTGCAGCACCGCCAGCCCTTCTTCCTGTTGCCCGACCTGCCGATAGCTCTCGATCAGCTCGCCCGCGATCAAGCTGGCGTATTCCGGCGCGGTGTCCAGCACGGAAGCCAGATAGGCGCGTTCTTCCTCAGGTTTGCCCGACAGGCGCGCCAACTGGGCGCGCAGCATCGCGATGCGGGCTTCCGATGCCTGGCTGCCGGCATCGCCGCGCAGGGCCGCGGCAGCGTGATCGGCGGCATCCAGGGCTTCGCTGGCCGCCTTGAAGTCCGGATTCTTGCCCGCCATCGCGGCGACGGCCCGCTCGCACTGATAATGCACCAATTGCGGCACCGGTTCATCCACCAGGGCGCGCAAGCGCTTGACCGCCTCGATGGCGCGAGGCCAATCATGCTCGGACTCGTAGATTCGGATCAGGGCACGCACGGCAGGCACCGCAAAACGCGTATCCAGCACCTGTTCGAAAGCCTGCTCCGCCCGATCCAGCATGCCCGCCTTGAGAAAGTCCTGGGCCAGCTCATGCTGCGCGCTCTCGCGATCGGCCTGAGGCAGATCGGCACGCGACAGGAGGCTCTGGTGAACGCGGATCGCGCGCTCCATCTCGCCGCGCCTGCGGAACAGGCTGCCCAGCGCAAAATGCAGCTCGGTCGTTTCCGGGTCCAGCTTTGCCACTTCGACGAAGGCGTCGATGGCGCGGTCGGGTTCCTCGTTGAGGAGAAAATTCAAGCCCTTGAAGTAGGAGTTCGGCAAGGAGCGGGTTTCGGAAAGCATCTGCCGGATATCGACGCGAGACGCAATCCAGCCCAATGCAAACAGCACGGGCACGAAGATCAACCACCAGGTTTCAAAATCCACAGCTCAACCCCGGGCGCTACAGGGGAGCCATGGGAGCGACGGCTTCAGGCGCGAGCGTCTCGGCGGGAGCGCTGCCGTTCTGGCGGCTTTTCTCTTCAAGCCGCGTCAGTTCGCGGCGCAGCCGTGCTGCTTCGCGTCGTCGGCGCATGATGGAAGGCACCGCGATCAGAAGCCCCAAAAACACACCCAGCACGAAAACCGCCAGCATTACCACGATCAAAGGCACGCCCGTCACGACATGATCCGCGAAAAAGTTGACGTCGACGGGACCAGTGTTCTTCAAGGCAAACATCAACACCAGCACGAAGACGGCCAAGCGCAGCAGCCAGACCAGATAACGCATGATTCACTCCAATAAACCGGGAATCCGCTAATTGTAAGGGAATTGAGGACGAAACCGATCCGGAGAGCCAAAAAGAAAACAGGCCTCCCTTGGTAGGAAGGCCTGTTTTCTTGAGGGGTCAGACCCCGTATTCTTTTCTAAGGGGTCAGACCCCATACGGGGTCTGACCCCAGGACAAACCGCGGGGTCTGACCCCAAAGCCGATCAGCCGTGCATGATGCGGGTATCGAATTGACCTAGCGTAAAAGCGGCATCGCCGGATTCGCCGACGGCATTCGTCTCGTTTTCGAACGCCGAGTCCACCCGTTCGCGCAATTCCTTGCCTGGCTTGAAATGAGGCACCTGCTTGCCAGGCACCATGACTTTCTCGCCAGATTTAGGATTCCGGCCTACGCGAGGCTGGCGCTCGGAGAGCGAAAAACTGCCGAATCCGCGGATCTCGATGCGCTGGCCGCACGCCAGGGCCTGCGTCATGGCATCGAGCACCGTTTTCACGGCGTAATCCGTATCGCGCGCTGCCAGTTGCGGATAGCGACTGGCAAGAATCGCAATCAGTTCCGACTTGGTCACGCCAATTAACCGTCGTCGCGCTGTTGGTCGAGCTTGGCCTTCAGCAGAGCGCCCAGGTTAGTGGTACCCGACGAAGCGCTGGCTTCCGACATGCGCTGCAGGGTATCGGCGGTTTCAGCGTTGTCGCGCGCCTTGATCGACAACTGGATCGAACGCGTTTTGCGATCGATGTTGATGATCATGGCTTCGACGTTGTCGCCGACGTTCAGCACCGTGCCGGCGTCTTCGACGCGGCCGGAGGAGATCTCAGATGCGCGGAGATAGCCTTCGACATCGACGGACAGCGTCACGACCGCGCCCTTGGCTTCCACGGACTTGATCACGCCGGGAACCACGGCACCCTTGTCGTAGGTTGCAACGAAGTTGTTGAAGGGGTCGCCTTCCAGTTGCTTGATACCCAGGGAAATGCGCTCTTTGTCGGTATCGATGCCCAGGACCACGGCGTCGATTTCGTCGCCCTTCTTGAAGTTGCGGACCGCTTCTTCGCCGGTTTCCGTCCAGGACAGGTCGGACAAGTGCACCAGGCCGTCGATGCCGCCGGGCAGGCCGACGAACACGCCGAAGTCGGTGATCGACTTGATGGCGCCGCGAACCTTGTCGCCGCGCTTGAAGTTGATCGAGAACTCTTCCCAGGGATTCGCGCGGCATTGCTTCATGCCCAGCGAAATACGGCGACGGTCTTCGTCGATTTCGAGAACCATGACTTCGACTTCTTCGCCCAGGGTGACGACCTTGCGCGGATCGACGTTCTTGTTGGTCCAGTCCATTTCGGAGACGTGCACCAGGCCTTCGATACCAGCCTCGACTTCAACGAACGCACCGTAGTCGGTCAGGTTGGTTACCTTGCCGAACAGACGGGTGCCTTGCGGGTAGCGACGAGCCAGGCCGACCCATGGGTCTTCGCCAAGCTGCTTGACGCCCAGGGAAACGCGGCTCTTTTCCTGATCGAACTTGAGGACCTTGGCTTCGACTTCCTGGCCCACCTGCAGGACTTCGGAAGGATGACGGACGCGGCGCCATGCCATGTCGGTGATGTGCAGCAGACCATCGATGCCGCCCAGGTCGACGAACGCACCGTAATCGGTGATGTTCTTGACGATACCCTTGACCACAGCGCCTTCGCTGAGGGTTTCGAGCAATTTCTGGCGCTCTTCGCCCATGCTGGCTTCAAGGACCGAGCGACGCGACAGCACAACGTTGTTGCGCTTGCGATCGAGCTTGATGACCTTGAATTCCATGGTCTTGCCCTCGTAGGGCGTGGTGTCCTTGACGGGACGCAGATCGACCAGCGAGCCGGGCAGGAACGCGCGGATGCCGTTGGTCATGACGGTAAGACCGCCCTTCACCTTGCCGGTGATCGTGCCGGTAACCATTTCACCAGACTCGAGCGCTTGCTCGAGCTGCAGCCAGGCCGACAGGCGCTTGGCGCGGTCGCGCGACAGGATGGTGTCGCCGTAGCCGTTTTCCAGGGAGTCGATGGCGACCGAAACAAAATCGCCGGCTTCGACTTCGAGTTCGCCCTGATCGTTCAGGAACTCTTCAAGGGGAATCAGCGCTTCGGACTTGAGCCCGGCGTTGACCACGACGAAATTGTGATCGATGCGTACGACTTCAGCGGAAATCACCTCACCGGACTTCATGTCCTGGTTCTTGATGCTTTCTGCAAACAGGTCGGCAAAGCTTTCGCCGCCTGTGGCGGCAGGGGTTGAAATGGTGGACATTAAATGAAATCCATAAGCCGGAAATGGCTGTTAAAAACACACCAGGGAAGAACACCCGCCCCAGTGGAGTAAAAAACAATCCCGGCGCAAGCCTGCGATAACAGCGGCAGCTTGCGCGTCAGGACACCAGGCTCGACCAGTGGTCAAGCACGACTGCAACGGTTTCATCGATACTGAGATTCGATGAATCCACGGTTTTGGCATCAGGCGCCGCAACCAGCGGCGCAAGAGCCCGATTGCGGTCGCGCTCATCGCGCAAACGCATATCTTCCAACAAGCCCGATAGGTTAGCAGAAAAACCCTTTTCCCTCAACTGCTTACACCTTCTTTTTGCGCGCGCCTCGACATCCGCCACCAGGAAGATCTTGAGCGTCGCATCGGGAAACACCACCGTGCCCATGTCGCGCCCGTCGGCGACCAGGCCCGGCGCCACCCGAAAAGCCCGCTGCCGCCCGAGCAGCGCCTCGCGCAGCGCGCCGTACGCGGCGATCCGCGACGCAAGATTTCCCACCCGCTCTTCGCGTATGGCCTGCGTCACGTCGCGGCCCTCCATGAAGATGTCGCCGTTCCGGAAGGCGACATCGAGCCGGCCCGCCGTATCGGCCACCCCGGCCTCATCGGATGGATCCACCCCTTTTTCCAGCACGGCCAGGGCCGTCAGCCGATACAGGGCACCGCTGTCGAGCACCGACCACCCCAGCGCCTGGGCGACACGCATTGCAATCGTGCCTTTGCCCGAGGCCGTCGGGCCGTCGATGGCAATGACCGGAATCGAGGTGTGAGCCGTCATGCCTGCACCAATCCTTTGAAGACGGAGAAATAATCGGGAAAAGTCTTGGCCACGCAATCGGGATCCTCGATCGTGACCGTGGCCGGACCGAAAGCGGCCAGGGAAAAGCACATGGCGATGCGATGATCGTCGTAGGTGGCGATGGACGCGGAACGCCATTCGCCCGGACGCACAGGATGGACGATGAGCCAGTCCGGCCCCGAGTCCACTTTCGCGCCCAGCTTCTCCAACTCGGTGTGCATGGCGTGGATGCGGTCTGTTTCCTTGACGCGCCAGCTGCCGATGTTGCGCAAGGCGCAAGGGCCGTCCGCGTACAGCGCCATGGCCGCCGCGGTCATCGCGGCATCCGGGATCAGATTGAAGTCCAGGTCGAACGCCTTGAGACGATCGCCGCGCGCCACCTGGGCCCCGCTGACTTCAATCGCGTGGGCGTGTCGCACAACGGCGGCGCCCATGGCCTCGACCACGTCCGCGAAAGCCATGTCGCCCTGCATGCTGTCCGCCCCCGCCCCTTCGATATGGACGGGACCTCCGCCGATGGCGCCCAAGGCCATGAAATACGAGGCCGAGGAAGCATCGCCCTCGATCTCGAGCCGCCCGGGCGAAACGTAGCGCGAGCCCGCCGGCACGACGAAGCGCCGCCAGTCCTGCCGCTGGACGACGACGCCGAAGCGTTCCATCAGCTTTAGCGTGATCAGGATGTAGGGTTGGGAAATCAGTTCGCCGTCGACCTCGATGACGACCTCGTTGCCGGTATCCGCGTGCAGCGGCGCCGCCATCAGCAAGGCGGTAAGAAACTGGCTGGACACGGATCCTTTCACGCGGATCGGGCGGCTGCCGCTGAAGGCGCCATGGCCTATGGCCAGCGGCGGATACCCCTTGTTGCCCAGATAGCGGATGTCCGCCCCCGCGCCCAGCAAAGCATCGACCAGATCGCCGATGGGCCGCTCATGCATGCGCGGAACACCCGACAGCCGGAAGTCGCCGCCCATGACGGCCAATGCCGCGGTCAAGGGCCGGAATGCCGTTCCGGCATTGCCCAGGAACAGGTCGCCGGACCGATTGGGGAAGGGATTGGCGCCATGGACGCGCACGTGATCCGGGCCGATGTCATCGATGCGCACACCCATTTGCCGCAAGGCGGCGAGCATGACTCGCGTATCGTCCGAATCGAGCAGGCCCGTCAGTTCGGTGGCCCCTTGAGCCAGCGCGGCAATCAGCAGTACGCGGTTGGAAATGCTTTTCGATCCGGGCAGCCGCAGCCGGCCGGCAGCCCGGGTAACCGGTTCAAGGACTAGACGGTCGTTTGTGCTCATTACATACCACTCCTGCTGCCCCATAGACGGCGCGCCGTGGCCGCGCGCTCCAGAAATTTTTCGAGTGCCGGGCCATCGGCGTCTTCGAGCGCCTGCTCGGCCCGCAACAATGCGTCCTTGACCTCTTTCAATTCGGACAGGACCGCGGCGCGATTGCTCAGGAAGATATCCCGCCACACCTCGGCCGAACCCGCGGATATGCGGGTGAAATCGCGGAAGCCGCTGGCCGCCAGCGCCATGCGCAGATCGGAGTCCGCCGCGGTCGCCACCTGCCACATGAATACCGACGAGAGAAAATGCGGTACGTGGCTGACCGAGGCCAATACCTTGTCATGGACCTCGGGCTCCATGACCATGACCTGGGCGCCGCAAGCTTCCCAGACGCGCGTCAGGTGCTCCCGGTCGGTATTGCGGTTCTCCGGCAAGGGGGTAAGGACGACCTTGCGTGCCCGATACAGGCCGGGATCCGCAGCTTCGGGGCCTGCTTTTTCGGCGCCCGCTACCGGATGACCAGGAATGAACTGGGCAATGCGATCGCCCAATGCCGCGCGCGCGGCCTGGACCACGTCGGCCTTGGTGCTGCCCGCATCGGTCACCAGCGTATCAGCGCGCAGGAATGGCAGCAAGCCTTCGAGCAGGGACTGTGTCGCGCCGACGGGCGCGGACAGCATGATCAAGTCCGCCTGACTCGCAGCCTGCTCCAGGGTGGCGATTTCATCGATCAGCCCCAGCTTCAGCGCCTGCATCAGAGAACCGCGCTGGCGTCCCACGCCGAGAACGCGTCCAACGGCGCCTCGTTCGCGCAGCGCGGCAGCGAAGGAGCCACCGATGAGCCCTACCCCGACGACTGCCAGTACCGGCACCAGCGGCGGCGTCGCCACCCGTCCCGCCTGGCTCATGGACTGAGGATTTCAGTCAGCGCCTGCACGAAGCGCTGGTTTTCTTCCGGCAGGCCGATTGAGACCCGCAACCATTCCGGCAAGCCGTCGCCCCCCACGGGACGCACGATGACGCCGCGCTTGAGCAACTCTAGATTGATGCGCGCCGCTTCGCCCACGTGCACGAGGACGAAGTTGCCGTAGCCGGGAACGAAGCGCAGGCCCAAACGGCCGAAAGCTTCGGCCAGCGTCGCCTTGCCCGCGCGATTGATCTCATAGGACTGCTGCAGGAAGGCCGCGTCGCCCAATGCGGCAATTGCCGCCGCCTGGGCCAGGCTGTTCACATTGAACGGTTGCCGTACCCGATTCATGAGATCGGTCAGCCGGGGTTGCGCTATGGCAAAGCCCACACGCAGCCCCGCCAGGCCGTAAGCCTTGGAAAAGGTGCGCGAAACGATCAGGTTGGAATACTGTTCGACCCAACGGGCGCTGTCGAAACGCAGTTCGGGGTCGAGATATTCGTTGTAGGCTTCGTCCAGCAGCACGGTGACCCGGTCGCCGTACCTGGCCTGCACTTGCGACAGGAAATCCTCGATTTCGCCGGCGGGCAGAAAGGTGCCCGTCGGGTTGTTCGGATTGGCGATGAACACAAGGCGTGTATCGTCGTCGATGGCTGCGAGCATGGCATCCAGGTCGTGCCCGTGGTCACGCGCCGGAACCACGATGTGCCGGGCTCCGCGCGCCTGAGTCGCCAAGCGATAGACTGCGAACGCGTATTGCGAATATACGCTGGCGCGACCCGGCGCCAGCAAAGCCAACGAGGCGATCTCGAGCAGGTCATTGGAACCGTTGCCCAGCGTGATCCACTCGGCGGGGACTCGATAGCGTGCCGCAAGCGCAGACTTCAGCTCGAAGCCGTTGGGATCCGGATAGCGGCCCAGCGAGTCGGCGGCAGCCATCATGGCCGCCCGCGCCGACTCGGGCATGCCGAGCGGGTTCTCGTTGGAGGCGAGCTTGACGATGCCGGCGGGATCCAGACCGAACTCGCGCGCGAGCTCTTCGATAGGCTTGCCCGCCTGATACGGCGCAATCCCCAACACGTATTCGGGCACGTCCGGAGCCAGAGCGGGCTCTTTCAATTCATCGGTATTCATGCGGCATTCCTATTGCCTGGGGTAGGATCCCAGGACCTTGAAAAAGGCGACTTCTTTCTTGAGTTCTTCGAGCGCGCGCGCCACCGGCGGCTCGTTGCGATGGCCGATCAGGTCGACGTAAAAATAGTACTCCCACTGCCCGGTGCGCGCCGGCCGCGATTCCAGCCGCGTCATGGACACGCCATTGGCCGCCAAAGGCGCCAGCATGTCGTAGACGGCGCCCGCGCGGTTGGGTACGGCAAGAATGATGCTGGTCTGGTCGTTGCCGGTGGGCAAGGTCTCGATGGGGCCGATGGCCAGAAAGCGCGTGCGGTTCTGCGGGTCGTCCTGGATGCCGGAGGATACGATCTGCAGATCCCAGGCATGGGCCGCCATCGTGCCGGCAATGGCGGCCACCGTCGGGTCCTCGGAGGCAATGCGCGCCGCCTCGCCGTTGCTGGATGCGGCATCGCGCGGCAGGTCGGGATGATTGCGTGAAAGCCAGCCCTGGCATTGCGCCAGCGCCTGGGGATGCGCCATGACCCGCGTCACGCCTTCCAGCGTGCCGGACCGAGTCAGGAGATTGTGATGGATCTTGATGGATCTTTCGCCCAGCACTTTCAACGGCGAGCTGAGGAACAGGTCGAGCGTGCGGTTGACCGCTCCCTCGGTGGAGTTCTCGACAGGCACGACACCCACGTTGGCCTGGCCCGCCTCGACGGCGCGGAATACTTCATCGAAGGAATTGAAACGCAGGCGCGTGATCGCGTGGCCGAAATGCTCCAGGGCGGCCTGTTCGGAAAAAGAGCCCTGGGGCCCCAGATAGGCCACGGTCAGTACGCTTTCCAGCCCGCGGCAGGTAGAGATGATCTGCGCCCAGACGGCGTCTATGGCTTCGGGCGTGAAAGGCCCCTGGTTCAGTTGCTGCAGCCGGCGGACCACCATGGCTTCGCGCTCCGGCTTGAGCACCGGCCCTTCTTCGTCGAATTCCTGCTTGACCTTGCCGACCTCCTGGGCCGTTGCGGCTCGCCGATTGAGCAGTTCCAGTATCTGTTCGTCCAGCGCGTCGATGCGCTGGCGCAAGGGCAATAAGCGGGCTTGCAAAGAATCATCCATATCGACGCTCGAACTCCTGCATGAAAGAAACAAGGGCTTGCACGGCCTGCAGCGGCACGGCGTTGTAAATGGACGCGCGCATGCCGCCCACGCTTTTATGGCCCTTGAGTTGCATCAGGCCGGATTTGTCCGCCTGGGCGAGGAATTCGGCGTTGAGCGATTCGTCGTGCAGGAAGAAAGGAATGTTCATGCGGGACCGCGATCCGGCATGGATGCGGTTGAGGTAAAAGCCGGAGCCGTCCAGGTAATCGTACAGGGCCTGCGCCTTGGCGATGTTGGCCGCCTCGATGGCGGCCACGCCGCCCTGCTTCTTCAGCCACTTGAACACCAGGCCCGCAATGTAGATGGCGTAAGTCGGCGGCGTATTGAACATGGAGCCGGACGCCGCCACATTGACGTAATCGAAGGCGGACGGGCACACGGGGAGCGCATGGCCGATGAGATCCTTGCGGACGATGACCACCGTGACGCCGGCCGGGCCGGCGTTCTTCTGCGCACCGGCGTACACCAGCGCGGCCTTGGAAAAATCGATGGCACGCGACAGGAAATGCGAGGAAGCGTCCACTACCAGGGGTACGCCCGGCGCACCCAGGGCAGCCATGTCAGGCCAGCTTGGGAACTCGACGCCGCCTATCGTTTCATTGCTGCACAAATGCAAGTACGCCGCATCACTGCGCAGCCGCCATTCGGTCGTGGCCGGAAACCAGGTCCAGGGCTCCTGCCGGACTCCGTCGATATCGGCCGCCTCGCCGCTGGTCGCGGCGATGGAGACATCGCCGTAGCGCTGCGCTTCTTTATAGGACTTGCTGGACCAGATGCCGCTCAGGATATAGTCGGCCTTGTGCGCGCCGCCGCGGCCGATCAGGTTCATGGGAACGATGGCGTTCTCGGCCGTCGCACCGCCCTGCATGAACAGCACTTCGTAGTCATCGGGAATGGCCAGCAGCTCGCGCAGGTCAGCCACCGCCTCGTCGCGGATCTGGGTGAACTGCTTGCCGCGATGGCTCATTTCCATCACGGACATGCCGCAGCCGTGCCAGTCGGTCATTTCGGCCGCCGCCTGCTGCAGGACTTCGAGCGGCAACGCCGATGGGCCTGCCGAAAAATTCCAGGGACGCATGCTTATTCTTCCTTGTCGTGGTCGCGATCTTCGTCGGCGGGCTTGTCGGCATCGGCGTCGTCTTCACGGTAGATGACGTCGTCGCCGCTGGTTTCAACGACGAGCACGTCATCGTCGGCATCGCTTTCCACGACCCTGCGCACGCCGGACAGCATGCTGTTCTCGTCCACGCTGATCAAGGTAACGCCCTGCGTGGCACGGCCCATTTCACGGATTTCGGACACACGGGTGCGGACCAGCACGCCGCCCGTCGTGATCAGCATGATTTCATCCGAGGGACGGACCAGCACGGCGCCGACGACCTTGCCGTTGCGGGCTGTGGTCTGGATCGCGATCATGCCCTTGGTGCCGCGTCCGTGACGTGTGTATTCGAGAATGGACGTGCGCTTGCCGAACCCGTTCTCGGTGGCGGTCAACACGCTTTGGGATTCGTCCTCCGCCACCAACAGCGAGATCACGCTCTGCCCGTCTTCCAGCATCATGCCCCGTACGCCGCGGGCGGTTCGGCCCATGGGACGCACATCGTTCTCGTCGAAACGCACCGCCTTGCCCGCATCGGAGAACAGCATGACATCATGCTTGCCGTCGGTCAGGTCGGCGCCGATGAGGTAGTCGCCCTCGTCGAGCGCAACGGCGATGATTCCGGCCTTGCGCGGGTTGGAGAAGTCGGACAGCGGCGTCTTCTTGACCGTGCCGCGGGAAGTGGCCATGAAAACGAACTGTTCATCGCTGAATTCCTTGACGTTCAGCACGACCGTGATCTTCTCGCCTTCGACGAGCGGGAACATGTTCACGATGGGGCGCCCGCGCGAATTGCGCGAACCCTGCGGAACTTCCCAGACCTTGAGCCAGTACACGCGCCCCTTGTCGGAGAAGCACAGCAGGTAGTCGTGCGTGTTGGCGATGAACAGCTGGTCGACCCAATCGTTCTCTTTCATGGCCGTCGCCTGCTTGCCCCGCCCGCCGCGCTTCTGCGACCGGTACTCGGACAAGGGCTGGCTCTTGATATAGCCCGACTGCGACAAGGTAACCACCATGTCCATCGGCGTGATCAGGTCTTCGGTGTCGAGTTCGGTGGCATTGTGCTCGATTTCGGAACGCCGGACATCTTTGCTGCCTGTGCCGAATTCCGCCTTGATGGCCAGGAGTTCGTCGCCGATGATCGTCGTGATCCGCTCGGGACGCGAAAGAATGTCGAGCAGGTCGGCAATGGTCTCCATGATGTCCTTGTACTCGCCGACGACCTTGTCCTGCTCCAGCCCGGTCAGGCGCTGCAGGCGCATGTTCAGGATTTCCTGGGCCTGGACGTCGCTCAGGCGGTACAGGCCGTCGTCCTGAAGGCCGAAGCCCGGCGGCAGGGATTCTGGGCGATAGGCCGCCTTGCCGCCCGGGATATCGCCGCCGTCGGCCCGCGTGAGCATCTCGCGCACCAGCGACGAATCCCACGAGCGCGCCATGAGTTCCTGGCGAGCCATGGGCGGCGTGGGCGCCGCCTTGATGATGGCGATGAATTCATCGATATTGGCCAGCGCCACTGCCAGGCCTTCCAGCACGTGGCCGCGCTCACGCGCCTTGCGCAGCTGGAACACCGTGCGGCGGGTAACGACTTCGCGCCGATGCCGCAGGAAGTACTCCACCATCTGCTTCAGGTTCAGCAGGCGCGGCTGGCCGTCGACCAGCGCCACCAGATTCATGCCGAAAGTGTCTTGCAGCTGGGTGTTCTTGTACAGATTGTTCAGGATGACTTCGGGGACTTCACCGCGCTTGAGCTCGATCACCAGGCGCATGCCGTCCTTGTCGGACTCGTCGCGAATGTCAGAAATGCCTTCGATCTTCTTTTCGTTGACCAGTTCGGCGATTTTTTCCTGCAAGGTCTTTTTATTGACCTGATAGGGAATGGCGTCGACCACGATGGCCTGCCGATTGCCCTTTTCCATGTCCTCGAAGTGGGTTTTGGCCCGCATGATGACGCGGCCGCGCCCCGTGCGATAGCCTTCGCGCACGCCGGACATGCCGTAAATGATGCCGCCCGTGGGGAAATCGGGCGCTGGAATGAGCTCCATGAGTTCGTCGATGGAGCATTCCGGATTGCGCAGGCAATAAAGACAGCCGTCGATGACTTCGGAGAGATTGTGCGGAGGGATATTGGTGGCCATGCCCACCGCGATCCCCGAGCTGCCGTTGACCAATAGATTAGGCAGGCGGGCCGGCAAGAGCAGCGGCTCTTGTTCGCTGCCGTCGTAGTTAGGGCCGAAGTCGACGGTTTCCTGGTCGATGTCGGCCAGCATTTCGTGGGCGATCTTGGAGAGGCGGATTTCGGTGTAACGCATTGCCGCCGCGCCATCGCCGTCGATGGAGCCGAAGTTGCCCTGCCCGTCGACCAGCATATAGCGCAAGGAGAAGTCCTGCGCCATGCGGACGATGGTGTCATAGACGGCGGAATCGCCATGCGGGTGGTATTTACCGATGACGTCGCCGACGATGCGCGCGGATTTCTTGTAGGCACGATTCCAGTCGTTGTTGAGCTCGTGCATGGCGAACAGAACACGCCGGTGCACCGGCTTCAACCCGTCGCGAACGTCCGGCAGAGCCCGCCCCACGATCACGCTCATTGCGTAATCCAGGTAGCTGCGTCGCATTTCCTCTTCCAACGAAATCGGAAGAGTCTCCTTGGCAAAGGAATCCATAGAGTGTCTTAAACGTAAAAAGCGTGAAGTCAGGCCGTTGACGGGCGAATGGGAAATTCTAGCACTTCCTCCTATAGAGGCCTTCATGGGCACGGAATCTGCTGCCACCTGCCATGTCCGCGTCAATCAACAAGGTCTTTTCACTCGGCTACTTAACAAACCACTTTAAGGATTCCGGCTGTTGCCAAAAACCAACAATAATGTTGGAGATAAGGTAGAAATCCGGATATCTGAGCCGTATGCGCCATTGAAGCTTAACGAATCGCCCAGAAATGCCGTAAGATTCGCCCTAACACGCATGAAACCCAGCGCAATTCTTTGATTCAATCATGGCGTTGCTATACTGGCTCCGTTTTCTTGATATGCGGCGGGGGTTCGCTGCGGTCACTTACCAGCATTAAGCTCAATGAGGAGAAACATGAATAAACCCTCCAAAATCGCACTAGCACTCGCCATTGCCGCCGCTTCGGCCTCTGGCGCAGTATCTGCGCAAACCGTCGATAACTGGCGCAATTCGTTTGGCGACGTGTGGATGAACGGCACCAACGAACTGTGCTGGCGCGACAGCTTCTGGACCCCCGCCACCGGCATCCCCGGTTGCGACGGCGTGCCAGTTGCTCAGGCCGAAGCTCCCGTCGTTGCGCCTACCGCAACCAAAGTTGTGTTGAATGCTGACACCTTCTTCGACTTCGACAAGTCCACCATCAAGCCTGAAGGCCGCCAAGTGCTTGATCAAGTTGCCGCTCAGGTCAACACGATCAACCTTGAAACCCTGATCGCAACCGGCCACACCGACTCCATCGGTACCGAGCAATACAATATGGGCCTGTCGCAGCGTCGTGCAAACGCCGTCAAGGATTACCTCGTCGGCAAGGGCATTCCCTCCGACCGTATCTACGTCGAAGGCAAGGGCGAATCCGCTCCGGTCGCATCCAATGCGACTCGCGAAGGCCGTGCACAGAACCGTCGCGTGGAAATCGAAATCGTTGGCGTCCGCAAGTAATACCTCCGTGTAGTACAAGCAGCGTTAAACGTTACAATAAGGGCTCCGCTTTGCGGGGCCCTTATCATTTATGGATTGCACATGAATACGACCGCACCCCCGACGCCCAATTCAGACGCCAACGTGGATCAGGCCGAGCTGGAAAAATTCAGCGCGCTGGCCTCTAAATGGTGGGACCCGGAAAGCGAGTTCAAGCCGCTGCACGCCATCAACCCCCTGCGCCTGGGCTGGATACTCGATCAGGCGGGCAGCCTGCAGGGCAAGGCCGTGCTCGATGTCGGCTGCGGCGGGGGCATACTGGCGGAAAGCCTGGCAAAGGCGGGAGCCAAGGTGACGGGTATCGACCTGGCGCAAAAATCGCTGACCGTCGCACGGCTGCATGGCCTGGAGTCCGGCGTGCCCGTGGAATACAAGGCCATCAGCGCCGAAGCGCTTGCAAGCCAGCAGCCAGGCCACTACGACGTCGTCACCTGCATGGAAATGCTCGAACACGTACCCGACCCGGCATCCATCGTCCGCGCCTGCGCCACCCTAGTCAAGCCTGGCGGCTGGGTGTTTTTTTCCACCCTCAACCGCAACCCCAAGTCCTTTCTTTTCGCCATCGTAGGGGCCGAATACGTGCTGCGCATGCTGCCCAAAGGCACCCACAGCTACGAAAACTTCATCAAGCCCAGCGAGCTTTCCGCCGCCGCGCGGGCCGCGGGGCTTGCCGTTACTCAACTCGCCGGCATGGAATACAACCCCATCACCGACCTCTACAAACTCTCCAGCGATACATCGGTGAACTATCTGCTGGCGGCCCGACACGAGAATTGATCCCATGCGTAAATTGGTTTTGTTCGACTTCGACGGCACCCTTGCGGACACCGCCCCCGATCTGGCAGCAGCCGCCAACAAGCAGCGCGCCCGCAAGGGCCTGCCGCCCCTGCCCTATGAAACCTTTCGGCCCTATGCTTCGCAAGGCGCGCGCGGGCTGCTCAAGGCAGCCCTCGATATGGATCCCGATCATCCCGAGTACCCCGCGCTGCGCGAGTCCTTCCTGGAAGACTACGAGCAGGACATGACCACGCGGACATCGCTCTTTCCCGGTGTCAGCGAACTCCTGAGCGAACTCAAGCGCCATGACTACACATGGGGCATCGTGACCAACAAGATGGAATACCTGGCGATGCCCCTGGTCGTGCACTTGGGCCTGTACACCGACTGCGCCGTCACGGTGGGCGGAGACACCACCGAGCACACCAAGCCCCATCCGGCTCCCCTGCTCTATGCCGCCCGGAAAACCGGTTTCGATCCCTCGAATTGCATCTATATCGGCGACGACCAGCGCGACATCATCGCCGGCCAGGCGGCGGGCATGTCGACCATGATTGCCGCTTATGGCTACTGTGGCCAGGAAACCGCCGCACTGCAGTCGTGGCAGGCCGATTCCATAGCAAACACAGCTTCTGACATCTGGGCGCTCGTCCAGGAATGGGCACGCAGCTAAGGGATTGCATGCCCGGAAGGAGTCATTGGGGCCAGGCCCCGTACGGGGTCTAGCTCTCCGCCCGCAGCTGAAGGCCTGTTTTCGATGACGTGCCTGCGGCGGTAAACAGCACATCCGTCGAAGAGTTCAGCATGGTTTCGGATGAATCCTGAAGAACTCCGATAATGAATCCCACGCCGACGACCTGCATGGCGATATCGTTGGAAATGCCGAACAGGCTGCAAGCCAGCGGAATCAGCAACAGCGAGCCGCCGGCCACGCCCGAAGCCCCGCATGCCGCAATAGCGGCGACGACACTCAGCAGCAGCGCCGTGGGCAGATCCACGGAGATACCCAGGGTGTTGACCGCCGCCAGCGTGAGCACGGTAATGGTCACGGCCGCCCCCGCCATATTGATGGTGGCTCCCAAGGGTATGGAAACCGAGTACGTTTCCTCGGGCAAGCCCAGCCGCTTGCACAAGGCCAGGTTCACCGGGATGTTGGCGGCGGAGCTACGGGTGAAAAAGGCGGTGATGCCGCTCTCGCGCAAGCACAGGAAGACGAGCGGATACGGATTGCGTCGCGTCTTGGCAAGTACGATGAGGGGATTCACGACCAGCGCCACAAAAAGCATGCAGCCCAGCAGCACGGCAAGCAGCCTCGCATAGCCCAGCAACGCGTCCAGCCCCGTATCGGCAATGGTGGACGCCACCAGCCCAAAAATACCCAGCGGGGCACAGCGTATGATGACCTTGACGATATAGGACAGGGCGAGCGAAAGATCGGCCATCACATTCTTCGTTGCACCGTGGGCATGCCGCAACGCCAGACCCAGCGCGATCGACCACGCGAGAATCCCGATGTAATTGGCGTTCATGAGTGCGCTGATGGGATTATCGACGACGCTCATGACAAGATTTGACATCACTTCCAGAATTCCGCCGGGCGCACTGAGCGCTTCGCCGTCCGTTTTCAGCTGTATGGTCAAAGGGAACAGAAAACTGGCCGCCACGGCAACCACGGCGGCTGCAAACGTGCCCAGCAAATACAGGATCAGGATCGGGCCCATCTGGGTCTGCTGTCCTTTTTTGTGATTGGCGATCGACGCCGCCACGAGGACGAAAACCAGAATCGGCGCCACCGCCTTCAGCGCCTGCACGAACAGCTGCCCCAGCACGGCAACCGAAGCGGCAGCGGACGGCGACGTGATGGCCAGAAGAATGCCCGCGAGCAGGCCGACCAATATCTGGACGACCAGGCTTCCGTTGCTGACAAACTGCAGTAATGGGTTCTGTTTTGCTGCGGAACGACTCATGGGCGGACTACTCCAAAGCATGGCCTTTTTCGGACCATAGGCAAAACTCGCTCCACCGCCTTGCCCGTCATCGGGCCGCACGCTTGCGTAGCACTGCTACCGGCGCGTCTGATGTTTATGAAGGCGCGAATTTTACCACCCCTGCCATGTCTTTCATTTCGTACTATGAAAAGTCTTCCAAATGCGCTACAATTGCGTCATGGGGTCGATCCGGCTTCGACGTGGGTCGCGAACCAGAGTAGGGCATGCCGAGCACCAGTCAGCTCGTAAATCCACTGGAAAACCATAAACGCCAACGACGAGCGTTTCGCTTTAGCCGCTTAATGCGGTAAGCCGCTGCACTAATTTGTCTTTGGGTTAGGTAGGGTAACACCTACAGCAGCGTCATTTACAAAGAATCGGACCTGGTTGGGTCACTCAATCTGGTCTTAAATCAATGTGAATCGCCAAGGAAGGGCCTGTTGGTAGGCACGCTCCGCGGTTAAAACTCAAAATGTACCGACTAAGCATGTAGAACTGCCTGCAGAGGGCTTGCGGACGCGGGTTCAATTCCCGCCGACTCCACCAAGTTTCTAAATCCCAACCCTTATCGGTTGGGATTTTTTTTGCCAGGAACGCCAGTGTTGGCGGGGGTTTGCGGTTTCGTCTCGCGAGCGGTGGGTGGGTTCGCAGCCCTATTTTCGCCCTCTCCCGCCTCTCTGTTCTCAGTATTTCTCTGTTGGCCTCGCGAGCGTTCGCGAGAGTAAGGCTAGGTTTTATGCGGGTTTCGGGCTAAAGGGTTGTGATTGGTCACTGCATGGATGGGGCGACCGGGAACCGAGTGGCAAAAAAACCGCCCGCAGGCGGTTCCAGGCACCAGATGCGACGCGGAGCGCACTCACCCCAAAACGGCTGGCCATGGCCGCATAGCGTTGCTACCTGTGGGCAACGTAAAAACGGGGATTACCCTGCAGGAACAGGATAGGCATTAAGACCGCGGCACCGTTACAATTTCTCTTCGGTATGGGAGGCGCAATGTACATTGGACGAGAAATTGCCGAGCACCAAGACTGGTATCTGGGCTCAACCGCCACTTCATCAGTCTTAAGCAACCCCAGCGCATGGATAGGGATCGCAATCTTGCTGTATTTGCTAGTTTTCTGTGGACGCACAACACGCTTAGTCGTGCTAGGTATGCTGGCGGTGCCAGTTGTCGCTTTAGCGCTTTTCCTGGGCGTGCCGTATGTAACGGTTTCGCTATTTGGTGAAGGGCTGACTTCCGGCCAGCGCACAGTCTTGGGGCTTGGCTCTATGGGGCTGGCTTGGTGGGCGCTCTGGAAGTGGCTTGATCGACCCGACAGCCGGCAAAAAAAAAATGAAGACGGGAAATAGCGGGACTGCTCAAATCTGGGGTCGGCCGGGCGATCCACCCATCAAATCCGACCGCATTCCAGCTTGAATTACCTAACCCCACGGCAGTTCGTGGGAACCCTGAACCAACAATTAACAACCCAGCCAGAATCTCTAGTTCTCACTGGTAGGAAATTTCCGGACAGGTCACCTTCGGCCTCCGCGATCTCGGCCATCGACGCAGCCCGCTGCTCGTCCAATAGGCGTTGCCAGTGGTGCGCCAGTCCGAGTGCCCGGATCAAAGCAGTGTCCTGCGCAGTCGACCGGGCGTCCCGCTCCCGCGTGGCCTCGGGCAGAAATTCCTGCGGCGCATCCAGGGGAGTGATGACCTGCTTCTTCAACCCGCGCTTGACCAGCGTCCAGGGGATGAAAGTTTCCAACTGCACACCGCCCCGGCAGAGGCTGAAGAAAGGTACTATCGTCAACTTACACAGCATCCGCTGCGCAACCTGTTTTACTTTAACCAAACAGCCTCCGCGATTTCCGGTGCGATTCATTCAGCATCGCACACAATTGTTCCCATGATGTGAAATATTGCATATCATCTGGCCTTGGCCTTACGGTAAGGGAATGGCCCCCTCTGTCACGATAGATGCCCGCTCATTTAATCGTTATATCTGAGAGGGTGGACGGAGTGATCCCAGAGGGTAGCCACTGGGCAACGCAGGATTGCGTCTAATGAAACCTCAGCAGAGGAGGCAAGGCGCTCAATCGTGCGGGGCGGTAGCAACGTCAACCGAATGATCCGGCGCACCTGCGTCACGTCCATATCTTCAGCCTCAGCAATCTCGGCCACGGACGCTACCCGCTGATCGTCCAGCAGGCGCTGCCAGTGGTGCGCCAACCCCAGCGCCCGCATCAAAGGTGTGTCCTTCGCGGCCGACCTCACTTCCCTCTCCCGCGCGGCCTCGGACAAGAATTCCTGCGGCGTATCCAGGGGCGTGATGACCTGCTTCTTCAACCCGCGCTTGACCAGCGTCCAGGGAACAAAGGTTTCCAACTGCACACCGCCCGCTGGCCTCGGTAGTTGATAGATGACCGGATCACCCTTGAACCGGCCCTGGTGCTTCTTGCTCATGCCTCCTCCTCAAAGCGTTTCACGATCTGCCGCTGCGCTTCCCATTCGACTGGCAAAGGGTTGCGCTGGAACCAGATCAGGTTCATTCGGCGCGGCTGCCGCCCATTCATCAGCATTTCGAGGATGTCGGGCGCGAGCAGGGTCAGGCGCATCAGCTCGTTGGGCACCGATGGGTGCAGTCCTTCGGCCCGGGCAATGTCTGACCCGCTTTTCATCACGCCGGTGTCCACGAGGTGCTGCCAGTAGAAACCGCGTGCCACCCCTTGAAGCAGCGTCACATCGTGGACGTGGCGGTCGTCGGCGGCCACACGCCGCGCACCTCGGCGGCGAAACGTCAGCGGAATGAAGGTTTCCATCTGTGTGTCCATCAACCCTCCACCTCCACCAGTTCCGCGCCGATACCTGCTAGCGCAAACTCACCGATGATCGCATCCCAGCCCAGCTCCCGCCATTTCACTTTGATACCCTGCAATTCGCCCGCATGGACAAGATCGATGCGTTCGATCATCAGGTTGACGATGCGATGGCGCTCGACCGGGAACAGGTGATCCCACACATCGTTGAGACGCCCCATCGCCATCACCGTGCTGGCTTCGTCGATCTGCGAGCCGTTGGCCTGAGTGTGGCGCACCACCGAGGCAATGGATTCCGGGCTGGTCAGCACCGTGCGGATCTGCGCCACCACCGCCGCCTCGATCTCCGGCGCAGGCAGGCGCTCGTAGCGCTTTCCCGGTGCGCCAAACCTGAACTCCGACTTCGACACGTAGTAGTGGTACTTGCGTCCGTTCTTTCTAGAGTACGTGGGATACATCTTCTCGCCCGACGGCGCGTACAGCAGTCCGCGCAGCAATGCATCGGTACGTGACCGAGTCTTAGTTTCGACTCCCCGCGTATGGCTGTCTTTGGCTAACACCGCATGAACACGCTCCCACAATTCCGGATCGATGATGGCCGCGTGCGCGCCGGGGTACCAGCTGCCCTTGTGCGACAACTCCCCCAGGTAGATGCGGTTTCGCAACAGCTTGTGCAGATACTTCTTGTCTAGCCCGCACGGCCCGATAGTGCAATTGGAGGGGGATCGCTGCGTAGGGCCGTGTGACCCCCATCCTGCAGGGTGACCTGATTGGGTCAAGGCCGGGTTGTCATGCAGGCAGTTTGGCTGCAAGCAGTTCGACCTTCTCGATATTGAGCGGAGAACTGAGCAAGGTCGCGGCGTTGGCCATCAAGGCCGCGGCGATCTGGCCGTTCAGATGTGCTTGGCGACCTGCCTCATCGGCAAAGGCATCGAACACACCGAACGTCGAAGGGCCAAACTTCAATGCGAACCAGGCAGTGGTGCCGGACTCGGCGTTGGCGAGCGGCAGTGCGCTGGCCAGGAAGTCGGCAAGCGCAGCCTCCTGGCCGGGTTTGGCTTCGAGGCGAACAAACAGGGCGAGCTTGGTCATACTGTAATCCTTTGGGTAAATGGGTTAGGTGAAGGGATCGACGAGCCTGCAGTCTAAATCTTCATGACAGCCATCTCTATAGGCAATAATGACAACTTTGATATCATTGTTGCCATGAAACTCCACATCCTTGTTTGTGATGGCGTGTTTGATCTGGGGCTTGCGGCGCTCACTGACACAGTGGGCTTGGCCAATGCGATGTCGGGCTCGCTGCCACAGGCTCCCGCGCACATAGAGCTCACGCTGGTGGGCGTGCGGCGTCGCATCCGAACTGCGCAAGGCTTGACGGTCCCCGTGGTCACTGCGCGTGGTGTGCCGGAACCAGACGTCGTGCTCGTGCCCGCGTTTGGTGACAAGATGCCTGACACGCTCTCGGCTCGGCTCACACGCCCCGACGTGCCCGATGCGGTCGCCATGCTACAGCAGTGGTCCACCGCTGGCGCGCACCTTGGTGCCGCCTGCTCCGGTAGTTTCTTGCTTGCAGAGAGTGGCCTGCTTGATGGGCATCGTGCGACGACGTCATGGTGGCTGGGGCCGATGTTTCGGCAGCGCTATCCGAACGTCACGCTGGACGAGTCACGCATGATCGTGAACTCGACACGCTTCACTACCGCGGGTGCCGCTTTGGCCCACGTCGACTTGGCCTTGCGCATCATCCGGGGGCGCAGTCCGGCGCTGGCGGCCCTAGTGGCACGCTATCTGCTGGTCGAGGCACGCAGTTCGCAAGCCGAGTTCGTGATTCCCGACCACCTTGCGCATGCCGACCCGATGGTGGAGCGCTTCGAGTGCTGGGCCAGACGTCGGCTCGCGAAGGGGTTCTCGCTGGCCGAGGCGGCCAGCGCCGCGGGCACAAGCGAGCGCACCTTGGCGCGGCGGCTGCAAAGCGTTTTGGGCAAGACACCGCTGTCGTATTTCCAGGACCTGCGCGTGGAGCATGCCGTGCATCTCTTGCGCACCGGAAACGCGAGCGTCGACCAAGTCGCCGCACAGGTCGGGTACTCGGATGGGGTGACCCTGCGGGCCCTGTTGCGCCGCAAGCTGGGCCGGGGTGTCAGGGAGTTGCGACGCGGTGGATGACCAGAGGCGTTTGGTGTATGTACGGCTGGAGACCGCCGGGAAGCTGACGCAGGCCAAACGGCGCATTTGGACCTGACAAAACTACTGCCCGCCACGGCGCGCAAGCTCCAGTTTGACCCCGGACAAAGTTTTGCTGGCAATGTCGTGGTTGAGCAAATCAATACCTTGATTGAGCAACGCTGTGCACTGACGATTCGGCGGCTCACCGACCCCGCCGCCGACAATGACGCAGCCGCCGAGCCCACCGTTTGAACTACCGTGCGGACACGGGTTCGATTCAGGGTTTGGGAATTGAACCGACATCCCATCGCAGACGAGTTTGATGCCCGTTTCCGACGACCAGCATGGCTGAGAAACCTGCTTGCAGGCCTACAATCGGGCAGGCTTTACGATCGAGTTCGCAATGGTTCGCAGCAGCCCGCAGCACTTCTATTGCGTACTTTCAATAGTCGTTTGGTGCCGGGTGCTACCCCTCCACCACTATTCAAAAATCCAACCGTTGTCGGTTGGTTTTCGCCCGTTCCCCCCTGTGTTGGCGCGGTTTCCGGGCATGGCCTCGCAAGCGCCACCCCTGCGAACTCGGCGTTTCCACCCCCGCTGACGCCTCTCTGTTCTCCGTTTTCTCTGGTGATCACGCGAGCGTTCTTGAGGCCACATCCTTTGCTGGCGCGGGTTTAGAGGCGGTCGGTTGTGGTCGGCAACTCCCGTAGCGGGGGCGACCGAGAACGAAGCAGGCGCAAAGGAACCGCGCGGAGGCGGTTGCTAGCGCTGGGCTCGAAGTGGTCAGGCGGGCGGCGCGAGCACCCGCATCTGGTCGCCCCAACCGTTGGGCCAGGGGCGGCGTATCACCTTCTCCAGCACAGCATCGTGCGAATTCACCAGCCGTTCCACGACCTCCGGAGCCAGGAGCGTCCACCGCATGACCCGACGCACCTGGGTCACGTCCATACCTTCGGCCTGGGCGATCTCGGCCACCGACGCTACCTTCTGATCGTCCAGCAGGCGCTGCCAGTGGTGCGCCAACCCCAGCGCCCGCATCAAAGATGTATCCTTCTCGGCCGACAGCACTTCCCTCTCCCGCGCGACCTCGGACAGAAATTCCTGCGGCGCGTCCAGGGATGTGATGACCTGCTTCTTGCACCCACGTTTGACCAACGTCCAGGGGATGAAGGTTTCCAACTGCACACCGCCCGCAGGTAGTGGGGTCTGATACGTCACCGGGTTGCCCTTGGTGTGGCCGCTATGTTTTTTACTCATGCGCCCTCCTCCTCGAAGCTGACCATCAGTGCGCGTTGTGCCTGCCAATCGACCATCAGGCGGTTTCGCTGGAACCACATCAGCGTCAACCGACGCGGCTGCTTGCCTGCCATGAACTGTTCGAAAATGAAGCCTCCTCAAAACCCGGTTTGATTCAACTCCAGATCAGGCGCCAGGTTGCAACTCCACGCGCACTTCCCGTGGCTTACCGGCCCGCTCAACTGACAAGACCACAACATCTCCTACCTTTTGGTCGTCAAGCCGTGCGAGCAGTTTGGCGACATCGTCGACGGGAGCGCCGTCTATGCCTGTGATACGGTCTCCCGGCACGATGCCTTCGGAGCCAACGGTGATACCGCTCAGCCCCGCCTTTTGCGCCGCTGAGCCAGGGGCGACACGGAGCACAAACACGCCTTGGGTACTGGTCAGTGCCTGCAATCGGCGGTTGAGCTGCTCGTCTACCTCGATCCCAAGCGCCGGACGGATGTATTTGCCGGTCTTGATGAGTTGTGGCACCACACGCATGACCGTGTCCACCGGCACGGCGAAGCCGATCCCAGCCGATGCACCGGAAGGGCTGTAGATCGCTGTGTTGATGCCGATCAGGCGGCCGGCCGAATCGAGCAACGGCCCACCCGAGTTGCCGGGGTTGATAGCGGCATCGGTTTGAATCAGGTGTTCGATGGTCACTCCGCCAGATTCCCCGGGCAGCGATCGATCGAGCGCGGACACGATGCCGTTGGTGAGTGTCCAATCCAGGCCGAAGGGGTTGCCGATGGCGAACACCTTTTGTCCCACCTTGAGGTCTGCGCTGGTGCCGACCGGAACGGCGGGCGGGCGCTGGAAACCGACGCCGATTTTGAGCACCGCGATATCGTGGGCCGGACTCACGCCGACCAGCGCGGCTTGGTAATCGCGGCCGTCGGCCAGTTTGACAGTGGCCTCCGACGCCCCCTGAATCACATGAAAGTTGGTAACGACATGACCGGCGTCATCCCAGATGAAACCCGAACCCGTCCCGCGCGGCACGGAAAAGACGTTGCGCGTCCAGACATCTCGTACCAGTTGGGACGTCGTGATGTAGACCACCGATGCCCGGGATTTCTCGAACAGTTCAATGGTGGCCTGTTCGTCAGCGGCCAGATCGCCACGCGGCGTGACGGTGCGCTCAGCGGCTTGGCGCGGGCTGAACCAGGCCTCGATGGCGGGCAGGAACTGCCAGAACAGCATGAGTGCGGCAACGCACGCAGTGATGAAGAGCCACCGCCGGACGAAATGATCCGGAGCTGGGCGTTGTTGGTAAGGACCGGGGTAAGACATGACGGAGGCTCCTTTCGAGTGATTTAGCGCGAAAGGCCGCTCAGGCCCCGGCGTGGTGGGCGCATCGGGGCGAACGACCTTGGCACGAGATAATCCGTTTGGAACGGCAGGGTCTGCGATGGCTGAGGCGCCAACGCCATCAGGCGCGCGATACGATCCTCTGTCGCCGAATGCGTGCGCAACCAGGACGGTTCGGGATTCCCCCAGCCGGGCAACAACCAGGCGCGCCACGAGCGGCTCACCCGCTCGATCTTCGCCAGCGCCGAGGCGAGCCCGTGCGGATCCCCCGTCAGCTCTACTGCCATCCGGTCGGCATCGAACTCTCGCACGCGTGACAGACCCAACTGTGCGAGCAGTGCCAGTTGCGGCGAAGCGGCCAACAACAGTAAGCCAATCCAGTTAATTTCTGCTTCACCGACCAGCAGGGCTGGCATGCTGATCAGGAGCGCGACCTGACCCAACAACGCCAGCAGGTTCGTGAGCCGGCTGATCGAATCGGCCAAGCCCATGACACGAAGATCTTCTTGAGCGATGTGCGCGACTTCATGCGCCAGCACGGCTTGCAGTTCCCGGATACTCAGGCTGCGGAGCAGGCCATCAGTGAGGGCAATGGAGGCAAGGCGCCTGGAGCCGGTGGCAAAGGCATTGACGATGCCGCTGGGCACATAGTACGGAACCGGCGTGTTCGGCAACCCGGCGCGCGCTGTAAGCGCTCGCAGCAACGACCAGATTACGGGGGTTTCATCACGACGCAAGGGACGGGAGCCATACAGGCGCAAGGTCATCGCGGAGGCGGCGACAGGTTCGATCAGCAGGGTCAATGCGCATGTTGCCAGTGCCAGCCAAAGGCCATTCTCGCCGAACAGCAGACTGCCAGCGGCAGCCGCGATTACCACCAGGGTCAAAACCAGCAGCACGGTTTGAAAGCGATTGAGCCAGCGGTGCCTCGACCTGGCATCGTGTCGACCGTCTAGACTATAAAGAGCCATGGTCCAATCACTCGCTCTTCCGGTCGTCGCGTTCACGCATGAGCCAATAGGTCAGACCCAAGGCCAGTATCGTCCCCGACAGGGCGGCCACTTTGGCAGGATCAACGTCGGGGTCAAGGATGATGAACTTGCGGGCCAGTGCCAGGATCGCGATCAGAATGACGGTCTTGACCTGGATGATGCTTTCCTTACGCAGCGCCACTTTGACGATCGAATGTTTGAATTCCATCGCGATCAGCAGCGTCATGGTGGCACCGAATACCAGCTGAAAAACCTTATGATCCAGTGGATTCAGTGTATCCATGACGAGCAGCGTGAAGACGAGCCGAATCAACTGAATCAGCGAAATCACAATCACCATCGACATGACGCCCGACAGCGTGATGGCAACAACCTGCTCGAAGCGCTCGTAAACCGTCATCAACCGCCACTGGGAGCGCATCTCGTCAAGGGCCGTGTGGCCAGATTCTTTATGCATAAGCGTTGCTCTCTCTTTCAATGAAACGTTAATGGAACGGGGAGTCCGAGAAGACGACTCGATTACACCTGGATTGCCGAGGCAATTGCGAAGCCACCCAGCGCATAATGTCCTGCGCGCCCGTGGCGCCGCCGATGGGTGGATCAGCCTCTTGCACGTCAACCCTTTGTCCCATGCATGGCATCAATCCGGCTTCTGGTCTGGCGGCAGCAATCCCAGCAGATCCGCCTGCATATGTTGCAACTTGTCGATGCCAGCCCTCAATGCCTCGACACGGCCGGCATTTTTCATTTCACTCAGGGTGTGCGCTAACTGCTGGATGCTCTGATGCAGGACATCGACCTGATCATCAGGATCCTTGCCGAAGAACGTAGGGCGGCCACTTTGATCCCGCCAGTATTGGAGTGCTTCGGGTTGAGGCGGCACTTGGGTCTTACCTGACAGATAGTCGATCATCTGGGAAATCCAGACCCGGTGGTCGGCGTATGTGAACGGCACGGGCAGCGCGGAGCGACTGTCAGGTTTGAATCCCTTCCAGGATAAGGGTACCTGCCAGGTGTGTAGCCATTGCTCGAATTCATGCGCCGGCATCGGATGCCCGATGGCATAACCCTGGCCCCACTCGCATCCCATACGCAGCAGCATTTCACCATGCTGAATGGATTCGACTCCCTCCGCGATGCAGTTCCTGCCAAACGACCTTGCCAGTGCCAGTAGCGCATCCAGGATGGCGATATCGTCCGGATCCTCGAGCATGTCGCGTATAAAACCTTGGTCGATCTTGAGCAGATGCGCGGGCAGGCGCTTCAGATAGGTCAGCGATGAATAGCCGCTGCCGAAATCGTCGAGGGCAAAACGCAATCCCATCCTCTCGCACAGCGCCATCAACTGAGACACTTGAACGAAGTCCTCCACGGCGCTGGTTTCGAGGATTTCCAGTTCAAGGTCTTGCGGCTGGGCGCCGGGATGTCGTGACAACATACCCCGTAGATGCATGATGAAGTCCGGTTGCAGCAAGTGCCGCGCACCGATATTCACGCTGATCGGGACATGAAGGCCGGCCTTGCGCCAAACTTCGATCTGGGTCAGCGCAGCCTCGATGGTCCATTTCCCCACGGCAATCCCGAGCGGATGGTTCTCAATGATGGGTATGAAGGAGGCAGGAGATAACAAGCCACGCGTCGGATGTTGCCAGCGGATCAAGGCTTCGGCGCCCAGCACCTCACCGGTGCGCATGTTGACCTTAGGTTGGAAATAAAGCAGAAACTGCCCATTGGCAAGTGCATTCTCTATGCTGTCAAATCCTTCGTGACGGGTGCGCAGCGTACGATCCTTCTCCGTATCGAAAACGTGATATCGATTCTTGCCGGCTTGCTTGGCACGATACATAGCCTGATCTGCCTGCCGCAGCAGTTGGTCGGCGTCGATATCTTCGCCTTGCGGGTAGTAGCTCACACCGATACTCGCGCTCACCTCGCACAGTGCGTCACCAATCGGTACGGGCTGTGCAGCCACCTCGATCAAGCGATCGAGAATCGGTACGCTGATGGAAATATCCGGCAGGTCGACCAGAACAGCGACAAATTCATCACCACCAAGACGGGCCAAGGTATCGTCTTCGCGCAACACCTGCGTCATACGCCTGGACAGGACGGAAAGCAATTTGTCGCCGACTCCGTGGCCGTGCTGGTCGTTGACCTTCTTGAATCCATCCAGATCGATGAAGACAACCGCCAGGTGCATGCCACGCCGACGTGTCTGACGAATGGCCTGCTTAAGGCGGTCTCCAAGCAATAGTCGATTGGGCAAGCCGGTGAGCAGGTCGTAATGAGCAACGCGTTCAAGCTGTTGCTGGTTCTCCTTCAGCGCTGTGATGTCGGAAAACATGGCTGCGTAATGCTCGATATTGCCCCGCATATCCGGGACTGCACTGATCGTCAGCAGCGCGGCAAACTGACTGCCGTTCTTGCGTCGGCACCAGAGCTCTCCGTGCCAATAGTCGTGCTCACGCAGAGCCTGCCAAACGGTCTGATAGAACTCATCGTCATAGCGATCGGACTCGAGCAGACGAGGTGTCTGACCCATTACTTCCTCCCGCGCATAACCAGTGATCACGGAAAACGCCCGATTGACGTTGACAATGTGGCCTTGAGCGTCCGTAACGAGGATGCCCTCTCCTGCGTGCTCAAAAACTTTAGCCGCAAGGCGAAGCTCTTCCGCGGATCTTCTGCGTGAGGTGACATCATGGATATAGCCGTGCCAGAGGATGCTCCCATCAGGCATGGCTTCAGGCGACGCCTCGCCTTCGACCCAGATCACCCGACCGTCTGGAAACTGCACCCGGTACTCGTCATGCCAAAGCGCGAGTGACTGCCCCGACGTCTGTATGGTTTCATGCACACGGTCGCGGTCTTCAGGATGGAGCGCCGCGAACACAGGAGTGGCATCTTCGACAACATCCTCCGGTGCAACCCCGTATATTTCCCGTATCTTCGCGCTGGCATAAGGGAAGTGCGAGCTGCCGTCCGGACGAAGACGGTATTGGTAAAGCATACCGGGAACGTGGCTGGCCAACTCTTCTCGCTGTAGGCGCATAGAGTACAGCGCCTGCTCGACCCTCTTGAGATCGGTGATGTCCTCTACCGTCCCGTCTGCCGCTATGGGCCGACCAGAGGCGTCGCCCTTGAATGTTGTCCGCAGGTGTATCCAGCGAACCTGCCCTCCGCTGACGATGCGATACCGCAGATCAAGGGACTTTCCGCACATGGCAGCATCCCATGCCCTATCGAAGAGGGGGCGGTCTTCAGGGTGAATGCACTGCAGGAATCGCTCGAAGGCTATTGGCGCACCAACATCCAGGCCGAGCACGCGGCAGGCTTCATCGGAGCAAGTGAGGAGTTGCGAGCCAAGATCGAGATGCCAACTGCCAAAATGGGCATTCTGGTTAATCTGGCCACAGTGTCGGGCTGAGATTTGAGGAGTCTCGTTCAAAGGTGACGCTCCTTATGGGTGACCCCGGCCTCGCCCGCCACGGCCTTGGCCAGCAGGGTCTTGCCCGTGCCGGGCCGGTCCACCAGCAACACACCTTTCGGGATGCTCGCGCCGAGACGACCGTAGTCCTGCGGGTTCTTCAGAAAATCGACGATCTCGACCAGCTCGGCCTTGGCTTCATCCACACCCGCCACATCGGCAAAGGTGACGCCGGTGTTCTTCTCCATGAACACCTTGGCGCGGCTCTTGCCGATGCTCAGGAAGCCGCCCATGCCCTGCTTCTCGGCGACGCGGCGGAACAGGAAGAACCAGACGCCAAAGAAGGCTACCGCCGGCAGAATCCAGGACAGCACATCACGTAGCCAGGTGCTTTCCACCACCCGCGCATAGGGCACGTCGTACTTCGACAGCCGCTCGGCGAGATCGGGCTCGACGCGGGTGGCCACGATGGTGGTCTTGCCCCGGCTGTCCGGCGATTTCAGGCGCCCGGTCACCGTGCGGTCCGACACCAGCACCTCGGCGACGCGCCCCTCGGCCAGCGCTTTCTCGAATTCGCTGTAGGGTACAGGCTCGACCGTCTTGGCCGCCTGCCAGTAGTTCTGCAGCGTCAGCAGCAACAGGCCGGCGACGATCCAGTAGCCAATGTTCCATTGATCTTTCTTTTCCATGGGCAATGTTCCTCGCAAGTCGTGTCGCTAGAGAATGGGGGTGAACAGACGGGCCACCCCGTCGCGCAAGCGGATGGCCAGCGGGCGGGCGCGCAACGCCATCGCCGATATCTCGTCCGCCGCATCACGGGCGGCATCAAAAAGGGATGACAGCCGCGTAGACAACGCGGTGTCTTACACCTCCACATTGAACTCGAAGTTCAGGCGCAGGCTGCGTGCATCCCAATTGGCCGAACCCAGGCAGCACCACTTGCCGTCTACCAGCATCAGCTTGCTGTGGTCGAACGGGCCAGGCCGTTCGAAGATGCGCACACCGTGCTCCAGCACCTGCCAGTAGTGGGGGCGCGCGGCCCATTGCACCGTGGGATGGTCACCGTTTGCGGGCGTCAGCACGTCGATACGCACGCCGCGCAACGCAGCCGTGCTCAGCGCCGCGATCATCGGCTGATCGGGGACGAAGTAAGGTGTCCAAATGCGCACCGAATGCTTCGCGGCGCTCAAAGCGCCCATGAAGGTCCAGCGCATCCGGTCCAGAGCCTCATCGGGACCGGCCTCGATGCCGCGCGCCCAACTGGTTCCCGGCTCATCAGCCGTTACGGGCGGTTCGCCCCAGTAACCCTTGCTGAGCCGCTCGCCCGTGGTATCGCACCAATCATCGGTGAAGCTCCGCATCAGATGCTCTACCACCGGCCCGCGCAGACGAAAGTGCAAATCGTGACAGGCCTGGCCCGGCGCATCGGGTCGCCAATACGGACCGGAGATGTTCATGCCGCCGGTGAAACCCGTCTCGCCATCGATCACCAGCAGCTTGCGGTGATTGCGCAGATGCGCGGCATGCAGGCGCGCGGGAATCAACGTCGGGTTGAACGTCGCCGCCGGAACGCCGGCGCGCTGCAAGGCGCGGTAGGCGCTGCGGGGCGTCCAGCGGGCATACACGTCGTCGATCAGCACCCGCACTTGCACGCCGCGCTCATGAGCCCGGCGCAGCGCATCGACGAACTGCGCCCCGATGCCTTGGCTGTCGAAGATGTACGAGGCCAAGGCGACGCTGTACCGCGCCGATTCGATGGCGGCGAGCATGGCCGGGTAGGCCTGCTCGCCATCGACAAGCGGCTCGATGCGGTTGCCGCCGGTCAGCGACTGGCCGGTGGCGCGTCCCACCAGGTGGGCCAGACCGGCAAGCGGCGGCGATACAGCCTCGGGCATCGTGGGCGAGAGGTCCTGCCGAACAGCAGGATCTGCCCCCGGGAAGCGCCGCCGCGCCCGCCGCTGGTAACGGTTGATGCCGAACAGCCCATACAGCAGCGAACCGCCCAGCGGCAACAAGGTGATCAGCAGAACCCACAGCGTGGCCGATCGAGGGTCACGCTTGTAGATGACCGCGTGCCCCGCTGTGGGGATAGCGACCGCCAGCGACACGAGGGTGGCTGCCCATGTCAGCCCGTTGGGGTCGGACACGACAGCCTCCCATCGCTCAAGATTCGCCGCCCGCTGACTTCTTCTTGCGCGTAGCCTTGCTCTCGCCGTTCGGCGGTGCCTCGGCCACGTTCGCGGCATCGGGCTTTTCAGGCTCGGCCGGCTGCGCGGGAGGCTCCTTGCGCTCGAAGACGACGCGTTCGGCCTTGTCGTCCCAGCGGGCGCTGGCGTGATCGGCCTTGCCGATACCGCCACCCAGCATCTCGCGCGCCAGTGCCGTCTCCAGCTCGCTGCGGATCAGCCGCTTGAGCTCACGCGCGCCGAACTCGGGCTTGTAGCCTTCCTCCGCGAAGTGATCGATCAAGGTCTGATCGAAGGTCAGCGTCACGCCCTGGCTGGCGGCGTTGCGCGCCACGCGATCGAGCTGCAGGCCGACGATATGGCGGATCTCCTCCTTGCCCAGCGCATGGAAGACGATGATTTCATCGATGCGGTTGAGGAACTCGGGGCGGAAATGCCCGCGCAGCACGTCCATCACCTCGGACTTGGTCTTCTCGTATTCCTCGCCGGCGGCGCCACGGGCCTTCAGCCGACGCTGGATGATGTCCGAGCCCAAGTTCGAGGTGGCGATGATGATGGTATTGGTGAAATCCACCACCCGGCCCTTGCCGTCGGTGAGCCGCCCGTCGTCGAACACCTGCAGCAGGATGTTGTAGACGTCGGGGTGAGCCTTCTCGATCTCGTCCAGCAGCAACACGCTGTAGGGCTTGCGACGCACCTTCTCGGTGAGCTGGCCGCCCTCGTCATAGCCCACATAACCCGGAGGCGCGCCCACCAGGCGTGCCACGGTATGGCGTTCCCCGTACTCGGACATGTCGATGCGCAGCAGCGCACCTTCATCGCCATAGATGGACTCGGCCAGCGCCTTGGCGAGCTCGGTCTTGCCCACGCCGGTCGGCCCGAGGAACAGGAAGGTGGCCACCGGCTTGCTGCCTTCGCGCAGGCCCGCGCGCGACAACCGCACGGCATCGGCCACCGCGCGCACCGCTTCGTCCTGGCCCACCAGGCGCTCGTGCAGCCGCTGCTCCAGATGCAGCAGCTTCTCGCGTTCTTCCACCGTCAGCTCGTTGACCGGAATGCCGGTAAGGCGCGAGACGATCTGCGCGACATGCTCGGCCTTGACCTCGGCGCTGCCCGAGGCGCGCTCGCGTTCCCATTCCTCGACGAGCTTCTTGAGTTCAGTCTCCTTGGCCTCGATGCGCTTGCCCAGCTCGGCGGCCTTGTCGTACTGCTTGCGCGAGGCCACATAGTCCTGCTCACGCCGCAGCTGGTGCAGTTCGGACTCCAGCTCTTGCACCGCCACCGGGCGGGCCGTGGCCGACAGCTTCACGCGTGCGGCCGCCTGGTCGAGCAGGTCGATGGCCTTGTCAGGCAAAAAGCGCGCGGTGACGTAGCGGTCCGACAACTCGGCGGCGGCGATGATCGCATCCTCGGTGATGCTGACCTTGTGGTGCGCCTCGAAGGTGTCGCGCAGGCCGCGCAGGATCATCATGGTCTGCGCTACCGTCGGCTCGGGCACCATCACCGGCTGGAAGCGACGCTCCAGCGCGGCATCCTTTTCGATGTACTTCTGATACTCGTTGAGCGTGGTGGCGCCGATCAGGTTCAGCTCGCCGCGCGCCATCATCGGCTTGAAGACGTTGGCCACGTCCAGCCCGCCTTCGCCGCCACCTTGGCCGGCACCGACGATGGTGTGCACCTCGTCGATGAAGAGAATCAGCTCCCCCTGGTGCTCGGTCACTTCCTTGAGCACCTTCAGCACGCGCTCCTCGAACTCGCCGCGGTACTTGGCGCCGGCCACCATGGCATTGATGTTGAGTTCGACCAGGCGCTTGTCACGCAGCGTTTCGGGCACTTCGCCTGCGACCATGCGCTGCGCCAGCCCTTCGACGATGGCGGTCTTGCCGACGCCGGGTTCGCCGATCAGCACCGGGTTGTTCTTCTTGCGCCGGGCCAGCACTTCGATGGTCGTCTCGATCTCCTGCGCGCGGCCGATGACCGGATCGAGCTTGCCCTCGCGCGCCATCTTGGTGAGGTCGCGCGAATACTTGTCGAGTTCCGGCGTATTGGTCGGCGTCTCGGCACGGCCGTCCTCGGCCCCTTTGCCGACCACCTTGCTTACCTGCTGGCGCAGCGCTTGCGGCGTGAGGCCGTAACGGCGCAGCAGGTTGGCCGCCAAACCTTCGCCTTCCTCGGCGAGCCCGATCAGGAAATGCTCCGGCCCGACATAAGAGTGGCCGAGTTCGTTGGAGGCCATGAAAGCACGGCTGAGCGCGTCCTTGACCCGGGGCGACACGCCGATCTCGCCCTCGAACGGCTTGTCGCCGCGCTTGGCTTCGGATTCGATCTGTCGCTTGAGGTCATCGACCTTGATCTTGAACTGCCCCAGGATGGTCTTGACCACGTCGCTGTCGGATAGCGCCAGCAGCAGGTGTTCGGTATCGACTTCGGCGCGCCCGAACTCTGCAGCGTGTCGGGCGGCCTCCTGCAATAGGGCCTCGGACTGTTCGCTGATACGGCTGGCGAGCCCACTGCCGCGACGGCGCGCGGTGCCCGTACCGGCCGGGGCGGGTTCGCCGAACGAGGCATCGACGACCTCGTCGGTATCGGCCGCCATGGACGGTGCGTCGTCACCGATGCGGAAGAAGTCGCTGCCAAGGAAGTCTTCGAACAGCCCGCTGCGCGAGCCGAACAAGGCTTCCAGCGGTGAGACGGTGCGCTTTTGCTGGCGCACCAGTTGGCGATAGTGATCGTCACACAACAGCATGGTGCTGTGGCGACCATTGAGATTGGCTTCCACCCGCACCGTGGCGGGCTGGCCGCAGACTTGGCATTGTTTTCTGGCCATGCTGATGCTCCTGTAAAGATTGATCTGACGAGGCACCGCCGATCACGGTGCCTCATCTCTTTGTGGTTTTTGAGAAAAACGCGCTGCCCCGCGTCAGCCGTTGATCGGGATCGAGCGCCCCTGCTTGGGCGTACTGGCCTCGCGCTTTTCCATCGTGATCGTGAGCACGCCGTTCTTGAAAGCGGCCTTGATCGTGTCCTGGTTGGCATCGGCCGGCAGGTTCAGAGCGCGCTGAAAGCTGCCGTAGGAGCGCTCCACCCGGTGGAAACCGCCTTCTTTCGTTTCCTGCTCCTGACGCTTTTCACCGCGCACCAGCAGCACGTCGTTGTCGAGCGTGATCTGGATGTTTTTTTCCTCGACGCCGGGCACTTCCAGGGCGATCTTGTACTGCTTGTCGGTCTCCTGGATGTCCAGCGCCGGTTTCAGCAGGCCCGGCCACTCCGACGGCCAGCGTGGCATGGCCAGCGTCGGGAAACCGAAGCCTCGAAACGCGTCGTCGAACAGGCGATCGATCTCGCGATGCAATTGCAGGATGGGACTGACGGGCCCACCCGCCACCGGCAGGTCATTGCGCTGCACCGGCAGCGAGGCAGTGCTCTGTTGTTCTTCCTGCTCCTTTTTGAACCAGTTCCAGGGAGCCAACTTCTTGAAATCAATGTCCATGTCACACCTCCAGAAGAAAAATTGAAGACTCTCGCTCACTCCGTTTGCCTGCGGCGACGGACAGCGCGCCCAGACGACACGGAGTGTTCCGCTGACTTTGGCTGCTCATCTGTGCGTATCACCTCCTTCTTTCTGCTTGCTTGGATCTGATCATTGATCCATTGATCGATTTCACTTTGACGAAACCGCCACGTCCCGCCGACCTTGAAGGCCGGAATCTCCCGGTGCGCGGCGAGCCGGTAGAGCGTTCGCTTGCCGACCTTTAAGTAGTAGCCAACTCGTCGAGTGTGAAGATCGCCTGCTGGCGCGCTGTCATACCACCCCCACAAGTTCCGCCGTCACGCGGCCTCGCTCGAAGAAATTCGTGCAAGACTTTGCAAGATTTTGCGCCTAACATGCAGAAAGTCAAGAGTCAACATCCAGCGACCTGCTGGCCGATTGATGTGACTCAAATCTTCAAGGGCGATGGCCGGGATGGCCCGATCCGGCGACGACGGCAGCGGGCTGATCGGGACCTTGCGGGCGCCGCCCACGGCCGCAGATCAAACGCCAATCCTCACACTGTAGCCGAGCGCCCGAAGCCCCTTGCTCGTCCGCATGTTCCTTGGCGGAAACTCGTCTGGGCGCGCCCAGCCGACGATTTCCCCGAGACTGCTCAGGCCAATGTGCGGAATGGCCCAGTCGTCGCTGCGGATCGCGTTACCCAAGAAGCCCAGTTGCAGCGCAGGACGATTTTGGCCAAATCATCGAATCCACGTCCCCAAGGCCAAGGCGTTACTATTTAGTTCGGATTACGGACGCGGGTTCGGTTCCGTGTTCCACCACCAGAATTTCCAATAAAGCCAATAAGTTAAACAATAGCCAACTCAAAAGTTGGCTATTTTTTTGGGCTCTTCCCCATTTTCAAGGGATCAGCGCATTCATCACACTCGGTTAATCACACCATTCCAACCGCATTGAGCCAAGACCCACTATTCGGGCGGCCCAGCATGAATTGATGCCGGCCTAGCTGAGCTTGACCGCATCAAATGCATTCTGGCAGGCAAACTCTGCTGCGGGTACTGGGCGCCCAAGCAGATAGCCCTGTTGAGAATCGCAGCCCAGTTCATTCAGAAAATCCAATTGGTCCTGGGTCTCGACGCCTTCGGCTACGATCTTCAGTTGCAGCGCCTTGCCCAGGGCGATGATGGCCGACACGATGGCCGCGTCTTCGGTGTCACGCACCAGCTCGCTGATGAACCCCCGGTCGATCTTTAGCTCGCTGGCGGGCAGCCGCTTGAGATAAAGCAGGCTGGAATACCCGGTGCCGAAATCATCAATCGAAATCTTCACACCCAGCTCATCCAGCTGCTCGAGGATGTCCATGCTGTCGTCCACATTACGCATGGCAGTGGACTCCGTGATCTCCAATGTCAGGAATTCGGGCGGGAGCTCATGCCGCTCGATGGTGGCCCTGACCGTCTCGATCAGGTCGGCGTGGGCGAACTGCAGCGGCGAGAGATTCACCGACACAGTCCAGTCATGCCCCTGCCCTCGCCATACCTTGAGCTGCCTGCATGCTTCATTCAGCACCCACTTGTCGATGTCCATGATCAATCCGGTTTTTTCCGCCGTGGGTATGAAGAGATCGGGCATGACCAAGCCGCGTCGCGGATGCAGCCAGCGCACCAGGGCCTCGGCGCCCTTGATCGGGCCATCCGGATCGTCGTACTTGGGCTGGTAGTGCAAGACCAGTTCATTTCGGTCCACGGCCTGGTGCAGGTCCTGCACCAGTTGCAGATGCTCTTCCGCGTTGGCGTTCATCGAAGGGTCGAAGAATGAATACCCATTGCGCCCCACGTCTTTGCGGTAATACATGGCGGCATCCGCGTTGATCAGCAAGGCTTGAGCGTCCAGCCCGTCTTCGGGATAGATGGCAATGCCGATGCTGGTGGAAAGACGCAGTTCGAATCCTTGTATGCTGTACGGCTTGGAAATGATTTCGACGACCTTGGAGGCCAAGGTGGCGACGTCCTCGGCATCGCCGATCTGGCTAAGCACCACGAACTCATCGCCCCCGAAGCGGGCCACGGTGTCCTCTCCGCGAATGCCTGCCTTGATCCTTTGGGCCGTCTCGATCAGGAGCGCGTCGCCGACAGCATGGCCGTATGCGTCATTCACCGCCTTGAATCCGTCCAGGTCCATGAAGAGCAAGGTAAAGCGGGTCTTGTTGCGCAGTGCCGTTTGCCTGGCCTGCTCGATGCGGTCTTCGAGCAGGGCGCGGTTGGGCAGCCGGGTCAGCGCATCGTGCAAGGCCATGTGTTCCAGCGCCTTGTTGGCCTCATGCAGTGAAAGGTGCAGCGCGCCGGTATGAGAGGCGTGCCGGCTGTCCAGCATGGTGATGATCAGGGCGATGGCAAGCACGGCAATCGTCACCATGGCGACCAGAATGGATAGCCAGTGAGTGTCGACGCCCACGTTGGCGGCTCCGCATATGCTGCCTATCGGAAATTGCGCGGCCTGCATGCCGCTATAGTGCATCCCGACGATGGCGCAGCCCATGACCACGGAAGCGATGATTTTCAGGGTGGCGCGGTACGAGGCCCGGCGTCCCAGGTAAGAGGTGATCCAGAGAGCGGCGCCCGAGGCGCTGACGGCGATGATCAACGACAATGCGAACCAGGCGGGGTCATAGACGATGCGGGGCATCATCATCATGGCTTCCATGCCCAGATAGTGCATGCCGGCCACACCCAGTCCCATGATGACGGCGCCCGCGCAAAGGCGTGGCATGGTCAGCCTGCGGCGGCAGGCTACCCACAGGGCGAAGGCAGAGGAAGCAATGGCCACCAGCAGCGAAAGCACGGTAAGCCAGGCATCGTAGCCCAGTTCTATCGGCAAGCTGAAAGCCAGCATGCCGATGAAATGCATAGACCAGATGCCCAGGCCCATGGCAAAGGCGCCGCCGCCCAGCCACCAGCCGGCCGCCCTGCCGCTGGTCTTGGTGATCTGGCTCGCCATGCTCAATGCGGTATATGACGCAAGGATGGCGACCAGAAAAGAGAAAACCACCAGAACGGTGTTGTAACTACTTTGAAGCATAAAGTGGAGTCCTGGCGGCCTGCGGGCAATTTGTGAATGATGTTTGGCTGTCCGTGCTGGTGACGAGCATACTTCACCCGGCATCGAAGCTCCACCACCGGCTGCATATCATGCGCCGTGCAGCGTGGCTGCCAAGCCACTGATCCGCGTGGCGGGATGGTCACATTCCAAGGGGAAAATTGAAACAAATTCGAGAATAATTCTCAATTCAATTAAAATCCGTTACCGGCCGCTTCGGTCCATCAGGTTCTGGAACGTCAGCATTTGCCCCACAACCGACTACGGAGAAAAACAACATGCGAGAAACGACCTATCCAACTTATGCTTGGGCGGTCTTGGCGATAACAAGCGGAATCATGCTGGCGGCACCAGGCCATGCGCAAGAGACCAACGCCGCATCGACATCGGGAACAAATGCCTCTTCCATCCAGACCCTGAACACCGTGACCGTCGTCGGAACCGTCGGCGATCTGCAAAGCCTCGACTTCTACGCTCCGAACTCCAGCGCAGTGCTGAATCGCAAAGACATCGAGGACCAAGGCGCGCGCAAGCTGGATCAAGCCCTGCATTACCAGGCAGGCATCCTCAGCGAACCGTTCGGCGCGGACAACAAGGTGGAATGGTTCAAGATCCGTGGTTTCGACGCTTCCATCTCGCTGGACGGCACGCCCACTACCCCGAACGGATATTTTGTCTGGAAGCCCGAGCTCTTCGGGGTCGAATCCGTAGAAGTGCTCAAGGGACCGAACTCGCTGATTTTCGGGGCATCCGAAGCCGGCGGCGTGGTCAACCTGGTGACCAAGCGGCCCCACAAAGAAGAAGCCCTGCTGATGAACGCGGAATTGGGCTATCGCAAGCGCATGGGGCTGGGCATCGACTACAACGGCATCGCCAATGACGACGGCACCGTCTACTACCGCATCGTCGCCCAGGCGCGCCGCGAGGACGGCATGCAGCGGCATACGGACATGAAGAGCTATTACCTGGCCCCCAGCGTGACCTTCGATATCGGCGACCGTACGTCGCTGACGCTGCTGACCAGCATCCAGCACGAAGACGGCCGCCCCACCAACGGCTTTCTGCCTGCTTACGGCACCATCATCGGTACGCCCTACGGCATGATCGATCGCCGCCTAAATGCCGGCGAGCCCGATTTCGACCGGCTCAAGCGCACGCAGGTCAGTGCCGGGTGGTTGTTGAGCCATGAGATCTCCGACGACTGGACCTTCACGCAGAACTACAAGTTCTCGCGCCTGAGCATCGATCAGAAGAATGTGTTCGCCTATGGCTCGGACGGCAACCGCGAGCTCCTGCGCGGCTATACCTTCACGGACGGCAGCACCCGGAACCACTATATCGACAATCGGGTCAGCGGCAAGCTGCGCTTGAGCGACAACATCGAGCTGCTGCCCACCGTCGGCTTCGACTATCTGAAATCGGACACCTCCGGCCAGAACAACGGCTTTGGCCTGGTCCCGAATCTGGACATGTTCGCGCCCGTTTACGGCGCGCCGTTCACAGTAAATGCCACGCCCTACGATCTGCACTCCAAGCAGCTGGGCGTCTATGCCTCCGCCCAATTGCGGGTGGGCAAGAACTGGAACTTCAATGCCGGCATTCGCCACGACCGCGCCAAGAGCCACGGCAACATCAGCGGTGCCGATACCAGCTACGACGTGAGCCGCAACAGCGTCAACGTTGGCGCCATGTACATCAGCGACTATGGCGTCTCGCCCTACATCAGCTATTCGGAATCGTTCAAGCCCGTCGCCGGCGTCGACGGCTATGGCAACACCTACCAGCCCTATGAGGCAAAGCAGACGGAAGTCGGCCTGAAGCTCGAGCCCTCGTGGCTGGACGGTACCCTGACACTTGCCTATTTCGATATCGAGGAAAAGAACGCACTGATTTCGGACGCGTCCAATATCCAGTCGCAAAGCGGTAAGCGCACCAACAAGGGCGTGGAATTGCAAGGCGATTTCAACATCACGCCAAACACAGCGATGAAGGCCTCGTACACCCACAATCATTCGCGCCAGGACATCACCGCGGCCCAGACCATTCGCACACCGCTGATTCCCAAACACCAGGCCAGCCTGTGGATCAGCCATCGCTTCAACCTGCAGAACAGCAACCGGCTGACAGTGGCGGCAGGCGCGCGCTACAACGGCTCGACCGAAGACGAACGCTATTACCCCGGCGAGCGCATCGCCAGCCACACGTTGCTGGATCTGATGATGCAATACCAGTTCAACCGGGACTGGACCTTGCAACTGAATGCCCGCAACCTTACCGACAAAACCTATGTATCCGGTTGCGACTTCTATTGCTACTACGGAGGCGGCAGGACGATCGATCTGCAACTTTCCTATCAATGGTAGCAGGCCGCATTCCGATACATGACGGTTTCAAATGAAGCGTGCCACCGCGCACCCGATCGCTGGACTGCGCAGGGCCTCTTCACCGTTGCTTTTCTGGGCATTACCGCCGGCGTACAAATGAGCGATATGGGCCTGCAGGCCATATCGCTTTCCGCCATACAGAAGAGCTTTGGCGTCGGCGATGCCGCCCTGGGCGCGCTGCAAGGACTGGCCGGCGTGCTGGTCGGAAGCGCGCTTGCCGTACCGCTTGCCCGTTTCGCGGACCGATTTTCCCGCAAACGGGTGCTGCTGTGTCTCATTCTGGCTTCGACCGCCATGATGGTACTGAGCGCGCTCGCGCCCAATTTTCCGCTGTTCTTCATCGGCCGTTCGGCAGCGGGCATCACCGAGTTCGCGATGGTGCCGCTGGTATATTCGATGATTCCAGACCTAGCACCGGAACGACATCGCGTGCTGGCCAACTTGAGTTTCGCCGCGCTGGTATCAGCAGGCGCGAGCGGGGGATTTTATTTCAGCGGCGCCCTGCTTTCGTCCGCCGCGGACTTGATTCCCTTGCCGATCGAGCCCTGGCGCAGCGCATTCCTGCTGCTTTCCCTTGCCGGCGCACCTCTGCTGGTGCTCTGCACACTGACCGCGGATCCTCCCCGGCGCATGGGCAATACAGATCTCGCGGCTGATACTTCGTTGAGACGTTTTCTTTGGGAGCGACGGCAGTCCATCGGCTTATTCGTCGGAGCGGCCGGCTGTCTGGTGATTGCCGTACAGGCGATCAGCCAGTTGATTGCCCTGGCGCTGGAACGCAGATTCCATGCCGCGCCCGGCCAGATCGGCCATGCCATGGGATTGATCGTCCTGATGACCAGCGTCGGCTGCCTGCCCATCGCCGGCCTGCTCGACCGGGCGCTCGCGCAACGCCTGGGCCCGGCGGTACGCCCACTGATCATGGGTGTCTGCGCGCTGATCGCGGCGCCGGTGGTGCTGGCGCTGGCCACGGTGGGGATGCTCGACCACGCCTTCGTCATCGTGGGCGTGGCGCTATTCGTGACCAGCACGGCCAATGCGCTGGTTCCCACCATGCTGCAGGATCTCGCCCCCGCTTTCCTCAGGGCGCGCAGCTTCGCGATATGGAGTTTTGTCGTCTCCGTATTCGGCGCCAGCGGTCCGTTGCTGGCCGGCACGCTTTCCGACTGGGTATTCGGCGGGCAAATGACACGCGCGATTGCCGTCACCGCCATCCCGGCCCTCATCGTATCGGCGGTTTGTTCCTTGCGGTCTTTTGTGCGAACAAAAGGCCAGGCACGGGGTCAGACCCCGTATGGGGTCTGACCCCTTCAATCGGCGACATGGGGTCAGACCCGCCGCAGGGTCTGACCCCCCAATCGGTGGCATGGGGTCAGACCCCATGCGGGGTCTGACCCCTCAATCGAGCCGCCGACATTTCAGCATGGGGTCAGACCCCGTGCGGGGTCTGACCCCCCACACAATGCAGGGCGAACGCCCAGAACAATGCCGCCTGCGCGAATTCGCTGTTCTGGTCATCGCTTTCCTGATGGCCGCTGTCGGGATTCAGGCGCAGCACGGCCGGGTTGCCGCTGGTGGAATGATGCCGGATGTTCGCCACCAGCTTCGCCGGCTCCCAGTAAGGGACGCGGTCGTCCTTCAGGCCGGCGGTGCACAGTACGGGCGGATAAGCGGCCCGCCTCACATTTTCGTAAGGCGAAAGAGCCGCCATGTGATCGTACGCATGCGGGTCCGAAAGCGGATCGCCCCAGTCAGGGCGCAGCAGCGGCACCAAGGGGTGATCCGCGTCGCTCATGGTGTTGAGCATATCGACGAAAGGTACTTGCGCGATCACGCCCGCCCATAATGTCGGGGCGATATTCATGGCGCCGCTAACGAGCAGCCCGCCGGCCGACACACCATGGGCCACGATCTTTCCAGGCGCCGCGTAGCCGCTGTCCTGCAAGTGCCGCGCGCAGGCTATGAAATCGGTCATCGAATTCCGTTTCTTCTCCCGGCATCCGTCCTGATACCAACGCCGGCCTTTCTCGGATCCGCCTCGCACGTGCGCAATGGCATAGCGGAAACCGGCATCCACCAGCGCGGTGGCCGCCAGGGAAAAGCGAGGCTCGCAGGCTATGCCATAAGCGCCATATCCCGTCAGCAGCAGGGGCAGCGGTGCGTCCGCCCGTACGTCCTTGCGGGACAGCATCGTGATGGGCACGGTTTCGCCGTCGGGTGCCGTGGCATGCAGGCGTTCAACCTGGTAAGCCTCGGGGTCAAAACCGCTCAGGCGTTCCTGCCCCACCACGGTGCATGAGCCGTTGGCGAAGTCGATGTCCAGCCAGCGCGGCGGGCCGGCCGGGGCCTGATGCACAATACGCAGCCGCCGTGCATCATACGGTTGCGAGGGCGCAAGCTCGATGACATAGGCCGGTTCATCGAAGCCGACGAACGTTTCGCTGCCGTCGGGACGCATCAGCACCAAACGAGGCAGGCCGTCCGCCCGCTCGAGCCGCACCAGCATATCGGCAAAAGGCAGGATGGCAACGATGGGCGTGTTGGCGCGATGCGGTACGCGCACGCGCCGGACGGCAAAGCTCGCAGGGTCGATATCAAGCAGCTTGCGGTCCGTGGCGTCGTCGGCATCCGTCAGCATCAGCAGCGTATCGTTCCATTCGTTTATCTCGTAGCGGACGCCGCGCCGGCGCGGCCGCACGAGCCGCAGCGGAGCGGTCTCTGCTTCGGCCGCGATCAAATGGACCTCGCTTGTATCGGGACCGGCCAGCGTCAACGCGACAAAGCCATTGGCGGCCGTACGGGCCACTTGCATGAAAATGGCCGGATCATGCTCCTCGTAGACCAGCACCGCTACGCCGCCTTCGACCGGTGAGCGGTACAGGCGTGTCGGCCGGCTGTGCGCATCGCGCCATATCCAGAACAGATAGCGGGACGATGGCGAAAAGGTGAAGCCGCCGTAGCCAAAGGCATCGGCCTGAACCACGGTGCGGACGACGCCGCTGGTCATGTCAAGGACACAAATGCGGTGACGATCATCTCCGATCACGTCTTCCGCCCATGCAAAGTAGCGATCATCGAGGCTGGGCTGGTGGTCGGTGGCGCGATAATAGGCATGGCCGTCCGCACGCGCGCCTTCATCAAACAGCAATTGCGTGTCCCCGCCCGGACCTACGCGGGAAAAAATCCGATGCGCCCGGCCCGCGGGCAGCTTGAAATCGTAGCGCCAGCCCTTGGACGATGCAGGCAGCGGTTCGCTGATCTCGGGAGCTCGCTGCGCCATGTGCTCGTAGAACCACACCGCGTCGGCCTCCAGCGGACGTAAAACGTCCTGCGCATACGCCATCTCGGCCTCCAGATGCTCACGCAAAGGCGGCGGCAGCGATTCCAAGGTGCGCGAACCGGACGGCGGGATATATTTCATCCAGGCATAGGAATCGACACGCACGCGCCCAAGCTGCCGGATCTCATGATCCAGGCGCCGTGCAACAGGAACGGAGACTTCAGGCCAGGGGGCGGCGGATGCGGACAATGGAGCTAAGGACATGGAGAGGAAGAAATAAGTTGGGGATCTTTGATACTGTAGCGCAGCTTGGGGTCAGACCCCATGCGGGGTCCGACCCCGCCATGGCGACGAGCGTTGGGGTCAGACCCCGTATGGGGTCTGACCCCTCCTCTGGCGCAAACTGATGGACGTTGGGGTCAAACCCCGTACGGGGTCTGACCCCTCTGGCGCGAACTGGCGCATTTCATCGTTTATATACATAATCTAATTCGATCGTCATTGCATGACCCGTGATCCGACCACTGCCGCCTGTCGAGGGCCGGGAAGACCCATTTGCACAAAGCACGCTACTGGTTGCTTCTGAAGATAGCTGAAAGGCCGAAGGTTTTCATATATGGGGCCGGGATACTGACTGCCGTCTCGCTCGCGCTGGTCGCGGTGATCATCACGGCATGGCTGGACAAAAACCAGGTCGCTCAACGGCATGGCGACGCGATGCGGATCTTCCAGGCGATCAGTGCTGAAAGCAGCGAACTGCTTGGTCACCTGACCACGCACGACAAGCTGGATTGCAGCGACGAAGACCTGTTGCATCTTAATACCCATCTTTTGCTGGCCCGCTACATACGCGAGATCGGCCTGCTGGATGCAGACCGACGGCTTATTTGTTCGACCGCCCTGGGCCGTCTTGCGATCCCGATCAAGGGCGATTATCCCGTTCATGTCTCGCGCACCGGTATGGAACTGCTGAACGGCGTCCCCCTGACGATGGCCGACAAGAGGTTCGCGGCCGTCATCATACAGCGCCCACCCTTCAATGTGGTCATCAGTCCCTACGCCACCGGCGGCATCTACGCCAGCGCCGATGCCGCCTGGCTACGCACCGCGGACGGCCTGGCCTTGCTCAGCGCAGCCGTCGATCCCGAAACACTCGCAGGCATGCATGAGCGCGCGGGCCGGCTGGAGCGTTCCGACTTCGAACTGCGCGGACTGGGCTACGAGCTTTCCACAGCCGCGCCCGGCCTCGACATGGTATTGCAGACACAGCGCAGCCTGATGACGGTAGCCAGGCAGAACGGCATGCTGCTTCCCGCGCTGCTTGCCGCCTCGCTGCTGATCACGGCCCTGGCCGTCGGCACGATCGCCCCTTATGTGACGAAGCTGCGCGATCTGCGCAACCGCATCGGTTTCCTGTGCAATGAAGCCCATCTGTCGCTGGTCTATCAGCCCGTGTTCGACTTGAAGACTTTGCGCCCCATCGGCTGCGAGGTATTGGCGCGGATGAAGGAAGGCAAGCAGCTGTGGATGCCCGACAAGATGATCCCGGCCGTCCTTGGCGCCGGCCTGGAATATCGGCTCGATCACGCCGTCACCAGAAAGGCGATCCGTGAGCTGGCGGCATACCTTCCCGCCTGGGACGGCCGGTTCAGTGTCGCCCTGAACTATTTTCCAAAGAGCGTGCGCCCGGACGAACTGATTCCCGTCCTGACGAATGCGTTGCGGGCCGCTGGAAGATCTGATCTGGAGATCTGTATCGAGATCACCGAACACAGCCTGTCCAGCCAACTGATTTCCGAAGTCCAGCGGTTGAAGGAGCAAGGCTTTCTCATCGCCGTGGACGACTTCGGCACGGGATACTCCAATCTGCAGTCCGTCACCAAGCTGTCCCCAGACCTGTTGAAGATAGACCGCTCGTTCATCTACGAACTCGAAGACGCCACGGTACGCTCCAATCTGATCCCCGAGATCGTCAACATTGCTCGCGCCGTCGACGCTCAAACGGTTGCCGAGGGCATCGAAACCGCGGAACAAGCGCGGTTGCTGGCAGCGGCGGGCGTGCGCTACGGACAAGGCTATGCGCTGGCCCGTCCCATGGAGGTCGCGCAATTTGCCGCCCTCATCGCCAAATTCAGGTAGACGCCGCGCCGCCTTGTCTTTATCGCCGCCTTGCGCAACACTGTCGCTTCGATCAACCACATAACCAAGAATCCCAATAATACAAGGAGACTTTCACGATGAATCTTCCATCGGCAACCGCAACATTCCGCCGTGCCTTCGCGGCCGGCGCCGCCCTGGCCGCCTTGCTGGCCGCACCGGCAACGACCGCTTTCGCTGCCGATGCAGCGTGGCCCGAGCGGCCGGTGCGCATCATCATCCCTTATGCGGCGGGTGGGGTAAGCGACGTCATCGGGCGCGCTATTTCGGAAAAGCTGGGCGAACGCCTGAAAGCGACTTTCGTCGTCGAAAACAAAGGCGGAGCCGGCGGCACCATCGGCATGGCCGACCTGGCCAAGGCCAAGCCCGATGGCTATACCTTGTCCTTCTCCGCCGTCAGCCCTCTCTCACTGTCTCCCATCTTCAATCCGGTTCAATACGATCCGCAGAAAGACCTGCTTCCCGTCGCACGCGTCATGGTGTCGCCCGTGGTACTGCTGGGAACCAAGTCATTCAAAGGCTCGAATGTCGACGACCTTCTGAAAGCCGCCAAGAGCGAGCCTGGAAGCTTGCGTTGGGCCACGTCCGGCTCCGGTTCGCTCGGGCATTTGATGATGGAGCAGTTCCAGAAACTGGGCGGCGTCCAGCTCACCCATATTCCGTACAAGGGTAGCGGGCAGCAAATCAACGATGCCTTGGGTGCCCAATTCGAAGTGGCTTCCATGAACGTCAGCCCCTCCGTGACCTCGCATATCCAGGAAGGCGCGCTTCGGCCGCTGGCCATCGCCGCACCGGCCCGTGTCGCCTTCCTGCCCGACGTACCCACCTTCACCGAGCTCGGCTACGGCAAGGCAAACATGATGTCGGTATTCGGCTTTTTCGCGCCGGCCGGCCTGTCTCAGGACATCCTGCAGCGGCTCAATAAAGAAATCAACGCCGTCGTGAACAGCCCCGAGATTCAGAAACTGATGTCCGACAGCAGCAATATCGCGGCGCCCGGTACGCCTGAAGATTTCGCCAAGCAGATCGCCGATGAGTTTGAAGCGAATCATGCCCTGGTCGAATCCGCGGGCCTGAAGAAGCAATAGCCCAAGCCGTGGCCATGGGCCGCCACCGTGACGGCGGCGGCTCAATGGCGGGACGCGGTGGAAAACAGATGCTCGAAATCCTCAAGAGGCATGGGCGCCCCGAACAGATAGCCTTGATAGCTATGGCAGCCGTGCTTTTCAAGGAATTGCCGCTGCGATTCTGTTTCCACCCCTTCCGCGACGACTGAAATACCCAGGCTGCCCGCCAGAACAATGGTCATCTTGGCGATCTCGGCATCGTTCGGATCGATCAGAATATCGCGCACGAATCCCTGGTCAATTTTCAGTTGATCCAGCGGGAGCCGCTTCAGGTATGCCAGAGACGAATAGCCCGTGCCGAAATCGTCCAGTGAAAAACAAACGCCCCTGGCCTTCAGAACGTCCATTTTTGCGATCACGCTCTCGACCTCGGTCACCAGCGAGCTCTCGGTAAGCTCGAGATTAAGGCGATGCGGATCGGCGCCCGTGTTGTCCAGGATGCGCAATACGTCTGAAACGAAAGTATCCTGCCGGATCTGGTTGGCACTGACATTCACGCACAAAGCCAGCTGCGACATCTGCGGATCCTGTTTCCAGATCGCCAACTGGGCACATGCCTGTTCCAGCACCCATCGGCCCAAAGGGATGATCAAGCCGGTTTCCTCGGCCAGCGGAATAAACCGAGCCGGCGAAATCATGCCCTTCTCGGGATGATGCCAACGCAATAGCACTTCGGCGCCGGTGATCCTACGGGTACCGGTGACCTGCGGCTGGAAGAAAAGCGAAAACTGCGATTTCTCCAGTGCCATGCGCAGGGCTCCTTCGAGTTCGACGCGCGCCTTCACCTGGGCCTGCATGTGGGGATCGAAGAACTGCACCTTGTTCCGGCCCGACGCCTTGGCCTGATGGACGGCCAGGTCCGCCCTTTTCAGAGGCTCCTCTATGCTTTCCGGGTGGCCGCCGAACAGGGTGATCCCGATGCTGGCCGAACCGCGGTATTCCATGCTGCCGAGTGCATAAGGCTTGCTGAGCGCCTCGGACATCTCTGCCGCCACGGTCCGCGCCTGGGTGGCTGCTTCGATTCCCTGTTCGCTCAGCCCGTCCAGTATCACCACGAATTCGTCGCCGGCCAGCCTTGCCACGGTGTCTCCTTGCCCGACGCATGCCAAGAGCCGCTCGGCGGCATGTTCCAGGAGCCGATCGCCCTCTTGATGGCCCGCGGTATCGTTGACGGCTTTGAAATTGTCCAGATCGACAAACAGCAGCGCCCCCTTGCTCTTGTGGCGCTCAGACGCCCGCAGCGCATGATCGAGCCGTTCCATCAGCAGGCGCCGATTGGGCAGCTTGGTAAGCGGATCGTAATACGCCAGTGTCCTGGCTCTCTCTTCCGATACCTTGCGCGCGGTGATGTCCATCAGGGTGGCAACGTAATGGGTAATTTTTCCTTTGTTGTCCTTCACGGCCCCGATAGACAGCTGCTGCGGGTAGATCTCGCCATTCTTGCGCTTGTTCCAGACCTCGCCATGCCAAGCTCCCCGCTGGATGATGTCGGACCACATCCGGAAATAAAAATCCGCATCGTGCCTGCCCGAACTCAGAAGACTGGGAGTGAGGCCGACGACCTCGTCGGACGAATATCCGGTAATCTCCGAAAACGCCTTGTTGACCTGCAGAATCACCTTGTCGGCATCGGTGATGAGCATCCCGAACTGCGACTCGAAAGCGGTGGCGGTGATGCGCAGGGTGTCCTCGGTCTTCTTCCGCTCGGTAATATCGCGGGCGGAACTGAAAATCACCTGCTGCCCTTCCAGGTCGACGATGCTGGATGTGATTTCTACCGGATAGATATGGCCGTCCTTGCGCCGAAAGGTGGTCTCTATGGAAGAGACGTCCTTGGTGCCCAGCAGGCGATCGACGATATTGCGTGCATCATAAGCCGACGTGGTGTGGCTCCAGCAAGAGGCATGCATGCCGGCGATCTCGTCGGCCTCGTAGCCCAGCATCTTGCGGAAGGCATCGTTGGCTTCCAGAAGATGGCCTTCAAGATCCAGGATATGAATGCCATCGCTGGCGTGCTGGAGCAGAGTCTGGCTACGCAGCGTAGCGCCTTCCCTGGAGCTGATCAGCCGCCACAGCACCCAGGAAAAAACGAGCGAAAAGCAAAGAAACAGCCCCGCCAGAATGAACGCCTTTTTGACGTCGTCATGCCATTGAAGCAAATAATCGCTTTCGCCCAGGCCGACCACAACGAACGCGGGCATTGCCGAAAGCCGCCGATAGGCATCGGTGCGCGTAATGCCGTCCGCCGTCTTCTCGCTGTAGAAGGTGCCGGACGCCGCGCCCGATCGCAGCAGCTGTGCGAGCTCTATGGATCCGCCCACCGCGCCGACCTGGCCCGCGCGCGACGACACCGGCGGATGCCTTGCGATCAAGGCCATGTCTAGGTCGCGCATCAATGCAATGCCATGCGGCCCCAGATTCAGGCCGGAAAGCAGGCCCTGGAAGTAGCTTGCCGGCACAGCCGCCGCGACCACGCCGGCAAAACTGCCATCGGGATGATTGTAGCGGCGTGAAAATATATGCACCCATGCATTGGGGCCGCGCCCTTGCAGCAAGCGGCTCGCCTGAGTGCCGGCCTGGGGATTGGCTTCGTGTCGTTTGAAGAAATCGCGATCGCCGTAGCTGGACGTGGCGTCGCGCAAGGCCGCTTGCCCGAACCGTACGGCACCTGATGCGTCCATGACCCGCAATTCGACGACTTCCGAAACCAGATTGCCGTTGGCGCGCAGCAGCTGATTCAGCGATGATTCGTCCAGCGCACCCGATGTTCTCAGTTCCCGCTCGAGGTAGACCTGTATTTCTCTCAGGTAGAAATCGATCTGGTTCACCGCGCCCATGACATTCTGATCGAGCAGCAGCGCAAGGTTCTCCACCGTGGTGCGGACTTCGGCTTCTTTGCGCTCGCGTGCGGTATCCAGGGCAAGCGCGAGCAGGCCGATCATGAATATATTCACGATCGCGACCGCGACGATGATCGTTGCGAAAACTGATTTGCTTGCTGTCTTCATGTTGGCCAGTTCTGCGGCGTGATGCCCTACCGCTTGCGGACAGGCGTGCTTCTCATGGGCTTGCTGACTGCATCATAACCAATCCGACGACATGGCGCCTGGCAGGCGCCCGCCCTGCTGCAGTAGAATGTCGGAGCATGAAAACCAAGGCAATCAACGACGAAAGGCATGCAATGCAAGAGCCGGCACCAAGCCCGCGCACGTCAGCAGTCAAGCTGGAGACCATCAAGCTTTTTCTGATCGGCTATCTTTTGGCGGCCCTTGCGTTCACTGCGATCGTGCAGGCATTGACGTTTTTCCAGGCCGAACGCGAGCTTCAGGAGCTGAAAGTACAGGAACAGGCGAAAGTTGCGAAGACGGCAAGCATCCTGGGCTACCGATTCGACATGATCGCATCCGATCTGCTCACTCTGGCCAATGTTCCCACCATGCGTGCGCTGGCCGCCGACCCCAGCGACCTGGCGATAGAGCGGTCCGCCAACCTGTTCAGCACGATTTCCCGCGAGAAGGGAATCTATCACAAGATCAGCTACCTGGACGCCTCCGGCATGGAAGTCATCCGTGTGGATCAACGCGGCGGCCTCCCCGTGGAAGTTCCCGCCGATACCCTGCAAAACAAAAGCGACCAGTATTTCGTGTCCGCCGCCTTGCGCCAGGAACGCGGGGAAGTCTATGTGTCGCCGCTGGACCTGAACATGGAAAACGGACAGGTCGAGCGGCCCTACAACCCCACGATCCGCTTCGGTACCCCGCTGTTCACGCCCGGCGGCGAGCGCCGTGGCATCATGATGCTCAATCTGTATGGGCAAACCATGATAGACCGGTTCCGCCAGTTGATGAAGGACGACTACTCGCAAGCCATGCTGCTCAGCTCAGACGGCAATTGGCTGGCCTCGCCCGATCCGGCTCATTCCTGGGAATTCATGCTGAAGAACCCGGCTGCATTTGCTCGCCGTCACCCGGCAGCCTGGCAAGCGTTCAATGCCGCGGAAACCGGCCACTGGATGGACAAAGAAGCAGGACTGTTCACTTATGGCACGATGCGTCTGACACACAAGGACGAGCTCCATGCCCCGGGCACCGGCCTTTCCAAGGGTGAATACTTCTGGAAGGTGGTGTCGCTGGTTCCGCTTGCCACGATACCCTCTGCCAGCATCGTCGCAGATGACCTCATCAGAACGATATATATCGCCGGCCTCGCGTTCTTGATGCTGCTTGCCGCGTATGTCTCCCAAACGGTGGTAAATCAAAGGCATCTGCGCCGCGCCATCGAGCGCTACAACCGGCGGCACCAGGAAATTACGCAATATCTGGGAGAGGGCCTGGTCGTGCTCGATAGACAGGCCCGCGTGGTGGAAGCCAACCCCGAAGCCGAGCGGCTGCTGGGCTGGCGCCGGCAAGAGATGCTGGGCCAGAGCGCCGGTACGATTTTTCGTCCGCCCGGCGCAGGCGCGCCGCCGGCCCCCTCGGATTCGCATCCCATCCAGGCCGCAGCCGGCACCGGGAAACGCTACCGCAACGAAGACGAAACCTTCTACCGCAAAGACGGGACGGCCTTTCCGGTCGGCGTGACCGCTGCGCCCCTTACCAGCGACGACGAGCTGATGGGGGCGGTCGTTTCGTTTCGCGACATGACCGACATCAAGGCCTATCAAGAAGAGATCCGTCGCCTGGCCTACCACGATCCCCTCACGGATCTGCCGAACCGCCGCCTGTTGATGGAGCGTCTTGGCCAAGCTCTGAAAGAGGCCGGACGCAATCAGTACAAAGTGGGCTTGATGTTCCTGGACCTGGATCACTTCAAGCATGTCAATGATGTCTACGGACATGATGGAGGCGACGAGCTCTTGAAAGGCGTTGCCCAGCGTCTACGGCAGGCGGTGCGCGCCACGGATACGGTATCCCGGCAAGGCGGCGATGAATTCGTGATTCTCCTTGCCAAGATCGACGCCGCCGAATCCGCCGGCGCCGTCGCACGCAAGATTCTGGAAAGCCTGCAAGCGCCATTGCCCGTGATGGGCCAGCTCCTGGCAGTGCAGGTGAGCATCGGCATCGCGCTGTTTCCCGATCATAGCGATGACATCGATACCTTGATGACGCTCGCCGACGCGGCGATGTACGAGGCGAAACAGGCTGGACGCAATCGTTATTGCCTCAAGGGAACAGCCCCCGGGACGCTTTGACGTTCCATACCCATGGCTCGCGATTAGCAATATAATGAGAACTATTTTCATTCAATAACAAGCTGGAATACTACGTGAATCTCTCTACTCGTCTGATCACACTGGGCAGCGCCCTTGTTTTTTCCTTCCCGGTCGCCGCTTTCGAACTCGCCCATAGCGAGGGTTCTCTGAAACTGGCGGATACGCCCAAGAAAATCGTCACTTTCGATCTGGCTGCGCTGGATAGCCTCAACACTTTGGGCATCCCTGTCGCGGGCGTTCCAAAATCGGTCTACCAAGGCGATCTCGAAAAATTCAACCAGGCTCCGGTAGTCGGCACCTTGTTCGAGCCGGACTATCCTGTACTGCAAAAGCTCCAGCCCGACTTGATCATCGCCGGCGGCCGTTCGGCGAAAGCCATTCCCGAACTTCAGAAAACAGCCCCCACGGTAAGCTTTGCGAGCGACCCCGCAAACTTTCTTGGCTCTTTCAAGACCGCCAACCTGGCACTGGCATCGGCATTCGACAAGAAAGCCCAGGCCGAAGCCGCCATTGCCTCGATAGAAAAGAATGTGGAAGAACTACGCCGCATCAACAAAGGCAAGAAGTCGGCCTTCCTCTTTGTCATGAAAGGCAACGTCATGGCGCATGCGCCGGGCGACCGATTCGGATACGCCTACGAACTCACCGGCACGGAATCCGTCCTGCCCGCGAAAGCCCCCAACGCACCGGCGCAGCCGCGCCCGGAGCCGGGTTCTCCTGAAGCCAAGGCAGCCGCCGAAAAACGGGCGCAAACCATTTCGGACATCGTCAAGGCAGACCCTGACTGGCTGATCGTGCTGGATCGCGGCGCCATCAACAATGGCGAAAAAACTGCTGCGGACACATTGGCCAAGCACCCCGAACTCAACCAGACGCGCGCCTACAAAGAAGGAAAAGTCTATTACGTGGACCCGAACGGCTGGTATGTCATGGGTGGCGGCCTCAACAATCTGAAGCACATCACCGACAGCTTGCTGACCGCCATGAAATAGCCTGTCCGCCATCAGGCAATGCGCCGTGACGGGCGCTGCTTCTTCTGTATCATAGATGCAGACCCGTCACCCGGAGCAGCATCATGGCATCCAGTCCCGACAACGTCAGCATGGCCCTGTTCTGCGACTTCGAGAACGTCGCGCTGGGCGTGCGAGACGCGCAATACGAAAAATTCGATATCAAGCCCGTGCTCGAACGGCTTCTGCTCAAAGGCAACATCGTTGTCAAGAAGGCGTATTGCGACTGGGAGCGCTACAAGGGCTTCAAGTCGTCCATGCACGAGGCCAATTTCGAGCTCATCGAAATTCCGCACTTGCGACAGTCCGGTAAAAACTCGGCCGACATCCGTCTCGTGGTAGACGCACTGGACCTCTGCTATACCAAATCGCACGTCAACACCTTCGTCATCATCAGCGGCGATTCCGATTTTTCGCCGCTGGTGTCCAAGCTGCGCGAAAACGCAAAACAGGTCATCGGCGTCGGCGTCAAACAGTCCACGTCCGACTTGCTCGTGGCCAATTGCGACGAATTCATTTTCTACGACGACCTGGTACGGACGGCGCCAAGCAAGAGCCCGCGCACCAGACGGCACGAGGCCCCCGCCGAAGAGACGCCCGAAACGGCACCCGACAACGACAGCGCCGTCCGGGCAACGGAAGATACGGCCACCCTCAAGGACGTCGCCGTCGCCATGGCCGTCGATACCTTCGATGCGCTGCTGTCGGAACGCGGCGAAAGCGGAAAGATCTGGGCCTCCACCCTGAAGCAGGCGATCAAGCGCCGCAAGCCCGATTTCAGCGAAAGCTACTACGGGTTCAAGGCGTTCGGAAACCTGCTCGAAGAAGCCCAGGCGCGCGGCCAACTGACGCTGGGCCGCGACGAAAAATCCGGCACTTATGTATTCCGCCCCGAACCCGTGGAACCGGCAGTCAAACCCCGCCGGCGCCGGCGCAACATGCGTACCCCCCGCAGGTAGGAGGGGTCAGACCCCGTACGGGGTCTGACCCCAAAAGAACCTCAAGACCGTTGGGCCCAGGGGTCAGACCCCATGCGGGGTCTGACCCCAAAGAGCCTCATGACTTGGCCGGGGTCAGACCCCGTACGGGGTCTGACCCCTCCTTCTTGCCGTTGCGTGCCATGTCGATGAACGACTCCAGATAATCGATATCGCGGTCGGCCACGCGCGCGCCCAGGAATATTTGCTTGGCAATACCTTCAGTCCCCAGCCGAATGGCCCGCAAGTCCATCTTTTCCTGGTATTCCTCGACGAGCCAGCGTGGCAGTGCCGCCACGCCGCGCCCGCTTTCGACCATCTGCAGCATGATGTCCGTGGTTTCGATTGCCTTGTGCCGTCGCGGCATGATGCCGGCCGGCATGAGGAACTGGGCATAGATATCCAGCCTGTCGATTGCCACGGGATAGGTGATCAAGACCTGATCGGCCAACTGCCTGGGCTCGACATGCTCGGCCGCCGCCAGCGGATGGTTTGCCGCCGCCACCAGGACCTGCTCGTAATCAAAAACTGGTTCGTAGCGCAGCCCGCTCCGGTATAGCGGGTCAGGCGTGACCAGCAGGTCGATCTCGTAGCCGAACAGCGCCCCGATGCCGCCGAACTGGAATTTCTGCTTGACGTCTACATCGACGTCCGGCCATTTTGCAAGATAAGGCGCGACGACCTTCAGCAGCCATTGGTAGCAGGGATGGCATTCCATGCCGATCCGAAGGGTGCCCCGTTCTCCTTGTGCATACTGGCGCACTCTTCCTTCCGCATGTTCCAGCTGCGGCAATACGCGCTCGGCAACACTGAGCAGATACTCGCCTGCCTGCGTCAGCCTCAGCTTTCTTCCTTCGCGTATCCAGATCGCCGTTCCCATCTGGTCTTCCAGCTTCTTCACGGTATGGCTCAACGCCGATTGCGTCAGGCAAAGAATATCCGCAGCGGCGGTGAGCGTGCCTTGCCGACGGACTTCTCGGAGTATGGCCAGGTGGATGCGTTCGAGCATGGCTTCAATTTATGAAAAAATATAATCGATCGATGAAACAATACCATTTTATTTCATGATTTGTTCATCCTACCATGGCGATTTCTATCGATCAGAATGAATGACAAGACATGGTAACGACACACAATCTGGGCTTTCCCCGTATCGGCGCACGCCGCGAACTCAAATTTGCGCTGGAAGCATACTGGAACGGCAAATCCAGTCGCGATGCGCTCCGGGAAACAGCACGCGAATTGCGCAAGACGCACTGGAGCAAGCAGCAAGGACTGGACTTGCTGCCCGTGGGCGACTTCTCTTTCTACGACCAGGTTCTAGACATGAGCTTCACGCTGGGCAATCTGCCCGAGCGAGTACAGGACTTCCAGGGAGATGCGCTGGACAATTACTTCCGCGTGGCGCGCGGCCGCTCGGCATCTCATGGCGACTGCGGTTGCAGCCATGGCGTACAGGCCGGCGAAATGACCAAGTGGTTCGATACCAACTACCACTACATCGTGCCGGAATTCAGCGCGTCCACCAGCTTTTCGCTGGATGCATCCCGTCTCGTGGCGCAGCTCGACGAGGCGCGTGAACTCGGGATCTCGGCCAAGCCGGTGATTCTCGGCCCCCTCAGTTATCTGTTCATCGGCAAGGCCAAGGACGGCTCCAGTCGCCTCGATCTCCTGCCTCGTCTGCTGCCCGTCTATGTGAAGCTGCTGGAAGAACTCGCTTCCCGCGGTGCGGAGTGGGTGCAAATCGACGAACCCGCGCTGGTCACGGAACTGGAACCGGCGTGGAAGCAAGCCTATGCCTCCGCTTACCAGGCTCTGGACACCGGCAAGATCAAGATACTGCTGGCCACTTATTTCGGCCAACTGCTGGAAAACCTGCCCCTGGCCTGCGCCCTGCCGGTGCAGGGCCTGCACATCGACGCCATCAATGGCGCGGCGGACATCCAGCCCGCCATCGCCGCCCTGCCCGGCGACAAAGTGCTTTCCCTCGGAGTGGTCAACGGCCGCAATATCTGGAAGACCGATCTCAACCGGGTGCTGGACCTGCTTGAACCCATACATGCGAAGCTCGGCGCCCGCTTGTGGATCGCCCCTTCGTGCTCGCTGCTGCACGTTCCGGTGGACCTGGACAGCGAAACGGCGCTCGATGCCGACATCCGGTCCTGGCTCGCGTTTGCCCTGCAGAAGCTCGACGAAATCAAGCTGCTGGCTCGCGCGCTCAATACCGGCCGCGCTTCGGTCCAGCCGGAACTCCAGGCGAACCAGGCGGCCATCGCCTCCCGCCGCAATTCGCCACGCGTGAACAAGCCCGAAGTCAAGGCAGCGCTTGCCGGCATCGATGCCGCCCTGGGCAGGCGTAAAAGCCCGTACTCCCAGCGCGCGGAGAAGCAGGCCGAGCTGCTCAGGCTGCCCGCCTTCCCCACGACCACCATCGGATCCTTCCCGCAGACGGCTGAAATCCGCCAGGCTCGCCAGCAGTTCCGCAAGGGGGATCTCGATCCGGCGGCATACAAAGATGCCATGCAAGCCGAGATTGCACGCTCGGTCCGCGAGCAGGAAGCTCTGGGCCTGGACGTACTGGTGCATGGCGAAGCAGAGCGCAACGACATGGTGGAATACTTCGGCGAGCAGCTGGAAGGCTATGCCTTCAGCCAGTTCGGCTGGGTCCAGTCCTATGGCTCGCGCTGCGTGAAGCCGCCTATTCTGTTCGGCGACATTACCCGTCCCAAGGCCATGACGGTCGAATGGATCACCTATGCCCAGACGCTGACGCAGAAACCCATGAAGGGCATGTTGACCGGACCCGTCACCATCCTGAACTGGTCGTTCGTGCGCGACGACCAGCCTCGTTCCGTGTCATGCTTCCAATTGGCACTGGCCATCCGCCAGGAGGTGCTGGATCTGGAAAAAGCCGGCGTGCATGTCATTCAGATCGACGAAGCGGCGCTGCGCGAAGGCCTGCCCCTGCGCAAATCGCAATGGCTGGAATACCTGGACTGGGCGGTGGAATCATTCCGCATCACGGCGAACGGCGTCAAGGATGACACTCAGATCCATACGCATATGTGCTATTCGGAGTTCAACGACATCATCGCCTCGATCGCGGACATGGACGCGGATGTCATCACCATCGAGACCTCGCGCTCGGACATGGAGCTGCTGGATGCGTTCGACAATTTCAATTATCCGAACGAGATCGGCCCCGGTGTCTATGACATCCACTCGCCCAATATCCCGACGCAGGAGCACATCGTCGAACTCATGAAGAAGGCGAGCCAGCGCATCCCCGCGGAACGGCTTTGGGTGAATCCGGATTGCGGCCTGAAGACCCGCGCCTGGGCCGAAGTGATTCCGGCGCTGAAGAACATGGTGGCGGCGGCGCAAACCTTGCGCCAGGCCTAGGGGGGTCAGACCCCATACGGGGTCTGACCCCGGCTAAGGTGGAAAGGGTCAGGCCCCATACGGGGTCTGACCCTCGCCTGACGCTATACTTCCGGCCATGGAAAACCAAGCCAAACAAACTTTCGATACGCCTTACGAGTGGCTGGGCGGCGAAGACCGCGTGCTTGCCCTGGTCGAGCGCTTCTACGATCTGATGGACCTCGAGCCTCGGTACGCCGCCCTGCGCGCCGCTCATGGTCCCGATCTGAGCCATGCCAGAGAACGCTTGTTCTGGTTTCTTTGCGGCTGGCTGGGTGGTCCTTCGTATTATATGGATCGGGTCGGTCATCCCATGCTCAGGGCCAGGCATCTGCCGTTCTCTATCGGAACCCCGGAACGGGACCAGTGGGTTGCATGCATGGACCAGGCCATGATCGATATCGACGTGGACGAAGCGCTGCGGCAACACCTGCTGCCCTCCTTCCGGCACACCGCCGATTGGATGCGCAATCGGGAAGAATGATCGCCGCATGGCGGCCGATGCACTCAAGGCGCTTCAGACACTGCGCGTGACCTCGGCATCGATGCCTGACAAGGCAGCCATTACATCGTCGCACTGCCTGGGCGTTCGTGGATGTATCAGCAAGGACCATCTTCCTTCCTGCGTTGCGGTCTGCACGCGCTGTATGACCAGTTGGTGGTCGGGCCTGGCGGTCACGAGCCCGCCCAGCAGCATGCCCGCGATCGCACCGAAGAAGACGAAGACGGCAAGACTGCCCAGCGGCGTGGACGTGATCGCCATGATTCCGATGAGATACAGCAATCCCCAGCCGACAATGGCGATCACCGCCCCCGCCACGCCAAGCAACAGATGCGCACGCAACGCGGTGCGCACGATGCCTTGCGGCTCGGGTTCGATTTTCTTGGCGTAATCCTTTTCGTACGGCTTTATCAGGCGGATCTGGGCGGCCTGCAGATGAGCGTTGGAATGAATCGCCGCTGCGGCTGTGGCTGCGCCTTGCTCGGTGTCAAAGACCGCGGCGATTTTCGTCGTCGAGCGTTCGCCAAACAAAACATTCCATACCATACGATGCTCCTGGTGCGGCATAAGCCCTCCACGGAGCGGCAGCAATCTTTGTGCCTGAAGCATGTTGAGGGGTCAGACCCCGTAGGGGGTCTGACCCCAGAAATAAGCGCGGGCTCCGAATCCAGGAACACCTGAAGCGTGTTGAGGGGTCAGACCCCGTACGGGGTCTGACCCCAGGAACAGAGGCAGGGTCAGACCCCATCAGGTCTGACCCTATCCATTAATGGCCGGAGTTCGGATCAATGGGTTCTTTGGAATGGAAGATGGAGTGGTCTTCCTTGCCGGTCACGGACAGTATGCCGGACAAGCCTTTTTCGACGCGCGACAGGGCATGGTCGACCAGAATATAGTTGCCCGGCACGTCGACCTTGAACTCCACCATGGTCGCGCCGCCCGGTGCCACGGTGGTGGTCTGCACGTCGGTCAGCGGGGGGCTGGTCAAGGAGCCCTGGTTGTAGACGCGATCGAACACTTCGCCGATGACGTGGAAGCTGGACGTCAGGTTGGGGCCGCCCACGCCGAAGAAAATGCGCACGGTTTCGCCGACCTCGGCCTTCAGCTTGTATTTATCGGACAGCGCGCCCATGGTCCCGTTGAACATCAGGTGCTCGGGCTTTTCGTCCAGCAGCTTTTCAAGCGAGAACTCTTGCAGGCCGAGCGAACCATGCTTCTGTGCGGTATAGAGCTCACCCTGCATGACATAGAACTCGCGATCGACTTTGGACAAGCCTTCTTCAGGCTCGACCAGCACCATGCCGTACATGCCATTGGTGATGTGCTGCGCGACCATGGGCGTTGCGCAGTGGTACACGTACAAGCCGGGATGCAGCGCCTTGAAGGTAAAGCTCTTGGTTTGCCCTGGAGGCACCTGCGTTACCGCCGCGCCGCCACCGGGGCCCGTCACCGCATGGAAATCGACCGAGTGGATATGGGAGGAGTCCTTCGCGTTGGCGACGTTCACGGTTACCGTGTCACCGACCCGGATGCGCAGGAAAGGACCGGGAACCTTGTCATTGAACGTCCAGTACTTGTAGGTGCTGCCTTCCGCCAGCTGGCCCACGACTTCCGTGGTTTCCAGATCGAAGGTGATGTGCTTGGGCTCACGCTTGCCGACCGGTTCGCCGACAGCGGTGGGATCCTGGGCGATGTCCAGACCCTGGCTTTCGGCCTGCTGTATGGGTTCGCCTACGATCAGCTTGCCGAACATGCCCGCCGCCTTGTGGCCGGGCAGGGTGCATAAGTATTCGAACACGCCATTCTTGTTGGCGCGGAAGACGATGGCGGTCGATGCCCCCTTGCCCGTCAGGTTGTCGGACTTGGCGGAGAATTCAGGCACGGCAATGTCGTGAATGGCGCCATCGCCGTTGATGAGGTTGATCTGGACCACGGCGTTTTCCGGTACCTGGAGGTCGGGATTCACTTTGCCCTTTATGGTGCCGGCATCGCCCACGAACACGAGCTTGCCGTCTGCGATATTGGTGCGCAGAGTAAAAGTGATGTCCGGCGTATACGTGACCGACGCGGCGGCATGCGATTCGTGTGCCGCCCATGCAGCGCTACCCACCGCATACAATACGGCCGCCATTAGAAACAGGCATAGCCGTCTAAAGGTATGGCTCAACACAATCCCCATGATTCTTCCTTCCTTGCTACGTTGAATTAAGAACTGCAGTTACAATTCGTTTTGTTTGCCGCAGTCCGAATCGGCGCATGCTCCGGCATGCGCAGTCCCCGTCTTTTTATCACGCACTCGATACGCCTACAATGCCCGCCACCGCCACGTCGCTCAGAGAACTCACCCTGCGGGGTATCATCCTCGGCGCCATCATCACCCTTGTCTTTACAGCGTCCAACGTCTATCTCGGACTCAAGGTCGGCCTGACGTTCGCCTCGTCGATACCTGCCGCCGTCATTTCCATGACGCTGCTGCGCGCCTTCAAGGATTCCAATATCCTTGAGAACAACATCGTTCAAACGCAGGCCTCCGCAGCCGGGACGCTCTCGGCCATTATCTTCGTCCTGCCGGCGCTGCTGATGATGGGATACTGGCAAGGCTTTCCCTTGCTGGAAACCGCCATGATCTGCGCCTGCGGCGGCATCCTGGGCGTGGTGTTCACCGTACCGTTGCGGCACGCCCTGGTCGTCAAAAGCGAACTTCCCTATCCCGAAGGCGTCGCGGCAGCTGAAATCCTGCGCGCCGGCCACACCGATGAAGAAACGTCCGGCAAGCGGAAAGCGCAGGGCCTGCGCGACATCCTCGCCGGCAGCGCGCTGGCCGGCATATTCAGCTTGGTGGCCAACGGCTTCAAGCTTGCATCGGATGGCGCAGGCTATTGGTTCAGCGCCGGGCGCGCCATCTTCCAACTGCCGATCGGCTTTTCTTTCGCCCTTGTCGGCGCAGGCTATCTCGTGGGCATCACCGGCGGCATCGCCATGCTGTTCGGTGTGTTCCTTTCCTGGGGCGTCGCCGTCCCCTGGCTCACCACCCTCACCCCCATGCCGGAAGGCGCCACTCTTGCTGCTTTCGCCACCGACATCTGGGTATCCAAGGTCCGCCTCATCGGCGCAGGCATGATCGCGGTTGCGGCAATCTGGACCTTGCTCACCTTGATCAAGCCGATGTACGAAGGCATGCGCATTTCCTTGTCGGTACTGAGAAGCGGCCCCGGGTCCAGCAGCGTCGCACGCACCGATACCGATCTGTCTCCCCGGACCTTGCTGCGGACCACCATCCTGATGATCGTCCTGCTGATGGCCACCTTCTACTCCTTCGTGGCGGACTCGGATCTGCCGGCGTCGATGGCCTGGACACTGGTCGTGGCGGGCACCTTGCTGTCCTTCCTGCTGGGCTTTCTGGTGGCCGCCGCCTGCGGCTACATGGCGGGGCTCGTGGGGTCGTCCACCAGTCCAATATCGGGCATTGCCGTCATCTCCATTCTGGCCGTCTCGATGATCTTCATCGGCATCGGGCAGGCGCAGGACATGCTCGACAACGAACAGCACGTTCGGTTCTTCACCGCCCTAGCCATTTTCTGCGCCTCCGTCGTGGTGGCCATCGCCGCGATTTCCAACGACAATCTTCAAGACCTGAAAACAGGCTGGCTGGTGCATGCCACGCCCTGGAAGCAGCAAGCGGCGTTGATCATCGGCTGCGTGGTGGGCGCGCTGGCCATTCCGCCCGTGCTGGAGCTCCTGTACAATGCCTACGGTTTCATCGGCGCCCTGCCGCGCGCGGACATGGACCCGTCGCAGGCGCTGGCCGCGCCGCAAGCCACGCTCATGATCACCATCGCCAATGGCCTGTTCGCGCATACCCTGGATTGGTCCTACATCCTGATCGGCGTCGGCGGCGGCATTGCCGTCATCATTCTGGACACGGTCCTTGCCCGTTCCACCCGCACACTGCGGTTGCCGTCCCTGGCGGTTGCCATGGGTCTGTACCTTCCGCCATCCATCGTTACTGCTCTGTTCGTCGGCACGCTCATTTCGTGGTTCGTGAAGAAGCGCGTCCGGGCTTCCGCAAGCAAGACCGGCGAAGACGCGGCACCGAGGCTGGAGCAGGCTGAGCGCAAAGGAACGCTTTTTGCGTCGGGCCTGATCGTCGGTGAGAGCCTGGTCGGCGTCGCCCTGGCAATGATCATCGTCGTCTCGGTGGGTTCGGGTGGCAGCGATGCGCCTTTGGCGCTGGCCGGCCCCGAGTTCATCCCGACCGCGAAGCTCGTCGGACTGATCGCGTTCGTAGGCATGTGCTTCATTTTCATCAAGCGCGCCCTCCGGCCATGACGACGCGCACCTTCCATCCCGGCGACACGCCGCGGCACTCCGGCGTGTCAGCCAGTGGACTCGATCTCCAAGTCGCGCTTTATCTGGCCGGCATGGTGGTGCTGTGGACGCTGCTATGCGGAATCAGTCACCAAGCGCCGGATCTCGACGGCCTGGAAGAACTCGTCTGGGCATCCAGCCTGGAATTGGGCTATACCAAGCATCCGCCTGCGCCCTCGTGGCTCATGTACTTCCTGACGCAGATTTTCGGCCGTCCGGTGTGGCTGCCCTTCTTTGCGGGACAACTGATGTCCGCGCTTGCGCTCTGGTTTCTGTGGCTGCTCGGACGCGAATTCACCACCCCGCGCAAAGCCTTCATGGCCATGATGCTGGTTTCGGTCAGCATTTATTTTTCATTGCGCGGCACCATCTATAACCACAACACAGCTCAATTGTGGTCTGTGGCGGCGAGCACATGGCTGCTTTACCGCGCCTTGAGATTCCACAAATTGAGCGCCTGGGCGTGGCTGGGCCTGGTTTCCGGGCTATCGATCCAGACCAAGTACAGCGCCGTCATTCAGTTCGCGGCTTTTTTCCTGTTCATGCTCCGGCAGGGCAGCTTTCGTGATGCGCGCAACCTGAAAGGCCTTGCCCTCGCCCTGCTGACCTTTGCAATCACCGTGTCGCCTCATCTTTATTGGCTGGCGGCCAATGCGTTCATGCCCTTGCGCTACGCCGACAACTCGCTCGAAGCGGGAGGCCATCTACAGGCGCTCAAGCATTTGCTGAGTTTCGCGCTGGACCAGCTTGCCCGCTTGAGCCCCATGCTGGTGGCATGGCTGGCCTGGTATTTTTGGGACCAGCGCAGCCATGGCGTGCGTGCAAAGGCGGCGGAGCGCTACGGCGCGCAGTTTACCGATTGGGACCGCTCCTTCCTGCTCTGGATCGGCCTCGCGCCCGTGCTCTCCACGATGCTGATCTCCGCCGTGCTGGGAACCAGGCTGGTGGCGTCATGGGGAACGACGTTCTTCATACTCTACGGCTTCTATTTGCTGTGGTGGATGCGCGGCGACGAGCGGATCAATCTGCGCCGCATCGCCGTCTTGTGCATTGCCGTGCATGTGCTCATCGCGGCCGGCTACGCGCTTGCCCGCGGCCCCTTGGCCTGGCACACGGGCCGCGATACGCGCTCGACTTTTCCGGGCGCCACCATCTCGCAGCAATTGAACGACATCTGGCAGCAGCACGTGCCGCAAGTTCCAATGACGCTGGTGGCATCGGACACCTGGCTCGGCGGCAACATCGCCATCCATCGCGGGATGAGCACCCAGGTATTCATCAACGGGAAACTCGAAGAATCGCCCTGGCTCGACGAATCCAGGCCCCTCGCCTGCGGCGCCATGGTGGTGTACAGCCATGAAACCCGCGGCGAACCTGATCCTGTCCTGAAGGCGCTTCATGCCGCGGCGCCGATACAAGGCCGTATCGACCTTCGATGGTCATCGGAAAAAAGCCCCTTGATCGACCTGAATTGGGGCATCATCCCGCCCGGCGAGCAATGCTAGGAGGGGTCAGACCTATAGGAGGGGTCAGACCCTATAGGGTCTGACCCCGGCAATCCGCGCTTCAGGGGTCAGACCCCGTGCGGGGTCTGACCCCACCCCGCCTAGCGCCATGGCGCCAGGCGATCGCCCAGGAAATCCAGAAAAGAGCGCACCGCCGGCACCAGCCCGCGCCGTGAACCGAATACGGCATGCACGATGCCCGGCTCAGGCGCCCAGTCGTTGAAAACCGGCATCAGCCGGCCGCTCGAGATTTCTTCGTGGCACATGTAGTCGGGCAGCACGCCTATTCCCATGCCACCCATGATCGCGAATTTCAGCGTAAGGAGGTCGTCCGCCACGAAGCGCGGGCGGTGCGTCACCACGTATTGCGCGCCATTGGGGCCGAACAGCTTCCAGTATGCCCGGCCATCGCGCACCGACATTGCGACCGAATCCATCAACGTCAGGTCGCTGGGCTGCTCGGGCCGGCCTTGCCGCTGCAACTGCTGCGGGCTTGCTACCAGCAGGCCTATCGATGTGCCCAGATGCTTGACTACCATGCTGCCACTGTCGGCAACCGTGCCGCGTACCCGCAACGCGACGTCCACACCCTCTTCGATCAGGTCCACCACACGGTTGCTGACCTGCATGTGCACATGCACCTGCGGATGCGCGACCTGATATTCCGGCAGAATTGGCCCGACCACCGTTTGCGCCAGAGTGACCGGACAGACCACGCGTATGATGCCGCGCGGCTCGCTTTGTACCTGCGCCACGGCAGCGGCGGCCGCGCGGGCTTCATCGCGCATGGCGTCGCAATGGCGATAGAAGAGTTCACCGGCCGTGGTCAGGGACAGTTTGCGTGTCGTCCGCTGCAACAGCCGCAACCCCAGGTCTTCCTCCAGCTTGGCGACGCGGCGGGACAAGCGCGATTTGGGTATGCCCAGCGCCCGCGCCGCCGCGGCGAAGCTGCCATGATTGACGACTTCGGCGAAGTACAGCATGTCGTTCAAATCCTGCATGTCCCTCTATCCCTTTATTGGCCTTATGAATAGGACAATCTAATACGTTTTAGGGCACTTATCAACACGTTGGGATTAATCGATAATTTCTCCATCGCAACATTTTGAACCCATTCTGGAGAAATTCATGAAACTTCTGCACGTAGATTCAAGCATCAACGGCGCCAATTCCGTTTCCCGCAAACTGACCAAGGACGTCGTCGCGCAATGGCTGCGCGAGAACCCCGATACGCAGGTCGAATACCTGGACTTGTCGGTCGAGACGCCCAGCCACTTTTCCAGTGATGCCATGGGCTTTCGCCTGCCCCCGTCCGACGCCGCGCTGAGCGAAGCGCAGCAACGCGAAAACGCGCTTTCCGAAACGCTGGTGTCCCAGTTCCTGGCGGCCGACGTCATCGTCATCGGCGCCCCACTGTACAACTTCGCCATTCCCAGCCAATTGAAAGCATGGATCGATCGCCTGGCCCAGGCGGGACGCACCTTCAAGTACACCGAGAACGGCCCCGTGGGACTTGCCGGCGGCAAAACCATCATTGCCGCACTGAGCCGCGGCGGCATCTACTCCACGAGCGAAGCCGGCCAGGCCATGGAACACCAGGAAAGCTATCTGAAGACCGTTTTCGGATTCTTCGGCGTCACGGACATCCGCGTCGTACGTGCCGAAGGAACCGATATGGGCCCCGATAACCGCAGCAAGGCTTTTGAAACTGCGGAAACCTGCATCAAGGCCGTTGCCACCCGCAGCTTCGAGGCCGAGACGGAAGCCGCCTGAGCAGCCTGAGGGCCGGAACGGTCATGGCGCTACAATGAGGGCCTTGGAATTTCCTCATCGCACCGTGACCGCCTCCCTCTCTTTTTCATCCCTGCCGCTGTCTTCCGCCGTCCTCGATAACCTGGCGCTCATGGGCTATCAGTCCATGACGGACATACAGGCCAAAAGCCTGCCGCTCGTCCTGCAGGGACGCGACCTCATCGCCCAAGCCAAGACGGGCAGCGGCAAGACCGCCGCATTCGGCCTGGGCGTCGTCAATCGGCTTGATCCCGCAAGACTCCAAGTACAAGGCTTGGTCATTTGCCCGACACGCGAACTGGCAGAGCAGGTCGCGACCGAGCTGAGAAAACTGGCGCGTGCGCTTGGCAACATCAAAGTCCTGACACTTTGCGGCGGCACCGCCGCCAGACCGCAAAACGAGTCCCTGAAATTCGGCGCCCATATCGTAGTGGGTACGCCCGGCCGCTTGCTGGACCATGTCAACCGGGGCACCCTGGATCTTTCGGAAGTCCGCACTCTGGTGCTGGACGAAGCCGATCGCATGCTGGACATGGGATTCTACGAGGATGTCAGCCGTCTCGTTAGCGCCTGCCCGGGAAATCGCCAGACGCTGCTGTTTTCCGCCACCTATGCCGACGATATTCGCCACGCCAGCGCGCCCTTCCTGATGGAGCCGGAAGAGGTCCGGACAGAGTCCCTGCATGAAGCGGGCAAGATCAACCAGACCTTCTACGAGATCGAACCCGAGCGCCGCATGGCTGCGGTCGCGCAACTGCTGGAACATTACCATCCGGTCTCGACCCTCGCATTCTGCAATACCAAGGCAGCCTGCCGCGAGCTGGCCGAGTACCTGGTCGGGCGCGGCTTCAGCGCCTTGGCGCTGCACGGCGACCTGGAACAGCGCGAACGCGAAGATGTGCTGATTCAGTTCGCCAACCAAAGCTGTTCGGTGCTGGTGGCTACGGACGTCGCCGCCCGAGGGCTGGACATCGATGGGCTCGATGCGGTGGTAAACGTGGAACTCACGCCCGATCCGGAAGTGCACGTTCACCGCATCGGTCGCAGCGGCCGTGGCGACGCCACCGGTCTCGCGCTGAGCCTCTGCGCCCCCAACGAGATGCATCGCGCTCAACGGATAGAGGAATACCAGCGCCAGCCACTGGCCTGGGGCAAGATCAAGTCGCTCAAGGCCGCAGCCGGCGGCAGGCTGCGGGCGCCGATGGTGACCTTGTGCATACAGGGCGGCAAGAAAGACAAGCTGCGCGCCGGCGACCTGCTTGGCGCCCTGACCAAGGATGCGGGCGTCGACGGCAGCCATGTCGGCAAGATCAACATCCTCGAATTCGTCAGCTTCGTCGCGCTGGACCGCGGCATCGCCCGCCAGGCCTATGCAAAGCTCAGCAACGGCAGCATAAAAGGGCGCCGCTTCAAAATGCGCTTCATGGCGGAAGTCTGAGGGGAATGAGGGGTCAGACCCCATAGGGGGTCTGACCCCCGTCTCCGGCAACACATCAGGCCAGGGGCCGGACCCCCATCTCCGGCAGGCCAGGGGTCAGACCCCGTACGGGGTCTGACCCCATTTCCAGTGTGGGGTCGGACCCCGAGTGGGTCTGGCCCCTTCCTCTATTCTCTTTTCAGCCAATGCCCGAGCTTGACCGCCTTGGTGCTCAGGTAGGCCTCGTTATGGGGATTGCGGTTTACCTGCAGAGGTAGCCGTTCCGCTACTTGCACGCCGATTTTCTCCATCGCCCGTACCTTGCGGGGATTGTTGGTCATGAGCCGCAGCGAAAATATGCCAAAGTGTTCGAGCATGGGCTTGCATAGATCGTAGCGCCGCATGTCGGCCGGAAACCCGAGCCGTTCGTTGGCCTCGACGGTATCGGCGCCTGCGTCCTGGAGATTGTAGGCGCGTATCTTGTTGATCAAACCGATGCCTCGTCCTTCCTGCCGCAAGTAAAGAATGGCGCCCCGCCCTTCCGCGGCAATGGCCTGCATCGCCGCTTCCAGCTGCGCGCCGCAATCGCAGCGCTGGCTGAACAGCGCATCGCCCGTCAGGCATTCGGAATGCACGCGCGCCAATACGGGAAGCCCATCGCCGACGTCGCCAAGCGTGAGTGCAAGATGCTCCTTGCCCGTGCCTGGATCGACGAACACATGGATGGCGAATGTGGCCCAGGGCGTGGGCAGCTTGCTGGATGTGACGTAATCGAGCTGATAGCCCGCCGCCGGCTTGCCATCGGAATCTGCCGCGTTTACTGGACTGCCCGCGTCAGCATCATGTTGCGACTGCATAGGTGAAACCTCGAGACTTGAATAGGCCGAAGGTCGACACTCATGCACCTTCGGTCGCGGCGCTCACCGCCGCGACCCCGCATTTTAACGCCTTATACCTTCACTCCCAGATACTTCTCGATCACCGAGTTGTCGGCATGCAGCTGTGCGGGCGTTCCCTCGTACACCATGTGGCCGTTGTTGATGAGATAACAGCGGTCCGCCAGCGACAGCGCAGCCCGCACGTTCTGCTCGACGATCACGATGGTGTGGCCGCTGTCGGCCAATTGCCGGCAGACCTCCATCAGATCGCGGACGATGAGCGGCGCCAACCCTTCGAACGGCTCATCCAGCATGATGATGCTCGCGTTGCGTATCATGGCGCGCGCAATCGCCAGCATCTGTTGCTCGCCGCCCGACAACTGCTTGCCGCGATTGCGCTTGCGTTCGGCCAGCCTCGGGAAGGTTTCATAGATTTCCTCCAGCGAGCGCGCCTCCCGGGCCGTCATGGCGGCCAACTGCAGATTCTCCTGGACGGTGATCTGCCCAAAGATGCGCCGCTCTTCGGGCACCAGTTGTATGCCTCGCCGAGCGAGCTGAAAAGGCGAAAGATGCTGGACTTCGGCTCCGTTGTGGAGAATGCGGCCGCTCTTGGGCTGCACCATTCCCATCAAGGACTTGAGCGTCGTGCTCTTGCCCGCTCCGTTGCGCCCCAGCAGCGCCACCACCTCGTGCTCTTCGACGCGCAGCGACACATCGAACAGAATGTGGGAGTCACCGTAGTAACTGTTGATTTTGTCGACCTCAAGCAGACTCATGCTCGTCCATCCCCCCTAGGTAGGCAGCCTGGACCGCCGGATTGGCCCGGATTTCGTCGGGCGTGCCTTCAGCCAGCTTGCGGCCCTCATACAACACGGTGATCCGCTCGGCCAGTTCAAACATCGCGTCCATATCATGTTCCACGATCACCATGCTGCGCCCCTTGCGTATGGACTTGAGCAAGGCAACGACCAGCACTCTTTCCTCAGGTCCCAGACCGGCCAAAGGCTCATCGAACAACAGCACGTTGGCACCCGTGGCAAGGGCCAGGCCGATTTCCAGCCGCCGCTTTTCTCCATAGGGCAGTTCGGACACCAGCGTATCCGCCTGGTGCGTCAGCCCCACGAGCTCGATCGCTGCGTTGACCTGCTCATCGAGCCCTTCCGTATTGTGCAGACCGCGCAGCATGTCGGTGCGGAACTTGCCGCGCCGCCGCGCCAGGACCGGGATCATGGTGTTCTGGCGAACTGTCAGCGCCTCGAACAACTGATTGATCTGATAGCTCTTGCTCATCCCTAGTTGGCATACTGCCGTGACGCCGATGCCCGTGATCTCCTGTCCCCGGAAATACACCTGCCCCTCCGTGGTTGGAAGCTCGCCGGCCAGCATCGCAAAGAATGTGGACTTGCCGGCGCCATTGGGCCCGATCACCCCTCGCATCTCGCCTTCGGACAAGGAAAAGTCCACACCGCTCACCGCCGTCAGGCCTCCGTAGCGCTTGGTGATGCCCCGGGCCTCCAGTACCGGCGCGCCGGGCGAGGCGCTGGAATCGGGCGCCACGATGCTCAGCTGCGCCATCGCATCCGGATCGGCTTCGATATCGACCTCGCGGGTGGAATGGCGCCGACGCTTGGCGTAATCGAGGAAACCGCCCGCCACGCCATGGCGAAATACCGTCACCAGAACCACGAACACCACGCCCAGTATCAGCTTCCAATAGGCGCCTATATTGGCAAGCTGCTGCAGCCCTTCGTACAGGTACAGCCATATCGTGGCGCCCAGCAACGGCCCAAGCAAGGTACCGGCACCCCCCATCACGGTCTGAATGACCAGTTGTGCCGAGGTATCGAGCGAGAAGGCATCGGGCGGCATGTAGGACTGGAACACGCCCAGCAAACCGCCCGCCAGGCCGCCATAGGCCGCGGCGATGACAAACACCGTAAGCTTGTAGCCCTGGATGGCATGGCCCAGCGCCATGGCGCGCTTGGGATTGCCGCGTATCGCCTTGAGCACTGCGCCGAAAGGAGAGCGCACGATGCGCCGCGCCACCACGAAGCCCAGGAAGAAGAACAAAGCCACGAACCAGTACATGGGCCACCCGCTTGAAATATGGATGGTGGTGAATCCCAGCTCTATCACGGGCGGCGGCACGCCGGCGATGCCGTTCTCGCCGCCGGTGTAGGTCTTGAAGGCCGAGTTCTCGAGGAAATAGAACATTTCCCCGAATGCCAGGGTGCTCATGGCAAAGTAGATGCCGGTGCGCCTCAGGGTCAGATAGCCAATGCACAGGCCGGCCAGAGCGGCGATCACCGTGCCGACCAGCAAGGCAATCAGCATATGGGGAACGATGCCCGAGGTCAGAAGATAGGCGGTCACAAACCCACCCACGCCATAGAATGCCGACTGCCCGAAGGACAGCAGCCCCGTATACCCGAACAGCAGGTCAAAGCCCAGTCCGAACAATCCCCATATCAGGATGCGGGTCAGCAGGTCGGCGCTCATGCCCAGGTGGGGCAGCACGAAAGGCGCCGCCACGAGGCATAGTCCGACCAGGATTTCGCCGGCTTGCCGGCGTGCGAATGATGGATGCGTAGTCATTATTCTCTGCCCTCCTGCCCCATCAGCCCTTGCGGCCGGAAGATGAGAACCAGCGCCATGACGACAAAGAGCATGACATGGGAGTAGGCGGGATTGAAGATGGAGGTCAGGCTGAGGATCTCGCCCGCGATGATGCCTCCGATGATGGCGCCGGGAAAAGAACCCACGCCGCCGATCACGACGACAACGAAGGAGTCGACCAGTATGCGGTGCCCCATGTCGGGCGACAGGGTGACAATGGGTGAATCGATCACCCCCGCATAGCCCGCCGCCATGGCGCCGATCCCGAAGACGAGCAGAAAGGTGCGCTTCACGTTGATGCCCAGCACGTTAACCATCTGCGCATCTTCGATGCCCGCGCGGACGATCAGGCCCAGGCTGGTGCGATACAGGACGAAATACAGCACCGCCAGCGTCCCGGCCGCGATGAAAAGCGCCTGCAGCCGATACAAGGGATAAATGAGCGAACCGATCTGCGCGATGCCCTGTCCCCATTCGGGCGTGGGAACCGACAAGCTGATGCCGCCATAAATGGACCGCACGAGCTCGACCAGTATGATCCCTATGCCGAAGGTGACCAGAATCTGGTCTTCGGCGGGCCTCTGGTAATACATGCGCATGATGCCGCGTTCGATGACCAGGCCCACGAACAGGGCCATCGCCGCTCCGGCGGCAATTGCCGCCAGGAACGATCCGGTCATGGAGTAAGCGGTGAATCCCGCATAGGACCCCACGACAAACAAGGCCCCATGCGCGAAATTGACCACGCCGAGCGTGCCGTAGATGATGGTCAGGCCTGTACTGATGAGCGCCAGCAACAGGCCCGTGGCGAGCCCATTGAACAACTGCGATAAGAATAACGACATGCTCGGCATCCAGAGTCCTCCTTTCTGTTCTGATTGATCGTCTCGGACTATTTCGCTGCCGCGCCTAGATGTAGGCGCCCAGCTTGCAGCCGAGCAGGCCGGGATCCGGCAAAGCGCCCTTGCCATCCACGACTTCGACGATCTCGAAATAGTCGTCGGGATTCTTCATGTCCGCCGGCTTCTTGCCCCGAACGATGGGGAAGTTGATGACGCCCTGGTGGTCGGCAGCACGGAAGGTGACATCGCCAACGGGGCCGTGGCGGACCTCTTCGGCCTCGTAGGCCTTGACCACGTCCGGCGGATAGAAAGAGCCGGCACGCTCGCACGCATCAGCCCACAGCGCGGTCTGCAGATAGGCGATATACGCGGAATCACGCGGCTTGGCCTTGAACTTCTTCTCGAACGCCGCCACGAAATCCTTGGCAATCGGGTACTTGTCCTCGAGCGTCCACCAGAAGCCGGTCGCGCCATAGACGCCCTGCATGATTTCGGGGCCGATCTCCTTTTCCAGGAAGGCAGACATGTACGGCACCACGATATTCATCTTGTCGAGCAGTCCAAACTGCTTGGCCTGCTTGATCGAATTGGCGGCATCCGCGCCATAGGCGATCACGACCAGCGTGTCCGCACCGCTGTTGGCGATGTTGATCAGGAAGGAGCTGTAGTCCTTGGCACCCAGCGGATGGACCTGCGACCCCACCGTCTTCCAGCCTTCTTTTTCGGTGAATTCCTTCATCGAATCATAGGTGGTGTGGCCATAGGTATAGTCGGGAACCAGGTACACCGCCTTGCGGTCCTTGCCCATCGCCTTGGAAAGCACCGGAGCAATCGCCTTGCATGCCGGGTAGGCGAAGTAGCAAAGGCGGAACCCATAGCGCTGGCAATCGACGCCCGTGGTCTCGTTCGAGCCGCTGATCGCCGGCAGGTAGATGGTGCGTTCACGGTCGCAGACTTTCTGCAGGGCGATGGCGACGGCGCTGCTGGTGCTGCCCGAAATCATCATGGCCTTGTTGTCGTGGATGAAGCGGCTGGCCGCCTGGACGGCCGTATTCGGTTTCGTTTCCGCGTCCGCGACCGCCATCTTCACCGTCTTGCCCAGCACGCCTTTCTTCGTCAGCGGGGAAATCTTCCTGATCTCCTCGGCCCCGGCATTGATCTGTTCCACGGCCAGCTCATAACCCTTCTGCTGGTCGGCGCCCTGAGCGGAATAGGGGCCGGTAATGTCCAGGGTCAAGCCGATGAATACCGAGTCGCCCTGCGCACCGGCCGGATAGTTCCCAACCGGCTTTTTCTCTTCGGCGGCCATCGCCATGCCGCTTGCCCCTGGCAACAGGGCTCCGCCGACAGCGCCGGCGGCACCCATCTTCAACAGCGAGCGGCGACGATTGCCGTCCGAGCCCAGAGCGCTTGATTTTTTGCTGTCTTCCATCCTTCATCTCCTTTATTGCATTGAGGGTGATGCGACAGGATTGCCGCAGTCCACTTGCTTGGTCTTTCGCCAATTCATCGTAAAACGACATCTACCCACGATATTTAACTGACCCTGCTATATCCGGTGACGATATATCTGGGCCTGTTGCGACGTCTTCTTTACCCCGCCTTGCCATAGAAATACAATTTGAAACTTACGCAAGCCTTACGCAACTTTCTTCCAGCCACTCCCGACGGCCGTTACAATGCGGAAATGAAGACCTGGATCATTCTATTGAGCATGCTGGCCATTGCCGCGAGCTGGTGGTGGGGAAAACGACGTCTCGCCTCGTCACAAAAGAATTCCGGAGGCCTGTTAAGGTTGATTGGCCGCAGCCTGATGGCAGGCGCCGTCACCTACTTTTTCCTGATATCTATGGCATTGATTTATTTGACATTTACCAGCAAATAGCAGGAAAATTCAGGATAAAAAGGAACAAACGCTTGCACGCATCGACAAAATGAAATGTAATGGTCTTTACACTCGGCGCACGAGCCCCCACGACTCGTAACATCGTTCCGCCAGCATAGCTCTACTGAAAGATTTGGAACCATCATGGTCTTTCGATACGTTCGTCGCCTGAGCGCAGTAGCGCTTGTTGCGCTCTGCTCGGCGGCATCGGCCAATTCGGTGCCTACCTGGCCTGTCAGCCCGTCCCGTATGATTCTGGACACGCCCTATGGCACGCTCAATATCGCCACCAGCGAATACATATACGAATCCCGCTTGCGGGTCGACGACAATGACGTCGACCCGCCCGTACGGGGCATACTCAATATCACCTATGCCTTCAGCACGCCCAAGGCGCAGGTCGCCCTGGTCTCGGTCAACAGCGGCAACAACGGCTGCCCCGTCAGCTACCGCTGGGTAGTCCTGGAAAAATCGGGCTATACCGTCACGCCGGAATTCGGCTCCTGCTCCGAACATATCAAAGTGTCGGCCAAGGGCCGGCTGTTCACTCTGCAGACTCCCAGTCAAAAACGGGATAAAATCGATATCTACACTTTCGATGGGAAAACCATCAAGCGCCGCAGCGCGCCCTACCGTTAATAAATACTCATTGACTACAAGCACTCAAGAATCCTGGGGTTTCCTGCACCCTGAATGCCACGGCCAGAACGCCTTGTTGTTTTTCAGCTGGGACCTCGCCAAGACAATCGAGCAGCAATTCCAGCTGCATGCCGGGTCCCCGCTTCCCGTCCAGCTCCAAGAAGCTCAGAAGGCCGTTGATCGCCTGCTGAAGCAGTACGTTCAAATCCAGGCGAATCCCACCGCTTTTGAAGGCCAGAACATCACCCTGCATCTAGAGGAAAACGAAGAAGCCCCGGGCGAAGCAGTGCTGGCCCTGGAAACGTCTCCTCATCTGGAAAGCCTGATCCTGCAAGTCCAGGCGGACGAGCGCGCGCGCAGCACCCTCAACTGAGCGGCGCACGCCGCGGGAACCCATATGACAACACCACCCTGGGGCTATGAAAGAGCCGACTGCACAGGAGACCATGCGCTCGCCCTCTTCCTGGACGACATGGAGCGCGTGGTGGAACACTATGCGAACCTGAACGGCGCGCAGCTCGACGCCCGCGTTTTCCAGGCCCAGGCCGCTGCCAACAAGCTGCTGCAGGCATACGCAAAGAATGCCCGCAGGACCACAGCCTTCAATGATCAGTTCATCGAGATCAAATCTTTCGTGAACGCCGCCGGCCAGACTCAACTGGTGCCGATATTTTCCAGCGGCCTCAAGCAGGCCCTGGTCAGATTGCTGAACCGCAGCAACCAGACCACCAGGCATTGAAAGGGGTCAGACCCCGTACGGGGTCTGACCCCAGCGCCACCGCTGCTTAGCCGCAGGCCCCGATGGCACCGCACACGGTGCAGAATTCGCATCCGTCTTTCTTGATGACCGCGTGATTGCCGCATTCGGTGCAGCGCTTGCCGACCATGGTCGGGCTGGCGGCGATATGCTGGCGCACGGGTTCGTCGGCGACCACCCCCATGGCGTTGATCGGCATGCCCTCTTCCGTCAGGATGCCCAGCATCGCGTAGCGATGGATCACCAACCGCGCGATATACGCCACGGTGGAAGGATAATTCGCCTGCTTTTCGCTGCCCGGCACGCGTGCAAGAAAGTCGCCGCGCGGTTCCGCGTAATTCAGCAACTTGCGCAGCTTCATGCCGATCCAGGCCGGATCGATGACTCGCATGTCCAGGCTGAGCAGCTTGCACAACCCATCGAGCGCAACCGGATGCGCCCCGGTCAGCCACATGCTGTAAGGGCGGCGGCTGCCGTCGGGCATCTGCAGCTCTTTCAGCATGAGCACGAAATCGTCGTCCGTGGAAGGATTGCGGACGTCGGCCACCCAGGCCAGGGTTCCATCCGTGCCCGTCTTGGGCTCCCGGGGGGCGAAAAGCGCGTTGAGCACCGGCGTGGGGTCATCGTCGCGCACCGCCAGAGCGCCCAGGTCGTTATAGCGCCATTCCACCAGCCTGGCGAAAGCCGCCGTCGCGCTGGGCACCTGGACCAGGTCGCCCGAAGGCGGCATGGGCATCTGGAAGCCGTCGCCGTATGCATGCGCCAGGACCGACAACTTCTTGCGCAGCCAGCCACGGTCGTTGGCGCGCATGTCGCTGGACAGTGTTTTGGCGATCGCGTCCAGGCCGCGCGGCGGCTGCCCGCCCAGCACCCATACCTCGAACGGCACCTTGTCCTTGTCTGCAACGACGACCGCGAACTCGCCTTGCGGCGAATGGATGGTTTCGCTCACCCATCCCGCCGCCCCCGCGGGCAGCGTCGGACGAGAAGGCCAGCGCAGCGAGGCCAGAGGCGGAGACTTCGCCACCTCGGTCAGGACCAGGCGCTTGTCCTGCTCGGACAGTATGATGGGCTGAGGCGCACTGGCCGGCGCTTCAGGTGTCACGGACAGCACCGCGCCAAGGATGGAGTTGGGGCGATAGGTCGTGATGCCCTTCAGGCCCTTGTGCCATGCCTGCAAATACAAATCCTTGAAGTCGTCGTACGGATAGTCCTCCGGCACATTGACGGTCTTGGAAATCGCGGCATCCACATAAGGGGCCACGGCGGCTACCATCAGCATATGATCAATGGCGGAGATCTCCAGGGCCGAGACGAAAGCCTCGGGCAGCTTTTCCGTGTCGCCGCCCATCGCGTGATAGACCCGATAGGCATGATCTTCGACGATGTAATCTTTTTTGCTGCCATCGGGCATGCGCTTGGTGCGCGTATAGAACCACGAAAAAGCGGGCTCGATGCCATTGGACGCATTATCGGCAAATGCCAGCGAAATCGTGCCGGTGGGCGCGATGGACGTCAGATGTGAATTCCGGATGCCATGCTTCTTTATGGCGCGCTTCAGTGCATCGGGCAAACGCGACGCGAAGCCGCCCTTCAGGTATTCGTCGGCGTTCAGCAGCGGAAAGGCCCCGCGCTCTTTCGCGAGTTCAACCGAGGCCTCGTAGGCGGCATCCCGCATCTCGCGCGCCATGTCGGCGGCCAGGCTTCGGCCTTCTTCAGAATCATAGCGCAGGCCCAGCATGATGAGCGTGTCGCCCAGACCAGTGAAGCCCAGGCCGAGCCGCCGCTTGGCATCCGCTTCGCGCTGCTGTTCTTCCAGCGGCCACTTAGTGGCGATGAGCACGTTGTCCAGCATGCGCACGGCCAGCTTCGTTGCCTTGCGCATGGTGTTGAAGTCGAACGCGGCCGCATCGCTGAAAGGGTTGGACACGTACGCGGTGAGATTCAGGCTGCCCAGGCAGCAGCATCCGTAATCGGGCAGCGGCTGTTCGCCGCAAGGGTTCGTGGCCTCGATGGACTCGCAATACGACAGATTGTTCTCCGCATTGATCCGGTCCAGGTAGAGGATGCCGGGCTCGGCCGCCGCATAGGTGCTTTGCATGATGAGATCCCAGACCTCGCGCGCCCTTACCTGGCGATACACCCACATGCCGTCGGCGCGCAAATAGGCGCCCTGGGACGTCAAGTCTTCATTCGGCTCCGTGGAATGCACGAGCTCGAACATGCCGTCTTCTTCGACGGCGCGCATGAAGTCGTCCGTCACTCCCACCGACACGTTGAAGTTGTTCAATTGGCCGCGCTCCTGCTTGGCCGTGATGAACTCCATGACGTCGGGGTGAGTGACATTGACAACCGCCATCTGAGCGCCCCGCCGCGCACCCGCCGACTCCACGGTTTCGCAAGAGCGATCGAAGACGCGCATATAGGAAAGCGGGCCGGATGCGCTGCTGCCCGTTCCCTTGACTCGTGCTCCTTTGGGGCGGATTGCCGAAAAGTTATACCCCACGCCGCCGCCGCGCCTCATGGTTTCCGCTGCCTGAGCCAGCGCGGTATAGATCCCGGGCTTGTTGTCGACCTCTTCGGTGATGGAGTCGCCGACCGGTTGAACGAAGCAGTTGATGAGCGTGCTTTGCAGGTCGGTGCCCGCCGCGCTGTTGACCCGCCCTGCCGGGATGAAGCCATGCTTCATGGCCCAGAGGAATTCCTCGGAGAACTTCTTCCTTTCGGCCGGTTCTTCGACCTGGGCCAGGGCACGGGCGACCCGGGCACGTACTTCGTCGATGCTGGACTCACCGCCTTTTGCGTACTTCTCGATGAGGACCTCGGTGGAAATGGCCTGCGGCTCCGCCAATGCGATGGCTGTGCTTTCCATGTGTTGCATAATGTAATCCTGTACGTTATGCCCGCGCGAATCGGCAAGCGGACATAGGTGTATTCCCTTTAAAAAGATATCATAACCAATGAACGCAACCCTTGATGTTCGTTAAATATATGCCTGTCGTCTATCCGACCGAACAACTGCTCGCTCATCGCCTGCTGGTTCTCAGCCAGCGCTTGAACCGGGGCGTCGAGGTCCTGCTGGAAGCTCAGCTGGCTCTGTCCGTGCGGCAGTGGCGCGTGCTGATATATCTGGCGAATCATGCGCCGGACTCCATACAGGCCATTGCCGATTTCTGCCGGTACGACAAAAGCCAGGTCAGCCGGGCCGTGTCGGAGCTCATCGAAAGAAAACTGCTGCGCTCGCGACCTTGCCCCGATGATGGGCGCCGCAGCCTGATCAGCTTGACGACAACAGGCCGACGCGTCTACGAACAAGGTGTGCCGCTAAGCCTGGCACGGCAGAAGCAGCTCACCGCCACGCTCACGCCTGAAGAACTCAAAGCCTTCGAACAAACTCTCGACAAGCTCACCCGCCAAGCCGATCAGTTGCTGCAGCATGCGCAGCATGAAAAAGCACGCCGTCGACCTGCAGCCGAATGAACTTGCAGCGCCTTGGCACGACTATAATCCGTATGCTGGCGTGGGGTCAGACCCCACATGGGGTCTGACCCCCGAAGACCAGTGGCGGCATTCTCTTGAACGTGAATGTCGGCTGTGCAATTTTCAAGAACAAAGCAATGATTCCAAGGGTGGACAATGATGAAAAGAAATAACCTGGGTAGGGGAATGGCGGCGGCCATCGCCCTGGTCGGCATAGGCGCGCTCACTGCTTGCCAAGCGCCCTCCGGCTCACATGGGCAGTCCCGCAATTCCGAGTTCAACTGCATTGCCGGAACGATCGGCGGCGCGGTCGTCGGCGGCCTGCTGGGCAGCACGATAGGCGGCGGACGAGGCCGCACAGCGGCCACCGCGGTCGGCATCGGCGCCGGCGGCTATCTTGGCAACACCATGGGTTGCAAATAATGGAGCGCGCCGTCATGAATAAACTTCTCACGCTTTCCTTCGCATTGGCCCTGGCCGGCCCGGCCGCAGCGTTTGCCCAGGGCTCGCCCGAAGGCCTTACGCAAGCGCACTTCGATCAGCTCGACACTGACAAGAACGGCAAGGTCAGCGAAGCCGAATACCGGCAGTTCATGGAGGGTGCGTTCGACAAACTCGACACGGACAAAAATGGCAGCCTTAGCAATGCCGAAGCCGGTACCGTGCTCACGCGCGAACAATTCTCCATCGTCGACCGCAACCAGAATGGGCAACTGAATCGGCAGGAATTCATGGATCAGGTCATGAGCGACTTCCATCGCCAGGATCAGAACCGGGACGGCCACCTGCAGCCCTGACCCTGGGCGCCAGGCATACGAAGGATTTACAGGCATGGGCCTTGCCGGCTGCGGTGGTGCGCGCCAACAAGGAGACCAGCATGGCTCAAGCCAAGATAGAACCGGGCGAAACCGATATTTCGCTAGCCGGCAGGAAAGCTTCACGCAAGCAGGCCGACACCGCTGTGCCGGAACGCAATCCGCATTCCGGCCCGGAGCGCAAGTCCTCGCCGAAAAAGAAGAATGACCAACCCAAGGCCAGCCCCCTGGAACGTGGCATAGACTTGGGATGAGGCCGAAGGGGCCAGACCCCACGCGGGGTCTGACCCCGTTCAGGGTGGCTTGGGGTCAGACCCCGCATGGGGTCTGACCCCTCAGCCATCCCATGTCACGAGCCTGTCATGCGCGTGCGCCATGCTGGCGGGATGCAAAGCATCCAATACATCAGTTTAGCGTCGCTGATCGACACCACGGCCAGCCTGCTCGTGGCTTTCTTGCTGGGCGGCGCCATCGGCCTGGAGCGCCAGGTCCGGCAACGCACGGCGGGATTAGGCACGAACGTGCTGGTCTGCACCGGCGCGGCCCTGTTCGTGGACATCGCCGTTCGATTCCATGAGATCCACGGCGGCACGCCCGGCCCCCTGCACGTCCTCGCTTACGTGGTGTCCGGCGTGGGATTCCTGGGCGCCGGCGTCATCATGCGCGAGGAAGGCAATGTGCGCGGCATCAATACCGCCGCCACCTTGTGGAGCTCTGCCGCGGTGGGCTGCGCGGCCGGCGCCGACCTGCTTCTCGAAGCGGTTCTGGGGGCCCTCTTTGTGCTCGCGGCCAACACCTTGCTGCGCCCGATGGTCAACCGGATCAATCGGCAGCCCATAGACATCGCCATGGTGGAGGCGACTTATTCGATTCGCCTCGTGGCGGATCTGGCGCATCGCGATCAGGCACGCGCCAGCCTGGAAGCCGCCTTCGACGCCGGAAAACTGCCTCTGCGCGACATAGAAATCACGGCCACCCGCCTGGACGAAGTCGAAATCGAAGCCGTTCTTCTGCCCACTTCGGTGGATGGCGATGAGCTCGACGCCTTGCTGGATCGCCTGCGCAGTCTGCCCTACGTGCGCCAGGCATTCTGGAGCGCCAGCACGACTGAATGAGACGCGTGGGCTGGGGGTCGGACCCCGTACGGGATCCGACCCCAAAAGTTATCCCAGACGGGTCAGACCCCGTACGGGGTCTGACCCGAAAGCCACCCTGAACGGGGTCAGACCCCGCATGGGGTCTGACCCCTCAACCGACAAGCCGGGTAAACAGAAACAACAACAGCCCTACCAGTCCCCCGACCAAGGTGCCGTTGATACGGATATATTGAAGATCCTTGCCGATATTCAATTCTATCTGGCGCGACATCTCCCTTGCGTCCCAGGCGTTCACGGTATCTTGGATGTGGCGGGTCAGGAATTCGGAAAACTCCGGTGCTAGGGCGCGCGCGATATTTTCCATGTGTCCGTTCAGTGAGGCCCGCAGCGCCGGGTCTTTGTCGATCGCCTGGCCTATCCAGCTTCCCGCCGCCCCCAGATTGAGCCGAAGGCTGGATTCCTGCCGGTTCAGGTCGTTCTGCAGCCAGGCGCGCAGGGAAGACCAGATGTCTTCGATATAGCCCGCGAAGACGGCGTCGTTCTTGATGTATTGCTTGAAGGCTTCCGCCTTGCGGGCGGTCTCGGGATCTTGTTTGAGCGCAAGAATGAACGATGCCGTCAAGGCATCGAACTTCTTTCGCAGTTCGTGGCCTTTGTCCTGCACGATGGCATTGAGGATGTCGTTGACGATTTTGGCCACCTGATCCGCCGTGTTTTCCCCAAGCCATTCGGTAGGGGCAATCTTTTCCGCAATCGGGTGCCTGCGCTTCAGCCATTGTGCCAGTTGCGCAGCGATCATCTCCCGGGTGCCCGGCTCATCCAGATAGTCGATACAGCGAAGAATGAGTGCGTCGAGCAGTTCTTGATGGCGCCCATCCTTGGTCAGGGAATCCAGCAAGGTGGCGCTGGCGCTGGTCAGGTCCAGCCTGTCGATCATGGTATCGAAGGCATCTTTCAAGAAGGCCTGGATCCGGGCGTCATCCGTGATCTTCAAACCGCCTTGCAATAGGCGGATCAGATAGACGCCCAGGCGATCGGCATTTTCCCGCTCGATAAGCCATCGGCTGATCAGGCCGGCCGGATCGTGCCGCCGGATGAGCGCGACGATCGAATCCGGGTCAAGGAATTTTTCCTTCACGAATAGAGCAAGATTGCTGGCGATGGCAGTCTGATTGCGAGGAATGATCGCCGTATGGCGCGACACCACAGGAATGGGGACGCGCCTGAACAATGCCACGACGGCAAACCAGTCGGCCAGCGCACCCACCATGGCCGCCTCGGACACCGCTTTCAAGCCGAGTATCCAGACATTGGGCGGACAAAACAAAGTGATCACGAACGTCGTGGCCGCCGCGAGAAACAGGGACAAGGCGAAAATCTTGGCGTTTCTGAGTTCTTGTTCTTTGGTCAGATCAGCGGGCATGTGGGCACGGTAAGCGTAAGATTCATCAAGCGTTCAGGCAGATCCGGCGGTCATTCCCAGTGACTCCATGACGACGCGCAAAACGTAGGCGACGATCGCCAGGACGGCGATGCTGGCCGCCCATATCGCAAGCAGCCATGCCAGCCGCGCCGGCCATCCGCTCTTTTCGCGAGAGGCCCTGGTAGGCTTGTGCATCAATGGTAGCCCTCGCCCGATTTCACCTTGCCGCGGAATACATAGTAAGACCATGCCGTGTACATGAGAATCATCGGTATGATCAGCAAAGCGCCCACCAGCGTGAAGCCTTGGCTTTGCGGTGGGCCCGATGCATCCCATATGCTGACGTCCGGCGGAATCACATAGGGCCACAGGCTGATGCCCAGCCCGCTGTACCCAAGAAAAACCAGGATGAGCGTGAGCACGAAAGGACTACCGTGGGGATCGTCGCGCAACGAACGAAGCAAGGCGTACGCCGTCAGGGCGACCAGCACCGGCACCGGCGCGAACCACAAGAGGTTCGGCATGCTGAACCAGCGATCGGCAATGTGCGGATGCGCCATGGGGGTCCACAAGCTGAGCACGATGATCACGACGAGCAGCCCCAAGGTCAGTGGGCGGGCCAATTGCACCATGCGTCGCTGCAAGAGTCCCTCGGTCTTGAAGACGAGCCACGTGCAGCCCAGCAAGGTATAAGCCATGACCAGGCCGAGTCCCGTAAACACAGGAAAGGGACGCAGCCAGTCCAGGGGGCCGCCCGCGTAGGCGCCGTTTGCGATCGGTATGCCGTCGATGTAGGCGCCCAGCGTTACTCCCTGGAAGAATGTCGCGGTGATCGAGCCGGCAATGAAGGCCTTGTCCCAGAAGTGCCTGCGGGATGCGCTGGCCTTGTACCGGAATTCGAAGGCAACACCCCGAAAAATCAATCCAAGCAGCATGAAGACCAAGGGCAGCATGAAGGCACTGAGGATCACGGCGTAAGCCAAGGGAAAAGCGGCCAGCAGACCCGCCCCGCCCAGTACCAGCCAGGTCTCGTTGCCGTCCCAGACGGGGGCCACGGTGTTCATCATGACATCGCGGTCGTCTTTGTCCGGCACGAAAAGATACAGGACGCCGATTCCCAGGTCGAAGCCGTCCATGACCACGTACATCATGACGCCAAAGAGAATGATGATTGCCCACAACAGGGCCAGGTCGATACCCATGATGTCACCCCTGCTTCGGTAGCGCAGCCGCAGTATCGTCGGCCGCGGACAGCGGACGGCTGGGCGTGCGGTGCTCGCCCGGCCCGCCTTCCGGCGTGTCCTCGACCTGAGGCACCGGCCCCCTGCCTATGAGCTGCAGAACGTAGGCGGTGCCCGCGCCGAACAAGACGAAATATACGACGATGAACAGTGCCAGGGTGACTGCGAGCTCGGTCGCGCCGTGCGGACTCACGCCGTCGGCGGTGCGCATGACGCCATACACAATCCATGGCTGCCGCCCAACTTCCGTGGTCACCCAGCCTGCCAGTATGGCAACCAGGCCTGAAGGCCCCATGTATAACGCAAAGCGCCACAGCGCACGGGAAGCAAACAGGCGGCCGCGCCATCGCGCCCACGCGCCCCAGGCAGCGAGCGCAATCATCAGCAAGCCCAATCCGACCATCAGCCGGAAAGTCCAGAACACCACGGTGGCGTTTGGACGGTCTTCCGGAGCGAACTCCTTCAAGCCCGGAAATTGCCCATCCCAACTGTGAGTAAGCAGCAGGCTTCCCACATGCGGAATCTCCAGCGCGAAGTGGTTTTTTTCCTCCTGCATGTCCGGCCACCCTATCAAGGTAAAGGGAACCGCCCTGCCCGGCTCGTTTTCCCAATGGCCTTCAATGGCCGCGAGTTTCGCCGGCTGATGCTGCAGCGTATTGAGTCCGTGCAAGTCGCCTATGAGCAACTGCGTGGGCGCCGCAAACAACAGCATCCACATCGCCATGGACATCATTTTGCGCACCGCCCGGTTATCATTGCCACGGAGCAGATGCCAGCCTGCCGCCGCGGCGACCATGAGCGCCGTCGCAAGAAACGCCGCCATGCTCATGTGGACCAGCCGGTATGGGAAAGAAGGATTGAGGATGACGGCGACCCAATCGACCGGGACGGCGCGTCCATCGATGATCTCGAAGCCCGCCGGCGTCTGCATCCAGCTATTGGACGCGAGTATCCATGTTGCCGAAATCAGCGTGCCCAGGGCGACCATGAAGGTGGCAAACAGATGCAGGCCCGGACCGACTCTTTTCAGGCCAAAAAGCATGACACCCAGAAAGCCGGCCTCGAGAAAAAATGCCGTCAATACTTCATAGGCGAGCAGCGGTCCTGTGATGCCGCCGGCAAACTGGGAAAAATAGCTCCAGTTCGTGCCGAACTGATAAGCCATGACCAGGCCCGATACCACCCCCATGGCGAAGTTGACGGCGAAGATTTTGAGCCAGTAGGCATACAGGTCACGATAAACGGACTTGCCCGTCTTGAGCCAGCATGCCTCGAGCACAAACAAATAGCTTGCCAAGCCGATGGTGATGGCCGGAAAAATGATATGGAAGGAAATCGTGAATCCGAACTGAATCCGGGCAAGCATCAATGCATCTGCATCCATAATCGCTCCTTCTGGGCCGTAATCGCTCTGCAGGCTGCCATCGTGCACAGGGATGCCGGCACAGACACGGTATCACACAATACAAGCGTTTTTGTTCTGCAAGAAGCGAAAAAGAAGCATCAAGAAACGACAGCTTCGTCTGGCACCGCGCAGACGAAGGCAAGCTTATTGCCTTCGGGGTCGCGGCAATAGGCCGCATAGAAGTCCGGTTTGCAGGCAGGCCATTGAACGGCGGCGCCACCACGAACGACGGCCAGCGTCTTTCCGGCACACGCCAGATGACGCCGGCCGGCCCGGCGGATTCCCGGTTGTTGATTCTGTGCAAGCCGAGCGGCTCCAGTACACGGTCATAGAAGTCGATGAGGCGTGGCCAGTCTCTTGCTCCTATCTGAATATGGGCATACATATGAACGTTCTAAGCTCCTCGTAGAACTTATCCCCACAAAATGTGAATAAGCCGAGGGATAACCCGTGGGTACTTCAAGAAACTGTAATAAATACGCGGACCTGCGGTTCAGTGGTCAAAGAATCATCCGCCCTCTTTTCAGGCTCTCGTATCAATGAGTGTCTTTGCGGCTCTATTATGCGTTTGCGCCGTCAAAATGCTGAAGTTCCAGCGAGCCCAGATCGATCGACGGCACGCAGCGTAGATTCACCGCGCGCACCGCCGACCCATCGGGATTCGTGCCCATCGCGAAAGGCTGCGTACCGCAGTGCCGGCAAAAGCGGTGTTCGATCTGATGGGTATTGAATCGGTACGAGACGAGCGAGTCCTCGCCTTGCAGCAAAGTGAATTGCTCTGCAGGGACAAAGGACAACAAAAAGCCCTTGCGCCTACAGTGCGAGCAATTGCAGCTGATGGCCTGCGTCGGAGGCTGGGCATCGACTTCGAATCTCACCGCAGCGCAATGGCAGCTTCCTTCAAACGGCATATCAATGTCCTGGAGTAAATGGTTGCGAACGTAAGAGGATCGGGTCTTGCAGCTATAAATCCCTGGCCCTGCCACCGAACGTGGCTGCAAAGCTCGCGACGAATGCGCCCAGCAAAAGCGAGGCAAAGGCCCATAGGAAAAAGGTAGCCGCCGCTTTGCGAGCCTCATCCGCTATTTCTCGCGCCTTTACTTCCACTTCGTCTGCAGCCTTCCTGACTTGCGTCAGTCGTGCCTGCGCTTCCGATTCGCTGACGCCCGCACGCTGGGAAATGAGCTTGACCAAATATGCCTGATCTTCGTCGGACAATTCACCTTGCGCAAGACTCCTGCCAAGCATCCGGGTGACTTCCCCGCGTACATCGGATTGATTATCGGTCAAATCGGGATCTGTACGGCGCAGCAACGCATCAGCAAAGTAGTCGATGGAGAAACCATTGTCGCCGCCGCCGCCCGCTTGCCCCGCCGCGACGGCAACCGCAGCCGTTCCTGCTCCGGCCATGGAGGCACCGGCTTTGGCCGTACCCGAAACCACGGAAGCCGCCGTGGAACCCAGTAAAGCCAGGCCCACTACGGAGCTTAATGCCCAGACGAGAAAGCCATGCGCCGTGTCTCTGAAATAGACTTCATCACGCCTTGCGTCCGGCCATTTCGTCCTTAACCGACCCGCCACGTAGCCGGCAATTCCGTAGGCCACGATCTGGGTCACGAACAGCCAGACCACGGTTCCGACTGCGATCGTGGTGCCCGACGCACCATCATTGCGCCATGGCGACGCGGCCAGGAAGCCCAGGCCGGCACCTCCTGTGATCAAGGTCGCCGTCAACGCAGCGCCTATGACAGCGCCTGCTATGACAGCCCCCCATGACACTGCCGAACGCGTGGACTCGCTTAAGACACTCGGATTTTGTACATACCCTGGAGCGGATTCGGTTCTTTGCATGACATGTCCTTTTAATGGTTAGCCACAACTCACACGCCAGAAACTCAATGCCAAAACAATGCCAGCAAGATAATGATCGGAATTGGAACACCCAGCAGCCACAAAAGAATGGATCGCATATTCGCTCCTTTCAATTTTCAGAAACGGGTCGCCATATTTGGCGAGTTCCTTCAGGAAATTGTACAGATGGGCGCCGTTCAGCCAACTGAAATCACCCAATAAAAAATTTGGCTACTTTTAGTCACGTGGGAGGGGACGTCAGCAGGCTCATCGCCGAGAACTTCGGACGTGGAGCAAATCCGTGACGAGACAACGGCCGCACGGTGCGCGACAACACCGCCATGGCGAGTTCACTGCGCAACGAATCGGCACAACTGGAAGCCGGCATGCAGAGTTTCCAGGTGTAGTGCCTGCAGGCGAAATCGCAGACTGCTGCGCCGGCCTTTATGGATCTGCAGTTGTCCACTGAATATGTGGATAACTCTAGGGATAAGCCGTGGTTACTTCATCGAACTGTAATGAATCCGCGGGTTTGGGGGGCTCTGGCCAAAGAGTCGCCATGCAATGAAGGCGCAGCCATGGCTCCGGATATGCTGGTCGGAAAAGCTTGGCCCAACTTCGACGCAGTGATGGGCACGCAACTGGCTGGACTTGTGCAAGTGAGTCCTGCCCGGAGGCGAGCATGCGCAGACTTGGAGCGCTCTTGAGTGTGCAATGGGCGCGATAGATGGCAACTGCGGCCATGGAGCCATGGAGCTGTTCGCAGGCCTGATGGGGTCCAACGAGGGCTCGATCTTCTGGGTGGTGATCGTCATTGGTGTACTGGCGTTCTGGAAAGGAAAAAGAATGCGGTCGCATAGTGCCGGGTGATCGACAGGCTGGTGCCGGCACCGGTTCTGAGGCGCCAAGCGCCAGCCGTAGATTCAATTCATTGAGCCTGTCATAGATGCCATCCAGTCGGCTTCAGTAAGCTTCTGAAACCAAGCGTGGCGGAAGCGGCTTCATCAGCGTCCTAGAATGAACGATGGCTTTATGCCAAAGCACTCAAGGAGGATGGCATGGACAGCGCAACGCCGGGCTTGGCGAAAGAGGACATCCGTAGATACTTACACGGGATCTGCGAAGAGGCTAAAGATTTGATGCGAGCCTACGATCCGCAACGAATGTTAGATTGGACGAAGACCAATATAGCCGATGGGGCCGCCTTCCAGGCCGATATCCGTATTCAGAAAGACGGCGCCCATGCAGGCAGCGTGGCCGTGACGCTGGAGAAGGACGACATACTGCAACTGGGCGGGCTCTTTGGCACACTGGCAGGTAAAGATAGCATTGCCGACTATTCGCTTGATATAAAAATCAAGGATGTCATTTCACATGGCGCCGACGCTGCGACGGTCAAAGTGACATGGCATGAACACATCGTGTTCCAGATGCCCTCTGGCGCCGGCCAGGACAATAATGGCCGGATCACCGTCGATGTGGAAGCCGATTGCTGTCACCTGCTTTTACGCGAAGACGGCCGTCTCAGCGTCGGTTTGACGCTATGCTCTGGCGAGGCCCGCATGCTGAGTTCAGACTAAGAGAGACACACCGCTCCGGCAAACTCACGATTATCCCTGCCCGATAGAGCAGGCCTTCGCGCCTACCCCATCAGGCACGCCGTATGCTCAAGCGTGTTGCCATACCCCGCCGGCAGCTCTTAGAGCAACCCGGGATAATGGGACGCTAGGAGTCAACCATGCCTCAAAACCAGCCCAACCAACCAGGGAAGCAACACGCTCCCGGACAACAAGACCAGAACAAGTCTGGTCAGCAGCAAAGCGGGCAGCAAAAGCCCGGTCAAGGCCAATCCGGGCAAAAGCCCGGACAACATAATCCAGGAAAGTAGTCAGTCGGTTCAAGTTAACCGCACATGACTGGCTTGAGGCCCCTTCAAGGAGGGGGCCTTGCAGGTCCAGTTGACGTTTTAGTCTCGGTAAGAGACAGAGAAGGAAAAGGCCGCTTGATTAAGCGGCCTTTATCTAGCGGGTTTTCTTTTGCTTGCCTATGCCGGCACAGCATGCGCCGGCTTAACCTCGAGCTTCCGCCCCGAATGTTCGGCCTGCCACAGATCATAGTCGGCCTGCATCTGCAGCCACATGATAGCGGTAGGCGCCGGGATCCATTTGGACAGACGAATGGCCAGATCGGGCGTCACGCCTGAGCGGCCATTGATGAAGCGCGAGAACTGGACACGCGACACGCCCAGTTGCTCCGCGGCCTGCGTAACGGTGAGGCCAAGCTCCGGCAGGACATCCTCCTACAGGATACTGCCCGGGTGCGGGGGATTGTGCATCTGCATAGTCATGCTCCTAGTGGTAGTCCTGGTAGTCCACCAAGACGGCGTCCTGCCCTTCGAAAGCAAAGGTCAGACGCCAATTGCCGTTGACCCACCCCGACCAATGCCCTTGTAAGTCGGCACCACGCAATGGGTGCAGTCGCCAGCCGGGCACATCCATATCTTCGGGCTGACTGGCTCGGTTCAACGCAAGAAGCTGCCGTTGAAGTTGGCCGGCATGAGCGGCCTGGATCTTTGCCTTCGATCCGGTCTCAAAGAATAGCTGGACGCCCTTATGGCGGAAGTTCTTGATCATGTCCCACTGTATCCCGTATGAGATTCTGAACCGCAAGCGTTCCCTGACGCTACCGATGATTTGGAAGCTCCATAAAGAACTGGACATCCCTGCCGAGACCCTGATTCAGCCGCCCGCCCACGCCTGAATCCAATAAAAAGGGCGACTCGGAAGAGTCGCCCTGCTGTGCTTGCTCGGGGATGGCGTGAAAGAGGCAGCGCGGGAGCGCCGCGCAGTTCTTCCGTGGCTGACTTTAGGCTGCGCGCCGCCAACCAGTGTCGGTGTCTTCGAAGATAGCCTTGCCCTCTTCCTTTAGATCAAGATCAATCAGCCGCTCTACCATTTCTTGGAGCTTCACGTTGCCGTCTAGGTACTCAAGGTAGAACGCGCGAACCAGCCGGTCATAACCAACAGGCATGCGGCCACGACGTTCCCAGAGAGAAACTGTCTGCTCAGTGGAGCCAAGTAAATCTGCAAGCCGGTTCTGAGACAGTCCCATCTCCTTCCGCAAGAATCGCAGCTCCGCACCGGTTAGTCGGGGCTTACGCGCAAGGCTGCGGCCTATTACCCGGTGAAGCTCGTCTACATCATGGATCGCCACAGCCTCTTCTCCGCCAACATTGCGGATCTTGTAGCCATTTGCGAGCCACACATTACGCAATCCTGATTCGGTGTAGTGGTACATAGCAGTCCTTTCAAAATACAGTTACAACAGCGATCCATTCACCTTCATTGCCGCGACGCAGCGCCGTAGCCACCGACACCTCGTCGCCAGCCCATCGGTAAAGCATCGTGCATTTCCAGTCGCCATTGATGTCTTGGTGCACTGGCTCGGTGATTACTCCCTTGCGCAGGCACGACAATACCTGCATCAGTGTTATTCGCCTTTGCTTCATGCGTTTTTTCGCATGGCTCGTAACGAACACATTGCAAGAGTCCCGTGCCAGCCGCCGGATGATGCGAAGCATTGCTGCGTCGCTCATCCTCAATGGAATTGGTTCCGCCATACCCATAATTATTATGGGTTTACCGTATTTTAGCAAGCGCTGCTAGGTAACCACGTTAACCTCTCTCCTCCTCCGTGAAGCTCTCCAGCCAAGCATTGGCCAGCAGCTCCAGGGCTCTCAACCTCTGCTCTCCTTCCACGTTTCCATATCCTCCGCACCCAGCCTAAAGATACAGGGATCCAGCTCGTTTCTGGGCAGCAGCGACGGCCGGGCCTCCCTTCCTGCTTCGGGGTTTTGTCTCCCCACTCGTCGTGCCATCAGTGGTGCTCGAGAACTTTCCCAGGGTTTCGTCCCTTCCCCATCGAACGACGCCAGGGCTCCCCCCAAGTTCGCATTCACGCGCAACGGCGTGCCACAGGCAGTAATTGACCCGAAGTCGGTTGCTTCGGCCTGCAAGCGCGCCGGCTGTGGCACGACAAACAAGGTGAGACTCAGCGTCAATCAAGGTGAGACGGCGCGGCGGCTGCTGATCGTCGGGAGGGCGTAGCCCGAACGCAGATCCGCACTCACCGCACTGCCTGGTTTCTTCCAGGTTCTGTGATCGCAGTCGGCCCGGTACGGTAGTGGTTTTCCTAGATGGAGAACCTCCGTCGTGCCGGGTCGCCATGTAACCGATCAACAGATGAGGCTTTTCATGAAGCTTAGACAGAACCATTCCATCGAAACGGCCGCCGCAAAGGCAGGAATGAGCCGAGCCACAGGCTACCGGATTGCAAGCGCTCCCCGTTTACCGTCGCAAGATAAAGAGTCCCGAGGTCGACGGCGATCCGACCCGTTGGGACAGATATTTGAGACGGAAGTCGTCCCGTTGCTGCGATCTGCACCCAGTTTACGGCCGGTCGCGGTGTTCGAGGAGATGCTGCGCCGTCATCCTGAGCTCCAGTCCGGAGTGCGCCGCACGCTGGAGCGACGCATCCGAGCATGGCGAGCGATGCACGGCCAAGAGCAAGACGTAATCTTCCGTCAGGTGCACGCCCCGGGTCGCCTGGGCCTATCGGATTTCACCGATATGGGCGCCCTCGATGTAACGATCGCCAGGCAGCCACTTGACCACCTCCTTTATCACTTCCGACTGCCGTGGTCGGGGTTTGAGCATGCTCACGTTATCCTGGGTGGCGAGAGCTTCGTCGCCTTGGCCGAAGGCTTGCAGAATGCCCTTTGGTCGGCAGGTGGCTCCCCGGCCTCTCACCCGACTGACAGCCTCTCGGCTGCGTCCCGTAATCTCGACGCCCAGGCACGCACAGACCTGACAACACGCTACGAGGCGCTTTGTGCGCATTACCGCATGGCGTCCACACGGAACAACAAGGGCGTTGCTCACGAGAACGGCGCCATTGAGAGCGCCCATGGTCATCTGAAGGCCGCTGTTCGGGACGCGCTGCTAATGTGCGCCAGCACGGACTTCGACGATCTGAACAGCTACCGCACCTTTATTGACGAGATCGTTGGACGCCGCAACGCCTCTCGTGGCAAGGCCATCGAGGCCGAACGCAGCCATCTTCGAGAGCTGCCCTCGCAGCGCACTACGGACTTTGAAGAGATCATCGTCACCGTGACCAGCTCCGGCGGCTTCACCTTGCGTAAGGTCTTTTACACCGTACCGTCGCGTCTGATCGGGCATCGATTACGAGTGCGCCTGCTCGATGATCGGCTGGTAAGTGTTCATCGGAGGGTCGCCCCTGTTGACCTTGCCGCGGCCGTGCGCAAGCCAACGGCAAGCATGATCAGGTGGTGAGCTATCACCACGTCATCCACTCCCTGCGCAAGAAACCCATGGCGCTGCTGAACCTCGTCTATCGGGACAAGCTCTTTCCACGACCCGCGTTTCGTCGTGCTTACGAGGCCCTTTGCGCGGCGTTTCCCGAACGGCAAGCGTGCAAGACCATTGTTGAACTTCTGGCGTTGGCGCACGATCGCGGTTGCGAAGCCGAGCTCGCCGCAGAACTGGAGCAAACCTTGCAAAAGGGTGAACTGCCGCAGTTGGCCGCCCTTCGCATGCGTTTCTCGCCCGATCCGGCTCAGTTGCCTGTCATCACCGTCACGCCCGTTCAGTTGGGCAGCTATGAAGCGCTGATCGATAACGCCCACATGCTGGAGGCGCACGTATGAGCGCCGCACCCTACACCATCGACGAGGCACGTCTGGGCATCATGCTCAACGAATTACGACTACCTACCATCAAGGCCTTCTGGCCTCAGTTCGCCAAACAGGCCGATCAGGAAGGCTGGCCCGCCGCGCGCTTTCTTGCGGCCATTGCCGAGCATGAGCTTGCCGAACGCGCGCATCGCCGGATCGCGCGACATCTGGCCGAAGCCCATCTGCCCGCCGGTAAGACACTGGATAATTTCGCGTTCGAGGCGGTGCCCATGCTCTCCAAGGCCCAGGTGACTGCCATGACTGCGGGCGACAGCTGGCTGGCTAAAGGGGCTAACGCCCTTCTCTTTGGCCCACCCGGCGGGGGCAAGACTCATCTGGCTGGTGCCATTGGTCTAGCGCTGATCGAGAACGGGTGGCGTGTGCTGTTCACCAGGACCACCGACCTCGTGCAGAAGTTACAGGTCGCCCGCCGCGATCTTCAGCTCGAGGCAGCCATCGCAAAGCTCGATAAGTTCGACTTACTGATCCTCGACGATTTGGCCTACGTAACCAAAGATCAGGCTGAAACTAGCGTCTTGTTCGAGCTCATCTCGGCCAGATATGAGCGCCGCTCCCTCATGATCACCGCCAACCAACCCTTCGGTGAATGGAACCGGGTCTTCCCTGACCCCGCCATGACGCTTGCCGCCGTTGATCGACTTGTTCACCACGCCACAATCTTCGAGATGAACGTCGAGAGTTACCGGCGCCGTTCCGCCCTAGAGAGCAAACGGCACAGAGGCCGGCCCGCTTCCTTCGCAACAATCCACAATACGTCGTTGATTGACGCGCCGCGACAGACGCAAGAGCTCAATGATATTGACAGCGACAATCAGCGTGATAATCTCGACGCCGCTTCGACATAGAATCTCATCTTGATTGTCGCGCTCGTCTCATCCTGATTGACGTGCCACAGCCGGCATCACGGATTTGCGCTTTCATGATCTGCGCCATACCTGGGCAAGCTGGCACGTCCAAGCCGGGACCCCGCTCTTTGTGCTCACGGAGTTGGGTGGCTGGGAAACGCTGGAGATGGTCAAGAAATATGCCCATTTGAACGCCGGGCACCTGGCCGAGTACGCAAACAACGTCACTCTTGCCCCAGAAGCAAAAACGCCACCGTGCAGGGTGGCGTTAAGTGCTTGATTCGCTAGGGAAAAACTGGTGGGCTGTGGGCGGCTCGAACGCCCGACCTACGGATTAAGAGTCCGCTGCTCTACCAACTGAGCTAACAGCCCCCGTGTGCTGCGAAGAACGAAATTCTACCGCGAAAACTTGCTTTATTGCAAGCGGGATACGAAGCGCGGACCAGACTCCGAAAATGAAGGGGGTCAGACCCCGTGCGGGGTCTGACCCCTGCTTCCCTCGCCTCTTAAATCTTCTTCGCCAGCTCGGCGGCAAGGCCCACATAGCTGCGGGGGGTCATGGCCTGTAGCCGCTGCTTCGGCTCGGCGGGCAAGTCCAGGCCGGCGATGAATTCCGCCAGGCCTTCGCGATTGATGCCTTTGCCGCGGGTCAAGGCCTTGAGCTGCTCGTAAGGCTGTGGCAACCCATAACGGCGCATTACCGTTTGCACGGGTTCGGCCAGCACTTCCCAGCAATTGTCGATGTCGGCATCGATGGCTGCGGCGTTCAGTTCGAGCTTGCCCAGTCCGCGCAAGCAGGCGTCATAAGCCACGGCGCAATAGCCGAATGCCACGCCCAGGTTGCGCAATACCGTCGAGTCGGTAAGGTCGCGCTGCCAGCGGGACACTGGCAGCTTCTCGGAAAGGTGGCGCAGCATCGCGTTGGCGAGCCCAAGATTGCCTTCCGAGTTTTCAAAATCGATGGGGTTGACCTTATGAGGCATGGTGGACGAGCCGACTTCCCCTTCTTTCAGGCGCTGCTTGAAATAGCCCAGCGAAATATAGCCCCAGATATCGCGATTGAGGTCCAGGATGATGGTGTTGGCCCGAGCCACGGCATCGAAAAGAGCCGCCATCCAGTCATGCGGTTCGATCTGTATGGAGTACGGGTTCTGTTCCAGCCCAAGGCCGTTCAGCACGCCTTTGCTGAATGCCGGCCAGTCGATCTCGGGATAGGCGGCCAGGTGCGCGTTGTAGTTGCCTGTCGCACCGTTCATTTTTGCCAGCGGCCGCACGGCCTGCACCGCGTCGATGGCGCGCTCCAGGCGCGCGGCGACGTTGGCGAACTCCTTGCCCAGCGTGGTGGGGCTGGCCGGCTGGCCGTGGGTACGCGAGAGCATGGGCTGGTCGGCAAACTGGCGGGCCAAGCCCTTCAGGTTATCGCACAGTTCCGTCAGGCGCGGCACGATGAAGCCGGAACGCGCGCGACCGAGCATCAGCGCATGCGAGGTATTGTTGATGTCTTCGGATGTGCAGGCGAAATGGATGAACTCGGCCGCCGCAGCCAGTTGCTCATTACCGGCCACGCGTTCTTTGAGCCAATACTCGACGGCCTTGACGTCGTGATTGGTCGTTTTTTCAATTTCCTTGATGCGCGCGGCGTCATCCTCGGAGAACTCGGCCACCAGCGACTTCAGCAAGGCCTTGGACGCTTCGGAAAAAGAAGGCAGTTCAGGCAGGCCCGCTTCGGCAAGCCCAAGAAGCCACGCGACCTCGACTTCGACGCGGTGCGCCATGAATGCGGCCTCCGACAAGGATTGACGAAGGACCTTTCCTTTGGCGGCGTACCGGCCGTCCAAAGGGGAAAGGGCGTTCAATTGGCTAAGCTGGTCGGCAATTTGCATCTTGAGTTCACGCGAATGTTGGTCAACAGAGCATTTTAGCATTTGCCCTTTGGACGGCCGCAGGCCCCTACCCCAATTCGACGGAAAAGTCACACGTTTAGAAATTCATAAGCATATAAACGACACATTACCTTCGCTGTCCCGGCCGCAAAGCCTATCGTGGGCGTTTCACGGCTAATATGAGTAACGTTCCTGCTATACTTTTTTTGCCTGTAACTTCTGACCTTTGCCATGAAACTTATTGGTTCGCTCACCAGTCCATACGTCCGCAAAGTGCGTGTCGTCATGGCCGAAAAAAAGCTCGATTACGAATTCATACTCGAGGATGTGTGGGCCGAAGATACTCAAATCCAACTCCATAACCCACTCGGAAAAGTGCCCTGTCTGCTCATGGACGACAATGGCAGCCTGTTCGATTCCCGCGTCATCGTCGAATACCTCGACACGCTTTCACCCGTAGGTCGCCTGATACCGCAAACAGGTCGCGACCGCGCCGCAACCAAATGCTGGGAAGCCATCGCGGACGGTATCCTGGATGCCGCCACAAGCATTTTCATCGAGAACCACCGCCGCGCGCCCGAATCGCGCAGCCAGCAATGGGTAGACCGCCAGCACAAGAAAATCACCGTTGCCCTTGAATCGATGAATGACAGCCTGGGCGAACAGGCTTTTTGCATGGGCATCAATTTTGGCCTGGCCGACGTCGCCGTCGGCTGCGCCCTTGGGTATCTGGACCTGCGTTTCCCGGAATTGAACTGGCGCTCCCAGTACGGCAATCTCCAAAGGCTTGATGAAAAGCTCCAGACGCGTCCGTCGTTCGCGACCACGGCACCGCCAAGATCCTGAGCGCCCTCGCCGGATGCCTTCCAGGCAAGCAAAACCTCGCCACGGCGAGGTTTTCTTATGCGGCCTCGATCAATAGTTCAGCGATTTCAGCGCCCAAGGCCAGGTCGGCGACCTGGCCGAAATGATGCTGCCTGAGGCGGCCCTTTGCATCGATGAGTATCAGCGTGGGCGTGCCTTGCATTCCGTATGCGCGCATGGTGCGCGGCAAGCCGTCCCGGCCGCCGGGCATGTCGACGCCGACCGGGAAAGTGATCCGGTATTCGTGCAGAAAGGCTTGCAGCGAAGTCGGCGTCATGGCGGCGTGGTGCTCGAACACGGTGTGCAAGCCAATGACCGCCAGCTTCGATGACGGGAACGTCTGGCGCACCCTTCCGGCTTGCGGCAGGCCGTGCATGACACAGCCGGGACAGAGCATCTGGAAAGCCTCCAGGACGATCACCTTGCCCCGCAGGGAACCCAGAGTCGGCGCCTGGTCGATGTTGAACCATTGTTCAACCTCCCATGCCGGCGCCCGCGGATGATAGGCCTCGTCCATGTGGCATTTGTCCTAGGTAGGGCCTGTTAACGCTAAAAGGCCCTAGGTTGCAGGCGGAGGGGTCAGACCCCATGCGGGGTCTGACCCCTGGTTTGCTGGCCTTACGCGGTGTACCCGAGATACGCTTCATAGAGCATGTAGCAGGCCAGCGCGAACAGCAGGCAGGCGAACACCCGCTTCAGCGTCGCGACCGGAAGGCTGTGCGCGCATCGCGCGCCAAACGGAGCGGTCAGCACGCTCATGGCGGAAAGCACCAACAATGCGGGCCAATATATATAGCCCAGCATGCCGTCCTGCCCTTGCACTTCTTTGAAGCCGGAATAAATGTAACCCACGCTGTTGGCAACGGCAATGAAAAAACCCAGGGCGGCGGATGTCGCGACCGCGTTGTGCACTTTGACGTTGCTGCGCGTCATGAACGGCACCGACAGGAAGCCCCCCCCCGCGCCCAGCAGCCCCGATGCGAAGCCGATGCCCACCCCTACCCCTGCTGTGACGGCCTTGCCGGGCATGGTGCGCGACTGGGCAGGCGGTTTGCCCGAGAGCATTTTGATTCCTGAATACATGACGAACAGCCCGAAGATCAAGGAGAGCCCAGCGCCGCTCAGATAGGAGAAAACAGCGCCCCCCGAAAGCAGCCCGCCCACGATCATGCCGGGCGCCATCACGGTGACGATATCCCACAGTATCGCCCGCTTCGCATGATGGGCGCGCATGCTGGACACCGAGGTGAAGACGATGGTGGCCATGGAGGTGGCAATGGCGGCGTGCACCACCAGGTCCTTGGGTACGCCGTACAGCGGAAAAAGCATGGTCAGAAACGGAACCAGCATCATGCCGCCCCCGATGCCGAGCAGGCCGGCCGCGAAACCGACCACGGCGCCAAGGCCAACCAAATATAAGATGAAAACTGGATCCATATCGTCCTGCTTAGATTGAGTAAAAGAAACCGGTGATTCGCGCCGCGTCGAGCGCTACGTGATGATACCGCCTCCAAGGCAGATGTCGCCGTCGTACAGCACTGCGGACTGGCCGGGCGTGACGGCCCACTGCGCTTGCGGAAATGACAAGCCGAATGTCTCGGCGGAAACGGGATCCAGGCGACATGGCGAATCCGTCTGCCGATACCGCGTCTTCGCTGCGTAGGCGCCGGGCGGAGGCGCGCCGCCGGAAATCCAGCTGGCGTCCTGGGCTTTCAATTCACTGGACAGCAGCCAGGGATGGTCATGCCCTTGGACGACATACAAGGTATTGTGTTCGAGGTCTTTCCGGGCGGTGTACCAGGCATCGGCGGTGCCGTCGCTCCGCTGGCGCCCTTTTACGCCTCCGATGCCCAGCCCCTTGCGCTGTCCCAGCGTGTAGAAAGACAAGCCCTGGTGCGTGCCCACCACCTGGCCTTCAGGTGTCTTGATCGGCCCCGGGCTGGTTGGAAGATAACGATTCAGGAAGTCGCGAAAGGGACGCTCGCCAATGAAGCAGATGCCTGTCGAGTCCTTTTTGGCGGCGTTGGGCAGTTGAAGCGATCGGGCGATGCGCCTCACCTCGGTCTTGGGGATTTCGCCCAGGGGAAACAAGGTCCGGGCAAGCTGGTCCTGATTCAGGCGATGGAGGAAATAGCTTTGATCCTTGGTGTGGTCGATCGCTTTGAGCAACTGGTGCTGGGGCGTCCCGGCCACGTCCATGGTCCGGCGCCGCGCGTAGTGGCCGGTGGCGATCAGGTCCGCCCCCAAGGACATGGCATGATCCAGGAATGCCTTGAATTTGATTTCCGCATTGCACAGGACATCCGGGTTGGGCGTGCGGCCGGCCGAGTATTCGCGCAGGAAATCCGCGAAGACGCGGTCCTTGTATTCGGCCGCGAAGTTCACCGCTTCGATGTCGACGCCGATCACGTCGGCAACGCTGGCGGCGTCGAGCCAATCCTGGCGGGTGGAGCAGTACTCCGAATCGTCGTCGTCTTCCCAGTTCTTCATGAACAGGCCAAGGACCTCGTAGCCTTGCTCTTTCAACAGCCATGCGGCCACCGACGAATCGACGCCTCCCGACATGCCGATGACGACACGCCCCTTCTTTCCGGATATGTTAACCATATCCGTATTTTAGCGAGTCTTCGTCAAGGGAGCCCCTGAATGGTTCGTCGCGCCGGATGCGCCTGCTTGCCGCCCGAATCGTTAAGGAGTTCCCAAGGCCTTGTCGACGACCTCGATCCAGTGGCGCACCGGAGTGGATGTGCCGTTTTGCAAGTGCGTGATGCAGCCGATATTGGACGAGACGATGCAATCGGTTTGCGTCGGTGCGATAGCTTGCAGCTTGCGATCACGCAGCGATAGAGAAAGCGCCGGCTGCGTGACCGAATAAGTGCCCGCCGATCCACAGCACAGGTGCGATTCATTGAAGGGCTGGAGCGCGAAGCCCAGATCCGCAAGCAGGCGCTCGCTGACTCCCCTCAACCCTTGCCAATGCTGCAGGGTGCAAGGAGGATGAAAGACCGGCCTTTCAGGCAGGCCCCTCAGGCGCTGCTTGAGCAGCTCGGCATGAGGCGCGAGGATCTCTGCGATGTCGCGCACCTTGTCCACGACCCGCAAGGCCTTGGCCACGTAGTCGGGGTCGTGCCGCAGGTGGTGGGCGTATTCCTTGACCATTGCGCCGCAACCCGACGCATTCATGACGATGGCCTCGACCTTTCCGCCATCGATCAAAGGCAGCCATGCATCGATGTTGGCGCGCATCTGCCGCAAGGCGTCTTCCTGTGCATCGAGGTGAAAGTTGATGGCGCCGCAGCAACCGGAGCCCGGTACGACCCGCGTGCCGATGCCCACGGCATCCAGCACCCGTATGGTGGCGGCGTCGATCGAGGGCATCATGGACGGCTGCACGCAACCGGCCAGCATCAGCACCTGGCGATCATGGCGTTCCACGTCCACGGGCAACGCGTCGGCGGCGCGGGGTGCAGGCAGCTTGTTCCGGAGCGTTTCGGGAAGGAAAGGACGGAGCATGCGTCCCAGGCTGTATGCGGGTCCGAACAGCGGCGAATTCAGCATGCGGCGCAGGCCGGCGCGCTGCAGTTTCTGCGACACGGGCCTTTCGACTCTTTCGTCGACGATCTTGCGCCCGATGTCGACCAGGGCGCCATACTGGACGCCCGACGGACAGGTGGTTTCGCAGTTGCGGCAGGTCAGGCAGCGATCCAGATGCTCCTGCGTCGCGCGCGTCGGTTCGGCGCCCTCCAGCACCTGCTTGATCAGGTAGATGCGGCCGCGGGGGCTGTCGCGCTCATCGCCCAGCACCTGATAGGTCGGGCAGGTCGCGAGACAGAATCCGCAATGGACGCAACGCCGCAGGATTTCATCAGCTTCCTTGCCCAGCTCGCTGTCACGAGCCCAAGATGCGAGTTTGGTTTGCACAGTGGTCTCTTAAAAGTCTGGAAACATGCGATTTGGATTGAAGATGCCCGTGGGATCCAGCTCTTGCTTGAGCCGACGATTGATATTGCTGAGTCCCGGCGACAAGGGATGGAACACGGGTACGTCGGGCTTGCCGGGGCCGTGCCGGAACAAGGTGGCATGCCCGCCAAGCCGGCTCGCTATGGATCGCAGTTCCGGCGCGTCGCTTACCCCGGCGATCCAGCGCAGGCCGCCGTTCCATTCCACAAAAGCCTGGGGGTAATCCAGGGCGCCGGCGTTCGATGGCAAGGCCACGCGCCACAGGGGACGCGCGGCAAAAAAAGGGTGGGTGTGATCGCGGACGCTTTCCCAGAAAGAAAAAGCGGCGGCGGGATCCATGGCCTCGCCCCCTATCCGTTTCACCCCATTCGCGATCGCCGGCCCGCTGCCCGACACGCGAACGTACAAGCGGCCCTGCGGCCCGGATCCTTCGGCATGCCAAGCGGTGGCGCTGATGGGCACGGGCAGCCCGCGCCATTGCGAGAAATTGTTCAGCGCGGCGGCCTGGGTCAGTTCCAGGATAACGGTGGCTTCCTCGAATGGACGAGGCGCGACTTTCACGGAAACCTCGACCATGGGCCCCAATATGCCCAAGGAGCCCGCAAGCAGGCGCGAGATATCGTATCCCGCAACATTCTTCATGACTTCGCCGCCGAATGCCAGGACCGAGCCCGAGGAATCCAGCAGCTTGGCGCCCAGCACGAAATCGCGAGCGCTGCCCGCCGCCATGCGCCGCGGCCCCGACAGGCCGCTTGCGATACAGCCGCCAATGGTGGATGCCTCGCCGAATCGGGGGGGCTCGAATGCCAGCATCTGGTCCTGCTCGGCCAGCAAGGCCTCTACTTCGCTCAGCAGCGTACCCGCCCTGGCCGTGATCACGAGTTCGGAGGGCTGGTAGTTCACCACGCCCTGGTAGCCGGACAGGTCGAGCACGGCCGTGTCGTGCACATTCTCCTGGTCCACCGGCTCGCCATAAAAGCGCTTGGTACCCCCTCCGCGTATATGCAGCGGTCGCTCGGCGCCTCGGGCCGTCATGACTTGCTGACAGAGTTCGGTCAATACGAAATCCATGCGGGCCTCTTAGAAACGCGGCAATTCAGGAAAGCGGATGTCTCCGCCATGGACGTGCATTTTCCCGTACTCGGCGCAGCGCGCCAGCGTGGGTATGACCTTCTCGGGATTGAGCAGCCCATAAGGATCGAATGCTCTTTTGAACGCCAAAAAATAGTCGAGTTCCTCGCGCGTGAACTGAACGCACATCTGATTGATTTTTTCCATGCCCACCCCATGCTCGCCGGTGATCGTACCCCCGACCTGCACGCAGAGCTCGAGGATGGCGGCGCCGAATTTCTCGGCGCGCTCGACCTCGTCGGCCGAGTTGGAATCGAAGAGGATGAGCGGATGCAGATTGCCGTCGCCCGCATGGAAGACATTGGCACAGCGCAGACGGAACTCGTCTTCCATTTGCTCTATCGCACCCAGGACGCGGCCGAGATGGCGGCGCGGAATGGTCCCGTCCATGCAGTAGTAGTCCGGCGAGATGCGGCCGGCCGCCGGGAATGCGTTCTTGCGCCCCGCCCAGAAGACCAGGCGCTCCGCTTCCGTAGCGGAGACCTGCAGGCGTGTGGCGCCGGCGCCTTGGAACACCGCCTGCATGCGCGCGATTTCGTCCTCGACCTCTTCTTCCGTGCCATCCGATTCGCACAGCAGGATGGCTTGGGCGTCAAGGTCGTACCCCGCATTGACGAATGGCTCGACCATGTGCACCGCCCGCTGGTCCATCATTTCGAGTCCCGCCGGTATGATGCCCGCCGCGATGACATTGGTGACCGCCAGGCTGGCGGATTCGACGCTGCCGAAGCTGGCCATGATCACCCGCGCGCAGGAAGGCTTGGGTATCAGTTTTACCGTGATTTCGGTCACGATGCCCAGCATGCCCTCGGAGCCGATGAACGCGGCAAGGAGATCCAGCCCCGGGCTGTCGGGCGCTTCGGAGCCCAGCTCGACAATGTCGCCGTCTATGGTGACGACGCGCACCCGCAGCACGTTGTGGACGGTAAGCCCGTACTTCAGGCAATGCACGCCCCCGGAATTCTCGGCGATATTGCCGCCGATGGTACAGGCGATCTGGCTGGAGGGGTCGGGCGCATAGTACAGGCCGTAAGGCGCGGCTGCGTCGGAAATCGCCAGGTTGCGCACGCCGGGCTCCACCACGGCGGTAGCCGTCTCCTGGTCGATGTTCTTGATACGGTTGAGTTTGGCCATGCCCAGCAGGACGCCCTGCGCATGCGGCATGGCGCCGCCAGATAGTCCCGTGCCGGCGCCGCGCGCCACGATGGGAATATTCAATGCCTTGCACTCGCGCAATACTGCGACGACCTGCGCTTCGTTTTCGGGCAGGATGACCACCGGCGGCAACGCGCGGTACAAGGACAAGCCGTCGCATTCGTAAGGGCGAGTGTCCTCGACCTTGGACAGGATGCAGTGCCTGGGCACGCTGTCGGCCAGCCTGGCGATCAGTCCGGCAAAATCCGGCGCCGTTTCCGGCGCTGGACTCAACAGGGATTGGTTCATTGTCTCTCTTTGGTTATTGGTCTCGTTTTGTGTTCTACGTCAGTCCAGGCCGTCAAGCCGGAGGAATGATCTTGCCGGGATTGAGAATATTGTGCGGGTCGAAGGCCTGCTTGAGCGCGGCCATGAGGTCGAGCGCGTCCCGGCCATGCTCTGCCACCATGAATTCCATTTTGTGCAGTCCGACTCCATGCTCGCCTGTGCAGGTTCCTTCCATGCGAATCGCCCGCTCTACCAGCCGGCGGTTCAATAGCTCGGATTCCTCCCATTCGGTGGGGTCGTCGGGATCGAGCAGCATCAGCACATGAAAATTGCCGTCGCCGACATGGCCCACTATGGTATAGGGGAAGCGGGCCTGGTCCAGCTCGGCCGCGGTTTCGCCCACGCACTCGGCCAGCCTGGAAATGGGCACGCATACATCGGTGGTGCTGGACCGGCAGCCCGGACGCAACTGCAAGCCGGCAAAATAGGCGTTGTGGCGCGCCGTCCAGAGCCGGCTGCGGTCTTCGGGCTGCTCGGCCCATTCGAAATCCATGCCGCCGTTGCCGCGCGTGATGTCCTGGACGACTTCCGCCTGTTCCTTGACGCCCGACGGGCTTCCGTGGAATTCGAACAGCAGCAGCGGGGATTCCTTGAGGCTCAGCTTGCTGTAGGCGTTGGTGGCCTTGACCGCCGCGGTATCCATGAACTCGACGCGCGCAATGGGAACGCCCATCTGGATGATTTCGATCACGCTCTGGACGGCCGCGTCGAGAGTGGGGAAATTGCATATGGCCGCGGAGACGGCTTCAGGCTGAGGGTACAGGCGTACCGTGACCTCGGTGATGATGCCCAGCGTGCCTTCGCTGCCGACGAAAATTCGGGTCAGGTCATAGCCTGCCGAGGACTTCCTGGCCCGGTTGGCGGTTTCTATCACGCGGCCGTCGGCGGTGACCACTTTCAGCGACATGACGTTTTCGCGCATGGTGCCATAGCGCACGGCGTTGGTGCCGGACGCCCGCGTGGCGGCCATGCCGCCAAGGCTGGCGTCGGCACCCGGATCGATGGGAAAAAACAGGCCGGTATCGCGGATTTCTTCGTTAAGCTGCTTGCGCGTCACGCCCGCCTGGACGGTAACGGTGAAGTCTTCCGGATGCACCGCCAGCACCTGATTCATGCCCGACAGATCCAGGCTGATGCCGCCCTGTATGGCCAGTATGTGCCCTTCAAGCGAGGATCCCGCGCCATAAGGGATGAGCGGCACTTTGTGATCGTGGCAATGACGCGCCACCCACGCCACCTCGTCGGTGGAGAGCGCGAACACCACGCCGTGCGGCAACATGGCGGGATAAGGAGACTCGTCGCGGCCATGATGCTCGCACACCGATTGGGCCGTGGAAAACCGGTCGCCGAATCGGCTTTTCAAGGCGTCCAGGAATCCGGCCGGGATTTCCCGGCGCAAATGCGGCGTGTTGGCTGGCGCGTTCATGCTTTCAGACTCCTTGACTTCCATGATGATGTCGCTATCCCGATACTACTGTTTTTTAGGCGTGGCTGCCGATCAGGGCATTTGCTGATTGCGCGCATGCCTGGCGGCGTTTCCGCACGGCCTCGGCAAGACGCTCCAGCACCCGGACCGAAGCGTCCCAGTCGATGCAGCCGTCGGTGATGCTCTGACCGTAAGCCAGCGGCTGGCCTTCGACCAGATCTTGCCGGCCGCCCACCAGGTTGCTTTCCACCATGACACCGAAGATCCGCTCGTCGCCGGCTTCCATCTGAGCCGCGATGTCGTCGAGCACGAGAGGCTGGTTGCGGTAATCCTTATTGCTGTTGGCGTGGCTGGCATCGACCATGATGCGCGGATTCAAGCCGTTCTTCATGAGCGCCTGGCATGCCGCTTCAACGTTTTCCGCATCGTAGTTGGGGACTTTGCCGCCTCGCAGGATGACGTGGCAGTCGTTGTTGCCGACGGTGGAGACGATGGCGGAATGGCCGCCCTTGGTCACCGAGAGGAAGTGGTGCGGCTGCGATGCGGCCTTGATCGCGTCGATGGCGATTTTCGTGTTGCCGTCGGTCCCGTTCTTGAACCCGACCGGGCACGAAAGGCCGGAAGCCAGTTCACGATGCACCTGGCTTTCGGTCGTTCGCGCGCCGATGGCTCCCCAGGACACCAGGTCGGCAATGTATTGGGGGGTGATCATATCGAGAAATTCGCATCCGGCGGGCAGGCCCAGGGCATTGACGTCGATGAGGAGTTCCCGGGCGGTGCGCAGCCCCTGATTGATATTGAAGCTGCCATCCAGGCCCGGGTCGTTGATGAGCCCTTTCCAGCCTACCGTCGTGCGGGGCTTCTCGAAATACACGCGCATGATGATCTCGAGCGCGTCCTGGTGGCGGATGCGTTCGGCCACAAGACGCTTGGCGTAATCGATGGCTGCTGCCGGGTTGTGTATGGAGCAAGGCCCGATGACCACTGCCAGCCGGTCGTCCGCGCCTTCCAGTATGCGATGCAGTGCGTTCCGGGCGCCATAGACCGTAGAGGAAATAGCGGTCGTACACGGAAACTCGCGCATCACGTGGGCCGGGGGACTGAGTTCCTTGATTTCGCGTATACGTAAATCGTCTGTATTGTGTGACACAGCTTAACTCCTGGTTTTGTCAGCTAGCGAGCGGTACAAAAAAAGCCGCCTAGCTTCGCTGGCGGCTTTTTGGGAATTTGGTTCTTTTTTACTGCGTACAACGCTTCCCTTCCTCCACCAGCGGTTTCGGAAAAGCAAAAAAATAAAAGAAGAAAAATTGGGATGCGCGGTACATAAGCGTAGATCCTAGCACAGAGTTTCTTGTCTGCCAATCAGAAATTTCTTGGAATTGATCCGTGTGCTATTGATTTGAACTGAAATTATTATGTGCGTTATCATTTCAAGGGGTCAGACCCCGAATGGGGTCAGACCCCTCCGACAACCCCTCCAACAAGAAAAGGACCCGCGATGAACGAACGCCTTAAGAAAACCCTGAAGCGCACATTGACAGCATTTGCCGCCGTGGGCGTGCTCGCCTTTCAGGCTCAGGCGGCAAGCCTCGACGACATCAAGAAGCGCGGCACGGTACGCATCGCCGTGGCCAACGAGATCCCTTACGGCTATATGGACATGGACGGCCAGGCCAAAGGCATGGGGCCGGATGTGGCCAAGCACATCATGGAGCAATTGGGCATACACAAGATCGAATGGATCACGACCAATTTCGGCTCGCTGATTCCCGGGCTGCGTGCCAATCGCTTCGATATGGTCGCGGCCGAAATGGCCATCCTGCCGCAACGCTGCAAGGAGGTTCTATTCTCGGAGCCGAACAGCTCTTATGGAGAAGGCCTGCTGGTCGCCAAGGGCAACCCCGACGACGTCCACACCTACGAAAGCTTCGCCCAGTCGGACAAGAAAGTAGCCATCATGGCCGGCGCCGACCAGTTGGAGATGCTGCAGGCACTGGGGGTGCCGGCCAACCGCATGGTGACGATCTCCAACAATGCCGACGCCATCTCCACGGTATCGACCGGCCGGGCGTCCGCCTACGCGGCAACCAGCCTGACGGTAAGCGAACTGGCCGCCAAGAGTGACAAGGTGGAAGCGGCAACGAATTTCACGGATCCCGTGATCAACGGAACGCCGGCTCGAAGCTGGGGCGGCTTCACCTTCAGCCAAGACTCCGCCGATTTCCGTGATGCCGTAAACGCCGAGCTTGCCAAGTTCAAGCAAACCGAAGGGTGGGCCAAGACCATGTCGCACCATGGCTTCAGTGCCACCGACGCCAAGGAATCATTCAACAAAACGACTGAACAGCTCTGCGCGGCAGGATAAAGCATCCGCTTCATGAACTGGCTAAGCTATATGCCGCCCTTGCTGGAGGGCGCATGGGTCACGATTCAGCTGACGGTCTATTCCACGATACTGGGCGCCGTATGCGCGTTCGTGTTCGGCATAGGCAAGGTGTCGGGAAACCGGCTGGTGCGTGGGGTGGCCATCGTTTTCATCGAGGTCTTCCGCGGCACTTCGCTCCTGGTTCAGCTGTTCTGGCTGTACTTCGCCCTGCCCTTGCTTGGACAGGCCATAGGAATCGACCTGCGCCTTCCGCCCGTCCTGGCGGGAACCCTGGCGCTGGCGCTGAACATCGGAGCCTATGGCGCCGAGGTCGTGCGGGGCGCCATACAGGCGGTGCCGCCTGCGCAGCATGAGGCCGCCAAGGCACTGGACTTCACGCCGCGGCAGATACTCTGGCGCATTTCGCTGCCACAGGCCATTCCGGAGATGATGCCCAGCTTCGGCAATCTGGCGATACAGAACCTGAAGGATACCGCCCTCGTTTCCTTGATCAGCCTCGGCGACCTGGCTTTCCGGGCCGAGCAGGTCCGGAACTTCACCCAGGACAGCGTCACCATCTATACGCTTCTGCTGTTCATGTACTTCGGCATGGCCCTGGTATTGACCGCGCTCATGAAGATTCTTGAAAATTCCGTGGGGCGCTGGCGCGCCGGGAGGTCCTGAGCATGCTGCTGGGCATAGAATGGGACACCGCCAACAACTGGGTTTTCGCCTGGTCCATCCTCCCCATCCTGTTGAAGGGGCTGGTGGTCACGCTGCAGGCGACCGTCCTGGGTTTCGTCGTGGCCGCCATACTGGGCCTGATTCTGGCGGGGCTGAAGTCGTCGCGGCTGCGCATCGTGTCCTGGCCGGCGCGCTTCATCACCGAATTCATCCGCGACACGCCGCTACTGGTGCAGCTGTTCTTTCTGTACCATGTGCTGCCCGAATACGGCATCGTCCTGCCGGCCTTCCTGACGGGCGCGCTCGCCCTGGGCATCCAGTACAGCGCTTATACGTCGGAAGTCTACCGCGCGGGCATCGAATCCATCGCGCGTGGCCAGACTGAAGCCGCGCACGCCCTCGACCTGTCGGCGCTGCGCACCTTCAGCGTCATCATCGTGCCCCAGGCCATTCCGAGGATCATTCCGGCACTGGGAAACTACCTGGTGTCGATCATGAAAGACGTGCCGGTGCTTTCCGTCGTCTCAGTGCTCGAGATGCTCAACGTGGCCAAGATCATCGGCGACCGCACTTTCAATTATCTGATCCCCCTGTCCATGGTCGGAGGACTGTATCTGCTGCTGACGCTGGCGGCGGCGGCCGGCGTGCGCCATCTGGACACCCGCCTTCCCAAGCAAGGACTTCCCCTGCGATGACAAATGACATCATTCAATTCGACAAGGTCACCAAGAAGTTCGGCGACGTAACCGTGCTCGACGCCCTTGAATTCTCCGTGGCCAAAGGCGAGAAGGTCACCATTATCGGACCTTCCGGCTCGGGTAAATCCACTGTACTGCGCATCCTCATGACGCTCGAGAATATCGACGAGGGGGTCATCCATGTGGCCGGCAAGCCGCTGTGGCACGAAGAGCGCAACGGGCAGCTCGCCCCCGCCGGCGAAGATCACCTTCGTGCTATGCGCAAGGAAATGGGCATGGTCTTCCAGCAGTTCAATCTCTTCCCCCATATGACGGTCCGGCGCAATATCACGGAAGCGCCGGTGCATGTGCTGGGGCTGGACAAGCGTAAAGCCAATGAACGCGCCGAGGAATACCTGGAGCTCGTGGGTCTGTCCGACCAGGCCGACAAATTCCCCAGCCAGCTTTCCGGCGGCCAGCAGCAGCGCGTGGCCATTGCACGCGCCCTGGCCATGCGCCCCAACATCATGCTGTTCGACGAACCCACGTCGGCACTGGATCCTGAACTGGTCGGCGAGGTCCTGAATGTCATCCAGCGGCTTTCGAACGAGCATGACCTGACCATGCTGCTGGTCACGCACGAGATGCAATTCGCCAAGCAGATTTCCGACCGCGTCTGCTTTTTCGACAAGGGCCGCATCGTCGAGGAGGGACCGCCCGAGCAGGTGTTCTCGGCCCCGCGCGAAGAGCGCACGCAAGAGTTCCTGAAGGGCTTCCTGAGTCCCGAGCCCCATTGACAAAGCAGCCCGCAAGCCCGGCGTATCGCCAGGCTTGCGGGCCCCGCGGTCCCTAGCGGGCGGGTTCGTCCCGCCCTACCGCCTCATCATGCGTACGCCGCTGCCTCCTGCGGCACGAGAGGCTCGAAGCTTTTGCGCGTGGCGATGTGCTCCGGACGCGGGCTCAATCCATACTTGGGCGGCTGAAGCGCATTCTCCACGCTGTTGTAGACCATGAATACGTTCGCGCGGGGCCAAGGCGAGATATTGCCATTGGATCCATGCATCGTATTGCAATCGAAGAAAATGACGGATCCGGCCGTCGCCTCCATTGCCTTGATGCCGCCCTGCTCGGCCAGCAGCCGCAGGCTCACGGGGTCGGGCACGCCGTACTCCTGCTTCTTCAGCGACTTCTCATAATGGCGGTCCGGCGTCTTCCCCTTGCATGCGATGAACTGCATGTGCGAGCCGGGTACGAGCATGAGAGGGCCATTGCAAGCGTTGTTGTCGGTCAGGAGCAGCGAGCAGCTAATGGCGCGCATGCCCGGCATTCCGTCCTCGACGTGCCAGGTCTCGAAATCCGAATGCCAGTAGAACTCCTTGCCTTTGAAGCCGGGCTTCATGTTCGCCCGGGATTGGTGCATGTAGACCTCGGATCCCAGAATCTGGCGGGCGACGTTGATCAATCTGGGGTCGCGTGCGAGTCCGCTCAATAATTCGCTCAACTCGTGCACCCGGAAGATCGAACGTACCGCATCGCTTCCGGGTTCGGTGATGGCTTCGTCCAGTCCGGTGATGGCGGGATCGCTGCTCATGCGCTGCACTTCCTGCAGCAGCGCGGCGACCTCCGGTCCACTGAAGAGATCTTCGATCAACAGAAAGCCATCGCGTTCATAGCTGGCCTGCTGGCGCTCGTCGAGCGCATCGGCATAATTGCCGCCGCCATAGACGACCGGATCCTGCCGGGCAATGATGGCGGCGTTCCGATCCGTACGCGAAACGTACAGATCCTTGATCGCTGTTTTCATACTGTACTCCTTTGATTCAGGCAGCATCCGACACGGCGGGATACACGCCTTTCTCGTCGTGCACCTCGAAGCCGGTAAGAGGCGGATTGAAGACGCAAATGACGCGCAATGGCTCCTTGCCGCCGCGCAGCCAATGCTCGTCGTTCTCATCCAAGGCATAGACCACGCCCGGCCCCAAGGCGTACTTGCGACCGTCGGCAATGGTTTCTATCTCCCCGTCTCCCTCGATGCACCACACGGCTTCAAGGTGATTTTGATAATGGATATGGGTTTCGGTCCCGGGAAAGATGACGGTCTCATGGAAGGAGAAACCCATTCCGTCCTTGCGCAGCAGCACACGGCGGCTCAGCCAGTTTTCCGTCTTGACCTCGTTGTCGGTTCCAATGACGTCCTTGACGTTCCTTACGATCATCGTGCTCTTCCTCCAAGCTTGAATACCTGCGCGCCCGTGGCCGTTTCCGCCAAGACCCGGCCCAGGCCGCGCTCTATGATTTCCAGACCACGCATCAGTTGGTCGTCTTCGATGGTCAGGGCCGGCAAGACTTTCAGGACTTCGTCCTGCGCCCCCGACGTCTCGATCACGACGCCCTCTTCGAAGGCCGCCTTCGCGATCCGGTTTGCCATATCGTGCCCGGGAGGAACCACCAGTCCTTGTATCAATCCCCTGCCCCGGACACTCAGCCCCGCGCGCGGGTAGCTGTGCACGATGTTCTCGAGCCAGTCCCGTACCAGGCGCTCCTTTCGTTGTATCGCTCCCGCAAAGCTTTCGTCTGCCCAATAGCTGTCCAGCGCCTGCGCGGCGGTGACGAAGGCCAGATTGTTGCCACGGAAGGTACCACTGTGTGCGCCAGGCTTCCAGATATCGAGCTCGGGCTTCATCAGCACCAGCGACATCGGCAAGCCGAAGCCGGACAGGGACTTGGACAATGTGATGATGTCGGGCCGGATGCCCAGCGAGTCGAAGCTGAAGAAGTTGCCGGTACGGCCGCAGCCCACCTGGATGTCGTCGACGATCAGCAGCATGTCGTGCTGGCGGCAGAGGCGTTCCAGCTCTTTCAGCCAATTGCGGCTGGCGACGTTCACACCGCCTTCTCCCTGCACCGTCTCGACGATGACCGCGGCGGGCTTGTCGAGGCCGCTGCTGGTGTCTTCCAGCATGCGTTCGAAGTAGGCAATGGTATTGACGTCCGGCCCCATATAGCCGTCATAGGGCATGAAGGTCGTGTTCGCCAGCGGAAAGCCCGCTGCGCCGCGAAACTTGGCATTGGCCGTGACGGCCAGCGAGCCGCCGCTTACGCCATGGAAGCCGTGGGTGAAGGAAACGACGTTCGGCCGGCCCTTCACCTGGCGCGCGAGCTTCAAGGCCGCTTCCACGGCATTGGTGCCCGTCGGCCCCGTGAATTGCAAGGTGTATTGCCAGCCTCTGGGTTTGAGCAAAACGCGCTCGAATGTCTCGAGAAAATACTTCTTCGCCGTGGTCGCCATGTCCAATCCATGCACGACCCCATCCGACTCGAGATACTCGATCAATTTCTGCTTCAGGAGCGGGTTGTTGTGGCCATAGTTCAGCGTGCCGGCGCCACTGAAGAAATCAATGTATTCCTTATTGTTTTCATCGATCAGCACGGAGCCTTTGGCTCGCTTGAAAATGACTGGAAAAGACCGGATGTAGCCCCGCACCTGCGACTCCATCCGGTCAAATATTTTTAAGTCCATCATGTTTCTTCCTCTCTTGGTTATGAAAATCTATGAAAGAGCAGTCCCCTCCGCGACACGATCGGCGCGGAAAAGGAGTTGTTGCTGCAGGGATCATCGAACCGGATTCGGCCCTGGCTGATCCAAAGACCGGAATGGTCCGATGCGAAGCAAAGGCTCATCGTCGTGCGACTGGCCACCGAACAGGTCCGCGTCGAACAAGGGGCTTTCCTTCAAGGGTGCCGACAGATCGCGCGCCAGCCGCTCGAAGACGCTGCGCGATGCCTGGTTGCCCGGACCCACGGTGGTTTCTATGTATTTGACTTGCGCCAGCGCGTCGCGCCGCAGCAGGCGGGTGAGCATATGATGCGCCAGCCTGCGCCCCCGCGCCTCGGCATGCACGGCGACCTGCCAGACAAACAGGACATCGGATCGTTGCGGACGCGTGTAGGCGGAAACGAAGCCCAGCAAGCGGTCTTCCGAACCGGCCACGATGCAGGTCTGGCGGAAGTGCTCGCTGAGCAGGAGATAGGTATAGAGGGAATTGAGATCCAGCGGCGGACACCGCGAGATCAAGCGATGGATGTCGGCCGCATCGGACCGTTCCGGCGCTCGCAGCCAGTACATGTCCCGGTCGCACGAGGATGCGCCGGCTGCCGGTTCGGGAGATAAGGTTGAAGTGCTGGGGTCTGTACTGGTTTCTAAATTCACACTGCCAATCCGGATTCGGGCAACGCCCCGCTTATGGGTACATCAAGCAGGGGCGAAGCAGGTTCTCCTGGGGGATCTGCCGGAAGGGTTCCATCCGACTCCATCAGGTCGACGATGCGCTCGAGCGACAGGGTGATGGTCGCCTGCTCGAGCTCGGGTAAAGCCTTGAGGGCATCGGCCAGTTTCTGCTGCAGCGGCGATGGGGTCTCGCTCGCCAGCTTGACGCCTTCGGGCGTCGCGGAAACGAATACGATGCGCCGGTCTTCCCGGCCGCGTTCGCGCCGGACCAGGCCCTTGTCCTCCAGGCGATCCAGAATGCCCACCACGGTGCTGGCACTGACGTGGATTTCACGGCTGATCGCCGTTGCCGTCAGCGGACCACGTTCGATGACGGCACGCAGGCAGACCAGCTGAGGCGCCGTGATATTGCTGAATGCAGCCAATTGACGGGAATGCAGCGCGACGGAACGCGTGATGCGCCGCATGGCGCGCAGGATGCGCAAGTCGTACTGCTGCGAAGAATGGGAGGTCGTCATGGTGACACGAAGGATCAAAAAATAGTAAGGGCCAAATTCATTTCTACTGAAATGATAAGGCCAGCAAACAATCGTGTCAACGTGCGGGTGGATCAGGACGTGGGGTCAGACCCCGTACGGGGTCTGACCCCTTGCGCAAAAGAAAACAGGGTCAGGCCCCGCATGGGGTCTGACCCTTGGTCGAAATGAAGCGGGGGTCAGACCCGGCGGGTCTGACCCCATGAATCAGGCGGTGCCGCCGACGGTGAGCCCCTCCATGCGAACCGTGGGCATGCCGACACCGACGGGGACGCTTTGGCCTTCCTTGCCGCAAGTTCCGACGCCGGGATCAAGGCGCATGTCGTCGCCGATCATGCTGACACGGTTCATGGCATCCGGGCCGTTGCCGATCAGTGTCGCGCCCTTGACGGGATAGGTGACCTTGCCGTTCTCGATCATGTAGGCTTCGGACGCAGAAAATACGAACTTGCCGCTGGTGATGTCCACCTGGCCGCCGCCGAAGTTCACCGCGTACAAGCCCTTTTTCACCGAGGAAATGATGTCGGCGGGCGCGTGCGAACCAGCCAGCATGTAAGTGTTGGTCATGCGAGGCATGGGCAGGTGCGCATAGGATTCGCGGCGCCCGTTGCCGGTGACGGCCATTTTCATCAAGCGCGCGTTCATGGAATCCTGGATATAACCCTTGAGGATGCCGTCTTCGATCAGCACATTGCGCTGCGATGGATTGCCCTCGTCGTCGATATTGAGCGACCCGCGTCGATCGGCGATGGTTCCGTCGTCCACCACGGTGACCCCCTTGGAGGCCACACGTTCGCCGATCCGGCCGGAAAACACACTGGACCCCTTGCGATTGAAATCGCCCTCGAGCCCGTGGCCCACCGCCTCGTGCAGCAGAATGCCAGGCCAGCCGGACCCCAGGACGACCGTCATTTCACCGGCGGGCGCGGGCCGGGCCTCGAGATTCGTAAGGGCCTCGTGCACGGCGCGGTCGACATAGGACCGGAGTATATCGTCGGTGAAATAGGCCAGGCTGCATCGCCCGCCTCCGCCGCCGTGGCCCATTTCGCGCCGGCCATTGCGTTCGGCGATGACTGTCAGGGACAAGCGGACGAGCGGCCGGACATCGGCGGCCAGCCGGCCATCGCTGCCGGCCACCATAATGACGTCGTATTCCGCACCCAGGCCCGCCATGACCTGGATGATGTGCGGGTCCGCGGCGCGCGCCATGGCTTCAATGCGCTCCAGCAGCGCGACTTTCTCGGGCGCCGACAGCGTGTTGACGGGGTCGATCGCAGGATACAGCGACCGGCCCGGCGCCGGCTCTCCGGTGATCACTTTCTGCCGTCCGGCGCCGCGGCGGGCAATGGTGCGCACGGTGCGCGCGGAAGACAGCAGCGCGTCGGGCGTCAGCGCGTCCGAATAGGCAAACGCCGTCTTTTCCCCGCTGATTGCTCGCACGCCCACACCCTGCTCGATAGAAAAGCTTCCGGTCTTGACGATGCCCTCTTCCAGGCTCCAGCCCTCGCTGCGGGTATATTGGAAATACAAGTCCGCATAATCGACTTTATGCGTGAAGATCTCGCCGAGGGCACGCGCCATGTGCGATTCGTCCAGCCCCCATGGGTCGAGCAAAACCGATTTGGCCGTAGCCAGGGCGTTGATGGCAGGATCAGCTATTTTCATGAATCAGGATACCGTGTGAATGTTGATTACATCGTGCGATGCTTGAGCGCAGGCAGGGAGGTCCGCACATCGGCAATACGCTGGGGGTCGACGGTTCCGCAGATATGGCCGGGACCTTCCTCCAGGCATTCCACGATTTCGCCCCAAGGGTCTATTAAAACAGAATGCCCCCAGGTCCGACGGCCCGTTTCGTGCTTGCCGCCCTGCGCCGCCGCCAGCACGTAGCATTGGTTCTCGATGGCCCGTGCTCGCAGCAGGATCTCCCAGTGGGCCGAACCGGTCGTATAGGTGAACGCCGCGGGAAGCACGATGAGATCGAGCTCGCCCATGGCGCGGAAAAATTCCGGAAAACGCAGGTCATAGCAGACGGATAGCCCCACGCGGCCGAACGGAGCATCGAATACCTGGGGCTTGTTTTCCCCGGGCCTGATGGAGATGGACTCGTCATAGGATTCGTCACCCTTGCGGAAACCGAACAGATGGATCTTGTCGTAGCGAGCCACCTGTTTTCCAGCGGGATCGAAGACCAGGCACGCATTATAGATGCGGTCCTTTTCCTCGTTATCAAGGGGCAGCGTGCCGCCTACGAGCCAGACGCCGTGCTCGCGGGCCTGCCCCGCCAGGAAATCCTGTATAAGCCCGCTGCCCGGCGCCTCTTTGATGGCGAGCTTGTCGGCGTCGCGCCGCCCCATGAAGCAGAAATACTCGGGAAGCGCAATCAACCGGGCGCCATCCCGGGCGGCCGAAGCGATGAGGTCCGCCGCTTGGCGCAGGTTTTCCTCGACACTGCTGGAAGACACCGTTTGAATTGCGGCAACGCGAAATGTATTACTCGTCATATTATTCATGGTGATCATGGAACATTATGGTGTCCGTCTTTAAGGACGGGATTTACTTCTTCATACATATAGCCGAATCAAGGAATCGATACGACCACGTTAAAATAAATGCGCATTAATAAATATAAATGCCGTATATGGCGAATGGCCTCATCCACATATACGCGTATTCAACATAAAACGGAAGCGTCCGATGGCCCAAAGCTCATACAGCACCATAAAGCAGAAAATCGAAAAAGAAATACTCAAGCTTCAGAAGCAGGCGCAGGCCCTGCGTGGCCCGGTGATAACATCGCTCATCAAGACCATGCGCGAGTACGATATCACGCCCGACGACATCGCCGCCGCCTATGCCAGGAAAAACACGCGCGGCGGGGCGAAAAAAGCGGCTCCTGCGGCATCGGGCTCCAAACGCAGCGTGCCTGTGAAATACAAGCATCCTGAAACCGGCGAAAGCTGGACCGGGCGCGGCAAAGCCCCTCGCTGGCTGACCTCTGCCGAAGCCGAGGGCGCCAGCCGCGACTCCTTCCTGGTCAAGTAAACATTTGGAAGCAACGCGGGCCGGGCCACCCCGTGTCCTTCGCCACGGCGCGCCTTCCGCCCCGCCGGCGCAAAGGCGTTATTGCCGGGCGGCCTTCAGCGCATCCTGTCATAGGTGACCTCGCGGGTCTGGCCGTTATTTCCCGGGAAATCATCGAATACGGCCCGTGCCAAGTAGGGCATGATCTGTATCAGCCTGTCGTCGGTGCTGTTATGCACGGCGCTCGACCGATAGACTTCGGCCTTGTTATTGCTGTTGTCCTTGATAATCACGGTGAGCGTATTCTTATATACGGTCACCGGCACATCCCTGGGATGACTGCTCATGAATATGCCGCCGCCCCAGCCGCCGCCATAAAAGCCGCCGAAAGCCGGGCCGAATCCCCAGCCGTCATTCAGATAATAATCATCGTATGTGCGAACCCAGGTTTGAGTGGCGGGATTCCCATATTCGATCGAAACAACGAAACGGGCCGCTCCGGCTGATGGTGCCTCCACCAGGCCGATGGGGCCGATCGACGCCCGCACCATGTCGGCAACCGTCTGAAACTCGAGATTATTGACCTGCGTGGGCGCCGGTTCGATCCGATAGCTTGCGCCTTGCGCATTGGCCGGCCATTGCTGGAAACTGGTCACGCTTGCGGACAAAGTCGAAGCGCAACCGCTTACCAATACGGCAGCCGTCAGAACGAGGGAAGCGCGCCATGCACCCTTTCCATATTGCTGTAACCTGTTCCACATAAGACCCCCGTGTGTATGCTGAAACCGGACGGAGCAGCGCACGCCATTTTATCCAAAGCGCGCGCCTCAACCTATAGGATAAGACCACGGCTGCGGCTCAAAGGTTTCATATCGGTAAAAATTGCTGCGGTTGTACAATGGCCCGACGGGGGCGGCATGCCCCGCAATCCGTAGCGCTGATCCATGGCACCGAACATTGAAATAAAGGCCGCCGAACTACCCCAAGATCTCTCCGTTGTCAGGGAGCTATTCCGCGAGTACGCCGAAAGCCTGGATATCGACCTGGGCTTCCAGGATTTCGAAGCCGAATTATCAGCACTGCCTGGGAAATACGCCGCTCCCGCAGGGCGGCTGCTGCTTGCCTGGATCGGCACGGATGCAGTGGGCTGCGTCGCCTTGCGCCCCATTGACGAAAACACCAGCGAAATGAAACGTTTATACGTGAAGCCGGAAATGCGCGGCACGCGCCTGGGGAGCCGGCTCGCCGCACGCATTTGCCAGGAAGCGCGCCGCGCCGGATATTCACGCATCTGTCTCGACACCCTTCCGACCATGTCGGCTGCCGTCAGGCTTTATACGTCGCTCGGATTCAAGCCTACGCAGCCCTACGTGTTCAACCCCATTCCGGGCGCCCTGTTCCTCGCCCTGGACCTGCATTCGCAAGACGGCAAGGAATCATAGCGGACCCGCCGCCCGCAAAAAAATCTGGATGGCCTTTGGAGCAAGGCGGCGCCGCCATTCCACTTTGCGGTCGCCAGATCGGTCGTAGACACTACAATAGAGCGTCGAGAATCCATTTCTGTCCAATGCCATGCGTACCGATACCGCGCCTACCATTTCGCGTCACGATTATCAGCCTTATCCATACCGGCTGCCTCATGTAAAGCTCAGCCTCGATCTTGATCCCGCCCGCACTCTCGTGCATGCGCAATTGAGTTTCGAAAGCACATCCGCCGGCCGGCAGGCATTGATACTGAACGGCCAGGATCTCGAGCTCGAGTCCATCGCGATCGACGGCCGGCCCCTGACCGCCGAAGAATACCTGCTGCAGGCCGAGACGCTCACCGTCTACCCGAAGACGGAGCGCTTCACACTGGATATCGTCAGCGTTTGCAGACCCGAGAAGAATTCGAGCCTCATGGGGCTGTATGTGTCGGGCAACCATTTGTTCACCCAGTGCGAGGCCGAGGGCTTTCGCCGGATCACATGGTTCCCGGACCGCCCGGACGTCATGTCGCAATATGAAGTCGTTCTGCGCGCCGACAAGCAAACATACCCCTTGCTGCTGTCCAACGGCAATTTGCTCGCACAGCGCGATCTTCCCGACGGACGCCATGAAGCGCGGTGGGAGGACCCGCATCCCAAGCCCAGCTACCTGTTCGCCGTCGTGGCGGGCGATTTCGACTGTCGCGAAGAACATGCGCAAACGCAAAGCGGACGCGACACCTTGCTTCAGGTCTACAGCGACCGAGGCTCGGTCGGAAAAACGCAATGGGCCCTGGACAGCCTGCGCCGCTCGCTCGAATGGGACGAGCGCCGCTTCGGCCTCGAACTGGACCTGGACCGTTTCATGATCGTGGCGGCACGCGACTTCAACATGGGCGCCATGGAGAACAAGGGGCTCAACGTCTTCAATTCGTCCTATGTGCTCGCTGACAAGGACACCGCCACCGACGCCGCGTACCGGGCGATCGAGGCAGTCATCGGGCACGAATACTTCCATAACTGGACGGGCAACCGGGTCACTTGCCGAGACTGGTTTCAGTTGTCGCTCAAGGAAGGCCTCACGGTGTTCCGTGACCAGGAGTTTTCCGCGGACATGCTGGCGCACGGCCTCTCGGGCGCCGAAGCCGCCAGCGCGCGAGCCGTGAAGCGCATCGATGACGTCAGCATGCTGCGCGTCGCCCAGTTTCCCGAAGACGCCGGCCCCATGGCTCACCCCATCCGTCCGGAAAGCTATCAGGAGATCGGCAATTTCTACACGGCGACCGTGTACGAGAAAGGCGCCGAGGTCATCCGCATGCAGCATACGCTTCTTGGCGAAGAGGGATTCCGAGCGGGAATGGACGAGTATTTCCGCCGTCACGACGGCCAGGCCGTCACTTGCGACGATTTCGTCAACGCGATGGAGTCGGTGTATGTGCGGAAGTACCCCGGCAGGAAGCTCGACATCTTCCGGCGCTGGTACGCTCAGGCGGGCACGCCCAGGGTTGCCGTCACCATGCGCTACGACGCCGATGCCCGAAGCTGCGCCGTCACGCTCGCCCAGCGATGCGACCCGGTCGGCATCGAGAAGCTGCAGGACCCTCCCGCCGAAAAACTGCCTTTGCATATCCCGTTCGCCCTGGGCATGCTGGACCGGAATGGCGCGCCACTGGCACCCGAACTGGACGGCACCGCTCAGGACACCGTCCTGCTCGAACTGCGCGATGCGCAACAGACATGGATATTCAAGAATATTCCCGATCGCCCGGTGCTGTCGCTGCTGCGTAATTTTTCAGCGCCGGTCATCGTCGAATACGACCGCCCGGACACCGAACTGATGCTGCTGGCCCGCCATGACACCGATCCGTTTGCTCGCTGGGAAGCCGGCCAGGAACTGGCCACCCGCCGGCTGCTGGCCATGGTCGACGCGCTGCGCCAGGACCAAGCCCCGGTGGCGGACGAGGCGCTGGTCGATACCTGGCGGCACCTGCTGCTTGATGCGACGCTGACACCCGCCTACAAGGCGCGTGTCCTGAGCCTGCCCGCCGAAAAAGAGCTGCTCGAGAAAACCTCGCCCATGGACCCGATACACGTGGTTCAGGCGCGGCGCCTGCTGCGTGCGCAATTGGGCGAAGCTCTGGCTGCCGAATGGCTGTCCGCGTATCGCTCGGCGCCGGATGACAGCGACTACAGCCCGGATCCTTTATCGGCGGGCCTGCGCTCGCTGAAGAACCTCGCGCTGTCCATGCTGATGGCGGGGGCGCATCCACAGGCCGAAGCGCTTGCACTCCAGCAGTATGAAGACGCCGGCAACATGACGACCCGGATGGGCGCCCTGTCCGCCTTGGTCCATCATTCGAAATCCGCGGAATGCGCCCAGGCGCTCAGCCACTTCTACGAGCAATGGCAGCACGATCCGCTGGTCATGGACAAATGGTTCACCCTGCAAGCGACAGCGCCCGGCACAACGGTGGAAACGGTGCGCGCACTGATGCTGCATCCGGCTTTTTCGCTGCGCAACCCGAACCGGGCCCGCTCGCTGATTTTCCAGTTCTGCATGAACAATCTGGAAGGCGTGCATAATGCCGACGGCTACGCCTTCTGGGCGGAACAAGTGATCGCGCTGGACGCCTTGAACCCCGAGATCGCCGCCAGGCTTGCACGTGCCTTCGACAACTGGGCGCGCTTCGCCGAACCTCAGCGCAGCGCCATGCAGTCGGCGCTGCGGCACATACAAGACCAGGAAAAACTATCGCGCAACGTCGCGGAAATCATTACCAAAGCCCTAGCTGTCGGAGTAAAAAAATGACACGAAAAACGCTTACCCAGTACCTGGTGGAGCAACAGCGCCGAAAGCAGGCGGTATCCGCCGAGGTACGCCTGCTCATCGAAATCGTCGCTCGGGCCTGCAAGGCCATCGGGCATGCCGTGAGCAAAGGCGCCCTTGGCGGCGTGCTTGGCAGCCTGGACAGCGAAAACGTACAAGGCGAGGTCCAGAAAAAGCTCGATGTACTCTCCAACGAGATCCTGCTCGAAGCCAATGAGTGGGGCGGCCACCTGGCGGGCATGGCGTCCGAGGAGATGGAGACCATACACCTGATTCCCAACCGCTACCCGAAGGGCGAGCACCTGCTGCTGTTCGATCCCCTGGACGGTTCCTCGAACATCGACGTCAACGTTTCCATCGGCACCATCTTCTCGGTGCTGCGCGCGCCGCACCACGCCTCCGGCCGCGACATCGAGGAAGCAGACTTCCTTCAACCCGGCAGCCAGCAGGTTGCGGCCGGTTACGCCGTGTACGGGCCGCAAACGATGCTGGTGCTGACCGTCGGCAACGGCGTGGTCGGCTTCACGCTGGACCGCGAGATGGGTTCATGGGTGCTCACTCACGAAGACATCCAGATTCCGCAGCAGACCGCGGAGTTCGCCATCAACATGTCCAACATGCGTCACTGGGAGGCGCCCGTCAAGCGCTATATAGACGACTGCCTGGCCGGCAAGACCGGCCCGCTGGGCAAAGACTACAACATGCGCTGGATCGCCTCGATGGTGGCGGACGTGCACCGCATCCTGACGCGCGGGGGCATATTCATGTACCCGCGCGATGAACGCCCATCCGGCAAAAAAGGCAAGCTGCGCCTGATGTACGAAGCCAATCCCATGAGCTTCATCGTGGAACAGGCCGGCGGCGCGGCCACCGATGGCTCGGAACGCATTCTGGACCTCCACCCCGAGGCCCTGCACCAGCGCGTAGGCGTGGTGCTGGGCTCGAAGGAAGAAGTCGAACGCGTCCGGACGTACCACGCCTAAGGGGTCAGACCCCATACGGGGTCTGACCCCACGCCAAATGAAAAAGGGTCTGACCCCTCAAGTCCTTAGTCCAGCGTGAGTATGGTCGCGCCGGTGGTCTTGCGGCCGGCGAGCGCGGTCTGGGCTTCGCCGGCGTCGGCCAGCGCAAAGCGCTGGCCGATGTTGATGCTGATTTTCTTCTTGGACACCAGTCCGAAGAGCTCATCCGCTGCCGCCTGCATTTTCTCGAGTGTCGCCACGTGCGCGCCCAAGGACGGACGGGTCACGAACAGCGAGCCCTTGCTGGCCAGAATGCCGAGATTGACGCCCTCGACCGGACCCGAAGCGTTGCCGAAACTGACCATGAGGCCGCGCGGTTCGAGGCAGTCAAGGGAAGTGAGCCAGGTGTCCTTGCCCACGCCGTCATAGACCACAGGCACCTTCTTGCTGTCGGTGAGCTCTTTGACGCGCTCCACGACATTTTCCTTGCTGTAGTCGATGACTTCCCATGCACCGTTTGCCTTGGCGAGCGCCGCCTTTTCGGGTGTGGATGCCGTGCCGATGAGCTTGACGCCCAAGGCTTTGGCCCATTGGCAGGCAATCAGGCCTACTCCCCCGGCCGCAGCGTGGAACAGGATGGTTTCCCCGCCTTGCAGGCGATAGGTCTGGCGGAACAGGTACTGCACGGTCAGTCCCTTCAGCATGAGCGCCGCGGCCTGCTCGAAACTGACATTGCGAGGAATCTTGACGACCTGGTTGGCAGGGACATTGCGCGCTTCGGCGTAGGCGCCCAGCGGGCTTTGCCCATAGGCGACACGATCGCCGACCTTCAGATGCTTGACGCCGCTGCCGACCGCTTCGACTACGCCCGAGGCTTCAAAGCCCAGGCCGTGCGGCAGCGGATGCGGATAAAGCCCCGTGCGGAAATAGATGTCGATAAAATTCAGGCCCACCGCCTTTTGGCGTATAGTTACTTCGTTGTCCTGCGGCGCGGGCACGTCCACCGTTACCAGCTTCAGTACCTCTGGACCACCGTGCTCCTCGATGCGTATTGCTTTTACCTGCGTTTTCAAGACCGACTCCTTGCAAGAAAATTGCTTGTCCGATGATGCGGCTAGTTTAAATCGTAAATGCGACTCTGTATCTGAAAATATGAATCGTCAACGTGCACTTTTTGCGATTCATGTCGCGGCCGTATTGTTTGGCCTGACGGGCATCTTCGGCGAACTCATCAATTCCGACGCCACCGTCATCACCGCCGGCAGGGCCGGCTTTGCATTTGTTGCCCTGTATCTGTTCATGCGCTTTCAGGGCGCATCCATCCTGCATGGCATCAATCTGCGCAACCTGGCCGTGCTCGCCCTGGCCGGCGCCATGCTCGCCACCCATTGGGTGACTTTCTTCATTTCGGTGAAGGTGTCGGGTGTGGCCATCGCCACCCTGGGATTCGCAAGCTTCCCGGCGTTCATCACATTATGCGAACGGCTGGTCTTCAAGGAGCGGGTCAGCGCCCAGGAATGGCTGATCGTGGGCCTGGTCACCCTGGGCCTGGTCCTGGTGACGCCCTCCATCGATCTTCGGGATGATGCCACGATCGGGCTAGGCTGGGCCGTGCTTTCGGGCCTGACCTTCGCGCTGTTCACCCTCATCAATCGGCGCGCGGCGGGCCATCTGCCCGCGCAGCAAGTGGCCTGCTGGGAAAACCTGTTCGTGGCAATGCTTACGCTGCCGTTTTCATTTCCCGCCATCACGCACATTCAGGCGCTGGACTGGTTCTGGGTCGCCTTGCTGGGCGTGCTGTGCACGGCGCTGTCACATTACCTGCTTGTGGCCAGCCTGAGCGTACTGAACGCGCGCAGCGCCGGCATCGTGATCGCCCTGGAGCCCGTTTATGCCATTTTCTTTGCGGCCGTCCTGTTTGCGCAATACCCCTCGACGCGCGCCCTGTTCGGGGGCGCCCTGATGATCAGCGCCATCGTGTGGTCGGGCTTGCGCAAAACCCAGCGCACGCCCGCAAGCAGCGCCACGCACTAGCGGCTTGCGGGGTCAGACCCCGTACGGGGTCTGACCCCTTGGTTTTTGAAGGTACGGGGTCTGACCCCCGACCTGACCCCTGGCTTGCGTATCGGATCAGGCCGATGCCACCAGTTCGGCAATGGCCTTGCCGACTTCGCTCGTGCTTGCGGAGCCGCCCATGTCGGGCGTGCGCGGACCGTTCTCGAGCACGGTCTCTATGGCCTTGACGACGCTCGCGGCCGCGTCGGGATAACCAAGGAATTCGAGCATCATCGCGCCGCTCCAGATTTGCCCGATCGGATTGGCGATGCCCTTGCCGTAGATGTCGGGTGCCGAGCCGTGCACGGGCTCGAACAGCGATGGAAACTTGCGGTCCGGATTCAGGTTCGCCGAAGGCGCGATGCCTATGGTGCCCGTGCACGCCGGGCCCAGGTCGGAAAGAATGTCGCCGAACAGGTTGGATGCCACGACCACATCGAACCAGTCTGGATGCTGCACGAAATGCGCGCAGAGGATATCGATATGGTATTTGTCCCAGCGTACGTCGGGATACTGGGCAGCCATCTCGGCAACGCGCTCATCCCACCATGGCATCGAAATGGAAATGCCGTTGGACTTGGTTGCCGCGGTAAGATGCTTGCCCCGCTTTTGTGCAAGATCGAAGGCGAACTTCAGCACCCTGTCGGCGCCCACACGCGTGAATACGCTTTCCTGAATGACGACTTCCCGTTCGGTGCCCTCGAAGAGACGGCCGCCGCTGTTGGAGTATTCGCCTTCGGTGTTTTCGCGCACGATGTAGAAATCGATGTCGCCCGGCTTGCGGTCCGCCAATGGAGATCGTACGCCCGGCATCAGACGCACGGGACGCAGATTGATGTACTGGTCGAATTCCCGACGAAACTTGAAGAGGGATTCCCAAAGCGCGACATGGTCGGGCACCGTGGCCGGCCATCCTATGGCGCCGAAGAAAATCGCATCGTGCCCGCCAATGCGGGTCTTCCAGTCTTCGGGCATCATGCGCCCATGCTTGGCGTAGTAGTCGCAGCTCCAGTCCAGAGTATCCCATTCGAACTGTATGCCATGGCGGCCGGCAGCGGCCTCGAGCACCCGGAGCCCTTCCGGCATGACTTCCTTGCCGATGCCGTCTCCGGCAATCACCGCGATCTTATGCTTGTTCAACATGCGTTTCCTCACCTCTCTTGAAATAACGAGACGGGCCCACGCCCGCCTGACTCTTGATTGTTTGCCTTGATCAACGTTTGCCCACCAGCGAACCCAATACCCCGCGCAGCAGCTTGGTTGCGGAACTGCGTATGGCGCTCTTGACGGCCGATTGCACGACGCCATCCCGGCGGCCTCCGCGCGGGCCCGTGGAACCGAACAGAAAGTCGTTGACCGAGCCGAGCAGCCCGCCGTCGTCCCCGTTTGCCGCGGTGCCTTTGCCCCCCGACGCCGCAGCCGACCGCGCGGCCTCTTCCGCCCGCTTTTGCAGGATCTCGTAGGCGGATTCACGATCTATGGATTGTTCGTACTTTCCGGCAAGCAGGGAGCCCGACCGTATCGCCTGTCGCTCGGACGGTGATGCGGGACCGATGCGGCTGCCGGGTGCGACCATCCAGACCCGTTCAGTGATGGAGGGCCGCCCTTTTTCATCCAGCATGGATACCAGTGCCTCGCCCACGCCCAGCTCCGTGATCGCGGCCTCGATGTCGAGCCCGGGATTCGGGCGCATGGTCTGCGCCGCCGTCTTGACGGCCTTCTGGTCGCGCGGTGTAAAGGCGCGCAGGGCATGCTGGACGCGATTGCCCAACTGCCCCAGCACCGTATCGGGAATGTCCAGCGGATTCTGCGTGACGAAATAGACGCCCACGCCCTTGGAGCGTACGAGCCTGACCACCTGCTCGATTTTCTCGAGCAGGATTCTGGGGGCATCGTTGAACAGCAGATGCGCCTCGTCGAAGAAGAAAACGAACTTGGGTTTGTCGGGGTCTCCGATCTCGGGCAGGCGTTCGTACAGGTCGGACAGCAGCCACAACAGGAAAACGGCATACAGCCGGGGCGACTGCATGAGCTTGTCGGCCGCCAGCACGTTCACGACGCCCCGGCCGTTCGCATCGATGCGGATCATGTCGAAGACGTCGAGCATGGGTTCGCCGAAGTATCGCTCCGCGCCCTGGCCCTCCAGGCGCAGCAGGCTGCGCTGTATCGCCCCGATGGATGCCGACGACACGTTGCCGTAGCGGACACGGAGTTCGGCAGCGCGATCCGCCACGTTCTGCAGCATGGCGCGCAGGTCTTTCAGGTCGAGAATCAGTTGGCCTTCGTCGTCGGCCACCTTGAAGACCAGGCTCAGCACGCCTTCCTGCGTGTCGTTCAGTTCCAGCATGCGCGCCAGCAGCAGCGGCCCCATGTCGGATACCGTGGCGCGCACGGGATGCCCTTGTTCGCCGAATATGTCCCAAAGCACCACAGGACTGCCGCCCCAGGCCGGCTCGGGCAGGCCCAGCTTGGCGAGCCGTTCCTGAAGCTTGGGGCTGGGCTCCGCCGCTTGAGAGATGCCGGTCAGGTCGCCTTTCACGTCGGCCACGAAAACCGGTGTGCCCATGCGTGAAAAGGCTTCGGCGAGCACTTGCAGCGTAACCGTCTTGCCCGTGCCGGTCGCGCCGGTGATGCAGCCATGGCGATTGGCCAATTGAGGCAGGAGTACGCATTCTGCATGCGCGTTCTTTGCGATGACGACGGGATCGGCCATATTTTCCATACACTTCGGACAGGACTGAAATCGGAAGCCCAAGTGTAATTCGATGCCCGCCGTTCTGCACGCGCTAAAATGGCTACTTTACCTTTGATTTGATGAGACTTTATGGCCGGTCACAGTAAATGGGCGAACATCCAGCACCGAAAAGGTCGCCAAGACGCGAAGCGGGGCAAGCTCTGGACAAAAATCATTCGTGAAATCACCGTCGCGGCGCGCGCCGGCGGCGCGGATCCGGACGCCAACCCGCGCCTGCGCATGGCCTGGGACAAAGCCACCGCGGCCAACATGCCCAAGGACAACGTCCAGCGCGCCATCCAGCGCGGCGCCGGAGGGGCCGATGGCGCAAACTATGAAGAAGTTCGCTACGAAGGCTACGGCGCCGGCGGCGCGGCGGTCATCGTCGACTGCATGACCGACAACCGCACCCGTACCGTGGCGGAAGTGCGCCACGCGCTCAGCAAGCATGGCGGCAACCTGGGCCAGGAAGGCTCGGTGGCGTTCATGTTCAAGCATTGCGGCCAATTCCTGTTCGCGCCCGGCACGCCCGAGGAAAAAGTCATGGAAGTCGCGCTCGAAGCCGGGGCGGAAGACATCCAGACCGACGAGGAAGGCGTGATCGAAGTCATCTCCGCACCGGCGGACTATGCGGCGCTGAAGACGGCATTCGAAGAAGCCGGGCTCGTTCCGGAAGTCCAGGGCGTCATCATGAAAGCCCTGAACGAAACAGAACTGACCGGCGAGGACGCTGAAAAAACGCAGAAGATGCTCGACGTGCTCGAAGGCCTGGACGACGTCCAGGAGGTATACACTACCGCCGTCTTCGACGAAGCCCAATAGCGCGTCCGCGCCCCGGCCCGACACCCATCCATACAACTTTGCCCCGCAAGGGGCCATCAAGCTCAAATCTATGAAACTTCTCGTTATCGGCGGCGGCGGCCGTGAACATGCTCTCGCGTGGCGCCTGGCCCAGTCTCCGCGGGTCCAAACCGTATTTGTCGCGCCCGGCAACGGCGGCACCGCCACTCACGCCCAGATGCGGAACATCGCCATCACCTCGGTCGACGAGCTTGTAAAATTCGCCCAGTCCGAAAAAATCGCCTTTACCGTCGTTGGCCCCGAAGCGCCGCTTGCCGCCGGCGTGGTCGACGCATTCCGCGCCGCCGGCCTGAAGATCTTCGGCCCCACCAAGGAAGCGGCCCAGCTGGAAAGCTCCAAGGACTATGCCAAGGCCTTCATGGTTCGCCACAGCATTCCCACCGCCGCCTATCAAACCTTCACCGATCCGGCGCCGGCCAAGGACTACATCGCGCAACAGGGCGCACCCATTGTCGTCAAGGCCGACGGCCTGGCCGCCGGCAAAGGCGTCGTCGTCGCTGAAACCGTGGAAGAAGCCCAGCGCGCCGTCGACATGATGCTGGGCGACGGCACTTTCGGCCAGGCGGGCGCCCGCGTCGTCATCGAAGAATGCCTGCAAGGCGAAGAGGCCAGCTTCATCGTCATGTGCGACGGCCAGCACACGCTGGCGCTGGCCACCAGCCAGGACCACAAGCGACTGAAGGACGGCGACCAGGGCCCCAATACCGGCGGCATGGGCGCATACTCGCCCGCCCCCATCATCACGCCCGCGCTGCATAACCGCATCATGCGCGAAGTCATCCAGCCGACCATCGCAGGCATGGCCAAAGACGGCCTGCCCTATACCGGCTTCCTGTACGCCGGCCTGATGATCGGCCAAGGCGCCGATGCGAGCCGCCCGCTCAAAGTGCTGGAATTCAATTGCCGCATGGGCGACCCCGAAACCCAGCCCATCATGATGCGGATCAAAAGCGATCTTACCCATGTGTTCGAACTTGCGATCGCCGGCAAGCTGGACCAGGCCGATATCGAGTGGGATCGCCGCACGGCATTGGGCGTCGTCATGGCTGCCAAGAACTATCCCGACACTCCGCGCACGGGCGATGCCATCGAGCGCCTGGCGCAGGACACCGACGAGTGCGTCACCTTCCACGCCGGCACCCGCCTCGATGACGGCGTGCTCAAGACCGCCGGCGGCCGCGTGCTGTGCGTCACCGTCTTGGCGGATTCCGTGAAACGGGCGCAGGCTTCGGCCTACGCCGCCATCGCCCAGACCCATTTCGACGGACAGCAATACCGCAGCGATATCGGCTGGCGCGCCGTGTCCGCCGCGGGCGGATCCTCTGCCTGAAAGCGGATTCCTTCTCAATACAAGGACCACTATGACCGTTCCAATTTCAGTCGCCTACGATTATTTTCTCGACCTGCAGTCGCGGATCGTACGGGCTCTCGAAGAGGCTGACGGCAGCGAGTTCAACGCCGACCAATGGACGCGCGACGAAGGCGGAGGCGGCCTGTCGCGCTATCTGGAAGGCGGGCCGCTGTTCGAGCGGGCGGGCGTACTGTTCAGCCATGTGCGTGGCAAGACGCTGCCGCCATCGGCAAGCGCGCACCGCAGCGAACTGGCGGGAAGGTCGTGGGAAGCCATGGGCATGTCCATGGTCTTGCATCCGCGCAATCCTTACGTCCCTACCACGCACATGAACGTTCGCCTGTTCGTGGCGCACGCGCCGCAAGATGGCGGGGCCGACGTATTCTGGTTTGGCGGCGGCCTCGATCTGACGCCCTACTACCCTTTCGAAGAGGATGCGCGCCATTTCCACCAGACATGCCACGATGCGCTTCAGCCTTTCGGCCCTGAAAAGTATCCGGCTTATAAAAGATGGTGCGACGAGTACTTCTATCTTAAGCACCGCAAGGAAACGCGCGGCATAGGCGGCATTTTCTTCGACGACCTGAACGAGGGCGGCTTCGATCACAGCTTCGCCTTGACACGCGCGGTGGGCGACTGCTTCCTGAACGCCTACATGCCCATCGTGGAAAGGCGCCGGGGCACCGAGTACACCGAGAGACAGCGCGATTTCCAGGCCTATCGTCGCGGGCGATACGTGGAGTTCAACCTGGTGCTCGATCGGGGCACCCTGTTCGGGCTCCAGTCGGGGGGCCGCACGGAGTCCATTCTTCTTTCCATGCCGCCCACCGCCAACTGGCGCTATTGCTGGACACCCAAAGAAAACTCGGCTGAAGCCGAACTCTACGATTACCTGAAGCCGCGCGAATGGCTATAAAGATCGGCCTACTGGGTGGTAGCTTCGATCCCGTCCATCTCGCGCATGTCGCCTTGGCGGAAGCGGCCTGGCAGGCGCTGGAACTGGGCAAGGTCGAACTCATACCCGCCGCCGATCCCTGGCAAAGACGCCCGTTGGCCGCCGGCGCGCCGCACAGGCTCGCGATGCTGGAGATCGCCATCCGGCGCAGGCCGCGCCTGGCTGTCAACGACGTCGAAATACGCCGGGGCGGGAAGACTTACACCGTGGACACGCTGCGCCAACTTCCCCGCGGTCCCGAGTATTATTGGATATTGGGTTCCGATCAATTGGTCAATTTCTGCTCATGGCACGACTGGCAGGAAGTTTCCCGGCTGGCTTGGCTGGCCGTGGCCCAAAGGCCGGGCAGCACGCTGGAGCCGCCACCGGCATTGCAGGCTCACCTTGAAACCTTGGGGCGACGGCTGGCCATCCTGCCGTTCAAACCGCAAACCATCTCGTCCACCCAGGTACGCGAACGCCTGGCCACGGGACAATCCACCAGCGGCATGCTGGATGCCGAGGTCGCCGAGTACATACGGCGTCACGGGCTATACAGCGCCGCCGACGTTTAACGACACGATAAAACACCACTCTATGGATATTCAAAAAATGCAACGCCTGGTCATCGACGCGCTGGAAGACGTCAAGGCGCTGGACATCAAGGTGTTCAATACCTCCCACATCACCGGTCTCTTCGATCGCGTCATCATCGCCAGCGGCAGCTCCAACCGCCAGACACGCTCGATTGCATCCAACGTCGCGAACAAGGCTCGCGAGCACAAGATTCCCATCATCGCGTACGAAGGCGAGGACACCGGGGAATGGGTGCTGATCGACCTGGGCGACATCGTCGTACATTGCATGCAGCCCGAAGTCCGGCTGTACTACAACCTGGAAGAAATATGGGGCGGCAAGCCGGTGCGCGTCAAGTTGCTGCCCCAGTCGACGCAGCCCTACATGCCTTCGGCCTTCAACTACAGCGACGACGATGAAGCCTGAGCCATGAAGCTGATCGTCGTCGCCGTTGGCGTCCGCATGCCGGACTGGGTGGAAACGGGCTGGAAGGAATACGCCCGCCGGCTGCCCGGCGACTGTCCGCTGGAACTCAAGGAAATCAAGCCCGAACCGCGAACGTCGGGAAAAACGGCCGCCCAGATGATGCAGGCCGAGGCCCGGCGTATCGAAGCCGCCATCCCGCCCGGTGCGCTGCGCATCGCCCTAGACGAACACGGCAAGGACATCAGCACCATGGCGCTCGCCCGGGAGCTTGAAAATTGGCGGGCGAGCGGGCAGGATATCGTTTTCCTGATTGGTGGTCCGGACGGCCTGGATGCCGAGCTCAAGCGCAGCTGCCATGGCAAGCTGCGGCTGTCATCGCTGACGCTGCCGCACCCGATGGTGCGCGTGCTGCTGGCGGAGCAGCTGTATCGCGCCTGGTCCATCATGACAGGCCACCCCTATCACCGCGCATAAGCGCAGGAGCCCCCATCAATGAGTCCAACCAACGCGCCGCGGCGCCGCACGAAAATCGTCGCAACGCTCGGACCCGCCAGCAGCAGCCCCGACAGCATCGAAGCGCTCATCCTCGCGGGCATGGACGTCGCCCGGCTGAACTTTTCGCACGGCAGCGCCGACGACCACCGCAGCCGCGCCGAGCTGGTGCGCAGCCTTGCCGAACGGCATGGCCGGTTCGTGGCGATCATGGGCGACCTGCAGGGGCCGAAGATACGCATTGCGCGCTTCAAGAACCAGGCGGTGGTGCTGAAGGTCGGACAGCGCTTCACGCTTTCCAATCAACACCCCTCCGGCGAAGGCGATGAGACCATCGTCGGTATCGACTACCCGAGCCTGGTACAGGACTGCCATCCCGGCGACGAGCTCCTGCTCGACGACGGCCGGGTGGTGCTGTCGGTCGATACCGTCGAGGAACACGCGGTACACACCACGGTCACCGTGGGCGGGCCGCTTTCCAACAATAAGGGCATCAATCGCCGCGGCGGCGGCATCTCGGCCCCGAGCCTCACCGACAAGGATCGAGAAGACATCAAGCTGGCCGCCGAACTGGACATGGACTACATCGCCGTCTCGTTTCCCCGCTATGGCAGCGATATCCAGGAAGCGCGCAAGCTCGTCCAGGAAGCGGGAAGCAAAGCCTGGATCATTGCCAAGATCGAACGCGCCGAAGCAGTGGCGGACGACCGTGCGCTGGATGCCATCATCAAGGTCAGCGACGGCGTCATGGTCGCCCGAGGCGACCTCGGCGTCGAGATCGGCGACGCCCGGCTTGTGGGCATTCAAAAACGCATCATCCAGCACGCGCGCACGCACAACAAGCTGGTGATCACGGCAACGCAGATGATGGAATCCATGGTGGGCAGCCCCATGCCAACCCGCGCCGAGGTCTCCGACGTCGCCAATGCGGTGCTCGACTACACCGACGCCGTCATGCTTTCCGCCGAGACCGCTTCGGGCCAATATCCCGTCGACGCCGTCAAGGCCATGGCCCGCGTCTGCCTGGGCGCCGAACAGGAACCCACCACGACCCGCTCCGGCCACCGCCTCGGGGAAACATTCTCGCGCTGCGACGAAACCATCGCCCTCTCGGCGATGTATGCCGCCAACCATTTCCCCGGCATCAAGGCCATCATCAGCCTCACCGAAAGCGGCCATACGCCGCTGATCATGTCGCGCATACGATCGGGCGTGCCCATCTACTGCTATACGCGGCATCCCCGCACGCAGCGGCGGGCCGCCATGTTCCGCGGCGTCTACACCGTGCCTTTCGATGCCGCCAAGATCGACCCCGCAGAGGTCAGCGACCAGGCCATCGATCGCCTGAAGACGCAGGCGCTGCTGCGCAAGGGCGACTGGATCATCCTCACCAAAGGGGACTTCTACAGCAACAGCGGCGGAACCAACGGGATGAAGATCCTCAAAGTGAAATAGGGGCGCGCATGAGCTTTCCAAGCATTTATCTCGCATCCGGCAGCCCACGGCGCCATGAGATCCTGCTGCAGATGGGCGTCGACCACGAAGTCCTCAATATACCGGCCCCGCCGGGCGAAGACGAACCCTGGCTGCCGGACGAAGATGCCGCTGTCTATGTCAGGCGGACCGCGCGGGAAAAGGCCATTCGCGCCCGTGCCTGGGTGGCTGTGCAACACGCCTCCATCGACGCGAATCGACCGATTCTCACGGCCGATACCACCGTGATCCTGGAGGGCGACATCCTGGGCAAGCCTGACGATGAACAGCATGCCTGGCAATTGCTTGCCCGCCTGTCGGGCACCACGCACGCCGTGCACACCGCCGTCGTGCTGTCCGCGGGCGAGCGCTTGCTCGAAGACGTCTCCATCACGGAGGTCCGTTTCAAGACGCTGACCGATGCCGAGATCCATGACTATTGCGCCAGCGGCGAACCCATGGGCAAGGCCGGCGCCTATGGAATACAAGGGAAAGCGGGCATGTTCATCGAGCACATATCCGGCAGCTATACGGGCGTCATGGGGCTACCGATGTTCGAGACGGCAAGGCTGCTGCGTCGGCTCTGACGGCAGTTTGGAGGGGTCAGACCCCGTATGGGGTCTGACCCCATTGCGTTGGATGTGGGGTCGGACCCCATACAGGGTCTGACCCCGCTGCGTTGGATGTGGGGTCGGACCCCGTATGGGGTCTGACCCCATCTCATCACTCCACCGCCCCCGCCTTGAACAAGGCATCGATCTCCCCATCCCCGTAACCATACTCGCGCAGCAATTCACGCGTATGTTCGCCCAGCATCGGCGCCGGCCGTGTGATCTGTGTGGGCGTGCGTGAAAAATGAATGGGACATCCCAGCGCCCGCGTCTTGCCGGCTTGCGGGTGGTCCAGCTCCAGCACCATGTTGCGTGCAATAGCCTGCGGATGCGTCAAGGCCTGCCCTATCGTATGCACCGGCCCCGCCGGAACGCCCGCCCGGTCGAATGCCTCCAGCCAATGGCTTTGATCATGCTGCGACAGCACTGCTTCCATTTCCGCGGTGAGAGTCGCCAGATTCTCCATGCGAGCCGTGTTGGTGGAAAACCGCGGATCATCACGCCATTCCGGGTGGCCGAGGACCTCGGCGATGCGCTCCCAGTTCGCCTGGTTGGCGCCTCCGATATTGATCCAGCCGTCCCGAGCCTTGAAGGCCTGATACGGCGCCGCGAGCAAATGCGCCGAACCCGTTGGCCCCGGTGACTCGCCGGTTGCGAAGAACATGGCCGCGTGCCAATAGGTCTGCTGCATCGCGGCCTCCATGAGCGATGTATCCACCACCTGCCCTTCGCCGGTGCGCAGCTTGTGCGCGTACGCCGCCGCGATACCCAGGGCGGCCAGTATGCCGGCATTAGTGTCGGCGATGGAGTTTCCCGTCTTGACCGGCGGGCCGCCCGGCTCGCCGGTAATCGACATGATGCCGGAAAAGCCCTGGGCGATGAGATCGAAGCCTCCTTTGTCGCCGTATGGGCCATCGCGGCCATAGCCCGATACCGCGCAGTAGATCAGGCCCGGATTGACGCGCGACAAGACCTCATCGTAGCCGAGGCCCAGTTTTTCCAGCGTGCCGCGACGGTAATTTTCCGTCAGGACATCCGCCTTCTCGACCATGCGCAGCAGGATCTCCCTGCCCTGCTCGGTCTTGAGATTGACCGCAATGCCCCGCTTGTTCCGGTTCAGAATCATGAAAGGCGCGGACACGCCGTTGACGCGAGGCTCTTTGTAGCCACGGGAATCATCGCCGCCGGGCAGCTTTTCCACCTTGATGACGTCCGCCCCCATGTCGGCCAGCATCATCCCGCAGGTCGGCCCGGCCATGATCTGCGCGAGCTCTAGCACGCGCATGCCGCTCAGCGGACCTGTATGTTTCGATTTCGTCATTCTTCGACCTTTGTGCTTGCGTGAGGCCATGCCGCCATGCGGCACGGCGCGGTCAGCGCCCGGTGAACCCGGGCTTGCGCTTGGCCAGGAACGCGGCATAGCCCTCGCGAAAATCCTGCGTATCGAAGCAGTCGAAGCATTCGTCGTATTCGGCTTCGGACAAGGGACGCGGATCGGCAAGCCGCCGTGCGAATTTCTTGTGCCACCGCGCCACCAGCGGCGCACCGTCGGCGATGCGCCGGGCGGCAGCGCGCGCCTCGGCCTCGACCTGGCCGTCAGCGACCACGCGAGTGACCAGCCGCTTCTCTTTCGCCTCCGTCGCATCGAAGATCCTGCCTTCCAGCAGGATCTCCAGCGCGACGTCCGGCCCTGCAAGCCTGACCAAAGGCGCCATTTCCTGATAGGCCATGACCAGCCCGAGATTCTTGATGGGCGCGCCGAACCGGCTGGAGGCGCCGCAGATCCGGATGTCGCACAGGGAAGCGATCTCGAGGCCGCCGCCTACGCAAATACCGTGTATCTGCGCGACCAGCGGATGCCTGCATTGAGACAGCGCCTGGGCGGTCGCATGCATGATGCGGCCGTACTCGATGGCTTGGCGCTTGTTGGAGCGATCCGTCTCGAACTCGGCAATGTCGTTGCCGGGCGAGAAGGATTTTTCGCCCGCACCGCGCAAGATGATGCAGCGCAAGGTGTCGTCGGCCGACAGCGTACCGACCGTGGTTCCAAGCGTCTGCCACATCTCGCGCGTCATCGCATTGAGTTTCGAGGGCCGATTCAAAATCACCGTTGCGATGTCGCCTTCGCGCTCGACCAGGATGAGTTGTTCGCTCATTTGGCCGCCTCCGAGCTCGCATTGCCGCCGTGGTTGCCATTGCGCCCATTGCCAGCGCCGCGCAGCAGCCGCAACGCATAGGGCACCAAGGGCCAGAACAGCATGATCAAGGCCAATGTGGTGATGGTGCCGACCAGGCCGTTCGACCAGAACACGTGCAGGCCGGTACCTGGACCGAGCATGGCCTGGCGGAAGGCGTCTTCCATGCGATCGCCCAGCACCAGCGCGAGAATCATGGGAGCGAGCGGATAGGACAGTTTCTTCAGTACGTAGCCGATGACGCCGAACAGCAGCATCAGCCAGACGTCCAGCATCGCGTTATGCACGGAGTAGGCGCCAATGGCGCAAACCACGATGATGATGGGCGCCACGATGGCGAAAGGAATGCGCAGGATGGCGGCGAACAGAGGCACCGTGCTGAGCACCAGGATCATGCCGGCAAAGTTGCCCAGATACATGCTGGCGATGAGGCCCCAGACAAATTCCTTTTGCTCCACGAACAGCAGCGGCCCTGGTTGAAGGCCCCAGATCATCAAGCCGCCAAGCAGCACCGCGGCCGTGGCCGAGCCTGGAATACCGAGCGCCAGCATGGGCAGCAAGGCGGATGTTCCCGAAGCGTGCGCGGCGGTCTCTGGAGCGATCACCCCTTCGAGTTCGCCCTTGCCGAACTTATGCCCATTGCGGGAAAAACGCTGCGCCAGGCCATAACCCATGAACGACGCAGCCGTCGCGCCGCCGGGCGTGACGCCCATCCAGCAGCCGACCAGCGTGCTCCGGATCAATGTCATCCAGTACTTGGGCATTTCGCGCCAGGTCTGCAGCACCACCTTGAGGTTCATCTTGCCGTTCTTGCCTTCGAACTTGAGCCCCTCTTCCATGCTGACCAGGATCTCGCCGATACCGAAGAGGCCGATCACCACGACCAGGAAGTCGATGCCGCGCAGGAGCTCGGACAGGCCGAAGGTCATGCGCAAGCCACCGCTGATCGTGTCCATGCCGATCGCCGCCAGACCGAAACCCAGCATCATCGAAATAATGGTCTTGAACGGTGTTTTCTTGTCAGTCCCCACAAAGCTGCAGAAGGTCAGCAGAAAGACCGCGAAGAACTCCGGCGGGCCGAACTGCAGCGCAAAACGCGACACCAGCGGCGCAAGAAAGGTGATGAGCAGCACGCCCGACAGCGCGCCAAAGAAGGAACCGGTGAAGGAGGCTGTCAGGGCGTTGCCGGCCTTCCCCTGCTGCGCCAGCGGGTATCCATCGAACGTCGTCGCCACCGAGGAGGTTTCCCCGGGTATGTTGAACAGGATCGACGTGATGGCGCCCGCGAACAGCGAACCCCAATAAATGCACGACAGCATGATGATGGCTGAGGTGGGCGGCATCGTGAAGGTAAGGGGCAGCAGGATGGCGACGCCATTCGGGCCGCCCAGGCCCGGCAGCACCCCGATGATTACACCCAGCACCAGGCCGATCATCATCATCCAGATGTTGTACCAGCTCAATACCGTGGCGAATCCATGAAGCAAAGAATTGAGTTCATCCACAATGGATCTCCTGTTTCCGGTTCAATAGCCCAACATGGCTTCCAAAGGTCCTTTGGGCAAAGGAACCATGAACTGGATCTCGAACATCCAGAACAGCAATACGTTGACGCTGACGCTGATCAGCACGGTCTTCAGCCATCCGATCCGCCCGAGCAGACGCATGAAGCCGCCGATGAACAGGACGGATGCGACATAGATGCCCAGGAACTGGATCAGCAGGATATAGACGCCCGTGGGGACCAGCACCAGCAGCACCAGGCGGAAACGCGCCCAACTGACGAAGATCTCGCGATTGCGGTTCTTTCCGAATATCGATCCCAGGAATACCGCGACGCTGGCAATGCACAGGATGGCGCCGATATGGAAAGGAAAGTAGCCGGGTTCAGGCCCGTCGGACGCCCATGATATGCCGATGCGATGATTGTCGAGCATCATGACCATGCCCAGGATGAACACGAACACCGCGGTGATGGCATCGACGTGACTGTGAGACAACCCGCCTTTCGGCGGGCTGTCCTGAGTTTGCTCTTGACTCATTAGCAGCTCCGGTTGCTTATTTCTTGGCAGCCAGGCCAGCTTCCTGCATCAGCGTTTTGTGATTGGCTTCGTCTTTTTCAAGGAAGCTGACAAAGTCGGCACCGGTCAGGTATTGGCCATGCAGGGCCTGTTTCGCGAGGTACTCCTTCCATTCGTCCGTTTCGCTGACTTTCTTGAGCAGGTCCGCGTAATAGGCGGATTGCTCGGCTGTGGTCTTGGGCGGCAGGAAGAACGCGCGCAGCATCTGGTACTGGACGTCGTAGCCCGCTTCTTTGCAGGTCGGGATGTCGGACCAGGCAAGTTCCTTGGTGATCTTGTCCTTGTAGGTCATGCGCTGCTCGGAAAACACGCAAAGCGCTTTGACCTGGTCGGCACGCCATTGTGCGACGTTCTCGCTGGGATTGTTCACGTTGGAATCGGTGTGCTTGCCAACCAGTTGCGTTGCGGCTTCGCCGCCGCTTTTGTAGGGCACGTAGGTGAACTTGACGCCGGCGGCTTTTTCAAGCGCGACCGTGATGATCTGGTCTTCGCGCTTGGCGCCCGTGCCTCCCATCTTGAATTTGCCCGGACCGCCGTCCTTGACGGCCTTCAGGTAGTCGGCCGCAGTCTTGTAGGGCGCCTCGGCGTTGGTCCACAACACGAATTCGTCCTGCGCGATCATGGCAACGGGATTCAAGTCGCGCCAATTGAACGGCAGGTTCACGGCGATGGGCAAGGTGTAGATGGCCGAAAAGGCCACCATCAGCTTGTGAGGGTCGCCCGCCGATGCCTTGGTCTCCATGATGCCTTCGCCGCCGCTTGCGCCGCCCTTGTTCAGCACCAGGGTGGACTGCTTCATGAGCTTGTGCTTGAGGATGATGCTTTGTATGGTGCGCGCCATTTGATCCGAGGCGCCGCCCGCGCCCGCCGGCACGATGATTTCAACCGAACGAGTGGGTTCCCAGGCATGGGCCGGCATGGCGACGGTGCCGGCCAGAATGAGCGTCGATGCAAAAAGGTAAGACTTCTTTGACGAGCTGCGAGTCAGATGCTTCATGTGGATCTCCTCAATTGGTGCTGCAGAACACGTCCTCTGTCGGAACGCGGTTGGTATGCGAGCCTGTACTGCGATGGGCGGCTCGGCGGCCGCCTTATTGTTCTGGGTAAAACGCTGGGGTCAGACCCCGTAAGGGGCCTGACCCCTCGGTCTGGCCCCTGGTTTGGAATTCAGCGGGTTAAGCCGCCTTCACGGCGGGCGTTGCAACTGACGAACCGGCGAGGTAGTCCATGGCGGCCAGGACACCTCCTTTACGATGGGGCACGCCGGCCTTATCGAGCCCCATTTCTATGCCGGCCAGCGTGCCGCATAAAGTCAGGTCATTGAGGTCGCCCAGGTGCCCGATGCGGAACACCTTGTCCGACAGCTTGGTAAGCCCTTGGCCGAGCGACATGTTGAAATTCGTGAGCACCGTCTTGCGGAAGGCATCGGCGCTGTGCCCTTCCGGCATGATGACCGCGGTGAGCACGGAACTGTACTCCGCCGGATTCTTGCACAGGATTTCCAGGCCCCAGGCATTCACGGCCCGGCGCGTGGCCTCGCCGAAGCGATCGTGCCGGGCAAAGACGTTGTCCAGGCCTTCGGAGAAGAGCATTTCGAGCGCTTCGTGCAGACCATACAGCAGATTGGTAGCCGGCGTATACGGAAAATAACCCTTGCCGTTGATGGCGATCATTTCCTTCCAGTCCCAATAGGAACGGGGCAGCCGCGCGGACTCCGACGCGGCGAGCGCCTTGGCGCTGACGGCATTGAAGGACAGCCCGGGCGGCAGCATCAGGCCTTTTTGGGAACCGGATACGGTGACATCGACCCCCCATTCGTCATGGCGATAATCGATGGACCCCAAGGAGGAAATCGTGTCGACCATCAGCAGGGCCGGGTGCTTGGCGCTGTCGATGGCCTGCCGGATGGCGGCGATATTGCTGGTTACGCCGGTGGCGGTCTCGTTGTGCACGACGCAGACTGCCCTGATCTCATGCTGGGTATCGGCCTGAAGCCTGGCCTTGACCTTGTCGGCGTCCGCGCCGTGGCGCCAGTCGCCGTCCAAGAATTCCACGTCAAGGCCGAGCTTGACCGCCATTTTCTTCCACAGCGTGGCGAAATGGCCGGTTTCCGCCATCAGCACCTTGTCGCCCGGAGACAGCGCATTGACCAGTGCCGCTTCCCAGGCGCCGGTACCCGATGCCGGGTAAATGATGACGTGGGATTCGGTCTTGAACACTTTTTTCATGCCGGACAGCACCGCCCTGCCCAGTTCGCCGAACTCGGGACCGCGGTGGTCGATGGTGACGTTGTCGATGGCGCGCAGCACACGATCAGGTACATTGCTCGGCCCCGGAATCTGCAGGAAATGGCGACCGGAGGGATGTGAATGTAAGGGAATCATGAACGCTCCTGGCAAGATTTGGTATACAAAATACAAATGTTCATGAATAATAAGAAGAAAGCAGATTACCTGCAAGCATTATTTCGTGATGCACCACAACATAAATGCAAAAAGCAAACCAGTTAGAATAGGAGACCCGCCTTCCCGCCTGCACGCATGACACAGACTACCCTGCCTGCCTCAGGCCTACATGCTTTTTGTATACCAATATGAAAACACCGCAAGCCAGCTACGATTCCCTTCTTGCGCCGTACAGCGCCTCCGCCCCCATCACCACCGATGCGGTGGACCGGCGCACGCTGCCCACCGCCGTCGCCGACCGCTTGCGCGAACTGATCATCGAGGGCCAGTTGCCCGCCGGATCGCGCCTGAACGAGCGCGCCTTGTGCGACCTGCTGCAGGTTTCGCGCACGCCGTTGCGGGAAGCATTCCGCCTGCTGTCCGCGGAAGGGCTGGTGCGCATGCAGCCCAACCGGGGAGCGCAAGTCATTGCGTTGTCGGAAAAAGACGTGCGCGAAAGCTTCGAGGTCATGTGCGCGCTGGAAGCGCTGTCGGGCGAGCTGGCCTGCCAGCGCATCAGCGAGGAAGAAATCGCCGAGATCAAGGCGCTGACCTTCGAAATGCAGGCCTGCCACGCCCGCCGGGACTTATCGTCCTACTACCACGTCAATCGGCAAATACATGACCTGATCAACGCCGCCGGCCACAACGACTTGCTTTCGACGGTCTACAAGACCATCAATCTTCGGCTGCAGAACCTGCGCTTCCGCTCCAATCTGAATCACGACAAATGGGATCAGGCCATGCGCGAACACCAGGACATGGTCGACGCCCTGGTCGCACGGGATGGGGTCCGCATGGCGAACGTCATGCGCCTGCACCTGCAGCGCAAGGGCGAAGCCGTCCTCGAAAGCCTGAATTCGCCTCCCAACTCCGATTAATCACGGCCGCAGGCCTTGCAACCACCTCGACAGGATTACGATGAACGCGCCCCTTTCACAGCAACACCTGAAACAAACGCATATCGCACGCGACGAGATGGCAAGCCGCCTGCGCAAGATCGTCGAGGGCGAGGTCCTGTTCGATGCCGCCTCGCGGGGCCGCTATGCGACGGACGCTTCCATCTATCAGATCGACCCGGTGGGCGTTCTCGTTCCGCGCAGCTTCGACGATATCACCGCCGCGATCGACCTGTGCCGGGAAATGCGCGTACCTCTGGTGGGTCGCGGCGGCGGCACGTCTCAGTGCGGGCAGACCGTGGGCGCCGCGCTGGTCATCGACAACAGCAAGCATCTCAACCAGGTAGTGGAGCTGGACCTGGATGCCATGACCGTGACGGTGGAACCCGGCATTGTGCTGGACCACCTCAATGCCTGGCTCAAGCCGCACGGGGTGTGGTTCCCGGTGGACGTCAGCACGGCGGCTCAGTGCACGATAGGCGGCATGGCCGGCAACAATTCCTGCGGCTCGCGATCCATCGCCTACGGCAACATGGTGCATAACGTGACCGCCATCGACGCCGTGCTGGCCGATGGAACGCAGGCGCGCTTCGCCGCCGAATCAAGCATGGCGGGCGCGCCGACGCGCATACAGAACATCATTGCCGGCCTGCGATCGATCGCGGCGCGCGAGCATGATGAAATCGCCACGCATGTGCCGGCGGTGCTGCGCCGCGTGGGCGGCTACAACCTGGATATCTATCATCCGCAAAATCCCCGCCCCTATACCGACGATGGCAGCGTCAACCTGGCGCACCTTCTGGTCGGCAGCGAGGGCACGCTGGCCTATTCCCGCGGGCTGGTCTTGAAGCTGTCGCCCCTGCCCCGCAGCAAGGCTCTGGGGGTGGTGAACTTCCCGACCTTCTATCAGGCCATGGACATGACGCAGCATATCGTCAAGCTGGGGCCCTGTGCAGTCGAGCTCGTCGACAGCACCATGATAGAACTTGCCCGGGGGAATCCCGCTTTCCGCCCCGTGATCGACAAAGCGCTGATCGGTTCGCCGGAGGCGATCCTGCTGGTCGAATTTGCCGGGGAATCTCATCAGGAACAGCTGGCGCGGCTGGCGCAACTGGTGGAGCTCATGGCCGACCTCGGCTTGCCGGGATCGGTGGTCGAAATGCCTGATGCAAGTCCTCAGAAGGAACTCTGGGAAGTCCGGAAAGCGGGACTCAACATCATGATGAGCATGCGCGGAGACGGCAAGCCGGTGTCGTTCATTGAAGACTGCGCCGTCCCGCTGGAGCATCTGGCCGAATACACCAGCCAGTTGACCGAGGTCTTTACGCGCTACGGCACACGTGGCACATGGTACGCCCATGCCTCCGTCGGCACGCTGCACGTGCGCCCGATTCTCGACATGCGCCGCGACGGCGCTCAGAAGATGCGCGCCATCGCCGAAGAGGCGGGTGCGCTGGTGCGGCGCTACAAGGGCGCGTTCTCGGGCGAACACGGCGACGGCCTGGTCCGCAGCGAATGGGTCGGCTGGCAGTTCGGCCCGCGATTGACGCACGCCTTCGAAGAGATCAAAGACCTTTTCGATCCCGACGGCCTGATGAACCCCGGCAAGATCGTACGCTGCGAAAAAATGGACAAGGTGGAAACCTTCCGGTTCAAGCCGTCGTATCAGGTGATTCCGCTCCAGCCCGCGCTGGACTGGTCGTCCTGGGACGTCCAGATCGATCCCGTAAGCGAACGCGTCAGTGCGCCCGGCACGGGGGGCGATGCGGCCCGGGGCCTGGCCAAGGCCGTTGAAATGTGCAACAACAACGGCCACTGCCGCAAGTTCGACGCTGGCACGATGTGCCCCAGCTATCGCATCACGCGCGACGAGCAGCACCTGACGCGCGGACGCGCCAACACGCTGCGCCTGGCGCTGTCGGGGCAGCTTGGGCCCGACGCCCTGGCTTCGGAAGCCGTGCGTGATGCGATGGACTTGTGCGTGAGCTGCAAGGGCTGCAAGCGCGACTGTCCAACGGGCGTGGACATGGCCAGGATGAAGATCGAATTCCTGAATCAATGGCGCAAGCGGCATGGATTGACCCTGAAAGACAGGCTCATCGCGACCATGCCGCAGTGGGCCCCTTGGGCAGCGCGGCTTCCTTGGCTGTTCAACTTGCGTAACGCCATGCCGATGCTGGCGAAGCTGTCGGAAAAGCACCTGGGCATCTCAGCCAAGCGCAAGCTGCCCGCATGGCGTCGCGACACCTTCGTCAGGAAGGCGCCGGATCTTCCGGCCGAACAAGCGGATGTCGTGCTGTTTGCCGACACCTTCAACAATTATTTCGAATCAGAGAACGCCCACGCGGCATTGCAGGTCTTGACGGCGGCCGGCTACAAAGTACATGTCGCCCGCGCCGTACCGGACTCCCCGCAGGAAAACCGCCCCTTGTGCTGTGGGCGCACCTATTTGTCCGCAGGGCTGGTCGACAAAGCCCGGGCCGAAGCGCGCCGAACGCTCGACGCATTGCGTCCGTTCATCACACGCGGCATTCCCGTCGTCGGGCTCGAACCGTCCTGTCTTCTTAGTCTGCGCGACGAATTTTTGGTCATGGGTCTGGGCGACGAGGCCCAGGCGCTGGCTAAGCAATCCTATCTGTTCGAGGAATTCCTCGCCCGCGAACTGAAGGCGGACCGGCTCAAGCTCGATTTGAAGCCGCTGCCTCAGAAACGCGCGCTGCTGCATGGACATTGCCACCAAAAGGCCTTCGATGCCGTCAAACCGGTCCAGCAAGTGCTGGCGCTGATTCCGGAATTGAAAGTCGAGCTGGTGGAATCCAGCTGCTGCGGCATGGCCGGCAGCTTCGGCTACGACGCCTCTCATTACGAAGCGTCCATGAAGATGGCCGAATTATCCTTGCTGCCGGCCCTTCGGGAGGCCGACGCGAACACCCTGTTGGTTGCCGATGGAACCAGTTGCCGCCATCAGATCGCAGACGGCCTGGAAGAGCATTCCGGGCGCCGGGCGGAGCACGTGGCGATCATTCTGCGGCGTGCGCTGGAATAGTATCGGGCCAGGAGGCCTCGTCCAACGGATAGACCGGCCGCAGCACCTTGCTGAAAGGAAAGAGATCGTAGTTGGAGCTGGTCACGCCCTGGCTGTCGCACTCGACGAACCCGCGGGCGATCGGGAAGAACACAGGCCGGCAGTACATGCGCGACTTCAGCAGCACGAAGCGGCTGGAGGCCGGATCCACTCCCATGCAGGTGAACACGCCCAGATCCCAGGGCTCATGGGTTTTTTCCGTGACCACGATCCGTGCGCCATCGATGGCGAACAGCGCCGTGCGGCCCATGCCGCATTTCATGCCCCGGTAAGTGGGTCCTGAAATGACGTATTCGCCATCGCCCAGGCGCAGCACTTTGCCGGTCAGCACAGGCGGGGTCTTGGTGATGCCCAGACTGGTCAGCGCCCTTTTGTTGCCCAAGGGCAGCATGACCGTCGCGCCCTCGCCGGCCTTGAACAGGGCATCGACCGCTTCGGGATCGCACAAGGGACCCACGGCGATGTCCGTCAGGCCTTGAGCCAACGCCTCTTGCAGGACGTCCATGGTGTCGCAGGTACCCCCCGACATACAGTTGTCGCTGTGATCCAGCAACAGCACCGGCCCATCCGGATTGCCGCAGCCCTCCTGTGCCTCGCCCGCCGTTTCCGCCAGGGCCTTGGCCCGGCCGACGGAGTCTTCGAGGCTGGGGCTGGCATAGATGAATCCCTCGCGGCGGCTCCATATCTGCTGGGCCAGGGAGTCTGCCGCCGACTGGGCAAGGGCCTGGTTCCGGCCGACAACGACGACGCTGAGGCACGGCGCAGGGATATCCGCCAAAGCAAAACCCGCCATCACCGTCACGGCATCTATGCCATCCTGCTTTTCAATCTCGATGGCGCGCGCAACGGCCGCCTTCATCTCGGGCGCGTGCGTGGAGCTCTTCAGGGTATGCGTCATCAACGGCAACTGCCGCCATGCAAGCGCCGGCCGCTCGCCGCCTTGCAGCATCCGTTCCAGAATGCGGCCGGCAAGCTGGCCGGCCTCGTACATATCGGTATGAGGATAAGTCTTGAACCCGGTGATGATGTCAGCGTTGTCCACCATTTTCTGGGTGACATTGCCATGCAGGTCCAGGGAGACGGCAATGGGCACGCCCGGGCATGCGGCACGCAGGCTTTCGAGAAGATCGCCTTCGCCATCGTCCGTGTCTTCCACCACCATCGCGCCGTGCAGGTCGAGCATCAATGCATTGCAGCCTGGCGCTGCATCGATGATGCGCCGGCACATGGAGCGGTAGGCTTCCGCGTCGACCGGTCCGCTGGGATAGGCGGTGGCCGAAAGCGGCGTGACGATGTCGGCGCCCCAGGATTCAGCCAGATCGATGAAGGCGCCCATGGCCGTCACTGCGCCTTTGTTTGCCTTGTAGGCATCCGGCCCGTAATCGGGTCCCCGGTCGCCGAAGGCGGACAAGGGCGTTGGCACAGGCGAAAAAGTATTGGTTTCGTGGTTGAGTCGGGCAATCAGTACTTTCATCGGGTTCAAGATCTGTTTACGATTCGGCGATGCCGGCTTGCTCGAGCATGGCCTGCAATAGCACGTTGCAGCCGGCCTCGATGTGCTCGGGCAGGGCATCCTCGATTTCATTGTGGCTGATGCCATCTTTGCATGGAATGAAAATCATGGCCGTCGGGGTGACGCGCGCAAGATACACCGCGTCGTGCCCCGCCCCGCTGACGATGTCCTTGTGCGAGTATCCCATGCGCCCGGCCGCCCGCCGCACCGCGCCGACCTGTTCGTCATGAAAAGGCTGCGGCTGGAAATATACGACCTGCTCCAGTTTGACCTCAACCCGGCCTTCATTCCGCAGTCCATCGCACAGTGCCTTGAGTTCGCGATCCATGGCGCTGAGGACGTCGTCCGAGGCTGCGCGCAGATCCACGCTGAACTTGACCGTACCCGGAATCACGTTGCGTGAATTCGGATAGGCATCGATCCAGCCGACGGTGGACCGCGCATGCGGCGCGTGATCCAGGGCGATCCGGTTGATACCCTGGATCAATCCGGCGGCGGCCAGCAAGGCATCTTTCCGCAGCTCCATGGGCGTCGGCCCGGCATGCGCCTCCATGCCCGTCACCACTACGTCGTACCAGCGCTGGCCCAGCGCACCGGTGACCACGCCGATGACGGTATCGGACGCCTCCAGGATGGGACCTTGTTCGATATGCGCCTCGAAGTAGGCCTTGATGGGGAAATGGGCTGCCTTTTCCTTTCCGGCATAGCCGATTTTCTTGAGTTCGTCGCCTACGCTCTTGCCTTCGGTGTCCTTCTGCTTCAGGACATCCTGCAGGCCGAACGCGCCCACGAACACGCCTGACCCCATCATGACCGGCACGAAGCGCGAGCCCTCTTCGTTAGTCCAGACGACGATCTCGATGGGCGCCTGCGTCTGCACGCCTTCGTCGTTGAGCCGGCGTATGACCTCGAGCCCTGCCAGCACCCCGTAATTGCCGTCGAACTTGCCGCCCGTGGGCTGCGTATCGATATGGCTGCCTGTGAGGACCGGAGGCAGTTTGTCGTCCATTCCGGCACGGCGGGCGAATATATTGCCGATCTCGTCGACCCGCACGGTGCAGCCCGCTTCTTTCGCCCACTGCGTGAAGAGATCGCGGCCCTGCCGATCCAGGTCGGTAAGTGCCAGCCGGCATACGCCGCCTTTAGGGGTGGCGCCGATCCGGGCAAGCGACATCAGGGAGTCCCACAAGCGCTGCGCATCGATGCGCATGGCGGCGGTCGGTATTGCGGTTGTATCCATTTCTACCTCGATATGAAAAATAGCGCCGAACGCGTCAATCGGCGACGCCCACGCCCAGGTATTTGTCTTTCACTTCGGCATCGGCCATGAAGGCCGCATTGTCTCCATGGTACACAATGCGGCCGCTTTCCAGAATATAGTGCCTGTCGGCAAGCTGCGTGCAGACCTCCAGGTTCTGCTCGACCAGCAGGATGGCAATGCCGCTTCCGCGTATCAGCTTGAGCTGTGCCACGATCTCTTCGACGATGACGGGCGCCAGGCCCTCAACCGGCTCGTCCAGGATCAGAAGTTCCGGTGAATTCATCAAAGCACGGCCTATGGCAAGCATTTGCTGCTCTCCGCCCGACAGCTGCCCTCCTCCGTTGCGCCGCCGTTCCTTGAGCCGGGGGAATATCTGGTAGATGTCGTCGAGCGACCAGCGCGCGCCTTTCTGGGCGGCGAGCTTGAGATTTTCTTCGACGGTCAGCAGGCGGAATATGCCCCGGTGCTCGGGCACAAAACAGATATTGCGATCAGAGATGCGGTAGGTGGGCAGCGCGGTGATGTCGCTGCCGCGAAAGGTGATCCTGCCCTGGCGTGCCGGCACGATGCCCATGATGCTTTTCAGCGTGGTGGATTTGCCCGCGCCATTGCGGCCCAAGAGACAAACCAGCTCGCCTTCCGCGACCTGCAGGGAAACATCCTGGATCACATGACTCTGCCCGTAATAGGCATGGATATGCTCGACGTTCAACAGCATCAGGCGCCTCCGGTAATCATATTGCCCAGGTAGGCCTGGCGGACGCGGTCGTCGCTCTTGACCTGATCGGGCGTTCCTTCGACCAGAACCTTGCCCAGCTGCATCACCGTGATCGTGTCGGAAATGTCCATCACGATACCCATGTTGTGCTCGATGAGCACGACGGTAAGGTCCGCACGCAAGCCCTTGATGATGGCTTTCATGGCATCGATGTCGTCGATGCCCATGCCCGAAGTGGGTTCGTCCAGGAAGATGATCTGCGGCTTGGCCGCCAGCGCCATGCCGACTTCCAGGCGGCGTTGCTGACCGTGTGACAGCTGGCTGCTGACCCGATCGATGCAGTGCGTAAGCTCGAGACGGGCCAGAATGGAGTCGATCAGTTCAGCATGGGCGTCCTTGAGCAAGGACTTGGACCAGAAATGCAGCGCCTTGCCGGGTTGTATGCCCTGCACCGCCACCCGCAGGTTTTCGCGCACGGTCAGAGTGGGGAAAAGCGACGTGACCTGGAAGGAGCGAGCCATGCCCAGCTGTACGCGCTCGTGGTCGGGCATGCCGCCGACTTCCTTGCCATTCAGGGAAATGGAACCCGCCGTCAGCGGCACCGTGCCCGTCAGGGTATGGAACAGCGTGGTCTTGCCCGCGCCGTTCGGTCCGATCACGGAATGGATGGTGTTGGGCATGACGCGCAGGTCGACGCCCGAAAGAGCCTGGAACTTACCGTAACGCTTGACGACGTTCCTGGCGTCCAGAATCGGCTGGCTCATGACGCCTCCTTTTTGGTCTCATTGCGAGCGCCGCGCGGTTGAAACCACATTGCGCCCAGCGCCCGGCAGGCTCCCCAGAGGCCGCCTTGCATATACAGGCTTACCGCCATCAGCAGCAGACCGAACAGCAGCAGCCAGCGCGGCCATAGATGCGACAGCCAGTCCGACACAATGACGTAGAACGCCGCGCCCAGTACGGACGCAATGAGTTTGCCGGTGCCGCCCAGCACGGTGACCAGCAGGATGACTTCGCTCATGTGGTAGTTGATGCTGGTAAGCGGCGCGATGCCGGTCATCATTGCGTACAAGGCGCCCGCGAGCGCGGTAATGGCACCGGACAGCATGAAGGCCACCATCTTGAAATGGATGATGTTATAGCCCAGGGCCGTCGCCCGCGCCGGGTTGTCGCGAATGGCCAGCAAGGTGCGGCCGAAGATGGAATCCACCACGCGCTGCAGCGCCCAGTAAGCCAGTACGAACAGGATGGCGACGAAGGTGTAGTATTCCCAAGCCGTCTTGTTTGGCAGCACCGTATGGCCGAAGATGGTCAGCGGAAGCATGGGGATATCGAGCAAGCCGTTGTCGCCGCCGGTGAGTTCAGGCGTGGAATAGGCCAGGAAATAGAACATCTGCGTCAAGGCCAGCGTCAGCATGACGAAGTACACGCCTTTCTGCCGGATGGCAAGCCACCCGACGAGCCCCGCGACCGCCGCACCCATGACAATGGCCAGTACAAGCACGAAAGTCATGGGCAGACCGGTACGCGTAAGCAGAATGCCCAGGGTATAGCTTCCTATGCCGAAGAATATCCCTTGGCCGAACGACAGCAGCCCCGCGTATCCTAGCAGCAGATTGCATCCCAGTGCAGCCAGCGCGAAGATGAGCACTTCGGATGCCAGCGAACCGGAGGTCAGTATCATGGGCAGGATCAGCACCGACAGCACCGCCATCAGCAGATAGCGGTTTCTCTTCAAGAACGAGATCATTGGCTTCTCCCCATCAAGCCGTCCGGACGAAGCAAGAGCACCAGCGCCATGGCCACATAGATCATCAGGCTGGCCCCCTGCGGCCACAGGGTGCTCATCAGGCTTTGCACGATGCCGACCAGGAGTCCTCCGAGAAGCGCGCCGCTGAAGCTGCCCATCCCGCCCACGACCACCACCACGAAGGCGACGGCCAGGGCTTCTATGCCCATGAAAGGCTCGACCCCGCGCAAGGGCGCCGCCAGCACGCCGGCCAGCCCGGCGGTCGCCGCACCAAGGGCGAAGGTCAGCCCAAAGATCTTGTACACGTTGATGCGCAGCAGCGTCACCATCTCGGGCGATTCGCTACCCGCGCGGATGATGCTGCCCAGGCGAGTGCGCTCCAACAGCAGCCAGATGACGAGCGCAAGCAGCGCTGAAAACGCAATGAGGAAAAGCCGGTACTTGGGATAGATGAAGGCGCCCCACATCACGACGCCGTTCAATCCAGCGGGCGGCGACACGTTGACGCCCACGGGGCCCCAATACAGGATCACGAGCTCCTGTATCGCCCAGGCCAGCCCGAGCGTGAACAGGATGTGGAATTCGTGCGGCAAATCATAGATGCGGCGCAGGAGAAGGCGCTCGGCCACCCAAGCGCAAAAGCCCACCACGACGGGTCCGACCAGCAGCGCCAGCCAGAAGCTGCCGCCCAACTGCATGAATGCGTAGCATGCATAGGCGCCCATCAGATAGAACGCGCCATGCGCGAAGTTCACGAACCGCAATAACCCGAACACGATGGACAGGCCGACGGCCAGCAGGAAATAGATCATTCCTATGCCGATGCCGTTGACCAACTGCAGCAAATATAAATTCATAGTCGATCGCTACCCTGACCCTTTGCCATGTTGCAGCAAGAAAGCGCGAGCTTCCGGACACCGCCTGAAATCGGCGACGGCCCGGCCGGCACGCAGACTTGCTGCGCTGAACAACAACCAATGAAACCAATGAATCGAGCACCTGCCGGCCGGGCCGCCGCCCCGGACATGAGGAGCGGCCGGCCCTGCAAGGCGGAATCAGGCGGGCATCTTGCAGCCTGCCTGCTCGGGAGTCAGGAAGGATTGGCCGCCGTGGACAATGTCGCAGTAGTCGTCCTTGTCCTTCATGGACGCCTTGGCCTTGCCCTTGAGTAGATAATAGTTCTTGATGACCTGGTGGTCTTCCTTGCGTATGGTCTCTTTGCCGGTGAGTCCATCATAGGTAGTGCCTTCCATGGCCGCAATCACTTTTGGCACGTCGGTGGAATTTGCCTTGACGATGCCATCGGCCATCATCTTGGTCAGGATATATGCCCCCGCGAGGCTGTAGTTCGGATTGATCTTGAACTTGTCCTGCGTACGCTTGACCAGCTCGTGATTGAGCGGGGAATCAATACTGTGCCAATACTGCACACCGAAATACACATCCTGGCAAAGATCGGCGCCCAAGGACTCGAACTGTTCCAGGCCGGACGCCCACGCCATCAGGATGATGGTGTTGGTCTTCATGCCGAAGCTGACCGCCTGGCGCAAGGCTTCGGAACTTTGCGAGCCGAAGTTCAACAGCAAGAGGACATCGGGCTTGGCTGCCATGGCGTTGGTCAGGTAGCCGCTGAACTCGCGCTCGTCCAGAGAGTGATAGCTGTTGCCCACGTGCTCGAGCTGGTTTTCCTTCAGGATGTTCTTGGTGGCGGTAAGCAGGCCTTCGCCAAACACGTATTGCGGGGTGATGGTATACCAACGCTTGGCTTCCGGATGCAGCTTGATCAGCGGGCCGACCGTCTCGCGGATGGCGCCATAAGTAGGCACCGACCAGCGGAAGGTCGCCCGGTTGCAATCGGTGCCGGTGATTTCGTCCGCGCCCGCGGTGGTGACGAAAATGCCGCCCAGCTTGTCCAGGCCTTTGCCCATGGCCAATGCTTCTGAAGAAAGAATGCCGCCGGCGAAGAATCGGGCTTTCTGTTGTTCAAACAAGTCCTGAACCTGGCGGATGGCGGTCGCGGGCTTGCCTTGGGTATCGAGGATCTTGTAGCCGACCGGCTGTCCGATCAGGGTCTTGTTGTGCTCCACGAAGAGCTCGACTCCCATCTGCGCGAACTTGCCGTTCGCGGCGAAGGGGCCGGACATGGGATTGGGGACACCAAAGAGTATGGGGTCAGCGGCAAATGCCGGTTTCATGCCTAGGGGCGAAGCAAGAGCCGCAAGCCCGCCGAGCTTCAAAAGATCACGTCTGTTCATAGAGTCTCCGGAATATTTTTCATTATGACGACCATTGCATTCGGCAGCGCATGATGCGCCGGCTCAAAATGTGCGAATGATGCTATCACAAGCCCTAAAGTGGAAAAATATACAGCTCGGTAACAGATAACTAACTGTACAGTGCGAATTTAACACACTGTAATGAGACTCAAGGGGTCAGACCCCATGCGGGGTCTGACCCCGCGTCCGCGTGTAATGGGGTCAGACCCCGTTTGGGGTCTGACCCCTCCAAACAAAAAACCCCCGAGCGCTGAGCGCTGGGGGGTTTTCACAATAAGAGCCTGACGATGACCTACTTTCACAGACGTACGTCCACTATCATCGGCGCAAAGGCGTTTCACGGTCCTGTTCGGGATGGGAAGGCGTGGGACCACCTTGCTATGGTCGTCAAGCGTAACTGGGTGCCGGGGATCCGTTCTTAGAGGCGGATCCTTGGCCAATCTGGTAGAAGCCCTGTCTTGCCTGGGCAAGACAGC